>PKYN01000019.1 GCA_003132665.1 Actinomycetota bacterium
GTCGCCGATTGGGAGGAGTGGACAGGAATCGCCTTCCCCGAGAGCGGCGCCTACTGGTTCCCGCGCGGGCTTGCGACGCTGACGATTGATCACGAAGCAGACCGAGGGAGCTATTGGGAGCCGAACGTCTGGATGCAGCACGGCGGCTGACCCGCGTTGACGCGGCCGGGGCCGAGGGGTTTCCTGACCGCTCTCTGATCGCGGAGGAGAAGGCCGTAAAGCAGCCTGAGCGCCTCGGCCCGTGTGCGGACTGGTGGGGTGCGCGAGTGCACTTCCGCTCGACCGCAGATCACCTGGGCGTCTGGTCGGCAAAGCGGCTCAACTAGCGCGGTGCCTGGCGTCTTCCGCGAGTTGGTAAACGCCATGGCGCACCCTTCGGAAGCGCGGATGTTCACCCGTCACGTTTGCCGCGAGCGCTGCCTTCACTGATTTCCATAGCAATGGCTTACCGAGGAGTTCGCAAGCCGTCGCGTGAATCTCGCGTGCCGGCATAGGCTTTCCGGCTCGCTCTAGTACCAGCGTCACGGTCTCGAGTACCGGGCTCACCTTGGCCGGAGCAGGCTGAGGTCCACGGGGATTAGCCAAGGCCCTCCGGAGCAGCTCGTCGTGGAGCGCGCCCAGGCGGACTAGCTCAACCCCGGCTCGAGGGTTCGAACGTGCGCCGTTTAGTTCCATCCGTTGTTGTTAACACAACGTTGTTGCTGCTCACGAGCACCTTCTACTGTCCGGTCGCTTGAGGAGATCCGCGTCTAGCGGATCGTGCGTTCCTGAGTGCGCTTGCCCGAATGCTGCAGTCGCAGCGCCTACCTATTACGCAGAGGAACCAACCGACTGCGAGGCGCGCTCGAGCTCGCTCAGATCGCTCAGCTCGAGGCGGTGAGCCGGTGGATCGGGCAGAGCGATCGCGGCGCTGAGCTCGAGCTCGGCGCCGACGTGCAGCAACTCGCCGGATTCGAGCAGACGCCAGCCGGGGTCGTCGTCCATCGGCTCGCTGGCGAGCACCACCACCGGTCGCTGCGCGGCATCGTCTGAGTGCACGCGGGTGCCAAGCCTGCTTCGGTGATGTAGCGGTTGCCCGCCGCGATGACCGCCGGCGGCGCGCTCGAGCATGTAGAGCATGTGAGTTTCCGGGTAGCGCAGCGCGAACAGCTCAGACTCGGTGCTGATGATCAGGTTCAGCGAGTACACGGGCAGGTGCCCGGCCACCCAGCTCACGGCCGCGACGATGCCGGCCCGAACGTCGCCGTCGTGCCGGCGGATCTCGCGCGTGATCAGCGCGAACAGTCGCTCGGAGTCGGTCTCTCCCTCGACCAGCGCGCGGTCCTCGCCGAGCTTAGCCTCCAGTCGAGACAGACCGCCGAGCACGCCGTTGTGGGCGAACAGGCGCCCCTCCTGCTCGAAGGGGTGGGTGTTGGCGAGCGTGAGCGCGCCCGTGGAGGCGAAGCGGATGTGCGCCAGAAACGTGCGCGAGCGCTCGCGGCGCGCCTCGTGCGCGAAGGCGGCGTCGTTGAAGGCAGAGATCGGCGCCTTGTGTACGACCGCGTGCCCCTTGGGATCGAAGATCCCGAGGCCCGTCCCGTCGGGATTGCGATGGCTCTGGACGGTGAGGCTGTCGGGGGCATCCAGCAGCCAGAACTCGGCGCGCAGCGGCTGGGCCCCACCGCTCAGGCCGAACAGGCGGCACATCTCAACAGTGGGGACGGCGTCGGGGGCGGTGCGGGTAGGCGGTGGTCTGCTTTCGCATTGCCTGAAGCGCGCCGCGCAGGTCGTCGGAGAGCATGTCGACCATGTCGCGCGAGAAGTTCTCCTTGACCACCATGCGAAGCACGCTGACGCTCTCTGCGTTGGCCGGCAGGGTGTATGCGGGCACGATCCAGCCACGCTCGCGCAGCAGGTGGGAGAGCTTGGCGAGGTCGGTCACCTGTGGTTCGGTGGCGCGCAGCACCACGATCGGGAAGGTCGAGCCGTCGTTGACCAGCTCGAGCCCGTCGATGCTCTTCAGCTTCGTCGCGAGCGTCTGGGCGTTTGCGAGTACGTTGCCGGCGATCTCCGTGTAGCCCTCGCGGCCCAAACGCAGAAAGTTGAAGTACTGCAGGACTACCGAGTTGCTCGGGCGCGAGAAGTTCAGCGAGTAGTTGGGCATGTCGCCGCCGAGGTAGTTGATGTGGAAGACGAGCTCCTCGGGCAGATCAGAGCTCTCGCGGAAGACGACGGTTCCCATGCCGGGGTAGACCAGCCCGAACTTGTGGTTCGAGACGTTGATCGAGCGCACTTGCGAGAGGCGGAAGTCCCAACGGAGGTCGGGCTGCGAGAAGGGGACGATGAAGCCGCCACTGGCGGCGTCGATGTGCAGCGGAATGTGCAGCCCGCGCTCCGACTCGACCCGGGCGAGCAGCTCGTTGATCGACTCCAGGTCGTCCATCTGCCCGGTGAAGGTGGTGCCGAGCAGACCGGCCACGGCGATCGTGCGCTCGTCGAGCAGCGGCTCGACCTGCTCGGCCGCGATCGTGTAGCGATCCTCCTCCAGTGGCACAACCCGGGCCTCCACCTCGAAGTAGCGGGCGAACTTCTCCCAGCAGGTGTGCACGTCGGCGCCCATCACTACGTTGGGCCGGTCGGTAGGCAGACCGGCGGCCTCGCGGCGGCGCTGCCAGGAGCGCTTGTGGGCCAGCATCGCCAGCATGATCGCCTCGGAGGAGCCGATCGTCGCGGTGCCGGTCGGCTTCCCTTGGGCGGGTGCGTGGAAGAGCCGCCCGATCATGCTGACCACGCGCCGGTGCACCACGTCTGTTTGGGGGTACTCGTCCTGGTCGATCAGGTTCTTGGCGAGCGTCTCCTGGGCGAGCCGGTCGGCCTGCGGCTCCATCCAACTGGTTACGAAGGAGGCCAGATTGAGCGAGGGATTGCCGTCCAGGTTGAGCTCGTCGTGTACGAGCTGGTAAGCGGCGTCGGCGCTCATGCCCTGAGCGGGTAGGCGGTATTTGGGGACGTCGTGCGAGAAAGACCGCCCGGCGTAGGTGAACGAGTGCATCTCATCGGAGTCGACTCTCAGCTCGTGCATGGGCTTCCTTCGGGTTGGTGCGGGATGGGGGAAGTTCGGCCGAGCAGAACGACGCTGGCAACGACGCGAGTGCGGAAGAGCGCGGTTCGAGTGAACATCGACTATGACCTCCCGAGATCGCGGAACCTATCGTCGCTTCTATCAGCCTCGCCGACTCCGGTCAAACACACGCCGTGAGGAGCGCTCATACATCAAGGGTGGCGTGGGCGAGTATTTAGGAACGTAGCGAGATCTCCTCGGTCTGACTGGGCCCGCGAAGGGGCCCGCGGTTCGAATCCGCGCGCCGGCCCTTGGGCGTCTAGCGCGACGTTTATCGAAATGGGCTGTCCCCTTCGCGCCAGTCACCTCTAGGCTCCGGCGCCTGCGACGGTGCGGCATGCCAGCCGGCTGAAAAGCGGGACTGACTACCCCGTTCCCCCGCTCGAGTTCCTTGACTGGTTCCTGGCCGATGTCCTCACTACCATAGGCGCGTCTGATGCCGCACTGGTTCGATACCTACTTCGTCCATCTCCTGTCCGGAGGGGGCTACCAGTTCTGGAGCGGCATCGGCTCAGACGTCGGCGAGGTCACCCTCATCGGTCTAGTGATGGTTTGGTGGCGCCATCACAACTGCCATGTCTATCACTGCTGGCGTCTCTCATGGCACCCCCATCCCGATCACAAGCATCCGGTCTGCCGCCACCACCACCCTGACTACAAAAAGATCCATGCGTGAAGCGGTACGTCAACCGCTGGGCGCGCCGCGAGTCAGGCGAACGCCTGAAACTGGGATGGGCGAGCACACTCTCGTCTAACCCCCCCAGGTCATATCGGGCTTCTAGTAGGCAAAGCGCGGTTCAACCGGTGCACTGCCTGATGTCTCGCGCGAATTGGTAAATGCCATGGCGCACCCTTCGGAAGCGTGGATGCTCACCCCTCACGTTTGTCGCAAGCGCTGCCTTCACTGATTTCCAGAGCAGCGTCTCGCCGGCAATCTCGCAAGCCGCCGCATGGATCTCGCGCGCCCGCATCGGCTCCCCGGCTCGCTCCAGAACCAGCGTCACGGTCTCGAGTACCGGGCTCACCTTGGCCGGAGCAGGCCGAGGTCCACGAGGATTGGCCAAGGCTTTACGGGGCAGTTCATCGTGGAGCGCGCCTAGCCGAGAAAGCTCAATCCCGGCTCGAGGGTTTGAACGTGCTCCGTTTAGTTCCATCTCGCCTCCTCGGCCGGCGGGCTGCACGCCGCTCTGCGGGGCCGTGTGAGAACACTGTCTCCTCCGGCGTCGCACAGCCAGCGGCGCCCCGAAAAAGCGAGATAGCGATTCGCTTTGTACGGCGTGCAGAGAATTCGATCGCCCTTGAAAACCAGGGTTCTGCCGGCCCAGAGCCCGGCGTTGACTACGTTCCGTGAGTGGATTAGGTTCCGCTTAGCATCGGTATTCCCCCACGCTGCGCTTTTCTGCGGCCTCCGAGAAAGCGAGAAAACCATGAAACGCAAACTGCGGCGGCCATCACCGGCGATGGTAGTTGCCTGCCTGGCGCTGTTCGTAGCATCGGCGGGAACTAGCATCGCCGCTAGCCACTATCTGATCACCTCGACCAAGCAGATCAAGCCGAGCGTGCTCAAGCAACTCAAAGGCGCCCGGGGACCGGCAGGTCCAAGCGCAACCCCTGCGGTGGCCCTCCCTGGGCAGAAGGGCGACACCGGAGCCACGGGCGCTCAGGGTACTCAAGGATTGAAAGGCGACACCGGAGCTGCCGGCCCAGCTGGCCCGCAAGGTTCGAAGGGCAACACCGGAGACCCCGGAGCTGCCGGCCCAGCTGGCCCGCAAGGTTCGAAGGGCAACACCGGAGACCCCGGAGCTGCCGGCCCTCCTGGTTCGGCCGGAGCTAATGGTTCGAATGGCTCTCAGGGGCCAAAGGGTGATACCGGAGCTCCTGGTGCCACAGGTGGGACAGGGCCGCAGGGACCGAGTGGTGTAGTCAACACCGTGACCTTCGTAGGCTCGATCGACGAGATCCCCGGAGACTCCGGCATCGTCTTCGCCGGTCCTACAGCCACTGTCACCACCGCGGCCGGTCAGCGGCTCACCGGCGCCGCCGAGGCGCCGCTTTATTCGGATTCCACGACCGCGAGTTTCTACTTCGGTCTCTGCTACCAGTCGCACGGGGGAGGCTCACTCACCAACTTCGCCCCCACAGGGTCGCTCGGCTATGCCTATCCGAACGATCCGCGGGTGTTCACCGCGACGGCATCCGTCGTTCCAGGCGCGGGAACCTGGAACGTCGGCTTCTGTGTCATGAACCTGTTCAGCCCCAAGCTCGAGAGCAACACTGTCGTGAACGGCTGGGTGCAGGTGACGAACTGATCGCTCATCGTCGTAACAGGCGCCCTCTCTACTTCGAGAGGGCGCCCAGAGCAGCCGGGCGCTTGATGGTCTGAGCTGCAACTCGTCCGACCGGACTATTAATCCCAAGGTCGCAGGTTCGAATCCTGCACGGCCCATGCTGCTTGTGCTCATTTGCGTCCGCCTCAGCCTCGTCCAGACGCTTTCAACGAATCTCAGCCAGGGACGCGTCTGCGCGCTATCGCGGCCCCAGATCACCTTGCCGCTAGGCGGCGCGTGGCAGGTGCCAGTTTTCGCGCGTCTGCCTGTCCTCCGCCTCCGCCTGCCTCACCAGCGCCTCGATCTCACGCTCCGACTTTCCGCCGCGAACCGCTTCCTCGACCATGATCCGCAGGTGCATTTCGGCATACTCCCCAGCCGCAGTGGGTGCCCTTCCTCTCTTCATGCTGATCCCTTCTTAGGCGTTGTATTCACCTAGACGAATGTCTAGCGAGCGCCGGGTGTTCCCGGAACGACCCACCATCAAACGCCTTCGACGGAAGTAGCTGGAAGCGCTGTGCGGCCAAGCGTTATTGGCCTCCTGGAGCCGCCTGACGCCGCTGCGAATCGCGTTGCGATAGCTCAAATTCCCGGCGGGATCGGCATCAGGTCGCTCTATCGAGGCCGTTGCCCGGCCCGAACTTCGCGCCTACCGAGCCGAGCACCTCGGACGCCTCCCACGATCCGGGCCGTAAGGGACACTAGGGAGGATTCCATTCGACTAAACGGGCGGAAAGGACAACACGAAAAGCGATCGATTCGGACAGTGGGTGGCGGTCACGTCACCGCCGAGTCCGACGTGCGACAGACAGCGGTCTCAAGCGCCGAGCGGTTACGGATCGGCGTTGGTGGAGACCGTTCGGACGATGATCGCCGCGCGCGGCTCCACCGCTAGAGATACGGCGCAACCGTCGCCCGCCTGGCGGGGCTGAGGCCGCGTGTCTGGCGCTCCAGGCGAGACCCTGGCGATCGTTCTTCTCGCGGCCACGCTGATCGCCGCCGTGGTCCGGCCACGAAGGCTGTCGGAAGTGGTGGTGTCAGTACCGGCGGCAGCCCTGGTGCTGGCGCTCGGCATCCTACCGCTGCATGTGGCAGCCAAGGAGGCGCGCAGCCTCGGGCCAACGATCGGGTTTCTCGCGGCGGTGTTGGTGCTCGCCGAGATGGCGAGGCGCGACGGGCTCTTCGCCGCCGCCGGAACGTGGATGGCGGCCGCCTCGCGCGGCAGACCGGTGGCGCTGCTCGGGCTTGTGTTCGTCGTGGGCTCGACCGTGACGGCGATTCTCAGTCTCGATGCGACAGTTGTCTTGCTCACGCCGGTCGTCTTCGCTACCGCGGCGACGCTTCGGCTCCGAGCCCGACCTCATGTCTACGCGTGCACGCACCTGGCGAACTCGGCCTCGCTGCTGCTCCCGGTATCGAATCTGACCAACCTTTTGGCGTACCGAGCGAGTGGGCTGTCGTTCACGCGGTTCGGGACGATCATGGCACTGCCGTGGCTGGCGGCGATCGCCGTCGAGTGGCTGGTGCTGAGGCGGTTCTTCGCGAGCGACCTGGTGGGTCGGGGCGTGAAGGATAGCGAGCGCCCGGTCGCGCTGCCGGTCTACCCGCTGGCGGTGATCGCGCTCACTCTGGTCGGCTTTTTCGTCACCTCGATCGCCCACATCGACCCCGCCTTTGCCGCGGCCGCCGGGGCGATCGCGCTCGTGCTCCCGGCGCTGCGCAGCGGGAAGGCGTCGCTCGGGGACGTGGGGCGGGCGGTGGACATCCCGTTTCTCGCGTTCGTGCTGGCGCTCGGGCTCATCGTGAGCGCCGTCTCGTACCGTGGTTTGGGGAGCGCGGTGAACGACCTGGTTCCGCACGGCTCATCGCTGTGGTCGCTGCTCGCGCTTGCGGCGATCGCCGCCGTGCTCGCGAACGCGATCAACAACCTCCCCGCGGTCTTGCTACTGCTTCCCGCCGCCGCGGCCGTCGGCGCCGGCCCGGTGATGGCGGTGCTGATCGGCGTCAACACTGGCCCGAATCTCACCTACGTGGGGTCGCTGGCGACGCTGCTGTGGCGACGGACACTGCGCCGGCACGAGGTCGAGCCGCCGATGTCCGAATTCCTGCGCTTGGGGGCGCTCACAGTGCCGCTAGTGCTCCTGGTTGCGACACTCGCTCTATGGCTATCGCTCCGGGTGGTGGGATGATTCCGTCATGCACGTGATGCTGTGGCTGGCCGAAGGAACGTGGGAGGGTTGCATTGATGCTGCCGCGCCTTTGATCCCCGAGGATGCCCGGGTCTCGCTTCTCTACGTGGTGCCCGAGGACGTGCTTCACGCGGCCGGTGCTGCGGCTGAGGGGTTGATCGGGCGCTGGCGGTCGCGGCCACAGACTGGCCTGACCGAGCAGATGGCAGCCGAAGCGATGGCATCGGGGGAGGCTCTGGTCGCGGCTGCCGCCGAACTGCTGGGGCAAGCCGACGTCGGACGGGTGATTCGCCGAGGACGAATCGAGCGGGAGGTCGTGCAGGCCGCCGAGGCGGCCGACCTGCTGGTGGCAGCCCGTGACGGCGACCGCTCCCGCCTGGGACCGCACAGCCTCGGCCCCGCGACGCGCTTTGTCGTCGATCATGCGCCCTGCTCCGTGCTGCTCGTCTGGCCTGACGAAGCGCCCGACGTTGACTCGATTCCGCCACCTCCCGAGAGCCGCCGCCGCGATCAATCGGCTCCGCCACGCGGATAGCATCCGCCACTCCCGTCCCAAGGTGAACTACCCGCTCGATCGTCGGCGGCCGCCACTCGAATCGCATTCCGCCCGGGGGCAACAATGGGGCAACCAGCTCCACCGAGATCAGCCGAGATCAAACGGCCTAATAGTGCTCAAAATCGCTCGTTTTCCAGCTAGACCGAGACCGACCGAGATAGCTGGAGCCTCCTTTTAATCCCAAGGTCACAGGTTCGAATCCTGTACGGCCCATTCGAGAAAGTCACTGCAAAGCGCATTAACCGAATCGATCCCTTCCATCCGTATGGGAACTCCTAGTAGCGCCGGGGCAACAGACGGGGCAACATGCACTCCCAGGCCTTCCACGTGATGCGCGCACAGACGCGCGGTAGTTCTATCGAGACAGGCGGCGGGCTCACATTCGAGCAAGTGCGTCTCGTATGCCCGTCGCTTGAGTTGTATCCTCAACGGCGTCAGGTTCGGATCAGGGCCGAGCGCCCTTCGCCGGACATCAGATTCGAGGTGGGGCGATAGCACGCCAGTGGAGGTGCCCGGTGTCGGATTTTCGTTCCAGGCGTGTCATAGCGGTCTTGGCTGTAATCGTGTTAGTGGCTGCGATCGTCGGCGTGGTGGCAGTCGTCCGCCTGACATCTAGCAAATCTCCGACAGCCCAGGTCCCCCTCGATAGTCATACTATCCCGCAGTTTGCTCAGCAGCTGCCTGTGCTCGACGCTGCCGGCGGTTCCATCCAGACCGTCGACGGGACGAAGTCCACGACGATCCGGATGTGCGAGTCGAGCGCCCACTTGCTCCCGCCGGGAACGTTCAAGGAGGGCCCCGAAGACGTCGCCACCACGGTGTGGAACTACGTGGCCGGGGACAGCTGCCCGACCAGCGTTCGTGACACCTACACCGGTCCCGTAGTGCTGGCCAAGCGCGGGACCCCGACCACGCTGACGTTCATCAATGAGCTGGGCAACACCAGCTCGTCGAAGCTGCTTGCCTACAAGAACTCGGTCGACCAGACGCTCTTCTGGGCCGACCCTTTGAACGGCGAGATGAATCACTGCGACAACAAGAAGATCCCCAAGCCGGGCTCGCCGTGCGCAGAGAACTACACGGGCTCGATCCCGGCCACTGTCCACCTCCACGGCGGCGAGGTTCCGCCCGAGGATGACGGCGGACCGGACTCCTGGTATACGAGCGACGGCAAGCAGGTCGGCGCCGCCTTCTACTCACAGTCGGGTAGCGGGCCGTCGAACACAGACGTCCTGACCTACCCGAACACTCAGGAAGCAGCCCCCCTCTGGTTCCACGACCACACGATGGGCGCGACCCGCCTCAACGTCTATGCCGGTCTCGCCGGTGCGTACTTGATAGCCGACGACAACCTCAAGCTCCCTGACGGTCTGGCCGGATACGGCCTGACGAATCACGGTACCCTCGAGCCCACCATCCCGCTCGTCGTGCAGGACCGGATGTTCGACACGAACGGGCAGCTCTACTTCCCGGCCGGCACCGCGGGCGGCACGGTCAACTCGCCCAACCCGGACCATCCGTACTGGGTGCCCGAGTTCATCGGCGACACCATCCTCGTCAACGGCAAGGTCTGGCCGTATCTCAACGTCGAACCGAAGCGGTACCGTTTCCTGCTGCTGGACGGCTCGAACGCACGCTCCTATGCCATGTCCCTCGTTGATCCGATCTCCGGCAACCCGGGGCCCGCGCTCTGGGCGATCGGCACGGACGGCGGCTATCTCGACAAGGCGGCGAAGATCGACGACAAGGCGATCGTGCCGAATCAGCTGCTCATGATGCCGGGCGAGCGCTACGAGGTCATGGTGGACTTCAACGGCTTCGATGCCGGCGTGAAGGGCCCGAACGGGACGGCGTACTCCGGCACCTGGCTGCTGCAGAACACCGCCGGCACCCCGTATCCGGACGGCGATCCGGTCGACCCGGCAACCACGGGCAAGATCATGGAGTTCAAGGTGGGCGCCTGCTCGAGTCAGCAATGCGGTGCCAACGACACGAGCTTCGATCCCGCCTCCGGGACCGCGATCCGGACCGGCGCGCAGGCGATCGTCCGCCTCGCCAACCCTAACTCCGGAACCCTCGCCGCCGGGATTTCCCCGACAAAGGTCCGCGCGCTCACGCTCAACGAGATAAAGAAGGACCCGGGCGATGCCATCGACCCGACCACCGGAAAGTCGACCTCGTATCCCGGCGGCCCGCTCGAAGTCATCGTCAACAACTCAACCTACGACGGCGGGTCCGACATGGCGAAGTCGAACTGCAAGCGGTCGGACTTCACGCCCATGACGCATAACGGGCTCACGCTGTGCATCTCGGAGCAGCCCGGCGAGGGCGACACCGAGGTCTGGGAGATCGTCAATCTCACCGCGGACGCCCACCCCATCCACCTGCACCTGGTGCAGTTCCAACTCATGAACCGCCAGGGCCTCAACGTTGACAGCTACAAGACCGCCTATGGGAAGGCGTTCCCAAGCGGGCAATACCAGCCGGAGTTCGGGCCCCCGCTCCGCAACCAGCCGTCGGCCGCGTCCGGCGGGACGTTCGGCGGGAACCCGGACATTGCTCCGTATCTCAAGGGCGACGTCCAGCCGCCCACGCCCGATGAGGCCGGCTGGAAGGACACCGTGACGGCGCAACCGAACCAGGTGACCCGGTTCGTCGTCCGCTTCGCGCCGACCGATGTAGCTGTAAATGCGCCGGCATCCCAGCTCGCCTTCCCGTTCGATGCCAGCGGCGGCGGCGTCCGCGGGTACGTGTGGCATTGCCACATCGTCGACCACGAGGACAACGAGATGATGCGGCCGTACCACGTCATGTTGAACCCCGCCGCCCCGAGCGCGCCGAGTCGCGCACTCAAGATCGGGCGTAACTACTAAGTCGACTAGGTTCGCGGGATCGAGTCAGCTGACCGAACGCGCGTCGGACGCCGCGCCGGGACGATTAGGCAGTTCCCAGCAACCGGGCCAGGACGCCACCGGACACCAAAGCGATTCCGAGGGTGGCACCGCACATCGCAAGAGCCGGCCGCCAGCCGAACTCGCCTCGCAACGCCGCGAGCGTTGCCGCACGGCACGGACACAGACGTGACGATCTCAGTTCGCACCCTGAGGCCGTTCCGGAAGAACACAAGCAACCCTAGTTTCAGGTTGAAACCGATCAGCGGGATCGCGGGTTCCAACGCGGCCAACGGTCGGCCGGCGGTGTTGGGCTTGATATATCGCGCAGCAGTATCGTACGCTAGGAGTGGTTCTTGGCCTGTCCGCTTCGCTGCTGCTGGTCGTGAAGGAGCTCGGAGAGCGGCTCTGGAAGGTTTGAAAACCGTCCACTAAGGTCCATCACGTCCGCTGAAGCCATCTAGCCGCCGGGCTTGCGATCGCCTAGGCTCAGGCCAGCGATCACCCTCCCGGGGGATGCTCGTTGGGCGTCTCAGGCGATGCGCGTTGGGCGCTACCGGGGGATACTCTGGCTAGACCCAGCAGGGTCTCTGACTGCGGCTGGTGGCAATGCCCCCCTATCTCCACGTTCCAGATCCTGATGCCGGGTTCAGGCGTCTCGCCGAAATGCTGCGGCTGGTCCTGAGCGAACGTTTGATCGAGGATGTGCTCGCTCGTATCGCCCAGACGCTCGATGAGCTTGTCCCTTCGCAGGACATCATCGCTTGGGAGAAGCGCGGCGAGGAGCTGCTACCAGTGCTCACCCGCGGGGCTAACGCTAGAAAGATGCGCACGTTGCACGTTCGCGTCGGCGATGGGCTGACCGGGCTCGCCGCCCTGATGGGCCGGCCGATCTGCTCGAACGATGCCCATCTCGACCCACGCTCACGATTGGTGCCCGGAACCGAGGACGTGCCCGAGGCGATCGTCTGCGTACCGTTGGTCGCCCAAGAGGTACTGATCGGCGTGTTAAGCCTCTATCGCCGCGGCCAGAAGAGAGCGTTCAGCCGGGGAGAGTTCGAGCTCGCCTGCACCTTCGCCGACCTCGCGGCGATCGCGATCGACAACGCTCACACCCACAGCGAGCTCGGGCAGCGGGCTACCACCGACGAGCTGACCGGGGTCGCGAACCGGCGCGGATTCCGGGAGGTACTCGCGCGCGAAGTCGTCGCCGCCGAACGTTACGGCCACCCGCTCTCGCTGCTGCTGTTCGACCTAGACGGCTTCAAAGCCGTGAACGACACGCATGGTCACGAGCGCGGCGACGAGGTGCTTCGAGCGTTTGCGAGGCTGCTCAAGCGGCGCGCTCGCGATTGCGATCTCGTCGCTAGGACCGGGGGCGACGAATTCGCCTTCCTGCTCCCGCACACCGCATATTCAGAAGCCGACGGAGTCTCACGCCGACTCCAGCTCGTGATGGACGAGCGATCGGCCGAACTTGGCGTCAGCGCCAGTGTCGGAGTCGCCTCGCTCGCGCCGGACACGAGCCTGGACGATCTCCTGAACGAAGCCGACCGGCGCCTCTACAAGGCGAAGCGTCTACGGGTTGAGGACGACCGCGTGCCGCGGTCGCGGGGTCGCCTCTCAGGGCGACTTTGGAATGGTCGTTCTTTCGAGCGCGCGGACCTTGGCCGCGAGGCTCGGCGATCTGGCTGACACCACAGCCCCGGAGAGCGCAGTCCGGCGGGTGATTCCGTGCATCCTCAGCCTCGACCCGCGCCCAACGAGGGGGCAACTATGGGGCAACCAGCTCCACCGAGATCCACCGAAGTCGAACGACCAAAACCGGTTCGAAAAGTCTCGATTACCAGCTAGAACGAGACCGGCCGAAGTCCCGGCGGTCTCCTTTTTAATCCCAAGGTCACAAGTTCGAATCCTGTACGGCCCAACAATAAAGCCCGCTAATCCTGGGCTTTCGTTGTCTGTAGAACGAGCGCTAGCGGCTCTGCACGTACCGTGGTAGTACGGATCTCCTCGATTAATCGAACCTCGGGCGCTCTGTACCCAATCCGTGCCCAAACGCTGTGAGTGATCAACCGGAGGGGGGTATGATCGAGCGGAGGGGGTAGCAACGGTGGCTATTAGCTGGGAAATAAACGTACGGTTGAGAAATGGTGGTAAGGGCCTTATGAGCCCGAGCTACGCGGATGAGGAGAAGGCGAAGAAAGATCTCGAGTTGATCTCGAACGCTCAAAAGGAAGCCGAGCACGTCGACCTCCCTTGGTTGTCAACCAACGGAGCCGACATCGTCTCCGCGCAAATTGTCACTAAACCGGGGGCCCAAGGAACCCCCCTCCGATCGTAGGCGTCGAAAGCGGCCCTGATCCGTTTGCCTGTCCGCTGTAACCAGCGCGCATAAGTGTCCTCGAGCTGCGCCATGCTCGTGCCCAAGATCCGGGCGAGGGTGTATCTCTCAGACGCCGAAGACACCCTCCATCTGCTCCGCCTGCTTCCGTTGTTCGGCGCGCTCCCAGTGCCGTAGGTGCTGGCCGTGATTTCAAGGGTCGCGTGCCCCAGGTGCCGGGACAGCCAAGTGATCGGCCCGACTCGAGCCAACATGTCGCCCTGCTCCGATCAAGCTGAGCCGAGCTCGAGACACTGACGCTTGTGTTCGGGTTAGCCGGGAACCGGCGTTAGGTCGACCACACGGTTGCGGCCCCCTGTAACTCCGCCGGAGACGCGGTGAGTGCCGCGAGCACGGCGAGCGCGATAACAGGCATCACGCACGCCCGCTCGGTTCATGTCTGTCGCACCTCGCGCTTGCAGCTTGCGCGAAGACGCGCGGTGGCAGTCATCTTCGGCAACTCACCTTTCCCCCACAGATTGCGCCTCCGGCGGATCTTGTCTCAAGCGTTTCTCCTCTTGGCCTGCCAAAGAGGCCGGCCACCTTGTTAATCGGTGTCCGTCTAGCCATCCTTAACATCGGATCTCAGAAGGGGAGTTCCGGCACCTCCACTGTAGCGCTCCCCCAGGTAGTGATCATCTCGGTATTCCGTCGAAAATCCGTCACACTCTAAGAAGCGTTTGCCGGCCTGGCCTCGCGCTGGACGGCTACGGGCTTTTAAGTCCTGTGCGGTTGACCGATAGCGAGTAGAAGCGGCGGCGTGTTCCCCCAACGTCGCCGCTTTTCGTTGGGCGGCGGCGGACGTGTCGGTGATGGGCCGGACTGTTATTGCCGTGCTCCATGTGATGACTCGGCTCGGCGATGCGCTTGATGACGTTGATCGTTTTGCGCCCGACCGTGCAGGCGTAGCCGATGCCGCCGGGGCTTGCCGGCGTTACGCGAGTCGCGCCGAAGCGGGGAGAGACGCAGCCCCCGCTTTAGGGATTGGCGCGCCGGCGCGCATTCCGATTCCTTGGATGTCCCCCCGATCCAGCCGCGCGTGCGATCTTGTCGCTTCGTCTCTCATCCGTTTTCGCCGCTCTTCTTGCCGCCTGCGCTCTTCTGGGCGGCGCGGGGCGAGCCGCGGCGTCTGCTCCCGATCCGCAGACGCCGACGTGCAACTCCAGCGGCTATGCCTACGCCGGTTACGAGGGCAGCCGCATCGCCGGCGGTGTCGCCGCGACCATCACCGAGATCGAGTCGACCTCGGTCAGCCAAGGGCAGGTGCTGGCCTGGGTCGGCGCCGGTAGTGAAGACGGTGGTCCCGGTGGCAAACCGGAGTGGATCCAGGCGGGCCTGATCGCCTTCCCGGGCCAGGCGGCACAGCTCTACTACGAGATCATGAAGCCCGGACCGGGTTGGAAGAGGACGCTATTCGGCAATCCGCTCGCCCCGGGTGAGTCTCACCGTATCGCCGTCGTAGAGGTCTCCCGAAACCACTGGCGGGTGCTGGTGGACAGTAGGCCCGCCTCGCCGGTCGTCTTATTGCCGCGCAGCCACGGGGCCTGGGTACCGGATGCGGTGGTCGAGAGCTACAAGAGCGACCCGCAGGCCTGCAACTCCTTTAACTTCCGCTTCCAGAACATCGGCTTCCGCTCGGGCGGCTCGCGCTGGACGCCGGCACGGCCTGTTTCAGTGTTGGCCGACGACGGCGCCTCGATAACCCGATTGGTGAGCGGCTTCGACGCCGTCGCGCGCTTCTGAGTGCTCCTTCGTCGGAGACGCTGCGAGATTGACAACCCGAGCAATCAGTCGGGTGGTCGCGTCACTGGCGGCGGACAGAGAAGCGGCGGAGTGCACCGCCCGCTAGCAGGAGCAGAAGCCCGCCCCCGATTACGAGCGTCAGATCGAGGCCGGTAAACGGGAGGTCCGATCCGCTGGACACGCCAGGGTCAGAGATGCTGGCGGTCGCGCCCTCGACGCCGCTCGAGATGATGGTCTTGGTCGCGCCCCTGACGCCGCCGCGCCGCTCGCACCTTCCGTTGAAGCGCCTCTGATGCGACTTGCACTTAGGCACGCACTTTCCGTTCACCCGGACCTGACCCTTCTTACAAGCCGGCGGCCTGCCCGGGCCGTACTGCCGCTGGGCCGGGGTTCGAGCCGCGTTCACGATCGGGTTCGGCGCGGAAACGCGCTTGACGGCGCTCACCGCCTGGTGCGCGGCCGAGGCCGCGTAACTGATTCCGCCGAAGCTTGCCAGCGCCCCGAACATCGCCAAGGTGAGCACGAGCGCGAAGATCCTCGAAGGCGCGAACAGCATCGGCTGGCGGCGAGCCGTCGCCTCGACCCTCGCGGCGATCGATTCGACGAGCGCCTCCGGAGCCTCGGGACGTGATCGCTGCAGCATCCTCTCCAACTCGTCACGGTCTCTGCGATGCGAAGCCACTTGATCTCTCCTTTTGCGCCGGGTCGTTACTACTTACTACCGCTCTGCCGCGCGATTCCTTACACGCGCTCCGCTTCGCCCAGCGCTGCGCGCAGCCGCGACCGCGCCCTGTGGAGCGAAACGTCCACCGCTCCCGGCTCGAGCCCAAGCAGCTCGCCGATCTGTTTCGAGCTGAGGTCGGCCCCGTAGCGGAGCGAAATCAGCTCCCGGTCGCGTTCGTCGAGCCGCTCGAGCGCCGCCTGGAGATCGAGTCGCGCGGCGACCTGCTCCTCGATGTCGTCCGCTCCGGCTGCCGCTTCGGCGTCGAGCTCGGCGTGGACGCGCACGCGGCGGCCGGCGAGCGTGCTGCGCGCGATCCCGAGCAGCCAGGCGAGCGGCGCCCCCTTGCGCGGATCGAAGCTGTCGCGATAGCGCAGCGCGCGCTCGAAGGTCTCGCTCGTCACGTCCTCGGCCTCGCATCCCGCGCCGATGCGGTAGGCGACATAGGCATAGACCTGCCGGATCAGCCGCTCGGGGTGCGCGAGCGGGTCGCCGCTCATCCCAGATCCTGAAGGGAGAGCTTGCGCGGGTTCGGGGCAAGCGGATTGAGCGTCCGCAGGCGGGCGAGAGCGTGCTGTTGCTCGCTTCCCTGCGTCACGCGCGCGAGCAGCGCCCAGAGCTGCCACTCGTTCGGACTGTGCGAGAGCGCCTTGCGGGCACTCGCCGCCGCTTCGGCGTTGCGCCCGAGCGCGGCGAACGCCAGCGCCCGCTGGAAGGGAGGCTGCGACGACCAGGGCGCAAGGCGGGCGGCCCGGCGAGCGTAGTTTGCGGCCGCGGCGTGGTGCCCCCTCTGGTTCGCGTTCTGGGCCTTCGCAATCTGGAGATTTCCGGGCAGAAACGCCAGCGCGAGTAACACGAGCAGGAGCGCCAGGCCGAGCCCGCCCAGCCGAAGGCGGGAGCCCGAATCGGGCCGACCGGGACGCAGAGCCGAGAGCGGCGCGGCCACGACGATCAGCGCGGCCAGCGTCACCGCCGGCATCTCCCAGTCCCAGTCCACACCGGCGTGGAAGAGGAAGGCGATCCAGACCGAGAGCGCCGTCGCGCCGAGCGGAAGCCGCCGCAGCTCCCGCGCCGCGCTCAGCGGCACGGCGAAGGCGACGAGCAGCAACGCCAGCCCAACCAGCCCGAGCTCGGCGGCGGTCTCGACGTAGAGGTTGTGCGCATCGAGCACCTGCATCGAGGCTGGACGATGCTGCGGCCAGTAGAGAGTGAAGCTGCCGGCTCCCTTTCCCGCCACGGGCGCGGCCTCGAACTCGTCGCGCGCGACCCGCCAGTAGCCGAGTCTGCCGTCGTTCGAGAGACTAAGCAGCCGCTTGTTCAGGTTGCCGCCGGGCTGGACCGAGACCGGAGGGCCCGTGAAACTGTGGTAGGCCCTGCGCGCCACCTTCGCGGGGCCGCCCGCGTGCACGAGCGCGACCGCGACCGCCACCGCTACGAGGAGAGCCGCGAGCGCGAGCCCGGCCCTCCGCTCGCGGCGCGGCAGCGAGACATGCCGGAAGAGGAGCTCGCCGACGACGGCCATGCCGCCCGCGAGCACAACAAGCAGCAGTGCCGCGAGCGCGAGGCGGTGGCCGTCGTGCGCGGCGGCCGCCACATTGACGACCCGTCGCGTCAGCGTGCGACTGCGCGAGGCGATCATGACCGAAACGGCCACAGCCGGCCCAACGGCGAGCAGCTTGGCGACGAGCATGCTCCGCCTCGGGCTGAGCGCGAGCATCGCCGCGAGCCCGAGCGCGAGCGCCGCATAGGAGCCGCGGCTGTAGGTGAAGTAGAGGGCGAGCGANNAGGAAGCCAAGCGCGAGCAGGATGCCGATCACGGCGAAGATGCCGAGCGCGTTCCAGTAGCCGAGCGGCGTCGAGAGGCGATAGCCGGCAGTTGGGTCGTAGTAGCCGAGCCGGTCGGGGAAGAGGCGCGTGGCGAGCGCGTAGGTCGAGATCGCCACGATCCCGGCCAGTACTCCGCCGAGCACGGCCGGATGCTCGCCGCGCCGGACGAGCGTAACGAGCGCGAGCCCGGCGGCCAGGTAGACGAGCGCCCGCTGCGCCTCGAGCACGCTTTGCGTAGCGTCGAGCGACCAGAGCGTCGAGAGCGCGGTCCAGCCGGCGAGCGCCAGCAGCGCGACAAGCAGCAGTAGCTCCCGGCGCCCCCAGGCCTCGCGGCCGCGGAAGGCGAGCACCAGCGCCGCCGTCCAGGCAAACCCAAGCGTCGCCCAGCTCCAGCTCGTCGGGAAGTAGCCGCCGCTGGCTGCCGCGATCGCGGTCACCGCAGCGAAGGCCAAGACGCCTACGAGAACGCGGCCTTGCTTGAGCCGAGCGGGGGCCAGTGCCATCAACCTGCGACTATCTTCCGCCTTTGTCGACGCGCAGTCCAAGCCGCTGGCACTCCCACGAGTTGAACTGGCCCGTTCGACCGGGCGCGTCTTCCCGGGTTCTCGCCCCCATCTCGCTGGCGCGGGCTCTGTCGAAGAGAACGACCTCGATGCGGGGCGACCGTCTCCCCCCCTTTTTCGGAGCGGGTGGCAGAGGTCAACCCGCCCCAGGCAAGACAAGTACGCCCCGCGCTCGCGTTTTTCGGCGTCGCGCGTCAACGACCTCTTTCCACTTTCGGTCGTGCCCGCGACCGAAAGTGAGCGGGATGCTCTGTTGGATGCTCGCGCCAGGCAGCCGATCATGGCATCCCTCGAACGAGGGATGCCGCCGACTGTCGCGGCGCCTGACCCACAGTCGAGGCGAAGGCGAGCGTTGTTCAGTTCCAAGTCGTCGGGGAGTAACCGTTACTCGAGGCAGCGAGGGCAACGACAGAGACCGCTGCGCAAAGAAAGGTCCTTATAGAGCGGTGCCAGCGCACGAAGACGGAGCTCTTGTTCAAGGTAGGGCCATTTTCCTTCAAATCGCCACGGAAAGCCGGAGCGGCGGCAATCGCCTCGCGGTAGATCTGCTCGAGAGCTCAGCGCGCCCTCGGGGCGAAAGTTCTCGCGCCAGCCCCCCAAACTGGCTCCTAATGGAGTCCGAGCCCGAACCGACAGAACTTGCAGAGGACGATTCTGTACACGAGCAATGCCTCGTCCGAACGGTCGACCGGGAATCGCCCGAGTTCGCTGACTCGTTTCGGTCTCGATCAGAGTTAGGGTTGCCTCCACGCCTGGACACCCCGGAGCAATCATTGGCCGCGCTTGACAGGTTTTACGCCCAATCTGCAGGCACGGAACCGGGCCGATGAAGGCCGTCGGAACCCCAGACTCAATCTCTAAGCGAGGCACGCAGGGCGGTCAGCGCATCGTCGCGAAGCGCTAAGTAATCGCCTCGAGGGGCAACGGCTTCGGGGTGCGGGAAGACCTCGAGGGCGCGTCTATCGACGAACGGCCATACGAACGAGAAGCCGTGTGCGTGGAGAACGTCGACTGCGTCTGACCAGCGGATCGGACATCGTTCCTGGAGGCCGTTTGCTTCGAGCAGGATTCCGCAAACTGAAGGTAGAACCGCCTGAGCGCCTATTACGACGGCTGGTTCCCAACCCTCGACGTCGATCTTGACGAAGATCCGCCGTCCGGTAATCCCGACACGTCCGGCAATCGCGTCTAGCGTAGTGGTAGTGACTTCGACCGCGCTGCTATCCGCGGACTCACTCAAGTGACCGGTTGTGGGCCCCTTCGGCTCAAAGCCGATGGTGCGGCTCTGGTCGGCCAAAGCAGCCCGAATGACTATCGTGCGGGGAGAGAGCTGCTCAAGGTTTCTACTGAGGTAATGCACCTGCCCGTCGACTGGCTCTACGGCCACGATCAGGCCGCCTGAGCCAAGCCTTCTGCCGATCTGTACGCAATACGCGCCAATGTTTGCACCGACGTCCACGAATACGTCGTCGGGTTTGAGGATGCTGTCTAATGCGAAAAACGCATCGACATCGTGACGGCCGCTCGGAATGTAGACGGCAACCGGCCCTGTAAGAAAAAGATCATCGCCGACGGAAACTCTGATGGTACGACCGGGACTTATGCGCCGTCGGATGTTGTGAACGAACCACCTTACGAAGGCCCGAAGTCGGTGAGTTGCATTCTCCGGGTGGTTCAGCGTGAGCGCAAGAACACCTGGAAGCAAGCCGCGTCTTAACATGAAGCGTGTCATCTGGCTATGGCAAGAGACCAGACGTCCGACCGTAGCACGTTCCCAATCCGTATTGCGACGAAGCCGCGATGCGCAGTACGTGAAGAGAGAGGGCGAAGCGGTACCAGGATCTCCGAGGGATAGGGGTACTGCGAGCGCTTCATCCACCGCACTCGAACCGCTTTCGAAGGCGGGCCGGCCGGTGCAAGTCTCACAGACACGATCTTGATCACCGGGCACCTGCTCACTCCGCAGCTCGCCCACGGTCCGTCCGCCGGACCTTTCGCCACCGCCCCCGTTTTTAGGCGCATTTCATTTTTGCGCCTCTATGTAAAGTGATTCCGGCTTATATTCATTGCCGCGTTTATCCAGATCTAACCCATAGTGATTCCAATTAGGGATTA
The DNA here is from genome assembly GCA_003132665.1 of Actinomycetota bacterium. Classification (GTDB taxonomy): domain Bacteria; phylum Actinomycetota; class Thermoleophilia; order Gaiellales; family Gaiellaceae; genus Fen-549. Next base: position 20,416 of record PKYN01000019.1, read on the forward strand.
AGCTGGTGTTGTAACTTCTGAGTTGAGGATTCTTGTATCCAAGGCCTATTAATAATGCGCTTAAGCTTATTCTATCGTACATCCACTGGAGAGTTTCGCCTCTTCGTCTTGCATCCCCAAGAAACACGTTTTCAATAAACCTTCTGAAGGGTTTCTGTTGGCTTGTACCGTATGCCTCTCTTCGCACAGCTAGCTCAATTATCTCAGCGATATAGGAGTCATGATTGCTGGCTTCAGTACTGTCGTTATCAGAAATTGCGATGTGCGATATATAGCCTCGGCAGGTTTTTTCTAAATCTGGGACGACTAGGCGGTGAATACCGCCTGGCTTGAGCACCCGTCTGATTTCCAATAAGAGTATCCGAGCAATATCTTTATCAAGATGAGCCAGGAAGTGAGAATGGTACACGGCGTCTATAGAGTTTGAGTTAAAAGGAAGCCCTTTTGCCAAGTTACGAACCATTATGTTGTCAGGTAACGATTTGAAGCGTTCTAAGCGTTCGCCATTGACCAACAAAGGCACAATAGTCCTCAATAAACGGTTTCTCTTCAGCCGCAGGTATATAGACCAGTCAATGTTGGTCACGTCGGGGTTATCACTTGTTTTAGTCCCGCAACCAAGATTAAGTATCTTCATTGCATTCTCCACGTTCGAATGGGGCGTGCTCGATTGCCTCGCGGTAGATCTGTTCGAGAGAGGTCAGTGCCACCTCGGGGCTAAAGTTCTTGCGCCAACTCTCGTTGGCGCCCTGGCCTAGCCGCTCGGAGGTCGCGTCGTCGGCGAGCACCTCAACCGCCTCGGCCCAAGCGTCGGCATCGTCTACCCGAACCAGAAGGCCCGAGATGTCGTGGCTTACGTGCTCCGGAAGGCCTCCGATGTCGCTAGCGATCACCGGCACGCCCGCGGCCAGCGCCTCGATCACCGCGCGCGGCGATCCCTCATAGCAGCGCGACGGGTAGAGCAGCGTTCGCGCCCGGCTTAGTAGGCCAGCCGCTTCGTCCGATTCAACCCTTCCGCGGAACTCCACACCTGGGCGAGCAAGCGCCTCCAAGCGCTCGCGCTCGGGCCCGTCGCCGACGACCAGCAGCGGCAGCGGCGAGCGCCAGGAGCCGATCACAGTATCCAGACCCTTCTCCGCTGACAGCCTGCCTAGGATCAGAAAGTACTCGCCGGGCCCGCGGCGTCGCTCCGCCGGCCAGGCAAAATTACGGCGCACAACCATCCGCTCCGGATCGAGACCCGCGAAGCCGAGTTTCTGCCGTTGGAACTCGCTCAGCACGATGAAACGGTCAACACGATCGAAGGTTCGAATCGCTCGGTGTAGTGCCAATGATGTCGCCAGCACGGAGCTGGCCGAGCGCGAGTCGCGGTAACAGCCGTGCGCGATCCCGCGCCAGGGAACGTGGCCGAGGCAGTCTTCGCAGATCCGGCCGTCGCGCAAGAACGTAGCGGGAAGACAGGAGAGGCGAAAGTTGTGCAGCGTCATCACCGTCGGTAGATCGATGCGCAGAACCGCGGGCGAGAGCATCGGAAATACGTTGTGGGCGTGAATCACGTCGATCTGCTGCTCGGACACCCGTCGCGCCGTTTCCGTCCGAGCACGTCTCGACCAGACCGCGTCTATTCCGGCGCGGATCGCGCCCATCTGTTCGTACCGCGGCGTCCAGGCATCGACGTGGTTACCACCTTCCGATAGGAGCCGGAATTCATCCTCGACGACGCGGTTCTCGCCTGAATTGCTTCCGCTCGCGTAGCGAGAGTGAAGAATAAGAACGTTCATTTACCTACTCCCTGTCGCCGAAAATAGAGAAGAAGATGAGGCGTTCCGATTCCTGGCCATTCCGCATCCATCGAAGATCGTATAGGGACATGTGAGGCCGGAAGCTAACGTCTGCAGCAAGACCACCGTTCGGTTTCTTGCTTTGTTCCGCCATCTGCGAGGCCATCGGTGTGAGTTGCTAGGACGCGCACGTCTGTCTCCCGCTCAGCGAGCTTTCGACGCGTTGATGGCTTCGCTGTTCGTCGCAGGAAGAAGCCCTCGCTCAGAGGCTTCCTCGAGGAGGAACTCGAGTTCGCCCCAGAGACCCAGCGTCTCGATTTCCCTGCTGTGCCCCCAGATATGTAAGAGCAATCCGTGGTCGCCCGCGACACTCACCATCTCTCCAAGCCTCGCCCGCACGGTTCTCGAGCGCGACCACGCTTTAAGATACGCGACGGTTGGGATAGAGCGCCACTTTATAAGGTGTCCATACGTCCTCAAGCGTGTGTGGGGGTAGAGCTGAGCTGATGGGATGATCAGGCCCGGTTTCTGGCGACGACCCCCAAGGATCGGCGCTGTTCGTACTAAGAAACCGTTAGCGCCTAGAGTCGTGATCCCTGCTTTCGAAACGAGACCTCGCGGGGGAGCGACGATGGCGTGCGGCTCTGCGAACATCCGGATTTGCTCTTCTGCCCACGCAACCTCCTTCATGAGCTCCTGCATGGAGAGCTCGGTAAAGAGCCGATGCGAGCGGCCGTGATTGCCGATCTCGTGCCCAAGCGAAACGACCTCTAGAAGAGCGTTGTCGTCGAGCGTTCGCCGACCAGCCGGCCCGGTCGTTGCGTAGAAAGTTCCTCGGTAGCCGTACTCCGCCAGTAAGCGCCCAAGCACCAGGTCTTCGGGCGTTCCGTCGTCCCAACTCGTCGTGAGGATCGCGACGGTCACTGGCGGCCTCGCGCAAGCCGGCCGAGCCTCGTCGCCCTTCGTATTGGATCGGCAGATAAAGCGAGCTCGATCCCATCGGCGAAGCGCCTCACCATCGACGCTCCCGTGTAGACCAATCCCGAAGCTGCAGCACCGCGCTCGAGGTTCGAACGAAGCGCATGGTCGGTGAGCACTTCGAGGATGCTCTCCCCATATTCCCTTGGAGAGGAGTCAGACGGAAGGATTAGTCCGTTGACTCCGTGCTGGAGGTACTCGATCTCTGGTCCGTGGGTCGGAACCGACGTCGTTAATGTAGGAAGACCGGCTGCGAAACCATCGACCAGTGCGAGCCCGACGGCGCCAGGAAGGAGAAGGACATCCGCAGTCGCAAGCAGTAGCGCCTTTCTGTCATCTTCAACCGGGCCAACCAGCCTAGCATATGGCCGAGTGGAGACGGCGACTGCAAGATCGCGTCGATTCGGCCCGTCTCCAGCGATCACAAGGCGAAAACGCGGTTGCTTTTTATAGACGTGATCTCCGGCTTCCAGGAGATAGTCGAGCCGTTTATCGTCGTAAAGGCTCCCCAGAAAGAGTCCCACGGGGCCTCCGTCCAGCGCGAACTCCTCTCGTACCGCATCTTGCTCACTCGAGCCAAGAGCGGCAATCCGCTCTCGCAACAGTTCGGTCGAAGACGCGTTCTGCGTGACCGTGATACGGTCGGGCGGATAACCGAGAGCAACGATGCGCCGCTTTGCGCCCTCCGTATACGCGAACCACCAGTGAGGTAAGCGAAAGACTCGTCGCTTGACAGCCTCCGAGAGGCGAGAAGCCCGAAGGGCATTCAGGCTCCCGCCGTGACCCCAGAACGCCACTCGCACTCGGCGTCGATACTGCTGGGCGAGCAGCCAGTAGTTGAGTAGAAGACGACCTCCCTCATCGGCGATCACTAGGTCTGAATTGAGAGCTTCGTCCCTGCACGGCTGCCAGATAAAAGTCCGGCCGGCGATTCGGAAAAACCTGTTCGGACGAAAAACGGCCCAGTCGAGTCTCACCGCTTGCTTTCGCATCGCTATCTCGTTTTCGGGGTATCCTCGGATTACGACGAACTCGATTTCGCGCTCGGCGAGGACACGGCGGAGAGACGAATGGAGTTCCAACTGGTAGGACGGTACCCAGCTACACATACAGAGCACACGCTTCATGGGCTCACCAACCGCACGGGGAAGTCACCCGACATGTGCTGCATCGAGGGGCCAAGGTAGGACTCCTCTCCTTCTGAAAAGAAAAAAGAAGTAGAACGTGATCTGTAGCCGCTCGGCGGGCAGCTCGTACAACGGGCGGCGGTAATAGGGGCATAGATTCGTGATGAAAGCGACACGCGGAGGGCTCATACTACTTAGCTCCTTTCCCGAGGATTATGCGGCACCCTTGTCTGGAGGAGGCGTGATCCGAACGACCGCGGCGCGAGTATCCAAGCGAAGGCCTCGGTGATGTTCGCAAGCATATCGTAGAACTCCTGAGTCTTCATTTCTCGTCCTCTATACCGTAGTTAACCCTTGTTACGAAGTGACGGTTTATACCTCTCTCGTCGTTGGGCGGTAGTCGTATGTAATCACCGTACATTTAGGTTAAATTTTTATCACATTGCTTTGGAAGCAACGCCCGTGTATCTCCGATACTTTAGCTTCTCCCCTTCGGCGAACCAAGCTCTAGTTATTAACTCTCTTTATAGCCCCACGAACCACCTACATTTACAACTAAGTCGCTCTTGTCGTAAGCAAACAGCATCGCCATGCCATCGTAGCCGCTTACAGCCGGGTTCATGCACTTATTATTGCATCCTAGGAGCTGGGATTCATCCTCGACGACGCGGTTCTCTCCCGATGCGGCTCCGGAGAGGTATTGAGAGTGGAGAACGAGAATGCGCATCAGTGCTGTTCTGCAGGCAAGGGAAGTGCCGTAGCCCGCTCGTGCTCCGGACGAATAGCGATAATCACTAGCGCACCTGATGCCACAATCTCGCTGCCGAACGTTCCCCAGGCAACGCCGGTCAAGCCTCGCGTGGACGCGAGCGCGGGCAAGATCGCAAGCGTCGCGACCAACCCAACCAGCTGCGCGAAAAGCAGCGCACGTCCGCGGCTCTGTGCCTTGAGCAACAGTGGGAAGCCCGTTGCCGTCGCGGCGACGATCTGAGACAACCCGATCGGGAGCACAATCGTGTGGAAGCGGGTGAACTGTTCGCCGAAAACGACGGTAAGCAGACCGGGGGAAAGCGTGAAGACGATCACGTATAGCATCGTGAGCGCAGTCACGGCACAGGAGAGATACAGCGTGAGCAGACGCGCAGCATGCGACGACTCCGCACGGGCTCGGACGAGTGCCGGAAGGCCCGGGAGTGCGATCGCCGGGCCGAGCAACGACAGTGGCGAGAAAAGCGATTGCACCGCCCTTAGACCGCCAAACGCCGTACCGCCGAGAAGCGCCACCAACATGAGAACCGTGCCGTACGTCGCCAGGCTGTACGTGATGCTTCCCAGAGCGAGCCAGCGGCCGAGTGACCACGCCTCCTGCCGCCACCATCTGGAAGCAGCCCCGATCGCAATGGGGATGTATCCGGTTTGAACAACGCCTACTAGTGCGGCGACTAGAGCCCCGACACCCCAGCAGCCCACTATCGCCCAGTCATCGCCGATCGACCAAGCGAACGGCGCCAAGATTCCCATAACAACCAACCAAAGCCCATCGTTAGCTGCCGCGGCACGCGCGCGTCCGTCCCGGAAGAGCACGGTTCGCCAGAAGTCCTGAACCAACGCCACCGGCAGCCAGAGAGCAACGACGAAAACCCCCTGTCCGAAGCGTCCTCCGATCAAAGCAGCGGCAGCAAAAGCGACTATGGTCATCCCTGCGGCGCCCGGCAGGACAACCATGAGCGCAGCTCGTCCCGCTAACCGACGGGCGACCTCACCGAGGGCCGAGGAGCTGGCGACAAGTGGATCGGTCACGAGACTGCGCTGAAACCCGAGCGCAATCAGGTAGAGCGTGAAACCGACGACAACCGCGGCGAGCCCTCCGGGGCCGAGTGCGCGCCCGGCGAGAACCATAAGACCAAAATTCGTGGCCGACGAGAAGGCCTGGTCAACGAACCCCCAGGCAAAGCCACTGTAGCGGGCGCGGAACCGTTTCATCGCTCGGCCGCTTCATGCCGAAAGACCAGCCCGCGCCGAGCCAGCGCGGCCCGATTGTAGGGAGAAAGCGCGGGCACCCTTCCCTGGCTCGAGGTAGCTTCGCGTAAAAGGGCATCCCTAGCCTCTTCCGCACAGCAGGCATGCAGGGCCCCGAGTTGTTCAGAGAAAAGCTCACCAATAACAATCGCGAACGGCATCGCCTAGATACGCAAAACGACGTCATCATGTGACTGGCGAGCCACGACTATCTCATCTGCGCAAGTTTGCATAGCGTATCTTTCTCCTACTCGCGATGGTCAAGTAAGTAACGGAAGCGTCACGTCGTCGTCAGTACGATCTCCAATACCTCACTAAGCGCTATCGCCGCAGTTTGAGGTGTCTGCTGACTCATCATCGCTTCTCCGCGCCGCGCGATATCCTTCATAGTGTTTGGTTCGATAATCGCTCGCTTCATCGCCGCCCTAGAGCTCCCTTTTCGAATGCGTCAAACACGAGCCCCGTTTCTTCGTGACGTATTAGATCGGTAGAGTTCCCGTCTTGAGATGAAGTAATAACCATTTTTCCGAAACGTAGTGCCTCGAGAGTCGCCACGCTTCTGTAGTCGCGGAACGATAGCATTACGAACGCGTCTGCGACCCCGTATATCGAGCCGATAGCATCCTCTGGTATCTGTCCTAAGAACCGCACTCTATCCTCATCTACTAATCAAGCCGCTTTCAGAAAGACCCGATAGCGTAGTACTGCGCCAGCAGCTCGAACATCGGCATTCTGTAGTGAGCTAGACGATTGGTTACAAATGCGATTTTCACAATCGTACGGGCCTCTGAAAGACTGCCTCTTCGTCCTGCAATGCCAGCAGCGCGCCGAGGGAATAACCTACAACACTCGCTACGGGAGCAATTACGAAGAGGTACACAAGCGGATTGTCAGTGATCATCGCCAAGAGCACGGCTCCGAGAGACAAAGCGCTGGCCCGCAGCAGGTATGCAATGGTTGGCGACGTCCGAGCAGCCGAACGCGCACGAAACAACCGCGCGAAAAGCGACAAGTACCCAACTAGGAACATGAAGAGACCAATAGCGCCAAGATCGTGAAGCAACCGGAGGTAGTCGTTGTGGGGATGGTCATCTCCCGGATACTTCTGTTTTACCAGGGTTTCGGCAGAACCCACGCCGTGACCTATGAGGGGCGAACTCTCGTAACTATTCCATGTGAGAGACCAGAGTTGCGCTCGGCCACTAACGTTGATCTCGAATCCTGCAACAGACCTCACGTCGCCCTTGCTAAAGCGCGACGAGAATGATGTGTGTGTTACCGCGAAAAACGCGACGGCGGCGATCAGCGCAGTGACCGCTAATGAGCGAGCAAAGCGCCTGAAATCGACAAGCGCGAGAACGGCGATGAGTACTGCTGAGAGAGCCGCCAGTCGAGACAGACTGAGGAAAACCATCGTCAGGCTAACCGTTCCGACAAGCATTCCTTCACGGAAGCCATGCCGATAGCGTGCGGCGCCCCACGCAACACCGAGCATGCCGAATAATGCGTAGGAACGAGGCCCAGCGACAGCCGAGCCGCCGATCCCCGACGTTAGAAGACTCATGAGGTAGAACAACGCGCCTATGAGGAACGTGACGTCGACCAGCCGAGCGAAGTTTGGCGGGCTTATGGCTCCCGTACGAGCGGACGTGGCTGATACCAGGATGAGCGTCGGGAATGAGATGTAGAGAAGGATGTTCTGCATTCCGTCCACGGATGGATGACTCCAAATCGCCGAGATAACTGCCCATACCGCCAGGCCGAAAAAGGGGAAGAGAACACTCTGGAGTCTGGTAGCCGTGCCGAGAGCGCTACTGGTGAATGAGACGAAGACTAGGAGGATGGTCAAAACGATCGTGAGAACTGCGTACGCCGACACACGGCCTGCGCTGATGTGACCCGGCGTGTCTATGACTGCGCTGACGAGGATGCAAGCCGCGGTCGTTAGGCCAGTAATGGCCATACACTTGGCTGTGGCAAGCACGCCGATCAATACAACGACAGTCACTATGAGAAAGGCAAGCTCGGCCTTCGCAACGAGAAGAGGACCGAGAGTAAGCGACAAAGCAGCGGCAGATCCCCAGACGGCGATTGCTGGGTGACTGCGAATCATCGGTAGCGCTCCGCACTTCTGGCGGAAACCCGCACTTGTCTTCCATGTCGGCATACGTCGTAGGCGACGGACGTCACGAAGGCAGCATTCGTCGTCAGGTACCGGCGGCCGAGCCGCCGTGACTCTACGGCGAGACGAAAGAGCCATTCGAGTCCGAGACGCTGCAACCAGCGTGGAGCCCGCGCCTTAGTACCGGCGTGGAAGTCGAAGGCCGCCCCTACGCCAAGCGCGAGCGCGGGAGCGAGCGCGGCGGCGTTTCGTCGCATCCACAGCTCTTGCTTTGGCGCTCCGAGGGCGCACCAGACGAGATGGGGCCGTGCCTCCCGTATCTCCGTAACGACCGCGTCCAGCGCCGCGTCATCGCCAAACGGCGCCGATGTGCCCGCGATCTCGATCACGGGAAAACGCTTCCTCAGCCGGCATTCGAGCCCACCCAGCACCTCGGGAGTCGAGCCGAGCAGGAAGTGACGTAGCCCGTGCGCCAGGCCGTGCTCAATCGTCGCCGGCATCAGGTCCGGGCCGGCGACACGGTTAGCGTGCCGCTCCCCCGAGCGACGCAGGAGCCAAGCAATCGGAGCGCCGTCGGGGAAGACTGCCCAGGCCTCCTCGAGCGCGTCGCGCAGTCTCGTATTCCGCTGCGCCGTCACGAGAACGTGGACGTTGCAGAGAACGGCGAAGCCTCCTTCTCCCGACAGCGCGCGCGTTACGACGAGGTCGGCTGCGTCCTCGACGCTACCCGCGAAGCAGGGAACGGCGAGGGCCTCGGCGGTTGGGAAATCGCTCATCGCCGGCGATCAAACCGCGGCGCCCCGCGAGACGATGGGAACCGTACGCAGGATGAGCTTCAGGTCGCCGCTAATCGACCAGTTCGTGACATACGAGTAGTCGAGCTCGACCATCTCTCCGAAGGGAATCTCGTCGCGGCCCAGCACCTGCCACGGCCCGGTGACGCCGGGCTTGAGGTCAAGCCTGTGTCGTGCCCAGTCGTTGACGAAGTTGTCCTCTTCCAGGATCAGCGGCCGGGGGCCGACCAGGCTCATGTCTCCCATGAAGACATCCAGCAATTGCGGCAGCTCATCCAGCGAATAGCGACGCAGGAAGCCCCCTACACGCGTGATTCGGGGGTCGTCGGGGATCTTGAACATACGCGGATCGCCGCTGCCTTGAGCGTGCTTGCTTAGATGGCGAACGTCCGACTTCATCGCGTCCGCGTCGGCCTGCATGGTGCGGAACTTGAAGATCCGGAAGGTCTTGCCGTTGTGCCCCATGCGCACCTGCCTGAAGAAGACCGGCCCCTTCGAATCGAGCTTGATGGCGACGGCGATCAGGCCGAAGAGCGGGGCGAGCACGAGCAGCCCGAGCGCCGAGAGCGTCAGATCCATCGCGCGCTTGAACAGGATCGAGGACTTCGGCAGGCGGGCGGGCCGCAGGCCCAGGAGCGGCAGGCCTTCGATCGAGTGAACGTCCATGCTCGGCGAGAGCACATCGAAGAAGAAGGGCACGACGTCGATCTGCACGTCGAGCTCGCGCAGCTCGCGGATGAGGCTGACCACACGCTGTCGCTCGGCGCACGGGAAGGCGACGATTATCCGCTCGACCGAAAGCGCGCGGCAAAGGAACGGCGCCATTGCCAGCGACGAGAAGTACGGAAAGCCTGCCAGATCCTCCTTCGCCGGGTCTTCTTTTACGACGTCGTCGATCACGCCGACAAGCTCGAGGCCGTACTCGGAATGGCGCTGCAGCTTGCGTGCGATCAGCTCGGCCCGGCCGCGCCACCGCTGCCGACGACGAGCGTGTTCTGTAGATAGCTCGCGCTGTGGCGACAGGCGATGCGCCCAAGCACGCGCCCCAGCGACATGAAGGCGACGGCGGCGAGCCAGAAGATCGCCATCTTGAGCCGGTTCGGATCGATCGTCCCCGAGAGCGATCCGGCGAAGAAGGTAACGCAGGTGCCGACCGTGACCAGGTGGAAGACGCCGCCGACGTCGTCGATGGTCGTGTGGTCGGTGCGCTCCTCGTCGCGCGAGTAAAGGCCGTAGAGGCGAGCCGCCACCACCCAGAGCGGCAGCACGAGCAGGAAGAGCAGCCATTCCTCCCTGCGGCTGATCGCGTCTACGCCACCCGACGACGGGGTGGCGAGCTGGGCCAGAAGGAAGGCGCCGATCAGGCCGAGAACGTCCGCCACGAGTAGGACTCTGCGCACGAGCCAGCCGCGCCCGTGCGTTCTCGCGGTTCCCGACGGGTCGAAGAGAGGCGGGGTCGGGGACGAGACCGCGTCCTTCAGCCGGGCGAAGAGCTCGGCGTCGAGCGCGGTTTTCGAGACCGTCCTCACTCGCTCGCCCCGAACTGCGCGCTCACCGTCTCGCCGTCCGGGAGCGTGTAGCCGTAGCCGTAGCCGTAGCCGTTCCTCTCCTCGACTCCCGTCAGGACGAAGCCGAGCTTCTGCGCCGGGCACTGCTCGAGCGTGCGCGCCAGCTCGCGCAGCGTGTTCCGGTGCAGGTGCTCGAGCCGGGTCACGATCAGCATCGCGTCCACGCGGCTGCTGAGCGTCATCGCGTCGCCGACCTCGAGCAGCGGCGGCGCGTCGATCAGCACGGTCTCGGCCAGCTCGCCAAGCTCGGCGAGCACCTTCGCAAGCGCCTGCGTGCCCACGAACTCGCCTGGGCTAGGAGGCAGCGGCCCGGAGTGGAGAATGCCGAGCGCACCTTCTTCCGACGATCCGGTGAGTATCGGCCGGCCTGCATAGCTGGAGCGATTGGAGAGATCGGTGGAGCTGACGAGGGTGATCGCGTCCTCGAGCGCCGCCTTACCGAGCACCACGTCGGTCAATCCAGGGGTGTTATCCAGCCCGAATAGCGCATCCAGGCGCGGCCGGCGCAGGTCGAGCTCGACCAGAACCACTTGCCGCCCGGCGCGGGCGAGCGTGAGGGCGAGGTTGGCGGCGGTCGTCGTCTTCCCCTCGCCGATCAGCGCGCTTGTGACCATGATCGTCCTCGCCTCGCGCTCGAGCGTGACGAAATCGAGGTTGGCGCGAAGCATCCGGTAGGCCTCTCCCTGCGGCCCGCCCGGGCGCGCGAGCATGACCAGCTCATTTCGCTTACGCAGGCTCTTCGGCGGCTCCGGCAGGCGCGCCAGCAGCGGCAGCCCGCCGAGCGCCCGCCCGGTTTCCTCCGCCGTGCGCACGCGCGTGTCGAGGGCCTCGTAGAGGAGGGCGAGCCCGATTCCGAACATCAGCCCGAGCAGCAGGCCCAGAATGCCGTTGCGGCGCGTGCGCGGCTGCACGAGCACCGCGTTCTGGGCAGCCTGAACGACAGAGACGTTCGAGGTCTGTAGCGTCTCCATCTCGTGCAGCCGCTCGTCGCTTTGCGCGTAGGACGCGTACAGCGCACTCGATGCTCCTCCGCTTGCCCGCAACTTGGCCATCTGATTCTCGACGTGACGGCGGGCGCTGACCAGCGCGGTGGTGTCGAGCTCGTGGCGGTAAGCGACGAACTGGCGAGCGTACTCGGTGGCGAGCGCGACCGCGAGCATGGGATTGTGGTCTCGCACCGCCATGCCCATCGTGTCGGCGTTCGCTGCCGGAGCCACCGATGAACGGGAGAGAAAGCTGTCGACTGCCTCGCTACCGAGCCCCGAGGCGCTCAGCGTGCGCCGGACGACGGTGGAAACGCGCGCCAGTTTGGCCTGGGTCTGGAGGTAGCGATCGGGATTGATTTGAGAACTGTTCCCGTTGTTGGTATTGGTGAGTGTGGCCGCCAGATCCTGGTTGCTGACCATCACCTCGGCCGAGGCCTGGTAGAGCTTCTGCTGGTTCAGCGAGAGCAGAACCGCAGCCAGCGGAACGATTACGAGCGCCATGACGATGATCCACATCCGCCGTCTCAATACGGCGAGGTAGTGCCTCAGCGTGACGCTCTGGGCTTGATCGCTTGAGAGTTCTGGCAAGTGATGCGAAATGGTGAGAGGGGGTATGTCGATTAAGCTTTACCGCTCTCAGTCACAAGCACTAGGGCCGAAGGTACCTACTGGCCGTGTACTTTCTCACCATGTCCGCGCCGGCCGATCGGGTGGGCGGGCACGCGGCGCCCCGCCGCTCCCGCGCGGTTTGTCTTCGGAACGCTCGCGGGGGGCTTCAGTGCTTGCCGGCCAGGCCGTGCGAACGGGCCACGATCGCCGCGCTCGTGCGGTTCGCGACGTCGAGCTTGAGGAAGATGTTGCGCGCGTGGTTCTTCACCGAACGCTCGGCGATGAAGAGCAAAGCGGCGATCTGGCGGTTCGAGAGTCCGTCCCCGATCAGAGCGAGCACTTCGCACTCGCGCGGAGTCAGCGCGTACTCCTCAGCCGGGCAACACGCGCCCGCACGGGCCAGCCTGCCGAGGATCTCGCCTGCGATCTTCGCGGTCAGGAGCGTCGCCCCGCTTGCCACCAGCCTTACCATCTCGCAGATCCTTAGCGGGTCGCTGCGCTGGGCGACGACGTAGCCCGACACGCCCGCCTGCAGCGCCTCGATCACTTCGGCCTCGCTCTGCGAGCTCGTTATCACGATGACCGCGGTTCGCGGGTGCAGATCGCGCAGGCGGCGCGCAAGCTCGAGTCCGCCCATCTCGGGCAGGTGCGGATCGACGATCACAACCTCGGGATCGAAATGATCCACCAGCTCGAATGCGCGCTCGGCATTGTCGGCGTTGCCGAGCAAATGGAGATCGGAGACACGCGAAAAGACGCTCGCCAGGGCTTCGCGCACGAACCAATCGTGCTCGCCGATGACGAGCCTGACCAATCGCCCCTTCGGCGCGCTCGCGCCGTTCGCGGATGTCAGCACATCCGCCGGCAGCGCGCGAGGCCAGGGCCGGAGAGTGACCGTTCTGGGGGGAGTACTGCTCGTCTGGCTCACCTTCTCAACCCTGGCCTCGTCGCTGTAGTCGGCACGCGTTGGGGGCCGCGCGGTAATGACCGAGATTAGGTGGTAACAGATAGAGCTAATAGGGACGTTTTGGGGACGTTCTCGCGGATTTCATCTCCAGTCGCGCATCAGCGTGCGATCGCTATATCCCGTCGCCACACCCCAGAAAGCGACAACCTGACTGGATCGCGCCCGGCACGGACAGATCGTCACGTGAATCGAGCGCTAGTCGGCGAAGTGCTCAACCAGGAGTTTCGTATCGATCGCGGCCGGCAACCGCTCGCCCAGTGCATGCTCGGCCCGCGCCTCCCAGTGGGCGATCACCTGCTTTAGAGTCGCGTCGAGAGCGCGTTCGAGAACCTTCTTGCGCCGCTGGGCCGTCTCCTCGCCGGCGAGGTCGCGGAACGTCGTGCGCAGGGCCTGCTCGCTCATCTGCTCGAGATCGTCGTAGAAGGAGAGACGCGCCCTCTCGCCCTTGAGCCAGATACGCAGCCGCAGCCGTTCCTCGCGTTCGAAGGGCCCGATCAGCGGATCGCCGGGGTCAAGGCGAAGCAAACAGTAGGCGGCCAGAGCCCGCCAGCGACCGGGGTCGTCCTTGTTGACCCCCACGTCGTAGCCGGCCCGCGGCCGTGCCGTCTCGTAGATGAGCTTGTTCAGACGCATCATTCGCACCTCCCAGGCATGCGAGCAGTCGAGCGCCGGGAAGTCGCGCACGAAAACACGCAGGCGCGGATCGGCGCGGGGATCGCGCAGCTCGCTGCGCTTGCGCCCGCTCGGCCCGGGCAGACCGCCGATCAGCGTTTTCAGATCGTGCCCGTCGATCTCGCGGAGCATTCGGCGCGTCCTATCGAGCACACCCAGGTCAAGACGGGTACTGACGGGAGTGGTGAGGCTCGCACCCAGCTCGGCCGCTACGCACTCACCGCTTTCGATCAGAATCGGCGGCTCGGGTTTCGTATCGTCGCTGGCAGTCAGCGTCCGGCTGAGGAACCGGCCGACCGGTAGAACGGCCCCGACCAGCGCCGCGAAGAGCCCTCGCGCGATCGGGTCGCCGCTTGGTTCGACGACCGCGACGATCGCCAGCGTCATGCCGCACCAGAGCGCGGCCGCCAGCAGGCGCTGGCGAAACGAGGAGTAGGCCGCGCCCGTTCCGCGATACGAATCGGCCTCGATCGCGAGCAGCGCGTAGGGAACCGCGCAGATAGCGATGAGCAGGTCGAGCACCGACTCCGGCCAGAGTCCGAGCGTGGACGCGAACGCGAACAAGAGGAAGAACGTCAGTCCCATCGTCGCCCGCGGTGCCCAGCGGGCGCGCTCGTATATGCCGGGGAGAAGATGCGTCGCGCGCCGTCGCCAGGACGCGAAGAGAAGCGCCGAGCATGCCAGCGCGATCAGAAATCCCCAGAGGGACACGAGAAAGAAACCGAGATGCGGCACAACCCGCCAGCCGCGCCAGGCATCGGCGCGCCCGTTGTACGAGTAAAGAACGCCGGGAATCATCCCGAGAACGATGAACACCGCCGCCGGAAGCCAGACCGCGAACAGCTCCAGCGGTAAGCTCGAACGTCCAGTAAGACGTCTACGGCGCCAGCTTTGCAGCCGCTGCCATCTCTCCACCAGAAGCGCCGAAAGTCCCCGGCTGGGAGCATCGTCACTGGGCGTCGCGGCGACGATGCAGAGCGTCGCACGCGCCCAGAACACGAAGCAGAGCGGTATCGCCGGCCAGGTGAGAGCGGAGGCGACGACGAACTGGTGATGAGTCGGGGCGTAGCTGGCGATGGCGCCGAACTGGTAGATGGTGAAGGCGATGAGAAAGAACCCGAGCAGCCGCGTCGGCGGAGAGCTCCAGCGGGTGACACAGAGCGCGGCGGCGAACGCGCAGAGAGAGATCGCGACGATGTTGAACCACACCATCCGCCCTCCGATCGCGTTCAGCGAATAATGGTGGACGAACGAGCTCGAGAAGATCAGCACGCAGGCAAAGAGCACAAGCAGAACCGCGTGCACGCACCTCGCCGCCGAGATGCGCCCTCGGGTAGGCCATCTCATCGCAACGACCGCGAATCCGGGTGCGTCTTTATCGACTGCTTCTTTCGTTCGGGTAATCGGCTCGCAGAAACCGCTTCCCCAAGGCGGCTTTGTTTGAGTATGAACGCGCTATTGACAGGAAGCAACAGAATTCGGGCGCTCGACAGGCGGCGTTGCCCGCCTCGAGATACGGCAGCGAGGCTCGCGCTCGACGGTATGGCTGTAAACGTTTTCGGCGCGGTGGCGCCTAGACGCTGCAGGACCGGGCGCCCACGAGCGCTTCGCGCCGCGCCAGCAGCGCCGCACTCGTCCGGTTCGGAACATCGAGCTTGCGGAAGATGTTGCCGAGGTGGTTCTTCACCGCCTGAACGGTGATCGACAGTTCCTGAGCTATTTCGAGGTTCGAGGCGCCGTCGGCAAGCAGCGCCAGCACGTCGCACTCGCGAACCGTGAGACCGTACTTCGCAACGGGGTCGTCCGGTCGCCGGCTAGCCAGGTCGATGAGCAGATGGCGGGCCGCGGAGCTGACCAGGAGTGTGCCGCCGTCGGCCACCACCCGGAGCGCCTCGAGCAATCTTTCCGGCTCGCGCGTGTCCTGCTTAACCAGGAAACCCGAGACACCGGCGGCCAGCGCCGCCTGAAGATCCTCGGGACTGCGCGAGACCGTGAAGACGATCACCCGCGTCCCAGGCAGCTCCTCGCGCAGGCGCTTGCAGAGCTCGAGACCGCTGATATCCGGTAGATCGACATCAACGAGCGCGATCTGCGGCGGATCGGCGAGCATCCGCGCCAGCGCCGTCTCGCCGTCCTCCGACTGACCGCCGATCTCGAAATCACTCGAGCTGGAGAGAGTGCTGACGACGGCCTCGCGATAGAGCCACTCGTCCTCGACGACGAATACGCGTATCGGACCGCTTCTCACTGCGACGCAAACCGCCGGTAACAGAGGTTCCAGCCGTCCCGGGCAGGTGGTGACACGGTCATGAGCCGTGATTATCGTAAGCGCCCTTATGCCTCGCTCGCGAGGGCCGGAAGTACCGTAATCACAGGTACCTTCGGTCTATCTCGTCCTTCCGGCGTTGCTCGGCACTGCCTCGGCGGGGCGCGGAGCGCCTCGTGCGCTCAGCGTTCGTGGACTCGAGCTCCAGACCGTTCTCGTTGACCAAGCTCAGCCGGCGATCTTGTACGGGCTCAGCTTCCAGCCCACCCAGCGCCAGTACCAGCTCGGCAGCGGGCGGGGCGCCGTCGGGCGCTTTCCCTTGCCCCCCTTTTGCTGCCAGGCGAGCCGGTGCCAGGCCCAGCGCGGGATCGCGTGCGGTAGGCCGCGCGGTTTCGACTTGGCGGTCACCTTTACGTAGTTCGAGAGCGGGCTTTGGTTACCCGTCGGGTCAAGGGCTCGGATGCGGATGATGCTGCGGCCCTTTCGCTTGAGCTTGTTGAAGGAGGCGCTTTTCGCGCTGCTCGCCAGCGTCAAGACGGGGACGCCGTCGCGTGTGATCTGGTAGCCGGCGACCGCGCCGCTGTTGTCGCTGGACGCCCGCCACTTGAGCAGCAGCTTTCCCGAGACGAAGTGTCCACGCAGGTCACCCGGTGTGGTCGGCGCCGCGCTGTCCTGCAAAAGCGCGAAATAGCCCGGCACGAGTGTGTAGATATCGAGCGAACCGTCCGGCCTGACCAGGTAGCCGCTCGTCGCGTCGATGGGGAGGGCGGCCGAGCTCAGACGCCTGATCGTCGTCCAGGTCGCTCCGTCGCTGGAATACGCGACAACTACGCCCTTCGGCGGCGCGTTCACGTGTATGGCCAGAAGGGTGTTGAAGCGGGTTACCGGCGTAGCGGTCAGCGCGTCGACCGTCTGGAGCTGCAAGACGTAGCTCGCCGCGGCAAAGCCCGTCAGCGGAATCGTGAGCGTGGACGGTGTGAGCGTCGGGGTCACTTGCACCGACAGGTCGAAGGAATTCAACCACCAGCTCACCGACGCCGCGTTATCGCTCGAGGTTGCCGTACCCACGGGAGCTTCGCCGGGCACTGTCGCGGCGGCCGCGACCACGGCGCCGTCCACGTAGTTCGAGTCGATGTTGATCGTCACGCCGCCGTAGGTCTCCTTGTGACCGCCGCGATACTGGTGAACGCGCTGATGCTCGCTCCAGAGGTCGTTCGTGACGACCGGCTCGCTGAAGACCTGCTCGACTCCGTCCCAGCGCGCCGTCCAGATGTCGTCGGGGACGCCGTCGGAGCCGTTCTCGAGCATGCTCACTATGTCGCGGATGGTCGAATTGGCGCTGCCGTAAACGCCGGACGTGTAGCCCTTGACGTGCAGCTCGTTAGTCCAGGCCGTGACGAAGCGCTGCACCGTCAGCGTGCAGGAGGCCGTCGGCTTGTAGCCCTCCATGTCGTAGTAGATGGGACTGCCGGCTTCGAGCCCGAAATAGGCGGCGCGCTCGGCGGCGTTGTCGGCGGCCGCCTTGCCCTGCGACCCGGCCGAGCCGGCCCCGATCAGTTCCAGCCCCTTCTGCGATACGCACGGCGCCTGCCGGCCAACCCAGAGCGGCAGCAAATTCCAGCCCATGGCTCGAACGCTGTTCACCCAGGGCGGCGTCAGGTTTCCGTCCGCACAGGCGCGGTTCGATCCGCCCAGATAGATCCCGATCGCCCGGTAAGGCGAGGCGAGCCAGGCCGTCATCGACTCCTGCGAGGGTGCCGTGCAGGCGTCGAAGCCGTGGCCGGTGAAGTAGCTGGGGGTTGCCGACCGGGCGGCGCCCGAAGCGCTGCCCGCCGCGGTGATCGCCAGCAGAGCGAT
The DNA here is from genome assembly GCA_003132665.1 of Actinomycetota bacterium. GTDB lineage: Bacteria > Actinomycetota > Thermoleophilia > Gaiellales > Gaiellaceae > Fen-549. The sequence continues at coordinate 38,162 of PKYN01000019.1, forward strand.
AGCGATGACCGCGAGTAAGTAGAGAAACTTGACGCGTATCACGAAGCGCTTAAGTGTACGGACACGGTGTTAACGGTCTGTAAGGAGTACCGTCGCTCGACTAGAGAGGAAGGCGGATCTGCGCCTCTTTCCCTCGTTCGCACAGCTTCGAGGCATAGACGCCGAGCAGGCGCACAGCCGCCTCCCGCTCGCTCATCGCTCGTCGCAGGAGCGACTTGGCCGCGGCCGCGAGCTCCTCGGCCGAGGCGAACGGCTCGCCCATCGTTTGCGAGCGCGTGATCGTCCGAAAATCGAAGTAGCGGATCTTGGCCGTGACCCGCCGCGCGCAAAGATCGTGAGCGTCCAGGCGCGTCCACACGTTCTCGGCCAGACGATCGAGCCAGGCCTCCATCTCGGCCAGAGTCGAGATATCGCGTGGGAAAGTCTCCTCGGCGCCCTGCGAGACGGGCATCTGCGGGCTCGGATCGACGGGGCGCCGGTCGATTCCGCGCGCGCGGTCGCGCAGCTCGCGCCCGACCGAGCCCGGGAGCGCCTGCCTCAGCGTCTCGTCGGAGAGCGCGGCCAGGTCGCCGATCGTGCGCAGCTTCAGCTCTGCGAGTCGTGCCTCGAGTCGTGGCCCGATGCCGGGCAGCGCGCGCAGCTCGAGCGGCGCCAGGAAGGCGGCGCTCTGCTCCGGCGGCACAACCGTCAGCCCGCCCGGCTTGCGATAGTCCGAGGCGATCTTGGCCACGGTCTTCGAGCCGCCGCAGCCGACCGAGGCGCTCAGCCGCGTTTCGCGCAACAGCCCCTGCTGAAGATCGGCGAGTATCGCCCGCGCCGGCTCGGCGTACGGCGTCTTGAGCTCGATGTAGCCCTCGTCGATACCGACCTGCTCGACGCAGCTCATCCGCTTGCGGATCCATTCCCAGACCGCGCGGCTCCGGCGCCGGTAGCTCTCGATATCGGGCCGCACGAAGAGCGCATCGGGACAGCGCCTGAGCGCCTCGGCGGCGCTCATCGCCGAGCGGATGCCGAACGGCCGTGCCTCGTAGCTTGCGGTCATGACGACGCCGCGACCGTGCGGATCTCCGGAGACCACGAGCGGCTTGCCGGCGTACTCGGGGTGGTCGAGCACTTCGCAGGCGGCGAAGAAGGCGTCTAGATCGAGGTGCGCAATCATCAACGGGAGAAAGTCTGGCGATTTTTCCGGCGAAAGTCCGCCTTCCTGCGGAAGGCATGACGACTTTCGCCGGAGAAACCTGAAGGAGAGTCGCTATGAGCCGCGCCCGTCATGCCGGTCGCGGCGGCCTGCGACTATCCTTGGCTGGCCGCCCCCATCGACTAGCGGCCCAGGTCACAGCCCTTTCAAGGCTGCAGCGCGGGTTCGAATCCCGCTGGGGGCATCCGTAGAGAGAGCAACGATGTTGCTGCTCACGGGCGCCTTTCGATGCCCGGTCGCTCAACGAGCTGATAGCTCATATTCAAACCCGCGTCTGTTCCCACCGCACACCGGCGCAACCGACGGCCGAACTCAGTGCGTTTGACCGTCGATTTGTTCGAGGTCGATCTCTGCGTGGCGGACGATGTTCCAGGAATCCCAGGTGATCTTGAGGATCACGAGAGTGATCGCAAGGCCGATGATCGGGTCGGCGATCTGGGCTCCGATTCCTACAACAATCGCGGTCGCGATGACACCGAGCGAGACGTAGCCGTCGATGCGGGCGTGGTTGCCGTCCGCGACGAGCGCCGGGCTCTGCAGCCGCTCGCCGGCTCGCAGCCGCACACGGGCGGCAAGCTCGTTGCCGAGAAAGCCGATCACGCCGGCTGCCGCGAGTATCCAAAGGTGCGTCAGGTGCTGCGGGTTGATGAAGCGCATGATCGTCTCGTAGAGGGCGACGCAGGCACTGACGAAGATCGCGAGCACGACCGCTAGCCCGGCGATATTCTCGGCGCGGAAGGAACGCAAGAAGAAGGCGATCCCGACCGGGACCGCCGTCAGGGCGTCGCCCGAGTTGTGAATCAGATCGGCAAGGAGCGCGACCGAGTTCGAGACGAGAAAAACTCCGACTTGTGCCGCCGCCGTGATCGCGAGGATGACAAGACTGATCGCGACCGCCCTGAGACCCGCGTGGGAGCGGACGATCGAGCGATCGACGAGACCATGCGAGTGGCCGTGCACTTCGAGGTGGTCGCGCACGTGCTGGTGCCGAGCGGGCGTCAGGAGGCTTCCTCGATCGGCTCGGCCCGGCCAAGGCGGACATGCTCGATGTGGTACAGCGCCTGATCGAGGAAGTCGGCGACGTGCGAGTCGTGCAGCGCGTAGACGACACTGCGACCGCGCCGTTCGCCGACGACGAGCCGCAGGTGGCGGAGCAAGCGCAGCTGGTGGGAGACCGCCGAAGCTTCCATTCCGATCGCCTCGGCGAGCGCGTTTACCGAGCATGGACTTTCACGCAGACGACCGAGAATCCGAACGCGGCTCGGTGTCGCAAGCGCTTGCATCGTCTCGGCGACCTGCTCGGCGGTTACCGCATCGACCGGCGAGCGAGTCGCACGTCTTTCAACGCTGTGGGTCACCTCGTGATGATAGCTGAACTCCTATTCAGATATTCATGGAAAGTAAGTGCGATGTTCGCTTCCCCAAGGAGGCGCCAGGTCAGCATCGACGCACCGAACGGAGCGTTCGGAGGCGATAATGGCGGCTGGCTGATGTCTCGCTTGGATTCTCAGGCCGAGGACGATCGTAAAGCGCTCGATCGGCAGCGCGAGCAATGGCAGCGAGCGCTCTCCGAAAGGGCTGACCGGTACGGACTCGAGCCCAGCGCGCCTGCGCTCGCGGCCTGCGAGAAGTTCGAGCGGATAGGAGCTCGACGTCTACTCGAGCTCGGCGGCGGCCAGGGCCGGGATAGCCTCTTTTTTGCCGAGCGTGGATTCGAGGTGGCTGTGCTCGATTACGCGCCGAGTGCTGTCGAGACGATCGCCGAGAAGGCGGACGTAGCGGGTCTCACTGGCCGCATCTCAGTGGGCGAGCACGACGTCCGCAAGCCACTTCCCTTTCCGGAGGAAAGCTTCGACGGCTGCTACTCGCACATGCTCTTCTGCATGGCGCTCACCGAGGATGAACTACGCCATCTCTCCGCCGAGATTCGCCGTGTGCTCCGGCCGGGCGGCCTCTGTGTCTACACCGCGCGCACCGTCCAGGACGCCGACTACGGACGGGGCATCTATCGAGCCGAGGACATGTACGAGCTCGACGGCTTCGTCGTCCACTTCTTCAGTCGCGACCTGGTCGAGCGCCTTGCCGACGGCTTCGACCTGGTCGAGATCGAGGAGTTCGAAGAGGGCGCGCTTCCGCGACGACTCTTCCGGGTGACGCTCCGCAAGCCCTGACGGTAGTGCGCCTTCCGCCTCCTCGACGACAGGTCGCGGGATCTCGAAAACGAGTATGACCCATGCGCCTAGCTACGCTCCTTACGTGAGTCGACCGACGACCGAGATCACGCCCCAGCCTCGCCTATCGCAGCTGTCCTCCGCCGAGCGGGCGCGGCTCGAGCGAAGAGCACGCCTCCTCGCCTGGGGCGGAAACGCCTGGCACCTGGTCGAGTTCGGAGTCGCACTCGGCGCCGGCATCGTCGCCGGCTCGGTTGCCTTGATCGGCTTTGGCGCCGACAGCCTGATCGAAGCGCTTGCCGCATTCGTCATCGTTTGGCTCTTTTCGGGCGGGCGCGGCTCGTCCGAGCGAGCCGAGAGATCTGCGCAGCGGCTGATCGCAGCGACCTACTTCATCCTTGTCGCCTACATCGGGACCGAGTCGATCCGCGATCTGATCGGCGGCCACCGGCCTGCAACGAGCTGGGTCGGAATAGGCCTCGCGTCCTTCACAGCACCCACGATGCCGCTGCTCGCGGCGGCGAAGCGGCGAGTGGGACGCAAACTGAGCTCGAGAGCGACCGTGCACGAGGCTCAGCAGAATCAGATTTGCGCCTACCTGTCCGTAGCTCTTCTCGTCGGACTGCTACTGAATGCGCTCGCCGGCTGGTGGTGGGCCGATCCCGCCGCCGCGCTGGTGATCGGTGCCGTCGCCCTCAACGAGGGCATCGAGAGTTGGCGTGGCGAGAGTTGCTCCGACGACTGTTGTTAGTCAGACGCTAGGCACCGTGAGAGATGGCACTAACGTCGTTCCTCAGACCCTCTTCGGTTCAGGAGAAGCGCGTCGTTGCCAAAATTGGCATCACCAGTGTAAACTAAAAGCGGTTATTTCCAGCTATTTTGACTCGTGTGAGGCTCTCGCAGGTGCCTCGCCAAGACTTCGCACCTCGGGAGAAGGGTTGGAAAGCTGTCTCATGAGGTGCATGCCGTTGTTGGAAACACAACGATGTTGCTGCTCAAGGGCGCCTTCCGATGCGTGCAAGCGCCAGGCGTCCGTAGCCAGAAAGCGGGGGCCGAATCGTATCGGAACGGCCCACACGAGTTAGAATTGCTCTATCTAGATTGAAACGTCGTGACCCGTAGCCGCGGTCACCAGCCTATTCGGCCAAGAGGAGGTCAGACGTGAGCAAACGGCAGAAGCTGACGACCGAATCCGGCGCCCCGGTTACGGACAATCAGCACTCACAGACGGCCGGTTCCGGCGGCCCGGTTCTGATCCAAGACGGGCACCTGCTCGAGAAGCTGGCGAGCTTCAACCGCGAGCGCATCCCGGAGCGGGTCGTGCACGCGCGCGGCTCGGGCGCCTACGGCCACTTCGAGGTCACTAGCGACGTTACGCCCTACACCCGAGCACGGTTCCTCTCGCAGATCGGCAAGAAGACCGAGGTCTTCGCGCGCTTCTCGACCGTGGCCGGCGGGCGCGGCTCGGCTGACGCCGTTCGCGACCCGCGCGGTTTCGCCGTCAAGTTCTACACCGAGGACGGAAACTACGACCTGGTGGGCAACGACACGCCGATCTTCTTCATCCGCGACCCGCTCAAGTTCCCGGACTTCATTCACTCGCAGAAGCCGGACCCGCACACCAATCGGCAGGAGCCCGACAATGTCTGGGACTTCTTCAGCCTCTCGCCCGAGGCCACGCACATGTTCACCTGGCTGTTCGGCGATCGTGGCATTCCGGCGAGCTTCCGACAAATGGACGGCTTCGGCTCGCACACCTTCCAGTGGGTCAACGAGGCCGGCGAGCAGTTCTTCGTCAAGTACCACTTCAAGACCGACCAGGGCATCGAGTGCCTGACGGCCGAGGCGGCCGCCAAGCTCGCCGGCGAGAACCCCGACTCGCACCAGATGGATCTGCACGAGGCGATCCACCGCGGTGAGTCCCCCTCATGGACACTCAAGCTGCAGATCATGCCGGCGGCTGAGGCACGGACTTATCGCTTCAACCCGTTCGATGTCACCAAGGTGTGGCCCCACGCCGACTATCCGCTACAGGAAGTCGGCAAGCTGGTGCTTGACCGCAACCCTGCCAACTATTTCGCCGACGTCGAGCAGAGCGCGTTCAACCCGGCCCATTTCGTGCCCGGTATCGGGCCGTCGCCCGACAAGATGCTGCAGGGCCGCCTGTTCGCCTACGGTGACGCGCATCGTTACCGCCTGGGCATCAACCACACCGAGCTGCCGGTGAACAGTCCGCACGTCGCCGCCGCGGCCAACTACGGCCGAGATGGACTCATGCGCGGTGGCGAGAACAGCGGCGCGGCCAAGAACTATGAGCCGAACAGCTACGGCGGGCCGGCCGAGACCGGGGAGCCGCTGTACGCGCCGCTCGCCGGCGACGGTCCCAGCGGCAGCTACGAGTGGGACGACCGCGAGGGCGACGACTTCGTGCAGGCCGGCGCGTTGTACCGCGTCATGGACGAGGCAGCGCGAGCCCGGCTGGTGGCCAACATCGCGGGCAGCCTCGCGCAGGTCTCGAAGGACGAGATCGTCGAGCGCTCCGTGGCGCACTTCCGCGCCGCCGACGCCGAGTACGGCGAGCGGGTCGCTGTCGCGGTGGCGCAGCGAAGAGGGGAGTAGTTGGTCAGAAGCTAGCGACGAAGGCTGACGAATCCGGCAGTGTCTCGTCGCTCTGAACTCCAGGCCGTTTCTATCGCAATACGGTCGTTAGCAGGACATTTGCGAGGGTCTTGCTATGACCGATAAGGGCGCCACTCCCCGTCAGTCTCCGGCTTTGTAGCAGTTGGTGTTCCGTGTTTCTTTGTCCCTCGGGAGCCTTTCACCGAGATCGTCAATCTCGCGGGCAGAGTCGGAAAGCTGCCTCATGAGGTGCATAATCCGCCGGTTTCAGTATCGTTCGACGGCCGCGGCGACGGCTGCGGCCAGGCGAACGCAATAGGAGGCCGACTATGGGCGACGCGAAGACAGCCGAGGAAGCGGTCGAGCTATTCAAGGAGGGCTGCGCCTGCTCGCAGGCCGTGCTGGCGTCCGTCGCCGAGCGGTTGGGGCTGGACCGCGGGCAGGCAATGCGCATCTCCGCCTGTTTCGCGGCCGGTATGCGCGGGGGCGAGGTCTGCGGCGCGGTGACGGGCGCTTACATGGCGCTCGGCCTCGCTCATTGCGGCGCCGACTGCACCACCGCCGAAGGCCGCCAGGCCGCCTACGCGGAGGTCGCGTCCTTCAACAGCGCCTTCCGGGAGCGGCACGGCTCTCTACTTTGCCGCGAGCTGCTCGGCGGCGACCTCAGCACCCCCGAGGGTGCGCAGCTCGCGTCGGAAGGGCGCCTTTCCCTGGATAAGTGCCCGGAGCTCGTCCGCGACGCGGCGCTGATCCTCGACGACACGCTGCCGCCGCTTTGATAGATCGCCTCGAGCGTATACGTCCCTAGCGAAACAGGCGCGGGCGCCGTTCAGGCGACTCCGTAACGGTCCTTCAGGTCGTGCAGCAACGCGTGATACGCCTCGTGCTTTCCCGCTCCGACGCGCACGCGCTCGATCTCTTCGAACTTCTCGGCGAGGGTCGCGGCGGCATCGTCGGGAACCAGGCGGTCCGCCATGGGAAAGAGGACGTCTCTCTCTTTGCGGATGTGCTCCCGCAGCACGCTGTCGAAGGCCTGCGCGTGCTCGCTGATCGCGCTCGCCGCCCCGTCGTCGCCGCGCCGCAACCGCTGGAGGCCGTCCGCAATCGCCCGAACGTGCTCTCGCCCTACCTCGTGCTCTGCGAGCAGGACGCCGATGGGACCGCCTTCGCGCTCCACGCCCCGCCGCTCCAGCTCGGGGAACAGCACGTCTTCCTCTTTGCCGTGATGGCAATCGTCCACGAACCCTTTGAAGAAATCGAGTAGCCGCTCGAGATCTTCGAGCGCCCGCTCGTCCTTCTCCTCGATCGCCGCCGCGATCTTGTCCAGGATCCTCAGCCCGACAAGCACCGCGCCGTGCTCGGTAGTGAGTTCCTGCGTTGCTTCCACGTCCAACTCCCTTCGCGGCTCTGGTCAGGTATCTACGCGCGCGGGCGAAATACGAAACACCACTTACAGGATCGAGCGGGCCAATTCGATCACGACGAGCGCAGGAGCGAACGCGGCGCCAAGCGCGACGAAGCCGAGGAGGAGGGCAACGAGCGGGCGGCTCGTCATTTTCCCGCCGTATCCAAGACCGTGACGTCGACCGGCTGCGCGTGCTGGGGCGCGATCGAGGACGCTTCGGTCACAAAGCTCGTCGCACGTGAGGAATGCCCTGCGCTTTGGTGCTACGAGCGGCCCAGCGTTCCCCTTGACGAGATCCGTATCGAATGAGAGCGGCGATCTCGCGCTGCAGTCGCGCAAAAAACCGCGCATACGCCTCCATTACGCGCTTCGTTCTGGCTCGGCGAGGCCGATGACCGGGTTACTTCGCCGCGTCCAAGGAGCGATCGATGCAAGGTCGATACCGGTCTGTCTGGCTCATTTTCCTCGTCGTCGGGGCGGTCGCCGTTGCTGCCTACACGGTGATTCCTGCCGGAATCGCTCGAGACTGGGTCACTCCGGGCGTCATCGGTCTGAGCGCTCTACTGATGACGACGATCGGCATCTATGTCTTTCGGCCGCGCGCCCCCGCTGCCTGGATCCTGCTTGCCGCGGGTCAGCTCGCCTTCGCTCTCGGTCGTATCCTCTTCGCCTCTCAAGGGCGCGTCGAACATGGCAGCCCCTTCCTCTCGATCGGCGGCGCCTGCTACCTGAGCGGTTATCTGCTCGTCTGGGCTGGGCTCGCGCTTTTCGTCCGCGCCCGCGCGCCAAGTAGGAACTGGACCGCCCTTATCGATGCGGCAGCGATCACGACCAGCCTCGCGCTCGCCTCCTGGCTCTTTGTCATGAGCTCGATCGTGCACGACCAGACGCTCACTTCGGCCGGGACGGTCATCTCTCTCGCCTATCCGCTCGGAGCCGTGCTTCTGCTCGCGACCGCACTCCGTATCGCAATGGGCGCCAGCAAACGTCCGCCCGCTTACCGCTTCCTCATCGGCGGCGGAGCCATGCTGCTAGTTGCAGACACCGCCTATCTCGCAGCGCTTCGAGGCGGAACTCTTTCGAGTGGAAGAGTGATCGAGCTCGCCTGGCTCGGCAGCTATCTGCTCTTCGGCGCAGCCGCTTTGCACCCATCCATGAAGACCCTCTCGCTAACGAATCCCGAGCGATTGTCGCGACTGACGCCGGGTCGCCTTGGACTTCTCGCCGGCGCTGCAATCGCCGCACCGACGATGCTTGGCGTTCAGTACGCTCGCGGAGTTAGCCTCGAGATCCCGGTCGCCGTCGGATCGAGCGCCCTGCTCGTTTTGCTCGTGATTGCCCGCATGGCGGTTATCGTTCGCGGGCACGAGACTCACGGCGCGGAGCTCGAGAAGAAGGGGGCCGAGTTGACGAGCGAGCTCGAGCGGCGCTCGAGCCTCGATCCGGTCACGGGCCTGGCCAACCGTTCAACCTTCTTGAGCCGGCTCGGCGCCACGCTTTCCGCCCACGCTGCCACGCCACCCGCGATTCTTCTGCTCGGCGTCGATGACCTGCAGCTCGTGAACGAGAGCATCGGCCGAACGGCGGGCGACGAGCTACTGCGCGCAATCGCAGAGCGACTTGGCCGCTTGCTTCGCCAGGGCGATACGTGCGCCTGGACGGGAGCCGAGTTCGCCGTCCTCGTCGAGGACGTTACAGTCGAGCCGCCGGTGGCTGTTGCCGCACGCCTGGTGAAAGCGCTCCGGCTCTCGTTCCCGCACTCGCACGAACACGAAACGACGATCGGCGTGAACGCCGGCGTCGCGCTTGTCAACGGCGAGGAGAGCGCGGAGGCCCTGCTTCAGAAGGCCGAGATCGCGCTCTCGAGAGCGAAACAGGTCGGGAACGGATCGGTCGAGCTCTTCGAGCCGGGGATGCACACGGCGGTGTTCGAACGGATCGTGCTCAAGGGCCAACTCGAGCGGGCGCTGGCCGAGGGTCAGTTCGTGCTCAACTACCAACCGATCGTCGAGATGAATCGCGGCGGCCTGTGGGGCGTGGAGGCGCTCATTCGCTGGCAGCACCCCGAGCGCGGGCTCGTGCCGCCGGACGAGTTCATCCCGTTGGCGGAGGAGACGGGGCTGATCGTCCCGATCGGCGACTGGGTCCTGAAGGAGGCGTTGCGCCAGGCGGCGGAGTGGAACCAGACAACGTCGCCGAGGCCGTTCACCGTCACGATCAATCTCTCGCGCCGCCAGCTTGGCTCGCCCGATCTCGTTGACACCGTCGCAGGCGCGATCGAGGAAGCGGGGGTTGACCCGGCCGAGATCGTGCTCGAGATCACCGAGACCGCTTTGACCTACGACACCGATTCGGCCCTCCGAACGCTCGCCGAGTTGAAAGCGCTCGGGGTCGGGCTCGCCATCGACGACTTCGGAACTGGGTACTCGTCGCTTCAGTATCTACGCCAGGTACCGGCCGACATCATCAAGATCGCGAAACCGTTCGTGGACGGCGTTCGCGCCACCGACAGCGACGAATACCGAGTCGCCAACGCGATCGTGCACCTCGGCGAAGCCTTCGGTCTGCGCACCCTCGCAGAAGGCATCGAGGACCGCGAGCAATTCGACCGGATGCGTGAGCTCGGGTGTGAGCTTGGACAGGGCTACTACTTCTCTCGTCCGGTATCCGCGGAGGAAATCACTCCGCTGCTCGCGTTCGAGCGCGAGGCGATGGCAGCTTGACGCCGTGCCTTCTGAGCGCGGTCGACCTCTCCGTGCTCCGCATATCCCAGACGAGGATTCGAGGTTTCGCGCGAGCGGTCTCGACCCGCCGCGGGCCCGTTTCGAACCTATGTTCGTGGTAGGGTGGAGTTGAGCAAGAGCGAGTACCGATTGCGTTCCCCCGGCGCCTTCTCTATCCGTTCAACGAGCAGAGGAGAGGTGTCCATAAGTGCCACGCGGTGCCGTCAAGTGGGCCACGCGTCGAAGCAGGCCGCGACCGATCGAGATCGAGTCGAAACGCCGTCGCATTCGCGCCGCTCTCAAATCCCGCCTTCATGTTGCGCTCGGCGACGAATCAGGCCATACCGGTTCTGAGCGCGCGCAGCAACGGCCGCGATTTCGCTGCGCCGGTTGCGGCTACGGAATAGTCGCCGACGGCGTCTTGCCGCGCTGCCCCATGTGCAAGACCAGCGACTGGGTGCCGAGCGAGAGCCGCTAACCGTCTCGTCGCGGTGCGCGCAGCGCCGCGAACGAGATCGTGGGCGCCGAGAGTCGAAGCCTCGGTCGCTACTGTGCTCGCGAGCCCTGGAGAAACACGTCGGTAACCGCGGCCGCCGCGTCCTCGAGCCCGACTCTCCGCTGCCCGACGAGCTTGATCGTGCTGGTCAGGAGTCCACCGAAGAGCTCGAGCAGGATCTCCAGCGTGACGTCCGAGCGAAGGACTTCCGTCCTGACGCCGCGCGCGAACACGGCGCGGATCGGCGCCCCGAGCAGGCGCTCGACCTCCTCGCGGTCGGGCAGGATCTCCTCGCGCAGGATGACCGCGTAGCGATCGCCGACCGCGACTATGGCGCGGACGATTCGCTCGATCGCCAGCTCGACGGGGACGCCGTCGAGGCCGGCATCGGCGAGCCGGGCGCCTGCTTCCGCGACAGCGTCGGCGGCAAGAGCTTCGAGCAGCGACTCGCGGGTCTCGAAGTAGCGATAAAGGGTTGCCCGGCCGACACCGGCGGCGTTCGCGACGTCGGCCATGCTCGCGGCGGCGCCGTCAGCGGCCAGCACGTGCGCGGCGGCATCGAGGATCGCTGCCGTCGTGCGGTCGTGGCGAGGCGAGTGGACAAGCGAAGAGTCCATCGGACATTATGATACCGTACTGAGACACTAGTGTCTCGGAGGAGGAGGAAGCGCTCGATGTTCAGTCGCTTGGGAAAGTTCGTCACCGCGCATCCGTGGCGCGTGATCGGAACGTGGATCGTTGCCGCGGCTGTGATCGTCACCTTCGCGCCGGGCCTGCCCACATCGACCAACGAGAGCGACTTCTTGCCGCGACACTACGAGTCGATCCAGGCCCAGAACGTTCGCACGGAAAGCTTCCCGGCCGCCTTCTCGCCATCGGTCGTCGCCGTCTTCCACCGCTCCGACTGGAAGAAGCTGAGCAAGACCGACTCGGCGAGCGTGGAGCGAATCGCGAGCGCGCTGCGTGGTCAGAAGCTGCCCCAGGTCGAGCGCGTCGCGGTCGGTGCGCCTTCACCGAACGGACTCGTGCAGACCGTGAGCGTGCAGATGCCTCAGATGACGATGGGAAACCAGCTCGTGCTGTTCGACGCGGTCAAGGCGTTTCGCACGAGCCTGCGCGCGGACAGCGCGGGAAGCGGATTGGTCGAGGGAACGACGGGAACGGTCGCCCAGGGCTACGACCAGCACCAGGCGTCGGGGAACGCTAACTCGATCGTCGCCATCGGAACAGTCGTCGTCATCCTGCTGCTACTCCTCGTCATCTTCCGCAGCCCCTTGGTCGCCGTGATGCCCATCGTGCTGGTCGGACTGGTTGCCGTGGTCGCGAACGGTTTGATCGCGCTGTGCGTGAAAGCCATCGGCCTCAAGACCGATTCGTCGATCAGCACCATGCTGATCGTGGTGCTGTTCGGGATCGGCACCGACTACATCCTCTTCCTGCTCTTCCGCTACCGCGAACGACTGCGCCTCGGGGAGGATCGCCGCGAAGCCATGGTCAGCGCCGTCACCCGCGTCGGCAAGGTGATCTCGTCGGCGGCGGGCGTCGTGATCGTCGCCTTCATGGCGATGACGCTCTCCTCGCTCAGCTTCCTCCGCTCGATGGGCCCATCGCTGGCGATCGCGGTCGCGACGACGCTCGCCGCCGGCGTCACGCTGGTGCCCGCGGTCGTCTCGCTGATCGGGCCGCGCATCTTCTGGCCTTCGAAGACTTGGCGCTATGAGCCGAAGGCGGCGCGCGCGAGCAAGATCGGGCTGGTCATGGCGCGGCGCCCGGCTCTGTTTGCCGGCTTTTCGGGCCTCGTGCTCGTTGCGCTCGCGCTCGGGACGCTGCGCTTCCACCCGACCTTCGATCTCATGTCCGGCTCGACCCCGAAGACCGCCGAATCGAGAATCGCCCTGACCGCGCTTCAACGTGGACTGCCGCCGGGCGCGACCGATCCGACGGATGTCTTCGTCTCCAGCGACGCCGGCCGTCCCCTCGGCACCAAGGCGCTTACCGCCTACGGCGCCCGGTTGCGCTCGGTCGACGGCGTCGGCGCCGTCTCGAAACCACAGCTCAGCGCCGACCACCGCGTCGCCGACTACGCGGTCACGCTGGATTCGGCGCCGGAGTCCGATCGCGCGCTTGCCGTTGTCCAGGGACCGCTCCGCACTGTGGCTCACACCACTGCGCCCGCCGGCACGACCGCCCTCGTCGGCGGCATCACCTCGGTCTATGTCGACATCGAGGCGGCCATGAACCGCGACTACTCGGTCGTCTTCCCCGTCGCGGCCGTGCTGATCATGCTGATCCTCGGAATCCTGCTGCGCAGCCTCGTCGCGCCCTTCTACCTGATGCTCTCGGTCAGTCTCGGCTTCGCCGCCACACTGGGCGCGACCACGCTGATCTTCCAGGACGCCGCCGGAAACTCCGGGCTGATCTTCATGCTGCCGCTGATCATGTACATGTTCGTCGTCGCGCTGGGCACCGACTACAACATCCTGATCATGGCCCGTCTGCGAGAAGAGGCGAAGGAGGGGCGCGATCCGCGCTCCGCGCTTGCCACCGCAATCCGGCACACCGCGCCGACGATCGCGGCGGCGGGCGTGATCCTTGCAGGCTCCTTCGCCGTCCTGATGCTCGCCGGGAACTCACTACTGGCAGAGATGGGCTTCGCGATCGCCTTCGGCATCGCGATCGCCGCCTTCGCCATGGCGACGTTCTTCACGCCCGCCTTGACCGGTCTGATCGGGCACACGGCCTGGTGGCCCGGGCACGGCGATCAGCCGGATTCCGCCATCGCAGCGCCCGAGCGAGCCGAGCGGGCCGCGGGCCCGATAACGGAAGGCAGCGAAGCCTGAGCACAGAAGAGGCGCCGTAGAACCGGCGCCTCTTCCTAGTGCATAAGAGCGATCAACCAATAACGCGAACGTTGGTTGCCTGGGGGCCCTTCTGTCCTTCGCTCGACTCGAACTCGACCTTCGCCCCTTCGGGGAGACTCTTGAAGCCCTCGCCGGCGATGCCATTGTGGTGGACGAACAGATCCTTGCCGCCATCCTCGGGCGTAATGAACCCGTAGCCCTTGTCATTGTTAAACCACTTGACGGTTCCGGTTGCCATAAAACTCACCTCCCTGCTGTCTCACGAACAAGCAAGGAGCGCTGGCAGCGCAATCCGGTACTCGTCCTATTGATGTAAACCCTAGCGCGCGGTGAGAGGTATTACCGCTCGGATTTCCAAGCGATAGAGCCTCAGATTGCGCACGAAATTGTCTAGTACCCACGAGTGTCGTTTTCTACCAGCGTGAGTTGCGACCGCGGCGGCTCGTGTAGACGCGGCGCGGCGCGGCGACGCGCATGCCCTCGCGCTCGAACTGCTCGCGGTGGCCGAGCCGTGCCGCCAGGCGGCTGACGTCGGCCTGCTGCTCGGGCAAGACGAAGGTAATTCCGTTTCCGCTCTTGCCCGCGCGACCCGTGCGCCCGACCCGGTGCACGTAGTCCTTGTCGTCCTCGGGTGGGTCGTAGTTGATCACGTGAGTGATCGCCTCGAGGTCGAGCCCTCTTGCGGCGACGTCGGTCGCGACGAGCGTCTGCACCTCGCCGGCGCGGAAGCGGTTGAGCGTGCGCTGGCGGGCGTTCTGCGGCATGTCGCCGTGCAGGGCCAGAGCGTTCACCTGGAGACGGGCCAGCCTGAGCGCCAGCCGGTCGGCGCCGCGCTTGGTGCGGACGAAGACGAGTGCGAGTCCGCGCTCTCCCGCCAGCTCTTCGACCAGCTTCTCGACCTTGGCATCCGCGGTGACCGAGACGAAGCGGTGATCGATGTTGCCCGTCTCGTGATCGGCCAAGGGCGCCGTCTCGAAGCGGGACGGATCGCGCGTGTAGGAATCCGCGAGCTGACCGACCGCGCCGTCGAGAGTGGCCGAGAAGAGCATCGTCTGGCGTTCGCGTGGGAGCCGCTTCATCAGCCGCTCTACCTGAGGCTTGAAGCCCATGTCGAGCATCCGGTCGGCCTCGTCGAGCACGAGCAGGCCAACCTGCTCGAGCGAGACCATCTTTCGCTCGACCAGATCCTGCAGACGGCCGGGCGTGGCGACCAGAATCTGCGCGTTACGCGCCTTCTTGGCCTGCGCTCCGATCGGCGCACCGCCGAAGACGGCGGCGACCCTCAGGCCGCACACGTCCGCCAGAGGCCTGATCTCGTCGGCCACCTGTCCGGCCAGCTCACGCGTCGGTGTGAGCACCAGCGCCGCCGGTTGCGACCGGTCGCGGCTGATTCGCTGAACGATCGGTACGGCGAAGGCGAGCGTCTTACCCGAGCCCGTCGGCGACTTCGCGAGCACGTCGCGGCCGGCCAGGGCGTCGGGGAGCACGAGCTCCTGAATCGGGAACGGCTGGGTGATGCCGTGCGTGGCGAGCACTTGCTCGACCCGCACGCTGACGCCCAGCGCGCGAAAAGACTGCATATACATATGTTCAAACTCCTTGATAAATCGGGTTCGAGATCGTCGACTCGAAACCACGCAAGGAGGAACGAGAAGCTAAATCTCCCGGACGACGAACCGCCATCCGTGCAGGGACCGTAGCACAAGGGTGCGCGAGCGGCGGCGAAACGCCCGCTCCCGGAACTGCTACCGTGGACTTTGACTTTGTGCGAGTGCGGTTTGCGCCCAGGCGCCATCTCCCACTCCAGACAGAAAAAGAGGTGCACTCTCGATGAAAGGCATGACCCTGAAGTTGCAGCTTCGCGGGCACAGCCTCCTCGCCCCTGAGGGCTTAGACGTCGAGAGCGGCGCCACAACCGGAGCGTGGTGATCGGATGGCTAAGGAAGAGAAGGTCGAGTTCGAAGGCGAGGTCGTCGAGGCTCTATCGAACGGCAAGTACCGGGTCGCGCTCGACAACGGATACGAGACTCAGGCCTATACGGCCGGCAAGATGCGCCGCTACCGGATTCGCGTGCTGCCGGGCGACCGCGTGAAGGTGGAGCTCTCGGCCTACGACTTGCAGCGCGGGCGCATCGTCTTCCGCTTCAGGTAGCGGTTCCACTCGAGGCCGGATTCCGCGGCGAGGCGTATCTTCGGACGGTCATGAAGACTCGGCTTCGGGGATCTGAACAGGTCATTCGCGGATCGGCGCTCGTTCTGGTCGCTCTACTTCTGATCGCCGGTTGCGGCGCCTCGCGGCGGCCGAGCGCGAAAACGACTTCGACAGCCACGATCGGGAAGCAAGTGCCGGGCACTCGCCCGGCCGGAACGGCTGCTTTCCTCGGGCCCGTGCGTCGGGTGCGGGCCGGCGGCATCTCGATCGGCTATCGCCAGTTCGGAAGCGGACCGCCGCTGCTCCTGATCGCCGGCGAGTCCTCCTCGATGGTCGAATGGGGCCCGTTCCTGCCGCGACGCCTGAGCAAGCACTTCCGCGTGACGATGTTCGACAACCGCGGCGTCGGCTACTCGAGCGACCAGCCCGCTCGCCCGCTCACGATCGAGCTGATGGCCGACGACAGCGCGCACCTGCTCGGCGCGCTCGGCATCCGCAGGACGATCGTCGTCGGCTGGTCGACCGGCGGCGAGATCGCGCTCACGCTGGCGGTGCGCCATCCCGACAAGCTGAGCGCGCTGGTCACCTCCGGTGGCACCGCCGGTGGCCCGACCACCGTCCAGCCCTCGGCGAAGACCGAGAGGGCCTTCCGTTCGAGCGGCCTGTCCGCGGCCGGCGGCCTGCTCGACTCGCTCTTCCCCGCCTCGGCGCGCGCGGCGGCGGTCGCCTACGCCGCCGGCCTCTTGACGATCCCGCCCGAGAAGATCAGCCGGCAAATCTCAAAGAGGCAGGCGCAGGCCGAGATCCGCTTCGCCCGCACGAATGCCACCTACAACGCGCTGCCTCGGATCGAGGTTCCGACGCTCGTGACCAACGGCGCGCTCGACGGGCTCGTGCCGCCGACCAATGCGCGCCTCATCGCCCGGCGTATTCCACGTTCTCGGCTGGTGATCTTCGCCGACGCGGCGCACATGATGATGTTTCAGGACATGGATCGCTTTGTCGGGCTGGTTGAGAAGCTCGCGGCCAGACCGGGACGCTGAGGGCCTCCGGCCAGCTAGGTCGGTAGAATATAGAAGGCGATCGCGCTGTACTGAAGCGCCACCGCCACCACGATCATCAGATGAAAGATCTCGTGGTAGCCGAAGACGGCGGGATACGGATCCGGCCGCCTCGTGGCGTAGATCACGGCGCCCAAGCTGTAGAGAAGCCCGCCCGCGAGTATCAGGAGCACGCAAGCGAGCCCCAGATTGAAGTAGATCTCGGGCATGGCGACGATGCCGACCCAGCCGAGAGCGATACCGACGGTGGCGGAGACCCACTTCGGCGCGCCGATCCAGAAGAGCCTGATGAAGATCGCGGCGCCCGCCCCACTCCAGACGATCGCCAGGACTACCGTCTGCCAGGCGCCGCGTAATGCGAGCAGCCCGACCGGCGTGTAGCTGCCGGCAATCAGGCAGTAGATGCCGGCATGATCGAGCCGGCGCAGCCAGGCGCGTCGGCTGGGCGACCAGTCCGGCCGGTGGTAGAGCGCGCTTGCGCCGAACATCAAGACGACGCTAGCCGCGAAGACGCCGGCTGCGACGCGGGCGCGGGTCGTCTCGGTCGCAAGCACCAGCACGACTCCGAGCGGAATCGCCGCCACGAACGCCCACTGGTGAAAAACACCGCGTAGACGCGGCTTGACTTTCACTTCCACTGTCACGCTCCAGAATCCCGGCCGAGCGAGCCCGGCCCATAAACCCAGAAGGCGCCGCCTCGCTCGCCGCTGTTACGCGGTTTCGCTCCGACGGCGCCTTCTCGTTTCTTCAAGCCTTATCAGCCAACAACGCGAACGTTCGTGGCCTGGGGGCCCTTCTGACCCTCCGTAGCCTCGAACTCGACGCGAGCGCCCTCGGGCAGGCTCTTGAAGCCTTCGCCCTCGATGCCCGTGTGGTGGACGAACAGGTCCTTGCCGCCGTCTTCGGGCGTGATGAACCCGTATCCCTTGTCGTTGTTGAACCACTTGACGGTTCCGGTTGCCATAACTCACCTCCTTGCGAATTGCGAACAAGCAAGGAACGCAAGGAAAGCGGTCCCGGTACTCGTCCTTCGATCGCCTCCAAGATTACCGCGCCGAGACCTGTTGTGCAGTAATCTGTTTGAGGAGACGGCGTCCGGGCACCCGAAGCCAGAGTCATGATGCAGCGTTCGGACATGCCAACCAGGCAATCGACACAGGATCAGCACGCGCCGGCGAGCGGTCGAACGCGCGCGGAAAGTCGCGCTCCGCTGCTCGCGCTGGGCGTCGTCTTGCTCGTCTTCCTCGTCGCGCTGGGCAGCAGCCGCTCGCTCGACCGCGTCGGTGGGCCGAGCAGTCTGGCCGGTGCGAGACTCTTCGCCGCAAACCTGATCGTTCTCGTCGCCGCTATCGCCGTTATACCGGCCAGCGTCTTCGTGATCTGGCATACGCGACGCGAGATGCGCGGGGACGGCGTGCTCGCAGCGAACAGACGCGGCGAGAGACAGGTGATCAAGCTTGTATTGGTCATTGCTCTGATCGGCGGAGCGCTCGCTGTGGCCGCCCTCGGTCGGCCCGGGCACACCTCAGTGCAGCCCCCGTCGGGCGGGGCAGGAAGCGTCCCGCCCAACTCGGACGCGCGCCCCTTGCTCGCCCAGACGCTCGCCCCCTGGGTCGTCGGTGCGTTCGGAGCATGCCTCGTCTTGCTGCTCGTTGCGGCCCTGATTCAGCGACGACGTCGCGGCCACGCAACCCTGGAGCTCCCCGAGGATGAGCTGGAGTCACCTCGCCGCGAGCTGCACGAGCAGCTCGGGATCTCGATCGCAGAGATCGAGCGGGAATCCGATCCGCGCCGAGCAGTGATCCGCGCCTACGCCGGCATGGAGAGCACGCTTGCCAGGCACCAGCTGGGCCGCCGCTCGTTCGAGGCGCCGGGCGAATATCTGGGCCGCGCCTTCAGCGCCCTTCATGTGAGCCGGCGCCCGGGCGAGCGATTGACCGGGCTGTTCGAGCAGGCCCGCTTCAGCACGCATGCGATCGATCCCGAGATGAAGCGCGAGGCGATCGCAGCGCTCAGCGAGCTGAGAAGCGAGCTGGAGGCGAAGCCGAGATGAAAGCGCTCGCCCCGATAGCCGCATTGATAGTCGTTGTTCTCACTCCCGCGCTCGCGCTCGCCAGCCGGGGGCACGGGCTCGCTCTCCTCGTCTACACGCTGGTCGCGGCCGGGTTCGGGCTGGCGCTCCTGGTTGAACTCCTGAGCCGAGCGCTGCCGAGGAAGACGTTTGCCTGGTCGCCGCCGCGGCGCGCGGGGCAAGAGGAGCAATCGATAGCACAGTTCGAGAAGATCGAGCGGGCGCTCGCGGCCGCCTCCTGGAACGAGTCGCACCTGCACGAGTCGATGCGACCGCTCGTGCGCGAGATCGTTACCGCCCGCCTGCGGCGCCACCACCGTGTCGATCTCGACCGCGCTCCCGAGCGGGCCCATGCCGTCGCCGGAGACGGTTACGCTTGGAGCCTCGTCCGTCCTGAGCGCAAGCCGCCGCTCGGCCCCGGCGGCCGCGGTTGGTCGCGGCGCGAGCTGGAAGGTCTTCTCAACGAGCTGGAGGGACTGTGACCGAACAACTGGGACTCAGGGAAGTTGGATCGCTCAGCGAGCAGCTGCTCGAGCAGATCGAGCGGGCGGTCGTCGGTAAGCGCGACGCGCTGGAGCTCGTCTTGCTGGGGCTTCTCGCCGACGGCCACGTGCTGATCGAGGACTATCCCGGGCTGGCCAAGACGCTGATCGCGCGCTCCTTCGCGCAGGTCAGCTCGATGACCTTCGCGCGCATCCAGTTCACGCCCGATCTGATGCCTTCGGACGTGACCGGCGGCTCGATCTACAACCAGCGCGACGGCGCCTTCCAGTTCCAGCCCGGTCCGGTCTTCACCAATCTGCTGCTCGGCGACGAGATCAATCGCGCGCCGCCGAAGACGCAGGCGGCGCTGCTCGAGGCGATGCAGGAGCGCCAGGTGTCGATCGATGGAGAGACACACCGGCTGGCGCCTCCCTTCCTGGTGCTCGCGACCCAGAACCCGATCGAGTACGAGGGCACCTACCCGCTGCCCGAGGCTCAGCTCGACCGCTTCCTGCTCAGGATTTCGGTCGGCTATCCCGAGCGCGAGGACGAGGCGACGATGCTCGAGCGCCGCGGCGAGCGCAAGCAGGAGCAGATAACGCTCGAGCCGATCGTCGACGGGCCCACGCTCCTGGCCATGCAACGGGCGATCGAAGAGGTGCACGTCTCGAAGAGCATCAGGCTCTACATCGTCGATCTCGTGCGGGCAACGCGCGACAGCTCGCGCGCTCAGGTCGGCGCCAGCCCGCGCGGCTCGCTCGCCCTCTTTACGCTCTCGCGCGCGCGAGCGGCGCTCGAGGGTCGTGACTTCGTCACTCCCGACGACGTCAAGCGAATCGCCGTCCCGGCGCTCTCGCACCGCCTGACGCTGCCTCCGGAGCTGTGGGTGCAGCGCGTGCGCCCCGAAGAGGTCATCGAAGACGTGCTGCAGACGGTCCCGACCCCGGAACCCGATGAGGCCGGGCCGGCGAGCGCTTGAGTCGCTCGCCGAAGCTGGCGCTCTACGCGGCCTTCGCGGCCGCCTCGTTCATCGCGGCGCTCGCGCTCGGGCGGCCGGAGCTCGCCGGTCTTGGAGCTCCGTTCGCACTGGTCCTGGCGGTCGGCCTCTCGCTTCCGCCGCCGCAGGTCGAGGCTTCCGTGCGCCTCAGCCGCGAGCGCGTGCTGGAAGGCGACGAGATCGAGGCCGAGCTCTACCTCTCGTCGTCCGAGAGTTGCGAGGTGCACGTGGCACATGTCCTGCCGCCCGGCATCGAGCTGGTGGAGGATGAGCCGACTTCTTTCTTGCTCGCGCTCACGCGCGCGCGCCCGCGCGTGGTCACGGTCAAGCTCGCCTGCGAGCGCTGGGGCGCCTACCGGCTGGGCGAGCTCGCCGTGCGCTCGGGCGACCGCGCTCGTCTGCGCCTCGCCGACCAGCGGGTCCGCGGCAGCGCCGTGCTTCGCGTCTATCCGAGCCGCGAGCGACTGCAATCGCTGATAACGCCGCACGAGACCCAGCCGTTCGCCGGCAATCGTGTCTCACGCGCCAAGGCCGAGGGAATCGAGTTCGCCGACGTCCGTCCCTACGTTCGCGGCGACCGCGTTCGCCGTCTCAACTGGCGCGCCAGCTCTCGCGGCCAGGCGCTTTACGTCAACCAGCAGCACCCCGAGCGAAACGCCGACGTGATTCTCTTCCTGGACAGCTTCGCCGAAGCGCAGCGTCAGGGTGAGGGCACGCTCGATCTGGCTGTCCGGGCGGCCGCCACGCTCGCCGATCACTATCTCGCCGCGCAAGATCGCGTCGGTGTCGTCGGTTTCGGCGGGATCGTCAGATGGCTGACGCCCGCCTCGGGCACGCTCCAGTCCTACCGCATCGCCGAGGCCCTGCTCGAGACCGAGGTCAACTTCTCCTACGTCTGGAAGCGGATCGACGTGCTGCCGCCGCGCAGTCTGACGCCGCAAGCGCTGGTGATCGCGCTCAGTCCGCTGCTCGACGAGCGCGGCATGTACGCGCTGTTGGATCTGCGCCGGCGCGGTTTCGACCTGGCCGTCGTCGACGTGTCACCCGTCCCCTTCGCCAGCTCCTCCGAGGGAAGCGCCCCCGACCCGCAGGCGCTCCGCCTCTGGCGGCTCTGGCGTGAGACGTTGCATCTGCGCTACCAGGAGCTCGGAGTCGCCGTCGCCGAATGGACGAGCGGCGAGTCCCTGGCCAAGGTCGTTGGGGAGGTGAGCGCATTCCGCCGCTTCGCACGATGAGCTCGGCCTACCTGCGCTTGACGCTCGCCGCGTTCGCGATCGCCGCCGCAACCGCGCTCGCCGTCTATCCGATGCTCGACGCGGGCAGGCTGCAGCAGCTGATCGACGTGCTCGGCGCAGCGGCGCTCCTCCTGCTGCTGGTTCCTCTCCTCTGGCGCGGGCGGGCCGCCTGGCTGCCGCTTTTCCTACTCGGCGCCGAGTACGTGATCGCCGAGTCGTTCGGACACGCGGACGCCGTCTCGATCATCGCCTACTCGGCGGGGCTGATCGTGCTGTTCGAGCTTCTCTTCTGGCTGGCGGAGCTTCCGCCGGCGGCGGCTGTCGACACGACCGCGATCGGCAGGCGCCTGTTCCTCCTGGCGCTGACCGGAATAGCCGCGGCGTCACTGGCGCTGATCGGGCTTCTCACCACCTCGCTGCGGCTGAGCTCGACGCTCGCCGCGCTGGCGCTTGGAACGCTCGCGGCCGCGGCCTTGCTCGCGATCCCGCTACTACTCGTTCGCCAGCGCCAGCGAAGCTGAGACGGCTAGGCCCGGCGCCTAGCGCAGCTCGCCCGCCGGCTCCGGCTCGGCCACGACGCCGGCCTCCACCTGCATTCCCAGGTCCTCGGCGGCGCCCGTCCCGACCGGCTGCTTGCGCTCGCGCAGCGGTATCTCGCGCAAGAGCAACGTGATCAGAAAGCCGGCGATGGCGAATGGAATCGCCCACAGAAAGACGGAGTGGATCGAGTTCGAAAACGACTCGATCAGCCCCTGGTGAACCTGCGGCGGCAGCGCGCGCAGCTGGGCGGGAGTCATGTGCATCAGATTGGCTCCCGAGAGGTGGGCCGCGCCGCCGCGCGGTATCAGCCGAGGCATCCAGTAGGCGAGCTTGGAGGCGAAGATCGCGCCGAAGATCGCGAGGCCAAAGACGCTGCCCATCGAGCGGAAGAAGGTGGACGAAGAGGTCGCTACGCCGAGATCGCGGTATTCCACCGCGTTCTGCACCGCCAGCACAAGCACTTGCATGACCATTCCCATTCCGAGTCCGAGCACGACCATGTCGACCGACAAACGCAGCGAGCCGGTCGAGGGATCAAGCCGCGAGAGCAGGACGATGCCCACCGTCGTCACCGCCATGCCGACAACCGGGAAGATCTTGTAGCGGCCGACCCTGCTGATCGTGCGACCCGAGATGATCGAGGTGATGAGCATGCTCGCCATCATCGGTAGCAGGCGCAGGCCCGAGCTCGTCGGTGAGACGCCGTGCACTATCTGCAGGAATAGCGGCAGGTAGACGATCGAACCGAACATCGCCAGGCCGACAATGAAGCCGGCCGCGCTGGCGGAGTCGAAGATCACGTTGCGAAACAGATGGAGCGGGATGATCGGCTCGGCGGCGCGACTTTCCTGCAGCAAGAAGAGCGCTAATAGAACGGGCCCTACGACGAACAGTCCGATGCTCGGATTCGAGCCCCACGCCCACTCTGTTCCGCCAAGCGTAAGCGCCAGCGTCAGCGCCGCGGCGCCCGCCGATAAGAGAAGAGTGCCGAGGATGTCGATCCGATGCGCCACGCGACGTCGAGGAAGGTGCAGTACGGCGCCGACCACGAAGAAGGCCAGCGCTCCGACCGGCAGGTTGACGTAGAAGACCCAGCGCCAGGAAAAGTTGTCGACGAAGAAGCCGCCGAGCAATGGCCCGGCGATGCTCGAAACGGCGAACACGCCACCGATATAACCCTGGTAGCGGCCGCGCTCGCGCGGCGGAACGATGTCGCCGATGATCGCCATCGCTCCCACCATCAGGCCGCCGGCGCCGAGCCCCTGCAGCGCGCGGAAGGAAATCAGCTCCAGCATGCTCTGCGACAGTCCGCAGAGCGCCGAGCCGACTACGAACAGGACGATCGCGAACTGGAACAAGCGCTTGCGCCCGTAGAGGTCGCCCAGCTTGCCGTACAGCGGCATCGAGACCGTGGAAGTAAGGATGTAGGCGATGACCACCCACGTGTAGTGATTGAGGCCGCCGAGGTCGCCGACGATCGTCGGTAGCGCCGTTGAGACAATCGTCTGATCGAGCGACGCCAGCAGCATGCCGAGCATCAGCCCGCTGTAGACGATCATGATCTCGCGATGGGTGAAGTGGAGTTGCTCGTTCATTCGCTCACGACCTATAGGGCGCTCAGCCTCATCGCCTCGGCCGCTTTCGCGGTCAGGCGAATGAACTCGGTTCGCTCAGCGGGATCGAGCGCACCCAGCACCTCGGCCAGAAGAACCCGCTGATGCTCACGTGCGCAGGTCACGACCTTGCGCCCCTCGGCAGTAATGACGACGCTCGTGGAGCGTCGGTCGCTGGTAGAGCGGCGGCGTTCGGCCAGGCCGGCGGCTTCCAGCTTGTCGACAAGTCGCGTCACGGTGCTCTCGTCGAGGCTGAGCACGGCGGCCAGCTCGCTGATCTTCGGCTCTCCGGCCTCCGCGAGCAGCACGAGCGCGTGCACCTGGCCGCGCGAATACTTGTCCTTCAACTCCGGATACAGCGACGAGGCGAGCTTTCTGCTCATGATCCGGCGACCGAGCTCGAGCCAGTAGCCCACAAGCTCGTCGGCCTGGCCGTCGATCACGCGCGAGTCGATCTTGGTAGCGCCCATATAGCTGCATTATACAAATACTGCAACGTACAGGCACTTGGTAGCGGCGCCGGCCGCCGGTCGGCTGAGCGCGGTGAGTGCTGACCCAGCGGATAGGCTTTTCGAATGCCCGACCGCAGCGCGCGTCAAAGCTCGGATGCGCTATCACCGGGACGCCCGGAGAGCAACGGCGCCAACACGAGCCCACCGCCTCGTCCCGCAAGTCGAAGGCCGGCCTCGGCGCTCGCAACTCGCCGCGCCTGGCTGATCGACCTGTTCGCGGTGATGGCGCTGAGCGTGCTCGTCCGCTTACCGTGGGTGCTGATCGTTCACCCGGTGCCGACCGGAGACACGCGCTTTTACTACCTGAGCGCCCGCTCGATGGCAGAGGGTCACGGCTATCAGATCCTCGGTCATCCGACCGCCTTCTTCCCGGTTGGCTGGCCCGCGTTCCTCGCCGGTCTGTTCACCTTCACCGGCCCCTCGATGCTCGCGATCGAAATCCTCAATATCGTTCTCTGGGCCGGGACGACGGCGCTCGTGTACGCCTTGGGGCGGCGTCTGGGCGGCCGTGCCGTGGGCGTCGTGGCGGGCATCCTCGTCGCACTGGCGCCCACGATGGCGGTCTTCGTGATGCGAGCGTACTCCGAGGCGCTCTTCATCCCGCTTCTCCTTGCCGTGTGCCTCCTACTGACCGCGCGACGCGAGACGCCCAGGCTTCGGAACGCCGCGCTCGCGGGCGTGTTTCTGGGCGCTTCCATCCTGGTGCGCTCGACGGCCGAGGCGCTGATCCTGATCCTGCCTCTCTGGCTGCTCTGGCGCCATCCCAGCCGCGAGTCCTGGCGAGCCGCGCTGGTGCTCGGTGTCACCTCCTGCCTGGTACTGGCGCCCTGGGTGGTGCGAAACGAATTGGTCATGCACACTTCCTCGCTCTCCACCAACGGCGGCGTCACTCTCTGGCTCGGTGCCAACCCGAAGGCAACCGGGGGCTGGATCCCCTACGGCAAGAACGAGTGGGCGATCGGCAGCGCGACCGCCGAGGTGAAGCAGAACTCGACCCTGACCAGGGACGCGCTCTCCTATTACGTCGACCATCCCGGTCGCTGGTTGGAGCTCATACCCCCCAAGTTCACGCGACTAATGGGCTGGACGACTTATCCGGTGCTGAGCGCCGAGCTGCAGCAGACGGGACCCGACCCACGCGTCCCCCACCCCGCCAGCACATCCACCCGGAAACTCACCTCGGCCGAGCGAACCCTTCTCGGCGGAACTCTGAAGAGAACGTGGGCGTTCGAGCTCTGGCATTACCTCTACTGGGTGCTCGGCGCAGTGGCCCTGCTGCTTGCCACCTGGCGCCGCCGCCCGACCGCGGAGATCGCCGCGCTTCTTATCGCCTTCTGGATTCTCTTCCACGTTCTCCTGATACACGGCGAGCCGCGCTACATGCTCAGCGTCACGCCGCTCGTTGCTCCTGCTCTGGCCTGGCTTCTGGTCGAGGGAGCGCGCCGCACGGCGGCGCTCGTACCCGGAATGTCCAGCCGGACGAGGTAGAAATCGGCGGGATCGGTTAACACCAGTTCATCCGACGCTCCTGGCTAACAGACATCGCCTTCCTCGCAGCTCTCAGCCTGGTGGCCAGGTTGCCCTGGGTCTTGCTCACCCATGCGGGCCCCTCGAGCGACTCGTTCTTCTATTACCTCAGCGCCAAATCGATCGCCGCGGGACATGGATACTCGATCCTCGGTCATCCGACCGCATTCTTCCCGGTGGGCTGGCCGGCCTTTCTCGGTGCCATCTTTTTCGTTACCGGACCGTCGTTCTTGGTCGTCAAGATCACCAACCTCGTGCTCTGGACGCTGACGACGGCGCTTGTCTACGCGCTCGGCCGGCGACTCGGCGGACGCCGCGTCGGCGTCGTGGCCGGTGTCCTCGTCGCCGTCGCACCGACCATGGCCCTGTACGCGATGCGCGGCGCCTCCGAGAACCTGTTCATCCCGCTGCTGCTCGGCGTCTGCCTACTCGTCTCGACCCGCGATGGCCGCTCGCCCTCGCTGCGTCGAGCCGCTCTTGCGGGGTTGCTGCTCGGCTTCGCCATCCTCGTTCGATCGACTGCGCTCTTCCTCCCGCTGGTCTTGCCGCTCTGGCTGCTGCTGCGCCGGCCGCGCCGCGAATCGTGGCGAGGTGCGCTCGCGCTCGGCGTCACCTCCTGCTTGGTGCTGGCGCCTTGGCTGGTGCGAAACGAAGTCGTCATGCACACCACCGCGCTTTCGACAAACGGCGGCTACACGATCTGGATGGGCGCCAACCCGAAGGCGACGGGCGGATTCGCCCCCGGAGACCACAAGTGGGCGATCCGCAGCATTACCTCGGAGACACGCCAGAACTCCTCCCTGACCGACGAGTCGATCTCCTACGTGACCGGCCATCCGCTCGAGTGGCTGGCGCTGATACCGGCCAAGGCCAAGCACCTGATGCTCTGGAATGCGGGCTCGATCAAGAGCGACCTCACCGCGCAGCGCGGAGACAACCCGCGCACGGGTTGGTACGCCCGTCACATATCCGGCGCCGAGTCGACGCTGATCAACGGTTCTATGCATCACCTCTGGCTGTACAAGCTCTGGTACTACTCGTACTGGCTCCTGGGCGGGATCGCACTGCTGGTCGCCGTGAGAAAGCGCCTTCCCGGCGCCGCCCTGGCGGCGCTTCTGGTCGGTTTCTGGATCGCCTTTCACTCGCTACTCGTGATCGGCGAGCCACGCTACATGCTCAGCGTGACGCCGCTCGTTGCACCTGCTCTGGCCTGGCTCCTGGTGGCCGTTCCGCAGCAGATCAGCGTGCTGGCTTCGCACGGAGCTCGACCCGACCGTCCCGGCTCGCTGCGACCGTTGGGCCACTAGCCGCGCCGCGAGTATCAGGGCCGCCGCTTTCTCGAGCTGCTCGACGTCCTCGGCGAATGATCTCCCGGCTCGATTGACGGCCCGCCGGGTTCCGCTCCGGCCGGTGAGGGGAACACCTCAGTGAGCAACGGCACGGAGGAGTGAGAGCGCATGGAAATCGATGGAAAGGTGATCATCGTCACCGGCGCCAGCGGCGGCATCGGCCTGGCAACGGCACGGCTGCTCGGGTTGAGGGGCGCACGGGTAGTTCTTGCGGCGCGGAATGAGAACGCGCTGCGCTCCGCCGCGGCGGAGATCCCCGGCTCCCTCGCCGTCAGGACCGACATGCGCGAGGCGCAGAGCATCCGCGCGTTGGTCGAGCGCACGGTCGAGCAGTTCGGTCGCGTCGACTGCCTGGTGAACAACGCCGGACAGGACTTCACCGCCCCCGTCGAAGCGATCGACTCAGGCGACTTCCGGTCGATTCTCGAGCTCAACCTGATCGGGGCGCTGCAGGCCATGCAAGCCGTGATCCCGATCATGCGCCGGCAGGGCTCGGGCTCGATAGTCAACGTCAGCTCGGGAACGACCAAGATGATTCTCACCGGCTCGGCCGGCTACTCCTCGAGCAAGGCTGCTCTGAACCACCTTTCTCTGGTCGCGCGCGAGGAGCTCGCCCCCGACGGCATCGCCGTCTCGCTGATCTACCCGTACATCACGGAAACCGACTTGGAGAAAAACGCCATCGGCGCCGACGAGCACTCCACGGCCGGCCCGCCGCTCGGCATCCCGCCCGCCGATCCGCCCGAGAAGGTCGCCGAGGCGATCCTCAGGCTGATCGAATCGGGCGATGCGGAGCTGAGCCTGGTTCCAGGGCGCGGCTAGCCGCCCAGCCGGTTGAGGTTCGGCGCGGGCGGGAAAATGCACCAGGCGGTCGGACATCGGCCGGGTTCAGAGCTCTGAGATCGCGTTATTGTCAATCAGTTTCAGCCACCGAGGCAAAGCGCAATGAGAAGCGCACTAATCGAAGATCATCCGGATGCGAGAGCCAATGGCGCGGCCTTCCTCACCAAGCTCGACCGCTTCGGCACCGAGCCACTCTCCTTCCTGCTGCGCTACGACGCACCGTGGCGAACCTTTTCGCTCGGCGAGGGAGTTGTTTGCTACCTCGAGTCGCGGCGAGCAGCCGTCGTCTGGACAGACCCGCTCTGCTCGGATTCGGAGCTGCCCGGGCTGCTTGGCGCTTTCGCGCGAGCCATGCGCGCCGAGCACCGTTCCGTCTGCCTGCTGGCCGTCTCCGAGCGGACGGCGCGAACGGCAATCGAGATCGGCTTTTCGGCTCTGAAGATCGGTGAGGAGCCCTGGTTCGACTTCGCCAGCTGGCACACCCCTCGCGGTAACCGCGGCAAGAAGTACCGCTGGGCGGCAAATCACGCCCAGCGGATGGGCGTCGAGATCGCGGAGTACCGGCCGGGCGAGACGCGAGACATCCGCATCGAGAGCGAGGTGCTGGACGTGCTCGCGCGCTGGCGCGCTGCCCTGAAGAAGCCCGAGCCGAGCTCCTTTTTGCGCACCTCGCCGTTCGAGCAGGCGCGCCTCAAGCGTGTCTTTCTCGCCCGTCGCAACGGAAGAGCTGAAGCCGCTCTTGCCTGTGCCTACCTTCCCGCGATCGGCGGCTGGTACCTGGAGGATTCCTTCCGGGCGCCGGACGCCGTCAACGGAGCGACCGAGCTACTGATCGCCACCGCGCTGGCGCGCCTGCAGGCCGACGGCGCCCGGGGAGCCGCTTTCGCCATGGCCCCGATGCGAGGGTTCGAAGAGCAACTCGACCGGCGTGCGCGATGGATCGGCCGCGTGGTGGCGCGAGCGATACACCGAGTCGATCATCGCTACGGGTTCGGCGCGATGGCCCGCTACGAGGCGCGCTTCGAGCCCAGTGAGTGGCGTCCGCGCTACATCGCATTCCTACCGGCGCTCCCGCGCCCGGCCGCCATTCGAGCGGCGCTGCGAGTTCTATCCGCCTGACGCCGTTTTCTCGCAGCCCGAACCATCCGAGCCGTCGCCCTGGTCCGAGGCGCTTCCGGCTCCTTCGGCGGCGAGCGTGAAATAGAAGGTCGCGCCCTTTCCGGGCTCCGACTCGGCCCAAACGCGACCTCCGTGCCGTTCGACGATCCGCGCAACGAGCGCCAGGCCCACGCCTGTCCCCTCGAAGTCGGCGCGGCCGTGCAAACGCTGGAATGCCTCGAACAACCGCCCGGACTGACCCATGTCGAATCCGACTCCGTTGTCTCGAACAAACAGAACCTGCCCCTTGCTCCGCCGGGACGAACCGATCTCGACCCGAGCCCGGGGCTCCGCCCCGCGTGAGAACTTGATCGCATTCGAGATGAGGTTCACGAACACCCGCTTGAGCAAGCCACGATCGGCGGCGACAACGGGAAGCTCGCCGATCGTCAAATCTACGTCGGAGACCGTGAGCTGCTGCTCCAGCTCGCCGATAGCCTCGTGCGCCAGCAACTCGAGATCAACCGATTCGAGATCGAGCGGTAGGCGATTCGCCTGGGCCAGCGCGAGTAGATCGTTGACCAGCTCGCTCATCCCCCGCGCGCCCTTGATGATCATCTCGATGTGGTGCTGAGCCTCGGGCGGAAGATCATTTGAGTAGCGGGCGGTAAGCGTCTGCGCGAACCCCAACACGGCTTGCAGCGAGGTTCGCAGGTCGTGCGAAATCGAGTAGCTGAAGGTCTCGAGCTCGCCATTGGCGATCTCGAGCTCTCTGGTGCGCTCGATCAGGGTGTCGTTCATCTCGGCCAACTCCCGACTCATCTGTTCGAGCCGGTGCCGAGCATTCGAGAAGGGCCGCAGCGCCTCGATGAGAAAGCGGGAGGCGCGATCGTTAACGAGCTCGCGAGGGACGTCCGCCGGCGATTCGCCGTCACGTAGCGCCTCGAAGTGAGCGGCGGCGATGTCCGACGAGTCGAGACCGGCCTCCAGGCTGATCTTTCCGAATTCGCGAGCGCGTGCGAGCGCTTCCTCGCTCGCTTCGGCTATGTACGTCCACAAGGCGTTGCTGTACGCCGACCGTAGATCAGGCTTGTTCATGGTCTCGTTCTTCTGCCTTTATCGGCGAGCCGGATTACCGACACGAGACCCGACTCTTCGCGTCGATAGACAAGCCCGCGTTGATTGCAGATCGCAGCCAAACCCGCCTCAATACTCATCCTCTACTCGAGATGCCATTTCGCTCCGCCAACTCGATCTCCTCGCCGCTCTCCGGTGCTAGCGCACGGATGCCGGCGTCACGCTCCTTCAGCTTGCGCGCGAACTCGGCCGGATCGGCCTCCAGTCGCGTATGCATCGGGATGGCCAGCTCGGGGCCGATAACCAATGCCGCCTCGACTGCCTCGTCGACGTCCATCGTGTACGTCCCCCCGATCGGAAGGAAGGCGACGTCTAGTTTCTCGAGCCTGCTCATCTCGGGAATCAGATCGGTGTCGCCGGCATGGTAAATGCGCCTGCCGCCGATATCGATCACGTAGCCGACGCTTTCGCCACGAACGTGATGTTTGCTGGTCGAACGCCCTTCGGGCGTGTTGTAGGCGGGCACGACCTCGACTCCGACGTCACCGAGGCTCAACTCGTCGCCTTCGCTGACCGGGCTCGCGAAGGATCCGAGCGCGCGAGCGCAAGCGGGCGGAGCGAACACCTGGGTTCGCTCGTCGCGTAGGCGCTCGATCGTGAGTGGGTTCATGTGGTCGGCGTCCCCGTGTGTGATCAGGATCAGATCCCCCTTCTCGAGCGGCTCGGGCAACCCGTCCACGCCGGCCGGGCCACGCGAGTACTCGATTCGGCGAGCGTCACCCGCGAAGAAATGCTCCAGGTAGGCGGGATCGACATAGACCCGCCGCTGTCCTCTCTCGATCAGCAGCCATGAATGGGGATAGAGCTTGAGAACCATGACGAGTCTTCGCCTCCGGCCTACCTCGGTCCAGCTCAGTAGTGGGCCGGTTGTTCCCGCTTCGGCTCAGGACCACACCACTGGAAGGCTTCGCCCTCCTGGCAACCTCGTCCTGGCCCGTTCCATTACGCGATCAATCCCGACGAGAGTCGCCTCCCGCGCTACGCGCGTGGAGCGGATTCGGGATGACGCGTCGCGTTGGCATGCCACGAAACGCAGCGTTCGAGGTGCGTAGACAAGATGTGAAACACTTTGAGCGCGGGCGGTTAGCTCAGCTGGGAGAGCGCCTGCCTTACAAGCAGGAGGTCGCTGGTTCGAGACCGGCACCGCCCACTTCTCCGCGAAGAGTCCGCCGGCAAGGCCAGCGAAGACTTTTCGCGGTATTACCTCTGTGTACGAGTCTGCGCGACTTCGTCGCGGGTGCCTCGTCTGCTCCTAGATGCGCACTCGGTTGGCCGTGGTTGTGGTCAGTGTTCGAGGCGGACGGGTCGGGGGATGGCGTTTGGTGAGCCGCAGCCGCGCAGGTCGGCTGCGGCGGCCGGTTCAATCGATCGACTGTCCTCTCCGGGCGGCGATAATTAAGCAGCGCCGCTCGGTCGCGGCTACTCCGAAACTCGCGCACGGCTCTGCTTGGCAGCCTGCACGAGTCTTAATGCGAGCACTGGGCACGCATCGACGGCGCGACGGGCGTGCTCCTTCAGCTCGCGTGGGACTGGGCCCGGTCGCACGATCGGGTAGCCCCAATCGTCGAGCGAGATCCACTCTGGGAACAGCTCGGCGCAGAGCCCGTGAGCGTCGCAGGCAATCGGGTTGACGCGGACGGTCTCGTTCATCGCGCCCTCCCGAGCGGGAGCGGAGCGCGGCGCGTACCCTGGCAGCGGCCGCGCGCGTGGAGCTCCACCTCGGCGCCGAAGACGCGCAGCGCGCTCTCGACCAGGCGCGCGGCGCCGTCGGGATGGCGGCAGGCGCCGCGACCCTTCACCTGTCCGAGCCAGCGCTTCAGTTGGGCAGGCGCGCCGGCGGCATCCCGGCCGCCGCGAGCGAGGCGCTCGAAGGCGCCCGCTATTGCGTCGAGTCCGTGCACACATGGGCCACACTGGCCTGCGCTCTCGTCAGCCAGATAGCGGATGACGTGCGCACTCTCGACGAGGCCGCAGGCGCTCCGCGGCAGCGCGAAGATGGCGCGCGCGCCGAGCGAGGCGCCCGCCGAAGCGAGGTCGGCGTCGATCAGCCTCAGGCGAAGCGCCTGCTCCGCCGCGACCCAGGTGCCGAAGTAGCCACCAACCAGAAGCGCCGTGAGCGACTCCGGGGGCCCGACGGCCCAAGCGAGTAGGTCGGCGACCGGCAGGCCGAGCGGCACCTCGTACACACCGGGGCGAGCGACGGCACCGCCGACTGTGACGAGCGCGCTGCCCGGCTCCGCAGCGGTCCCGATCGAGCGGAACCAGCGCGGGCCGAAGCGGGAGATGAGCGCCAAATGGGCGAGCGTCTCGACGTTCTGGACTAGCGTCGGCGCGCCCCCGACGCCGCGTTCGAACGGTCGTGGCGGCGTGAGGGTGGGCGTGGCCGGGCCGCCGTTGAGCGAGTGGATGATCGCCGTCTCCTCGCCGGCAACGAACCCGTCCGGCACGCGGGCCACCCGGATCTGGATCCGGTCGATGTCGTGGCGCTCGCGCTCGGCCAGCGCCGCCCTCATGACCGCGATCTCGTGGGTGGCGCCCGCCGCAAACGCGACGATCGCCGTGCGTGCGCCGACCGCACCGGCTGCGAGCGCGACTCCATCGAGGACGAGGTGGGGCGTATGGCGCAGGAGCGCCTTGTCCTTGTCGCTCACCGGCTCGCCCTCGACGCCGTTCCCGACGACGACCGGGCGCGCGTGCGCATCGGCGACCGCGCGCAGCTTGCGAGCCGTGGCGAAACCGGCGCCGCCACGGCCGGTGAGCCCCGCCGCAGCCACGAGCTCGATCAACTCTCCGGAACGAGAACGGCCGGCGGTCTGGCGGTCGGCCCCGTAGCGGTCGAAGTGCTCCTCAAGTGACAGCGGGCGATCGGCGAGCGCGCCGGCGAGGAGTCGCGGCAGCTCGGCGGCAGCCGCGGTGGGCGGGGCGAGCTCGGTTGAGCTGCTCATTCGCTCTATCCTCGACCCGCGACGCCGTGGATCGTTCCGCTGACTGTTCCGGCGTTGGGGTCGATCTGGAGGTCGAGTAGGAAGCGGCGCGTCGCTCCGTTCCCGGTTTTAACCTGCGTCAGGATGCGCTGGCCTTGCAGTCCGACGACGCTGCCCGAGTACCACGAGCCGGAGCCGGCCGGAAGGAGGCCGACCACGTTGTCGACCATATTTACGCCGCCGCCCGCGATCGGAACACCACGCAAAGCGACGTGCACACGCCCCGTGAAGACACCGTGCGCGGTAGCGTCGATCGTGATCACAACCAGCCCGTCGCTCTGAGCGTTGTCCACGATCCGGCCCCGAAGCGGCGTGCTGAAGACGCCCGTCGGTAACGGGGGCTCCGCGGTGGTCGTTTGTGGCGTCTTGCTGCCCGTCGTCACGACGCCTGTTCTGAGCAACCGCGCCGGGGTGCCCGCACGGGCCGCCCAACCGCGGCTCAGCGGGCCGCTGTTCGCCCAGACGAGCAGAGCTAGCGGTACCGTGAACGCTGCAAGACCGGCGCCGGCGCGCACCCAAGCCGCGCCGTCGCGCGCCGCCCAGACCCGCCAGAGCACGGCCGCGCCGACCGCGCCGGTGCAGCCGATCGAGAGGAGCTGCAACCAGCTCGAGCGGGCGTCGCTTCCGGTCCCGAGCGTGTGCATGAGAGCAATCGGCCAGGAGATGTAGGCGAACCAGTGCACCACGCGCCACCCTTTGAAGCCGATGCGGGCCCGCAGCAGGCTCGTTACGACAAGCGCAAGCAGTAGGTCGAATGCAACGGCGCCGAGACCGAGCCACACGGGGCGGTAGGGCGAGCGGAAGGGGACGACAGCGTCGAGCAGCCCGATCGGCGCGAAGCCGTCAAGCACGGCCGTGACGACGTGTACGGCGACGAAGAGGATCGAGAGCAGCGTGAGGTTGCGATGGAGGCCGGTGACGAGGAAGCGCGGCCAGTGCTCGCGGCTCCAGCGCGTCGAGCCAGCTACGCCAGAAACGATCCCGCCGGTGAGCAGGAGCAGCGCGACGACGCCCGTTCCGCGCGTGAGAAACCAGAGTTCCTTTCCATTGCTCGCCGCGAGAAGCATCGTTACGCGGCCTGCGCGGGCCAGCCCCCGGCGCCGCTTGCGTGGCCCGAAGTGTGGACGAGGCGCGCCGAAAGCCCGCGCGCCGAAAGCCACGCGGGCGCCTCGTCGCCAAGGATCACGGCGGCGGTGCTTGCGATGTTCGCATCGACGCAGGAGCCGGCCGCGACGGTCACCGTTCGCCACGGCGTCGCGGCGGGCCGGCCGCTGCGCGGGTCGATGATGTGGTGGAGCTCCGGTGCGCCGGCGCGCCAGCGCCTGACAACAGTTCCGGAGGTAGCAAGACCACCCTCGTGAATCGCCACCGACGGCCCGGGCCCGTTGAGCGGAGCCGCGTGGTCGTCGGCGAGGCGGATCGCCCAACCCCCGAGGGGTGGGGCTCCGGCGACCGCGACGTCGCCGCCGAGTGAGACAAGTACGCCACTGCCGGTCGCCGCGGCCGCCGCGGCCGCGGCGCGGTCGGCTGCGAGCGCCTTCGCGGTCGCGCCGAGGTCGAGCTCGACGCCGGGCGGGACGGTGACGGTGTGAGCAGTCGCGTCGAGGCGCACCTGCCGCCAGCCCGGGACGGAGTCAAAGCGGGCGCGGAACAGCGCGCCGTCGCGGTCGCGGACGAGCTCGAAGTCGCGGTCGTAGCCGGCCAGACGCAGCGTCCGCCCGACTGTCGGGTCGACAATTCCATCGGTGAGCTCGGCCGCGCGCAGCGCGACCGTGATCGCCTCGAACAGAGTTTCTCCCACCCGCACAGTCGTACCCACGGCGGCGTTCAGCCGCACGAGCTCCGCGTCGTCGCGAAAGCGGCTGCAGGCCCGGTTGATGTCGGCGAGTACGTCTTCGAGCACGCCGCGCGCGTCTTCGAGCGCGGCCGGCTCAGTCACGCAGATCGAGGCGGTCGAGCCGAGCGCCGGGAAAGCGGCGGAGGCTAAGTTCACGATCCTCCCGAAACGACGACGGGCGGCTGTTGAGTCGGCGCGGGCGCCTGACTCGAAGCGAGCGGCGGGGCCGATGCGGAACCCGGCTCGCTGGGCAGAGCCGG
This sequence comes from Actinomycetota bacterium, assembly GCA_003132665.1. Classification (GTDB taxonomy): domain Bacteria; phylum Actinomycetota; class Thermoleophilia; order Gaiellales; family Gaiellaceae; genus Fen-549. The sequence goes on from PKYN01000019.1 coordinate 73,334, forward strand.
TGGCGGCGGGGTCGAAGAGTGAATAGTGGAGGAGTGAACCGCGACGTGAACCGGGCGCACGCTCTTGTGGCCGGGCGTCGAGCGTGCGGCAACCGCAGAGAAGAGAGCCGCGAGCGCCGCGGTCGAAAGCGTGGCGATCCTCGTCACCCGCTTGAGCCGTCGCAGCCCGGCCGTCCGGATCTTGGCGCGTTCGCGCAGAGTGGGATCGTTCATGGCCCTTAGTCCAGCAGCTCGAGATGAGCCACCGATGAGAGCGCTCTGAGAGGAATGTTAAAGCTGGCTGGCCGTTGGAATAGCGGCTGGCACGGCGATCCAGACATCGGTGCCCGCGCCCACACTGCTCGCTACGTGCGCTGCGCCGCCGTGAGCCCGTGCGATCAGGTCGACGATCGATAGGCCGAGACCTGAGCCGCCGCGGCTGCGTGCGTCGTCGGCGCGGCTGAAACGGTCGAATGCCCGTGCCTCGAACTGCTGTGGGAACCCCGGGCCTTCGTCGTGAACATGAAGCTCGACGAGAGCCCCATGCGTATGGGCGGACAGCTCGATCGGGCCTGCGCCGTGCACGAGCGCGTTGTCGACGAGGTTGCCAAGCGCCTGCTCGAGTTGGCTTGCGTCGACGCTGACGACGAGTTCTTTCTCGCCGGCGACGACGATCTCGCGCCCGAGCTCCCGCGCCCGACCGGCGAACCGCGCCGCGACACGGCTCAGGAGTTCGGTTGCGAGCACCGGCTCGGACTGGATCGGCAGGTGACCCTGCTCGGAACGGGCGATGAGCAGGAGATCCTCGGTCAGGCGGGTTAGCCGCTCGGTCTCCTCGACCGCGGAGCGGAGCGCATCCTCGAGCTCCTCGCGGGTGCGCGGTCGCCGCAGCGCAACCTCGAGCTCGATGCGCAGCAGCGCCAGCGGTGTGCGTAGCTCGTGGCTCGCGTCGGCCACGAAGCGACGCTCGTGCTCGAAGGCCGATTGGAGCCGGTCGAGCATCCTGTTTAGCGTCTCGGCCAGGCGCGCGATCTCGTCCCGGGCTGCGGGCACGGGCAACCGGCGCCCGGGGGTTGAGGCGCTGATCGCGGCGGCGCGGTGGCGCATCGACTCCACCGGGCGTAGCGCCGCGGCAGCGAGACCATAGCCCGCGAGCGCGGCGAGCAGGAGAGCGATCGGACCGGCGACGGAGAACTCCACGAACAGCCGGTGCAGAGTCTCCTCGCGCGCCGTTAGCGAGGCGAGCAAGACGAGCGCGCGCGGCTGGTCGCCGACCGTCACGGGAACGGCGAGCAGACGCCAGTCGCCCGCACGGCCGGCGACCTGCGTCGTGTTTACGAGATCCGCCCCGGCTGTGACCCGGACGGCGGCAGCAGCGGAGAGGAGCGGCGGCAGTCCCGGCGGCGTCGAGCGCAGCACCGTGCCGTTGGCATAGAGGAGCTGAGCGAGCCGGGCTCCGGTAGCCGTGTCCGGGTCGATCAAGCTGCCGGTTAGGCTCACGTCGCGACCGGTCTCCCTGGCCTGCAAGCGTAGGCCCTGGTCGATCGAGGAGGCAAGAGCGTGGCCGACCCGCACGTACACGAACACCGCCATCGCCACCAGGACGACGGCCATCACCGTCGCGAAGACGAGCGTCAGCCGCAACCGCAACGGCAGACGGCTCACGGCCTCAGCTCCCGATCGCTGTTCTGGCAACCGGACATTTCAGGTGAAAGCACGGACGCAATCCGTGCCGCCTGAGGACGGCATCGCAAGCGGTGTCTCATCAGCCGTCCTCGCGCAGCCGGTAGCCGACGTGGCGCACCGTCTGGATCGAGTCACGCCCGAACGGCCGGTCGACCTTCTCACGCAAGTAGCGAATGTAGACGTCGACAACGTTGGAGCGCACCTCGAACGCCATATCCCAGGCGCCTTCGAGCAGCTGAGCGCGGCTAAGCGTCTGCCCCGGTCGACGCATGAGGAGCTCTAGCAGCGCGAACTCGCGTGCCGAAAGATCGAGCTCCACGTCGCCGCACCAGGCGCGGTGGGCCGCCGGATCTAGGCGCAGGTCGCCGACTTGGAGCGTGACCGGCCGCTCCTGTGGCGCCCGCCGCGTGAGCGCGCGCAGGCGTGCAACGAGCTCCGAGAACGAGAACGGCTTGACGAGGTAGTCATCCGCACCGGTGTCGAGACCGGCCACTCGGTCGGAGACCGCGTCGCGCGCGGTCAGGATCAACACCGGAGTCCATACCTCGCTCGCGCGCATCTGCCGGCAGGTCTCAAGCCCGTCCAGGCCGGGCAGCATGATGTCGAGGATCACGATGTCGTACGGGGTCGCCCGCACCATCCAGAGCGCATCCTCGCCGCGTCCGGCAACGTCGACGGCGTGACCCTCCTCGCGCAGGCCGCGCGCGAGCAGCTCGGCCATCTTGATCTCATCCTCCACCACGAGCACGCGCATGACCACATTCTCGCGCGCGGATGAGCCGTGAGCGACGGTCTTTCATCGTGTTGTTCGGGCACAAATCCGGAACTCGTGCCCAAATCGCCTCCAATCGTCCGCAAATGGCGGGCATTTGCGACCGGAACCTCGATAGACCGAGAGCGCCGGTTTCCGCTTAGCCATGCGGTTTCCGGCGCTCTCTGATCCGTTCTCACGACCCGCCTTACAAGCAGGAGGTCGCTGGTTCGATACCGGCACCGCCCATTCTCGCTTCCTCGGCCGGCGAATCCGTACGGCCAGGCGCGACTGGCCTCCCGGATTCGCCTGACACCGCCGAGCGCACTTCGCTCTGCGGGTCTGTGTGAGTCGACACTATCCCCTCCGGCGAAGCACGCTCAGCGGCGCCCCGAGAAACCGAGAAGTCGCCCGCTTCGAATCCGCCTAGCTCCATCTTTACCGCCAGAGGTTCGTCTCCCGCCGAAGGCATGGCGACTCCCGGCGTGAGGAACATAGGGCACCTAGGCGATGGAGTGTTCTGAGCCGCGCCCGTCATGTAGCGCATCGATACAACAGGCCAGCAGCCGGTCAGCCCGCTTGCGGCGCTTGGCAAATGCAGGATTTACGCGCTTTTTACGTCTGGATGCCCCTCTGCGATGGCGACGCCTCTGGGGCGTCCGGTACCCTGAGCGACCATGCGCCAGCTTGTTCGAGGATGTTTCATTCTCCTCGCCGCGACGGTCGTTTTGACGGCCAGTGCCTCAGGGGCACGGAAGGTGGCGACGATCAAGGCGGCTTCGGGTGCGCTAGAGACCGGCGTCGGTTTCGACGACAAGCTCCCCTCGGCCGGCTATACGACGCAGTTCGAGCGCATCCGCGCGGCCGGCGCGAAGTACGTCCAAATCCGCATGTACTGGTCCACCGTCGCCCCACCGGGTTCCAAGAAACCCAGTGGGTTCCAGCCCGCCGATCCCGCCGATCCCAAATACCGCTGGAGCGGTTACGACAATATGGTTCAAGAAGCTGCAGCGGCCGGTCTCAAGCCGATCCTGGCTATCACGAAAGCTCCGCGCTGGGCGGAGGGCTCCTTCAGCGGGTCGGAGGACGACGGGGCCTTTAAACCCAGTCCAAGCGCGTTCGCGCAGTTCCTGACAGCAGCGGGGCAGCGCTACAGCGGGAGCTTCCAGGGCCTACCCAGGGTGCAGTACTGGGCGATCTGGAACGAGCCCAACTACAGCTTCTACTTGAGTCCCCAAAACGCAAGTAAGAAGTCATTCGCTCCGGTCTCGTATCGCTCGATGCTGAACGCCGCAGCCGATGCGTTGCATGCGGTCAATTCCGGCAACATCGTCATCGGTGGAGAGACGGGGCCGTTCGGCGTTGCGAGCACGAGCGGCGCCAACTCCAACACTATGCCGCTCGTCTTCATGGAGAAGGTGCTCTGCGTCGGCGAGAAGAGAGTTCGCAACAAGATCGTCTACAGGTCAGCGTGCAATACGAAGACGAAGGTCGATGTTTGGTCGCACCATCCCTACACCCAGGGCGGCCCGACGACCAAAGCCAAGGTTCACGGCAACGCGTCCCTCGGCAACATGAGCGAGATGCGAGCGGTGCTGAACGCCGCTCTCACGGTAAACCACGTCGTCTCCCGGCAGAAGGTCCGCCTCTGGGTCACAGAGATCAGCTGGGACTCGAAGCCACCCGATCCAAAGGCCGTCCCGATCGCGCTCGAGACGCGCTGGGTCGCAGAGATGCTCTACCGGATGTGGGGCTCCGGGGTGTCGCTCGTCAACTGGTACATCCTTCGCGACCAGCCACTCGAGTCGTCTCTCTACCAGTCCGGTCTCTATTACGCCGGCTCCAGCATCTCGTCGGATCGCGCCAAGTCGGTGCTGCGCGCCTTCCGCTTCCCCTTCGTCGCTTTTCAGAATAAGACGGTCGTGCAGCTCTGGGGTCGAACGCCCACCAGCAGCGCGGGCAACGTCCTGATCGAGCGCAAGTCCGGCAGCAAGTGGAAGCGAGTCAAGACGCTCAAGGCCAACGGCTCCGGCATCTTCAAGGCTTCGATCCCCAAGCCGGCGAGCACCGTCTTGTTCAGAGCTCGCCTGGCCAACGGCAGCGATCAGTCCGCCGAGTTCTCGCTGAAGACTCCCAAGCATCCCTGGAAGGGCTGCGTCTGGGGAACCTGCTAGAGCCCGCCTGAAACCCTGGTGAATTGCGTCGTAACGAGCCGGCGCCTCAGCCGCGCGCAACGTGCGGACGCCCAGGTTTTACGCGCGTTTTACGTCTGAATACCCCTTCTCTGTGGCGACGCTTCGGAGGCTTCGTGTACCCTGGGCGACCATGCGCCAGCTTATTCGAGGAAGTTTCATCCTCCTCGTCGCGACGATCGTATTGACGGCCACTGCCTCCGGGGCAGGGAAGGTCGCGACGATCAAGGCGGCTTCGGGTGCGATGGAGACCGGAGTTGGTTTCTTCGGGCCCTCAACCGACGCCGAGAACGCGACGCAGTTCGAGCGCATCCGCGCGACCGGTGCGAAGTACGTCCAAATCCGCATGTACTGGCGCGGTATCGCACCCTCGGGCTCTACTAAGCCCGCGGGATTCCAACCCGCCGATCCCGCCGATCCCAATTACAACTGGAACGGCTACGACATGCAGGTCAAGGGAGCCGCGGCGGCCGGTCTCAAGCCGATCGTGTCGATCACAGCCGCTCCGCGCTGGGCGGAAGGCTCCTTCAGCGGGTCGGACGACACCGGGGCCTATAAGCCCAGTCCAAGCGAGTTCGCCAAGTTCCTGACAGCAGTGGGAAAGCGCTACAGCGGGAGCTTCCAGGGCCTACCCAGGGTGCAGTACTGGGCGATCTGGAACGAGCCGAACTACAACACCTTCTTGAGTCCGCAAAACGCCAACAAGAAATCATTCGCCACGAACTGGTACCGCTCGATGCTCAACGCCGCAGCCGCCGCGTTGCACGCGGTCAACCCCGGTAACGTCGTCATCGGCGGAGAGACGGGACCGTTCGGCGTTAGGAGCACGAGCAGCGGCAGCGCCAACACCATGCCGCTCGTCTTCATGGAGAAGGTCCTCTGCATCGGCGAGAAGGTCAACAAGAGAACCAAAGTGGTCTCATTCAAGTCGGTGTGCAAGACCAAGACGAAGGTCGACGCCTGGTCGCACCACCCCTATACCCAGGGCGGCCCGACGGTCAAAGCCAAGGTTCACGGCAACGTGTCGCTCGGCGACATGGGCGAGATGCGATCCGTCATGAACGCCGCTCTCAAGGCGAACCACGTCGTCTCCCGGCAGAAGGTCCGACTCTGGGTCACAGAGATCAGCTGGGACTCGAAGCCACCCGATTCGAGGGCCGTCCCGATCGCGCTCGAGACGCGCTGGGTCTCAGAGATGCTCTACCGGATGTGGGGCTCCGGCGTGTCGTTCGTCAACTGGTTCATCCTTCGCGACCAGCCGCTCGAGTCTTCTCTCTGGCAGTCCGGCCTCTACTACGCCGGCTCCAGCATCTCGTCGGATCGCGCCAAGCCGGTACTGCGCGCCTTCCGCTTCCCCTTCGTCGCTTTTCCGCAGGTCGTATCGAGAAAGACGGTCGTGCAGCTCTGGGGCCGAACGCCTAAGAGCAGCTCCGGCAACGTCGTGATCGAGCGCAAGTCCAGCAGCAAGTGGAAGCGAGTCAAAACGCTCAAGGCCAACGGCTCCGGCATCTTCAAGGCTTCGATCCCCAAGCCGGCGAACACCGTCTTGTTCAGAGCACGCCTGGCCAACGGCAGCGATCAGTCCGCCGAGTTCTCGCTGAAGACTCCCAAGCATCCCTGGAAGGGCTGCGTCTGGGGAACCTGCTAGAGCCCTTCTGAGAGCTCGATCAAGAAGCCCGCGCATCCAAGATCCTTGTTGCCGATCCGCCCTCGGCCCTCTTCTTCCCTAACTATCTCGATCGCTTTTCTTACTCGGACGTCGCTCCGCGAGGATGCGGGGAGCCAAGGCGGGTGAATCCAAGAGTGGAGCCGATTCGAACCGATGCGGCAACGCGATGGAGCCGGCGAAAGGCCTGACGGCGAGTTGTTGACGCGTTGAGTTCTCGGCCGGCGCGCATCGCGCGTTGCCGTACGGCTCCGGCGAAACAGCCTCTAGCTACGTCGGCGAAGAGTTAGGTGCGCTGCTTCCGGACGGCGACTACACCGATTCCGCCGCTGATCGCGACGATTACCGCGAGTAACACCACGAGGCGCCCTTTGCTTCCGCCCCCCGGGGAGGAAATTGCCGCTTGAAGCGAGCCGCCAACGGACGACTTGACGTTACGGGCGGCCGGCCCCTTGACCTTTGAAAGGCTGGCAGTCGGCGCACCGAACTGCGATTTGGTGGCCATGTTCTCGAGCGTATTACTGGCGGCGCGATTTTGCAGCCGGGCCAAGGAGTCCTTGCTCTTCTTCGGGAGTGGAGCCGGCTTTTTCTTCCCGGCAACCTTGCCGCACTGGGGTGGGCACTCGGTGTACTGCGAGACGGCCGAGCCGTTGCCGGCTGCCGCGATGCTCGGCACCGCTAGCATCGCCAGCGCTACAAGGGCGACTATTCCAACTCGAGTGCGTGAGGCCTGGATGAAAATCAACTGACGATGAACCTCCCCTCGGGCGACTAGTCTACCAAGACGTGGCGATTTTGAAACGAATCCGTCCCGCGGCGCTCTCGCCGGCGATTCTCCTCCCACTCACGCTCGCCGCTATTACGTTCGCGGTCGCCTATGACAACGGGAGCTACAACCTGCCCAGTCGTAACACCCTTGCAATAGCGGTCTGGTGGGCCGTCATCGTCGGGGTGGCGCTGCGGGTGTTCAACACGGAGAGCGCAACGAGGGCGACGCTGGCATTCGCCGGGGTGCTCGCGGCGCTCTGCGCCTGGACTTTTGCCTCGGTTTTCTGGGCGCCGAGCACCGAGAACGCATTCAATGAATTCAACCGGGTATCCCTGTTCCTCGGCGTCTTCGTGCTGGTGGCGATCGCGATCAAGCGCGAAGCGCTGGGCCGCTGGTGCGACGGGCTCGCGTTAGCGGTCACGGCGATCACGATCGTCTCCCTTATCAGCCGGCTCTTCCCCGGCTCCTTCCCCGATCAGGGGTTGCCGGAGTTTCTTCACAGCGTCGCTGCTCGGCTCAGCTTCCCGACCGGCTACTGGAACGGGCTCGCCGTCTTCGTCGTCCTCGGCATTCCCCTGCTGCTGAGAATCGCCGTCAACGACAAGCGAACTCTCGTGTCCGCGCTCGCCGTCGCGCCGATTCCGGCGATTGTATCGGTCGTGGTTCTCGCCTCGTCTCGAGGCGGGATTCTCACACTTGCCGTCTGTCTGATCGTGTTCTTCGCGCTGACAGAGAATCGCTGGCGCGCCGCGATAGCGCTCTTCTGCGGCACGCTCGGCTCAATCGGTGCCGTCGCTGCGTTGCTTGTGCGTAACGCTTTGGTAAATGGACCGCTCGGGTCGGAGTTGGTCGAGCGCCAGGGACACACTGCCGCTCTCCTCGTTGCTCTGGCCTGCCTGGGAGCAGGGGCGCTTTTCGCCACGAGCCGCGTCGCCGCCGCTCGTATGAAGTACGAGCCGAGGCCGTGGCTGGGCTGGGGTATCGTGGCCTTACTTGTGCTGGCCATAGTTGCCGGCGCGATTGCCAGTCACCCGGTTCGCCAGTTCCACTCTTTCAAGCGCTCGCCGGCGACCCTCGTACCAATCGCCTCCAACAACTTCGCGCGTGCCCACCTGATCAATGGACGCGGCAGCGGACGCTGGCAGTTCTGGGGCTCGGCCATCAACGAGTGGGAACATCACCCGGTGCTTGGCGGCGGAGCGGGCTCGTTCGGAGAGTGGTGGCTTTCGCACAGGAGCTTCTACTACGCGGTCCAGGATTCGCACTCTCTTTACATCGAGTCGCTCGCCGAACTGGGCGTCATCGGCCTTCTCCTCACCCTCGGGCTGGCAATCGGAGGCATCAGTGTCGGCGTTCGCAGATCGCTCCGGAGCTCCGGCGAGGCGAAGGTCACCTTCGCGGCGCTGACCGCCGTCTTCGCCGGCTACTCCGTCGCAGCCGGTGTCGACTGGATGTGGGAGCTGACTGCTGTAACCGTTTTCGGATTGGTGGCGCTGGCGCTCCTCAGCACGAACGCAGCTTCGAGTCGTTCTCTGCACGTCGCCGAGGCCGACGAGCAACGACCGGCTCGATATCGGCGCTTCGGTCTGAGCGTGGCCGGACTGGTCGCTGTCTGGCTTCTCATCTGCGCTCAGGCGATCCCACTGTTCGCCCAGCTTCGGATAAACGACAGCGAAGCCTTTAGGAAAAGCGGCAATATGAACGGCGCGATCCGCGCGGCGCTGGACGCGAGAAACCTCCAACCCTGGGCTTCGAGCCCCTATCTACAGCTTGCGATCGTCAGCGAGCAGGAGCAACGGCTCCAGGAGGCCCACTCCTGGATCAAGAAGGCGATCGAAAGCGATTCGTCGAACTGGGGAGCCTGGTATTTGGCCGCTCGGATCGAGACAGAGCTCGGCGATGCCCGCCAGGCCGAGAAAAGCCTGCAGCGGGCCTTCTCGCTCAACCGACGCTCGCCGCTCTTCACCGATCTCCGAGCAAAACCCCGATTTGCGGCGGCAATCACCCCGTAACCGAAAGCTTCGGATCGACAGCGCGATGAGCTTCGCGCACTCGAGAGCAATGCCGTCCCTTCCCGGAGACGCGCTGCTTGTGAGCCTCGGATCAGCGATCTACTATTGCCTACTATCAAGGTTAAAACTCGACTGATCTCCCTGTTTTTCCTGAACGGCGAGGGGCTTTCAGCGGCCCATGAATCGGAGACCGAGCGGGAAGAGCTCACGGGTTCGCCTCGGCAGCGAAGCTACGATCTCGCCTCCGGCGCAGCGACCGCCACTGCGCCAGCCGAGCCGAGCTCAGACAGTCGGGTCGGCGCATTCCCTCAGCAAGCGTCAAACGAGTGGCGCGAGTCGCTTCTTCGCCGGATGCTCGCGGCGGGCGACATCCTCGCCGTGGTCTTCGGTGCGCTCTGGATCGGCTTCTTCGCCGGCGGAAACGTAAGCGCATTCTTCTGGGTCGTCGCACTCGTCCCCGTCTGGGTGATTCTCGCCAAGCTGCTCGGCCTCTACGACCGCGATCAACGAGCTCTTCGCCATCTCACGATCGATGAGTCGGCCCCGCTCGCGGTTTGGGCCGTGCTCGGTTCCGCGGCCGTCATTCTCTTCTTCCACCTGCCTGTCCCGGGATCGCTCTCGTCAACGGGCGCAGGTCATCTGACTCTCGCCGTTTTCGGCTCTGCCTTCGTTCTCAGAGGTCTCACACGCTACCTCTGGCGAAAGATCACGCCGCCGGAGCGCACCGTCGTCGTTGGCTCGGGCCCGGAGACCGAGGCCTTCTTGCGCAAGATCGAGCTCTTCCCCGAGACGCATCTCGAGATCGTCGCGAACGTCCCCGAGATGGACATCGACGAGCTGCTCCGCGGCGACGGCTGGCTGCAATCGATCGATCGAATCGTCGTCGCCTCCGCCGCCACGGATGGACAAGATGTCGCCCGGCTGATCGCGATTGGGCAGGAGCAGAACATCAGGCTCAGCGTCATACCCTTGACGAGGAGCCTCTTCGGCACCGCGGTTCAGCTCAGCCGCATCGCTGACCTTCCCGTGCTCGAATACCGCACCTGGGCCGTCGCCCGCTCGACTCTCTTTTTGAAGCGCTTGCTCGACCTGTTCGTCAGCCTGATCTCGCTGCTCGTCCTACTGCCTCTCTTCGTCTTGATCGCGCTTGTGATCAAGCTCGACAGCCGCGGTCCGGTCATCTACTCACAGCGCCGCGCCGGCGCTGGCGGAAGGCCTTTCTTGATCTTCAAGTTCCGCACCATGGTTCGCGACGCCGAAGAGCAACTCAAGGACCTCGTGCCCTTCGACAAGCTGGCCGAGCCGATGTTCAAGCTGACCAACGATCCCCGCATTACGCGCTTCGGCCGCTTCCTCAGACACTGGAGCCTGGACGAGCTACCGCAGCTGGTGAACGTGCTGATCGGCAAGATGAGCTTGGTCGGGCCCCGCCCGGAGCAGGTCGAGTTGGTTGAGCGCTACGAGCCCGAGCACCTCTTCCGCGTCTCGGTGAAGCCGGGCCTCACCGGCCCGATGCAGGTCTACGGGCGAGGCCAGCTCGTGTTCGAGGAACGCCTAGCTGTCGAGCGCGAATACATCGAGAACCTCTCCCTCGGCCGCGACCTGCGGATCCTGGTGCTGACTGTCGCCGTGGCGCTGGGCCGCAAGGGCGCTCTCTAGCTCGGCGATTCCGCGCCAGGCTCCGGTTCGGGCTCCAGCCAGGCCACCGTGGCGAGAATCGAGAAGAAACCGAAGGCCGCGAACAGGTAGGGGTTGGTGGCGGAGACAAGCAGGACGCTGCCGATGATCGCCACCACGATAGCGCCGCCTCGCGCCGGAACGCCCCGAGCTCTCTTGGCTTTGCCGAGACGCTGACGCAAAGCATCCCAGACCAGTCGCAGCGGGAAGGAAAGGAAGAGAAGCAGCCCGACGATGCCCGCCTTGAAAAGAATGTCCAGATACGACAGCTCGTACCTGTAGCCCACGGCCGAGTAGTCGGTTGCGATCGCACCGAATCCGGAGCCGAACAGGGGGTGCTTGCGGATGTGCCGAAGCAGGCTCTTCGCCTGCCTTATCCGGTACGAGTTGGAGATCTCACCCTCGAGGTCGCCGTTCGTATCACCTGCACCTTGAATGCCCGGTTGCGGCGCCACCTGGGTCGGCGCCGTCGCCGGGGTTGACGGCGCTGTCGCAGTTGGCGGAGGCGCCGCGGTCGACGGCGATGTCGCGGTCGTCGGGGACGCCGGGGTTGACGGCGACTTCGTGGTTGACGACGATGTTGCGGCTGACGGCGATGTTGCGGCTGACGGCGATGTTGCGGCTGACGGCGATGTTGCGGCTGACGGCGCTGTCGTGGTCTGTGGGGGCGTCGCGGCGACTTCCCGGGCAAGGTGTATATCGTCCCAGTACACCCGCCCAATCGCTGCGTAGAGCCTGATTTGAATATCACGCGCCTGCGCAGCCGTCGTGAACGAGAGCACCACGCGCTTCCACTGTTCAGCCGTGTTCCCGATCCCGAGTTCGAAGGTTGACCCGCCCTCCACATCCCAGACGACCAGGCGCGTTGGAAGTGAAGACCACGAGCTGACCCAGGCGCTGACCGTGTAGCGCGTGCTCGGCAGGACCGACAGATTCTGGTAGGCGTAGTCGTCCTCTCCGGAGGCGGTGTCGATCAACTCGAGGGAGTGCGATCCGGACCTGTGCTTTAGGGTCACTCGGCGCGTTCGCAACGAGGCCGTGGTCCAGTCGAACGGTATCCAGGCGCCACTTCTCTCGAAACCCGGGTTGACGACGGCTGTCGGGAATTGAGACTCCTGTGTGCTGGTGATCGACGCCGAGCGTTTGGACACGTAGTCGCTCAGCGAGAACCCGGCCACCGGCATAACGACCATCGCAACAGCGAAGCCTGCAACGGTCACGCCCGAAAAGGTCAGCGCGCGCCTCAGCGTCGGCGCTGCGAGAGCGACGACCAGCACGACGGCGGCGAACCCACCGATCCAGAGCCCACGTGTGTACGTGGCGACGAGGTCGATCAAAAACACGGCATAGAGCAACCAGTACCAATATGACCGCGGCCGCGAGAGCAATCGCCATGTGGTCAGAGCCAGACCGACCTGCAGATAGAGACTGGCGCCGGTGAAAAGCCGGAAATCCCCGTTGGTCATGTGGCCGATGATCCCGCCCATGTCGAGGCGGCTAGACAGAAGGGCCTGATTAATCGACGTGAGTGTGGTCAGATGCGACGCCGAGGCCAGGATGAGCAGAAGATTTGCGATCCCGTTCGTCGCGCAAGCGGCGAGGAACACGTTTCTGAACCACTGCCCGTCGCCGCGCCGCACGAGCATGATGACCGCCAGGGCGAAGGCGAAGTAAGCGAAGCCGTTGCCATCGCCGAAGACGTTGCCCGCGCCATTGTGGTTGAGCAGACCTATGGTCATCCAGATCGCCGGGAACAGGAAGGCGAGCGCCAACGCATGCGCGCCGTAGCGGCCGAGAACCTTCCGCTCTCCCCGCCGCCAGTCGGCAATGACGATGCTCGCGACCCGAAGCATCACCACTCCATCCAGGAGGACGCGCCCGCTCAGATGCGTTCCGTACTCGACCCAGCCCCCGCTGGTGCCACCGAGGACTAGCTCAAAAACTGCGATGGCGACGCTCGCGCGAAAGTCGACGATGCTCAGGCCCACGAAGGAGAACGGGAGGATCACCTTGAGCAAGCTCGGCAGAGGGCCCGCGTCCAGCGCGGTCGCCTTCAGGACCGCGAGCCCGACAACGCAGGCGGCGCTCAGTGCGAACAGGCCGATGCGCACACGGGGGCCGGCGAGCCACGCCCGCAATGCCGTGCGAAACCCACCCGCGGTCGCGCTCATGTAGTGCGTGCCCGAAAGACGTTCGCCGATGCTTTTCGGATCCGATGTCCGAGCGACGGATAGCCGGAGCTCATCAGACGCCTCAGCTCGCGGTTGCTGATACGGCGCGTCCTCTGCACCTCTTTTCGCCTGCGCACCCATGCCGGCAAGGCGCGTAAAACGTCCCGATGGGCCTTCAGCGTAAGGATGGTCTTGCGCTCGGTCACCGCCTTGGCAAGTGAGAGCAGCTCAGCGAAAAGGATTCGCAGTGAGCTTCGCCAGAGCAACGGCGCAGGGCCGTTTTTCACGATCATGCTCCAGCGGTTGCGCACCGCGTGATAGTAGGCAAACTCGCTTGCCTGCCGCCGTGACGTGCCGCCGCCAGCGTGGAAAACAACCGCTTTCGGGGCGTACCAGCACTCATATCCCGCCAGATTCGCCCTGAAGCTCAGGTCCACGTCCTCGTAGTAAGCGAATAGATCTTCATCGAAGTAGCCGAGCTCGCGCGCAGTCTCGCTGCGCCAGAGGGAGGCTCCTCCCGAAGCGCCGAACACCTGCACCTCCTCGTCGTACTGGCCCTTGTCTTCTTCGCCTCGTCCGCGGGCGTACGCTCGGAAGTACGTCGTCAGGATGTCGCCGCAGTCGTCGATCCGGCCACGCTCGCTCAGGGCGAGCATCTTCGACGTGGCCGCCGCGGCGCGGGGATGGCGCTCGAGGCAGGCGACGAGCTCGTCCAGCCAGCCGGGATCGACCTCGGTGTCGTTGTTCAGGCAGGCGACGTAGTCGCTGCGCGCGCCCCGAAGAGCGATGTTCATTGCGGCGCCGAAGCCCTTGTTCTCGTCGAGCCGGATCACCGACACCGCCGGGAATTTCGACTCGATCAGAGCAACCGAGCCGTCACTCGAGGCGTTGTCCACTACGACGGTCTCGAACTCCCGATAGGTCTGGGCGCCTAGCGTCTCCAGGCAGGCTGGTAGGTGGGCAATTCCGTTCCAGTTCGGAATGATGACGCGCACCGGGAAGCGGATTTCCTCAGCGGTCGAGCTCCCGTTTCCATTGCGTTCTGATTTCACGGTTGACTGACACCTCCGAGGCCCGCCGAGCATACAGAAACGCCTTTCCCTGACCCCGCGCCACCTCCAGCTGGAGCACGGCTGGTAGGCCTTCGTCAGCCCATTTTTATCCGCTCGACGGCGAGCGATACACGCCCAGTAGGAATCCGCTCCAGGCGCCCGAGTTGATCTTGCGCAGAACCCGGAGTCTCCGCGAACCGAACACCTTTGCGCTGATAAATAGACCGCGCCGCAGAACGCGGTCGCTGAATCGGTCGCGCTCGCGTCTCCAGAACATCGAAGGCTCGAAACCGCCGACATAGCCGCGAAAAAGCCGCTCCAGGTCGAGTGTCTCTTCGAACTCGTCCCACGTGGAAGCGGCCATCACGTTCAGGTTGTGGATGGCGAGAAAGGACGGAGACAGCCGCCTCGCGAATAGCCGGTTGAGTCCACGGAAGTTCGGGCAGCCGACGATGAGCAACCCGCCGGGCCGGAGATGCTCCAGATGGCCGGCGATCATGGCTACGAGGCCCTTTTTCGTCGCGACGTGCTCGATCACGCCGAGCGAGTAGACGACGTCGAACAGTCGCGCGGGTTGCGCGAACATATCCGCTTCGTAGACCGGGGCCGAGATACCGAGTAGCTCGAAATTCTCGCGCGCCTTGGTACAGCCGATCGCCGAGTTATCCAGAACGGCAACGTCGTGACCAAAGCGCCGCCAGACGTAAGCCGCGTACTGGCCGGGCGCCCCTCCGATCTCGAGCACGGAGAGACGGCGGTCTCCGCACAGATAGCGATCGAGAACATCGGTTATCGCGTCGATGTACAGCGACTCGCCCTTGCTGACCTCAACCGGGAGCCGGAGATTCCGCCAGTAGTCATCCCAGGAATCGCTTCCTAGCATCCGTGGCGGTTCGCGTTTCGGACTCACTGCGTAACCCAACCAGATTCATCGTTTGCGTGCGCGCGACTCGAAGGTGCGCTGCGAATGACGGCGCCGGGTAGCTTGGAGGTATCGTGTCGCGCCGCTTGAAGAGGGTCACCGACTAGATTGAATCCTGCGCAGACACCCGAAGGTCAGGCTGCGAACGGCAGTGTTGGGAAGCGCAGGACGCTAGCCCGCAACTCCTCGAGCGTGTTGTTCGCGACCGTCGTTGCGGCGATCGCCGTCGTCGGGACGGCGATCATCACGACGCGCCTGTTGGGACCGACCGGGCGCGGCCAGCTGACCGTGGCGACGCTGCTTGCGACGCTGATCGTCACGCTCGGAAGCGTCGGGTTGGGCTCGGCGGCGACCTACTTCACGGCCCGCGACGAGCGAGCCCGAACCGTAGTGCTCGGCAATAGCGTTTTGCTCGGCTTCGCACTCGGGCTCGCGATAATCGGCGCGGGATTCGCCGTCATCGTCTTCAGCGGCGCAACGCTGAAAGGCGTTCCCGCTTCCTACCTCCTCATCGCCATGACGGTCGTCCCGTTCGCTCTCGTTTTGGGGAATGTGCAGTCCGTCTTCCTGGGGCTGCAACGCTTCCGGGAGTTCAACCGGATAACGGTCGCGCAGGCAGTGCTGCCCCTGCTCCTGATCGGAGTCGCTCTTCTCGCTCTGGGAGGCGGAGTGCGCGCCGCGATCGTCGCGACCACGATCAGCACCATCCTGCTCGCGGTGGTGGTTCTCGTGATAGCCAGCCGGACCGTTGGCGTCAGCTGGCGACCCGATCGTGGCTACGTCAAGGCCGCAACCTCATACGGCGTTCGCGTCCACGCAGCCAACGTGCTGAACTTCCTCGGCTACCGGCTCGACGTCTTCGTTCTCAACGCCTACGCGTCGCCCGCGGCGGTCGGTCTGTATGCGGCCGCGGTGGCCGTGGCCGAGCGTCTCTGGATGCTCTCCCAGGCGGTGAGCGTCGCGCTCTTTCCGAGGATCGCCGAGGAGAAGGACGAGGACGTCCGCCGCTCGATCACGCCTTTGCTCGCGCGGAACACCTTCTGGCTCACCGCCGTCGCAGCCGCACTGTTCTGGCTGCTCAGCGGGCCGCTGGTGACTCTCCTCTACGGGAGCAAGTTCGCGTCCTCGGCCGGCGCCCTGCGTGCCCTCCTCCCCGGCATCGTCGCCTACAGCGCAACCCGAGTGCTCGGAAACGACATCGCCGCGCGCGGGCGCCCGATCCTCAATTCCTACGTCGCCACCGTGAGCGTCGCGTTGAACTTGAGCCTGAACCTGATGCTGGTTCCGCGTTATGGGATCAAGGGAGCCGCCTGGTCGAGCACGGCCTCGTACTCGCTGCTGTGCGTGATGACCGCAGCGGTGTACTGCAAGATCGCCAGGGTCTCGCCTCGCTCGGTGTTCGTTCCCGCCCGGGAAGACGGGGCGGCCTACCTGCGCCTGGCTCGCAGGCTGCTCGCACGCCCCGCGGCTCAGGACTCAGCCGGCTTGGATGTGGCGGCAACGCCCGCCGCCTTGTCCGACGCCGAGAGCACGGACTCGTAGATCGCCTGTAACTGCGTTCCGACGGCTTCGAGGCTGTATCGACCGCGGGCGTCCGCGGCGATGCTGACGCGGTCGTACGAGTCGAGGTTCGAGAGCACGCTGTCCAGGGCATCGGCCAGCGCCGGGGGATCATCGGGCGGCACGAGGATGCCGGCGCCATCGTAGACCATCTCCGGAATGCCCCCGACCGTGGTCGAGACAACGGGGAGCCCTGATGCCAGCGCCTCGACGACGACGCAGGGGAGATTGTCGAAACGGCTCGGAAGCACGAACAGATCAGAGCCGCGCATCATCTCGGCGATCTCCCGTTTCGGCTTCGCCCCGTGAAAGGCGACCGCCCCCGAAAGACCCGCAGCCTCGGTGCGCCGCTGGTACTCCGGGCGCTCGGGTCCCTCGCCGATCACCTCCAGTCGCCAGTCGCTGCGGCGGTTACGAAGCAAAGTCAGCGCCTCGAGCAGTGTGGGGTAGCCCTTGTGTTGCGACGATTCGAGGTTCCCGACGAAGATCATCCGCTTCTCGTCCGCGTTCTTCAGCTTCCGCTTCGCGGTGAAGAACACGGTGGTATCGACGACGTTGGGCACGATCTCGAACTTGGCCTCGATCCCGTAGGCCTCGATCGACCGCTGTAGGTGCATCGATACGGGCAGCGCGCGATCGGCGTTCCGGTAGGCGTAGCGGGCTTTCAGCACCGCGGCCCGATTCAGCGTCCGCCGCGGGAAGCCGGTGAACTGCTCGGTGATCACGACGGGGATTCCATTTCGCTTCCCGATCACCACGGCGGGGACTCCGGCGTCGTAGACGTGGGCGTGGATCACGTCGGGCACGAACCCTTCCGCGCGCAGGCGCCGGAAGGCCTTGATCGCACTCCGGAGATAGAGCGGATACGACGTTCCGCGAAGTGGCATCGCACGGTGGTAGACGTGATAGGCGGGAATTCCCTCGCTGAGCTCGGGGTCGAGCTCCTCCTCCATCTTCCAGAGCCCGCGGCACTCCTTCGAGGCCCGAGCCAGGTGCAGCACGACGACCTCGTTGCCCGCGGACCGAACGGCCTTGGCGTGCTCGCGCACGAAGACACCTCCGTAGCCGAAGTCGCGCGTTGGATACCAGTTCGTAATGAAGAGAACCTTCATGAATTCGTTCGAGCCTCCCTTGGAAAACGAGGTTTTCGTTTCGGCGCCGCGCCTTCTGCGTCGATCAGATCGAGCATCTTCCGGCCTAGACTCTCGTACTCGTAAGCGCCCAAGTCGAAGGCCGAGGAAGGCTGGAATTGCTCCCCCGCTTTGGCCCAGCGCGCCAAGTACGCGTGGAAGGCCGAAGCAAGTTCCTCGGGGCCATTCGGCGGCGCCGCCGTGTGAGCACCGGCTTCGCTCAATAGCTCCGCGGCGGCGGACTGTCGCTCGGTGATGGCGAAGATCGGCTTCTTCGCGGCCAGATACTCGAATACCTTGGCGGTCGTTGCGTCGATGCCGCCGGGGATGAGCAGCAGACCGTCGGCGGCTTGTTGAAGGCCGAGCGCAGTGCTGTGAGGGACGCGCCCGATAACGCGCGTGACGCGACCAAGACTCCCCTTGTCGAGCAACTCGCGCTCGGCATCGCTGATCGTCCCGGCGGCGACAAGCTCGAAGCTGGTCGTCAGCTGCGGCTCCCGTTCGAGCAAGAGCTCGAGCGCATCGAGAAACATGCGAGCGTCTCGACCTCGGTGAAGAACCGGTTCCTCCAGATCCATCCCGAGCATTCCGGTGTAGACCAGCGAGAATCGCTTCGCGTCGAGCTTCGCCCGCTCGTCCGTCGCGCTCTCGATCGCCCGCATGTCGAAACCGTTCGAGATGACGTGCGCCGAGACGCCGTAGCGGCGCCTGACGTCGGAGGCGATCTCCTCGTTGATCGCGCTGACGAAGGTCGCGCGCCGCGCAATCGATCGTTCCAGCAGCTTGTCGATCGGGCGCAGGAGGAAGGGATGGGACACGTCGCGCAACCATCCGTCGCGGTAGTCGGCTACCCAGCGGACGCCGAAAGCGCGTGCGACGAGGCCGAGCAGATGCGTCGACTCCGGCCCCGAGGTGGTTACGATCGCGTCGGGGCGGTCTTTCCTGATCAACTTGAGCAGTTGCCGAAGCGCCTGCGGAAACCAGGTCAGCGCAGTGATGTCGGGGACCACGAAGTTCGTCCACCAGCGCGGCTTGTCGCGTGAGGCAACGCCGGTCTCCCCGCTGTATCCGACGAGCTCCTGGTACTGCGTGCGAAAACGAGTCCTCAGGTCGCCCGCGCGAATGACCCCCTGCGCCTCGTCATCTTCGGCCGAGCCCGAGATCTTGCTCGTCAGCACCGTTGTGCGGACACCCGCCGCCTCGAACCCCCGGCGCAGCCCAAGCGGCCGATGTGCGGAGACCACGTTGCAGGGCGAGTAGAGATAGGCGACCAGGAGGATGTGCTCGATGGGCCGGTCGCTGCGACGCGTCAATCTCGTACCTCGATGTCGGCCCGTGCGCTTTCTCGCTGCAGCGGAGCGCTCGCCGCGGACGACTCGCGTGCGTCGCACAAGAACGCCGACCGACTGGCTGGAAGGTAATTGGGCACCGGTAGCCGCAATCGTAGCGTTGGCGCTCGACGCCGATCACCACCTTTTGCAGACAATTCCGTCCGAAGCGATCAGCCATCCTGTCGAGCGGATGTCCGGAACGCCGGAGGCAGCCGTAGGTACGTCCAGGTCTCGTCCGATGGATCAGTCATGAAAAACCGCGACAGCTGGAGACCAAGCAAGTTCGTCTACCGGCGAGGGAAGCTGATCGCATCGCGAGACAGCGAGGAAGTAGACGCGGCTTCCCGGTTGATGGTCGATAGAGTCGCCGCCTACTACGACGCCAACCTGCGGCGCCATGCCAAGGGCAGACTCGTGGATCTCGGCTGCGGCAAAGCGCCGCTCTATCGCGCGTACGCGGACTCCGTAACCGAGGTCACCTGCGTGGACTGGGGCAACACCTCACACGAGAACGCCTACCTCGACTTGGAGTGCGATCTCAACAAAGCCCTTCCCTTCGCTGACGGCGCCTTCGACACGGTGATCCTGTCGGACGTTCTCGAGCACATAGCGCAGCCGGAGCCGCTCTGGGCGGAGATCTCCAGGATTCTGGCGCCGAGTGGGAAGGTGATCCTGAACGTGCCTTTCTACTACTCGATTCACGCCGGCCCCTACGACTACTACAGGTACACCGAGTTCGCCCTGAGACGATTCGTAGAGAAATCGGGTCTCAGGCTGATTCAGCTCGAGAGCGTCGGCGGCGCTCCCGAGATCCTGGCCGACGTGTTCGCAAAGAACATCAAGCGCTTTCCGCTGATCGGATATCCACTGGCAGTGTTTGCTCAGTGGCTCACGGCGGGCTTCACGAGAACGCGTTTCGGCAGAAAGGTGTCCCGAGCCACCGGCCACAGCTTCCCCTTCGGTTACTTCTTGATCGCAGAAAAGCCGAGCTAGCGGCCGGGGGGAAGAAGCGTTATCCGCGTGCGCGCTAACCGGAGCGCCGGAACATGGATCTCAGCCGGCGGTTGAAGAAGAGCCGCGACTTCGCCGCGAGATCGCGGAGCTGACCGTGACGGAGATAAGGCGCGGCCTCACGCAAGCGCCCGTGCTTGAGCAGTTTCGCTCCGAGCGCAACGTTCGTCCGCTCCAATGTTCGTTCGAGCAAAGCCTCGGCCTTTGGCGGGAAGGGGTAATGCGAAGAGAAGTACTCCAGCGCCTGCATGTACCGCTTGAGCATC
Organism: Actinomycetota bacterium; assembly: GCA_003132665.1. Classification (GTDB taxonomy): domain Bacteria; phylum Actinomycetota; class Thermoleophilia; order Gaiellales; family Gaiellaceae; genus Fen-549. The sequence continues at coordinate 93,509 of PKYN01000019.1, forward strand.
ACGACGCTGTCCGAGGAGTCGCTCTTGTGGCCTCGGTAATAGATTGCCAGCGGCTCGTCGAGGTAGTCGAAGCGGGTACCGGCGAGAGCGACCCTCAGCCACAGGCCATAGTCGGTATTCGAGCGGAACGGAGCCTCGCAATCGAAGCCGCCCACGCTTCTCAGAAGGTCCTTCGACGCGATCACGCTGTTGTTCGTGATGAAGGCGTGCTCGAGCCACTCCTCCAGCAGCGGCGCGAGTATCTGTCCGTCCCACGGCGGCGCAAGCTTGCTGTAACGAACGCGCTTCCCGCCTTTTGTGCAGTACGAGTCCGTGTAGCTGAACTCCGAGCGCCTCTCGTCCATGAACGCGATCTGTCGCTCGAGCTTCTCGGGCAACCACTCGTCATCGGCATCGAGAAAGGCGACAAGCTCACCCTGCGATTCCTCGAGCCCGCGGCTCCGCGCCTCCGCTTCGCCCTGATGGTCCTGGTGGACGTATCGGACTTTTTCGAACGAGCGCGCGATCTCGGCTGTGCGGTCGGTCGAGCCGTCGTCGACGAGAACGATCTCGTAGTCGCTGTACGTCTGCGCCTCGACCGAGCGAAGCGCTCGGGCGAGAAAATCCTCAGCGTTGTAGGCGGGTATGTTGACGCTAACTCTGGACACGGCTCTACTGGTGTGTTCGCGGACTTCAATATAGTCTCGCTCCCCGCCTTACGCGCAGCGACTGGAAGACGCTACGCCGCCCCGCCCGCAGGGAATTCATCGCAAGAGTGGCGCTCCGCGTCAAAGTCCACATCCTCGAGCCCGAATGCGTGCTCGATGCTCGTCGAAACGGTCGCGCCTCAGCCGAGTAGACAGCGCTCGCGCAGGCCATGAGGTGCCGGGAGTTGTGTGGAAGACCGGCCCACTCCGTGATCGGTAGGCAAACGATCGTGTCGAAGAGTGGCCTGCGCTGCATCAGCGGTACGAGAGGATGATCATGTCGAGCACCGGAGCGTGATCTCTTACGCCGGCTCGGCGCGTTCCGGCAGAACGGCGCGAGCTCCGGCGCCTTCGCTGCTCAACACCTTCTGCCCGTTCATGGTCATCAAGACTACCGCGGAGTCTCGTCGCAGGCGGCGGCAGCTCGTGTGCCGATCAGCCTTTACAACCACTTGACATTTCCAGGTCTAGAGTGGGCGGAAAGGCCGGCGCCCGGGAAAGCGTTGCCCTTTCTCATCCCGACGCTCCCCTGGTTCGCAGGGCGCGCGAGTGGGGATACGGAAGCGCGTGATCGTTCGCCGAATCCACGATCGAAAACCGCGTCTCGCCAAAGGCAGCCGCTCGAACCCATGACTTTGCCATTAGCTAAGAAATCGGCCGCGTGTTAGGCTGGGACTCGCCAGGAATCGTGAGCGAGATGCCGAAACCACCAGAAGTCGCCGGGTGGAGTGACGGAAAGCAGTCACCGGAAGTTCGATCGCCAGGTCGCAATCACGAGACGATAATGAGCTTCATGTCGAGCGCCCCGTCACGCAAAACCAAATACGCCGATTCGCGCTCGATCGCCGGACACAACGACGTCTGGGCAGAGCCCTCGACCAACGAGTGGCGCGAGTCTCTTTTGCGGCGCATGCTCGCGGCCGCGGACATCCTCGCCGTGCTGTTCGGCGGCCTTTCGGTCGGCTTCCTGCTCGGAAGCAACGTCAACGCGCTGTTCTGGACGATCACGCTCATACCGTTGTGGGTTGTACTGGCGAAGCTCCTCGGACTGTATGACCGCGATCAGCGCTCCCTCCGCCACCTGACGATCGACGAGGCGCCGCTGATCGCGACCTGGGCGCTACTCGGCTCGATCGGCATCGTGTTCTTCCTGCGGTTGCCTCTTCCGGGCTCGTTGCCGCTGGCAGGCGCGGCGCATCTGATGCTCGTCACCTCCCTGTCGGCGTTCGTGCTGCGCGGAGTAACCCGCCGCCTTTGGAGGTACGCCACTCCGCCGGAGCGCACGATCATCATCGGCTCCGGCTCCGAGGTCGCAATGATCCGGCGCAAGGTCGAGCTCTTCCCCGATGCACATCTCAACATCGTCGCGGAGATCGCGCAGATCGACCCCGAAGAACTGCTCGATGGAGACGGCCGCTGGCACTCGGTCGACCGCATCGTCGTCGCGGCCGCGTCGGTTGACGCAGACACGATCGAGAGGCTCTTCGCTCTCAGCCAACGGCAGCACATCAGGCTGAGCGTGGTTCCGCTGGCCAGGAACCTCTTCGGGGCGGCCGTACAGATGAACCACATCGCGGATCTCCCGGTGCTCGAATACCGAACCTGGAACATTCCCCGCTCGACGCTGCTCTTGAAGCGGGTCCTGGATATCGCCGTCAGCAGCGTCGCGATCGTTCTGCTCGCTCCGATCGCGCTCGTCGTCGCACTCGTGATCAAGTTCGACAGCCGCGGCCCGGTCGTCTTCTCGCAGGTGCGCGCCGGCCACAACAAGCGACCGTTCCGCATGCGCAAGTTCCGCACGATGGTCGCCGACGCCGAGCATCACCTGCAGGAGATCGTTCCGTTCGACAAGCTCACCGAGCCGATGTTCAAGATAAAGAACGATCCCCGCATCACGCGCGTAGGCCGCTTCCTGCGCCGCTCGAGCCTCGACGAGATCCCGCAGCTGTGGAACGTGCTCAAGGGCGACATGAGCCTGGTCGGGCCACGTCCGGAGCAGCTCGACCTGGTCGAGCGCTACGAGCCCGAGCACCTCTTCAGGCTTTCGGTCAAGCCCGGGCTGACCGGCCCGATGCAGGTAAACGGTCGCGGCGCCCTGTTCTTCCACGAGCGCCTGGCGCTCGAGCGCGAGTACATCGAGAACATGTCGATCTTCCGCGACTTGCGCATTCTGTTGATGACGTTCTCGGCGATCGTGACGCGGCGCGGCGCCTACTAGGATGACTCTCATCGCCTCCAGCACCCACCTCCGTGCCGTGGGTATCCTCTAGACGCCGCCGTCCACCGCACGAATCGACTGCGCTCCGGTTAGTCGCTTCTTCGGTCCGAGGCTAATACTCAACTTCCGAACGAGGGCCAGTGAAACTCGAAGAGATAACCCGACCGAGCGAGCGCAGCGAGAAGCCGTCCGTGCCAAAGCCGCTTGAGCTCGTCATCGAGCCCAGTGGGGTGCTCAGGCTCGATCTGAGAGAGCTCTGGCACTATCGCGAGCTGTTCTACTTCTTCGCCTGGCGCGACATCAAGGTTCGCTACAAGCAGACCGCGCTCGGAGTGGTCTGGGCGATGTTCGCCCCATTTGTGACTGTTGTTGTATTCACGGTCTTCTTCAACCGCGTCGCGCACATCAAATCGCCGAACGCGATCCCTTACGCCATCTTCTCCTATACGGGCCTGCTCTTCTGGAACTTCTTCTCCGCCGCCGTGGGTTCCACCAGCACCAGCATGATGACCAACAAAGCCGTCGTCTCCAAGGTGTATTTCCCGCGCCTTATCGCTCCCTTTTCGGCCACGATCGTCAACATGGTCGACTTCGGCTTTGCGTTCGTGGTGTACGCCGCTCTATTTCTCTTCTACGGAATTACGCCCGGGCTCGCGGGGGTTCTACTCCTCCTGCCCATGCTTGCGCTCACCTTCATCGCAGCCACCGGGCTGGGGCTCTTCTTCGGCGCCCTCAACGTCCGTTACCGCGACGTCGGCTTCATCGTCCCCTTCATGATCAGCACGCTCCTGTTCCTCACGCCGGTGATCTATCCGGTCTCGCTCGTACCCGAGAGCTACCAGTGGATTCTCTACCTCAATCCAGTGGCGGGAGTGATCCAGACCATGCGCGCCGGCGCCTTGCACCAGGGAGCAATCCCTTGGTCGATGCTCGGCATCTCTGTGACGAGCTTGGTCTGCATGTTCACGTTCGGCCTTCTCTACTTCGTACGGCAGGAACGCAGCTTCGCGGATTACCTATGACGCCGATCATCGAGATCAACGGCCTGTCCAAGGCCTACGTCATCAGCCATCAGCGCGATGCGGCTTACGACTCGCTGCGTGACGACATCGCAAATATCCTCCGCCGTCCGTTCCAGCCTCACATCACTCAGGGCGCCGCTCGCGAGACGGTGTGGGCTCTCGACGACGTGAGTTTCGACGTTCAACAAGGGGAGATCTTCGGTGTGATCGGTGCCAACGGCGCCGGTAAGTCCACGTTGCTGAAGATCCTTTCGCGTATCACATTCCCGACTAAAGGTCGGGCTGTCCTTCACGGAAGCGTAGGGAGCCTGCTGGAGGTCGGAACCGGATTTCACCCGGAGCTCACGGGCCGCGAAAACATCTTCCTGAACGGTGCCATTCTCGGTATACGAAAGCAGGAGATCGCGAAGAAGTTCGACGAGATTGTCGCATTCTCCGAGGTCGATAGATTCCTGGACACGCCGGTGAAGTTCTATTCGTCCGGGATGTACGTACGTCTGGCATTTGCGGTCGCTGCCCATCTGGAGCCGGACATCCTGATCGTCGACGAGGTGCTGTCGGTCGGCGATACCGCGTTCCAGAAGAAGTCTCTCGGGAAGATGCAGCAGGAGACGCAGGAGGGGGGCCGCACGGTGCTGTTTGTGAGTCACAACATGGGCGCGGTGTCCAGCCTATGTGACCGCGGCATTCTCTTGAGCGAAGGACGAATAGCGTATGAGGGAGATATCGGTGCCGTCGTAAATCACTATCTCACCGCCGTAGGCTCCGCGGATTACACGGGAGATCTGACTGATCATCCGAACCGCGCTCGGGGGTTCGATCCGCTTCTCACGTCGTTTGACATCGAGACTGACAACGGCGTAATCCTATATGGTCAGCCTGTAACTTTGCGCATCGGCTATCACTTTCCAGAAGCGATTACCGTTCCGCAGTTCAGTGTGAAATTCCTCAACGCGCAGGGCGTCGTCGCGTTTACCGTCGTAAGTGACTACCAGCCTAACAATATTCCTCCCCGCTTACAGGGTAATGGCTCCGTCGCGTGCCGTATTCATAGCTTGCCACTCCTACCCGGTAACTACACCGTCAATCTTAGGTTGTGGCAGCCAGGCGCAAAGCTTGATGACATAGAGAATGTGGCTCGTGTCACCGTCGAATGGATGGATCGCAAGCCCGATCAAATTCACTGGGATTCTACTATGGGTATCGTTTACGTCGATGCTGCATGGTCGATGCTTAGCGCCACCTAAAGGCCGGATCATCATAACGGTCGAAAACACAATAACCTCTATCCACCAGATATTCATCAGGAGGAAAGGCCTTCGTAAAGCCGCCGAGCTCTCCCGATCTACCGCGCCCATCAGCCTGGATCTCGGCTGTGGTCCGACGAAACGGCCCGGCTTCGTCGGAATCGATCTATCGGAGACAGCGGACGTTCGCTGGGATCTGCGCTGGGGCTTACCGTTTGCCGACAATACCATCGCAGAGATCCGCTCCGATCATTTCTTGGAGCACCTCGAGCTACCGATGGTAGTGACTGTGCTGTCCGAATGTCATCGTGCGCTCCGGTCTGGAGGGTCACTCGATTTCACCGTGCCTCACTTCGATCCGTACCTCGATGCCTATCTCAGGCACGACTTCGAGTTCCTGAAGGAGAATATTTACGACGTACCTCGCGACCAAGAAGACCTATACGACACTTGCTTCGACAGAATAATCTGGTTGCTATATCGAGATGGAGGGCACCAATCCATGTTCGATACCGAATCTATCCTCGCCAAGGTCAGGCTAGCCGGCTTTACTTCGGTGACCACTAGAGAATACGATTCGACTCGCGATGTAAACCAACGTTTCTCGTCGATCTACGTCGTGGCGATCAAATGATACTCATCGGTGACTGGTCTCCCGAGATGCAACGCGTAACCATGGCTCCGCGTCTCACTCCAAGCGCGTATTTTGCCAATCTCGAGGGTCCGCTCTTGCCTGCCGAGCACAGCCTAGCTCCGCGACCGAAGGCAGGACCCAGTCTCTTTTCGTGCGAGCCGCCGAATGATAGCGGCCGGTTCATTTTCACCCTGGCCAACAACCACATCATGGATTACGGGCTTCCTGGTCTGCAGGCAACTATGAAGTCGCTCGACAAAAAGGGCATAAGAGCATGTGGCGCCGGGGTCGATGCTCGCAGCGCTATGCAACCCATCGTTGTGGATGATAATGGAGCTCGCGTAGGCATCATCTCCTGCTGCGAAGCCCAGTTCGGGATTGCCAGACGGAACTCGGCGGGCGTAGCCGAGCTTGGGCCGTGGGTCTACCGTGCTATCGACGAGCTACGCGAGACGGCGGACGCCGTGATCGTATCCGTCCACGCTGCCGTCGAGGACTCTCCATGGCCGTCTCCGTATTTTCGCCATCTCTATCGCTCCTACATTGATGCCGGGGCGACGATCGTGCATGGTCACCACTCTCACGTTCCTCAGGGATACGAGTCGTACAAAGACGGTGTGATCTTCTACGGAATGGGAAATGCTGCCGTCGACCCAGGCAAGTGGCGCGATTACCCCAACGGGATGTGGTCACTCGCCGCCGACATCGACGTCTCCTCGGTACCCCACCGTTGGCGCACGTTCACTCTCGAGATCCGGGATAACCCCGCTTCCGAGACGATTGTCGTCGAAGACAGCACCGCCGAGGAGCAGAACAGCCACGCCCGCTATTTCGATCTTTGCAACCTGCCGCTCGGGGATTCCGACTTGTTCGAGGCACTCTGGCAAGAAGTTGCATTGCGCGCGTTCTACCACTATGGAGCGAAGTACATGGGTATCTCTGCCGACCGCGAGAGCAGACAACCCACGCCTGCAAGATCGGCGAAATCGATGCTCAAGCGAGTACGTCCGAGCAAGAGCGCTCCACCGACTCGTAGTGCGCCGCCTGACTACTCGCTCTTGTACGCGATGATCGCCTGTGAGAGCCATCGGCAGATGTTGACCACCGCTCTGGGCGTACTCGCGGACGAGCTCCAGGACGAGCGCACTGAGGAGACTGGAAGCCTCGCCGACGAGATGATGCCCTGGTCGCGAGGAACGGTCCCAGCTTGAGTGAGCTTCTCTTCGAGACAGACTGGCTCGCTTCGCAGCCAGTCTTCTACAACAGCGCAACTGGCCGGGCGAGCCGCAATATCCATGAAGTAATCGATTACGCCAATATCCGCTTCAGTCCTGAAGGGTTCAACAACTACCTGGATTTTGGCTATTCGGTGCTTGAGCAGACGCCGATCGAGAATGTCAAATTCTTGCGGCACTCGTCGCGGCTATGGCGAGACGAGCAAGGGAGACTGAGTGTCGAGTACTTGGACGACCCGGTTGCGACTTGGATGGATTATCGCTTGTCCGAGAGTGACGTCATCGATTTGACTCGAGAGAAAGTTCGTAAGTGGGAACGTTCTGTCGAAGGAGAGATCGTCGTCCCCACCAGCAGCGGCTACGACTCCCGCTTGTTGAATTGGTGCCTCCAAGACAAAGCAAGGATTCGTTCATTCACGTACGGTGTGTCTGAGAATCAGGCCGAATCCAACGAGGCAGTTCTCGCTCAACGGCTTTCCGAGACCTTAGGGTTTCGCTGGGAGCGAATACAACTCGACGAGTTTCATCGATATCTAGATGATTGGGACGAGCTTTTTGGGGTGTCGACCCATGCCCACGGTATGTATCACTTCGAATTCTACGAGAAGATACTTCCTAGAATCGATGGGGGTAATCCGCTTCTCAGCGGCATCATTGGCGACGGTTGGGCGGGCAATGTGTCCATCCCCGCACTGGAGAACTCCGATGACGTAAGGCGCCTCGGTTACACACATGGCCTCCGAGGAGACTCGGACCAAAGCCTGCTTCGAAGCGAGCAATCCCTTTTATCGAATTACTGGCACGCCCAGAAAGACCTCCTGAAGGACGATCGCTTTCGGGTCGTGGAAGCAATGCGCTTCAAGCTCATGTTGTTGTGTTACCTCAGAATCGTCCCGGAGCACTTCGGGTATCGGTGGTGGTCGCCGTTTCTCGACATCGACGTTGCCATGGCTATGCTCAACCTCCCGGCCGAGCGACGGCGCGAGCGACTATGGCAAACGGAGTTCTTTCGCGCAGAGGGATTGGATCTCGAGTCGATGAACCTGGAGGCAACCACTGAGAACACCCTGGACATGCAGGGACTCCGTGCGATTCCAGTGAGGCCGCTGGATGTGACCCTTCTGCGCGAGGTTGTCAGGCCGGACTACGTGAAAATGATCAATCGCGAGCTACTAAAAGGACCCTTGACCCGACCGGAGAGATCGCTGAACCTCCTCCTCGGCGTTCGCAAGGTGTCATGGGTCTTGCGGAGACTGGGTTTCTCGGCTCGCACGAGAAGACACAGCGAGTTCTACTCACCCTACATGGTGCTGTTGCCAATCGAACAAGCGCTGAGGAGGCGCAACGAGAAATGACCTGGCGACGTACGTTCGATCTGTCGGAGGAGGCCTAGCCGTCGCTCATGTTCACGATCTTCTCCATCCCGAAGCCCTTCGCCGGTCACGTCGGTGTCATCCAGATGAACGCCTTGCGCAGCTGGACGTTCCTCGATCCCAGGTGCCAGATCATCATTTTTGGCGATGAGGAGGGCGTCGCCGAGGCGGCGACAGAGATCGGCGCAGTTCACGTCGCCGAGATCGAGCGCAACGAGCACGGCACGCCGCGTCTCGACTGGGCCTTCAATCGCGCGCAGGATCTGGCGGAGCACCGACTGACTTGCTATCTGAACAGCGACGTCATCGCGCTGAACGACCTGCCGGCGACGGCGGCCGGAATCGAGTTCCCTCGCTTCCTGATGCTCGGGGAGCGAACGGATCTGGACATCACCGAGCCTTTGGACTTCAGCGAAGGCTGGCAGGCCCGCCTTCTTGCTCAAGCGCGAGAGCACGGGTCGCCCCACGGCCCCACCGGTATGGATTACTTCGTGTTCCCGACCGGGATGATTCGCGACATGCCGGCCTTCGTCGTCGGTCGAGCCGGCTGGGACAACTGGATGGTGTACAACGCGCGGGCCGAAAGGATCCCCGTCATCAACGCGACCCGCGCGGTTGAGCTGGTTCACCAGACACACGACTACGCTCACCATCCCGGGCCGCTGAAGGGAACCTGGAAAGACCCGGAATCGCTGGCCAACCGCGGGCTTCTCGACCATGCAAACAAGACGCAGTTCTTGCTCTCCGATGCGACCTGGAAGATCAGGCGCCCCGGCGGGAAGCCGGTTCGAGCCTGGCGTCATTTACGCAGAGCGCTCGACACATGGCCACTCGTGTATCCGCCCGCGCGGTATCCCTTGATGCGACCGTTCGTTCCGGTTTATCGCGTTGTCAACTTCGTCAGAGACAAGTGGTACTGGCACCGCGTCGCGAAGAGGCGCCGGGTCGAAACGAGGACGTAGTCGTGGCTCTCAGCTTTCTGATCGTTGACACGTATTACCCCGCCTTCCTCGAGACGTTTCATCAAACTCACCCGGAGCTCGGCGGCGCGAACTACGACGAAACCCTCGGCGCACTGATGGCCACGTGCTTCGGTACGTCCGATTTCTACTCCAAGAACCTGCAACTGCTGGGGCACGATGCGGCCGACATAGTCGCCAACGATCGGATGCTGCAGGCGAAGTGGGCGGCCGCTCACGGTTTGAGTCTGACCCCTCCCATGGCTCCTCTGAGCCGAGCCGTTGCCGGTGTTCCATATCTGCGGCGGTTTGCCCGCCGGCCCGATTGGCTTCTTCCGCTGCTGGCCAAGCAGGTCGAGGCCACGCGCCCGGACGTCCTGTATCTGCAGGACATCGGTCTTTGCGAGTCGCGCTTCGTTCGCGCGATCCGGCCGTTCGTGAAGCTCATCGTCGGGCAGATCGCGTGCCCACCGCTGCCGGTCCGGTACCTCCGCGGCTGCGATCTCATCCTGACCTCGTTCCCGCACTACGTGGAACGCTTCCGGGCGCTCGGGATCGATAGCGAATACCTCGAGATCGGCTTCGAGACCACGCTGCTCGAACGACTGGCCATATCGCAGACGACCTACGACACGGTCTTCGTCGGCGGCATCGCCGACGTACATGTCGAGGCGACAGAAGCTCTCGAACAGGCTGCTCGCACGATCGGACTCGACTTCTGGGGCTACGGCGCCGAGAAGCTGGCCGAGGACTCGCCACTACGGAGGAAGTTCCACGGCCAGGCCTGGGGCCTGGAGATGTACAACCTCTTCTTCAACGCCCGGATCGTCGTCAACCGGCACAGCTCGGCAAGCGAGCAGTTCGCCAACAACATGCGCCTGTACGAGGCGACCGGCGCCGGCGCCATGCTGATCACCGACGAGAAGGACAACCTGGGCGAGCTGTTCGAGGTCGGCACGGAAGTGGTCGCCTATCGCGGTGCCAACGATCTCGTCGAGAAGATCCAGCACTATCTGAGCCACGAGGACGACCGCGCCGCGATCGCGCGAGCCGGGCAGGAACGGACGCTTCGCGATCACAGCTACCTGGAGCGTATGAAGAAGCTCGAGCAGATCATCGAGTCCCGCTTGTGAGACCGCCGCGAGGTGCGCCGTGAGCTTCAGCCTCCTGATCGCCGACACCTACTATCCGGCCTTCATCGAGACCTTTCATGGCCAGCACCCTGAGCTTGACCGCGCAGGCTACGAGGAGACGCTCGAAGCGCTGCTGGCGACCCGCTTCGGCACCTCCGACTTCTATTCGAAGAATCTGCGCCTGCTCGGGCACGAGGTGCACGATGTCGTCGCCAACGAGAGGGTGCTCCAGGAGAAGTGGATCGCAGAGAACTGCGGCGTCCTGACGGCGACGCCGTTCGCGATCCGAAGTGCGGTCAGGAAGATCCCTCGGGTCAGGCGCCTGGTGAGATCCGACCGCACCTTCGCGATGCTCGCTCTCCGGATCCGTGCCGAACGCCCCGACGTCCTCTACCTGCAAAACCTCGCTCTTTGCGAGCCGCACTTCATCGCCTCGGTACGCCCCTTCGTGAAACTGATCGTCGGGCAGATCGCCTGCTTGGCGCCTCCGGAGCCGTTCCTTCGCGGCTGTGACCTGATCCTCAGCTCGTTCCCGGGCTACGTCGAGCGGTTCCGGAGCATGGGCATCGACAGCGAGTACCTGAAGATCGCTTTCGAGCCCAGCGTGCTCGAGCGTCTGCCCCGAAGAGAGTCTCCATATGAGGTGTCATTCGTCGGCGGTTTCGAGCGGGTGCACGCGGCCGGCACGGCGCTGCTGGAGAAGGTGGCGCGAGAGATCGACTTCGACGTCTGGGGTCACAATGGTGAGAGCATCGCCGCCGGCTCTGCGCTCCGTCGCCACTTCCACGGCGAGGCCTGGGGGACGGATATGTACGGCATTCTCTTCAACTCGAAGATCACGCTCAACCGCCACGGCGTCGTCTCGCCCGAGAACGAGGCCTTCGCCAACAACATGCGCCTGTACGAGGCAACGGGCGCCGGCGCCATGCTTCTCACCGACGAGAAGGATAACCTGGGTGAGCTGTTCGAGGTCGGCACGGAAGTGGTCGCCTACCGCGACGCCCGCGATCTGATAGAGAAGATCCGCTACTACCTCGGCCACGACGAGGAGCGAGTGGCGATAGCTCGGGCTGGTCAGGAACGTACACTTCGAGACCACACCTACTCGCAGCGAATGAAGGAGCTGGAACAGATCATCGCCGCCCACCTGTAGGCGGACGGATCGACCGGGGGAAGAACGTGAACGATCAGCTGAGGAAGGCGTTCGAGGGCAAAGAGGTGCTTGTCACCGGCGGGCTCGGCTTCGTCGGGAGCAACCTGGCCGCGAGGCTCGTGGACTGCGGCGCCCACGTCCTGCTGATGGACGCCATGATCCCCGGCCTCGGAGGCAATCTCTTCAATGTCGAGCCCGTTCGCGACCGAGTCGTCGTGAACTTCTCCGATATCCGGGACGAGCACAGCATGAACTACGTCGTTCGCGGTAAGGACTTCATCTTCCATCTGGCCGGCCAGAACGACCATGTACTGAGCCTGACCGATCCCTATTCGGACATCGACATCAACATAAAAGGGTCGGTCGTGCTGCTCGAGGCCTGCCGGAAGTTCAACCCCGAAGCTCGATTGGTGTACACGGGAACCCGCGGCGAGTATGGATCCGTCGCGAAGCTACCCGCCAGCGAGGACGCGCCGATCAATCCGAAGGGCCTCTATGAACTCTCGAGCTTGACGTCGCAGAAGATATTCAAGATCTACCACGACAACCACGGCATCAGCTCCGTCACGCTGCGCCTCACCAACATCTACGGCGAGCGGGCGCAGATGCTGCATAGCCGCTTTGGCGTGGCCAACTGGTTCATTCGGCAGGCGATCGACGGAGAGACGATCAGGGTGTTCGGTGACGGCCAGATCCTGCGCGACTTCTTGTACGTTCAGGACTGCGTCGATGCCATCCTCATGGCCGCAAGTTCCGAGCAGGCCTACGGCGAGGTGCTGAACGTCGGTGACGACAAGGCGTCGAGCTTCCTCGAGCTGGCCAAGGTTGCGATCGAGGAGGCCGGGTCGGGCGACTGGGAGTTTGCTCCGTTCACTCAAGAGCGCGCCGCTCAGGAACCGGGGGACTTCTACTCGGACATCTCCAAGATTCGGCGCATCGTAGGTTGGGAGCCGATTACATCCCTCCGCGCCGGCGTCAAGCAGACGGTCGATTTCTACCGTCACAACAAGCCTCAGTACTGGTGAAAGACAGCGCCGAGACGATGAAGGTGCCGTTCGGTAGCGTGAAGCGAGAGCTCGTCGACTGCGGGGGAGACATCAGGGCGGCAGTCGATCGGGTCATCGAATCCGGCTGGTTCGTTCTCGGTCAAGAGGTCGAAGGCTTCGAGGCGGAGTTCTCTACCTATCTGGGGGGCTCACCAGTCGTCGGAGTCGGTTCCGGAACCGAGGCAATCCACCTGGCTCTCGTCGCCGGTGGCGTCGAGCAGGGCGACTACGTCGTGACGGTGCCCAATACGGCCGTCCCGACCGTCTCGGCGATCAGCGCGGCGGGCGCGACGCCGCTGTTTGTGGACATCGACGCGGCGAGTTTCACGATGGACCCGGATAGGCTGCGCGAGCTCGTGGCTGCTCAGAAACCGCGCCTCGGGCGACGGCTGAAGGCGGTCGTTCCCGTGCATCTCTACGGCCAATGCGCCGACATGGATCCGATCATGGATATCGCACGAGAGTTCGAGCTGGTCGTCGTCGAGGACGCCGCTCAGGCATCCGGGGGCGAGTACAAGGGGCGCAAGGCCGGCACCATGGGTGACTTCGGCGCTTTCAGCTTCTACCCGAGCAAGAACCTGGGCTGCTACGGAGACGGAGGCGCAGTCGTAGCGCGAAGCAGCGACGGCGCGCAGCAAATCCGGATGCTCAGGAACTACGGCCAGGAGCGTCGTTACTACCACGAGGTCAAGGGCTTCAACAGCCGACTCGACGAGATTCAGGCAGGCATTCTGCGGGCCAAGCTAAAGCGGCTCGACGCCTGGAACGAGCGCCGCCGCCGGATCGTCGCTATCTACCAGGAAATGATCGGCAACTCGCTCGTGCGCCGCCCCGTGTGTATGGACTACGCGGTTCATGCCTGGCACCTATATGTCATTCGCCATCCAAGGCGCGACGTGCTCGCCGCGGCGCTTGCCAAGCGCGGAGTCGCAACTCTCATCCACTACCCGGTCCCGGTTCATCTGCAGGGCGCTTACCGCGAACTCGGCCTACGCGAGGGAGCGTATCCGGTAGCCGAAGCCGCAGCGTCCGAAGTCCTCTCGCTGCCGATGTTCCCGCAGTTGACGGAGAGCGAGGTCGAGTACGTATGCCGACAGATCGACGCTAGCGAATGAGCCGCTCGACGACCGTCTTGGACAATCACGGACATGAAGCGAGGACGAGAGCATGCTGTTGAGAGCTAGAAGAGTCATGTCCCGGGTCTTGACGGGAAACCCGCGTTGCGAGGTTTGCGGCTTCGGGGCCCGTTACAAGCGATACGTGGGCAGCGATTGCCGGTGGACAGAGCAAGAGCCGCCGACCGAAGCGCATCCGCACGCCTTTTGTGGCAAGCACCTTCCTGAGCTCGGCTCGAGCGCTCTCGATCTGACGGGCGATCGGGATATCGAGTGGAGCTACGTCGCTGCACGCATCAGTCGCTTCGCTGGTCCAGGCAAATCCGTTCTCGACTTCGGCGCCGGCTCGGGCTTTCTATCCCTGGCGGCGGGCAGTACCGGCGCGCGCGTGCTTGCGATCGACCTCATGCCCCTCCAGTTCTCGCTCAGCTACCCCAACATCGAGTTTCGCCACGTCGATGTAATGGATCTCCGTGAGGAAGACGACCGCTTCGATCTGATCATGAACTGCTCAACGATCGAACATGTCGGGCTCGCTGGCAGATACGGATCGGCCGATCGACTGAACGGAGATATCGAAGCGATGGCCAAGCTGAGAAGCCTGCTGTCCCCGGACGGGCACATGGTCCTCGTGCTTCCGGTGGGGCGGGACGCGATTTTCCGTCCGTTGCACCGTGTCTATGGTCCGGACCGGCTCCCCAAGCTGCTTGACGGTTATCGCGTTCTGGAGTCTTCGTACCTCCGCAAGAACGCGCGCAACGAGTGGATCGCGTCAAGCCGGGAGGAGGCTCTCTCGGAGGTCGGAAGCGCGCGTTATTACGCTTTGGGAGCGATGGTGCTCCGGGCAGAGGGTGGCAAATAACCGAGACGAGGCGGGACGGAGCCTCTATCGGCCACCGCTAGCTAGGCTCACGGATATCGACGTATGCACTACGACTTCTGCACACTGTTCGACAAGAACTACCTGTTCAAGGGGCTGGCTCTCCACGAGTCGCTTCGGCGCCACGTCAGTGACTTCACTCTGTGGATTCTGTGCATGGACGATACGGCGTTCGGCATTCTCGAGCGATTCGATCTGCCCAGCGTCGAACTTCTGTCTCTCGCCCAGTTCGAGGACCAGGATCTACTCGCGGCAAAACAGACTCGCACGCAGGTCGAATACTGCTGGACCTGCACTCCGAGCCTGCCGCTCTACCTACTCGAGCACGAGCCCGGGCTCGAGGCGATCAGCTATCTCGATGCAGATCTCTTCTTCACGAGCGATCCCGCGCCGGTTTACGAGGAGCTCGGCGAGGGATCGATCGGTATCGTCGGTCACCGCTACGGACCCAAATGGGAGTCCCTGGCCGAGGACTCGGGCATCTACAACGTCGGGTTCATGGTGTTCAGAAACGACGAACGCGCCCGGACATGTTTGACGTGGTGGCGCGACCGATGCAATGAGTGGTGCTACCACCGTGTCGAAGACGGCAAGATGGGCGACCAGAAGTATCTCGACGACTGGCCGGAGCGGTTCGAAGGCGTCGTCGTCTTGCAACACAAGGGAGCGGGGCTCGCTCCTTGGAACTTCGACAGATACTCGATCAGGAAGAAGAGCGGTGAGATCCTGGTCGACGGAGAGCCGCTCATCTTCAGTCATCTCCATTCGCTCGAGATCGTCGGCGATGGCAAGGACTTCGTTCTTGCCTACCCCGAGTACGGGGTGAGCAGCGCGAACGAGAAGCTCCTCTACCCCGCCTACACAAAAGCGCTTCGGCGAGCAATCGATAAAACCCGAGCCATGGAGCCCGGCTATTCGCACGGCATCGGCGAGGTCTCACCCCACGCGCAACGCGAGCGTCTTCGAATCCAGAGAAGAGCCCGATTGAGGCGCTTGTTGGGCTCGATTCCGCCGCTGCGATGGGGTTGGCGTATCGCTAAACGAGTCTTGCGCCCCACCGCCGCGCCCGCAATGCCCGAGGGAAATTTGAAGGATTCCTGGAAAGATCCCGACGTTGCCAGACAGCAGAAAGCGCTCATCGAGGAAGAGCTTCGCGACCCCACCGAGGTGGCTCCGTTCAAAGCATTCCTCGATATCGTCGACTACGTCCTCCTGAGCGGGGACATTCGCGCCTCTCGATTCCTCGATATCGGTTGTGGTGTAGGGCACTACTCCGAGCTTCTCCACCGATTCCATCCGGGCCGCTTCGACTACACGGGCTGTGACTACTCGCCGGCGATGATCGAAACGGCGCGCTCTCTCTGGTCGCACTCGGAGTTCGTCGTCGACGATGTTTTCGAGCCGCGTCTCGACTATTTGAACTTCGACATCATCATGGCGAGCGCGCTCGTCGACGTGATCGAGGACTTCTGGACTGTGCTCGACGTGCTTTTCGCGAACACATCGAACCTGCTTCTCCTGCACCGCCAGCGGCTCACCGACGAGGCGTCCTACTCGGTGACCGCTTCCGGCTATGTGGGCCAGAACACATATGCGACCTACTTGAATCTGAGTGAACTGGAGATGCGCCTGGATCGGTTCGGGTTGCGGATCCGGAAGGATTTTCCCGTTACCGATGACATTCACAGCTTCCTGATCGAGCGGACTCGGCCGCTGGCGGCCACACCGGTCGGTAAAGATTGAGGCTGCGAGTGCACGGTCACGAGAGCCAACCGCTCGTCTCGATCATCACGCCCTCGTTCAACCAGGCGTCGTTCATCGAGCGGACAATCGCGAGCGTCGAGAGTCAGGACTATCCGAACGTCGAGCACATCGTGATCGACGGAGGCTCGAGCGACGGGACGATCGAGATCCTGAAGAAGCACCCCAATCTCGACTGGCTGTCCGAGCCCGACAACGGTCAGTCCTCGGCCATCAACAAGGGATTCAAGAAGGCCAGGGGCGAGATCATCGGCTGGCTCAACTCCGATGACGTCTACTACCCCGGCGCCGTTCGCGAAGCGGTCGAGTATCTCCAGGCTCACCCCGAGACGGCGCTCGTCTACAGCGATTTCATGGAGATCGAAGCAGACGACCGCGAACGCGCAAAAGTGCGGACGCTGCCGTTCGATCTGGGGCGGATGCTGAACCAGGGCAACCTGATTCCGCAGCCCTCGACGTTCTTCCGTCGCGTGGTCTTCGAGCGCGCCGGATATCTCAACCCCGACCACCGCTACGCCATGGATTACGACTACTGGATCCGGATCGCAAAGTCCGGCTTGCGTCTCGATCGCGTGGACAGGTGCTGGTCGGGCTTTCGCCTTCACGGCACTTCCAAGACGATCTCCGAGAGCTCGAGGGCCTGGAGAGAGCACCGTCGCATCTCTCGCGCCTACGGCGGTCATTTCCTGGTGCCGCTGTTCTACGGGTACCGGCGGCTCGTCTACCTCAGGCTCGCCAACTCCCGCTTCCGCGCTCTGGGTATGCGAGTCAACCGAGTGTTCCGCCGGCTCGGGTTCAAAGGCTTTCACGGCTAGCCCGCCGCGACTTCGCCAAAGCTCTATTTCGGGCGAACGAAGAGCGAAAGCACCCGACCCGTTGCACGTAGCAACCGATGCCGCATGGTGTCGGGGGCGACGCGGCGGAGATGGGGAGCCGCCTCTCGGAGCCGGCCTTGCTGAAGCAGCATCCGGCCGAGCGCGGCATTCGTCCGGTTCAAGGTCGAGATCACCTGGCTGCGCGCTTCCGGGGGAAGCTCGTAGCTCGCATCGAAATACTCCAGAGCCTCGAGATACCGCTCGTGCATGGAGATTCGATCTGATGAATCGCTCGCGAATCCGCGGTGGTAGATGGCGAGCGGCTCGTCGAGATAGTCGAAGCGCGTACCGGCCAGAGCCAGGCGTAGCCAGAGATCGTAATCCTCGTGGGAGCGAAACGGGACGTTCTCGTCGAATCCGCCTACCCGCTCGAGCAGCTCTTTGCGAGCCACCACCGTGTTGATGGTGATGAAGCTCTGCCGAAGCAACCCCAGCAGGATGTCGCCGTCGCACGGAGGCACCAAGTCGCTGTGGCGCCCGACGCGCTTGCCCTTGCTGCTCACGTAGGTGTCGGTGAACGAGATCTCCGAGTCGCGCTCGCTCATGAAGGCGAGCTGGCGCTCGAGTTTCTCGGGCAACCACTCGTCGTCGGCGTCGAGGAAGGCGATCAGCTCGCCTTTTGCCTCCTTGAGGCCGCGGTTGCGAGTCGCCGGCTGGCGCCGGTTCGGCTGATGGAAGTAGCGCACCTGCTTGAAGGATCGGGCTATCTCCGCGGTTCCGTCCGTCGATCCATCGTCGACGAGAACGATCTCGTAGTCGTTGAACGTTTGAGCCACTACCGAGCGCAGAGCACGGGTCAGGAAAGCCTCGGCGTTATAGGCGGGGATGATGACGCTGACTCTTGGCATTAGCGGCTCGTCTCCGGGCTGAGTAACCGCGAAGTGCGCTCATTGTAGAATCCCTGCCTCGTTCTCGCCTCTTGGGCCCGTGACGACCGACACGAAAGGCGACGAAAACGAGGCTCGGCGCGTGTTCGAAGAGGTGAGACGAAGCTCGCGCAAGACGCTATGAGCGCGCTGGTGCGGCTGGCTGCGGGGACATGAAGGCTGGCAGATGAAGACATCAAACGGAACCAGACTAACCTAACGCCGTTCATCTCCGTCGTCATCTCCAACTGGGACGAGGAGGCATTCCCACCCTATGCCTCTCGACGCGCCGGGCAACCAGGCTTGGCGGCCTTCACGACTGTCCTCGTCGACAACGGCGCGGCGTACGGCGGGAATCGAAGGCTTCAACCGGCACGATCCTCACTCGCCGAGCGACCGGCGACATAACGATGTCGCGAAGAGGGCACCGGTCAGCACGCCAAGAGATACAGGGCCCTCGGAGTAACAGGCGGAGTCTCGCCCAGCGGCGACAGCTGCGACGAGAGCTTCGCCTACGACTCGGATACCGATCAGAGCCACCGAGTGGCCTTGCCGGTCATCGGCAGCGATAAACGCCGCGAGACTCGGTTCCTTCACGAAGCCGGAGGTAGTCGCGCGCGCGGGCAAGCGAATCTGTTCTCTATCATGGCTTGTGTAGCCGGGGGGCACGATCGCCAAGAACGCTTCAGTAGCTCTTTTTTATCGAAGCGTGCGTCGCCTGGCCGCCGCCCGATATTTCGTTGCTGACGCGGACTAGAACCGAACGAGAACCGACAACGATGCTTACCTCAAATCGTGTCCTGGGCCAGTTGCATGGCTGGAGTGCCACCCGACGAGCACCCAAGGCGCCAAATGCCTCTCGACGGCGTCTCGTCTGACCAGTGACTACCGCCATGAGCCCTTCTCAACCGGTCAAGATCGATGTTGCGATCAACGTCTTTCGCAAGCCGTACCAGACCGCCTTAACCCTACTTTCGCTCTTAAAGCACTCTGGCGATCTCGTTGACAAGATTTACTTTACGATCGACGCGCCGGGGACCGAGCATCTCTATGACGCTCTCTTCAAGCGGCTTGCCGGCAGATATATTCTCTTCGTCCCGCGGTTCCACTACTGGGTTCGTCCCTCTAAGTATTGGCACTTTCTCTTTCGCTACCGCGTCTTCCGCCAATCTCTTCGATATCAATACGCTTGGGAATCTACCGATAAGAAGTTCCTCTTCATTACCCACAATGATGTCCTCTATTCTGCCGACGTTGCGACGTTATTCATGCGATCTATCGGCGACAATATCGGGATCGGCGAAGTAGGTATGTGCTGGAATTGCCCCGCAAGCTCAGCCAACTTATGCTCGAGCGATCGGTATCTAGAGTATCGACCGACTCCGAAAGAATACCGAGACTTAATACGCGAGCATCCCGGTTCCAGGCAGAAGTTCTACTCGCGTTACCGGCGTGATTCGACTTGGCCGTTGCCGGAATGCCGATTGAACGAGTGGGCCTGCATGATCAATATGGAAAAGGCGCGCCGAGTTACCAGTCCATATGGTGCCTGCACCCCATTCGGAGCGATGTACTTGGATATCGCTACTGAGTGGTTCTACGACGTGCACCGGCTTGGATATACCGTCGCGCACGCCGGCCGGAGCGGTTATTACGCTCACGCTTGGGCTAGCTCAGACGGAAGTGGTCACTCGCTTATGTTCGATAAAGAACGATATGATGCCGCGGAAGCGAGTGCTAAGCGAATACTCGAAGATGAGTACGAATATGCTTGAGGCTTTCCCGCATATGACTCTATCGTCGCATTTTCGCTACGACCGGGCTACCGCACTAATACTCACGGCCGTTTCAACAAGCTGCATCCTCAGTCTCGTTGCGCTGACCGCGACAGGCACCACATCCTCTGCGGAGGGTGCATTGAAGGCGCTTCTCGTTATCTCGTTCATCGCCCTTGCCGTCGTTGATTTCAGAGCCGTCGTCGCTATCGCCATCTTCGAGCTCGTACTAGCCGGGACGGGCGGCCAATGGACGTACGTCACGGGAGGCGTATCGGGCCGGAACTTCCTGGATGCGGTGGTCATGACGCGAGCGCTGACGATCATCGCGAGCGAGTGGAGACGAACTCGGCGTCTGGAGTTGGGACGGTACGGGCTGCATGCACTTGCGCTCGCCGTAATCATTCCTGTCGTCTGGATGTCGCTGGGTTTGTACAACGGAAACGTCCGCGGCGACGTGTTCGCAGACGGCAACGGTTTCGCTTTCTTCGCCTTCATTCTCGTCGTCGTCGCGCTCCTGACCCGCCGCCAGGGCAACTGGTTTCGGAATCTTTTCCTTGCTGCCTGCGCCGCAAATGGAGTGCTCACCCTGGTACTGGTCACGCTCACGGCAACCAAGTTGGTCGCCCTTGACACGACCATGTACAACGCGCTCTTGGTTCGTCTCGGTATGGGCGGCGTCGTCGGCTACCAGGACTACGGCGTATTCAGCCGGTTCAGGCTGTTTACCGGCAGCGGCCTCTTCCTTCAGGTCGGCCTCGCTCTGATCGTGTGGCGCCTGGTCACGCGCCCGCGGCAAATATGGCCCTGGGTTCTTTACGCCGTTCTCTCGATCGATCTTCTCGCCACCTACACAAGAGGCCTCTGGGTCAGCGGAGCGGTGGCGGTGATCATGGTCATCGCGCTCGGCTCGCCGACGCTGAAGCGGGCGGCTCTGGTCGTAGTGGCGACGGCCGTGATGTGGGGGTTTATCGCGGCTGGCGGAGCTCTGAACGGATTCTCGCTCCGGGATTACGTGTTCAGTCGCTCGGCCTCGATCGTCAGTCTCGGCCCATCTCCCTCCAAGCCCGGCCATTCTTCTTCTTCTTCTTCTTCCTCCTCCTCCTCCTCCTCCTCCACTCTCAAGCCCTCTTCGGCCGACTCCTTCGGAGAGGCCTCGAACGGAATGAGAGTCGAGGAGGCGAAGATCCTCTTCCGCCTCATCCGCAAACGGCCGGTTCTCGGCTACGGCTTCGGCGCGGTCGCCAGGCAGTGGGGCCCCTCCTACGCCTTCGAGCTCTCCTACATTGCTCTGTTGTTCAAGGCGGGCATCATCGGCCTTCTTATCTATCTCTCGTTCCCACTCCGTTTGCTCTGGGATTCCTTGCGCATTCGCATAAAGAAGAGGCCGCCGCCGGAGGGCATTTCGTTGCGAGCCGCCTCCGTCCCCTTTGCGATCGTCCTCAGCATCATGCTCGCCGGCGCCACTAATCCGTACCTCTTCGCCGCCTTCGGGATCATCTCCATCCTGGCGGCGATCGCCTGGCTCGACGACACGAAGCCGACCGAGATACCCGTCGAAACCTAAAGGGCCTTCTTCAGCCAGACCTTTTGGCGCCGCCGCGCGGCCCGTAGGCCGCTCGCGCGGGACAGCGGGATCTCGCGGCGACCAGCAGCACCCGCCCGCCGATAGCGTCTCCACTCCCTCAGCCCGGTGAGGCGGCCGAGAAGCGGAGCAAGCGTCAGTTGACTCAGAGCGATGAAGCTCACGTAGGCGAGGTCTTGTGCCAGGATCCAAGGCATGTAACGCCTGAGCTGAGCCGTGCTGGCGTTCTTGGCGAGCAGTCGCACCCTATTCCGGCCGACCAGGAAGTATTTCCGGCTCGATCCGTGACCGAGGGTCGCCGAGTGGTGGTGCTTCACGATCGCGTCTGGGGCGTAGAGACACCGCCAGCCGCGCATACGGGCGCGCCAGGCGACATCAACGTCTTCGAGATAGGCGAAGAAGGACTCGTCGAAGCCGCCGATCTCATCCAGCATCGTCCGCCGGTACATCGCCGCGCCGCCGCTCGCCCCGAAGACCTCGGTCGGCTCGGTCTCGCTCTCGCCGACCGGCGCGCCCAGCAGACGATCGTAGGCGACACCGAGCCTGTCCACCTCGACGCCGGCCGAGTTGAGCATCTCGGGACGATCGAAGAAACGCATCTGGGCGGCCACAGAGCCGATGTCGCTCGCTGACGAGCCGACGGCGAGCATGCTCGCGAACAGCTGCGGATCGGCGAGCGCATCGTCGTTCAGGAGCGCGATCCATTCGCTTTTCGACCGCCTGACTCCCTCGACGACAGCCGGCGCAAATCCGATGTTCTCGGGCTCGTAGACAACGTCGATGCTCGCGACAAGTTTTTCACTGACCACGTGTTCGTCCGGGGAAGCTCCGTTTAGCACCAAAATCAGCTCCGTCTCGCCTGCAACCTGCCGCAGCGCCGCCTGCGCCGAGAGAAGGCACGTTTCCAGA
Organism: Actinomycetota bacterium; assembly: GCA_003132665.1. Lineage (GTDB taxonomy): Bacteria > Actinomycetota > Thermoleophilia > Gaiellales > Gaiellaceae > Fen-549. The sequence continues at coordinate 115,981 of PKYN01000019.1, forward strand.
AGCTCTCCCTTGCGGTAGCTGATGACAATCACCGACAGAATGGGCGCCGTCATCGCCGGGTCTCGCGAGCCGGCAAGCGGCTTGAGAGGACAACGGTCTCTGCCATCGTCTTCGCCACGGCTACCTAATCTAGACAATTGACTCGGATCAGGCAGTTCTCACTCACCTCAGCAGCGTTTGCAGATGGTTCGAACACACACGTCAACAAACGGGAGTCGATCGGGAAAGCGCTCGAACCGGTAGCCGACTAGTCTTTCCCTCCGATACCAAAGGCGTATGAACTCATGAGCCAAGAATCTCCCTGGTCCGAACAAGCACTCGCGGCGCTTCGCGATGAGTTCGGCGATATCTATCGCGATCGCACGGTGCTCATTACGGGAGCCGACGGCTTCATGGGCTCGCATCTGACCGAAGCGCTGGTCGAGCTGGGCGCGCGCGTCCACGCCTTCGTTCGCGCGACGTCGAGCGGTGCTCTCAACAACATCGGTCACCTCAAGCGGCAGATCAGCGTCCACTTCGCCGATCTGACCGACAAGACCTCGGTCGACTACCTGCTCAAGGACTTGCGCCAGGCGCCCGACAAGCCCTACGTCTTCCACCTCGGCGCCCAGGCGCACGTCGGGGAGTCGTGGCACCGTCCCTACGAGACCGTGATGGCGAACACGGTCGGCACGCTCAATCTCTTGCAGTCGATCATCGATCAGGGGCTCGAGCTGGAGAAGTTCGACACTGCCGGCACCTCTGAGGAGTACGGCAATGTGCACGAGGCGGTCGCTCACCAGCACGACTTCGATCGGGACGGCGGCCTCATCCTGCACGAGCGCTCGCCGATCAACCCCAAGTCGATCTACGCCACCAGTAAGGTCGCGGCCGATTTCCTGACCATGAACTACCACGATGCCTTCGGCGTGCCCGGCGTCGTGACGCGGATGTTCAACAACTACGGCCCGCGCCAGAATCCGCGCTACATCACCGGAACGATCATCACCCAGGCGCTCGAGCGTGAGCAGATCGAGCTCGGTAACCTCGAGCCCCTGCGCGACTTCTGCTTTTGCACCGACGGAGTTCGTGGGCACCTGATGGTCGCCGCTCACGGAATCCCCGGCGATCTCTACGTCTACGGACAAGGCGAGAACATCTCGATGCAGCACTGGGCCGAGAAGATCATCGAGATCGGCGAGGCGGACGGTCACTGGCCCGCCGGGCGCAGATTGGCATCCGTACCGCACCGCTTCCGGCCGGGCGCGAGCGATGTACTGGCGCTTCGCGTCGGCTACGAGAAGCTCAAGCGCGAGACCGGTTGGGAGCCCAAGGTGTCGTGGGAAGAAGGCATCTCGCGGACGATCGCCTGGTACGCGGCGAACCGAGAGCGCTGGCTGGGACGAATCGATTGGCTCAGGCAACCGTAATTTCGAGCGGAGCTGGATCGATCGAGCGACGGAGGTCGCTACGCTGACTCCCATGAAAACCGTCGTCACTGGAGGAGCCGGCTTCCTGGGTACGCACCTGGTCGAGCGGCTGCGCAGCCAGGGCGTCGACCCCTACATTCCGCTGCTGGAAGACTGGGATCTCACTCGCGAGCGCGACGTCGAGCGGCTCTTCGCGCAGACGAGCCCCGAGCTTCTGATTCACCTCGCGGCCGAGGTCGGCGGAATCGGCGCCAACCAGGCCAATCCCGGTCGCTACTGGTACGCCAACCTGATGATGGGCGCCCACATCCTCGAACGTAGCCGCCTGTCCGGCCTGCGCAAGCTCGTCCTGATCGGAACGATCTGCGCCTATCCCAAGTTCGCACCGGTCCCGTTCAAGGAGGAAGACCTCTGGAACGGTTACCCCGAAGAGACGAACGCACCGTATGGCATCGCCAAGAAGACGCTCCTCGTCGGTGCCCAGGCCTACCGCGAGCAATACGAGCTCGACGCGGTTTATCTGCTGCCCGTGAACCTCTACGGCCCGCGCGACAACTTCAATCTCGAGACCTCACACGTGATTCCGGCGCTGATCCGCAAGATGGTCGAGGCCGGGCGAAGCGGGGAGCGAGAGGTGGTGCTCTGGGGTGACGGCTCGCCGACGCGTGAGTTCCTGTACGTGGACGATTGCGCCGAGGCGATCCTGCTCGCCGCGGAGCGCTACGACGGGCCCGAGCCGGTCAACATCGGCACCGGCAGCGAAATCTCGATCCGCGAGTTGGCCGAGCTGGTCGCGGAGCTGACCGGCTACGACGGCGAGCTCGTCTGGGACACGTCGAAGCCGAACGGCCAGCCCAGGCGCCGCCTGGACACCAGCCGCGCAGAGCGCCTGTTCGGCTTCCGCGCAAAGATCTCGCTGCGCGAGGGGCTCGAGCGGACCGTTGCCTGGTACCAAGAATCTGTTCGACGACCGAGATGAGAGATCTTTGAGCACTCGATACGACCTGTCGTACGATGCCGCGCGGCGTCTTCTCGGGGATCGTTTGCTGCGGCTGCCCGGCGTCAGGTCGATCGGCGAAAGCGTCATCCTTCCCGCATCGTGGGTAGTTTCCGGCGCTCTTTTCGGTCTTGCTACAGCTCTTATCTTGCGATCGTCGCCACTGGCGGCCGTTTTCGCCGCGGTGATCGTCGGAGCCCTGTCCTGGCTGGCTCGAGGCATCGCGAATCTCGTGCTGGTTTGCATCGTGATGCTCATCTCGATCGCGTCTGTCTTCCAGGCGGTGCATTACGTTTTTTCCGGCGCGAGTTGGGGCTTGTCTTGGTTGGAACCATGCGCTTTCGTCGGGGTGATTCTGCTGCTATTGCTCGGCCGGCGCCTGAGGCTTCTGCCGGGATCCGGCCGGGTCGGCGCCCTGATCGAGCTGATCGCCACTGTGGCCTCGCTTCTCGTGGCGCTGAGGTTCGTTACGCGCGTTTCTCCCGCCGGCGGCGACCATGCTGCGCTGTTCTTGATTGGGGCGGAGGACAACGACGCCTGGATCAACCTGGTGGGGCTTCTGCACGGGAGCGGCGGCGCAACGGCGCTTACGGGATCCTCGATGGGCGTCCTCGGGTCCGTCGTGTCCACCTACCTCGCCTTCGTGCGGGCCGCCAGCGGCGGGTTCCTCCACACGGCCGTGCCCTTCTCGTCGAGCCCGAAGGTCGTTCTCTCCGCGTACGGCCTGTCGATCGCGACCGTTCCCGTCGTCGTTGCCATTCTCGTCCGCCGCATGATCCGGCTTCGGCATCCGATTGCCACGCTGATCGTCTGGGGATCTGCGACTGCTCTGGTCGCCAGCTACTGCGTGATCGTGACCTCATACGGATCGCTCTCTGTCTCGCTCGCTGTACTTCTCGTGTTGATTGCCGCCTATCTCGTCGCGGTCAGGCCTCGCCTCCGGACGGGTAGAACGCAGGTCGTCTGGCTGACAAGCTTGTTGCTGCTGTTCGGCGCAGGTTCAGCCTGGATACCTCTCACACCGCTCGCCGGGGCCGCGATCGCAGCTTCTTGCATTCCGGTGCTCGGCTTCGCGATCAAGGGTCGCCGGCGGGTGATTCCCGCCACTGCCCTTTGTCTTGCGGCGCTGGTGATGGTGCTCGAGCTCTGGCAGCAATACCGCTACGCCGTCGGCGGCGGCCTCACCTCCTTGTTCGAGGCGGGAGGTGCAACTCCCGCGGTCACCGAAGCGACCCTGGCGCTGATACTGATGCTTATCTTCGCGATCGTCGGACTCACTTCATCGCGAACTCATTTCCCATCGAAGAGCGGGTTTCTGACGCCGTTAGCGTGGCTAGTGGGCTACGTGCTGGTCGTGCTGATCCTCACTGCACGGGCAACCGGAGCAGCTCCTGGCTACGGGCCCACGAAGTTGCAGTTCGTGCTCGCAGGCGTCTTCGTTCCGCTTGCCGTCATCGAGGTCGTATCGAGACTCGAGATCGGCCGACGACAGCTCAACGTGATCGCGATCATCGTCGTTGCGGTGCTGTGGGCCGGCACGGTTCAGAGCGGGCCTCTCTATGACGCGGTAACTCGGCATTGGCCGAACCCGAGCGCGAAGCCGGTGTGGTTGGACACGGTGCAACGCGAGGCGAAACTCGGCAGGCGTGTGCTCTGCATGTCGATCGAACATCCTTCGCTGGACTCCTACCTCTGCAATCGCTTCATCTCCAGCCTGCAGGGGAAGGAAGACGGGCCGGGCCAGGTTTGGCTCGCCGTCTCCCTCGAGCATCTACCGATCTCCGCTGTCGTACCCACAATCGAGGGCGCCAAGGACAAGCCGTGGCGAATCGTGGTCATAGACCAGATAGGTCAGATTCACAATCCGACGGCATGGTGGGCTCCGATAACGAAGCTTCCAGGGTTGGAGTTTGTTCCGGTCTCGGGATAGCTCTGGCAATCAGCACAGCAGCGACAGGTTCCGCCGGTTGCGGTTGTATGGTCGCCACACTGGCCTGTCGAAATAGGAGAGGTGTTTCCATTGCTCGGGGTGAGAAAGACATATGGACGCTTGTCGAGAGCGATGATCAGAACGATTGTCGGGATCAGGTATCCCCACGTGTCGTTCGGCGACGGGGTTCGGTTCAACGGCCTCCCGCAGCTCAGGATCGATCGAGCGGCGCGCGTGTCGATCGGCTCCGGCTCGATCTTCACAAGCAAGACGAGCGCGAATTTCGTCGGGCTCTTCAAGAGGACGTCGATCTATGTGGGACCGGACGCCGAGCTCACGATCGGCGATGGCGACGGCTTTTCCGGCGTCTCGATCTACTGCTCACTTCGTATTGAGATCGGCCCCAACCTGAATTGCGGCGGGAACGTCTCGATCTGGGATACGGACTTCCATCCGCTCGACGCAGAGGCGCGGCGGATACACGACGTCACTCGGATCAAGCGCGCCCCGATCGAAATCGGTCCCGATGTATTCATCGGAGCGCAATCGATCATCCTCAAAGGTACGCGCATCGGCGCGAGGAGTGTCATCGGCGCCGGCAGTGTCGTCTCGGGCGATATTCCTGCCGATGAGATCTGGGCTGGTAATCCGGCGAGGCGGATTCGGAGCCTGTCTTCAAGAACGTCCGAGCAGCCTGCGCCGAACGGCACTACGGGCTAGCGATATTCCCAGCTTCGCCGCGATTCCGCTGTAGACGGCGCCCCTTAGGAAGACGTTGTCGTTCTTCGCGTAGTGCTGGCGGTAGAAGCGGAACATCCCGTAATGGAAGGCGTAGTTCACGCGCGGCTTGCGGTTCTTACCGCTCGTGCCGGCCTTGACGTGGATCACCTTTACCGCCGGCTCGTACCAGGTGATCCAACCGGCCTGGGCGAAGCGGTAGCAGAGGTCGAGGTCTTCCATGTACATCCAGTAGCCCTCGTCGAAGAGCCCCACCTTCACGAGTGCATCGCGGCGCATCAGCATGAAGGCGCCATTGACGGAATCCACCGGCCCGCTCTCGACCCCAGGCGCGCGGTACTGGGTCAGCCGCGCAGGCGCTTTCCTCAAGCGGCCGACGCCGGTGAAGTGCGCCAGGGCGCCCAGCGGCGTCGGGAAAGAACGCCGCGCCGCGTGGTCGAACGTTCCATCCGGAAGCTCGAGCCGGCAGCCCGAGATGCCGATCTCCGGCCTGCGCTCCATCAGTTCGAGCATGTGATCGAGCGCACCCTCGGTCATGAGCGTGTCCGGGTTGAGCGCCAGCACGTAAGGAGCCCGGCCACGAAGAATGGCGAGGTTGTTCGCCTTCGAAAAGCCGAGGTTTTCGTCGGAGGCGATCAGCTCGACCTCGGGGAACTCCTCTTTCACCATCTCCACCGTTCCGTCCCTGGAGGCATTGTCCACGAGCCAGATGCGGGCGCCGCCCGCGGGCGGAAAGGCGCGCAACGAGTCGAGACAGTCGCGAAGCAGGCCCCGGCAGCGATACGAGACGATGACGATGTCGAGCAGCGAAGAGGGCATCCGGCCGAGTCTAGTCACTCTGTTCGAGCGGATTTCGAGCCGGCCCGCTCACGGCGCGGAGGATCGTCCGCTCCCCGGCTCCAGTGAGCGGGCGAAGACGAGCGGCGCCGCCAGTGCGAGCGCGGCGAAGGCGTAGAAGTAATAGAACTGCATCGTCAGGTAGAAGGCGTTCGCGGCCATGGTGCCGAGCAGCGCGGCGACCATCCCCCAGGCCAGCGGCCGCACCCGCGCCGCCGTCTGCACATCTCCCGACGCCGTCAGTGCGCGCCCGATCGCACGCGCGGCCGCCAGGCGACGGAACAGGTACCAGAGGAAGACGGCAAAGATGACCGTGCCGATGATCCCGCCCTCGACGAGCAGCGCGACGTAGTAGGAGTGCGGCCCCCAGTTCGTCTTGCCTGTGACGAACTCGTAATAGACCGAGAAGTTGTTCAGGCCGAGGCCGAGCAGGGGGTGGCTGTGCAGGACCTGCGGAATGAAGTCGTAGACGCCGAGGTGAGCCGAGACGGAGCCCGTGTTGGTTTGCAGACGCGAACGAAGAACGGTGGCGAAGAAATGACGGCGCTCGAACACCACGCCGGCCAGCAAGACGAAGACAGCCCCGAGAGGGACGAGGAAACGCGCCCGGGTGAAAAAGTTGCGGTAGGGGAGCGCGAGCACGAGAAGACCGACGCCCAGACCGAGTAGGCCGCTGCGCGAAAGAGTGGCCAGCTCGACCACGAGCAGAAAGCCGAGCAGCCCGGCGAGCGGCCAGCGCAGGCGATGTCCACGCTCGAGGCGCAGATAGAGAGGTACGAGAATCAACAGCGACATGGCCAGCATCACGCCGAGGTGGTTCGGGTCGCCGGTGAGCGCATTGGGCCGATAGACGTTCTGATTGCCGACGGCTCCGTAGATGTTGATCGAGGAGGCCGCCCCGCCGGTGAGCGGATCGAGCAGGCGCTTGTCGATGTTGAACCCGGCCTCGGCCGCCCCGAGCTGAACGATGCCGTAGGCGGCGTTCGCGGCCATGCCCACGATGAACGCCCCCAGCGCCGTCCAGAAGAAGCGCTGCGAGCGGTCGCTGAGATGAATCACCGCGGCGGTCAAGAAAAGCAGGTGAACGACTAGCTTGACCATCCCCTTGCTGAACTGCGAAAGGCCCTGCGCGGTGTCGATGTTGAAGAAGCCGGCCAGGTAACAGACGAGAAAGGCGGCGCTGAAGGAGAGCGTGACCAGCGCGGTGCGAGGGACCCTGAGATCGCGCGATAGCCCAAGATCGACGGCGAAACTGGTCAGGTAGGCGAGGGCCAATAAATCGGCCAGGGCGACCGAGACGCCGACTTCCCAGTGCAGCTTCTCGAAGGTGGCCGCGAAAAGCGTGATCAAGAGCAGCCAATCCGTCCGCCTGCTCAGGCGCTGAGACCTCGGTACCGTCACGGGCTGATCGTACGTGCTCGCGACTCGCGACCGGCGCGGTTGCCGGCCTCTGGAGCGTGAAGACCGCCGGCTGGGCGCGATTTGGCGAATGAGACGCTGGGACGCCTTCCTCGCCGTAAAGGTGTTGAGTCGGCACGAAGCCGGTTCAGATATGCGCGCTCTTTCTCGCTACCGTTTCCCGCCCCGTGGGAGGGTCGGGGGTGGTGGGCGGGCAAGGCGCCGCGACCCCGAGCTATGAGCGCACGCTACGAAGTACCGCTTCTATCGCATGGGCATCGCCAGAGCCGGTCGACGGTCTTGCTCGACCCCTTTCAACGCCGCCAGGCGAGCAACTCTTGAAGCGAGCCGGAACGCAGCCAGCGAGCGGTATCCCGGTACGAGCGCCCCCGCTCGCCCCTGAAGACGAGTCCCCGCAGAGTCAGCGCGGTCGCGAGCAGGCGGCGGGCTGCGGCCGCGCGGCGGGCGCCTCGGTGCTTGTCGAGAAAGAGAAGATGGCCCTGCACCTGCTCGCGGAACAGGCGCCCCGCGTGCGACGCGCCGCCAACATGAACGACTTCGGCCGCCGGGGTGAAGATGACCTTCCAACCCGCCTGTCGGAAGCGGTAGCACCAGTCCACCTCTTCGCTGAAGAGGAAGAAGCGCTCGTCCAGTCCACCGACCTGCTCAATCGCCTCCCTGCGCACGAGAAGAGCGGCGCCCATCAAGAACTCGGCCTCCAGCTCACTATCGTGGCGAAAACCTCCACCGTAAAAGGCGTTCAGCGCCCTTGTCTGCGGGGCCAGCTTGCGCAGGAAGTAGTACTCGGTAGCGAGCCGCCAGAGAGTTGGGAATCCGCGCACCGAGCGCTGCAGCCGTCCGTCCGGGTAACGCAGACGCGGTCCCGCGACGGCCGCCTTCGGCTCGCGCTCCAGTACCTGCACGAGCTTCGCTATCCCGTCGCCGGCGACCCAGGCGTCGGCGTTGAGGAAAAAGAGCCAGCGCCCGCCGGCCGCCTCGATTCCCGCGTTCCAGCCGGCTCCCAACCCCCGGTTCTCCTGCTTTATCAAGCGAGCCTCGGGAAAGCGCTCGCGCACCAACTCCGGCGTGCCGTCGCTGGAGCCGTTGTCGACGACGATCAGCTCACAGCCACGCACGCTACGCAGGCAAGGCTCGATCCAGGGCAGCGCGTTGAAGGTAACGACAATCGCCGAGACCGAGGCCAGCACAGACACGTCCGTGGGCTCAACCGGCGGCGGCGCTTCGCCCGAGTCGCTCACCGTCCGGCCTCGCTGCGCCATGGGAAGGCTTCTTCTGTTCTTTGCGGCGATCTCATCGTGCGACGGGTCTCAATCGGGAGCGCTCGAGCCCGCGACCTCGAAGCGTATGAGATTGGCCGCCTCACGCGCCCGCGCGACCGCTCGCTCCTGGTCAGGGCCAAGCACCAGCAGCGAGCCCGCACGATCCGAGCGCGAGCGAAACGCAGTAAAGACATAGCCCGGCTCGCGATAGAGGCGCAGGCGCTTGACGCCCTCCAGCGCACTCGCCTCCTCGACCCCGTGCACGGCGACGAGTTCGCCCTCCGGCGCAACCAGAAAACGCGTGCAAGCGCCGCCGACGAGCGCCCGCGGAACCAGAGCTTCGGGATCAATCGTCTCGCCCAGAGAAGCGGCCAATGCAAGCCCGTTCAGCTCGATTCCGAGCGCGGCCTCGACCAGCTCGGCGTCGTGCCCCCCTCCCAGTCTGGCCGCGAGCTCGACGACAAGCGGCCCCCGCTCGCCCACGATGACCTGAACGTAGCTGGGCCCTTGCTCGATTCCCAGCGCGGCGGCCGCTCGCCCGGCAATCCCGATCGTCTCCTCCAACTCGGCCTGACCCAACGACGAAGGCCAGGCGTGCTCCAGTGAAACACCGAAGGCGGGCGCCGCCGCGCTGCGACGATCGGTCACGGCGAGCGCGTGATAGCGGCCGTCGAGCGAGAAGCCGATCACCGTCGCCTCGCGACCGAGCTCGAGCTGCTCGATGATGCAGAGCCCTGAGCGCGACGCCGCAAGCGCCTGCTCGACAGCGGACTCGAGCTCCTCGCGACCGCGGGCGAGCGCAAGCCCGCGCTGCCCCTGGCGATCCGGCGCCTTCACCACCAGCGGAAAGCCGAGCTCGGCGGCCGCGGCTTCGGCTTCCTCGCCGCGGCTCGCAACGGCGTACTTGGCGAAGGGAAGCCCGGCCTCGGCGAAGCGCTCACGCTGCCGCAGCTTCGAGACTGCAAGCTGAGCGCTCTCCACGCTGAGCGGATGCGGCAAGCCCAGCTTGGCCGAGATGCGCGCCGCAATCGCAACCGACCAGTCGATCCCGGGCGCGATCACGCCGTCTATCTCCTCCGCCGAGGCCAGGCGCTCGAGCGCCGGCTCGTCCTCGGCCGAGATCAATGCACGCCTATCGGCGAGCGGAAAGCCGGGCGCCCCCGGTTCGCGATCGGCGGCGATGACGTAGAGCTCCCGCTGGCGCGCGGCTTCGAGCAGCCCGAGCTGTCCCGGCCCGGCTCCGAGCACGAGCAACCGCTTCGCCCACACGTGAGAATCGCCGGTCACGGAGACCCATTCTCGCGCCTGCGGGCGACGGCGCGCTTTGCGGAGTTGGCGTTTAGCTGCTCGAGGCACGACAATGGGGTCATGAACGCCGCGCTGGAGGCGCGAGTACGTGAATTACGGGAGGAGAGCCATCACGGCACCAGCTGGATGGCCAGACACGCTCTCGAGGCGCTCGTCGCGGCGGTCAAAGACGGCGAGGACCCGGTCGAGGTCGCTCGCATCCTCGCTTCGACTCGAATCTCCTTGGGCGCAATCGCCGGTGCAGTCGGCCGCGTGCTGACCGCCGGAACGCCTGAGCAGGTCGTCGCCGAGGCCGAGGCGTTGATCGGCGCGCGCGACCGCGCCGCCAAGGCGATCGCGGTAATGCTGGCCGCAGATATCAGGGGCACCGTGATGACGCATTCGGCCTCGTGCACTGTGCACGAAGCGCTCATTCACACTCCTCCCGAGCAGGTCTTCTGCACCGTCTCGGAGCCCGGTGGCGAAGGCCGCTGGCTCGCCGCGGATCTGAAGTCGGCGGGCATCAACGTCGAGCTGATCGCCGATGCCGAAGGCCCCGACGCCGCGCGCGAGAGCGATCTCGTCCTGCTCGGAGCCGATACGGTCTTCCGGGACGGCTCGCTCGTGAACAAGATCGGAACGCTGGGAATCGCCAGCGCCGCGAACGACGCAGGCGTGCCGGTCGTCGTCGCCTGCGAGACATTCAAGCTGGCGCCCTTCGACCCCGAGCAGCCGACGGAGGACACCTTCGAGCTGATTCCGGCAACGATGATCGACCGCGTCGTGACCGAGGAGGGCTCGGCGGACACCGAAGACGTGACCGCGCTGATAGACCGAACGCCGTGTTTGCGTCACGGCTACGACCTTCTGCGTGGCCGCCGCGCCAAGCTCCGCCCCGACGAAGGCGCTTAGCTCGGTCCCCTTCGAGCTCCGCGGCGGCGTATACCCATTGAGATGAGCCGGCAACTGCTTCTGCTGCCACTGCTGCTGCTGTTCGTACCGGCAGGATGCGGCGATTCCTCCGGCTTGGGCGCGACGACCAGTCTCCAGATTACCGTTTGGCCACAGGGCAAGGCGAGCGCGAGCATCAGCTATTCGCTCAGCTGCCCGCAGGGGACGGGCACGCTTCCCGAAGCGCCTGCGGCCTGCTCGAAGCTGCAGCGAATCGATGTCTCCGCCTTCGCGCCGGTGCCGCCCGGTACAGCCTGCACCGAGATCTACGGCGGCCCGCAGATTGCCCGGGTAAGCGGGCGCCTGGCGGGCAAGTCGATCAGCGCCGACTTCAGCCGTAGCGACGGCTGCCAGATCGCACGCTGGAGCCGGCTCGCTTTCCTCTTCCCAACCCCCCCTTGACCCGGCCGGCAAACGGGACGAACCGGATGCTCGGAGCCCCGGCGCCTCATCCTCACTACGATTAGGCGGAGCGCGGCCGGCCGCGCCCAACCGAAGATGCTCGAGCCGCTCACCATTCTCATCACCGCCGTCGGTTGCCCCGGAACCGTCGCACTGCTGCGCTCGCTGCGCGAGAACGGCGAGCGCGAGGTGCGCCTGGTCGGGGTGGACATGAACGAGCAGGCGATCGGGCGCCACCTCTGCGACGTGTTTGCGACCGTCCCCGCCGGAAGCGACCCCGGCTTCGCCGGCGCCATACTCGACATCAGCCGTCGCGAGGGCGTCGACGTCGTCCTGCCTCAGTCGTCGCACACGCTGGAAGGTCTCGCGATCGAGAAGGAAAGCTTCGGCGACATCGTCGTCGTGGTCGCTTCGATCGAGGCCATCCGGCGCTCCAACGACAAGGCCGAGACGCTGGCGCTCTGCGACAAGATCGGCGTGCGGGCTCCGGTCTGGCGCCAGGTCGGCACCCCCGAAGAGTTCATGAAGGCCGGTCCCGAGCTCGGCTACCCCGAGCGCGAGATCTGCATGAAGCCGCTCTTTTCCTCCGGCACGCGCGGTTTCCGCGTCATCTCGGCCACAGCCGACCGGCGCAAGCAGCTGCTCGAGAACCGCCCCGGCATGACCGAGGCACTGAGGCTCGAGGAGGCAGCCGACCTGGCCGGAGGGTCCGGTGTCGAGTGGCTGCTGATGGAGCTGGCGACCGGCAGGGAGCACACGATCGACGGCTACGCCGAGCACGGCGAGATCCTGCTCGGCTACCCGAAGACGCGCGAGGCGATGCGCGCCGGCCTGGCCATGTACTTCGAGACGCTCGACAGCCCCGCGCTGATGGAAGCGGGCGCCAAGATCATTCGCGAGCTCGATTTCGATGGCTTCTTCAGCGTCAACCTGGTCGGCGACTGCGTGATCGAGATCAACCCGCGCATCTCGACCGTGCCCTACCAAGAAGATTTCAACTATCCCTATCTGGCACTGAAACGCGCCATCGGCGAGCTCTCGGCCGACAAGCTGCGCGCCTACTCGACGCGCGTCCGCCCCAGCCGGCGAACTCTCCGCTACTTCGATCAACTCGGTTGGGACGAGTAAGAAAACCCTAGCGCCGCGCTAGCCAGCCGGCGAATCGAGCACCAGCCGAGCCACCTTGAACACCTCGGCGTACGGTCGGCCGACGGTCACGCCGTGCACCCTGGCGAGGCTGCGAATGTAGTCCGGGTCGGAGTACGAGCGGTGGCGCTGCGACGCGTACTTGCCGATCGCCTCGACCTTCCGCTCCAGCTCGCTCTCGCCGAAGGCGATGTAGCAGTCGTCCGAGAAGCCGGAGGTGTTCCAGGGCAGCAGGTAGCCGAGAACGCTCGTGCGCTTGAAGGCGCGCAGTCCTTCATTGGCGATCGTCTGGTGGTCCTGGTGCATGTCGGAGGGCGAGGGCTGGAAGACGACGTCGGGCTTGAACTCCTTGGCTTCCTTGACCAGCAGCTCGAGGATCTCCTGGCGATGCTCGGGGAAGGTGCGCACGTCGAAGTTGTGCAGATCGATGTCCTCGATCCCGAGCGCCGCGGTCGCCTCGCGCGCCTCTCGGGCCAGCGTGTCGGGCCGGAAGCCCTCCGGCAGCGAGCGATTGGCGATCGAGAAGGCTATGTAGCGAACGTGGCAGTCGGACTCGGCGAGGAGGGCGAGCGTGCCGCCGCAACCCAGCTCACCGTCATCGGTGTGCGGAGCGAGGACTAGAGCGCGCTTCCAGAGGTTGGCTACCACGTTGCCTTTCGAGTCGTTGACCGGCCAGAACTATAGCCGCGCCCCGTTTCGGGCATCGTCGCCGCCGGACGCGCGAGGAAGCTCGGCCGCCGCTTCGGCGGCCAGCTCGCCGCAGCTCAGGCACACGCCGCCGCGCTCTGTAACGGCGTCGACGAGACGGTAGAAGAGCCTGCCCCAGCCGGGCGCGCCGGCCGGGTCGAAGCTGCCGGGGTGCCAGAGCAGCGAGAACGCGCCCCCGTTTTCCTGCGCCCAGTCGAGCAGCGCGAGCAGGCGTGGTTCGGCCTGCCGAGCCGAAAGTCCCAGGTAGTGCTGCTCGGCCAGCGTGGCGTCCATGACGGCGAGCGGAATCTCGATCAGGTCGAAGGGGCGCTCGCGCTCGAAGTTCCAGGGGCGAAACGGCTGCGCGATGCCGGCGCGGAAACCGGGCTGGTCGGGAAAGCCGAGCGAGCAGTCGTAGCCGAAGCCGAGCTTTTCGATCACGGGAAGGTTGCGCTGCATGTCGAGGCGCAGGTAGTGAAAGCGCTGCCCGGAAACCGGTCCGGCGAGGTCGCGCAGCCGCTCCGCCTCGAGCGCGAGCTGGCTCGGATCGTCGGCGGCTGTGTAGCTGCCGTGCAGGGCAACCTCGGCGCCGCCGTCGAGCAGCGTCTCCACCAGTCTCGGGCGAAGCTGGTCGTAAAGCTCGGGCGCGGGGCCGTCCGCCGGATGACGATGGCCCGCCATGACGAAGAAGGTCGAGCGGGCGCCGTGCCGCTCGAGCTCGGCCGTGACCTGCTCGAAACGCCAGTAGGGGTCGCTACCGCGCAGCTTGTGCAACGGAACGCCGGCCAGGGCTCTCGCTTCCCCGTACGCCGGCCGAAGCCGGCCCCGTAGAGCGGCGTTCTTGAAGCGCGCCGCCGAGCCGACTATGGCGCGGCGCCTCCAGCGCCAGGGAACGTCCACGTCGGTTGAGAGAGCGACCGCGAAACGAGCGCCACCCCAGCGGCGCGGCTCCACGCCGAGCCTCCGGCGCAGGCGCTCGAGCGGCGGATCGAGCGGATCGAGCGAGGAGTAGGCGGCAAGGAAGCGCCCGTGCTCGTCGCGGCGCCCGTTCAGTTCCTCCACGCGAGCCAGGTCGAAGAATGCGGCGGCCAGATCGTCTGCCTCGGGCCGCTTGCCGCGCGCCACTTCTTCCCACGCCCGCTCGTCGTAAGGGAGGTCGTCACCGAAACCGAGCCCGGTCGCCCCGATCGTGTCGAGCACCCAGCGGACTCGCCGCTCGATTTGCGCCGGTATCACCGGCGTCCTGCTCCCCGGATCGCCACACCCGCGATGCTAGCTGCTTCCCCCGCCCGATCTCCAGGCGCGCCCCAAATCGCCGCGGGCTCGCTCGGCCGATTACGGCCGGTTGTGACTCAGCCTTTCGGCTTGGTCAAGCGGCCCTGATAGGCGACTAGCCGTCCGTTCAGCGAGAAAAAGTAGCGCCGGTCGGTCGCGATCCCCGGCGAGTACTTGCCCATGTGGATGTGCCACACGATCTTGCCGTCTGTGGTGCGGGCGGCGTATGTGTTGCCCTCCAGCGTCGAGAAGAAGACCAGATTCCCGACGACGAGCGCGGGCGCGAGTAGGCGGCCCGAGACGCGCACTTGCCAGAGAAGCGCCCCGGTCGTAGCCCTGAGCGCGCTCAGATGGTCCGCCAGATCCCCGACGAAGATGCGGCCGCCGGCAACGGCGGGCGTGGCGTACGCCTGCCCTCCGAGGCTGTGAGTCCAGAAGATGTGCCCGCTCGCCGCCGAGAGCGCGACGACCTTACCCGAGCGAGCGACCGTGAAGATCCTCCTGCCGTCCGATGACGGGCTGGCGTAGAAGCTCTCGTATCTGAGGTAGTCCCGCCGCACCTTCACGGCCCAAACGCGGTGACCATTACCGCGACGCACGCAAACGATCAACCCGTTGTAGTTCGTGATGCAAACTCGACCACCGACAACCGAGGGGCTGGAGTTGATGCGACCGCCCGTGTCATACACCCAAAGCGGTCGTCCGTTCCGAGCCTTCAGCGCATACAGCTTGCCGTCGTGACCACCGACGTAGACGATGCCCCTGACGACAACGGGCGAAGATTCGATCGGCAGGCTCGTCTCGAGCTGCCATAACAACTGGCCGTCCGAACGCCGGTAGGCGGTCACGGTTCCGGCGTAGGAGGTGACGAACAGGCGCGGACCGGCGATCGCGGGCGTCGAGGGCATGAAGCCTTTGCTCTTCCGTGACCAGACGGTGCGGCCGGTCTGGGCGTCGATCGCCAGCGTTCCGTCGCGCTCGAGGTTGACGTAGAGAAAGCCGTCGCAGTAGCTCGGCGGGTACTCCATCAGATCGTGGACGCCGCGCGTCCAGATGACTTTTCCGGGCAGCCCGAGATTCACATCCGGCCTGGCGAGCGTCCGCATCGGGTCTCCGCCGAAGTTGTTCCAGCAGGTTTCATCGACGCGGACGCGGGGGGGCTTCTTCGTTGGGCGTGGCCGCTTCGTCGAGGTCGTGGGCCTCTTGATCGTCACGTTCCCGAGCGAGGTGACGGAGCCGCCGACGCCGGGGCTCTGAAAATGGAGCGCAAGCGCGGCGCCGAGCGCTCCGAGCACGAGCAATCCAGCGATCCCCAGCGGTATGAGAAATCGCTTTTTCTTGATCCAGCTAGGCAGCCCCGGCAACGCGCCGAGTATAGCTGCGGCCTGTTACTCGGCCCGGGCGGCCGGGGGCAGGCACGCCGCCGCAAGCGCCAGCGACCCCCAGGTGATCGGGTCCTCGAAGAAACCGCTGTAGGCGAGAGAGTGCACGAGCAACACGGCGAACACTGCGGCGAGCGACAGCCCTATCGTCGGGTCGCGCTTCCAGGCCCTCCGCAGCGTGACGTAAGCGCCGGCGAGCCAGGCCAGGTAAGCCGCGATGCCGAGAATTCCAAGCTCGGCCGCAACGGTCAGCGGCGTCGTGTGCGAGGTGTCTTTCTTGGCGGAGGCGTTGGAAGCCGATTTGTTCCGGGCGGCGAGCGGCTGCGAGCCGACGCCCACCCCGACCAGAGGATGGTCGGCAAATACGTCAAAAGTGATCGACGCAAGATGCGAGCGCCCGCTGGTCAGGCGGCGCAGAGAGTGGCCCTGACCGCCTACGGCCGCAATCCCGGCGCCGACGAGCGCCAGCGTGAGAGCGCAGATCGCAACCATCCTGCGGGTGCGCCGGCCCGCCAGCACCAGCGTGATGCCAACCACCACGATGAAAAGAGCAACCAGGCTCGACTGGGAGTACGAGTAGTACAAGCCGATCCAGATGAAGGCGATCAACGCCGCCGTGAGCGCCAGGAGGCGGCGCCTCTGCCACATCAACACAACGAGCACGCTCAATGCCAGAGCGAGATGGCGCCCGTAGATATTCGGGTCGGAGAAGAGCGAATTGGTACGGAAGAAGCTGGTGTAGATGTTCGACACCTCGAGCTTGCCCGAGAAGTAGATGTGACCGGTTACTTCCTCCCACAGGCCGAAGGCCGAGAAAGCGACCGCCTCTCCGATCAGAACGAAGGCCAGGGCCTTCGGTAGCCACGAACGGGCGGGCTCGTGAACCACAACGGCAACGAGCGCCAGGAAGGGGAAGAGAAAGGCGGCGAGCTCGATCGAGCCCGCCTTCACGTCCTTGGCCCAGAGCAGGGAGAGCGCATACAGGAAGATCAAAACCGCGCTTGGAACGGCAAGCGAGCGAGGGATGCGACGTGCCGGCCCGTTCCGAAACAACCTCCAGGCGAGCGCAAGCCCGGCCGCCGCGAGCACTCCGTACAGGGGCAGAAGCAGGCTTGCGTGTTGCGAGCCGAGCGAGACTCCTATCCGGAAGGGGGCGGCGACGAGCAACGCGACCGGCGCGGCTCCGGGGTGCCGGTTGAACAGGAAGGCGATGCCGAGAACGACCAGCCCCGCTCCAACGAGCGCCACGGCCCGCGTTGGCGAGGTGACCAGGAGCTTCAGATCGTTCCCCGGAACGAGCGCAAACGCCATCCACACCTCGGCCGCGAGCAACAGGCCCAGGCCCACGAGAATCACTCGATTCCCGCCCAGCAACACCGGGAAGCAGGCGAGCGCCCCCAGAACTGCGGCCACATAGGCCAGGTCGGCATGAGCATGAGACATAGGCTTGCGCCGCAGACACTAGCGGCTGAGTAATGGCCGCAAGCGCACCCGGCACGCCCGTTCGCCCGGGCCTTATGCTGGCGCTGTTCGCTCACGCATGCTGCGAGATCTCGAGATGGCCACCAAAATCCTCATCGTCAGCTTCTACTTTCCGCCGGCGGGTGGCGGGGGAGTACAGCGCTGGCTGAAGCTGGCCGGCTACCTGCCCGGACAGGGAATCGAGACGCATGTCCTGGCTCCCGACGATCCGCGCTGGATACAGAGCGACCCCGAGCTGGAGATTCCGGCGGGAGTGCACGTTCACCGAGCGCGCTACCACGGCCCGAGCGGGATCCGGCCGGGCGAGCGACTGCTTGGCCTGAGCGGACTACGCCGGCTCTGGCGCCGGGCGCTGCTCACACCGAGGCGCCTGCTGGTTCCCGATGAGAACGTCAGCTGGCTCGCCAGCGCCCTGCCCGCGGCGCGGCGGATCGTTCGGCGCGAGGGCATCGACGTCGTGATCACGACCTCGCCGCCGACCTCCGTGCACATGATCGGCGCGCACCTGCGGCGCCACAGCCAGGTGCGCTGGATCGCGGATCTGCGCGACTCGGTCGTCGCCAAGTCCGACCGCCATTACGAGCGCGCGCTGGTGCGGCTGAAGGAGAAGGCGAACCGCAGACTGGCCCGCACGGTGGCCCGTCGCGCCGACGCGATCGTCTGCGTTACGCCGACGATCGCCGCGCAGATGAGCGCACTCGGCGCTCGCGGCGAGACGCTTGTGATTCCGAACGGAGCCGACTTCGACGACTTCGCCGAGGTCGAGTACCAGCCCGGCGAGCGCTTCCGCATCACCCACACCGGCAACTTCTTCGGCAAGCGCGACCCGCGCCCGTTCCTCACTGCGCTGGCGCAGATCGATGCGCCGATCACGGCTCGTTTCATCGGCGAGTTCCGGACGGCCGACCGCATGTGGGCCGAGAGCCTCGGTCTGGGCGAGAAGCTTGAGCTGATCCGCTTTCAGCCGCACGCGGAGGCGATTGCCTCGCAGCGGAACTCGGAGGCGCTGCTGCTCTTGATTCCCCACTCCGCCGGTCGCGGCGTCGACGTCACCTCGGGAAAGATCTACGAGTACCTCGCGGCCAGGCGCCCGATCCTCGCCGCGGTGCCCCCGCAGGGCGCGGCCGCCGATTTGATTCACGAGGCCGGCGCCGGTCTCGTCGTCCCTCCCGACGACAGCGAGGCGATCCGCGCCGCGCTCAACGAACTGGTCGAGCGCTGGCGCAAAGGCGAGCTCGCCGATGTCAAGCTCGCGCCCGAACTGGTCAGCGGCATCGACCGCAAGGAACGTATGCGCGAGATCGCCGAGCTGATCGGGCGGATCGCCGCTCTCTGAGCGCCTCGGCTCTACAGGCGGATCGCCCGAGCGCGTGAGGGCGATGTTCCAGATTCGGCACGGAGCTGGAGCATTTGAATGCGTCGTCGCCGGCTACCGTTTTATCCGCCCCGTGGGAGGGTGGGGGGTGGTGGGTGGGCAATGAGGCGCTCCTCCCCCGAGCGGCCGCCAAGCTCTCGAGCCCCTCCCGCTAGGACTGAAAACCGAGGTGCTAGAGACGCGGATGCAAGAGGTCGAACGGCCGCGGACGCGCACTCGTAGTGCAGTGAGCGGCTAAGGCAGCGGCGGACGCCGCGAATCGGGCCGCTTAGACCTAGCGGGATAGGCTCGAAGCCGTCCGAAGTTCTTGAGGTAGCGGTAGAGATAGACGAGCGCTGGTTTGGGATCGCGCAGCGAGAGAATCGGCTCGACGAAGGGCGGCCTGGCGATGACGGGGCGCTCGCCTCGCATCAACGTGATCGCCCAGTGCTTTCTGCAGCCCTCGCTCGTGCTCGGCTGCGGCGGCCGGCCGGTCAGGTCGAGATAGGCGATGTGGGCCAGATTCACGCCACACGCCGCCGCGAGCGAGTGCCACATCCAGAGCCGCGGGTTTATCTCCATCAGCTTGAACTCGCCGCTGCGCGGATCGCGCTTGAACTCCACCTGCGAGATGCCGCTGAAGCCGCAGGTCTCGAGTAGGCGCAGAGAATCCTCGACCAGCTCGGGCAGCCAAAGCGCCTCTCCGTGCCGGCAGCTGCCGACGCCACGCGGCACCAGCTTGCGGCTGCGCGGAGTCTGGCGAAGCTTGCGTCCGCAAAAGACGCCGAGCGCGCGGCCCTCGCGATCGAGATAGCTGCCCACCGTGTAGAGCTCCTTGTCGCCGCCGGGAACGACCTCCTGCAGCATCGGGGCGTAAGGCTCGGCCATCGTGTAGGCCTCGTCGAGGTCGGCCATCGAGTCGCAGCGAAAAACGCGGCGCCTGGGATAGACCTTGCGGAAGGCGATCGGCTCCGACGGCTTGACGAAGAGCGGAAAGCCCAGCTCGCTCGCGGCCTGGCGGGCCTCGTCTGCCGAACCCGGGTAGAGCGTTCGCGGCGCCGCGACGTTCGCCTCGGCGGCGCGTGCGAGCTGCCAGCTTTTCTGCTGCAGGACGTCGAGCTTCTCGGCGTCGGGGGCCGGGCAGAGCAGCTTGCCGCCGAGGCCGGGCAGCGCTCGCGCGATCGAGGCCAGGCCGTCGTCGTGGGTGGCGAAGATCGGCGCAGGCGCGGGCAATAGCTCGGCCAGTTCGGAGAGGAAGGCGGCGAAGCGCTGCTCTTCGGCGTACGGCTCCGGACAGAGCAGCGGCAGGCAGTAGCGCGAGCGGAGCCCGATCGCGAACGGGCGATGGTCGAGCGCCAGCACCCGTATGCCCGCCCGCGCCAGCGTCTGGATCGCGCCCAGGCCGTTGACCCAGCCAACCTCGAGCACGATCGCCGGCGGCGCGGACGAGCCCGCCGCGTTTGCGGCCAGATAGCGCTCGATGCGCGATCGCGTCTCCTGATCGATGATCTTCTCGCTCATCGAGGGCGATCGTACCGGCTGCCGAAGTCACGTAACCCCGAGAGCCCGTCTCGCGGTCGGGCGACCGTCCGGCTGCCCAAGAGGCCGTCCTCCCGAAACGAGTTCCAGATACGATCGATCGCTGGCCGCGGATTTTCGGCGCCTTTTCGATGCTTGCGACGAACCAAATAGCGACGAAGCTCGAGCGGAGATGACCACTCGATGATTCGAAAGCAGATCGGCCGCCTCGCTAAGCAATCCCTGGTCTACGGGATCGGGGGCATCGTCTCGCGCTTCGTCGCGCTCTTCCTGCTGCGCGTCTACACGCACTTTCTCCCTCCGAAAAGCTACGGCGCGGTGGCCCTTATCCTGGCCACCGAAGCCGTCATGGTCATCCTCCTGCGGGCGGGAATCCAGAACGCCTTCTTCCGCTTCTACTACCTGACCTCGGACCCGATCAAGAGACGGACCGTTGTTCGCACGTCGTTCTGGTACACGATGACTGCCGCGACCATCGGGCTCGCGCTGGGGCTGATCTTTGCGCCCCAGATCGCGTCTTTTCTCGGACTGCAGGCCGGACAGATCAACTTGGTGCGGGCGGGCTCAGTGTTTCTCTGGGGCGACATGAACTACCAGCAACAAACCGCGATCTTCCGCGCCGAGCAACGCTCGATCTCCTATGCCATTGCCAGCGTCAGCAACGTGATCATCACCATCTGCGGGACGCTGCTGCTCGTCGTCGGTCTACACAAGGGAGCGATCGGACTGATCGTCGGCAACTTCACCGGCACCCTGTGCGTGTACACGGTGTTGCTCGCCTATCGAGCCCGGCTGCTCGGCTTCGAGTTCGACCGGCGTCTCTATCTGGCCATGGAGCATTTCGGCCTGCCGCTACT
Source organism: Actinomycetota bacterium (assembly GCA_003132665.1). GTDB lineage: Bacteria > Actinomycetota > Thermoleophilia > Gaiellales > Gaiellaceae > Fen-549. The sequence continues at coordinate 136,932 of PKYN01000019.1, forward strand.
CCCATCGGCGCTCGCTCTCTGGGCGACCAAATTCTCCGATCGCTTCTTCGTCAACCACTACCTCGGCCAGACCCAGGTCGGCGTCTACTCGTTCGGCGTGATGATCGCCTCGGCGCTGGTGCTGGTCATCACCGCCTTCCAGCTCGCCTGGCCCGCCTTCGCCTACTCGATCGACGACGACGACGAAGCGCGCCGGACATACGCCTACGTGCTGACCTACTTTCTCTACTTCATGACCTGGGCGGCGGTCGCGTTGTCTCTGCTTGCACCGTTCCTGGCTCATGTGCTCGCCGGTAAGCCCTCCTTCTACCCGGGCGCCCGATTCGTACCGCTGCTCGCCTTCGGCAGTGTGATATTCGCCGGTTACTCGGTCGTGGTGATCAGCATCGGCCGGATCCGCAAGACCGGCGCCAACTGGATCATCACGGGGCTGGGCGCGCTCGCCGACGTGGGCCTCAACATCCTGCTCATCCCGCGGGTCGGCGCCATCGGCGCCGCCTGGTCGCTGCTCGGCGCATACGGCGCGATGTTCATCGGGATGAGCTGGCATGCGCAGCGGCTTTTCCCAGTTCCGTACCAATGGCGCCGAGTAGTGACCTTACTAGGCGTCGGGGCCGGGCTCGTCCTGGCCGGGAAGGCTCTTTCGGTCTCGGCGCCCCTGGCGCTCGCTTTCGCCGTCGCCTACCCGGCGCTGCTGTTCGTCTTCTTTTTCTATCAGGCCTCCGAGCGGAAGCAGATAGCCAGGCTCGCTCGGCGCGTCCTTCACATCCAGCGTGCCTAGGCGTCAGCGCACGATGACGAGCGTGCTGGCCCGGTAGGGCCCGGAGCGAACAATCGCCCGGTAGCGGCCGGGCGTCGAGGGAGCCTGCAGCTCCAACGAGCTGCTCGTGGCCGGCCCGATCTGTCCATTGAAGCGCCAGCGTACGGAGACTCGATCGGTGGAGATAGTGAGCCGGAACGACCTCCCGGCGGTCACGTGAACGAGCTTCGGTCGCAGGCTCAGGATGCGGACGCGCACGGGGATCGGCGGCGCGGTCGCAACCGATTCGTTACCTACGAGATCCACCGCCCGCAAAGTCAGGTTGTGCCAGCCCGTCAGAAGGCTCCCCTCGAGCACTCCCTTCCAGTCGAACCGGCCCGGTTTCGCCGCGCGGTTTCTCGTCGTCTCGGCCAGCTTCCCGTCGACGAAGAGGAGGATGCGGGCGCGCTCGTTCAACCGGTAGCTGACGTGAAGCGCGTCCTTGTTGTGATCGCCGTCCGGCGAGATCGTGTGTGGGCTGACGGAGATCGAGCTGAGCTTGGGTGGCTGGGTGTCGAGCTGAATGACGTTAGGGAGCGGAATCCACAGTCGTTCGTTCGCGAGGTAGACGCTCACGTGGTAGTTCCCGTTCGGAGCGAGTTGACCGCTGTTGTCGCGCCCGTCCCAGATCACGTGCAGCGGTCCCGAAGGTTCGTCTTCGCTGTCGATGAGTCGTCTGGTCGCTCCGCCCTTCGGCCCGACGATCAAGAGCGTGACCCGCTCGCTCCGGCGAAGCGAGAAGGCGATTCTGGCCTTTGACGTGTCGCAGCGGCAGATAGGCGAGAACTGCTTCGTGACGCGAGTGCTCGTAATCGGCACCGGCTCGAGCTTCAGGTGCTCGGTCACCGCGAAGGCGATAGCTGTCGCCACCACGAGGAGCGTGACGAGGGCAGGAGGACCGAAGCGCTTGAACACGGGCGGACTGAGTTTACGTGCCGACCTGAGTCGTGTGGCGAGAAGCCCTATCAGAATGACGACCTTCCGACTGGGCTCGATTCGGCGAGTACGAGGCTAGAACGGAGGGAGTGCTCGTAGCCGGCGGCTACGAGCACGACCGAGGCAGGCGCCGCGCGCCGCCGAGCGCGGTTAGGCAGTGGAGAGCTTCATTTGAAGCGAGCCCATAGGGCTTCTACTCACTCGACAGGCAACTTGCCTCGTGGTAAGCTAAGACTCGCTTTCGAGCTGCCGCCATAGTGACTTCTACCGCCGCCACCGTTCTCGTCTGCGAAGACGATCCCAGTCTCCGCCTTCTGTTTCGGCTGACCATCGAGCCTCAGGGCTACAACGTCGTCGAAGCCGGGGACGGCCGATCGGGCATCGAATTGGCGCGGAGCGTCGAGCCTGACCTGATCATCGTTGACATGGGTCTGCCCGATTGCAGCGGCATCGAGGTTGTGCGAGCGATCAGAGGCGGTGAGCCCGCGCTCGCGAAGACGCCGGTCTTGATGGCGACGGGGAGCATGCAGCCCGGCGACCGGCTAACGGCAGAGGATGCCGGAGTAGATGCCTTCCTCTACAAGCCCTTCAACATGATCAGGCTGATCACCGAGGTTCAGCGACTGTTGGGTAAGCGCGAGACCAGCGATCCTGGCCTCTCGCTCCGGCGTCTTCACTGAGCGCCGTTATCTCGTAACAGGCGCGACCGCGTTGCATTGCTCGCAGTGCTGCTCGAACGGCACTGCGTGAACACAGCACGGCAAAGGTATCGACCAGGCGTGAAGACGCGTTGCCGTGTCAACCATTCGCGTCGTGACAACTCGGGACATCTCGATCGGAGCGGCGTACTTCGGCGGTTCACTCATGAGGAGGCTCATGCGGGGAGCTTCTCCTTGGGGGCTAGGTTTTCTCAGAGCCCAAGCGACTGGCTCGATACGAACGCTATCCCCTTTGAAAACGTTTTCCTAGCGCCGAATCGGGGATTGATATCCCTCTTTTGGGGGTTTAGATCGAAATCGTTTTCTCTATTCGCCGGATTCCTGCCAGACGCGAGCGCGTCGAAGACAGCTGAGCGCGATCAACTCGATAAGTCGACCTCGCCCCTCTAATTCCGGCTCCGCCTGCCGAAGAAGAGAGTGCGGTTCATTCGGCGGCGCAGGTTAAGGAGGGCTGACAGATGGTGATCTGGATAGTCGCGGCGGCAACGGCTTTCATCGCCTTTGGCTTCATTACGGTGGAGTACCGGCAGCATCAACACTGATCTCTGGCTTCTCGCTTGGAAGCGTGAATGGCGCAGCGACCGCGACAGCGAGGAATCCCCACGTCATCGGGTCCTCGAAGAAGTCCGCGTAGAACAGGCTCTGCACGGCTATCGCCGTCAACGCCAGCGCGCAAACGAGCTGAACGCGCCCCGAGAAGGTCGGGCCGGCGCGCCTGAATGTCACGAGTAACGAGCTAGCGAGCAGCCAGAGAAACAGTCCGAAGCCGATCAATCCTCCTTCGGCGGCGACGGTCACCGGCGTGGTGTGAGAGGCGGCCTTACGCAGGTCTCGTCCGGACATCCCGGTGAGATCGGCGTAGGCACGCCTGAAGCCGCCCATGCCGACCCCGATGACTGGGTGATGGACGGCGATTCGTATCCCGTGCTCGACCAGGGTCGAACGCGCCGAGGTGATGCTGTTCAGATCGGTCTTCGGGCCGTAGAGCATCTTCGCTCGAGCCTGCGGCGTCACCAGTGCGACGGGCACGAGCAGCATCGTCGCGGCCAGAAGTGGAATGGCCGCGCGCCGACGCCAGGCGACGAGAGCGGCAGCGAGTGTCCCGACGACGAGCGCCGCGAAGCTCGACTGGGAGAACGAGAGCGCAAGCCCGATCCAGAGCGCCCCGATCGCACAGGTCGCGACGGCGAGCCAGGGGCGGCGAGCGAGCGCAGCGACGAGCGCAAGGCAGGCCAGCGCGGCGAGCACCAGGAACGGCCACCAAACCCAGGACAAAACGCCCGTGACGTTCGACCGAGCGAAGGAGAGAACGAGCCCGATCCAGAGCGCACCGAGAATGGGGACCGAAACCGCGAGCCCGGTGCGACCTGCACGCGTGAGTACGAGCGCGAGACAGGCCAGTATCGCGAGCACCAGGAAGCGTCCGTAGATGGACGGGTCCCAGAACACCGAGTTGATCCTGAAGAACGGCGCGTAGGCGTTGGAGTTGATGACCTTCGGATTGAAGAAAATGTCGCGCGTCGCGTACTGATACGCGCCCACCAGCGCGAAAACGAGGGCCATCGAGACGAGCTGCAAGAGCAGGCCTTGCAGCAACCGCCGCGACCAGCGCACCCGGGCCAGCGTCAGGGCGAGGAAGGTGAATGGCAGTAGCGCGGCGTCGAGCTCGGTCGCCCCCCTGCGAACGTCGATGCTCCAGATCAGCGACACCGCGCTCCAGACGACGAATCCCGCCAGCGGCCATGCGAGCCGGCCCAGCTCTCGCGAACGCTTGTCGCCCCGGTAGAGCTCCAGCGCGAATACCAGAGTCGCCGCCGTGATCACCACGTAGAGAAGAAGGAACGAGTTGTAGATCGAGTCGCTCAGCTTGAACGGAAGACGGGCGGGAACGCAGGCCAGCGCGAGAAACGGCAGCAGCGCGGGCCAGCGCCGCAGCACGACGATGAGAGCTACGACGATGACCCCCACGATCGCGGCGATGGTCGCCAGCGCGACCAGGCCGGTGTCGGGCGCGAACGCGTTACCCGCGAGCCCGCCTCCGCAAGCCGTGAGTGCGAGCCCGAAGAGGCGCACCCTTCTCTCTCTACCGAGCAGTAGTCCGATTAGTCCGAGTGCCGCTAGCGGGCCGCCGATTTGCGCGAGCGTGTCCATTACCTTCCCGTCAGCTTCCGCTCAGCGCGGAGCGAGGGCCGCCGCCGCCGCGTATTGCAGGGTAAAGCCTTCAAAGCCGAGCAAGTTTACAGCGGTGGGTCAGCCCACCGGCGACGCGCCCCGCCGAACGCTCATAGAGCATGGACGCCTAGGTCGAAAGCTCCTCGGCCGGGCTCGGCCCCGAGCGCCGAGAAAGTAGGTGGGAAACCCCCCAAGCGGCGAACACGAGAACGCCCAGCCCGAGTCCGGCCAGAACGGTGATATCCGTCCAGCGACCCGGTAGCGGCTCGAGCAGCTTGAGACCGCTCAAAAGGAGCACGACCGAGAAGGCGACACGAAGCACGCGATCGGGAATGCCGACGCTCACCTGGCTACCGATCATGATGCCGGGGATCGAGCCGGGGAGCATCCAGAGAAGCGCGTGCCAGGCCACGTCGCCGCTGACTACGTGACCGAGGCCGGCCACCCAGCACAGAGCGGCGGCATGGAAGATGTCGGTGCCGACGATGCGCCTTGCCGTCAGCGGAAAGGCGAGCAGCATCACCAGCCCGAAGAAGGTGCCGCTGCCGACGGAGGTGAGACCGACGACGAAGCCACCGGTCGCTCCTAGCGAGAGGGCGATTACGTGGTCACGACGGCGGAGCAGGAACGTCTCGTCGCTCGCTTGGACGCCTCCCTTGATGAACGTCTTGAGCAGAAAGCCAATCCCGCCCAGTATCAGCGCCGCCGCGATGATCCGCTTCTGCAGGCCGACCGCCCCTTCGCCCAGGCGATGAGAGAACCAGACGCCGATCAGCGACATCGGCAGCGAGCCAACGAGCATCCAGAGGACGAGTCGCTTGTGGATCGTCCCGAGCGCGTGATGGCGGGCGGCGCCGAACGACTTGAATATCGCGCCGTGCATCAGATCGGTGCCGACGGCCTTCCCCCCATCGAAACCGAAGACGAGCATCAGGAGCGGCGTCATCAGCGAGCCGCCCCCCATCCCGGTCATGCCGACCAGTGTGCCAACGCCGAGGCCCAGCAGCACGAACTGCCAGGTGCCACCGCTCACGGGCGATAAGCCTCTATGAGTACGTCAGCCACTTCGGGCCGGGTGAACTCGATCGGAGGCTCCTCGCCCGCGGCGAGCATCTCGCGCACCTTCGTTCCTGAGAGGAAGACGTGATCGTCGGCGCCGTGCGGGCAGGTCTTGTTCGAGGCCATCGAACCGCACTTTTTGCACCAGAACGAGTGCTCGAACATCATCGGCTCGATGTCGAGCTCGTGCGGCTCGAACTCGTCGAAGATGAGCTGTGCGTCGTAAGTGCCGTAGTAGCTGCCGACGCCGGCGTGGTCGCGTCCGACGATGAAGTGCGAGCAGCCGTAGTTCTTGCGGCAAATGGCGTGCCAGATCGCCTCGCGAGGACCCGCGTAGCGCATCGCGGCCGGGAAGGCGGAGATGACGACTCGGTCGGCCGGGTAGTAGCCCTGGAGCAGCTTGCGGTAGCAGTCCACGCGCACGGTCGAGGGAATGTCATCGGACTTCGTGTCGCCGACGAGCGGGTGGATGAGCAGACCGTCCACCGTCTCGAGCGCGACCTTGGTCAGATACTCGTGCGCCCGATGAATTGGATTGCGGGTCTGGAAGCCGACGACGCGGCGCCAGCCACGCTCGGCGAACAGCGCGCGCGTCTCGGCCGGATCGAGCGCCAGCTCGGGGAAGGGTGGCGCGGGGCGCTCGAATACCGTCACGTCGCCAGCGAGATAGCGAGGCTTCTGACCGAGCACGCGGGCGACGCCGGGGTGGGCTTCGTCGGTGGTGCGGTAGCAGAGCTCGGCCTCGCGTTCGGCGTCGTAGTCGAACACCTCGCTCACGTCGAGAGTCGCGTACAGGCGTCCGTCCTCACCGGCCAGAGCAACGCGGTCGCCGTTCGGCGCCGCGTCGACTGCCAGGCAAACGGGCAGCGCCCAGGGCAGCCCGCCGGGCAAGCGCATTGTCTTGAGTACCGACTCGTACTGCTCGCGACCCATGAATCCGCTGAGCGGCGAAAGTGCGCCCGAGGCGATCATGTCCAGGTCGGCGAGCTCGCGCGAGCTGATGCCGACTATCTCGAGCGACTCGACATCGTCCGGGCGCGGGCCGGTGCGGTTGACCAGCTCGCCGCCGTGCGGCTTGATCAATCTGTCCAGAGCGGAGCTCATACCCTCACCTCGCTTCCGACGAGTCCGAGTTGCTCGAGCTTGGCGATCACTTCTTCGGCCGCCTGCTCGGGTGTCAGCTGCTCGGTGTCGAGCGCGATGTCGGGGTTGGTCGGGATCTCGTAGGGGTCGTCCACACCGGTGAAGCCCTTGATCTCGCCGGCGAACGCCTTGGCGTAGAGGCCCTTGACGTCGCGGCGCGCGCACTCCTCGACCGAGGCGCCCACGTACACCTCGACGTAGCGGCCGAACTCCTCGACGAGCGCGCGATTCTTCTGCCGGATCTCCTCGTAGGGAGAGATGGCGGCGGCGATCACCGCGGCGCCGTGGCGGGTGAGACGCGAGGCGACCCAGCCGATGCGCTCGATGTTGGTGTCCCGATCCTCCTTCGAGAAACCGAGGCCCTTGGACAGATTGGTGCGAACCGTGTCGCCGTCCAGGTACTCGACGATGCAGCCGCGCTCGTCGAGCGCCGGGCCGACGAGGTGCGCGATCGTCGTCTTGCCCGAGCCGGAGAGCCCGGTGAACCAGAGCGTGAACCCACCGCCGCGCACCCGATCCGACTCGGGGTGCTCGTGCGGGTAGATGTGCTCAACAATGCCTGCCGCCCGCTTGCCGCCGGCGGTGTCCGCGTCCTTCTCTGTCATTAGTGCCTTTCTGTGTTCGATCCGTCGAGATGAATGCCGCATTCCAGCTTCCCGGAGCCCGCCCAGCGCCCCGCCCGCTCGTCCTCGCCGGGCCGTACCGGGCGCGTGCAGGGAATGCAGCCGATCGAGGGGTAACCCTTGTCGTGCAGCGGGTTGTAGGGAATCTCGTTGACCTCGAGATAGGCCCGTACTCGCTTCTCGCTCCAGTCGGCGAAGGGATGAATCCGCCAGAGATTGTGGCGCTCCGACCATTGGATCTTCTTCAACCCCGCGCGGCTCGGCGACTGGTCGCGACGGACGCCCGAGATCCAGGCGCCGTACGGCGCGAGGGCGCGCTCGAGCGGCTCGACCTTGCGGATCTGGCAGCAACGGTCCGGGTCGCGCTCCCAGAGGTTCGGGCCTTCCTGCAAGTGCTGCTCGGCGACCGAGATGATCTCCGGACTGACCAGGTTCAGGCCGTAGCGCTCGACCAGTAGATCGCGCGTGTCGTATGTCTCGCGGAAGAGGAGCTGAGTGTCGAGCTCGATCACGTCAACGCGCAGCCCCAGCGCCGAGAGCATGTGCACCAGCGCCGAGGACTGCTTCTGCCAGGAGCAAGTCAAGCAGAGCTGCCGCCCGAAATTCTCGCCCGCCCAGCTCAGGAGCTCTTCCGCAGAAAGCGGCTCGAGCTCCTGCGCGAGCCGCTCGGCGAGCTCAGGCGAATACTCCAATCCAGGAGTCGTGTCAGCCATCACCGAGTATTGCCCTGAGCGTGTCGGAGCGAAGCCCGAGTCGAAGCGCCTCGAGACCGAGAGCCTCCTCGGGCGGGATATTGCCGAGGTTCACCTCGGAGCCGTAGTGGGCGATGAGCCAGGATTGAGCGGCCTTGAGCGGCGCCTCGAAAATGAGGTCGTTGATCGGAACCTCGTGCGCGATCTCTTCCACGAGCCCGGAGCGCATCTCGCCCGACGGCCGGAAGATGCCGGCGGTGCCGCCCTCTCGTCCCTCGGTGATCACTTTCCAGGCACCGGCGCTGAGCTCTTCCTTGATCCACTTCACCCATTCGAAGGGCGCGAAAATGACCTCGGCGTCTTTCGAGCCGACTTCGGAAAGGACGGTGAAGTCGCGCGCAAAGTCGGCGATCAGCTCTAGCTTGCGCTCGCGCGGGAGGTCGATCGTGCCGTCGGAGATCTCGACGTGAGTCAGGCCGATGGCCGACATCCACTTCTTGTACCCGTCGAGCTTGTTGAGCGTGAAGGAGACTTCGAACAGAGTGCCGCCACAGACGACCGGCGTCTCCAGCGAGCGGTAGAGGGCGATCTTCTCGGCCAGGTTGCAGGTGATGTACGAGGAGCCCCAACCGAGCTTCGCCACGTCGATGTAGTCGCCGGCGACCTCGTAGAGACCTTCGATCGCGGCGATAGTCAAGCCCTTGTCGAAGATGTGCGTGATTCCCTGAGCGCGCGGCTTGGCGCTGCGAGGCGGGAGAGCGAGGAATCCGTCAGAGGCAGTCATAGAAAGTTCTCCAATCGTTTACGGGCGGGTTTCCCGAAGGTCGTGTTGAGCGGAGTTTCCATGACCGTCGCTGCCGAGTGACGGTTGAACCGCAATCGCCGACCCGCTGCGCCGGCATCTACCGCTCCTCCCGGGCGGCGTCAGCAGCCCGGGCGAGCCTGAACGCCAGCTCCTCGACCGTCTTCGGATCAATGAGTAACTCCAAGTCGCCGTCCATTTCGTGAGAGATGAAGAGCGACACCTGCCCGTCGCTGGTCGCATCCGCGTAAACGAGAACCGCGTCTCCGGTATCGAGACTCTCGAATCGGAGCGCGCCCTCGCTCAACCCGTTTCCGTTCTCGTTCAGCTCGTTGTCGTCCACGATCGTCTCCGCTGGGGAAGGATCGTTCGAAAGCATAGCTACTCGAGGGCCTCAGTGGTCAAATTAACTTATTCCACCGATACATACCTCTAATTCGTAACCGCCACCCACCCAGGTGCAGAGCCGCGGCATCCCCGAGATAGCCGCGGCCCTGCGGGTGGCGCCCTCTCAATCGAGGGCGGGGGCCAACTCGCGCTTGGCGACCGGCTGCTCATGGCGCCCGAAGCGTGTGGTCGGCAGCCATTCCAGCCAGCTCGGCAGGTACCAGTTCCAGCGCCCGAGCAGTTTCATCGCCGACGGGAGAAGGACTCCCCGGATGATCGTGGCGTCGATCAGCACCGCGATGGCCAGACCGAAGCCGGCCTCTTTCATCTCGATCAGGCGCAGACCGGCGAAGATCCCGAAGACCGCCACCATCACCACGGCGGCCGCGGTCACGGTTCCAGCGGTGGAGAGAATCGAGCGCTCGACCGCCGTCTCGGTCTCGACCCCGCGATCAACCAGCTCCTTGATGCGGCTGATGATGAAGACGTGGTAGTCCATCGAGAGCCCGAACAGGATCACGAACAAAAAGAGCGGCAACCAGGACACGATGTTCCCGGATGACTGGAAGCCGAGCAGCGAGTCGCCCCAGCCCCACTGGAAGACCGCGACCAGCACGCCGTAGCTCGCCCCGACCGAGAGCAGGTTGAGGATGATCGCCTTGATCGGTACCACGATCGAGCGGAAGGTCACGAGCAGGAGCAGGAAGGCCAGCCCCAGGACGAAGGCGAAGACGATCGGCATTCGCGCCTTGATCATCGCGTTGAAGTCGCTCGTGCCGGCCGTCTCGCCCGTAACCGCCACCGTGGCGCCGGGGATCTTCGCGACCGTGGCCGGGATCAGATCCTTGCGCAGCGTTGAGAGAGCAGCCATCGAGGCTTCGTTCGTCCCGTCCCCGGCCAGCGGGACTTCGATTGCGGCAAACGTGCCTTCGGCGTTCATCCTGACGTCGATCGGCTCGAACATCTTTCCGCTCGCGACCGCTTGCCGGCGCAGGCTCGCGATCGCCGCCTGGGCTTGCGCCGAGCGGAGATCAGAGGCTTGAATCACGACGTCCGCCGGTGCTTGAGCGCCCGGGAAGGTGGCGTTGATCGCCTTGTACGCCTTGACCGTCTGGAAGCTCGCAGGCATGTCGACCATGCTCGGAATCGCCGTGCGCATGCTGAGCGCCGGGATTGCCAGGCAGAGCAGGACGGCGACGGAGCCGAGCGTCGAAATCAGCGGGTGCCTGAGCACGGGGTGCAGGATCGCCGACCACAAGCGCGAGTCGCCGCTGCGCTCACCGTTGCGGCGCAGGAAAGGTATCCGCCCCCGCTCGACCTTGTCTCCGAGTCGCGACAGCAGCGCCGGTAGAACCGTCAGCGAGCCGATCATGGCGCCCGCGACCACGACCATCGTCGCAACGCCCATCGAGCTGAAGGTCGAATCGTTGGCGAGCAGTAGCCCCGCCATGGCGATCAGCACCGTCAGCCCGGAGATCAGCACGGCCTGGCCGGAGGTGGCGGCTGTGCGCCGGAGTGCAGCGTGCGCCTCGAGACCCGCGGCGCGCTCCTCGCGCTCGCGGCGTAGGTAGAAGAGCGAGTAGTCGACTCCCACCGCCATTCCGATCAGCAGCACCATCGGCGCCGTGATGTCCGAAGCCGGAAGCACGTGGCTGATCATCGCGCTCAAGCCGATAGCGGCAAGCACGGCCGAGAAGGCGAGCACCACCGGCAGGCTCGCGGCGACGAGCGCGCCGAACGCGGCGAGCATGATCAAGAGAGTGATCGGCAGAGAAAGGATTTCGGCGCGGCGAAAATCGGCGGCCACGGCTTTGTCGCCCTCGCGATTGGCGCTGTTCTCGCCGAATTCGAAGATCTTCACGCCGGGGTGCGCCGTCCTCACCTGCGCGACGGTCGACTCGACGCCGGCGATTCTCTTTTCGGCGGTCTTCTCCACGAGCTCGACGTCAACGAGCAACGAGTGCCCATTCTCGGCAACGGCTCCGCCCGCCTGGCCGAGCCCGATCGGCGTGCGCACACGGCTGACGCCGTCGGTCGCCTCGAGCCGCTGAACCAGGTCGCCGGCGACCGCTCGGAAGGCCGGATCGGTGACCTTCAGCCGCGAGCTTTGAATCAACAAGTTCTCGACCGGAGGGCCCTGGAAGTCGGCCGTGTCGAGCATCTTCTCGGCGCGACCGGCTTCACCCGGACTACTTTCGTTTCCGGCCATTCGCGTGCCCACGGCACTCCCGACGACGACCGCGACGAGCGCGAACGCGAGCCAGCCGAAAAGTGCCTTCTTCCAGTTCCGGGCGCTCCAACTCCCCACGCGCCCCGCAAGATTCGCCTTTTTCATTCTTCTCACCCTGAGTTCGCTTGCCGTGGCTCCAGCGTCTCTCTCCAGGCGCCGAGCGGAAATGCGGCAGACCTGCCAGGGGTGGTTCGGAGAGCCCGTGTCTTCCGGGTGCGGTTAGCCGCACCCGGAACCGGGCCGCGATCGACCAACTACGGAGGGCCGCTGAGCTAGTCGGTGCGGAGGAAGGCGAGAACGGCGAGCACGCGCCGGTGCTGATCGCGCGAGGCGGGCAGGCGCAGCTTGGCGAAGATGCTGGTCACGTGCTTCTCGACCGCGCGCTCGGTGACGACCAGCTTGGCCGCGACGGCGACGTTGCTCAGGCCCTCGGCCATCAGTGAGAGCACCTCCCGCTCGCGCGGCGTCAGCTCCGCCACCGGGTCTTGGCGGCGGCGGCGGCCGACCAGGCGAGAGACGATCTCCGGGTCGAGGGCGGAGCCTCCCTCGCCGACGCGGCGCACCGCCGAGAGAAACTGCTCGACGTCGGAGACGCGGTCCTTGAGCAGATAGCCAACGCCCTCGGCACTGTCGGAAAGAAGCTCCAGCGCGTACTCCGATTCCAGATAGGCGGACAGAACGAGCACCCCGGTCTGCGGCAGCTCTTGGCGAATCTGCTTGGCGGCGCGCAGGCCCTCGTCGGTTTGAGTGGGCGGCATACGGATGTCGACCACCGCAACGTCCGGGTGATAGCTGCGCACCTTCAGGAGCAGCTCGTCGGCGTTCCCCGCCTGACCCACGACCTCGAATCCCGCGTCCTCCAAGAGATGGGCGATCCCTTCTCTCAGGAGCACGGAGTCCTCGGCTACCACGACGCGCACGAAGTCACCATCCCGGGTTGGAAGTTACTCAACTGCCGAGCAGTCTCTAGCCTATCGAGCCGGCGGGGCGGTATCGATCTCTTATTTCGCAAAGACCGCGATCGCCGGGCCCGAGAGGTCACCCTTGGGCACGAAGCCGCGTGCGCCGCTCTCGGCGATCGACGCGCCGTAATCGGCCGCATCGCGCGAAGACGTCAGTACGATCGTGGCGCGCTCTCCCCTTTTTCGAAGCTCCTTGGCGACCACGAAGCCGTCGATGTCGGGAAGCTGGATATCCAGCAGCACGAGGTCGGGAGAAAGCTCGGCGGTGAGCTCGAGCGCGTCATGGCCGTTCGCCGCCTCGCCCACGACGACGAAGCCCTCGGCCTCGAGCAGGTGCCCGGCGCTGGTGCGAAAGGCCTTGTGATCGTCGACTATCAGAACTGTGGCCACAGGCTCATCGTGGCACAAATGCCTGCTCTCGCCGGTACGGTCACCCCTACAGTCGAGGGGCGGTTGCGGCCTCCGAGCTACTGCTCGGGAGTCAGACGCTCGCGCGCAAAGGCCAGGAACGCCTCGGCGACTCGGGTCAGCGAGCGTCCGCTGGCCTGCACCAGCATTATCTCGCGCGCGGGATCGAGGCCCTCCACGCGGGCACAGGCGAGTTGCCCCGCCGCCAGCTCGCTCTCGAGCGCAGAGCGCGAGATGAAGCCGATGCCGTAGCCGGCTATCACCGCGGAGCGCACCGACTCCTGCAGCCCGAGCTCCAGGCAAATGTCGAGATCGCGCAGGCGCACGCCGTGCTTGCGCAGCTCATCCTCCAGCAGCTGCCGCACGCCGCCGCCTTCCTGCATCACGATCAGCGGCTCGCGGCGCAGTTCCTCCAGTGAAATCGTGCGATCGGCGAAGCGGTGGTCGGGGCGACAGGCGAGAACGACGTCGTCGCGGAAGAACGGCTCGAAGACGACACCCCGGTGCTTGCGCGCCGCGCCGACGACGCCCAACTCGAGCTCGCGTTCGGCCACCCGCTCGACGACGGTCTGGGTATCGAAAACGGAAAGGGAGATCGAGACAGCCGGTGACTGGCGCTGGAACTCGCAGAGCAGAAGAGGCAGCGCCCGGTCGCCCGGCCCGGTCGAGGAGCCGATCTCGAGCCGTCCGCGCAGCTCCCCCTCCTCGACGCTGGCGACCTCGCTTTGCAGCTGCTCCTCGAGCGCGATCAACCGTTGCGCGCCTCGGTAGAGGCGCTGCCCAGCCTCGGTCGGCTCGACTCGCCGGCCCGAGCGATCGAGCAACCGCTGCCCGAACCGCTCCTCGAGCGCGCGGATTTGCATGCTGACAGCCGGCTGAGTCACGCCCAGTCGCTCGGCGGCGTGCGAGAAGCTGTGCAGCTCTACGACGGCACAGAAGGCGGCCAGCTGACGCGTGTCCATAAGCACATATTATGACGCCGAGGAGATCGTGTTCTCCACTTCCCTCGCCGCCGACGCGTCCGAGTCGCGAGAGGGATATCCTCGGGCCGTGGAGCAAGAGACCCTCGCGGCACGCTATTCCAGGATGGCGGAGGAGTCCCCGGACAGGCGCGGAGTCGATCTGGCGCTGCGCTTCCTCGACCTTCTCTTCTCGGCGTCGTTCCTGTTGATCTCGCTTCCGCTCGTGGTTCTGATCGTCCCTGTCATCCTGATCTCGAGTGGCCGACCGATCTTCTACCGCGGCGAGAGGGTTGGCCGCTCCGGTCGGGTGTTCTCGATGCTGAAGTTCCGGACGCTCAAGCCGAACGCCGAGAGCCGGCTCGGTCCCTATCTCGGCTCGGAGCTGGTCGAGCGCACGCGCGCCGAGTTCACGCCGATCGGGCGCTGGCTGCGGGCCACTCAGCTCGACGAGATTCCGCAGCTGTGGAACGTGCTTCGCGGCGACATGAGCCTGGTCGGGCCGCGACCGATACGGCCGCGCTTCTTCGAGGAGCTGGCGGCCGACATTCCCGCCTACTGGCAGCGCCTGGTGGTTCGGCCCGGTCTGACGGGCTTCGCCCAGGTGCGCAAGGGCTACGAGACCTCGTGGGCCGAGAAGCTTGCGCACGACCTCGAATACATCGCCGATCGCTCCGTGAGCCTCTACCTGCGCACGCTCGTCGCGACGGGCTGGCGCGTGCTCCGGCAGTCGCTACGCGGCCTGGTCCGGCCGCGCAAGTAGAGATCCAAACTAAACTCCTTCCCCGTGTGCGGGATCTGTGGGATCGTCTCGGCTCGAGGCGGCGTCGACCCGGCCGAGCTGGCCGCGATGAACGCCAAGCTCGTCCATCGAGGTCCCGATAGCGAGGGCACATTCCTCGACGGCAGCGTCGGTATCGCGGCGAGGCGCCTTTCGATCATCGACCTGGAGACGGGCGACCAGCCGCTGGCGAACGAGGACGGCAGCGTGCGGGTCGCGCAAAACGGCGAGATCTACAACTACCGCGAGCTGCGGGCGGAGCTCGCGGCCAAGGGCCACCGCTTCGCGAGCCACGGCGACACCGAGGTGATCGCGCACCTCTACGAGGAGTACGGACTCGATTTCGCCGCGCGCCTGCGCGGGATGTTCGCCGTAGCGATCTGGGACGCCCGCGGGCGCCGGCTCGTTCTGGCACGCGACCGCTTCGGCATCAAGCCGCTCTACTACCGGGACGAGGCCGGCGAGTTGCGCTTCGCCTCCGAGCTGCGCGCCCTGCCGCGGGGTGAGGTCGATCCCGAGGCGCTGGAGGCTTACCTGGCCTTCAACTTCGTCCCGGCGCCCTACTCGATCTTCCGCGGCACCTTCAAGCTGCCGCCCGGGCACTTGCTCGTCTGGGAAGGCGGCCAGACGCGTCTCGATCGTTTTGCCCGCCCCCGCCCCGCTGACGAGACCGAGCTGCGCACCGAATCGGCCGAGACCCTGGCCGAGGAGCTGCGAGCGCGCATGCGCGACTCGGTTCGCGCCCATCTGGTCAGCGACGTGCCGGTCGGCGTCTTCCTCTCCGGCGGCGTCGATTCCTCGCTGCTGGCGGCACTGGCGGCGCAAGAGTCGAGTGAGCCCCTGCGCACGTTCACGATCGGCTTCGAGGAGCGCTCGTTCGACGAGACGGCCGGCGCGCGCAAGGTTGCCGAGCGCTACGGGACAAACCACCGCGAGCTCGTTCTGCGGCCCGAGCCGGAGCTGCTTTTGCGCGCTCTGGCAGAGACCTTCGACGAGCCTTTCGCCGATTCCTCGGCCCTGCCCACCTACCTCGTCTCGCAACTCGCCGCCCAGGACGTGAAGGTCTGCCTCTCGGGCGAGGGAGGCGACGAGCTGTTCGGTGGCTACTACACCTACTCGGCCGACCTGCTCGCGTCGCGGCTCGGCCCGATCGCCCGACTCGCCCGCCCGTTCGCCGAGCTGCTGCCCAGCTCGAACGCCCGGATCAGCTTCGACTACAAGGCCAAGCGCTTCACCCGCGCCGCCCATCTGCCGCCGCTCGAGCGCCACCACGGCTGGAAGGAGATCTTCGCGCCGGAGGTACGCGCCGAGTTGCGCACCGGCCGCAGCGAGTTCGACCCGGTCGACCTTCTGCGCGCCCGCTACGCCGAGACCGAGCAGGCCGAGCTGCTCGCGCGCCTGCAGGATGTCGATCTCGGCATCCCGCTCGTGGACGACCTGCTCGTCAAGACCGACCGCTCCTCGATGGCTCACTCGCTGGAGGCGCGCGTTCCCTTCCTCGACACCGCCGTCACAAACCTGGCTCTCGCGTTGCCGCGCCGGCTCAAGGTCTCGGGCCTGAAGAAGAAGATCCTGCTGCGGCGCGCCGCGGAGCCGCTACTACCGAGCGAGGTCGTGCATGGAAAGAAGCGAGGTTTCTCGATACCGGCCGCAGCCTGGTTGCGCGGCGAGCTCGCGCCTTTTGCGCACGAGGTGCTCGCTCCCGACGTGCTGCGCCGGCAAGGCTTCTTCGCGCCCGAGGTCGTCGCCGGACTGCTCGATCGCCACGCCGCGCGCAAGGAAGATCTCTCGCGCCAGCTCTGGGGCCTGCTCGCCTTCACGCTCTGGTACGAAGGCCACGTCGAGCAGGAGCCCGGGCCGCCGCGCTCGGCGCCGCTGGAGGCGGCGAGAGCCTGATGCGACTCGAGTCGGGCCAGTTCAGCCACGTCCTGCGCCAGGCGCGGGGACGTGTCCGCGTACGATAAGCCGACGATGAGAGTCTGGATCGACATGACGGCGCCGGCGCACGTGCTCGTCTTCCGGCCCTTGATCGAACTGCTGCGCGAGCAGGGTGCCGAGATCGAGTTGACCGCGCGCGACTACGCGCAGACGCTGCAACTGCTCGAGCTGCACGGCATGGAGGCCGAGGTGGTCGGGCACCACGGCGGTCGCTCGCGACTCGGTAAGGCGCGATCACTGACCTCGCGGCTGCGAAACCTCCGCCGCTGGGCCAAGGGGCGCCAGTTCGACGTCGCGCTGGCGCACGGCTCGCACGAGCTGACGATCAGCGCGCGCCGGCTCGGAATCCCCAGCTCCACCACCTTCGATTACGAGTGGGCCACCCTGCAGCACCAGCTTGGCTGTCGCGCCGCGACGCGTGTCGTCGTGCCCGAGTCGATCCCGCCCGAGCGGCTGGAGCGATACGGCGTGCGCCCGCCCAAGCTGCGCCGCTACCCGGGCCTGAAGGAGGAGTACTACCTCTCCGACTTCGAGCCCGACCGCTCGATCATCGCGGCGCTCGGAATCGACGAGGCGCGCGTTCTGGCCGTCGTTCGCACGCCGCCGGACGTGTCGCTCTACCACCGCGCCTCAAACCCTCTCTTCCCGCGCGTGCTCGACCACCTCGGCCGCCACCCGGACGTGCAGGCGATCGTCATTCCGCGCACGGAAGAGCAGCGCGACTTCGTTCAGAACCTGGAGCTGCCCTCGCTGATCGTCCCGCCCGGCGCCGTGGACGCGCAGAGCCTGATCGCCCTCTCCGACCTCGTCGTCTCGGCCGGCGGAACGATGAACCGCGAGGCGGCGGCGCTCGGCGTTCCCGTCTACACGACCTTCGGCGGCCGGCTCGGCGGTGTGGACGAATGGCTGATGCGCGAGGGAAGGCTCGTCCCGCTCACCGACCCGCGCGCGCTCGACCTGAGCAAGCGCCAGCCCGACGAGAGCAAGCGAGTTCGGCGCGACCCGAAGCTGATGCTCGAGCTGCTGCTGTCGGCGCTCGAGAAGCCCGTTTCTTAATAGGGCTCGTAGCGCGTCGTTCGCGAAGGCCCGTAGCGTCCGCGCCCGCCGAAGCGCTTGTATTGCGGACAGGGCGGCTCGCCGAACGTCATCAAGTGCCGCGATCCGCGCCCGTAAACCCGCTCGACGTATTTCCCTTCCACTACCGCGGTGACGCAGGCTACGAGCTCTTCGAGTCCTTCGGTCGTACACCCTTGCCAAATCTCTTTACGAGAACCGATATCTCCGACTAAGACGGCGATCTGATCTCTGCTCGCATCGAGATCGAGGCGAGCCGCTCCGGAGTTCTTGAGGCGAAGGTGAAACTCGGTCGCCGATTCGCCGATTTGCACATCCAGAGTCGCGCTCCCGCTTTCGAGAAGTGGATCGACGATGGGCGCGATCGCCTCGCGTACCTTCTTCGTGACAACCGGCTGAGCCTCTAGAAGGGCAGCTAGGCGCGATTCTTCTTTAGCTCGACGAGCACGCCGCGATAGCGAGAAGGCCATGCCGACGATTCTCGCAGACTCTGGCGCGAACCTCGCTCTAGCGGGCGCTGTTCAGGATCTCGGAAAAGCGAATAATCGTGATCGTGTCATCGGGCGTGATATCGCGGTTGTAGAGCTGGCCCAGGAACTCGACCATCTCTTCGGTGCGGCGCAGCTCGGGGTTGTCGTGCTCGATCTCACGCGGCGACAGGTCGCGCAGGCGCTTTACCTCGATCTTGTCGATGACCGCGTCGAAGACCTTCTCACGCGGGCTGAAGCGGGCGCCGCAGAGCACCTGCACGATCTCGCCCTTTCTGTACTTATCCGATTTGTCGCCAAGGCGGATGGTCGCCGTCTTGCGGTGGTTCCTCAGCTGATCGGAGACCATCGGTGAGTAGAAGTTGAGCGCGTGCATGATCGAAAGGTCGCGTGAATCATAAGACCAGACGGCGGCGAATGGCCAGTTTTTCGGCCGGGCACGTCGCGGGTGTCGAGACACGGCCCGATCCGTCAAAGCGTTCCGATGCCAACCCGATCGCGATCTGAGCGACCTACGCTTAGATTCCTTGCGCTCGATAGGGCGCGCCGCTAGACTCGATTTCGGCACTCCTATGGAGAGAGTGCCAAAGCTATCTAAACCCATAGCAAGCTCACTACAGGAGGGCGTTTATGAATCTCCAGCCCCTGGGTGACCGCATCATCGTGGAGGTCCTCGAAGAGGAGCAGACCACGGTCAGCGGCATCGTCCTACCCGACACGGCCAAGGAGAAGCCGCAGCGCGGAAGCGTGGTCGCGGCCGGTCCGGGCAGTCGTAACGACGCCGGCGAGCGTGTTCCGCTCGATCTCGCCGCCGGCGACACGATCATTTTTTCCAAGTACGGCGGCACCGAAATCAAGGTCGAAGGCACCGAGTATTTGATCCTGCGCGAATCCGACGTGCTGGCGAAGGTCGTCGGTAAGCCAGCCGCCAAGAGCGCAAAGAAGAAGGGATAACGAATGGCTCACAAGGACTTGAAGTTCAACGAGGAAGCGCGTAGAGCGCTCGAGCGCGGCGTCAACACCCTCGCCGATGCGGTGAAGGTGACGCTCGGCCCCAAGGGCCGCTACGTCGTGCTGGACAAGAAGTTCGGCGCCCCGACCATCACCAACGACGGCGTCACGATCGCCCGCGAGATCGAGCTCGAGGATCCGTTCGAGAACCAGGGCGCGCAGCTCGTGCGCGAAGTCGCCACCGCCACCAACGACGTCGCCGGTGACGGCACGACGACAGCCACCGTGCTCGCTCAGGCGATCGTGCGCGAGGGCCTGAAGAACGTGGCCGCCGGCGCCAACCCGATGGCGCTCAAGCGCGGCATCGAGAAGGCCGTCGAGGCGGTTGTGGAAGATCTCAAGAAGCAGTCCAAGGAGATCTCGGGCAAGGAAGACATCGCCCGCGTGGCCACCATCTCGGCGCGTGAGCGCGAGATCGGCGACGTGATCGCCGACGCGATCGAGAAGGTCGGCAAGGACGGCGTGGTCAACGTCGAGGAAGGGCAGACCTTCGGGCTCGAGCTCGAGTTCACCGAGGGCATGCAGTTCGACAAGGGCTACTTGTCGCCGTACATGATCTCGGACGCCGAGCGCATGGAGGCCGTGCTCGAGGATCCCTACATCCTCGTCGCCAACCAGAAGATCGGTGCCGTCAAGGATCTGCTGCCGGTTCTGGAGCAGGTCATCCAGGCCGGTCGGCCGCTACTCATCGTGGCCGAGGACGTCGAGGGCGAAGCGCTCGCCACGATCATCGTCAACAAGCTGCGCGGAACCTTCACGGCCGTCGCCGTCAAGGCGCCGGGCTTCGGCGATCGCCGTAAGCGCATGCTCGAGGACATCGCGATCCTCACCGGCGCCGAGGTGATCACCGAGGAGATGGGCCTCAAGCTCGAGAACACGAAGATCTCGCAGCTCGGCCGGGCCCGCAAGGTCGTCGTCGACAAGGACTCGACGACGCTGATCGACGGCAACGGCGAGTCCGACGCGATCAAGGGCCGGATCAAGCAGCTGAAGGCCGAGATCGAGAACACCGACTCCGACTTCGACCGCGAGAAGCTGCAGGAGCGGCTGGCCAAGCTCGCCGGCGGCGTCGCGGTGGTCAAGGTCGGCGCAGCCACCGAGACCGAGATGAAGGAAAAGAAGCACCGCGTCGAGGACGCGCTGCAGGCCACCCGCGCAGCCCTCGAGGAGGGCATCGTGCCGGGCGGCGGCGTCGCACTGCTGAACGCCGTCGAGGCGATCAAGCTCGACGACTTCGCGAGCGACGAGCGCACGGGTGCCGCGATCATCGTGCGGGCGCTCGAGGAGCCGCTTCGGCAGCTGGCCGAGAACGGCGGCTTCGAGGGCTCGGTCGTAGTCAACCAGGTTCGTTCGGCCGCTAAGGGCCAGGGCCTGAACGTGGACGACGGCGAGATGGAGGACCTGGTCAAGGTCGGCATCATCGACCCGACAATGGTCACCCGCTCGGCGCTGCAGAATGCGGCCTCGATCGCCAAGAACATCCTCACCACCGAGGCCGTCGTGGCCGAGGCGCCCGAGAAGAACGCCGGCGGCGGAGGTATGCCGGGCGGCATGGGCGACATGGGCGGGATGATGTAGCGCTCAAAGCGCCAGCGCTTTGAGCGATGGACGAAGGCCGGCCTTGTGCCGGCCTTCGTCATTCTGGTCGAGGGTACGGCGGTACACGCGAAGCGCATTCAGCGATGGGCGAGCGCCGGCGAAAGCCGGCCCTCGGTTTTTACCGGGCCCCCAGCCGCACCCGAGCCTTGCTTCCGGCCGAACGATGATTCAGACTGGCGGGGAGATGAGCGATCCCGTCTCCTGGTTGATGATCGAATCCGGCTGGAAGGTGCTCGCCGCCGACGGCAGCGAGCTGGGCAATGTCGACGAGATCGCGGGCGACGATACCGAGGACATCTTCGACGGCCTGGCGGTCGCGGCGAGCGCACTCGGAAAACCGCGCTACGTCCTCTCCGAGCAGGTCGCCGAGATCACGCAGGGCGTCGTCCGCCTTTCCCTGACGCGGGAGCAATTCGCGAAGTTGGGCGAGTTCCTGGAGCCCGCGTCGAGCGAGGAGATCGAAGCCGGCGAAAAAGCTGGACTGGGCGGAGAACTGGGCGCGGAGGCGCGCAAGATCGAAGGCGAGGTATTCGCACCGACTCAGCGCCACGAGCATTCGATGAACATCTGGCGGCGAATCGCCTACTTCTTCCGCAGGCTGCGACACTGACGCCGGCGGCGATACGCGCAGATCACCTCAGCAGAAAGCCTGAGCGACTATCTGCGCCGCCTCTTCGAGCCAGGTTGCCCGCTCCTCGTCCGTACTCGTGACGATGACGCCGAAGTTGCGGCGGCGGACGTCCTCCACACCGCAGAGTCCGAAGACGCAACGCGCCCACAGCCCCTCGAGCGGATCGCCGAAAGCCTCCAGCTCGCGCTCGAGTTCCGTGTTCGATGTGTTGAGGACGATTGCGGTCTTCACCTTGAGCAGCCCCTCCGGGATGCCCTCGCCGCTGTCTCCCTCGAGGAAGCGGTAAGCGACCCCGGGACGGACGACGCGATCGATCCAACCCTTGAGAATCGCCGGCAGCTGACCCCACCAGTTGGGATGGACGACGACGATGCCCTCGGCGGCGGCCAACTCTTCGCAGTGGCGCGCGATCTCGGGCTCGAGCGGAGCGTCGGTCGGAATCTCCGCCGCGGTCATCATCGGATCGAAGCCCTCCGCTTGTAGATCGTGGAAGACGACGTTGTGTCCGCCCCGCTCGAGAGTCGCGACGACGGTCTCGGCAAGCGAGTGATTGAAGCTGCCGCTCTCCGGGTGCCCGAGAAGAACGAGGATCTTCATCTCCGCGATCCTAGCCCGGCAGCGCCGCGGTCAGCCTCCGACGGCGCTCAGACCCCGCCACTCCTCGAGCGAGAGCAAGGGATTTCGCCGCACGGTTCGATTCTCGAGGTCGACAAGAATCTCGTGCGGACCGCTGTCCGGGTCGAGCTTCCAGATCGTCGCCAGTTGTGGGCGCACCGCGAAGAGCCGCGTCACCGGGCGCGGGGAGTACTGCTTGAAGGCGTCCGCGTGCTTCTCGGCAAAGACGCGAGCGAAGAAGGGGTGCTCGAACGGCCGGCCAATGTCGCGCGCCGCCCCCTCGAGCCGGAAGGAACCGTTCGAGAGAGCGACGTTCGGGTTGACGGCTATCTGTTGGTTCTTCGTCGTCGAGTCGGCGCTTTGAAAGAAGATCTCGAGCCCGTCGTTGACGACGCTCACAGTTCGCGCGGTAACGCGGTCGCCGGCGCTCGTCGCAAGCGTGGCGAGCTTCGCCTCGGCGATCCGGGCGAGGACTTCCTGCTCCAACTCTTCGTAGTCAAGCGCCGCCGGCGCCTGCAAGCCACTCATATCTATCGACCTCCATCTATATAGGAAGTTATGAATATAACGCAACTCGCCGGCCGCCGCGACTGACATGGCGGGCGCGCCTTCGCCGACAAAAGGTTGGCGACTCTCGTCGGTAGAAAGCGGCTTTATCTTCTGGCCGCCGCGACCGACCTGCGCGGGCGCGGCTCAACGCGGTGCCTTATCGGCGCGCTGGGGCGACGCTGGCAAAGGAGGCGAAAGGATGCCGAGCGCAGGGCAGTACTCCCGTACGCACAAACGAGGCATCCGAAGCATCCTGCAGTCCAGCGTCGTCAGCCGGTCGGCCCGACACGGGCCGACCGGCGGCCAGCGCGTCGAGAACGCGCCCGGCACGATTTGAACGTGCGACCTCTGCCTCCGCAGGGCAGCGCTCTATCCCCTGAGCTACGGGCGCCTACTCGCCAAGTGTAGCCGCGCTGCGCCCGCAGGTCTGCGCCTCGTAATCAACCGGTTGCCGAAAACGAGATCTATCTGCCGCCGCGACCGGCGTGACGGGCGCGGCTCACTGACGCCGTCCCTCGACTTCTACCGTCGCAAGTCGTCATGCCGGCGAAGCCGGCGGACTTGTGACGGTTAGGCAGCGCTCTATCCCCTGAGCTACGGGCGCCTACTCGCCAAGTGTAGCCGCCCTCGCGAGTGCGTCGGCCGTTCATCACGACAACTACGATCAAGCATGCATGCCGCTCTATCTGACAGAAGAGGACGTCAACGATCTTCTCGACGCCGAGTCGGCGAACGCCGCCGTCGAGGAGTGCGAGCGGAAGCTCGCCCGCAGTGCGGTCAAGGTGCTTCCTCGCGCGCGACTGGGGCTGGACGGCGGCGCCCTGACCCTGATGGCGGCGGTCGACCTCGAGGCCGGTCTGTGCGGCCTGAAGAGCTACGTCGCGGGAAGAGACAGGTCGTTCCGCCCCGTTGTCCTGCTCCAGGACGAGCGCAGCGGCGAGCTTGTCGCAGTTGTCGAGGCTCGACGCCTTGGACAACTCAGAACCGGCGCCGCGAGCGCCATCGCCGCGCTCACGCTCGCCCGACCCGACCCGAGGACGCTCGGTGTGATCGGTTGCGGCTACCACGCCGTGGGCCAGGTGGAGTGCATACGGGCAGCCCTTCCATCGATCGAGCGGGTTGGCGTCTTCTGCCGCAGCGAGGAGCGCATGCGCTCGTTTTGCGAGCGCTTCGGAGCCGAGCCGGCGCGCGACCACCGGCAGGCGGCCGAGGCCGACATCGTCGTCACCGTCACCAGCTCGCCCGACCCCGTCCTGCGCGGCGAATGGCTGAGGCCCGGCGCGCTCGTCTGCGCCGTGGGCGCCAACGTCCCCGGTCGCCGCGAGCTTGACAACACGGTGCTCGAGCGGGCCTCGCTGGTCTGTTGCGATCTCAAATCCCAGGCACAGATCGAGTCGGGCGACCTGATCGAGCCGATCGCGGGCGGCGTCCTCGATTGGCTCGAAGTCCACGAGCTGCACGAACTGGTGTCCGGAGAGCTTACGGGGCGCCAATCCGATCAGGACATCATCGTTTTCAAGTCGAACGGCATTGCCGCCTGGGACCTGGCCGCAGCGGCCCTCGTGCTGGAGCGGGCCCGGATCGAGCGGCGCGGCATCGAGCTGCGTTCGTAACCCTTGGCGCGCACACCCGCTATCCTCGTGCGGTGCCCAAGAACCACACATCTCGCCGCTTTGCCGAACGCTCGCTCGTCGGCATCGACGATGTGGGCAACGAGGAGCGCATCACTCTCTGGATCGAATACCAGCCCGAGGCGCTCTGGGCCGTCGGTCGCGTGGTCAATCCACAGCTCCGCGACAGCGACGAGGCTAAGGAGGAGGACTACATCTTCCACGGCTTCGAGCTGGACGACGCCTTGAACGAGGCCAACGGAGCGCTGAGCGACGACCTGCGCGTTTCGCGCGAAGAGGGAATCGAGTCCGATCTGGAGCCGTTCTCGCGCGAGGAAATCCTGGCTCGGCTCGAGCGCTGGTTCTTCCACCACGACGACGAATCGACGAGTCAGCAATAGAGCTCTACCGGCACGGGCTCCGGCTCGGCGCCGCTAGGTTCTCCACCCATGCTGATCCGAATCGGGCATAGACCAAACCCCGATGACGCCTTCATGTTCTGGGCGCTCGGCGCGGGCGAGGTCGATACACGGGGGCTCGAGTTCGAGTCGAGCGCCGAATGCATCGAGACGCTCAATCTGTGGGCGCGCGAGAGCCGTCTCGAGGTCACCGCTCTCTCGGTGAACGCCTACCCGTTTGTTCAGAACGACTACGTCTTGCTCCCGCACGGCGCGAGCATGGGTAGCGGCTTCGGGCCGGTCGTCGTCTCACACGAGCCGCTGGCCCGCGAGCGACTGAGAGAGGTCGAGATCGCCGTCCCGTCCGCGACCACCACCTCGTTTCTCGTCCTCCGCATGTATCTGGGCGGCGGCTTTCGCTACCGGGTCGCGCCCGGCGCCGAGATCCTCGAGCAGGTGAAGTCGGGACGCGCCGAGGCCGGGCTGATCACCGAGGAGAGCCTGCTCACCTACCGCGACAAGGGACTTGCGAAGTCGATCGACCTCGGAGAGTGGTGGCTGCTGGAGACCGGATTGCCGCTTCCGCTGACCGTCAACGTCGCGCGCCGCGACCTGGGGCCGCGCCTGGACGATGTATCCGCCGTCATCCGCGACTCGATCGTCGCGGGCTTGCGCAGTCGCCGCAGGGCGATGGCCCACGCGTTGCGTTTCGGCCGCTCGAGCGACGCCTCGATAACCGATCGTTTTGTCGGGATGTACGTCAATGCGCGGTCGTTCGACTTCGACGACGAAGGCCGCGAGGCGATACGCGAGCTGCTGCGACGCGCTCAGGCGATCGGCGCCTTCGAGCGGCCGGTCAAGATCGAGTTCGCGGCCTGAACGCCGACCGGGGCGATCGACGGGAGCGAACGCTCTAGGAGCCGTCGCGAGGAGCGAGCTTCACGACGAGCTGGCAATCGAGCGCTTCGCCGATTCGCAGCAGTGTGTCGATCCGCGGCGGACGTCCGCCGCGCTCCAACCGCGCGATCGCAGATTGAGTCGTTCCGGTCAACTCGGCGAGCTGCCGCTGCGAGAGCCCGCGAGCCAGGCGTTGCTCGGCGACCTGGTCGGCGATCTGAGCAAAGAACCAGCCTCCGTCTCCCACACCCGCGATGCGCTTTAGTGCTCGCTCCTTCAGACGTTCGAATGCTCTCTGCTCGGTCATAGTGGAAACATAGCAGCCATGCTATTCAAGCGCGAATCGAAGTTTCCAAATTGCCCCGATCGTGTGGCATGCTCGTGCCGATGCGGATCGCTCTTATTGTCAACAGCAAGGCCACGCGCGTCACGGACGCGGGCATCGCGGGGGTACAGGAGGCATTGAGCCGCGCCGGCGCGATCAACACGGTCGAGACACGCGGCCCGCGCGACGCGATCCTGCTGGCGCGCGAGGCGTGCCGCGTAGCCGACGCGATCGTCGTCTTCTCTGGCGACGGCGGCTTCAACGAAGTGCTCAACGGCCTCGAGCGGGACATTCCCGTCGGCTTCGTGCCCGGCGGCGGAACGAGCGTTCTGCCGAGAGCGCTCGGACTGCCTCGTGACCCGATCGCGGCGGCGACGCAGATCGCGGAGGCCATCGCCGCGAAGCGCACGCGGCGCATCTCGCTCGGAAGCGTCAACGGCTATCGCTTCGCCTTCGAGGCCGGTATCGGCATCGACGCCGAGGTGGTACGCCGGGTCGACAGGCTTGGACGCGACGAGACAGGCCGCCGGCCCGGTGACTTCGCCTTCGTGCGCTCGCTGATCGCCGTCGTTCGAGAGCGGCGCCGCTCGATCGAGCAGAGTCTCGAGGTGCGCGAGCTCGGGCGCGCCGCCTTCGTCGTGATCTGCAACGGTGACCCCTCCACGTTCGCCGGCCCCGTTCCGCTGCGTTTCGCCCCCGCCGCCCGCTTCGAGCTCGGCCTCGATCTGGTCGCGCCGGTGCGCCTGCGTCGGCGCTCGATCGCGCGGCTCGCCTTGACCATGCTCACCGGTCACGTACCGCGCGCCGGCGACGCGCTCTACGGGCACAACCTCGATCGCATCGAGGTTGTCTGTGACCACCCGGAGCCACTGCACGCCGACGGTGAGGACCTCGGCGACGTCACCTCGGCCGTGTTCGAGTGTCAGCGCTCGGCTGTCTCGGTTCTGGTCTGAGCAGTCCGACTGCGGATACGGTCCGGGCCTAGGCGGCCGCGGCCTCGTCGCCCAAGTTCTCTTCGGCCCCTTCGCCTAGGGCTTCTCGGGTTTCTTCGCGGGCTGTAGAAAGGCGGTTCTTCACCAGCAGCAAAGAGACCAGGGACGCTGCCACGGCGAAACCAACGCTCACGTGGAAGGCGTAGTGGTAGCCCGCGACCTTGGCTTGCGAAGCTGTGTCGCCGACGGCGAGCGCGGACGTCGTCGCCGAGTTGGCTACGACGGACAACACCGCCAGCCCGATCGCTCCGCCGACCTGCTGCGAGGTGTTGAGCAGGCCCGAGACCAGGCCCGAGAGACGGACCGGCGCTCCGCTCGTCGCCGCCAGCGTGAGCGAGACGAAGGTAAGGCCAAGCCCGACGCCCGCGATCGCCAGCCCGGGCAGGACGTCGCGCAGATATGTCCCGTGCACCCTGATCAGCGACATGTAGAACAGGCCGCCCGCAAGGACCAGCGGCCCGACCACCATCGTCGGCTTGTACCCGATCCTGCCGACGAGCTGGGCCGTTATCCCCGAGAACACCGCGATCACGACCGGCGTCACTAGGAAGCTGATACCGGCGCGGATGGGCGAGTAGCCAAGCACCTCCTGCACGTACAAGGTCAGAAAGTAGAAGAGGGAGAAGAGGCTGGCCGCGATGATCAACCCCGTCAGATCGCCGCCGGCAACGTTCCTGACCTTGAACAACCCGAGTGGCAGGAGCGGATCACGAGAGCGCATCTCGTTGATGATGAAGGCGCCGATTAGCGCGCCGCTGGCAACGAGGCTCGCCAGCACAGTGGCCGAGCTCCAGCCGTCGATGGGTGCTCGCGAGAGACCGAACACGAGTGCCACCAGTCCGAGCGTGGCCGTGGTCGCACCAATGTGATCGAGACTGCGGAACTTGCTCGCAACGTTCTCCGCGCTCTCGGTGCGCGGCAAGAGCAGGAGTGAGAACGCGACCACGAGGAAGCCGACCGGGACGTTGATGAAGAAGTTCCAACGCCAGCCGAAGTATTGGGTCAGGACGCCGCCGAGCACGACTCCGACCGCGGCGCCGCTCGAGGCGACCGCGGCCCAGATGCCCAGGGCCAGATTGCGCTCACGACCCTCTTCGAACTGCGTCAGGACGATGCTCAGGGCCGTCGGCGTCATGAACGCGGCCATCAGGCCCTGCACGCCCCGCGCAACGATGAGCATGGTGCTCGATTGGCTGAGCCCGCAGGTCAACGAGGCCAGCGCGAACAGCGTGACCGCCCCGATGAACAGCCGGCGCCGCCCGAACACGTCCGCGGTGCGGCCGCCGAGCAACAGGAACCCACCGAAGGTGATCGAGTAGGCGGTGATCACCCACTGGAGGTTGCTCGAGGAGAAGTGGAGGTTCTTCTGGATCGAGGGCAGAGCGACGTTGACGACCGATACGTCGAGCACGACCATGAAGAACGACGTCGCCAGCAAGGCGAGGAGGATCCACTTGTTGGCTTCCCGCGGCGACAGCCCCTCCGCCGCCGGACTCTTCTGCCCGCTTCCTGTGCGCATTGTTCGCGGCCTGTTACCCAATCCCGAAGGAATTAACCGACCGCTAGGAGCGCGTTCCCGAAGCCGTTTCTTCGATCAAATGGGACTCGAGCGTGCGCACGAGCATGGTGGCGCTGACGCGCCCTTCGATCCTCTCCACCACTCGTCCTTGCATCACCAGAACAAGTGTGGGTACGGCTCGAACCCGGAAGCGAACGGCCAGGTCCGGATGCTCGTTGACATCGACGTGAAGCACGCGCAAGTACCTCCGCTCCTTCCGCGCGATGTTCGCGACCAGGCTGTCCATTCGCCGCGCCGGCCCCGAGCTGACGGAGGAGAAAAACACCAGTAACGCTGAACCGTTCTCTTCCAAATCGATCTACCTGACCCCCCTCGTGAGTCGGTTTTCCCCCGGCGCCGAAGCGCGAAACCGGTCGCTTCGACCCGCCGTGCGACTAGACTGCGGGCCGTGGGACTCTGGTACTGGCTCGGTGTTGCGCTCGGTCTGGGAGTCGCACTCGGCGTTGCGATCGGCGCGATTTTGGCGCCCTATCGGGGCGCCGCGTTGCTGTCTGCCACCTTGGCGGCGCTGGGCGGATACGCGTTGGCGGCCGTCTTTCTCCTCGGCCCTGTGGCCGCCCTGACAGGGGCCGCGGGAGGAATCACGGGCGGTTCGTGCAGCGCCGAGTTGGCCCGGCGCACGTTACGGCGCGGCGGTACTCGCGGAGCGACGGCGATTCTCCTTTTCGGCGCCGCGCTGGTCGCGGCCGCCCTGGCCTTCGTCCCGGCGCTCGGATACATCGAAACCGTGCTGACGGGAATACTCACCTGGCGTTTGGGGCGTGGAGGCGGCGATCGGTTCGCGGGGCTCCGCACTCTCGCACGCGACTGATGCGCAAGCTCGTTCTGATCGTCATCGACGGACTCACTCCGGCCATGCTCGAGCGCGGGATCGAGGTCGGCTTTGCTCCAACCCTTTCCCAGCTTGCCGCGGCGGGGCAACTCGGGCGGGCGGTCTCTGCCTTTCCCTCCCTCACTCCTGTTTGCCTGACCACGATCGCCACCGGCGCGCAGCCGGGGGTTCATCACATTCCACACCTGGTCTGGTTCGATCGCGAGCAGGGGCGGATTATCGAGTACGGCTCGTCGTTCGCGGCCGCTCGCCGCTCGGGCGCCCTGCGCTGGTGGCGGGACACCATCTACGCGATGAACGCCGAGCACCTGAGCAGCGAAGCGGTAACCATCTTCGAGGCGCTGGAGGATCAGGGCCTCAGGGCGGCCGGGATAAACGTGACCTGCTATCGCGGGCGAGCGCGCCACCTTCCGGTCGTGCCCGGGGTGGCGCCGCCAGTGCTCGGCCCGAGTCGCTTCTTTTTCTACGGCCTGTTCGAGTCCCGAGACGCCGGCACCTCGCCGACGGCCGTCTTCAAGCGGGCGAGTGGCTCGGTGGACGGATACGCCGAGGCCGCCGCACGCTGGCTCGTCACCCGAGACGACTTCGACTTTCTCTTCTACTACCTCTCCGACTTCGACTTCATCTCGCACGCCCTCGGGCCCGAGGGCGCGGACGAGGGGCTTCGTCGTGCCGACCACTCGATCGCCACGATCGTCGAGGCCGCCGGGGGAATCGACTCCTTTCTCGACCGCTACGACGTGCTGCTCTGCTCGGATCACGGCCAGACGCAGGTGCGGGAGGGTGTGCAGCTCGAGCGCTGCTTCAGCGACCTGCCGCTCGCCGGAAGACGCGCTTCACGCCGCGATCAGCTCGTCGTCACCGCGTCGAACCGGGCGGCGATGGTCTATCGGCTCGAGGGCTGCCTGCTCGAGAACGCAGAGCTGGCGGCACGGCTGGAGCGTGATCCGGGCGTCGAGGTCGTCTGTTATCGCGACGGGGCCGACGCCGTCGCCCGCAGAGCCGGTGCCGAGCTTCGTTTCGCCCCGGCCGGCCAGGGCTGGCGGTCGAGCGGCGACGAGCGAGTCCTCGATCAGCCTCGCGCGCGCGAGCGCCTGTGGTCGGCGCTGGAGAACCCGAACGCCGGCGAGCTGCTCATCTCGGCCGCGCCCGGAATCGAGTTCGCCGACATCGCCGGCCGTCATCACGCCGTCGGCGGCTCGCACGGCTCGCTCGAGCTGGGCGACTCGGAGGTACCGATGCTGGCTGTTGGAATCGAGCGACTGCCCGCGAGCATCGCCGAGATCGCGCCTACCGTGCTCAGGCACTTCGGCATCGACCCGCCGAGCTACTCGACCGTCCCGTCGCTGGCCGCATGAGTCGGGATACACCGAGAGGGCTTGGCGAGCGGTAATGGAGAGCATCTGCCGAGTCAGGGTGATAGCAAGCGGTCGCGTGCAGGGGGTGGGGTTCCGCTACTGGGCCCGCTCCCGCGCCGCGTCTCTCGGAGTGAGCGGCTGGGTGCGAAACACGCTCGACGGAGACGTCGAAGCCGTCTTCGAGGGTCCGCGCGAACACGTAGAGTTGCTCGTTCGCTGGTGTCGGGAGGGACCGTCGGCGGCGTATGTCGATCGGTTGAATGTGGAGTGGCAGGAGCCGGAAGGTGAGCATGGATTCGCAATTCGCTAGGGATGTCGACAAGCGCGACCGCGCTGCGCTCGACGAGCGCTCCAGCTCGGGCGGCGAGCTCCTACACCTCCCCGTTTGCGCAGACGGCGCCGAGCTTGGTCGCCCGACCGACCTGCTCGTCGATCTCGACCGGCTGCGCGTCGTCGGGATCAACGTTCGTTGCAGCCAGGGAGCCGAGCGATTCCTGCCGCTCGCGGCGGCCGAGCTTACGGGCGAGCGGATCAACGTCGCCTCGAGCCTCGCCTTGCTCGACGAGAGTGCGTATTACGGCGAGCACGGCGCCTCGTTGCGCTCGCTGCGGGGTGCGGCCGTCGATCTGGCCGGGCGCCCAGTGGGGACTCTCAGCGACATTGTCTTGCGCTCCGACGGCGAGGTGACTCGGGTCGTGGTGAGAGGGGAGAGCGGAAGACTGCGACGACTGGGCGCCAGGCACGTTCGCATCGAGCAGCTGAAGGCGGCCCGCCGATGACGACTGGCTCCGACCGGCGAACGGGCGTGGGCGAACAAACCGGCTCGCGCGCTGGACGCGCGCTGCGGGCGCGACACAACTGGGTTCAGCTCGCGAAGTTCTGCACCGTCGGCGGCAGCGGCTACGTCGTCAACCTGGCCGTCTACACCTTCGCGCTCGACGTTCTGGGGTTCCACTATTTCTTCGCGGCGACGATCTCGTTCCTCATCGCGGTGGTCAACAACTATCTCTGGAACCGGGCCTGGACGTTCCGGGACCAGCGCGGTCACTTCGGTTACCAGGGATTTCGCTTCTTTGTCGTGTCCACGGCGGTGTACGCTGCGAACATTCTTCTGTTGTCAATATTGATCGCGCTCGGGCTCGGAGAGATCGTCTCGCAGGCCTGTGCGATCGTGCTCGTCACGCCGATCAACTTCATCGGAAACAAACTCTGGTCGTTCCGAACCTGATCGTCCGTTTTTCTCGCGCCCGGGTCTTGACGGGCACGCTCTTTGCTCTCGTTTTCCTGCTCGCGCTTGCGGCTGCGCCGGCCAAAGCGGCTCAGCCCGAGCCGACGGTTCCGGTCATCCCCTTCAGCCAGCAGGACAGCAAGCGCCTGAACGACACCTCCGCCCAGACGATCTTCCTGAAGGATCCCCGAGTCGCCGGCTGGATCGCGCGCTACCCGAGCTCGCGATTGACCTACGAGTCGGTCTTCATAAAAGCAGGCCGCTACTGGCGCGAGCGTGTCTGGGACACGAAGGCCGGACAGATCGCAGAGGGTCGCGTCGACGACGCCAGCGGGAAGGTGACCGAGGCCTGGACCGGCCCCCAGGTGGCCTGGGGAATGGCGCGAGGATCGCCCGGCGCGTTCGGCGGCAAGCAGATCACCTCGCTGCCCGTATGGCTCGGTTTCTGCGCGCTCTTCCTGATCGGATTGGGCGACCTGCGGCGGCCGTTTTCGCTGCGCAATCTCGATCTCGTCGCACTGCTGTCGTTCTCGGTCAGCCTCTGGCTCTTCAATCACGGGCATATCTTCTCGAGCGCTTCGCTTATTTACCCGCCGCTCTTCTATCTCTTCGGCCGCCTGCTCTATGTCGGTCTGCGCGGGAGGACAGTCAGGGCGAGCCGGCCCGTCTGGCCCATCTGGCTGCTGGCGGCTTTGACCGTCTTCGCGATCGGTTTTCGTATCGGGCTCAACATCCGCGACGGCAACGTCATCGACGTCGGCTACGCGGGAGTGATCGGCGCCGATCGCATCGTGTCGGGCGAGTCGCCCTACGGGCACTTCCCCGTGGAAACCCTGAAGGGCAAGACGCTGCCCGCGTGCGGACCGGCCGATTCCGCGGGGAATATCCACGATCGCATTCAGCCGAACGGGCGCTGCGAGTCAATCAATCCGGAAGGTGACACCTACGGCCCGGTCGCGTACCTCGTGTACATCCCGGGCCTGGAGCTCTTCGGCTGGTCGCACAAATGGGACAACCTGCCGGCCGTGCGCTTCACGACCATCCTCTTCGATCTGCTCAGTATCGGCGGTCTCGCTCTTGTCGGGCGCCGCTTCGGCGGCGCGCGGCTGGCGGTGACTCTGGCCTTTGCCTGGGCCGCCTACCCGTTCACCCAGTACGTCTCCAGCTCGAATACGAACGATGCGATCGCGCCGACCTTTCTCATCTGGGGCTTCTGGTTAGCCAGCTCGCCATGGGCGAAGGGGGCCGCTGTCGCCCTCTCGGGCTGGACGAAGCTCAGCTCGCTGATCGTGGCGCCGCTCTGGGCGACCTACCCCGACGCGCTGCGACTGCGAAGTCTCGGCAAGCCCATCCGTTTCGTCGCCGCTTTCTTGCTCACCAGCGTTGCCGCGCTCTCGGTTCTGGCCCTGGATCCCAATCTAGGGAAGGCGATCTCGACCTTCTGGAACAAGACCTTCCATCGCCAGCTGAATCGCCAGTCGCCCTTCTCGATCTGGGACTGGCGCCAGTACCACGCCGACGGAATACCGAATCTACACGTCGTCCAGACTGCTCTGATCGTTGCCGTGCTGGCGCTGGCGATCGCGAGCGCCTTCTATCCGCGGCGGCGCTCGCCGCTGCAGCTTGCAGCCCTGAGCGGCGCGCTGCTGGTGGGGTTCGAGCTCGTTCTGACGTACTGGTTCTACACCTATATCGTGTGGTTCTTCCCGTTTGCCGCTATCGCGCTATTGGCCGGTGCCGGGGGCATCGTTCAGGCGAGGAGGGACACTGAACAAGTTACGTGAGCTGATCCGCGCGAAGACCGATACGCGCTCGACGTTGCTCGTCGCCTGCCTCACGGGGATGCTCTTCCTTGGCTCCTGGGCCGCGATTCACCACGGCTTCTACAACGAGCACCAGATCATCGACACGCCTCTCTACCAGCGCTACGGCGACTGGATGATGCACGGCAGCGTTCCCTACCGCGATTTCGCGATCGAATACCCGCCCGGCGCCCTGCCCGCATTCGTGCTTCCTGCCATCGGCAGCTCCGGCAACGCAGGCGCGGCGCCCGAGCCCTACGTCGTGAGGGCGTCGTACCGCCGTAACTTCGAGTTTCTGATGGCCGCCTGCGGGCTCGCTTCGATCGCGCTGCTGGCGATCGCGCTTCGCCGTCTCGGCACCTCCAACGGTCGCTCCGCCGCCGCTCTCGGTCTGTTGGCTATCACTCCACTCTTGCTCGGACCCGTGGTCCTCTCGCGCTTCGACCTCTGGCCGGTGATGATCGCGATGGCAGGCCTGGTGGCGATTCTCCTCGGGCTCGAGTGGATCGGCTTTTTCGCGCTCGGCCTGGCTACGGCGGTGAAGATCTTCCCCGTTGTGCTGCTTCCGATCGCCTGCGTCTGGGTCTGGAAGCGGATGGGCCGGCGCGAGCTTGCAGCCTGCGTGGGAATCTTCACCGCAGCTCTCGCGGCTTGTTACGTGCCCTTCGCGCTCGCCGCGCCCCACGGCGTCTGGCACTCGATCTCGGTTCAGCTCTCAAGGCCGCTGCAGATCGAGAGCCTGGGAGCGGCCTCGCTGGTGGGCTTGCATCATCTCTTCGGGCTCGGGGTGAACACGGTGAACGGCTCGGGCTCGCAAAACCTGGCCGGAAGCGGCACCGGGGCGATAGCGATTGCTCAGACAGCGCTTCAGGTCGCGGCGCTTGCCGCCACCTGGGTCTGGTTCGCCCGAGGAGAGGCGAGCGGCGAGCGGCTCACGCGGGCGAGCGCGGCCGCGATCGTGGCGTTCGTGGCTTTCGGCAAGGTGCTCTCCCCCCAGTTCATGATCTGGCTCGTTCCGTTCGTGCTGCTCGTTCGCGGTCGGCGCGGTATCGCCACCTCAGGCCTGCTCGCGGCCTCGCTCGTTCTCACGCAACTCTGGTTCCCTTACCGCTACTGGGACTATGCGATTGGCTTCGGCGCCTGGCCGAGCGCCTTCGTCTTGCTGCGTGACGTGGCCCTGGTGGCTCTGTTTGTCACGCTGCTGACCGGCATGCGAAGACGCAAGCCGGAGTTACCGGCGGGGCAGCCCGCCGTCAATCAATCGGGAGTCTGACCGCTTCGCAGCTGAGCGCTCGCCCATTCGAGTCGCATTCGACGAGCGCGCCCTCTATTCGCACGCCGCCCTCCGCGGGCTCGAAGCGCACGTGCATGCCCGTTCGCATCCGCTCGATGGCGAGCTCGGCGCGAACGCCTATCACCGAATCGTGCGGTCCCGTCATGCCCGCGTCGGTGATGGCCGCGGTGCCGCCCGCGAGCACGCGCGCGTCGTTCGTCTGCACGTGCGTGTGAGAGCCGAACACGGCCGTCACGCGCCCGTCGAGCCAGCGAGCGAGCCCCACCTTCTCACTGGTGGCTTCGGCGTGGAAGTCGACGAGCACGATCTGGGCCTGGCGCGAGGCGTCCTCGACGAGCTGATCCACGATCTCGAAGGGCCCGCGGGCCGCGTTCATGAACAGCGCTCCGAGCAGGCTGATCACCGCGACGTTCGTGCCGTCGGACGCCGGCAGCACGCTCAATCCCGCGCCGGGCGAAAAGCGAGAGAGGTTCGCCGGTCGCACCACGCGACTCGTGCTTGCCAGATAGGAGACGATCTCCTGCCGTCGCCAGGCGTGGTTTCCGAGCGTGATCGCATCGGCGCCGGCCGCGAGTATGCGCTCGGCGTGCCTGGGCGTGAGACCCGCCCCGCTGGTGGCGTTCTCGGCATTGACGACGCAGAAGTCGATCGCCAGCCGCTCGCGCAGGCTCGGCAGATCCTGCTCGAGCAGAAGCCTTCCGGGTGAGCCGAAAACGTCGGCCAGAAAGAGGATGCGCAACGCCTTGGCTCCTCGGCCTAGGGAAGGATCGACATCGCGGCGGAGTTGACTTCGATCGTCACGTGGTTGCCGGTGTCCTGGGTGTACCGGGCGAGCTTCTGCTGCTCGAGGCTGGAGAGGTCGATGATGCTTCCGACTCGTATGCCCTCCTGAAGCGGACTACCGATCGTGAGCGCCCGGTCAACGGAGATCCGAGTCATCGAGACGATCACGGCCGCATCGTCGTCGGGGCGGATATCGAGACGTACGCCGCAATGGCGCCCGCTGATCACGTAGGGCTCGATCTGCACCACCTTGCCGTCGACGGGCGCGTAGACATCGGTCCCGGGCGCTGCGCCGATATCGAGCGCTCCGTTGTGAGTTCCGGTTCCACCCGACAGCTCGTAGTAGTTGAGTCCGCCGCCGCCAGAGCCCGAGATACGGTGGAAGAAGCGAGCGAGCAATCCTTCGTTGACCTGTGAGCCCTCGGGCGAAAGAGCGAGGGCGTCGGGCACGGCGTGATAGCCGATCGCCGTCACCGCCACGCGGTCGACCGGCAGCTTCAGCGAAAGCGCGCCGACGCGAGCGACGACTATCGGGGCCAGTGGCCCGTTCGTGAGGGATGGTTCGCCGGAGGTTGCGATGGAGCCCAGCGGCGAGGGCGGGCGACCGCCACCCCACGCGCTGAGCACGAGAATGAGCGCAACAATCGCCGCGGCAACTCCCAGAGCGGCCTGCCAGACGGAGCGCCGAGAATGGCTCGTATGACGGGCCGGCTCGTGCAGCCGCCTCGCGCGCCGACCCTGCCGGCGCGCGTGAGCACGGTAAGGCATGAGGCCACCGTACCTAAGAGGTGCCCCGCTATCAAACCAGGTACGGCGTCAAACGCCACGACGGGCACGATACGATCCCGGCTATGCCCGACGGGGCGACCAGAATCGCGATTCCTCGCTGGATCCAGCTCGTCGGCTTGCCGCTCCTGCTGCTACTCGCCTGGACGCTCGCAAACACGCTCGGACGAGCCGTTTTCCTCTTCGTCGTAGCCGGGCTGATTGCCCTGCTCCTGAACCCTGTTGTACGAGCGTTGGGGCGTATCTGGATACCGCGCGGAATTGCGATCGCGATCGTCTACCTCAGTTTCGCCGCCGCGGCGACCTTCTGCGTGATCGCGCTGGCCACCGTCGGCACCGACCGCGTCCGGACGACCGCCGACCGCGTCAACAACTACTTCACGAAGGACAACGCCCAGCACCAAACGGGCGCCGAGCGCGACGTCTACCACCTCCAGATCTGGCTCAACACGCACCACCTCGAGCGGATCAAGATCCGCAAGCAGGGGCTCGAGTTCGTCCGCAGCATCAATATCAAGGGCGTCACCTCGAAGGCGATTCACCTGATCGAAGGCGCGGCGCTGAGCGCGATCGAGATCCTCTTCAGCATCGTCCTAGTGGTGGTCGTCTCGATCTACATGCTGCTCGACATGCACAGGCTAGGTGCGGCCGTGGACCGGCGATTCCCGCCGAAAAACGGCTCGCCGCCGCTTCTGACGCAGCTCGAGCAGGCGCTGGCGGGCTACGTGAAGGGGCAGCTTCTCCTCTCGCTGATCATCGGCTTCAGCTCGGGCTTGGGCCTATGGCTGTTCGGCGTGACCGGCCTCATCCCCGGCTTCGACCGCTACGCGCTGTACTTCGGGCTCTGGGTCGCCTTCACCGAGCTCATCCCCTACCTCGGCCCCTGGCTCGGTGCGCTCCCGCCGCTCTTCTACGCGCTCGTTCAGCACCCGATCGCGGCGCTTTGGGTTGCGCTTCTCTTCCTCGGCATCCAGCAGGTCGAGGGGCACGTCGTGGTGCCGAAGGTGATGGGATCGGCGCTGCGCCTGCATCCCTTGCTCGTCATCTTCGGACTGCTGGCCGGAGCGGAGATGTACGGAATCCTCGGCGTCTTCGTCGCTCTTCCGCTTCTTGCGGTGCTGCGCGCGCTCTGGGAGTTCTTTGCCGACCGAGTGGCATTCGAGACCTGGTCGCCGGCCGCCGCGGCGCCGGTCGGCGTCACCACAGCGACGGTTCCACCCGCGCAGCCGAAGGCGAAGCGCGCGAGGCCAAAGCGAGCTAAGCCGCCGGCCGCCGCCGAGAAGAAGAACCAGGTAGGACCCGATGAGCCTGGCAAGCGCTAGCGTGGCCGAGACTCTGCTCAGGGCGAGCGCGGTCTCGCGCCACTTTGGCCGCGTGATCGCGCTCGAGCCGATCGATCTCGAGCTCTGCTCGGGCGAAGCCGTGGCGCTCGTGGGCCCGAACGGCGCCGGCAAGTCGACGCTGATGTCGATCCTGGCCGGGGCGCTGAAGGCGAGCGAGGGCCAGATCGCCGTCAAAGGCTCGGCCAAGGTCGGCTGGCTGCCTCAGAGACCCGCCCATTACGGACGCCTGACCGCGCTGGAGAACCTCGTTCTCTTCGCCCGGCTCGAGCAGATGGACGAACCCGAGCAGGAGGCCGCGCGGATGGCCGAGCGTTTCTCTCTTCCGAGCGACCGCCTGAGCGCATACCTCTCGATCGGCAACCGGCAGCGCCTGAGCCTGGCGATCGCGCTGCTCGGCAACCCGAACGTCCTCTTGCTCGACGAGCCGACGGCCTCGCTCGACCCGAAGCAGCGAGCGCTTCTCTGGCGCGAAGCTCAGCGCCATGTCGCCGGGGGCGGCGCGGTGCTCTTCTCCAGCCAGAACCCCGAGGAGGTCGAGCGTCATGCGACGCGCGTCGTCGCGCTCGACTCCGGCCGCCTCGTCTTCGGGGGAAGCCCCGAGGAGTACACCGTCTGGGAGCGTGAGCCATGAGAGCGTTGCGCGACGCCGCGCTGCTTACCCGCAAGGATCTTCTCTCGCTGCGCCGGGCGCCGCTGGTCGTGATCCTGCTGGCCTTGTATCCGCTCCTGATCGCGGGGCTCGTCGGCACGGTCGCCGGCTACGCCAACTCCCGCCCGCGCATCGCCGTCGTCGACCTCGATCACATCCCGGCCAAGACGACGGTCGCCGGTCACACGTACCACATCAAGAACCTGATCAACGAGGTGGCCAAGAACGTGCGCATCTCGTGGATGAGCAAGGCCCAGGCGGCCCAGGCGCTGCGCACCGGCGAGGTCGTGGGCGTGATCACGATCCCACACGGCTTCATCAACGACCTGAAGAGCGTCTCGACCAGCCCGCAGGTCGAGTTCGAGACCTCGCAGGGCGGCATCTCCTCACGGGTGACCCAACAGATGCAGGCGCTCATCTACAACCTCAATCGCAAGCTTCAGGAGGCCTATCTGAAGGACGCGATCGGCTACATCTCGATCATCCGCAGCGGCGGTACGGCCAGTTTCCTCGGCTCCGACTACAAGGTGTTGGGAATCGAGAAAGCGCGCTCGCTCCTGGCCGCGGAGAAGAACAATCCCCAGGCCGCGAAGGTCGTGCGCTTTCTCGACACGGCGAACGGAGCGCTGCGGGCGTCGGAGGTCTCGGCCCGCGCCGTTGCTCAGCCGATCCGCCTTGCGACCGCCACGCGCAGCGGTCGGGGCTGGCTGCTCTCGGCGCAGATGCAGGCCTATGCGCTGGCGCTGACCGTGAGCATTCTGGCGCTGGCTCTCGGCGCCGCGGTCACCGCCTCGGAACGCGACGAGAATGTCGCCTGTCTGCTCGGGCGAGGACTGGTCTCGCGCTTCTCGCTGCTCGCGGCCAAGATCGCGCTGGCGACGATCATCTCGCTCGCGGTGGGTGCCGTGATCCTGCTCGCCTTCGGGGCGATCGTCGAGATCGGCGGAATCACCGGTGGCCAGCCCTGGCAGCGGATTCCGCTCGTGCTGCTGGGCGTGACGCTCTTTGGGGCGGCGCTCGGCGCGATCGGGACACTCATCGGGGCACTTGCCCGAGAGGGCCGCTCGGCCACTCTCGGGGCGCTACTGGTGGCACTCCCCATCGTCCTGCTGGGCCTGATTCCGAGAGAGATCGCGCCACCCGCCGGCTATGTGAGCGATATCTTCCCCTTCAGCCACGGAGAGCGTTTCTTCTCCTCGGCGCTCTACGACCTTCATCCCTGGGCCACCGTCGGCCCGGAGGCTCTCTGGATGCTCGGGCTGCTCGTCCTGTGGGGAGCGGTGGCGCGGCTCGCCCAGCCGCGCTTGACGGAGAGCTAGTGGGCGCCGAAAAGCCCGAAAACAATCTCTGGCGGCGCCTGGTCAGCGAGGGCACGGGCGAGAGCGCCCTCTGGAACGAGCTGCTGCTACCGGAGGCGAAGCGCAATGAGCAGCTCGCCTTCTCGCCCCTGGCCGCACCGCGGCT
This sequence comes from Actinomycetota bacterium, assembly GCA_003132665.1. GTDB lineage: Bacteria > Actinomycetota > Thermoleophilia > Gaiellales > Gaiellaceae > Fen-549. The sequence goes on from PKYN01000019.1 coordinate 176,849, forward strand.
GGCGCTGGGCATCGAGACGATCTACGAGGGCTACCTCGTTCACTACGGCTCTTCGCGCCTCTTTTCACCGGGCGATCCGAATTTGGCGCTGCTGCTCGGCGATCGCCTCTATGCCCATGGCCTCGTCCACGTGAGCGCGGTTGGGAGCGTGGCGGTGGTGGCCGATCTGGCCACCCTGCTCGAGCTGTGCGCCCGCCTGCAAGCCGAGCGAAAGCCCGGCGACGGGGCCCTCTGGGCGGCCGCGATCTCGCGGCTCGGGCAGGGCGGACTGAGCGATCCGGGGAACGCATTTCTCGACTCCGGTGACGATGAGCCGCTGCTGCGTATGGCGCGCGAGGCCGCCGGCAACGAGTCGGTTGAACGAGCCCTCGCGATCCACGCGGACATGTTCCAAAACACCCACTAGAAAAACCTCCGCTCGATCCTTAGAATCGCCGCAACTCAACTCCCCCTGAGGAGGTCGGTCGTGTCCCTGTCTCACGCACTACGAATCCCGCTCGCGGCGGTTGCGATGCTCACAATCGCGGCGATCGTAGTCCCCTCAGCTGCTGCGGAAATCAGCGGCCCCTGCAACGCGACGATCAACGGCCAGAACGTCAAAAACCAAGGAACCGGCGCTTTCGCCGACCCCATCACCGTCGAGAACCACGCGATCGTGCCGGTGACGATGAGCGCCGCCAGCCAGATCTCGCACCTCAAGATTCAAATCCAGTTCGCCGGTATGAGCTGGACCGTCCGCGACAAGGCGTCGCACGGCAAGTCGTGGTCGAGCGACGTCAAGGTCAAGAACTACGCCAAGTGGGGAGTCGGCCTGTACAAAGTCGTCGGCTCTTCGGGAGGCGTCTCCTGTAGCGGCTCGGCGCTGGTGAAGGTGAAGGGCAACCCGCTCACGACGGTGGCCGGGATCGTCGGGCTGGTCGCCGCCCTGATGGGTTTAGGCGGCATCGGCGCCGCGGTGGCGATGACGATGCGTGCCGGCGCCTTGAGTTTCGGAAGATCGCTAGGCGGAATGGTGTTCGGTCTCATCGCCGGGCTCGGCCTGGCCGTGTTGGCACAGGAGTACTCGCTCATGTACCCGACCCTGGGCGCCGCGGTCAGCTCGGTCGGCCTGGGCGCGCTGTTCGGGATCGGGCTCGTCTTCATCGGGAAGCTCGTCGGCAGCTCGGTCGCTATCCCCGAGTAGCCGTTCTTCGCGCATAGTCTCCGGGAGCCTGCCGCCGTGCGGGCTCCTCGGGCTTCGATCGCACCGCTTGACGAGGCGAGTTGCCTAGACTGGACTGGTGGCACCACCGAACGACCTGCGCGACTGGATCGCCCTGCTCGAGCGCGAGGGCGAGCTGACACGTGTCGCCGCCGAGGTCGATCCCGATCTCGAGATAACCGAGATCGCCGACCGAACCGTGAAGGCCGGCGGTCCCGCACTTCTGTTCGAGCATCCGAAGGGGTCGAGGCTCCCCCTCCTGATCAACCAGTTCGGTACCGAGAGGCGAATGTGCCTCGCGCTCGGCGTCGAGAAACTGGACGAGGTGGCGGACAAGCTCGCCTCGCTGCTGGAGCTGGAGCTGCCCCACGGCGCCCGCGCCAAACTGCGCAAGGCGCTGGAGCTGAAGTCTGCGGCGGCGAGCGCCGAGCCGCGCAAGCTGCGCCGCGGCGCCTGCCAGGAGATAGTGCTCACCGGCGACGACGTCGACCTCGGCCTTCTGCCCGTCCAGCGCTGCTGGCCGGACGACCCGGCGCCCTTCATCACGCTGCCCGCCGTGATCACGCACGATCCCGAGACAAAGGCCCGCAACGTGGGCATGTACCGGATGCAGGTCGTGGACGAGCGCACCACCTTCCTGCACTGGCAGGTGCACAAGGACGCGGCCGCGAGCTGGCGCGAGATGGAGGGCAGGCTCGAGGTAGCGGTAGCGATCGGGCTCGACCCGATCACCACCTACGCCGCCACGGCGCCGCTCCCGCGCGGGCTCGACGAGCTGATGCTGGCGGGGCTCTTGCGCGGCCGCCCGGTCGAGCTCGTCGCCGCGAAAACCGTTCAGCTGGACGTTCCGGCGCAGGCCGAGATAGTGCTGGAGGGATACGTGGAGCGCGGCGAGGTCGGAATCGAGGGTCCGTTCGGCGATCACACCGGCTTCTACTCGCCCGCGGGCCCCTTCCCGCTCTTCCACATAACGGCCATGACCATGCGCGAGGACGCCATCTACCCTTCGATCGTCGTCGGCAAGCCGCCCGCCGAGGATGCCTGGCTGGGCAAGGCGACCGAGCGTCTCTTTCTGCCCGCGCTGAAAAGCGCCGTGCCCGAGATCGTCGATTTCGACCTGCCGGTCGCCGGCGCCTTCCACAACTGTGTCATCGTCTCGATCCGAAAGAGCTTCCCCAACCAGGCGCGCAAGGTGGTGAACGCCGTCTGGGGTTTGGGCATGCTGAGCCTGACCAAGACGGTCGTCGTGGTCGACGAGCAGGTCGACCCGCACGAGTACGACGACGTTTTCTTTCACGTCTGCGCCAACGTTGACCCGAAACGCGACGTCTGGATTAGTGAGGGCCCGCTCGATCAGCTCGACCACTCGGCCGCGCGCGAGTGCTTCGGCGGAAAGATGGGCATAGACGCGACACGCAAGGACGCCTCGGAAGGAGCCCGGGAATGGCCGCAGGAGATCGAGATGAGCGCCGAGGTGAAGCAGCTCGTGGAGCGGCGCTGGCACGAATACGGCATCGATCTTTGACGGAGGACTGGACGGGAGCGGCCGAACGCGGCACGCTCTGCGGAGATACCGTTTCGAGCAAGAACGGGTCTGTAGTTCCACGGCGATCGTCTCGCCCAGCTAGTCTCGGCTTGAGGTATCAGTGAAAGTATTTCTCGGCATAACGGGTGCTTCGGGAGCGGCGTACGCCTCGAGGTTGCTCGAGCTCCTCGTCGCGCGAGACTGCGAGGTCGGGCTGTGCGTTTCGGATGCGGGCGCGCAGGTGCTCGCCACTGAGCTCTTCGGCGACCTGCGGCTACCCCGTGCCGAGGCGCTCGAGCGGCTGCTGGCGCCGTTTGACGGCAACGTGCGGGTGTTCGAGCCCGATGACTACACGGCACCCTTCGCCAGTGGCTCGGCTCGCGCGGACGCCTGCGTCGTCTGCCCCTGCTCGATGTCCAGCGCCGGCCAGATCGCCGCCGGCGCCGGCGCGAACCTGATTCACCGCGCCGCCGCCGTGGCGCTCAAGGAGGAGCGCAAGCTGCTGCTCGTCCCGCGCGAGACGCCGCTTTCGGCGATCCAACTGGAGGCGCTGCTGAAGCTGCGCCGCGCCGGCGCGACCATCCTCTTTGCCGCTCCGTCCTTCTACGGCCGTCCCGAGTCGGTGCAGGATCTCGTCGACACCGTGGTTGCGCGCGTGCTCGACCAGCTCGGTCTAGAGCACGAGCTGGGAGCCCGCTGGGGGGAGGCGACGAGTTGAGCGCCGCCAGCGGCAGCCTCGAGCCCGAAGCGGTGCGAACGATGTTCGATTCGATCGCTCCGCTCTACGACCGCATGAACCTGCTGATGACGGCGGGGCTCGACCGGCGCTGGCGCGACGCGACCGCCCGGCGAGTGGTCCGGCCCGGCGACTACGTGCTCGATGCGGCCTGCGGAACGGGCGACCTCGCCCTCGCCGACCTCCGCGCGGGCGCGTCGCGCGTCGTTGGCGTTGACTTCTCCAAGCGGATGCTCGAGCTGGCCGAGCGCAAGTCGAGCGCGGTCGAATGGATTCAGGGCGATCTCTGCCGGCTTCCCTTCCCCGACGGAGCATTTCAGGCGGTGACGATCGGCTTCGGCCTGCGCAACGTCTCCGATCGCGCAGGCGCCCTGCGCGAGCTCGGGCGCGTGCTGGCGCCGGGAGGACGGCTCGGCATCCTCGAGATCACCAGGGCGCGCGGACCGCTGGCGCCTTTCTTCCGCATCTGGTTCGAAACGCTTGTGCCGGCCGCCGGAAGGCTTCTTTCGGGCGGCTCGGCCTACTCCTATCTTCCGGCCAGCGTTCGGCGCTTCTCGACGCCCGCGCAGCTTGCCGGCGAGATCGCGCAAGCCGGCTTCGGGGAAGTCCGCTACAGGCTCCTGGCCGGAGGCTCGATGGCGCTGCACGTGGGGGTGGCGGCGTGAGCGCCGTTCGTTCCTACGAGCCGCTCGATGTGGTGCGCGACGCCAGCGGTCTGAAGGAGTATCTGGAGGCCGTTGAGCAAAGGCTCGACGAGCTCTTCGCCGGCGGTTTCGGGGCGGTGGATCTGGCCGCGCAGCAGGCTCTCCGCGCGGGCGGAAAGCGCCTGCGACCTCTGCTCGCGTTCCTGGCCTCGCCGCCCGGGCAGGCTCCGCCGGTGGCCGCCGGAGTGGCGGTCGAGCTGATCCATCTCGCCTCGCTGGTGCACGACGACGTGCTCGACGGCGCCCCGGTGCGCCGCGGCGCCCCTTCGACCTGGAACGAGTTCGGCCAGCAGGTTGCGCTGGCGAGCGGCGACCGGGTGTTCGCGCTCGCCTTCAGCGAGCTGGCCGCCGAGGGCAGGCTGCGCGATTTGGCGACGCTGGCCGAGACGGCCCTCGCGCTGGCGCGCGGCGAGGCCCTGCAGCGCGATCTGCGCTTCGATCCACACACCAGCGTCGAGGCCCAACTGAGACTCTGCTCGCTCAAGACCGGTTCGCTCTTCTCGGCTGCCTGCCGGCTGGGAGCCGGCGGCCGCCGCCGTTCACTGGGCGAGTACGGCCTGGCTCTCGGCATCGCCTTCCAGATCGTCGACGACGTTCTCGACTGCGTCGGCGAGGCGGGCGAGACGGGCAAGGCGCCCGGAACCGACCTGCGCGAGGGCATTCCGACACTGCCGCTGCTCTTCGCAGCCGAGCGGGACGAAACGGTGCGCGCGGCTCTGGCCGGAGGCCCGCGCGAGGGCGTCCTCGAGCGGGTCGCCGCCTCCGGCGCGCTCGAGCGCGCACACGAGATCGCACACGCCTACTCCCGTAAGGCCTGCAGCTATCTGAACGGCGACTCGCGCAGGCGCGAGCTCGAAGCGCTGGCGCAGGCGGTAGTGGAGAGACGACGATGAGCGCCCCGGCCGCGCTCGAGGCGGCCGCGCTCGAGCGGGTGCAGGAGAAGGTGGCCGCGGGCGAGCGCCTGGACGCGGCCGACGGCCTGGCCCTGTACGAGTCGGACGACCTGCTTGCACTCGGCGAGCTGGCCGACCAGGCGCGCCGGCTGCGCGGCGGCGGAGACAACGTCTTCTTCGTCCGCAATCTCACGCTCAACCAGACCAACGTCTGCCGCGTGAAGTGCAGGTTCTGTGCCTTCGCCCGTTCGGCCAGGCAGGAGGGCGCCTACACGCTCAGTCCCGCCGAGCTGGCGGACGAAGCGAAGAGGGCCTACGAGCAGGAGCCCTACAACGAGCTCCATCTCGTCAACGGCGAGAGCCCGCATGTCGACTTCGACTGGTACCTGGAGACGATGCGCGCACTCAGAGCGGCGCTACCGAGCGTTCACCTCAAGTGTTATTCGGCGAGCGAGATTCACCACATGTCCACCATCTCTGGGCTCTCCTACAAGCGAGTGCTGAACGAGCTGAAGCAGGCCGGGCTCGACTCGCTCACCGGCGGAGGCGCCGAGATCTTCTCGGCGCGGGTGCGCAAGCTGATCGCGCCGGGCAAGGAGCCGGCGGAGGCCTGGCTGGAGGTCAACCGGGTCGCGCACGAGCTGGGGATCCCGAGCCACTGCACGATGCTCTACGGGCACGTCGAGACGCTCGCGGAGCGCGTCGATCACCTGCTTCGCCTGCGCGAGCTGCAGGACGAGACGGGCGGCTTCCTCGCCTTCGTCCCCTTTGCCGTGCATCTCGAGAACACGCGGCTCGACCCCGATCTCGTTCCCGCGACTGCGGCGGAAGTGCTCAGGACGATCGCCGTCTCGCGCCTGCTGCTCGACAACGTCGCACACATCAAGGCCTACTGGATCGCGATGGGCCTGCCGCTGGCGCAGATCGCGCTGCACTTCGGCGCCGACGACGTCCAGGGCACGGTGGGGCGCGAACAAGTCTTTCACTCCGCCGGCGCCCGTACCGAGACCGAGCAGGCCGCCGGACGGCTGGTGCGCTACATCCAGGCCGCCGGTCGCGTTCCGGTCGAGCGCGACACGCTCTACAACGAGCTCGCGCGCTGGGAGGCCAAGGCGTGATCAGGCTCGGGCGGATCTCCTACGTGAACATGGCGCCGGTCTACTACCGGCTCCAGGCCGAGGTCGAGGAGGTCACGGGCGTTCCGACCGAGCTGGCGCGGCGGCTGCTTGCGGGCGAGGTGGACGTGGCGGCGATCCCGTCGATCGAGTTTGCCCGCCACGCCGCCGAGCTGGAGATGCTGCCGCGAATCTGCGTCGCCTCGGACGGCGCTGTCGACTCTATTCAGCTCGTCTCGACTATCGCCCCCGAGCGCCTGCGCCGGATCGCGGTCACCTCGGAGAGCGCAACCAGCGTGGCGCTGGCGCGAGTCCTCTTCCCGCAGGCCGAGCAGGTGCCTTTGGGCGAGGAGGCGCCGGGCAAGCTCCTGATCGGCGACGCGGCGCTTCGGAGCGCCTTCGAGGACGCGACGCCGCACTACGACCTCGGGCGCATCTGGCGCGAGCGCACCGGCCTGCCGATGGTCTTCGCCGTCTGGGCTTACCGCAGGGGAACGGGCGCCGGCATGGCCGAGCTGGAAGAGGCGCTTCTCTCCTCGGTCAGAGCGGCCCGCGCCGAGCCCGAGCGCCTGGCCGAGCAGGCGAGCGCGGCCTACGGCTACCCGGCCGGATTCCTCGCCCGCTACTTCGAGAAGCTGCGCTACGGCTTCGGCCCGCGCGAGCGCGAGGGACTCATCGCCTTTTACGAACTGGCGCGCGCGGCCGGCGTGCTCGAGCGGGTGCCGGAACTGGCAGCGGGCGCGCGCAGCGAATGAGCACGAGAACGAAAGTTGCGAGCGAGGTCGCCGCCATCCTCGAGCGCACGCTGGTTGACGGCGAGCGCCTCTCCGACACAGACGCCCTCACGCTGCTCGGCTCGCGTGAGCTGATGCGGATCGGGAAGGCCGCCAACGAGATCCGCAATCGCAAGAACGACCCCGGCCGCGTCACCTTCGTCGTCGATCGCAACATCAACTACACCAACATCTGCTCGGTCCGCTGCGAGTTCTGCTCCTTCTCCAGCGACCCGGGCGATCAGCGCGAGGGCTACCTGCTGCCCAGGTCGATCGTGTTCAAGAAGATCGAGGAGACCCTCGCGCTCGGCGGTACCGGCGTGTTGATGCAGGGCGGGCACCATCCCGATCTCGACTTCGCCTACTACGACGACCTCTTCCGCTCGATCAAGGCGCGCTACGAGATTCACCTGCACGCGCTGTCGCCCTCCGAGGTACTGCACATCTCGCGCCGCTCGAAGCTGACGGTGCCCGAGACGATCCGCCGCCTGCACGAGGCTGGGCTGGATTCGATTCCGGGCGGCGGCGCCGAGATCCTGGTCGACCGGGTGCGCCGCTCGCTCTCGCCGCGCAAGGCGAAAACGGACGAGTGGCTGTCGGTAATGCGCGAGGCGCAGCTGCAGGGGCTCTCGACCACCGCGACGATGATGTACGGCCACATCGAGACGCTTGCCGAGCGCGTCGAGCACATGCGCCGCATCCGCGAGTTGCAGGACGAGACCGCCGGCTTCCGCGCCTTCATCTCCTGGACGTTTCAGCGGGACGGAAACCGCCTGCAGGACAAGGTGCCCGAGGAGGCGCGCCCCACTCCGTTCGAGTACCTGCTTACCCAAGCCGTCAGCCGCCTCTACCTCGACAACGTCCCGCACATCCAGGCCAGCTGGCTCACCCAGGGCCTCGAGATCGGGCAGCTCGCGCTCGCCTTCGGCGCCGACGACATCGGCTCGGTGATGATCGAGGAGAACGTCGTCGCCTCCGCCGGCACGCACTACACGACAACCACCGAGGAGCTCGCGCAGCTGATTCGCGCCTTCGGCAAGGTGCCGGTTCAGCGGGATACGTACTACAAACCGGTGAAGATCTGGGACTAGTTCGGCGCTTCCCGCGCACCGCTCCTCGAACACCCGCTAGGCTCAGACCCGTGATCGAGCAGCTTCTCGGCACTCGCCCCTTCCAGATCGGCATCGTCGTGCGCGACGTGCGCGAGGCGGCTGCCCGCTACACGAAGCTGTGGGGAATCGAGGACTGGGTGATCGTCGAGAACGGGCCCCAGAACATGCACGGCCTGCACTACATGGGCGAGCCGGCCGATTTCTCGATGCGCCTGGCGCTGACCGGCTCCGATCCCCAGCTCGAGCTGCTGCAACCGCTCGAAGGCCCTTCGATCCTGGCCGACTGGCTCGAGCGCCGCGGCGAGGGCATGCACCACATGGGCGTGATCGTCGCCTCGGTTGACGAGACGATCGCGCAGCTGGCCACTGAGGGAATCAAGTGCGTGCAGCACGGCTACGGTTTCGGCGCCGACGGATCGGGCGCGTTCGCCTACTTCGACACCGAGGCCGAGCTGGGTTGCCTGATCGAGGCGATCGAGCCGGCTAACGAGTAGCGCGCGGTGCTGATCGCTTCGATCACCGGTTCGGTCACCGATCACGTGACCTCCTTCATCGGCTCGAACGGTGTAGTGGCCGTGTTCGGGCTGATGGTGGTCGATGCCGTCTTCCCGGCCGCGTCGGAGATCGTGATGCTCTACGCCGGCGCGCTCGCGGCCGGCGCCTTCTCGCAGTCGGTCGTCCTCTTTGGCCACCCGATCGACTCGCGTCCGCTCGCCTTTCTGACGATGGTGCTCGCGGGCACCATCGGCTACACGGTCGGATCGCTGGCGGGCTGGTGGGTAGGCATCTACGGCGGCCGGCCCTTCCTCGAGCGCCACGGGCGCTGGTTCCACCTCTCACACGAGCAGCTGGGGCGGGCCGAGCGCTGGTTCGAGCGCTTCGGCAACTGGGCCGTTCTGCTCGGACGGATCACGCCGGTCGCGCGCTCCTTCATCTCCATCCCGGCCGGCGTGTTCCGGGCGCGGCTCGTTTCCTACACGATCCTGACGCTGATCGGCTCGACTATCTGGTGCCTCGTGCTCCAGTCTGTCGGGTTCGCGCTGGGCACTCGTTGGGAGGAAGTCCAGCACAGCCTCCACTACGTGGACTACGCCGTGGTGGCCATTTTCGTCGCCGGAGTCGCCTTGATCATTCTTCGCCGGTGGCGCATGGGTAAACTGGCGGGCCGAGATGCCTAAGATCCCGCTGATCGACGTCAAGGCCCAGTACGCGCCGCTAGCCGACGAGCTGAAGGCGCGCTTCGCCGAGGTGCTCGAGTCGGGGCAGTTCATCCTCGGCCCCAACGTCAAGGCGTTCGAGAGCGAGGCGGCGGCCCACCTCGGTGTGGCGCAGTCGATTGGCTGCGGAAACGGCACCGACGCGATCACGCTGGTCTTGAGCGCGCTGGGAGTCGGGCCGGGCGACGAGGTCATCTGCCCCGCCTTCACCTTCTACGCCACCGCCGAGCCGATCGCACTGCTCGGCGCGACGCCCGTCTTCGCCGACATCGAGCGCGAGACGATGAACATCGACCCCGCCGACGTTGCGCGCAAGGTCACGCCGCGCACCAAGGCGATCATCCCGGTGCATTTGTTCGGGCGCCCGGCCAAGATCGACGAGCTGAAAGTGCACGGGCTGCCCGTGATCGAAGACGCGGCCCAGGCCTTCGGCGGCGGCGACGTCGCGAAGAAGGGCATCGCAGCGACATTCAGCTTCTTCCCCACCAAGAACCTCTTCTGCCTGGGCGACGGCGGCCTGGTCGCCACCGACGACGAAGAGCTGGCGGCGCGGGTGCGCATGCTCCGCTTCCACGGCTCGCGCGACAAGAAGACGTTCGAGTACGTGGGCTACAACTCGCGCCTCGACGAGGTGCAGGCCGCGATGCTGCGCGTCTTCCTGGGTCACATCGCGCGCTGGAACGAGCTGCGCCGCGAGGGCGCCGCACGCTACGCGGAGCTAGGCCTCGGCGAGCTGGTCGAGCTGCCCAAAGACGAGCCCGGCCACGTCTACCACCTCTTCTGCACGCGCAGCCCCGAGCGCGACAGGTTCCGCGATGCACTTGCGGCGGCCGGTATCGGGCACGCCTGCCACTACGTCATACCGCTTCACCTTCAGCCTTCGATGGCTCATCTGGGCTACAAGGAAGGCGACCTGCCCGAGACCGAGCAGGCCGCCCGCGAAAACCTCTGCGTACCACTCTGGGCGGGAATCGCCCCGGAGCAACAGGAGCGCGTGGTAGCGACGTTGCAGGACGCGGTCGCCACGCCGGTCGCGTGAACCTGCTCAGCCGGCACCGCCTCTGGCAGGTCGGCGTCGACGGAGTCTTCATAACCTTTGCCTGGTTCGCGGCTTTCCTGCTGCGCCTCGGCTGGCCGGTTAACAGGCCCTACGACCGCTTCATCGAGCCGCGGGTGTTCGTGCTCGTCATCGTCCTCAATCTGGCGATCTTCATCCTCCTCGGCTTCTACACCCGCTGGTGGCGCTACGTCTCGACACGCGACATCTGGGCGGTAGCCAGGGGCGTGACGATCGCCTGCATCGTCACCGATCTGGTCGTCTACTTCGCTCGTATCCCACCCCGGGGCTGGTCCTTCCCGCGCTCGGCCGCCGTAATCGACTGGGTGCTGTTGCTGGCGCTCGTTACCGGCTCCCGCGCGGTGGCCAGGACGGTGATCGAGCGCCCCAAGGCCGGTGAGCGATTGGCGCGCGGCAAGGAGATCATCATCGCCGGCGCCGGCGATGCGGCCAGCGTCACGCTGAGGGAGCTGTACAAGTACCGCCATCTCGGCTACACGCCGATCGGCCTGGTCGACGACGATCCGCGCAAGCAGCACCTGCGCATGCACGGGGTCAAGGTTTTGGGCACGATCGCCGACCTGCCACGCCTGTTGCGCGACAACCGGCCCGACGAGGTGCTGATCGCCATGCCCTCCGCCTCGGGCCCGGCGAGGCAGCGGATCGTGGAGATGTGCCGCGAGGCGAAGGTGCCGGTGAAGACGCTGCCGGGGCTCTACGAGCTCTTCTCGGGCGAGCTGACCACGCAGATTCGTCCCGTCCAGGTCGAGGACGTGCTGGGGCGCGAGCAGGTGGAGGTGAACTTCGAGCAGGTCGCCGGCTACATCGCCGGGCAGACCGTCGTGGTCACGGGCGCCGGCGGCTCGATCGGCTCGGAGCTTTGCCGCCAGATCGCCCGCGTCGGTCCCGAGAAACTACTGCTGGTGGAGCGAGGCGAGAATCCTCTGTTCGAGATCGATCGCGAGCTGAGGCAGGATCGCGGCTTCGAGGACTGCGTGGCGGTGCTCGCCGACGCCGGCGACGCCGAGAAGATGCGACCGCTGTTCGAGCAATACAAGCCGCAGGTCGTGTTCCACGCGGCGGCCTTCAAGCACGTGCCGCTGATGGAGCTGAACCCGCTCGAGTCGGTGCGCAACAACCCGCTCGCCACCCGCTCGCTCGCCCAGGTCGCCCGCGATACACACGTCGAGCGTTTCGTGCTCATCTCGACGGACAAGGCGGTCGAGCCGCAGACGGTGATGGGGCAGTCGAAGGCGCTCTGCGAATGGGTGATCGAGGCGCTCGGAGCGCAGAAGGAGAACGGAACGAAGTTCATGGCCGTGCGCTTCGGCAACGTGCTCGGCTCCTCGGGCAGCGTGATCCCGATCTTCAAGCGCCAGATCGAGAAGGGCGGTCCCGTAACGGTGACCGACCCCGAGATGACGCGCTACTTCATGACCATCCCCGAGGCCGTCTCGCTCGTCGTCCAAGCCGGCGGCATGGGCGCGAGCGGCCAGGTGTTCGTACTCGACATGGGCCGGCCGATCAGGATCCTCGACCTGGCCCAGAACATGATCCGCCTCTCGGGCAAGGAGCCCGGGCGCGACATCGAGATCGCCATCTCGGGCATCCGGCCGGGCGAGAAGCTGCACGAGGAGCTCTGGGGCGGGCACGAGACGGTCTCGCCCACCGAGCACCCCAAGATCCGCAAGCTCACCTGCCCCACGATCGATCCCAAGTGGCTCGACGACGAACTGGCCGCGCTTTCGGCGCTGGTCGCCGCGGGCGATGCGAAGGGCGTCAGTAAACGGCTGGCGAAGGTCGCGCGGAATGCGCAGCGGTTGCAGGGTGGCGAGCCGAAGAAGGCTGTGCCGGCGGCGGGCGCGGTCGACACAGTTTCGGAACAGCCTGTTAGCTGAGATCCGACGGGCTGATTCCCGCTTATCGATTGCTCGACGGCCTCGAGCTGTGGAAGCCTCTATCCAGTCTCGACACAGCGCAACCCCCGGACTCTGCCGACCCGCCCGCTAGGTTAGGAGCGTGACATCTTCCGCGCGCATTTCCGACCGCGATCGACCGCCGCAAGCCGTCATGGCTGAAGAGCGGCCGGACTTGCGGCGGATTCTCGAAGGATTGAATCCCGAACAGAAGCGCGCCGTGCTGCAAACGCGCGGAGCCGTCTGCATCCTCGCCGGCGCCGGCTCGGGCAAGACGACGACGATCACGCGCAGAATCGCCTGGCAGGTGGCGAGCGGCGCCTTCCCGGCCGATCGAATTCTGGCGGTGACCTTCACCGACAAGGCGGCGAGGGAGATGCGCTCCCGGCTCGAGGCGCTCGGTGCGGACGGCGTCGCCGCGCGCACCTTCCATGCCGCCGCTCTCGGGCAGCTGCGCTGGCTCGCGCCTGGGCGGTTGGGCGAGATTTTGCCCAGCAAGGGCCTGATCGTGCGCCGAATCGCGAACTGCCTGCCTCGTCCCTACTGCTTCCGGCACGCCTCCGACCTGGCCGGCGAGATCGAGCGGGCCAAGAACCGCCGCGTCTCGCCCGACGGCTATCTCGACGCCCTTGGCGCTCATGAGCCGCCGCTTCCCGCCGACCTGATGCTGCGCGTCTACCGCACCTACGAGCGCGAGAAGCAGGAAGCGGACATGATCGACTTCGAGGACCTACTCGAGCTGGCCATCCGCCTGTTCGAGGAAGACGAGCAGTCCGCGGCGCTCTTCCGCGAGCGCTTTCACGCCTTCACGGTCGACGAGTACCAGGACGTGAACCTGCTTCAGCAGACGCTGCTCGACCACTGGCTGGGAGGTCGCGAGGAGCTGTGCGCGGTCGGCGACGACTATCAGGCCATCTACGGCTTCACCGGCGCCACACCCGACTACCTGCTGGCCCTGCCCGAGCGCTTCAGCGGGGCGACGGTCGTGACACTGGAGTCGAACTACCGCTCGACGGAGCAGGTGCTCGAACTGGCCAACAAGCTCGTCCCCAGGCTCGGCGGCGCGGTCAAGTCGCTCCAGGCCACGCGGCCGAGCGGAGTCGAGCCCGAGCGCCACGTCGCTGACGACCCGCTCGAGGAGAAGAAGTACCTGGTCGAGCGGATCGCCGCGCTGGCCGCGGAGGGCCTGGCCTTCGAGCAGATGGCGATACTCGTTCGCTCCAACGCACGCGCGGCCGACTTCGAGGAGGCGCTGGCAGAGGCGGAGATTCCCTTCCAGGGCTCTTCGCTGCTCGAGCGTGAGGCGGCGCGCTACCTGCTGCGTCGCGCGGCCTCGCTCCACGCCGGCGAGCTGGCGAGCGGCGTGCGGCGCATCGCTCACGCGCAGGGCTGGGTGGAAAAGCCGCCGAAGCGCCTCGGCGACAGAGAGATGACGCGGCTTGCCGACCTGAGCCGGCTCGTCCGCCTGGGCAAGGAGCTCGACGGCGGCGAGCTGGACGGAGCCGGCTACGTCGCCGAGATCCGCCACCGCTTCGATCCCCGCGCCGCCGGCCGAGGTGTTCACCTGCTCACCTACCACCGCGCCAAGGGGCTGGAGTTCACGGTCGTCTTCCTGCCGCGCCTCGAGGAGAAGGAGATTCCCTGTGCGCTTTCCTCGAGCAGGCGCGAGGAGCTGGCCGAAGAGCGCCGCCTCTTCTATGTCGGGCTGACGCGAGCCAAAGACCGGCTCTTCCTGAGCTGGACCGAGAAGGCGCGGCCGAGCCGCTTCCTCAGCGAGCTCGGCTTGATCGAGGCCCGACCGATGAGTCTCCCCGACGCCGAGCCTCGGCCTGAGGGTTTCGAGCCCCTGCGCGCCTGGCGCCGCACTCGCGCCCAGACGGACGGCGTGCCCGCCTTCCACGTCTTTTCGAACCGCGCCCTGGTGGCGATCGCCTCACGGCGCCCCGGTTCGCTGGCCGAACTGGCCGAGGTGCGCGGAGTCGGACCGCAGAAGCTCGAGCGCTACGGCGAAGAGGTGCTTGCGGTCTTGTCGGCAGACGGTGGCTAGCCGTCAGCCGCGACGCCACCCCGCAGGCGCGTGCGCCAGCCAGCGCCCGTCGCGCCGAGTGATCTCGATCGGGATCGCAAAGCAGCGCGAGAGCGTCTCGCTGGTGAGCGACTCCTCGACGGGACCGGAGGCGACCAGCTCGCCGCCGTGCAGCAGCAGCGCGTGAGTGGTCGAGCGCGGCAGCTCCTCGAGGTGGTGCGTGGCGAGAACCGTCGTCAGCTCGGGGTCGCTGGCGGCCAGCGCCTCGAGCGCCGCCACGAGCGCCTCGCGCGCCGGCAAGTCGAGCGCGGCGGCCGGCTCGTCCAGAAGCAGCAGCCGCGGCGCGCTCATCAGCGCCCGGGCCAGCAGGATGCGCTGACGCTCGCCCTGCGAGCAGATTCCGAGCGGACGGCCGGCCAGGTCGGCGCAGCCGAACAGTTCGAGCAGCACGTCGGCGCGGTCTTTCACCTGCTCGTCATAGCGCTCCCAGAGCGGGATCCGCGTGCCTGTCGCTCCCGTGAGGACGATCGTCGCGACATCGTAGCTTTCGTCGAGCTTGCGATCGAGTCGCGCCTCGACCACGCCGATCCGTTCCCGCAGGCGGCGCACGTCGGTCCGACCCATGCGCTCGCCCAGCAGCTCGACGGTTCCCGCGGTTGGATGGGTGGTGGCGGCCGCGAGCGTGAGCAGCGTGCTCTTGCCGGCGCCGTTCGGGCCGAGCAGCGCCCACTGCTCGCCGGGCTCGACGCGCCAGTCGATTCCGTTCAGCAGCCACGATCCACCGCGACGAATCCTCACGCCCTGCATCAGGATGGCGGGCTTGTGCACGCTCACTGCCCGAGTCGCTCGATCTCGTCCAGACAGGCTCGCAGGCCCTCGCGCCAGTGTGGCAGGCGAGGCGTCTCGGGCTTCTCGCTGCGCAGCACCGAGTAGGCCGGGCGGGGAGCCGGGCGGCCCAGCTCGGCGGTCGTGATCGCCCGCACCCGGCACGTCAGTCCTGCTTCTTCGAAGATCGCCTCGGTGAACTCCTTCCAGGTGCATTCCCCGCCGGCTGCCACGTGGTAGATGCCGAAGGGAAGCTCGACTATCCCGTGCGTGGCCTCGGCGAGGTGCCCGACGTAGGTCGGGCAGCCGCGCTGGTCGTCCACCACGGCCACCTCGTCGCGCTCGGCGCCGAGGCGAAGCATGGTGCGCAGGAAGTTGTGCCCGGTGGCGCCGAAGAGCCAGGAAGAGCGCACGATCCAAGACACTTCGCCGGCGGCCCGCTCTCCTTCGAGCTTGCTGCGCCCGTAGACCGAGGCCGGCCCGGTCGGGTCGGACTCGAGGTAGGGCTCGCGCTTCGTACCGCTGAAGACGTAGTCGGAGGAGTAGTAGACGAGCGGAGCGCCCAGGGCGGCGACGTTGCGGGTCCCAGCCACATTCGCCTTCTCGGCGCCGCCGGGATCGGTCTCGGCGCCGTCAACGTCGGTCCAGGCGGCGGCGTGCAGGACGAGGTCGGGCGCCTCAAGCCAGGCCGGCGCCGGATCTGCGACATCCCACTCGGCCAGATCGACCCCGGTCACCTCATCGGCTGCGAACGACTCGGCCAGCGCGTGACCGAGTTGCCCGGCCGAGCCGGTGATCAGGACGCGTCGAGATCGCGTGCCGAGAGAATCGGCGATTGTGTGCTCCAGAGGTGCTTGACGCGCGGGTCGGCCCACGAGATCCCCTGCTCATCGGGGTTTTCGGGGTCGTATTCCTCGGTCACGTGGTAACAGAAGAGAACGTCGGTCAGGGCCTCGAAACCGTGCGCGTGGTATCCGGGCACCCAGACGGCGACCGGATTCTCGTCGCCGACGTCGAGCGAGAAGGTCTCGCCCGAGTCGCGGTCGAGCAAGACAATGCGCGCCGTCCCTTGCAGACAGACGAAGAAGTCGTCCTGCCCGCGCTCGTGGTAGTGGAGGCCGCGGATGACGCCCTTGCGCGAAAAGGAGAGGTTCGTCTGCTTGGTCGGGCGAGGCAAAAGACTGTCGCGCCGGACCTCGCAGAACCAACCGCGCTCGTCGGCGAAGCGCTTGAGCGGAATCAGCTGCATCCCTTTCAGCAATTGACTCGCCGCGCCGCTCACTTCTTGTTGGCCCCGTTCAGGCGCACGAAGTCGTTGACGGCGTAGTAGGAGTCGATCGACTCGCCGGCGTCGCCCCAGAAGCCTTCGATCAGGTCGTATTCCATCGTGCCCTGCTCGACGTACCAGTTGTTCACGTCGGTGATCTCGAGCTCGCCGCGCCCGGAGGGCACGAGCTTGGGGATGATCTCGAACACGTCCGAGTCGTAGAAGTACAGCCCGGTGACGACCAGGTCGCTGGGCGGATCCTTCGGCTTCTCGATGATGCGGACGATGCGCTGCTCGCCGTCGAGCTCGGGGACGCCGAGGTTGCGCAGGTGCTCGGGGTCGCTCTCACGCGCCAGTAGGACGCGGGCGCCCCTCTTTTGCGCGCAGAAGCGCTCGACCGAGGCGGCAAAGGAGTTCTCGAGCACGTTGTCGGCCAGCATCACCAGCACGCGGTCGCCGCCCACGAAGTGCTCGGCCAGCCCGAGCGCCTCGGCGATTCCTCCCGCGCGCTCCTGGTAGCCGTACTCGAGCCGCTCTATGCCGAACTCGCGCCCGTTGCCGAGCAGGCGCAAGAACTCGCCAGCGTGCGTGCCGCCGGTCACCAGCATCAGCTCGGTCACGCCCGCTTGCACGAGCGCCTCGATCCCGTAGGAGACCATCGGCCGGTCGTAGATCGGAAGCAGGTGCTTGTTGGTGATGCGCGTAAGCGGGTGCAGCCGGGTTCCCGAACCGCCCGCCAGGATCACGCCTTTTAGAGCTCGTCTCAATTGACGACCTGCCGGCTGGGTGTGATCGGCGGATGCGAGGCTAGGACGCAGCGTCGCGTTCGTAGCCGGAGGCTACGGGCGCGACCGAGGACGACGCATCGCGCCGCTGAGCGCGGCCAGGCGGCTGAGTGCTTCATTTAAGACGTGCTCTTAAGTCCGCTTGCCATGGGCTGGATGCTACGCGCTCGGGCGCCTCGGCGAGTCGCTTTGTCGCCTACTCGGCCGAAACAGGCGCTTCGAGCGGAGCAAGCGGCGACGGCTTGACGCGCACCAGCTTCGCCAGTGGCGAGGGCAGCCACCAGTTGTAACGGCCGAACGGCGCCATCAGCGAGGGCACCAACACGGCCCGATCAGGGTCGCGTCGAGCAGGATTGCCGCGTCGGTGGTCCTGCTTGTTCACGCGGCTCTCGCGCGGTTTCTCGATCGGTACGCTTGCATAGTCGGCATTTGGGGGTAGAACGAAGACGTGAGCGAGCCCAAGCGAAGCGATTCGCCGAAGGAGGCCGGCGATCAGTTCGGCAGGCTGATAGCCGAGCTTTGGCATGGACAGTTCGGCGCGCGCCAACACGGCTTCTGGCCGCAAGTCGATAGCTACCGCACCGAGGATCCACCGCAACTCGTGGTCGTGGTCGAGCTCCCCGGTATCGATCCCGAGCAGGTGCAGATCGTGCTCCAAAACGGTGCGCTGGTCATCGCCGGCGAGCGCAGCCGCCCGAGCAAGTGCGACCGCCACTACCACCAGGTGGAGATCGGCCGCGGCCCCTTCCAGCGGCGCATCCAAATTCACGAGCAGGTCGACGCCGAGGCGGCCAGCGCAACTTACGAACGGGGCCTACTGCAAATCGTCTTGCCCATCGCCAAGCGCCCCAGCGGAGCGGTGCGCGTGCCGATCGAGCTGAGGTCACAGCCATGAGCTCGGGCGACGGCGAGCAGACCGGCAACGGCGAGACTCCCGTGCTGGGCGCCCGCTTCGAGCTGCCGCTGCTGCCGCTGAAGGAGACCGTGGTCTTTCCCGACTCGATGATGCCGCTGGCCGTCGGGCAGGATCGCTCGGTCAAGCTCGTGGACGACATCGTCAGCAACGAGGGGCACGTGGCGCTCATCGCAGTGCGGGCGGAGGACGTCGAGGAGCCCGGCTGGGAGGACATCTACACGGTGGGCGTCGAGGCGGCCGTCTCGCGCATGCTCAAGATGCCCGACGGGACACTGCGCCTGCTCGTTCAAGGCATGCGCCGCATTCGCCTGCTCGGCCCCGTGCGCGACACGCCCTATCTGGTCGGGCGGTTCGAGGAGGCGCCCGACGTCATCGACGTCTCCGATGAGATCGAGGCGCTCACGCGCAACGTCCAGACACAGTTCGCCCGAGTCATCCAGATGGAGCCCTACCTCCCCGACGAGCTGGCAATCGCGCTCGCCAACATCGACGACCCGGGCATGCTCTCGTATTTGGTCGCCTCCAACCTGCACCGGCTGACGGTTGCCGAGCGCCAGGTGCTGCTCGAGCAGACCAGCGTCGCAGAGCGCCTGCGCTCGCTCTCACGCATCCTCGCGCGCGAGGTCGACGTGGGAGAGCTGGAATCGAAGATTCAGACGCAGGTTCAGTCGGAGCTCGACCAGACCCAGCGCGAGTTCATCCTCCGCCAGCAGATGAAGGCGATCCAGGACGAGCTGGGCGAGACGAACCCCGAGCAGGCCGAGATGAAGGAGTTGCGCGAGCGCGTCGAGGCCGCCGACCTGCCCGAGGAGGCGCGCAAGGCCGCCGATCGCGAGCTGGGTAGGCTCGAGCGCCTGCCGAGCGCCGCCGCCGAGTACGGCGTCATCCGCACCTACCTGGAGTGGATCGTCTCGCTGCCCTGGAAGGCCGAAAGCGAGGATCACCTCGACCTCGAGCGCGCCAAGCAAACTCTCGACGATGACCACTACGACCTCGAGAAGGTCAAGGAACGAATCATCGAGTACCTAGCAGTCTCGAAGCTGAAGGGCGACGTCTCCGGGCCGATCCTCTGCTTCGTCGGCCCGCCCGGAGTCGGCAAGACGTCGCTGGGCCAGTCGATCGCGCGGGCGCTGGGACGCAAGCTGGTGCGCATCTCGGTCGGCGGCGTTCGCGACGAGTCCGAGATTCGCGGACACCGGCGCACCTACATCGGCGCGATGCCGGGCACGATCATCCGCGCACTCAGAGACGCCGAGACCCGCAATCCCGTCTTCCTGATCGACGAGATCGACAAGATGGGGATGGACTACCGCGGCGACCCGGCCAGCGCCCTGCTCGAGGTGCTCGACCCCGAGCAGCACTCGAGCTTCCGCGACCACTATCTCGATTTGCCGTTCGACCTCTCGCGCGTGCTGTTCATCTGCACCGCGAACCAGGCCGAGACGATTCCGCCGCCGCTACTCGATCGCATGGACACGATTCAGCTCTCCGGCTACACCGAAGAGGAAAAGCTGGGCATCGCCAAGCGCTACCTGGCGCCCAAGCAGATCGAGGCACACGGCCTCGACGCCAAGCAGGTCACCTTCTCGGACGAGGCGATCAGGCTGGTCATCCGCGAGTACACGCGCGAAGCCGGGGTGCGCAATCTCGAGCGCCAGCTCGCGGCGCTGTGCCGCAAGAGCGCCCGCCAGATCGCCGAGGACGCGAAGAAGAAGATCCGGGTCGGCGACAAGGAGGTGCGCGAGTGGCTTGGGCCTCGGCGCTTCGCCGGCGAAGTGCGCAGGCGAACGGCCGAGCCGGGCGTTGCGACCGGGCTGGCCTGGACGCCGGTCGGAGGCGAGATCCTCTTCATCGAGTCGACGGCCTACGAGGGCAAGGGGCATCTGACCCTCACCGGCCAGCTCGGCGACGTAATGCAGGAGTCGGCCCAGGCTGCGCTCTCGTACGCACGCGCCCATGCCGGCGAGCTTGGCATCGCCGACGGCTGGTTCAGGGACCACGACCTTCATCTCCACGTGCCCTCGGGCGCGGTGCCCAAGGACGGGCCTTCGGCCGGAATCACGATGGCGACCTCGATCGTCTCGCTGGCGACGCAGAGGCCGGTCGCGGGCGATCTGGCGATGACCGGCGAGATCACGATCACCGGGCAGGTGCTTCCGATCGGCGGCTTGCGCGACAAGCTCCTGGCGGCGCAGCGGGCCGAGATCAAGCGCGTGATCGTTCCTCGCGAGAACGAGCCCGACCTGGAAGATCTGCCCGAGGAGACGAGAAAGGCGCTCGAGCTCATCTTCGTAGACAACGTGGGCGAGGTGCTCGCGACCGCGCTCGCGCCGAAGGACGAGGCGGCGGCCGCGCCGGTCACGCGAATCGAGCGTGAGGCGATCTCGGCCAGAACTCTCGGCGCCAAGCGGAAGAAGGGCGGAAGATGAGGAAGGCTTTGCAGCAAGACCGCGCAGCGCCGATCCTGTACGGTGCTAAGAGAGCAAGGATTTGGAAATGACCATGTGCGAGCGATGCAAGGGGAAGGCAATGAACAAGAAAACTGAGAGGCTTTCGGACGCTGCCACGAACGTGCGCCCCTACGTCGAGCGCGCGCTCAAGGACGAGGAACTTCGCGACAACGTGCGCCAGGCGTTCCAGGCCGCAAAAGAGGTATACGGAGAACTGGTCTCCAAGGGACAGGTCTCGAAGGCCGCCACACACGCCGTGACCGACCACGAGGTTCAGGAGAACCTGCGTACGGCCGTCGACGAGCTGCGCCACGCCGCAGCGCGCATCCAGGGCCAGGAGGAAGACGATGCTCATCGCGGCCGGAACACGGCGCTACTCATGAGCGGAATCGCGCTCGGAATCCTGTTCAACCCGGTAACCGGGCCGCAGGCCAGGGCGTGGTTGCGCGAGACCGTGCTGGGGCCGATGGACGAGGTCGAGTACACGGGCGGCGACTCCGCCTCGGGCGACGGCGCAGCCGCCTAGCCCGAAACGCAGGCGTAGGTTTTTCGCTTCAGGCCGGCGCGGGCCGCGCTAGTCGTGCTGCTTTGCCGGCTTCGGCGGATTGAACACGGTCGCCAGCGAGCGGCTGTTGATGCGCGGCAGCGCCGAGATGTCGGTCGAGTGCAGAAGCACGGCACCGGGCTGCTGCGTGCTCACGCCGGCCGCGATCTGCTTGGCCCACGCACCCGTGCCCTCGGGGAAATCGACCTCCTGCAGATGCTGGAGCCCGACCAGCCACTCGTAAGGGTCAACGGCGCTTCCGTCGTATCCGAAGGGAAGCAAGGCCGCCGGATGGGCCTCGAAGTGGAGATGTGTCGGCGTGGTGATGGCGTCGCCGGAGTTGCCGATGAAGCCGAGCACCGCGCCCGCCTTCACTTTCAATCCGTTCAGGGCTAGGGGTGAAAAAGCCGAGAGATGCGCATAGTAGAACTCGTTGCCGGCCTTGTCGCGCAGCCAGAGGCGATTCCCGCCCAGGTTGTTCCAACCGACCGAGAACACCGTTCCGTCAGCGACCGCAAGCAGCGGCGTACCCATCGGAGCGAAGATGTCGATGCCGTGATGCCAGCCCGTATCGGCTCTTGGCGATCCGTACGAGTCCGAAAACCAGGCCTGCCCGTAAACCGGGAAGACGTGGCCCTTGCGAGTGATCTTGGGCTGCAGGCCGGAGGGGATCTTCTGCACCTTGCCGCTGTTCTGTGAGCCGGCGTTCTTTTCGGGGTTGGTCGACGTCGTTCCGGTCGTTTTGGAGTTGTCCGGCTGAGGGCCGGGCTTCGGGATCGTGACCGTCGACGTGTCTTTCTCGTACTGGGCATAGGCGTCCGCCCGGCCGATGACGATCTCGCTATTGGCCGGAAGTCCGCCGTGCGCGACTGCGACGTGTAGATCGAACACCTGCATCGACTGGTGCCGCCCCTCGGTGCCCGGGTCGCCGCCGCTGCTCGTCTCTACCAGGGTCTGGATGTAGCCCCAGTCGCCCAGTTGAATGCGCCCGCCCGTGCTGACCGCGACCGGTTGACCGAGGTAGGTGATACCGCTAACGGCCGTCTGGTTGGTGATTCCGCTTGCCTGGTCGGGCGTCGCGGCGGCGATCGCGGAGGCGACGAGGTGCCCGATCGAGATCTCGCCGCCGAAGAGCTGGACGCCGTCGAGCTCGCTCGTCGCTTCCCCGGTTGCCGAGCCGCCTTTCGATGTCGCGCTTGCGCTGGCGCTCGTCGAGGAGACGCGGATAACCGTGCCGTCGGCCGGATAGCTGTAGGGCGCGCTGGGCAGCGTTTGATTCGGTGGCGCAGATGCCTGGGTCGTGCCGAGGATGCCCTGCCCGGGCACCAACAGCTTGATTGCGTAGGCGCTCGCCTCGGCACCCGCCTCGGATGCGCTCGACACGGCGCCGGCCGTGCCGGCGACCAGCAGAAGCCCGATCGGAAGAATCCAGATGAGCCGGCGTCGCAGCACAGCCACCCATTATTGGCATAACGGTGACTCCCTGCTGGACGAAGCTTCACTTGCGACAGGTCGCGCAGAGACCGATCAGCTCAACGGTGTGCGCTCTTGCAACGAAATCGTGCTTCGCGAACGCCCGGTCGAGCCAGTCTGCCAGCCCACGTTCGTCTACCTCCACCACACGGTGACAGTCCGAGCAAACCAGGTGGTGGTGGTGCGACTCGCCGCAGAGTCGGTAGCAGAGCTCTCCCTCGCGGTGAGCGAGCGTGTCCACGACCCCCTTCTCGCTCAGTAGCGCGAGCGTTCGATAAACCGTCGCGAGACCAATGGTCGCGCCTTTCCGCTCGCGCAGGCGCTTCCACAGCGTTTGCGCGGTCGCGTCATTGGGCTCGACCGCCAGCTCGCGAAGTACTTCCAGGCGCTGCCGCGTTACGTGGACGCCATTGCGTACCAGCAAGTCGGCCAGGTTTCGCCCTGTCGCTTGCGCTGTTTTCATAGCGCGAGTACACTGGCCGATGTGAAATTGAGAATCATTCTCATCGCGATGATATCACTACCGGTCGCGGGACTCGTTGCCTACGTATTCGCCACCGGAGGCCAGAGCAACACGGCGAGCTCGAACTTGAACGTCGTCGCGGCCGAGAACTTCTACGGCGATATCGCCAAGCAGATCGGCGGCTCCAACATCACCGTGACGTCCATCCTCTCCAACCCGAACGCCGACCCGCACCTCTTCGCGCCGGGAACGAGCAACGGTCTCGCCGTCGCAACGGCCGATCTCGTCATTCAGAACGGGCTCGGGTACGACGCCTTCATGCAGAAGCTCGAGAACGCCGCGCCGAGCAACCACCGGATCGTGGTCACGATCTCCGACGTGCTCGGCTTCCGTGGCGCCGACACGAACCCGCACATCTGGTACGACGTAAAGAAGCTTGGCGCGATCGCGTCAGCGATCGCCTCGGGGCTCGAGCGCGCCGATCCCGCCCACGCCGCCGCCTACCGGGCCGGGCTTAGCCGCTTCGACGCGAGCCTGCATCCTCTCGAGCGCGAGATCGGACAGATCAGGGCTCGTTTCGCCGGGGAACCTGTCGCCTATACCGAGCCGGTGCCCGGATACTTGATCGCTGCGGCCGGGTTACAGAATCTCGCACCGGTTTCGTTTACGCGCGCGATCGAGAACGGCAGCGAGCCGAGCCCGCAGGATGTCGCGCAGATGACCGCGCTGATGACCAACAAGCAGGTGAAGGTGCTCCTCTACAACAGCCAGGCCGTCTCCCCGATCACCTCGCGTATCCGATCCGCCGCGGCGCAGGCTGGGATTCCCGTGGTCGGAATGAGCGAGACCATGCCTCCCAAGCTGACTTTCCAGTCCTGGCTGCTCGACGAGACGCGGACCTTGCTCAAGGCGCTGTCGCGATGACCGGCGGAGAGCGGAGCATCGTCTCGGTCGAAGATCTGACGCTCCGCTTCGGCGAGCGCACGCTCTGGGAGAAGCTGAGCTTCGAGCTGGGCAGCGGTGAGTTTCTCGCCATTCTCGGCCCCAACGGCACTGGTAAGACATCGCTACTGAGAATCTTGCTCGGGATTCTGAAGCCGAACTCCGGGCGGATCACTGTGCGAGGACAATCGCCGAGGTGTTGCGCCGCCATCGGGTACATCCCGCAACAGCGCGTCTTCGACCGCGATGTGCCGCTTCGCGCCCGCGATTTTGTCCGGCTCGGTCTCGATGGACATCAGTGGGGCGTCAGCGCCCCCTCGCGCGCCAAGCGGGAACGGATAGATCGTGCGCTGGCAGAGGTTGGCGCGTCGGACTTTGCGGAAGCCGCCATTGGACGCCTCTCGGGTGGCGAGCAGCAGCGGCTCAGGGTCGCACAGGCGCTCGTTTCGGACCCAGCCGTGCTCATGGCCGACGAGCCCTTGCTCTCACTCGATCTCTCGTATCAGCGGGTCATTACCGAGCTGATCGACGCCCACCGCAAGGGCTTCGGCACGCCCGTGCTGTTCGTGACCCACGACATCAACCCGATCCTGCCGGTCGTCGACCGTGTGCTCTATCTCGCTCCGGGGCGCTGGGCGATCGGGTCGGCCGATGAGGTGCTGACCTCCGAGACGCTCTCTGCTCTGTATGAGACGGAGGTAGACGTACTGCGGGTGCGCGGCCGTGTGATCGTCGTCGGTACGCCGGAGGATCACAACGTCCATCACGTCCACGAGCACGAGCGGGCGCCGTACTGATGTTCACGCAGCTTCTCGCTCAGCACTTCGTTCACACGGCCCTTCTGGCCGGCGCGGTCGTCTCCGTCATCTGCGGCGCGATCGGGATCTTCGTCGTCACACGTGGCGCCAGCTTCGCCGTTCACGCCATCTCGGAGCTCGGCTTCACCGGCGCCGCGGCCGCCCTCGTCGCCGGTATCAATCCGGTGATCGGAATGATGGGCGGGTCGCTCTCGGTCGGGCTCGTGCTCGGATTCCTATCGCTGCGCGGGCGCGAGCGGGACAGCGCCATCGGCGCCGTCCTGGCCTTCGGGCTCGGCATCGGCATTCTTCTTCTCTCGCTCTACCAGGGCTACGCGACCGAGGCCACCAACCTGCTCTTTGGCAGCATCGTCGGCGTCAGCGACGGCCAGCTGCGCGGTCTGGCCGTCGTTGCCCTGATCGTCGCCGTCGCTCTCGCCACAACCTATCGCCCGCTGCTCTTCTCGAGCGTCGACCCCGAGGTTGCCGAGTCGCGCGGCGTGCCTTTGCGAGCGCTCTCGATCTTGATCTTCCTGCTGATCGCGATTACGACGGCGGAGGCGATCCAGGTCGTTGGCGTCCTGCTCGTCCTCACACTCGTGATCACGCCGGCGGCGGCGGCTCAGCGCCTGACGGGACGCCCGGGCCTCGCCATGCTCCTGAGCATCGTGATCGCCCTCGTCTCGACCGAGGGCGGCATCCTCCTCTCGCTCGAGAAGCCCTGGCCTACGAGCTTCTTCATCGCCACGATCTCGTTCGCCGCCTACCTGATCGCTCGCGTCATCGATGCAACCGCTCCGGCTGTCGCCCGCGGTTCTGGTCGCAACAAGGTCACGACAGTCGATACACCGTCAGCCGTCGAGCTGTCGCAAGACTGAGCGACTCGGCTCTCGTATCAATCGAGAAGACTCCTCGCGCCGGCCGTATTTCGTCAGGGTCTTCCCGATCAGTCTGGCCGGAGCCCGGTAGGTAGAGCGAGAGAGACGTACTGTGCTTGAGTCACGAATCGTTCGAGCGCGGAGGGAGCACTCGACTACTCGAGCTATTCGGTCTTCTCTTACTTAGTAGGGTCGACAACACGACCGAGAAAGAGAATATTGCCGGTCTGGTTGTCTTGAATCAGAAAGATGAACGGATGGTCGGCGCGAAAGTCGTTTCTCGGCGTGACCGATGTCACTCCTCCGGTGACAGCCGTTCCTCCGGCGGCTTCGGTACCCAGCTCGTCGACTTTTACATAAGCTTTATGATATACGCCGCTGATTGACAAATCGTTTTTTCCATCCATTCCGGATAGATCGGCGCGGGTCGAAAAGAGTCTCGGCATACCTAACTTCTTTAAGACCTCTTTAAGAGCATATTCTGTGTGTAGTTCGAATTTTGGAAGGGATATCGTATCCAGTACTCTCGGCTTCATCTGAGCCCGATATGTATCTAGCTTGTTCGCAGTCAGGCGCCCCAATGATTCTAGATCGCCTGTTGGGAGTACGATCAACATCGAGAACCTGTTGCCTTTATAGGGAAGGGAAAGAATCTGAAGGTCCCCGGTATCGAGATACTCGAGGCCTTCCTTCTCGTTCGGGACCATGAACATCATCTCTGTCTTGATCACCTTGCTCGGGGAGACCTTGAAGTCCCCTTCGTACGTCTGATCCTTCTCGAATTGCCACTTCCATTCGCCTTTGAAGTAGACGGCGTTAGTTAGGACGATGCGGATATTCTCATCAATGGCACCCCGTGGGATCAGCCCGGTTATCTTGTTTCTAGTTTGCTTGGCGATAAAAGCGTTGATCGTCTGGCGCGATTGCTCGGGCTTTGAAACGAAATCCAGATTCGTGGCTTTCCCGCCGTAATACTTCTCAATCCGCGTGGTGTAATGTTTCAGGAGCGGAAACTTCTTCTGCACCCATAGGGCATTACCCGACCAAAGCGACCGATTCTGAGCGTCTTTTTCGAGGCCACTATTGATAGCGGACATGTTCGGGCCGAGAACATTCTTCTTCGGGAGGTACATAGCCCGCTGCATCTCGCTCGCCGTCTTCCCGCCCGCGCCTTCGTAGGTCATCGCTAGCGCGGACGAGACGCTGTAGGGAGAGAAAAACACATTCTGACTGGAGTCGCCCAGCTTCGCGTACAAATTAAAAGCGAAGCGATTGTTTGCCGAGACGACCGCTTTGATTCCACTAGGCGTCGAGCCCCGACTCATTGCCAAGGAAGAGCGGCTCGCTTGGCACGACTGAGAGGGCAGCCCCAGCAACAAGACTCCGGCCGCGGACAGGAGCGCAATCGAAACGATGAATACGCGTTTCTTCTGCATGCTCAACCACCGACACCATATCGCGCATTTGGCTGTATGACTCAGTTCAGCGCTTGTCTTATGCAATTCTTATAAGGCTGAGATTGCGAACCGCGAACTCATCCGTTTTGATCCGGCGTCACTGTGGTAATCGAAGCTCCCGTCAGCAGTTCCGGAGATGGGAACTGACTCGAATCGAACGCCGAAGCCGCCGCCGAGAAGCTGAGAATCGCTAAGCGCGCTCGCCACGCCAGGCCCGAAGACCGAGCTCGAGCGCGATTAGGATCACCACGACGCCGAACAGGCGCTGAAGCATCGCCGTGGCGAGCCTCTCGGCGAGATACGCCCCGGCCACGACACCGCACAGCGAGCCGGCGCCGAGCCTCCCGACCGCGCCGAAGCGAATGTTCCCGTAGCGGCTCTGGCGCCAGGTTCCGACGAGTACAACCGGGACGATGGCCAGCAGCGAGGTCGCCTCGGCCTGATGCTGATCCAGCCCGAGCGCGAGCAGCATCGGGACGAAGAGGATGCCGCCACCCACTCCGAACATGCCGGCAAGCACTCCGGCCGCGACGCCGGCAACGATGGCCAGGACGATCGTCACCCGATCACCAGCCTGATCCCGACCGCCAGCAGGAAGATCGCGAACAGTGCGGTGAGCACGCGCCCGTGCAGTCGCTGCTGGAGAGCCGCGCCGAGCACCACGCCGCCGGCCGCCGGAATGCCGAGGAGCAGCGCGTCGGGCACGTGCACCTCGCCGTACCAGGCGTACACGGCAGCGCCGGCCGCAGCCGTTATCCCGATCGCCACCAGCGACGTGGCGGCGGCGACTCGCGGCCTGTAGCCGAGCCAGATCAGGCCTGGAACGACGATCGCGCCGCCGCCGACTCCGAACAGCCCCCCGAAGGCGCCGGCGACGAGACCAATGAGAACGATCACCATCGTCGTATCCTAGGAGACACCCTGTTTCTCAAAGCGCGGCCGTCGCCCTTGGTTGAGAGAGCGGCTGCCGGGTACACCTGCAAGCCGATGGAATCGAACCGCCTGATCACAGACCTCGCCGCCGACCCCGGGCACGCTGCGCTGCTGCTCGATGTCGACGGAACGCTGGCGCCGATCGTGACCCGCCAGGAGGATGCACGAGTGCCCGACGAGACCCGCACGCTGTTGCGCGAGCTGGCCGCTCGCTACGCGCTGGTGGCCTGCGTCAGCGGACGCTCCAGTGCCGATGCCCGGCGTATCGTCGGTGTCGAGGAGCTTGTCTACGTCGGGACGCACGGACTGGAGCTGGCGCCCGGCGCCGCCGCCTGGCGCGACCAGATCGAGCGCTTCGCCGCGACGGTCGACTGGCCGCCCGAGTGGATCGAGGACAAGGCGCTTTCGCTCTCGCTGCACTTTCGCCAGTCTCCCGAGCCCGAACAGTCGCGCCTCAAGCTGAAGAGAATCGCGGAGGCGGCGGAGGAAGTCGGCCTGCACGCGCGCTTCGGGCGCATGCTGCTCGAGATCCTGCCGCCGGTCGACGCCGACAAGGGCAGCGCAATCCGCTCGCTGCTCGACGAGCGCGGGCTCAGCCGGGCGCTCTACGCGGGCGACGACACGACCGACCTCGACGCCTTCCGCGCGCTCGAAGGCCTGGAGCTCGGAATCGGAGTCGCGCTCAGCTCGAGCGAGGCGCCGGCCAGCCTGATCGAGGCGGCCGACATCGTCCTGGCCGGGCCGGACGAGTTGGTCGAGTTGCTAAGAGCTCTCTGACTCGACGGCCTGCTCGATCGCCTGCCAGGTAAGGCGGATGTCCTCTTCGTTGGTGCGCGCGTTTCCGATCGCCCAGCGGATCACGAACTGATCGCGCAGACGCGTGTGCGAGAGAAAGGCGACGCCGCTCGAGTTGAGGTGCTCGAGCAGGGTCTCGTTCGCTTCGTCCGAGCCCCTGAGCCGGAAGCAGACGGTCGAGAACGGGCGTGGCGCGCAGAGCTCGAAGCGATCGTCAGCGCGAACCAGTTCTTCGACCAGCTCGGCCAGCTGGACGGAGTTGCGGATCGTCTTCTGCAGGCCCTCGCGGCCGTACCAGCGCAGAACGGCCCAGAGCTTGAGCGCGCGCATGCGCCGGCCCAGCGCCGGCCCGTACTCCATCAGGTTGATCGCATCCTCGGGCGTGCGCAGATACTCGGGCACAAGGCTGAAGGCGGCGCGCAGATCGTCGGGGCGCGCGGTGAACAGGCACGAGCAATCCATCGGCGTGAGCAGCCACTTGTGCGCGTTGACGACGAAGGAGTCGGCCAGCTCGATTCCGTCGAGCGCCCAGCGATACTCGGGACAGACCGCGGCCGAGCCGCCGTAGGCGCCGTCCACGTGCAGCCAGGCGCCGTGCTCCTTGCACAGACGCCCGATCTCGCGCAGCGGATCGACCGAAGTCGTCGAGGTCGTCCCGACCGTGGCCGTGACGGCGCAGACGTCGCCCTTGGCCAGCTCTATCTCCAGCGCCTCGACGCGCATGCGGAAGGCGTCGTCCACCGGAATCGTGCGCAGCTCGAGCTCGAGCAGGCGACAGGCCTTGGCGACCGAGGAGTGAGCCTCCTCCGAGCAGAGAACCGCGCGGCGCCCGCCGCCGGCCTCGCGCGCCGCGGCCAGCGCCGCGAGCGTGGAGGTGGAGGCCGTGTCCTCGATGTGCCCGAACCACTCGCTCGGCAGTCCGAGCAGCTGCCCGAGCCAGTCGAGCGCCAGCTCTTCGAGCTCGGTCGCGGCCGGCGAGGAGCGCCAGAGCATCGCGTTCACGTTCAGCGAGGCGATCAGCATCTCGGCCAGGATCCCCGGCTCGGAGGTGGTGGTTGGGAAGTAGGCGAAGAAACGCGGGTGATTCCATTGCGTCAACCCGGGCAGCAGGATTTGCTCCAGATCCTCGAGCACGGCCGAGAAGGGCTCACCCTGCTCGGGCGGCGCGGCGGGTAGCTGCGATTGCACCTCGCCGGGCTCGACCTGGGCCAGCACGGGCAACTCCGGCAGGCGCTCGAGGAAGCTCGCGATCCATTCGCTCGTCGCCGCCGCGCTGGCGCGGAAGCTCGTCAGCTCTTCAGAGCGCTCAGGATCTGCCTCCAGTGGCGTGTGTTCACTACCTGCTCGCTCGTCAGCCATGCTCTCCTCGCTTGTGCCAGGGCCAACTCGATGCTCATCAGAGTCACCGGCCGGTGCCCATCACTTGAGATGACGATCTTAGCCCCTGCCTCGCCCGCAAGTCGGGCATGAGTGTCGCGCAGGTCGAGCCGATCGGGCTGACCGTTCATCTCCAGGGCCGTTCCCGTCTCGAGCGCCTTTGCCACCAGGCGCTCGATCGCGACCGACGGCTCGCGCCCGCCGATCTTGCGCGCCGTGGGGTGAGCGATGCAATCCACGTACGGGTTGTCCATCGCGCCGAGGATTCGCTCGGTCGGGCTGCGCTCGAAGGAGGTGTGCAGCGCGCCGATCACCCAGTCCAGCCGCGCCAGCTCCGCGTCGGGCAGATCCATCGAGCCATCGGCCCTGATCGCCGACTCCACCCCGGCCAGGATGTGGAAGGGGGCGAGCCGCGCGTTCAGCGCCTCGATCTCCTCGAGCTGGGCGTCGAGCCTACCCTCGCGTAGCCTGTCGCCGTGGTCGGTGATGGCCATGTACTCGTAGCCGCGCTCGATCGCGGCCAGAGCCATCTCCTCGATCGAGGCGCGTCCGTCCGACCAGGTGGAGTGGACGTGCAGGTCGCCGCGCAGGTCAGCGGGCTCGATCAGCCGCGGCAGCGTGCCCGCGCGAGCCGCCGCGAGCTCGCCCGCGCCCTCCCTCAACTCGGGCGGGATGTATTGGTAGCCGAGGAACTCGTACAGCTCCTCCTCGCTTGCGAAGCGCGCGATCTCGCCCGTCTCGACGCTGGTGACGCCGTACTCCGAGATCGACAGCCCGCGCCGAACGGCATCCTCGCGCAGCTCGACGTTGTGCTGCTTGGAGCCGGTGAAGTGCTGGAGCAGATTGCCGTAGGCCTCGGGAGGCACTACGCGTAGATCGAAATGAAGACCGCTTTGCCCCACGACCTCAGCCTTCGTCTCTCCGGCTGCGGCGACTTCGTCGACCCATTCCATGGCCGTGAACTTCTCGATCAGGAGCCTCGGCTCGGCCGCGGTGGCGATCAGATCCACGTCATGCACCGTCTCACGCCGGCGCCTGACGCTGCCCGCCTCGGAGACCTTCACCGCCTGGGGCAAGCCGGCCAGCTCGGCCAGAATCTCCCGCGTCGCCTCGAGGGCCCGCCCCAGGAGCACCCTCTCCTCAACCGGCGCGGCGGCCTCGTCGAGCGCCTTCAGCACCTTCGCCTCGATCGAGGCGCCCAGCCCGGGCAGCGTTCGCAGCTGCTCCCGCTCGGCCGCGTGACGCAGCTGGTCGGGCGTGGTCAGGCCGAGCTCGATCCAGAAGCGTGCTGCGGTCTTCGGCCCGATGCCCGGCAGACGCAGGAAGGAGACGACCCCGGTCGGGACGCGCTGTTCGCGCTCGGCCAGAGCGTGAATCTTCCCATCACGCGCGATCTCGCGGATCTTGCCCTCGATCGTCTTGCCGATGCCCGGAAGCTCCGTGGCCCGCCCCGCCAGCGCCTGCTCGATCAGCGAGCGCGAGCTGTCCCGAATCTGCTTCGCGGCGCGCCGGTAGGCGGTGATGCGAAAGCTGTCGCCGCCTTCGAGCTCGATCAGGTCGGCCAGCAGCTCGAATTGCGCGGCAACATCGCTGTTGGAGGGAGTCGGCGGCGACATGAGATCGATGTTATGCCCTACTTCGCCGAGGGGCGCTCAGGCGGCTCGTTCTCTCCTCTTGGGAACGCGGTGGGGGACGAGACTGCACTTACCGGGGTAGGGGCGCCGCATTGCCCACCCCCCCACGGGGCGGAGCGCGGTATAGGAATAAGGCGCGCCGCACTGTGCCAATTCCGCGTCGCCTTCCCCGGCGGACAATCGCAAGGCGATGCTCGTCGCTCTCCGCGCCTCGGGGGCTACCCACACCAGCGCTCGGGAGCTGGCTCGATCGGAGACACCCGGTGTCAGGCGGTACGGTTCGCGCATGGCCGGCGAAACCTCGGTGCCTGGACGAGCACGACCATCCGGACGTGTCTGGTTGGTTCTCCTCTGCGCGGGCGTCGTCGTCGTGTTCCTGGCGGTCGTTCTTCCCGGCGTCTTCGACGTCAAGCACAGCAAACGCTCGTACGAGATCAAGGCGCCGATCAAGGCCTTGGCCTTCAACTCCAAAGGCACCACCCACCTCGATATCTCGCCGAGCAGCGACGGCCGCGTTCACATCCTGCGCACCTCGTCCATCTCGCGCGACTCGCGCCTCGTCGAACGACACGAGATCGAGGGGAAAACGCTCATCTTTCGCGCTTCCTGCACGGGTAGCCGGCTCGGCGTGCTGCGGCGCTGTGACCTCCACTACACGCTGCGCGTGCCGAAGCTGATCGCGCTGTCCCTGCGCACGCACTTCGGGCGAACCACCGTCAGCGGAACCCAGGGCCGAATCGATTTCAAGTCCGACGCGGGCGACTTCGTCGGCTCCGGCTGCAGCAAGACCGCCCGCTTCTCGCTCGGATTCGGTCGTCTCGAGTATCGCGACGCCTGCACTCCGACTCTCGTAAGGGCCAGGGTGAGTGCCGGCGACATCGCGCTAACCGTCCCGGCCGGGCGCTACGACGTGAATGCCGACACTCGCTTCGGGAACGGCGTGAAGCGACCTTTCGAGAACATCATTGAAGACCCGGTCTCGCCGAACAAGCTCGATCTCGTGATCAGGCTGGGCGGCTCGATTCAAGTAACCGGGGTAACTCCGTGAGCGCTCAGCCGGCGCCGAGCGCCAGGCGATCGCTCGGGCGCGTCCTTTTCGACGCCGTCAAGACCGGTGTCTACATCACGCTCAGCTTCCCACTCGCGCTCGGCTACATCATCTTCTTCTCAACCGGTATCAGCCTCGGCTTCGGCCTGCTGATCGTGCTCGTCGGCTTCGTGATCCTCGCCCTGGTGGTCGTCGGCGCGACTCTGGCGATGCGGCTGGAGCGATGGTTCGCGATTCACCTGCTCTCGGCGCAGATCCCGCCACTCAACCTGCGCCGCGTCCGAATCGGCGCGCCGCCCGAGCGAGTACGCGGGGAGCGAGGTTTTCGGATCGTCTTCACGCTGTCCACGGAGTACCTCTCGAGCGCGTCGCTGTGGAAGGGCCTGGCGCTACTCGTGGTCAAACTGCCGCTGACCATCGTGGCGTTCGTGCTGGCGCTGATTCCCACGGGGCTCACGATCAGCTTCGCGCTGGCGCCGCTGCTCGGCCACTTCAACGCCGGCTGGACCGTGGATCTCACCTCGAGCGGCTCCTGGATCACCGGGCTGATGGCAATTCCTTCGGCGATCGTCACGATCGGAGTGCTCGACGGCATTCGCACCGTGCTGCGGCGTACCACGACCTTCTTCCTCTCCTCGGCGCCGCGGGCCGACCAGCTCGTGCGCGATTCGCTGGCGGAGGGACTCGGCGACGAGTCGCTGACGATCGCCTACTGGCTGCCCGAGCGCGAGATCTTCGTCGACGACGAGGGGCACGAGGTGAAGATCGCGGCGGCGACGGCATCGGGCCGGGTCTGGACGCCGGTCGAGCACAACGGCAAGCTGATCGCCGCCATCATCCACCGCCCCGACCTGGCCAACACCGACATCGTCCAGACGGCCGGCACCGCCGCCGTGCTGCAGCTCGAGAACGAGCGCCTGCGCGCCGACCTGCGCGCCCGGCTGGACGAGCTGCGCGATTCGCGCGCCCGTATCGTCGAGGTCTCCGACGCCGAGCGCCGGCGGCTGGAGCGAAACCTGCACGACGGCGCCCAGCAGCAGCTGGTGGCGCTCGCGCTGCAGCTGCGCCTGGCGCGCAACAAGACGACCGACGAAGAGAGCGCAAAGCTGATCGACGGCGCACTCGAACAGCTCGACCAGGCGCTCTCGGAGTTGCGCGAGTTGGCGCGGGGAATCCATCCGGCCATCCTGAGCGACCGTGGCCTCGACGCCGCCGTGAAGTCGCTCGCCGAGCGCCAGCCGCTGCCGACCGAGGTCGAGTTCGCGGTCGAGCGCAAGCTTGAGCCGTCCGTCGAGGCGACGGCCTACTTCGTCATCGCCGAGGGGCTGACCAACATCGGCAAGTACGCCGGCGCGGAGTTGGCCAGCGTGCGCGTGCGCGAACGGGAGGGCGTGCTCGAGGTCGAAGTGTCGGATGACGGCTGCGGCGGCGCCGACGCCAGCAAGGGAAGCGGATTGCGCGGTCTGGAAGAGCGGCTGCGCGCGATGGATGGAACGCTCGGCGTCGAGAGCAAGCCCGGCGAAGGGACGCATCTCGTGGCCCGCATTCCGCTGCACGAGAACGAGCAGGAAGAAACCGGCGAGCCCGAAGCGGGCGGCGAGCCCGCGGATGAGGAATGATCTAGGCGTGCGCGCCTGCGTCTGCCTTCCCACCTACAACGAGCGCGAGAATCTGGAGCGCATGCTTCGCGCCCTCGCGGGCGTGCTCGGCCCCGACGATCGCGTGCTGGTGATCGACGACGGCTCCCCGGACGGCACCGGCGAGATCGCCGATCGCCTGAAGACGGAGCTCGGCTTCGTCGACGTGCTCCACCGCGAGCAGAAGGAAGGCCTCGGCCGTGCCTACATCGCCGGCTTCGCCTGGGCGCTGGAGCACGGCGCCGAGCTGGTGCTGGAGGTGGACTGCGACTTCTCGCACAACCCCGCCGACGTGCCGCGCCTGATCGAGGCGGCGGCAGACGCCGACCTGGTGCTCGGCTCGCGCTACGTACCCGGGGGCGGTACGCGCAACTGGAGCCGGGTCAGGCGCGCCATCTCGATCGGCGGCTCCTTCTACGCGCGAACGCTCCTGCACGTGCCGATCCGCGACCTGACCGGCGGCTTCAAGTGCTACCGGCGCCGGGTACTGGAGACGATCGAGCTGGAAACGATCTCGGCGCGCGGCTACGCCTTCCAGATCGAGACGACCTACAGAGCGATTCGTGCCGGATTCAGCGTGCGCGAGATACCCATCGTCTTCATCGACCGCGAGGTCGGCGGCTCGAAGATGGGCAAGCAGATCGTGCTCGAGGCGATTTGGAAGGTGCCGCTGATGAAGCTGGAGCGCTGGCGACCGCGTTAGCCTCACTAACGTCCGCTCTCACCGGCCTATGCCGACCGTATAGTCGGTTTTCGGCCCCGCATCATGGATAAACACACACCCCACATCATCCCCCGTATCAGCGATAACCGCATACAGATCTGGAATCTGCTTCATGACGGCGAGATCACCGCCCTCTCCGAGGGAGACGGCGAGACTCTCACCATGTTCGTCAGCATTCCTTATCTCAGGCGCCGGTTGGAGCCTCTTGGCGATAGCTTCGTCCTCACCCTGTCCGGCCTCACCCGTCTTGAGTTCGAGGATTTCGACGGTGTCGCAACCCCATTTCGAGAAGAGATGAAGGACTGCGACATCGACATCCTCCTGACCGAGTCAGAGTCGATGCCCGCCACGATCGAGGTCAATGCGGGCAAGCTAACTCTGGAGTACCAGAGCATCCATTTCGCCTTGGACACCGGCCGCACGATCGAGTACGAAGAAATCGAGAAAGTGTGCGACGAGTACTGGACTGAATGGGCGACGGACGCCGAACGCCGGAGCCACTCCGCTTCACAGGATGACGAACGATGATCGCGTCAATCCCGAAAATGGTCCCAGCCGCTGAACTCGACCGGCTCGCCGTCGCGTAGGAAGACGACGCCCTCGCCCTCCTCACAGCGACCGATCACGCTGAAGCGCCCGGGCTCCGGAACGGCGGCCAGCAACTCGTAGTCCTCGCCGAAGGCGCAGGCGAGTGCGTAGACATCCTGCTTGATGTGCGCGGCGACCTTGGCCACGCCGGCGGCGACAGGCACCCGCTCGAGCTCGATCACCAGGCGGCAGCCCGATCGCTCGGCGATGCGCAGGGCGTCGGAGGCCAGCCCGTCGGAGATGTCGAGCATGGCGTGGGCGCTTTGGGCGAGCTCTTTTCCTTCCGCGACGCGTAGCGGCGGGCGCAGGTGCTCGCGGGCGCACGGGTTGGTGAGGCGCTCTTGCAGACAGTAGAAGCCGGCGGCAGAGGCGCCGAGCGGGCCGGTTACGACGAGCAGATCGCCCGCACGGGCGCCGTCCCGGCCGGGCACGCGCTCGGCCCGTCCGAGCGCGGTGACGCTCAGATAGAGGCGCTCGGCCGAGGTCGTGTCGCCGCCCAGCACCGGCACTCCGGTCTCGGCGATCCCCTCGTAGAGCGCGATCACATCGTCGGCCTCGCTCTCGCCGGGCAATCCGAGCGAGACGATCAGCGCCTCCGGCTCGGCGCCCGAGGCGGCGAGATCGGAGATGTTCACCGCCGCCGCCTTGTAGCCGAGGTCGTGCCAGCTCGTCCAGTCGAGGCGGAAATGGACGCCTTCGACCAGCGCGTCCTGCGTGACGACCAGGTCGGGCGCGAACTGGGCGGCATCGTTCTGGATCCGTTGGACAAGGCCGCGGCGCTCCAGCTCGCGCAGAAAGCCGAACTCGCCCAGGTCAGAGAGCCGCATCGATCGCCTCGATGATCGCTCTCGAATCGCGGGCGGCGCGGATCACGGCCACGCCCGTCGCGCCGGCACGGATGCAGTCGGCGGCGTTGGACGCATCGACGCTGCCGATCGCAACCACCGGAACCGACACCGCCGCGCAGATCGCGGCCAGGCCGTCCAGCCCGATCGCCGGGGCGGCATCGGTCTTCGACGGCGTCGCCCAGACCGGGCCGGCGCCGATGTAGCCGGCTCCCTGCTTCTCCGCTCGGGTCGCTTCCGCGACCGTCGAAGCCGACAAGCCAAGCATCAATCCGGCCGCCAGCGCCAGCTCGACGCCCGAGTCGCTCTGCCCCAGATGAACGCCGTCGGCCGCGAGCGCGATCGCCGCCTCGGCGTCGTCGTTGACGATGAAGGTGGCCGGAAGCTCGCGGAAGGGAACGCCCTTCTCGACGATCTCCCTGGTCGAAGCGCCCTTCAGCCGCAGCTGCACCACGGTGGCGCCGCCGGCGACCGCCGCGCGAGCGGTTTCGAGATCGTCGACTATCGCGTGCAGCTTCATGAGATGTGGACTCGGTCGTCGAGCGTCTCGGGATCGAGGTTGTAGAGACCGTCGTAGAGAGCGGCGTGGAAAGTGCCGGGCCCGCCCGCGCCGGCCGCGGCGTCCTCGGCCGCGACGCCGTAGGCGGCAAGCGCTTCGGTGGCGGCCTCGAGCGGCGCCTCGGGCTTTGCGGCCAAAAAGCAGCCCGTGATGGCCGTGGACATGCAGCCGGTGCCGGTGACCATGCCGAGTAGTGCGTGCCCGTTCGCCACCCTGAATCCGCGCTCGCCGTCGGAGACGCGATCGACCGGGCCGGTGACGGCAACTACGCAGTCGAGCTCGAGAGCCGCCGAGCGCGCAAGCTCCTCGGCCGGCGAGCCGGCTCCGAGCGAGTCAACGCCGCGCATCTCGGCCTGCTGGCCGATCAGCGTCGCCACTTCGCCCGCGTTCCCGCGCACAACCGCCACGCGCACCTCGCTCAGGATGCGCTTTGCCGTCTCGGTGCGAAAACGTGTGGCGCCGGCGCCGACGGGATCGAGCACGACCGGTACCCCGGCGGCGTTCGCGGCCTTTCCTGCCAGCAGCATGGCCTCGATCCAGGGCGTCGATAGCGTGCCGATGTTGAGCACCAGCGCACCGGCGGCGGCGGCCATCTCCTCGACCTCCTCGCGAGCGTGCGCCATCACCGGCAGCGCGCCGATGGCGAGAGTCGCGTTCGCCGTCTCGTTCATGACGACGTAGTTGGTGATCTGGTGAACGAGCGGCTTGCGCGCGCGCAGCGCACGAAGAGTCGTTCCCGCTGAGACGGTCATCCCTGCTCCTCCAATCCGAGTACGTCGACCGGGCCCTCCCCGGCGCCAAGCCATTCCAGCCCATTTGCCACCGCCCGGGAGGCGATCCGAGCAGCTTCCTCGGCGGCCTCGGGCAGGGGCACGCCTTTGGCCAGGAGCGCTGTCAGCGTCGCCGAGTGAGTGCAGCCGGCTCCGTGCGTCGAGAGCTTCGAGTGCCGTTGCACGGGAATCTCGAAGTGCTCGTTTCCGTCGAAGAGATGATCGACCGGCTCGGCGCCATGCCCGCCGGTGACGATCACCGCTGCCGGCCCGAGCACATGAATGCGCTCCGCCAGCTCCCGGCGCGAGCCCGGCTTCCCCGCCAGCACGATCGCCTCGTCGAGGTTGGGAGTTGTCACGCTCGCCAGCGGCAGCAGCCTCGTGACCAGCGCCTCGACGGCCTCGGGCTGCAGGAGCCGCGCGCCCGAGGTGGCGATCATCACCGGATCGACGACCAGCGGAACGCGGTGCCCGGAGAGGAAGCCGGCGACGGCCTCGATGATCGGGCGCGAAAAGAGCATCCCTGTCTTCGCAGCGTCCACGCCGATGTCCGAGAAGACGGCGTCCAGCTCGGCTAAAACGAACTCCGGCGGCGCCTCGTGCACGGCCGTGACGGCGGTGGTGTTCTGCGCCGTCAGGGCCACGATCGCGCTCATGCCGAAGCAACCGGCGGCGGCGAAGGCCTTCAGATCGGCCTGGATGCCCGCGCCTCCGCCCGAGTCGGAACCGGCGATCGTTAGGCATCGTGGTACGGCCACTTCTTAGTTCCTCCCTTCGCTGGCATTACCCAGATCAGGTTCTGCGGGTTTACTCTCAGCCCCCGCGGGGGGCACCCCGGCGGGCACAGAGTACCATCGCACTCGGGGGTGGAAAAGGGAGTCGAATCAACCGGAATCGGCTCGCAG
This sequence comes from Actinomycetota bacterium, assembly GCA_003132665.1. GTDB lineage: Bacteria > Actinomycetota > Thermoleophilia > Gaiellales > Gaiellaceae > Fen-549. The sequence goes on from PKYN01000019.1 coordinate 215,736, forward strand.
AGCGATCTGGGCTCACGCGCACTAAAGAAGAATTGGAACTCGCTCCTCGCCGGCGAGGAGCTCGCCTACCGCGGCGAGGAACCGGCGCGGGACGCTCGGCTGGAGCCGATTCCCGAGGAGCTGGAGCCGCGACTGCGCCAGGCGCTCGTCGGGCTCGGAGTCAGCTCTCTCTACTCGCATCAGGCCGAGGCCTGGCGGCTGGCACAGGCGGGCTCGCACCTGATCGTCACCACCGGCACCGCCAGCGGCAAGACGCTCGCCTTCAACTTGCCGGTGCTCGATGCACTCGCGCGCGAGCCCAAGCAGCGCGCCCTCTACCTCTATCCGACCAAGGCGCTTGCGCAGGACCAGGCGCGCGCGCTGGCGACGCTGCGCGTGCCCAAGGTACGCGCGGCGATCTACGACGGCGACACGCCCAGCGAGCAGCGCTGGCAGATCCGCAAGTGGGCGAACGTGATCCTCTCCAACCCCGACATGCTGCATATCGGTGTGCTGCCGCACCACGATCGCTGGGGCGATGTGCTGGCAAACCTGCGCTACGTCGTGGTGGACGAGGCGCATGTCTACCGGGGCGTCTTCGGCTCGCATGTGGCGAACGTGCTGCGCAGGTTGCGCCGGCTGGCGCGGATCTACGGCGCCGAGCCTCAATTCCTGCTCGCCTCGGCGACGATCGCCAACCCCGGCGAGCTGGCGAGTGCGCTCACCGGACTCGACGTCGAAGTCGTCTCGGGTGACGGCGCGCCGCGCCCCGAGCGAACGCTGGCGCTCTGGAATCCGGAGCTGATCGACCCCGAGCTGGGGCTCCGCGCCAGCGCGCTCGGCGAGGCGTCGAAGCTGCTCGCAACACTCGTCGAGCGCGGCGAGCGGACGATCTGCTTCGCCAAGAGCCGCAAGGCCGTGGAGCTGATCCACCGCTTCACCAGCGACCGCCTGCCCGCCGAGCTGGCCGCGCGGATCGCGCCCTACCGGGCCGGCTACACACCCGAGCAGCGGCGCGAGATCGAGCGGCGCCTGGTCGCGGGCGAGCTGCTGGCGGTGACCGCGACCGACGCGCTCGAGCTGGGCATCGACGTNNGTGATGATCGCCAGCGAGGACGCGCTCGACCAGTTCTTCATGCGCGACCCCGAGGCGCTGATCGGGCGCCGCGTCGAGGCCGCGATCCTCGATCACGCCAGCCCGCGTATCCTCGACGGTCACCTGCTCTCCGCCGCCTACGAGGCGCCGATCGGGCCGGAAGACGCAGAAATCCTCGGCCCGGAGGCGCTCGAGCAGGCCGCCAGGCTGCCAGAGCTGCGCAAGACCCCGGCCGGCTTCGTCTGGCAAGGGCGGGACTTTCCCGCGGCGCGGGTGCCGTTGCGCTCGGCCGAGAGCGAAAGCTTCACCGTGATCGAGGCAGGTACCGGCTCGGTTCTGGGACTGGTCGAGCGGGCCCGCGCCTTCTCGACCATCCACGAGGGCGCGATCTACCTGCACCTGGGCGAGGCGTATTTCGTTCGCACGCTCGATCTGGAAGCCGGCCGCGCCCTGGTCGAGCCCTTCTCGGGCGACTACTACACCCAGGCCAAGCGCGAGACGGAGACCGAGATCAGAGAGGAGCTGAAGCGAGAAGAGCGTCTCGGCGTGGAGCTCTGCTTCGGCCGCGTCTCGGTGACCGAGCAGGTCGTCGGCTTCCAGCGTCGCTCGATCCAGACCCAGCGGGCGATGGACATCACGCCGCTGGAGCTGCCGGCCACCTCGTTCGAGACCGAGGCGATCTGGTTCTGCCCCACGCCCGAGCAGCTCGAAGGGCTGGAGGAGCTGCCGCTACTGCTCGGCTCGCTGCACGCCGCCGAGCACACTCTGATCGCGCTCCTGCCGCTGCGCGCGATGTGCGACCGCTGGGACATCGGCGGCCTCTCCACCAACCTGCACGCGCAGACGCTTCAGCCGACGATCTTCGTCTACGACGGCCACGCCGGCGGGATCGGGATCAGCGAGCGCGGCTACGAGGTGTTCGAAGATTGGGTCGCCGACGCCGTGCGCCTGCTGGAAGGCTGCCCCTGCGAGCGCGGCTGCCCCTCCTGCGTCCAGTCGCCGAAATGCGGCAACCTGAACGAGCCGCTGCGCAAGGCCGGGGCGCTGAAGCTGCTCGGGCGAATGCTCGCGAGCCCTAGCGCCTGAGCCAGCGGCGCGCTCGCTCGAGCAAGGAAGGGCCCCGCAGCTTCGCCAGCGCCCGCTCACGCTCCAGCGACTTCTTGGCCCAGGCGCGTTCCCGCATCCTGCGCGTCGCGTATTTCGGCTTCCAGATCAGCGGTCTCGGCCTCGGCACTTCATCCCTCCAGCGCCGACAGTGCCAGCTCGACTGCTTCTTCCGGGCTGGTCGCGCGAAGGATTCCCTCGCCTTCCAGCGCGACAGCGCCCTCGAGCAGCACAGTCGGTCGCCCGAGCCGGCGCGCGAAGGCGATCTCGCTCAGCGTTCCCCAGCTGCCGCCGACCACGATCACCGCGTCGCCCGAGGCCGCCACGGCCAGGTTGCGGGCGTGCCCGGTGCCGGTCGCCACGGCAAAGTCGATCCATTCGTTGGCGTCGCCGGGCGACTCGCCGGGCAGGATTCCGATCGTCCGCGCGCCGGCTTGCTTGGCACCGCGCGCGGCGGCCGCCATCACCTCGGCTCCGCCGCCGGTCACGACCGTGCAGCCCCGTTCTGCGAGCAAGCGCCCGACCTGCTCCGCCTGCGCCTCCCACTCGCTGCCGCTACCGACGACTGAGATTTGAATCGCGCGCACTTTGAGAGCCTATCTCGCCAGTTCAGCTCGCTAACCCGGCAGAACGAGCTCCTGTTGAGGCTCTGGGCGAATTCGAACGAGGCGTCTCTCGCGTTCTCGGGGCGCCGCTTAGGAAACCCAGTCGCGCCTGGCCGCGCGAAGCGGCCGGCCGAGGATGCGAGATGGTAGAAGACTGGTATGGAAAGTGCAGGTTCACGTACGACGACACCGTCCGACGATCTAGAGCGCATCGTCGGCTTTTGCCGCTACCTCGACGAGCGCTGCTCCGAGCGCATCTTCTCTTCGTTCCTGGCGACCGCGCTTCTCTGCGAATCGCTGCCGCTGGTGTATGACCGCAACTTCCTGCGCGCCGAGGATCCGGAGGCGAGCGCGAACGAGCTCGCGGCGCTCGCCGACCGGATTTTGGGGGCGGCCGGAATGGCTCACCGCAAGGTCATCACCGACTCGGCCGAGATAGGCGAGCGGCTGACGCCACAGTTCGAGGGCCTGGCCTGGAAGGTCGACCGGGCGATCGCGATGGTTCACTCCGGCGCGGTCGAGCAGGAGCGACTACCACTCGTTTCCGAGGTCACGAGCGAGGAGATGCTGCCCTTCTGGGAGGAGGAAAACCGCGAATTCCATCCCGAGAGCGAAGAGCTGGTTCGCCAGCTCACTCAGCAGAATCTGGTGGTCGAGCGCAGCATCGATTGCAAGTACTTCGCGCGCCGCTCGGGCGGCCGAGTCGTGAGCGGCTGCCAGCTGTATTCGCGCGGCGGCGCCGCGCAGATCGAGGCGGTCGGCACCCTGCGCGAGTACCGAAACCAGGGCCTCGCCAGCTCGGTTGTCCGGCGCGCGGCCTGGGAGGCCTTCGAGTCGGGCCACGATCTCGTCTGGCTGATGGCCGATGAGAACGATTGGCCCAAGGCGCTATATGCCAAGCTTGGCTTCAGCCCGGTCGGGCGCTTCTACGGATTCAGCCGCGGCACGAGCTAGTCGGACGACAGGCGCGCCAGCGCCTCTTCGCGGCTCGGCGCGATCGAGAAGACCTGATTCAGCCCCGTGATCTCGAAGATCTTGTTGATGTTGCGATCGCTGCAGACGAGCGAGAGATCGCCGTCCTTCTCGCGCAGGCGGCGGACGCCGCCCACGAGCACTCCGAGGGTGGTGGAGTCGATGAAAGTCGTCTTGCTGAGATCGACCACGACGTGTCGGGCGCCCTCGGCGACCGCATCGATCAGTTGCTGCTTGAACTCCGGCGCGGTGTAGAGATCGACCTCACCGCTGAGCGAGATGACGAAGACACCCTCGCTTGGCCGCTCACTGGCTATGTCGAAGTCCATCTCGTCACCCTCCTCTCGGGCTTTACTGCTCGACGTCAACTCTAACCGTTGGCGCTGATCTTCCGCAGTTCGGCCAGCGCCTTCTTGACCTGCGGAGCCAGGGCGCCCTTCGGGGTCAGCTTCAAGAAGGACTCGTAGGCCTTGATCGCGGTCGGATAATCGGTCGCGCTGCTGGCCGCTTGCCCCAGCTCGAGCTCGATCTGGGCCCGCTGGAGAGAGTTCGTGATCGGAACGGCCTTGGCGTAGCGCTGGTAGGAGCTTTCCCAGCCCGCCGCCGCCTTGACGTATGAGCCGTATGCGTTAGTCACCTTGGTGGTCAGCAGGCTCGAGTAGGCGGCGAGCAACGTGTCGCTGCCCAGCTTCGGGAGCGGTTCGGAGCCGAGCGGGCCGTAGGTGACCCCGAGCTGGGACTGCAGCCTCGAATAACGATCGAAACGGAGCAGCGCCAGGTCTCGCTGCAGGCGACTGAGCTGCACGAGCACACTCGGATCCTTCGGCTTGATCGTCAAATACTTCTCATAGGTGTTGATCGCGGCGCTCCGCCTCTGCTTGCCGTCGTAGGCCTGAGCGAGCCGGATCAGAGCGCTCGTGTTGTGCGGGCTCTTGGCAACCACTTTCTCGGCCGCCTTGACCGGGTCGCCGCCGCGCATGCCGAGAAGCTCTTGGATGATGTCGCCGCCGCCGCTGCTTCCGCTACCCACGCCGGCGAAGAGGAAGGTGAAGGCGAAGGCGATGATGACGGCGATGAAAACCCACTTCGAGCCCTTGCGCAGGCGTACGAAGAACATCGTGTTCTCGATCGACGAGGAGTAACCGCTCCTGCCGGTGGGAGCCGGAGGCTTAACTACCGCTCGACTGCGCGCGCTTCCCTGCCGCCGGCGAGCATTCGACCTCTGGCGGCTGCGCTTGCGCTGCGAAGAACGTCCCACTCGAACTCTCCCTTCTCGTACTGCGTCTCGCCGTCTACGACGGTTAACACCACTCGCTCAGGGCTACCGCCGAGAACGACAGCAGCCTGCGCATCTTCCCATGGTAGAAGCGACGTTTCATCCAGAGCCACGATAGCGATATCTGCACGCTTGCCGGGGAGGAGCGAGCCGACCTCGTCCCCGATACCGAGCGCCCTGGCCGATCCCAACGTCGCCAGCTCGAGCGCCCGCGCGGCCGTCAGCACCTGTGGGTTGCGCTCGCGCGCGCGAGCGAAGGCGACGGCGGTGCGGAGTTCTTCGAACATGTCGAACGAGGGCGCCGAGGCGGGACTGTCGGTTCCGATTCCCACACGAACCCCGGCCGCGAGAAGACTCGTCAGCGGGGCGATTCCGCAGCCCAGATAGCCGTTCGAGCGCGGGCAATGCGCAACCGCGACGTCGAGCGAGGCCAGCAGATCGATTTCGTCGGGCTCGAGATCGACACAATGCGCGGCGACCGTCCCCGTGCCGATCGCCTGCGCGCGGGCAAGCGCTCTGATCCCGGTCTCGCCGGTCGGAGGCAAAAGCACGTTGCCCAGAGCATTGAGCCGCCCCTCGCCGCGCGTGAGCCAGGCTCGCTCGTCGGCGCTCTCGGCGAGGTGCGTCACCAGCGGCAGGCCCAGCTCCCTCGCGGCTGCATAGACCTCGGTCGAGACCGTGTATGGCGCGTGCGGCGATATGCCGAGCCTGACCTTGTCGGAGAGCGCGGGCTGAGCGATCGCCCGCAGCTCCTCGAAGCGCCGGAGCGCGGCGTCGGGGTCGTCCCCGAACACCTCCAGGCCGACAATCGCCTTCAATCCGAGCTCGGAGCAGGCGCGCGGCGAAGCGGCGCTGAAGCTGGCATCCATCACGGTGGTGATTCCTGACGCCAGGCACTCGGCGGCGCCGAGGCGCGCCACCGCGACGATCTCCTCGAACGAGAGGGCCAGCTTGCGCTGCAGGTGAAGGGAGATCCAGCCGCCGAAGTCGAGCCCGTCACCGAAGCCCGTGTAGGACGCGTACTCGAGGTGCGCGTGAGCATTGACGAAGCCCGGCAGGATCGCGGCGCCCGGAAAGCGGCGACCGGCGCCCAGCTCCGCGCTCGTGCCCACTCGCGTGATGCGACCGCTTTCGAACGCCACAGCGCCGTTCTTTAGCGGCGCCCCTTCGATCGGGAGCAACCAATCGGCAGAGTAGATCGTCTCCACGGCGAGGGCGATGCTAACAGGGAACTCATCTCGGAACGTAGACCTGAGTGCTTCATTTGGAGGCGGATTCCCGGACGGCTTGTCTAGACTGCGTGCCCTCGTTCTTGCACCTGAACGACCGAGGAGAGATGGCGATAGCCAGGGATACCGAGTCGCTTAGCTCGTCGCTCGACGCCGAACAGCTCGGACTGGATCGGGCAGGCCTCCTCGGCATGTATCGCGACATGCTCGTCACGCGCGGAATCGAGGAGCGCGGCCACATCCTCTACAAGCAGGGCAAGATTCCCGGTTCCTTTTATACGGGGCGCGGCAACGAGGCCGGCGCGGTCGGGGTGGCGAGCGCTATGCAGCCCGAGGACGCCGGCACTCCTCTGCACCGCGACATGGGCGTGCACGTCACCCGCGGCGTCGAGCCCTGGCGCATCCTGGCGCAGTACATGGGCCGAGAAGACGGGCCCGCGCGCGGGCGCGACGGAAACGTCCACATGGCGCTGATCGAGCAGAACCTGGTCGCCATGGTCAGCCACCTGCCGGCGATGATGCCGGTCGCGGTGGGGCTGGCTCTCGCCTTCCGCATTCGCAACGAGCGCCGCGTTTCGGTCTGCTGGTACGGAGACGGCGCCGCGGCCCGCGGCGACGCACACGAGGCGATGAACTTCGCCGGAGTGCGGCGGCTGCCGGTGGTCTTCGTCTGCGACAACAACCAGTACGCCTACTCGACCCCGCCGCAGCTCGAGTACGCCTGCGCCAATCTGGCCGATCGCGCCGCCGCCTATGGCTTCGACGGCGTAGTAGTCGACGGCACGGACATCCTCGCCGTCTACAGCGAGGCGAAGCGGGCGATCGAGAAGGCGCGGCAAGGCGGCGGGCCGACTCTGGTCGAGTGCGTGACGCTGCGCATGGAAGGCCACGCCGTGCACGACAACGCTTTCTACGTGCCGCGCGAGTTGCTGGACGAGTGGGCGAAGCGCGACCCGATTGCGCGTTTTCGACTCTGGCTGAGCGAGCACGTCCAGGCCAGCGAGGCCGAGCTGAGCGAGCTTGAGGAGCAGGTCAAGGCGCTGCTGGCCGAGGCGCAGAAGCGGGCGGAAAGCTCTCCTGCGCCCGACCCGAGCGAGCTAGAGCAAGGCGTCTACGCCGAGCCGGAGCAGCCTCAGGAGAACGCCGATGCCTGAGAAGACCTACCTGCAGGCGATCTCGGACGGGTTGCGCCAGGAGATGCGCCGCGACGAGCGCGTCTTCGTGCTGGGTGAGGACGTCGGCGTCTACGGCGGCGCGTTCAAGGTGACCGTGGGCCTGCTCGAGGAGTTCGGGCCCTGGCGGGTGATCGACGCACCGCTCTCGGAGATCGCCATCGTGGGCGGCGCCACCGGCTCGGCCCTGATGGGCCTGCGCCCGGTCGCCGAGCTGCAGTTCTCCGACTTCGTCTCCTGCGCCTGGGACCAGCTGGTCACCGTCGCCGCGAAACAGCACTTCCGCGCCGGGACCCCGGTGCCGATGGTGCTGCGACTGCCGTCCGGCGGCGGGTTCTCGGGCGGGCCCTTCCACTCGCAGAGCCCGGAGAGCGCCTTCACGCACGTGCCCGGTTTGAAGGTCGTCTGCCCGGCGACCCCGCACGACGCCAAGGGCCTGCTGGCGACCGCGGTCGACGACCCGAATCCCGTTCTCTACTTCGAGCACAAGCACCTCTACCGCCGCATCAAGGGCGAGGTGCCCGACGAGCGCTACACCATCCCCTTCGGCAAGGCGCGGATCGAGCGGGCGGGCGACGACATCACGCTCGTGACCTGGGGGGCGATGGTCTACACCGCCGCTGGGGCCGCCGCCGAGCTCCAGAGCGAGGACGTCTCGGTTGAGATCATCGACCTGCGCACGCTGCAGCCCTGGGACAAGGAGGCCGTGCTGGAAAGCGTGGCCAAGACCTCGAAGCTGCTGATCCTGCACGAGGACACGCGCACCTCGGGCTTCGGCGCGGAGATCGCGGCGCAGGTGGTCGAGGAGGCCTTCGAGCAGCTCGACGCCCCGATCAGGCGCATCGCGGCGCCCGACACCCCGATTCCGTTCTCGCCGCAGCTCGAGAACGCATACATCCCCCAGGTCGAAGATGTGGCGAGCGCGCTGCGAGAGCTGGCGGCTTACTGATGGCTACTCGGACGCAGATCGAGGTCGTGATGCCGCAGATGGGCGTCTCCGTCTCGGAAGGGACGGTCGTCAAGTGGCTGAAGCGCGAGGGTCAGCGGGTTTTGGCCGACGAGCCGTTGCTCGAGATCTCCACCGACAAGGTCGACACCGAGGTACCGAGCCCGGCCGACGGAATCCTCGGCAGCATCGTCACGCTTGAAGGCGAAACCGTCGCGGTCGGCACGACGATCGCACTGATCACGACCGGAGGCGAGGCGCCCGCCGAGCAAGAACCGGAGAGTACGACCACCGTTCCGATCCCGCCGGCCTCGCCCGAGCCCGTTGCCGCGCAAGCGGCCGATCGCGCCTTCGTATCGCCGGTCGTGGCGCGGATCGCCGCCGAGCACTCGGTCGATCTGGAACGAGTACGCGGAAGCGGTCACGGCGGGCGCGTGACCAAGAAGGACGTCCTCGCCCATATCGCCGCGGCGGAGACTCCGGAGGCGGCGGCGAACGAGCCCTTACCCGCCCCCGTGACCTCGTCTGCACCCTCGGGCGGCGACCGGCTCGAGCCCATGTCGCAGATGCGCCGCTCGATCGCCGAGCACATGCGCCGCTCGCTGGATACCGCGGCGCACGCCACGACCGTTTTCGAAGTGGACATGTCCAACGTGGTTGCGATTCGTACCCGGCTCAAGCCCGAGTTCCTCGAGCGCCACGGTGTGCGCCTCACCTACCTGGCCTTCGTCGCCCGGGCGACTGTCGAGGCGCTGCGCAACTGGCCCTGGCTGAACGCCGAGATACGCGGCCACGAGATCGTCACGCATAGCTACATCAACCTCTGCATCGCGGTAGCCGTCGATGGCGGCAAGGGCCTGGTCGTGCCGGCCATCCGCAATGCCGAAGGGCTCAACCTGCTGGGGATGGCGCGGGCCATTCAGGACGTCGGCGACCGCGCCCGCTCCAAGCAGCTCACCCCCGAAGACGTTCAGGGCGGCACCTTCACCATCACCAACCCGGGCGGTCACGGCTCGGTCGTCGGTACGCCGATCATCAACCAGCCCCAGGTGGCGATCCTCGACACCGAGGCGCTGGTCAAGCGGCCGGTGGTGATCTCCGACGACAAGGGCGTGGACGCCATCTCGGTGCGCCCGATCATGAATCTCTGCCTCTCCTTCGACCATCGCCTGATCGACGGCGCCTACGCCGTCCAGTTCATGGCCGAGGTTCGGCGCAGTCTCGAGAGCTGGGGCGAAGAGCGTTATTAGCGACGGGTCGGTTCAGGCGGTTCGAATCGAGCCGGCGGCGGCCGGCGATGCCGACGCACTTGCAGAGGTCTCGCGCCGCGCCTTCGAGTACGACGTCAACTACGGCCGGCCCTGCGTGGGCGGCCCACCCGGCTATGACTCGCCGAGCTGGCAGCGAGAGGCGATCGAGACCGGCAGTTATTACAGGGTCGTCGAGGCCGATCGGATCGTGGGCGGGTTCGTTCTCTTCGTGCTTGAAGACGGTTCGGTGAGGATCGGCCGCGCCTTCCTCGAGCCCGAGTGCCAGGACAGAGGGATCGGGAGCGAATTGCTGCGCTTTGCGGAAAGCGCCTTCCCCGAGATCAGGCGTCTCGTCCTCGACACGCCCGCCTGGAACCTGAGAACGAAACACCTCTACGAGAAGCTCGGCTACTCGAAGACCGGCGAGATCGAAAGCGGTTTCGGGTTCCCTCTCATCCAGTACGAGAAGAGGGTCGAGCAGTGAGCGCGAATCGAGTGCTCGTTTCGGCCATACGCGGCGAGCTTGCCGCGCACGCCGACCCGGCTCGGGCGCCGCAGATGCAGGCGTACCTGAAGACGGACATGCCCTGCCGTGGCGTGACCGTCCCGCTCCAGCGCGAGATCGTCGCCCGGGCCGCCGCGGACTTTCCGATCGAGAGCTTTGCCGACTGGCGCGACACCGTGCTCGAGCTCCGGCGCGGCGCCGAATACCGCGAGGAGCTCGGCTGTGCGGGCTTCCTCGCCAGGCAGAGCCGCTACCGGGCGTTCCAGACCCTTGCTGCCCTACCGCTCTATGAGGAGTTGATCGTGCGCGGCGCCTGGTGGGATCTGGTCGACGACATCGCCACGCACCGGCTCGGGCCGCTCGTTCTCGCTTACCCGGAACCGATGCGAAAGACGATGCTCGCCTGGAGCCGCGACCGGTCGCTCTGGAAACGGCGCAGCTCGATCATCTGCCAGATGACTCTGAAGAAGAAGACCGACCTCGAGCTTCTCTACGCCTGCATCGAGCCTAATCTCTCCGACGGCGACTTCTTCATCCGCAAGGCGATCGGCTGGGCGCTGCGAGGCCTCGCCCACACCGACCCGGACGAGGTCGTCCGCTACGTGCGGACGACCGAGAGCCACCTGAGCCCGCTCAGCAAGCGAGAGGCGCTGAAGAATATTCCAGGCAACTAGGCTGAAGACAGCAGAGAGGGGAAACGGATGACCTATCGCTTCATCGATGTCCAGGAGCTAGAACCGCTGTTCCACGGTCGCGTCCGGGCAGTACGAAAGGCGCTCGAGATCGAGTCCTTCGGGGTCAACGAGTTCGAGCTGACGGCGGGCTCGACCACCTATCCCGAGCACGACGAGCTCAAGACGGGACAGGACGAGCTGTTCGTCGTTCTGGAAGGGAGCGGAACGATGACGATCGACGGCGAGAGCTTCGAGCTCATGCCCGGCCGCTACGTCTACGTCACTCCCGAGTCCAAGCGCCACATCGCCCCCGGCCCGAGCGGGCTGCGCTACGTCGCCTTCGGCGCGCCGGCCGATGCGGAGCACGGCGGCAGAATCTGAGCCTGATGCGCGCCTACCTGATGCAGCTGGGCGTCGTCCCCTACCGCGAGGCCTGGGAGCTGCAACGCTCGCTCGCCGCCGCCGTCTCGCAGGGCGCGATCCCCGACACCGTGATCTTCTGCGAGCACCCGCCGGTGGTCACAACAGGACGTCGCACCGAGAAGAGCGAGCTGCACATCCCGGTAGGCGCGGCTGTGGACGTCGTCGAGACCGACCGCGGCGGCAAGTCCACCTATCACGGCCCCGGGCAGCTCGTCTGCTACCCGATTCTCGACCTCCATCGCCACGGCAAGGACGTCAAGCTCTACGTACGCCGGCTCGAGCAGGCGATCATCCAGACGCTCGAGCCGCTCGGGCTCGAAGCGACGCGGATCGACGGCTTGACCGGCGTCTGGCTGCAAAGCCCGCCCCGCAAGATCGCCTCGATTGGAGTGCGGGTCGCCCGCTGGGTGACGACGCACGGATACGCGCTCAACGTCGATCTCGATCCGGCGCCGTTCAGCGACTGGATCACCGCCTGCGGGTTGGAGGACGCGGCCTTCACCACCGTCGTTCGCGAGCTGGGGCGGCCGGTGACCGTCGAGGAGATCCGCCCTCGCGCCGCCGAGGCGATCGCGGACGTGTTCGAGCTCGAGCTGGAGCCGCTGCCCGCGGAAGAGGACGGCAGTACCGGCCTCTGGCCGCAGCCGATCCACGTCAAAATGTCCAACTGATGAGCACGAGCAGGCTCGAGACCTTCGCCGACGGGGTGTTCGCGATCGCGGCGGCTACTCCACGCCCTCTACCAGCACCATGTTGTAAACGGCCGCCTCGCGCCGGAGCGCCTTCAAGGGCGCGTACTCCGCGGAGCCCCACCACTCGAGCGCCTGCTCGCGCGAAGGAAACTCGAAGATGACCAGCGCCGGCGGGCGCCACTCCCCCTCCAGTAGCTCAACCGACTCGCTGACGACTCGGTAGCAACCCTCATGACGCTCGATCGTCGGCGATACCGCATCGAGGTACCGCTGCAGTTTCGCGGCGTCGAGAACCTCGACTCGCTCGGCGACGACGAATGCGCTCACGCGGGCATACTGGCGATTCAATGGAGAAATCGCTACCCGTTTCCGGTAAGCCGCGCCGCCCCGAGTGGATGAAAGTGCGGGCGCCCAGCGCCGATTCGCTCTACGGCGACGTGCGCAGCCTCTTGCACGGACAGCACCTGCACACGGTCTGCGAGGAGGCGCACTGCCCGAACGTGGGCGAGTGCTGGGGAAGAGGAACGGCCGCGTTCCAGATCCTCGGCGACACCTGCACGCGCGCCTGCCGCTACTGCAACGTGCATTCGGGCAAGCCCGCGGGCCCGCCCGACCCGGACGAGCCGAGGCGCCTGGCCGAGGCCGCCGCGCAGATGAAGCTCCACCACATCGTCGTCACCTCGGTCGACCGCGACGATCTGCCCGACCGTGGCGCCGGCCAGTTCGCGGCCACGATCAAGGCGCTCAAGGAACTGGCTCCGGGCGCCTCGGTCGAAGTGCTGACGCCCGACTTCGTCGGCTTCGAAGACGAAGCGCTCGCGCTCCTGCTGGCAGAGCAGCCCGAGGTCTTCAATCACAACATCGAGACCGTTCGCCGCCTGCACCGGCGCATGCGCGGCGCCAAGGCCAGCTACGACGGCTCGCTGCGCCTGCTTGCTCGCGCGAGGGAAGTCGCCGACTACTCCGTCGCGACCAAATCGGGGCTGATGGTCGGGCTGGGCGAGACGAACGAGGAGGTCGCGGAGACGCTCGGCGACCTGCGCGAGCACGGCGTCGAGATCGTCACCATCGGCCAGTACCTGCAGCCCACTTCCAAGCACGCGCCGATCGAGCGCTGGGTGCACCCCGATGAGTTTTGCTCCTTCGCCGAGCTCGGCCGCAAGCTCGGCTTCCGCTCGGTCTTCTCGGCGCCGCTGGTTCGTTCCAGCTACCGCGCCGAAGAACAGCATCTCGGCAAGGCGATCTAGCTCGAAGCGAAAAGACGCGTTCTCGGCGCCGCTGATTCGTTCAGCTACCGCTCCGAGGAGCAGCTGAGCTAGACGCCAGGCAGGCGCCGCCGAGTATGAGCTTCGCGCGGCAACGGGTAACTCCGCCCAATGAACCAGCGATTCGGTCTTTCCCAACGTGTTGCGACGCTTCGCATCGTCTTTGGCGTGATCTGGCTGATCGACGCCGGTGTGAAGATGAACCACGTCTTCGTCAACGAGTTCAAGGCCGACTTCACCGAGGGATCCGCCGGTCAGCCAGGCTGGCTGCACTGGTGGTTCCACTTCTGGACTCGGGTGATCGATTCGAGCCCGTCGACCTTCGCCTACATCACGATCGTGCTCGAGACATTGATCGGTCTAGCGCTCGTGTTCGGATTCGCCAGGCGATCCACTTACCTGATCGGCTTCATCTTCAGCATGGCGATCTGGGCCATTCCCGAAGGATTCGGCGGCCCTTACTCGATGGCCTCAACAGACATCGCGCAGGGGATCATCTACGCGCTCGTCTTCGCCGCTCTGTACGGACTCGACTCCGTCAGCACGGTCAAGCCGGCCTGGACCGTCGACGAGAAGCTCGAGCGCCGCTTTTCCTGGTGGCGCCCGGTAGCCGAGCCTTAGCCGCAAGAAGGTCTATTCCACGCCGAGCGTGCTCAGCACCTCGGCGTGGAGCAGGCCGTTCGTGGAGACTCCGCTACCGCCGTCGATCACCGCGCGGCCGCTCATGTCGGTGAACTTTCCGCCCGCTTCCTCGACGATGATCTTCAGCGGGGCGCAGTCCCAGATCTTCACGGCCGGGTCGATCGCCGCGTCCACCGAGCCCTCGGCAACCAGCATGTGCTGCCAGAAGTCGCCGAAGGAGCGCGTGTGCCAGGCCCGCGCCGCGAGCGGGGCCAGGCGCTCGATGCCCTCGCTCAACTCGAAGGAGACGACGGCGTACTCGAGCCGCTCGATCTCGGAGACCTTGCTGCGGCGCCCCCAGCCGATCGACGCTGTCGCGTCCTCCAGCCTCGTCACGCCCGAGACGTGGATCGGCCCGTCGCTGCGATAGGCGCCCGTGCCACGCTCGGCCCACCAGCGCCGCCCCAGCGCCGGCGCCGAGATCAAGCCGAGCTCCACCTCTCCCTCGATCTCAAGCGCGATCTGAGTGGCGAAGATCGGGATGGCGCGGCTGTAGTTGCGGGTGCCGTCGATCGGATCGAGAATCCAGCGCCGCCCGCTGGTTCCGCTCAGGCCCTCCTCCTCGCCGAGCACCGAGTCACCCGGGCGCTCGGCGGCGATGCGCTCGCGCAGCGCCTTCTCGATCGCGCGATCGGCCTCGGTCACCGGCGACAGATCGGGCTTCGTCTCGACCTGGAGATCGGATGCGCCGAAGCGAGCCAGCGAGAGCTCGTCGGCGATGTCGGCGAGGACGGCGGCGAATTCGAGGTCGGAGGACACGGCACCGTTCAGTTTGACGATCGGTGCGGATCGGTGCCTGAGCGAGCTCTCTACGGATCATCCGACACTCCGTCGCATAAAGGGGTGCAGGATTGAATGACCGCTTCTCCCGCCCTAGACACTTCTCTATTCGCCCCACCGCCGAGCCACCCGCCCGCGGGGTGGTTCGACAGTACCGTTCTTTCGGCGCAAACCACGCGCGCAGAGGAGCAGATTCTGCGCCGAGTTATCAAGCGCGGTTTTCCGCGGAATTAGTAAAACTCGACGATACGCGACGCCCGCGAGCCTGTTAGGGTCCGGGCCGCATCGCCTCCGGTAGTCCGCTCAAAGACGCTGGAAACCTGCGGTGCAAAGCTGCGGCGACGAGCCGCAAATGTTTGGGGAGACAGCCCTAGGGCTGTAGCGCGTTTTAGTTATCGCTCAAGTCGAAGACAGGAGGGCCACGGTGCCCCATACGTTCATGAAGCTGGTCGTGGAGAAGAATCCCGGCCAGCCGGAGTTCCATCAGGCGGTCGAAGAGGTCGTTGGTTCGATCATGCCCTTCTTGCACGCCAACCCGAAGTACAAGCAAGCGAAGATCCTGGAGCGGATGATCGAGCCGGAGCGCGTGATCATGTTCCGCGTGCCCTGGCTCGACGACAAGGGCGAGATACAGGTGAACCGGGGCTACCGGATCGAGATGTCCAGCGCCATCGGTCCCTACAAGGGCGGCCTGCGCTTCCATCCCACCGTCACGCTCTCGATCCTCAAGTTCCTGGCCTTCGAGCAGGTGTTCAAGAACAGCCTGACGACGCTGCCGATGGGCGGCGGCAAGGGCGGCTCGGACTTCGACCCGAAGGGCAAGTCCGACAACGAGGTGATGAAGTTCTGCCAGAGCTTCATGACCGAGCTCTGCCGCCACATCGGCCCCGACACCGACGTCCCCGCCGGCGACATCGGTGTAGGCGGCCGCGAGATCGGCTACCTGTTCGGGCAGTACAAGCGCCTGCGCAACGAGTTCACCGGTGTGCTCACCGGCAAGGGGCTCAACTGGGGCGGCAGCCTGATCAGGCCCGAAGCGACCGGCTACGGCGCCACCTACTTCGCCCAGGAGATGCTGAAGATGCGCGGTGAGTCGCTCGAGGGCAAGACGGTCACCGTCTCGGGCTCGGGCAACGTGGCCCAGTACACGGTCGAGAAGTGCACCCAGCTCGGCGCCAAGTGCGTCACGCTCTCCGACTCACACGGCTTCGTCCACGATCCTGCCGGCATCGACGCCGACAAGCTGGCCTGGGTGATGGAGCTGAAGAACGAGCGGCGCGGCCGCATCGAGGAGTACGCCAAGGAGTTCAAGTGCGAGTTCGTTCCCAAAGCTCGCCCCTGGAACGTGCCCTGCGACGTGGCTTTCCCCTCGGCGACGCAGAACGAGATCAGCGAGGACGACGCCAAGGCGCTCGTCTCCAACGGCTGCATCTGTGTGTCGGAAGGCGCCAACATGCCCACGACGCCCCAGGGAATCAAGGTCTTCCTCGACGCCAAGATCCTCTATGGGCCCGGCAAGGCCGCCAACGCCGGTGGCGTCGCCACCAGCGGCCTGGAGATGAGTCAGAACGGCATGCGCCTGGAGTGGGGCCGCGAAGAGGTCGAAGGCAGGCTGCACGAGATCATGATTCGCATCCACGAGCAGTGCGTGGAGTACGGCAAGGAAGGCGACTTCATCAACTACGTCTGCGGAGCCAACATCGGTGGCTTCGTGAAGGTCGCCGACTCGATGATCGATCAGGGCCTCGTCTAGCCGGACGGTTTCCTGCTGAGTCAAGAAAAGGGCGGGCTTTCGGGCTCGCCCTTTTTTTTCGGCGCAATTCGCCGCTACTGGCTCGAGTACTCCGGTTGCGACTTCTCGTGCCGGATCTCGGCGACGGCGTTGTTGGCGGCGATCGCGGCCTCGGCCAGCGCGATCGTGATCAGGGTGATCTTGCCGTCGTAGCCGGCGACGTCGCCGGCGGCGTAGATGCGGGGCTTGGAGGTTCGCATCGTCGCGGGATCGACCTGGAGCTGGCGGCGGCCGAAGTGCTCCAGCCCCCAATGCGCGATCGCGCCGAGGTGCGAGGAAAAGCCGAGCAGTGTGATCAGCGCGTCGCAGGGCACCCGCTCGGTCTCGCCGCTGGAGGTGTTCTCGATCGTCACCGCCTCGATCCGATCGTCGCCGTGGATTTCGCGCACCTCGCAGGGCGTCATGATCCGCGCCTTGCCCGCGTGCTCCAGCGCTCTCGCCTTCGCCAGCGACGACTCCAGCGCGCGGAAGCGGTCGCGCCGGTGAGCGAGCACTATCAGCGGCTCCGCCACATCCGCCAGCCCGAGCAGCCAATCGAGCGCCGAGTCGCCGCCGCCGACGATCACGCAGCGCTTCCCGGCCAGCTCGGCCTTCTCGCGGACGGCGTAGTGCAGGCCTCTTCCCTCCCAATCGTCGATGCCGTCGAGCGGGAGCTTGCGCGGCGAGAAGGCGCCGTGCCCGGTGGTGACGATCAGGCTGCGGCTGAGATAGCCGCTACCCGCCGAGGTACCGAGCCGGATCAGCTCCTCGCCGTCCTGCTCCACGACCTCCATCGAGACGGCCTCCTCCGCGAGGCGCAGCTCGGGCTGGAACTGAAGCCCCTGCTCGGCCAGGCGCGAGGCGAGCTCGTGCGCGACGACGCTCGGAAAGCCCGCCACGTCGCCCATGTGCTTCTCGGGGTAGAGCGCGACCAGTTGGCCGCCGACCTCCTCCAGGCTCTCGACGATGCGCACGGACGCGTGCCGGTGGCCGGCGTAGTAGGCCGCCGCGAGCCCCGCCGGGCCGGCGCCGAGAACGGTCACGTCGACGACGGAACTCGGGTTCTCGCGGGGTTGGGTGCGATCGGTCATTGTCGAGATCCTACGCCCGACCGTTTGCACGACCGTCTCGAAACACCGATCGAAAGAGGCGGGATGCACATTCAGTACGAAATCGACACATTCCCGCGCGTGCGTTCTCGATACCGTTTTACGCCCCGTGGGAGGGTGGGGGGTGGAGAGGTGGGTCCCTCCGCTTTGGGGAAAAAGAAAAACGCTGTAAAAAGAAAAGCTCTGTATCTAGAAAGCGGCGCGACCTAGCAGCTGCCGCAGCCGCCGCCGCAACCCGACTCGGACGAGCCGCAGCCTTCGCCCTCGCCGCTGAAGGACGAGCCGCAGCCACAGCTGTGCAACGCCTTCGGGTTCTCGATCGCGAAGCCCTCTTCGCCTCGGGCGCTGACGAAGTCGATCGTGGCGCCCTCGAGGTAGGGCGCGCTGAACGGATCGACTGCGACGCGGACACCGTGTTGCTCGGCCACGAGATCGGTCTCGAGCGTCTCGCGGTCGAAGCCGAGCGCGTACTCGAGGCCGGAGCAGCTTCCGCCCTGGATGGCCACACGCAGCACCGCGGCATTGCCGTCGGGCTCTTCGGCCATCAGCTCTTTGATTTTCGCCGCCGCTTTCTCGCTCAGCGCCAGGAAAGGGGTCTCGGTCGTCGACATGGAGCCGCATGGTAGCAGCGACGACTTCTCTGGCCGAGCCCCCGACGGGGTAGCCGATTCCGTCTAGATTCCCGCTCCAAGGGACTGTAGAGTTGCCTGAACCGTACGCACGGTATCGATCTACGGTCGAGCCGAAAAGGCGCACCGATGCTAAGAAACTGGCTTCCCTTCCTAATCTACGGCCTGTTCGCGTCAGGCATAACCGGGCTGATGCTCTTCATAAGCTTT
Organism: Actinomycetota bacterium; assembly: GCA_003132665.1. GTDB lineage: Bacteria > Actinomycetota > Thermoleophilia > Gaiellales > Gaiellaceae > Fen-549. The sequence goes on from PKYN01000019.1 coordinate 234,104, forward strand.
GCGTTATCGACGCGGGCGCGGACGAAGCCGGCGCAACAGGGCCTGCCCTTCGAGTCCGGTGTATCGACCGGCGCGCCCACCAGGCAGCGCTTCACGATCGGCTTCTACCTGACGGCGATGCTCTTCATCCTGTTCGACATCGAGATCGTCTTTCTCTACCCGCTGGCTATCGTGCTCGACAAGCTGGCCTGGTTCGGCTTCAGCGAGCTGGTGGTCTTCGTCGGGCTGCTCGCCGTCGCCTACGTCTATGTCTGGCGCAAGGGGGCTCTGGAGTGGGAATAGCGGACGGAAAGCGCCTCGCCGACTACGGGCTCTCCTCCGAGCGCCTGCTCATGGAAGGCAAGGGCGCGGGCGCGTTCGAGCAGGAGGTCGCCCAGCTGGAGAAGGCCGTGCTGGCCACCACGCTCGACAAGGCCATTTCCTGGGCGCAGACGCACTCGATGTGGCCCGACACCTTCGGGCTTGCCTGCTGCGCGATCGAGATGATGGCCGTTACCGGTCCGCGCTACGACCTGGCCCGTTTCGGCATGGAGGCCTTCCGCAACTCGCCGCGCCAGGCCGACTTGATGATCGTCTCGGGCCGCGTCTCGCACAAGATGGTGCCGCCGCTGCGCCAGATCTACGACCAGATGCTCGAGCCCAAGTGGGTCATCGCCATGGGCGCCTGCGCCAGCTCGGGCGGAATGTTCGCCAACTACGCGATCTTGCAAGGCGTTGACCGGGTCGTCCCGGTTGACGTCTACGTGCCCGGCTGCCCGCCGCGGCCGGAAGGATTGATGGAGGGCATCATCCGGCTGCACGAGCGCGTCATCGCCGGCGTGCCGCCCGCCTACGAGATGAACGAGGAAATCTGTTGAGCGGCTACAAGCAGGTTCCCGGGCTACTCGAGGTGAACGAGGCGCTCGGAGAGACGACGCTGGTCGTCGAGCGCGAGCGCTTGGGTGAGGCCGCGCTCTACCTGCGCGACGAGCTCGGCTTCAACTACCTGGCCGACGTCGCCGGCGCCGACTACCTCGGCTGGGGCGGCGAGGTGGCCGGTTCCTGGGGATCGGCCGAGGGACGCGACCTGAACGTGCCCTACACGCTCGGCCCGAGCCTGGTTGCGAAGCCCAAGCCGAAGCGCTTCTCGGTGAGCTATCACCTGCTGGCGCTGCGCGACGATCCCGTGCGCGTGCGCCTGCAGACCTGGCTCGACGACGGTGAAGAGGTAGCCACGGTCGTCGAGATCTGGCCCACCGCCGACTGGCTCGAGCGCGAGGTCTACGACCTGATGGGCATCGTCTTCGCCGGCCATCCGAATCCGGTGCGCGTGCTGATGCCCGAAGACTGGGAGGGGCATCCGCTGCGCAAGGACTATCCGATCGGCGGCGAGCCGGTTCGCTTCTCGGGGGAAGAATGACGGCGGCGCGGACAGACTCCGTCGTAGGCGCGCCGGCCCTCTACGAGGGAACGAAGATCCCGTCGCCGATTCCGAGCTGGCTGCAGGTGCCCGAGGCCCGCCGCGAGACGGGAAACGTGCTCCAGGTCAACTTCGGCCCCAACCATCCCTCCACGCACGGCGTTCTGCGACTGGTCGTCGACCTGGACGGCGAGGAGATCGTCGGTATGCGAGCCGTGATCGGCTATCTGCACACCGGCTTCGAGAAGAGCATGGAGCAGAAGAGCTGGTGGAAGGCGATCAACTATCCGAGCCGGATCGACTACCTGGCCACCTTCCAGAACGAGCTGGTCTTCGTGCTCGCGATCGAGAAGCTGCTGGGAATCGAGGTGCCGCCCAAGGCGACCTGGGTCAGGATGGCTTTGAGCGAGCTCAACCGCATCCACTCGCATCTGATCTGGCTGGGCACGATGGGGCTCGAGCTGGGCGTCCAGTCGATGTACATGTACTGCTTCGACCAGCGCGAGCGAGTGCTCGACCTGTTCGAGATGGTCACCGGCGTGCGCGTGCACGGCCGTTACTGCCAGGCCGGCGGGCTGGCCGAGGACATTCCAGCCGCCTTCGTCGATGAGGCGCGCGCCTTCTGCGGCAACTTCCAGAAGATGATCGGCGAGTACGAGCGCCTGACCTGGCAGAACAAGATGTGGCAGAGGCGAACGGACGGAATCGGCGTCGTCTCGGCCGAAGATGCCATCCGCCTAGGCCTGTCGGGGCCCAACCTGCGCGCATCGGGACTGAACTGGGATATCCGCAAGCGCGAGCCCTATCTCTTCTACGACCAGGTCGAGTTCGACGTGCCGGTCTACGAGGACGGCGACTCCGGCGCCCGGGCCCGCGTCCGCATCGACGAGATGCGCGAGTCGCTGCGAATCGCCGAGCAGTCGCTCGACAAGATCGAGCAGATGGCGGCGGAGCCCTGGATCGCCGACGAGCGCAAGGTCGTGTTGCCGCCGCGCGAAGAGCTGCAGACCTCGATGGAGTCGCTCATCCACCATTTCAAGATCGTTACCGAGGGCTACCGCGTCCCCGCGGGCGAGGTCTACGTCGCAATCGAGGGGCCGCGCGGCGAAGAAGGCTGCTACGTCGTCTCGGACGGAGGCGCGAAACCCTGGCGCGTGCACTTCCGCGCACCGAGCTTCCTGGCGATCGCGGCGGCACCGACGCTCTGTCAGGAGCATCTGATCGCCGACCTGATCGCGATCTCGGCCTCGCTCGACACGCTGATGGGAGATTCCGACCGGTGAGCGAGCTCTTCAACGAGATCCGGGAGCTAACCGATCGCTACCCGGAGCGGAAGTCGGCGGTGCTGCCTGCGCTGAGGCTGGCGCAGGAGCATTACGGTCATCTGCCGCCCGAGGCTCTGCGCGAGGTCGCCTCGGCGCTCGGCACCACGCCGGCCTACTGCCGCGGTATTGCCAGCTTCTACGACATGTTCCATCTGGCGCCCGTCGGCGAGCACATGATCGACGTCTGCACCAACGCCTCCTGTGCGCTCGTGGGCGCCGCACAGGTGCTGGAGGCCTTCGAGCGCGAGCTCGGCATCCACGCCGGCGAGACGACGCCCGACGGCCGCATCACCTTGCGCAGCGCCGAGTGCCTGGGCGGCTGCGACAGCGGCACCGTCGTCTCGATCGACGAGCGCTACCGCCAGCCCGTCAAGCCCGAGGACGTGCCCGCCGTCGTCGAGGAGTTGCGCCGTGGCTAAGGCGAAGCATCCCATCCTCGTTCTCGCCGGCGCCGAGCAAGGCGATCTGCGCGCACTCGAGGATTACCGGCGGGTCGGCGGCTATGCCTCGCTCGAGAAGGCGCGCAAGCTGGGCCCGGGCGCCACGCTCGAGCAGATCAAGCAAGCCGCCTTACGCGGCCGAGGAGGCGCGGGCTTCCAGATGGGTCAGAAGGCCTCCTTCCTTCCCTCCCCCGGACAGGCGAAGAACCCGATCTATCTGGTCGTCAACGCCGACGAGTCCGAGCCGGGCGCCTTCAAGGACCGCGAGATCATCAACCGCGTCCCGCACCGCCTGATCGAGGGCATCCAGATCGCGGCGCTGGCGATCGGCGCCGAGCGCTGCTTCGTCTACATTCGCGGCGAGTACCTGAGCGAGTACGAGGTTCTCTCTGCGGCGCTTGCCGAGGCCGAGGCGGCCAAGCTGGTGAGCGTCCCGATTCTCGTGCACCGCGGCGCCGGCGCCTACATCTGCGGCGAAGAGACCGCCCTGCTCGAGTCGCTCGAGGGTAAGCGCGGCCAGCCGCGCTCCAAGCCGCCTTTCCCGGCCCTCGTCGGTCTCTACAACTCGCCGACGCTGATCAACAACGTCGAGACGATCGCCACGGTGCCCAAGGTGATCGAGCTCGGCGGCGAGGCCTACGCCAAGATCGGAGTCAAGGACTCGACCGGCACCCGGCTCTTCTCGCTCTCGGGCGACGTGGTGCGCGGCGGCAACTACGAGCTACCGCACGGCACCAGCTTCCGCGAGCTGATCTACGACTGCGGCGGCGGCATCGCGGGTGGTCGCAAGCTCAAGGCGATCATTCCCGGCGGCTCATCGTCGCCCGTCCTCCCGGCCGATCAGGTCGATCTGTCGATGGACTTCGACAGCGTCCAGAAGGCGGGCTCGTTCCTCGGCTCGGCCTCCGTGATCGTGATCGACGAGCGCGCCTGCCTGGTTCAGCTCGCGCTGCGGATCAGCCAGTTCTACATGAACGAGTCCTGCGGCAAATGCACGCCTTGCCGCGAGGGCACGCGCTGGATCGAGATGATCCTGCGCAAGATCGAGCAGGGACGCGCCTCGATGGCCGAGCTCGACCTGCTCTCGGACGTTTGCGATCGCGTGCTCGGCAAGTGCCTGTGCGCGCTCGGCGACTCCGACGCGATGGCGGTCGCCAGCTACGTGAAACACTTCCGCGCCGAGTTCGAGGCGCACATCGAGCAGGGAGGGTGTCCATACGGCGACACCAGCTCGCTCGTGGGAGTGCGCTCACCCGTGGATGAGATCTACCGCGGCCGGATCGGTCAGGAGGCGGCGCTGTGAGCGCGCCCGAGCTCGTCACCGTCACGATCGACGGGCGCCAGGTGCAGGTGCCCAAGGGAACCGGCCTGGTCGAGGCGGCGGCGGCCGCCGGCGTCGAGATTCCGGTCTTCTGCTACGAGCCCCGGGTCGGCGCGGGAATCGGCGCCTGCCGCATGTGCCTGGTCGAGATCGAGGGCATGCCGAAGCTTCAGACCGGTTGCACGACGCCGGTGACCGAGGGCATGGTCGTACACACCGCCGGCACGTCCGAGCAGGCCGCCGCGGGCCAGAGCGCCACGATGGAGTTCCTGCTGCTCAACCATCCGCTCGACTGCCCNNCTCGAGAAGCCGATCCCGATCTCGCCCACGATCGCCCTCGACCGCGAGCGCTGCATCATGTGCTTCCGCTGCACGCGCTTCTCGCAGGAGGTCGCCGAGGACGAAGAGCTCTCCGCCGTCAATCGCGGCGCGCTCTCGATGATCGCGACCTTCGAGGACGAGCCCTACCGCGGCCCGTTCTCGGGCAACGTGGTCGAGCTCTGCCCGGTGGGTGCGCTGACCTCGACGCAGTACCGCTTCAAGGCGCGCCCCTGGGAGTACGAGCAAGCGGCCAGCGTCTGCGGCCTCTGTCCGGTGGGCTGCAACGTGGCCGTACAGAGCCGCGAGGGCCGGGTTCAGCGCGTTCTCTCGCGCAACCACCCCGAGGTCGACCGCGGCTGGCTCTGCGACAAGGGTCGCTTCAGCTACTCCCACCTCTACTCCGACGAGCGCATTCTCACGCCGCGCCGGCGCGGTGTGCGCGAGCTCGAGGAGCTGGGCTGGGAGCAGGCTCTGGACGAGCTGGAGGGAATGATCGAACGCGCCCAGGGAGAGGTCGTCCTGGCTCTCTCGGGCTCGGAGACGCTCGAGCTGGCCTACGCGCTGGCCAAGATCGTGCGCCAGGGCGCCGGCTCCGACCGGGTCGTGCTGCCCGAGCAGGCCGCCGATGCGCTCGATCCCTTCCGCGTGCCGATCGCGGCGCTGGCCGAGGCCGAGGAGATCGTCGTCTTCGAGGAGTGCCCCGTGCTCGACCGCGCGCCGCTGATCGAGCTCTGGCTCAAGCAGGCGCGGCGAAACGGCGCGCACGTCACCCGAATCGGACCGTCCGGGGACATTCAGCGCGGGCGCGGCGAGGCTGCCCTCGCCTGTCAGGAGCTGGCCGAGCAGGAGAGCGCGCTCGGCAAGCGATTGCGCGCGGCCGAGCGAACGATCCTGCTCTGGTCGGGAGGCGGCGGAGCCGGCGGATGCCATCTCGCCGCGCTCGCCCATGCGCTCGGGTTGCACGAGAAGGAAGGTTCGGGAGCGCTGCTGCTTCCGGCCAGCCCAAATGCGCGCGGCGTCGCCGAGGCCTGGGCCGCCGCCGGAGACGAGAATCGCCAACCGAGGCAGATCGGCCTGCTCGTCGTCTCGGGCGACGAGGCGGCAAGTGAGCCTCAGGTGCGCCAGCTTGCCGAGCACGCTCGCGCGACCGTGGCGCTGACTCTGTTTGCCGGCGACAGCGGCGAATGGGCCGACCTTGTGCTGCCCGCTACGGGCTATCTGGAGCGAACCGGAACGATGCGCAACCTGGAGGGCCGGCTGCAGCGCCTGCGCGGCGCCACCGGCTCGCCCGCTCGCTCGGAGCTCTCCTGGCTGGTCGAGCTGGCCGGGCGCCTGGGCGTAGAGCTTCCGGGCAGCGAGGCCGCGCTGTTTACGGAGCTGTCCGCGAAGGTGCTGGACGGTATCTCGCTCGCCTCCCTCGGCGACCGCGCTCCGCTGCCGCCGCGCGTGGAGGCAAAGACTTTCGAGGCCGCCCGAGCGGAGTCGCCCCCCACCCTGCTCGGTGGGCCACTGGAGCTAATCCGCTACCGCGCGCTCTTCTCCGGGCCCGAGGTCGCGCATGTCCCGGAGCTTGCCTTCCAGCGCCCGGCGGCGGAGGTCGAGATCTCTCCCGAAGACGCCGACCGGCGCGGGATCTCGGCCGACGACGAGGTCGTCGTGCGCTCGAACGGAACCCGGGTTACGCTGCGCGCCCGCCTCAATGCCGCGCTCCTGCCCGGCACGGTCAGAATCGCCGCAGAGCACTGCGCCGAGCTGGCGCGGGGCGTGGAGGTGAGCAGGCCGTGAGCCTTTTGTTACCGGTCGCAGCGGTCGAGCGCTGGTGGGTGGGAGCGATCGAGGCCTTCGTCATCCTCAACGCCCTGCTGCTCACCTTCGCCTTCATGACGCTGATCGAGCGCAAGGTGCTCGGTCGCTTGCAGCTTCGCTACGGCCCAAACCGGGCCGGGCCGTTCGGCGTGATTCAGCCCTTCGCCGACCTGATCAAGCTGGTGCGCAAGGCGCCCTTCCAGCCCGACCGGCTGATCCATCCCGCTCTTTACCTGGGTGCTCCGGTGCTTTCGGCGACGATGGCCTTTCTGGCTTTCTCGGTCATCCCCTGGGGCGGCGGCTGGGAGCTCTATGGCTACCAGATCGACGGACAGGTGGTCAACGTCCCGATCTCGCTGGTCGTGGTCTTCGCCATCGGCTCGATCTCGACCTACGGCGTGCTGATCGGCGGCTGGGTCTCGGAGTCGAAGTTCGCGCTCCTCGGCGCCATGCGCACCGGCGCTCAGCTCGTCTCCTACGAGGTGGCCCTGGCGCTGTCGGTGCTGGGCGTCGTGCTGATGGCGCGGTCGCTTTCGCTGACCGAGATCGTCGCCGCTCAGCACCGCACCATCTGGTACATCGTCCCGCAGATCGTCGGCTTCGGCTGCTTCGCCATCGCGGGCGTTGCCGAGGTCGGTCGGGCTCCCTTCGACCTGCCCGAGGCCGAGCAGGAGATCGTCGCCGGCTACCACACCGAGTTCTCGGGGATGCGCTGGGGCCTGTTCCAGATCGCCGAGTACGTCCACATGATCACCGTCTCGGCGCTGATGGTCACGCTCTTCTTCGGCGGCTGGCTGTTCCCGGTTCTTCATCGCTTCGGCCCGCTCTGGTTCGTGCTCAAGCTGGCGATCGTGCTCTTCTGCTTCATCTGGGCGCGCGCCTCGCTGCCTAGATTGCGCTACGACCAGCTGATGAACCTCGGCTGGAAGGTGATCCTGCCGATCGCAACCGTAAACGCGATCGCAACGGCCTTCTTCGTGGTGCTCAGATGATCGGCTCGACCCTGATCACGGTCGCTCGCTCGCTCGGCGTCACGCTGAAGCAGATCTTCCGCGGCACGGTGACCGAGCAGTACCCGGAGTACAAGCGCCCGGTCTATCCGCGCTTCCGCGGCCGCCACCGGCTCAACCTGTACGAAAACGGGCTCGAAAAATGCGTCGGCTGCTCGCTCTGCGCCGCCGCCTGCCCGGTCGACTGCATCCGCGTCGTGCCGGCCGAGAACAGCGCCGACAATCGTGTCTCGGCCGGAGAGCGCTATGCCCGCATCTACGAGATCAATCTCGGCCGCTGCATCTTCTGCGGCTACTGCGAGCTGGCCTGCCCATTCGACGCGATCACGCTCGGCAACGACTACGAGCTGAGCGAGTACTCGCGCAGCGACCTGATCTATACGAAGGACATGCTCCTGGCCGAGCCGATCAAGCGCACCCCGGTCGCGGACGCGGCGCTCTACGACACCCCGACCCCCTACTACAGGACGGACAGTTGAGCGCCGGAAACATCCTCGTCTGGATCGTCTGGTTCGCGGCGGCCGCCGGTTGCATCGGCTCGGCGCTGGCCGTGGTCGCACTCCGGAACGCGCTCTTCTCGGCTCTGGCGCTGATCGGCAACCTCGTCTCGCTGGCGGTCTTCTACCTGCTCCTCTCTGCCGAATTCGTCGCCGCCGCCCAGGTGCTGATCTACGCCGGCGCGGTGATGGTGATGTTCCTGTTCGTGATCGCCTATGTCGGCTGGAATCTGGATATCGCCTGGACGGGCGGGCCGAACTGGCAGACGCTGGGCGGTGTTGTCGCCGCGGCGGCGCTTCTGGCCGAGCTGGTGGTCGTGATCGTGCTTGGAGCCGCGAACGACCTGAAGCACTCCAACAAGATCGCCGTCAACTTCGGCGATCCCGCTTCGATCGGGCGCGTGTTTCTGAGCAACCACCTGCTCGCCTTCGAGGTCATTTCGATCGTTCTGCTCGTCGCCGCGATCGGTGGCGTGATTCTGGGCGCTCAGCGGCGGCGCGAGCGAACCGGAGGTATCCGCTGATGCTCGGGCCGGCCATCGCCTGGTATCTCGTCGTCGGCAGCGCGATCTTCGCGATCGGGGCAGCCGGCGTGATGCTGCGCCGAAACCCATTGATCATGCTGCTCTCGCTGGAGCTGATGCTGAACGGCGCCAACCTGGTGCTGATCGCCTTCGCGCGCCGGCACGGCTCGCTCGACGGCCAGGTGTTCGCGCTCGCGGTGATGGCGGTCGCGGCCGCCGAGGTGGTCGTCGGGCTCGGTCTCGTCGTCGCCATGGCCAGGCGGAAGATCGAGATCGACGTCGACCTGCTCTCGAGGTTGCGCAAGTGATCGCGGCGAGCGCATGGGTCTGCCTGCTCGCCCCGCTGACCGCGGTGCTCGCGATCGCACTGGGCGGGAATCGCTTGCCTCGCCGCACAGCGGGCTACCTGGCCACCGGCTCGACCGTGATCTCCTTCGCGGCCGCCGTCACGGCGCTCATAGCCACGCTCGGCAAGTCGGCGAGCCAGCGCCAGACGGTCAGCACGGCCTTCGGCCTGATCGAGACGCACGCCTTCAAGATCAACCTGAACCTGCTCGTCGATCCGCTGGCGCTGGTGATGATGCTCGTCGTCTCGGGCGTCGGCTCGCTGATCATCGCCTACTCGATCGGCTACATGAAGGGCGAGAACGAGGAGCGCCGCTACTTCGCCTACATCGCATTTTTCGCCTTCTCGATGCTGCTTCTGGTCGAAGCCGCCAACTTCTTCGTCCTGCTCGTCGGCTGGGGCCTGGTCGGACTCTCCTCCTACCTGCTGATCGGCTTCTGGCAGGAGCGTCCGAGCGCGATCGCCGCCGCCAAGAAGGCCTTCATCATCAACGCCGTGGGCGATGCCGCCATGGCGCTGGCGCTCTTCCTGCTGATTCAGCACGCCCACACGCTCGACTTCGCCGGCGTCTTCGGCCAGGCGGTCGTGCTTGGAGAGAACACCTGGCTGATCAACCTCGTCGCCGCCGGGCTGCTCGTCGGCGCAATCGCCAAATCGGCCCAGATCCCGCTCCACACCTGGCTCCCCGACGCGATGGAGGGCCCGACTCCGGTCAGCGCCCTGATCCACGCCGCGACCATGGTCACCGCCGGCGTCTACCTGATCGTGCGCGCGCACCCGCTGTTCGAGCAGGCGCCGCACGTGCAGCAGACGGCCGCCGGCCTGGGCGCCGCGACGCTGCTTGCGGCCGGCGCGATCGCGCTCGTGCAGACCGACATCAAGCGCGTGATCGCCTATTCGACCATGTCGCAGATCGGCTACATGTTCCTGGCGGCCGGCATCGGCGCCTACAGCGCGGCGATGTTCCACTTGGTCACGCACGCCTTCTTCAAAGCGCTGCTCTTCCTGGCGGCCGGCGTCGTCATCCACGCGCTCGGCGGCGAGCAGGACATGCGCAAGATGGGCGGCCTGCGGAGGAGAATGCCGCGAACGTTCATCGCCATGCTGATCGGCACCGGCGCCTTGGTGGGCCTTCCGCCCCTGGCCGGCTTCTTCTCGAAGGACGCGATCCTGGCCACCGCCGTCTCGAACGGCGTCTACGGTAAGGTGCTGTTCGCGGCCGCCATAGCCGGCGTGCTCCTGACCGCTCTGTATTCCTTCCGCCTGCTCTTCCTCGTCTTCTCGGGCGAGGAGAGTGAGCTGGTCAAGAAGAGCCTGCCCAAGCGAAAGCGCGCCGAAGGACCGCGTTGGATGACCGCGCCCGTCGCCGTCTTGACCCTGCTCGCGATCGGCGGCGGCTGGATGCAGGTAGCCGGACTGTGGCATCCCTTCTCGAGCTTCCTGGAGGAGGTCGCGCCTTCGTTCGCGGCCGAGCCCAGCGCTTCGCGCGAGTGGCTGCTCAGCGCCGTCTCTCTCGTCGTCGCACTGGGCGGACTCTGGATCGCCTGGGCGATCTACTCGGCCCGGACACAGCGAGCGCCGAGAGCGCCAAGGGCGCTGGTCGAGAAGCTCTACTTCGACCGCGTTTACGACCTCGTCTTCTATCGCCCGGCCGTCGCTGTCGCGCACCGGTTGGGGAGTTGGTTCGAGCGACCGGTGATCGAGCGCTCCGGTGAGGAGATCGGATTCGGCGCTCTCATGGGCGGCCGCTTCGCCGCGGCGATCCAAAGCGGTCTCGCGCGCACCTACGTGCTGCTCGTGGCGGCCGGTGTGTCCGTAATCGTCCTGCTCTTCCTGGTGCTTCGCTGATGCTGACGACGGCGCTCATCTGCCTGCCCCTGCTCGGCGCTCTGTCGGTGTTCCTGCTGCCGGCGCCCAGGATGTGGGTCGGCTCGCTCGCGCTCTTCTTCTCTCTGGCCGAGCTGGCACTGTGGATCTCGGGCCTGACCCGCTTCGACTTCGGTAGCCCCAAGATCCAGTTCGAGCAGCAGCACTCCTGGATCTCCGATCTCGGCATCAGCTACCACGTCGGTCTGTTCGGCTTCTCGCTCTGGCTCGTCGGTCTGACCGTGGTGGTGATGACCGCCGCGATCGCCTACGGACTCTGGAGCGGCCGCGAGCGGGCGAACGCCTACTACGCACTGATGCTCTTCCTCCTCGCCGCGATCGTCGGCGTCTTCACGGCGCAGGACCTGATCCTCTTCTACGTCGCCTACGAGGCGATGATGATTCCGCTGTACGTGCTGATCGGCGTCTGGGGCGGCGCCGGGCGCCTGCGGGCGACCTTCAAGTTCGTCGCCTACACGATGGCCGGGTCGCTGCTGATGTTCGCCACGATCGTCGTCTACGGCCTCTCGCACGGGTTCGACCTGGCGACGGCTCAGCAGAGCGGCAGCGTCTGGCTCTTCCTCGGTTTCGCCGCCGCCTTTGCCGTCAAGGCTCCGCTCTTCCCGTTGCACGGCTGGCTCGCCGACGCCTATCGCGAGTCGCCGCCGGAGGTCGCCGCGCTGCTCTCGGGCGTGATCTCGAAGGTCGCCGTGTTCGGCTTCCTGCGCATCGCGCTGACTCAGTTCCCCGGCCCCACGCACGATCTGCGCTCACTCATGCTCGCGCTCTCGGCGGTCGGTCTCGTCTACGGCTCGCTGCTCGCCTTCCGGGCTCCCGACATCCGCGGCGTCGTCGCCTACTCGAGCCTGGCTCAGATGAGCCTGATCGGGCTCGGCGTCTTCGCCCAGAACGAGCTTTCGCTGAGCGGCTCGGTGCTGCAGATGGTGAACCACGGGCTGGTCTCGGCGGCGCTGTTCTTGCTCGCCGGGGTGATCGAGCTCCGCAGCTCGAGCGGCGCCCTGTCGCGTCTCGGCGGAATGGCGCGCGGGCGGCCGATTCTGGCCAGCCTGATCATCTCGATCGGCGTGATCTCGCTGGCGGTGCCGGGATCGAACGCCTTCGCGGGTGAGTTCCTGATTCTGGCCGGCGTCTTCCAGCAGGGCTGGGGCTGGGCGATTCCCGGCCTCGTGGCGATGGTGCTGGCGGCGATGTACATGCTGCGGCTCGTCTCGGCGCTACTCCACCGCGAGGTCGGCGAGGCGGTCAGCAAGAAGGCGCCCGACGTTCTCCTGCCGGAGCTGTGCGTGATCGGAGCCCTGCTCGGTTGCATGCTCGCGCTCTCGGTCTGGCCGGCGGCGATCAGCAAGCACTCCTTCGCCTGCCTCGAGCAGGCCCCGCTGACCTCGGCGGGGATCTCGAGTCAGAGCAAGGCGCAGGTCGGGCTTGCCTGCGTGCCGGGAACCGGTAGCACGACCGCCACGACGACGGGGACGGCGAAGTGATCAGGACTCCCGCCATCGACTGGCTCACGCTGGCTCCCTCGCTCGCCCTGCTCGCGGCGACGATCGCCTCGCTGATGAGTGCGGTGCTGGTTCCCGAGCGCCGGCGCAAGAACGTATCCTGGTTCTTCTGCCTGGCCGGATACGCGGGCGCCTTCGCCGCTGCCGCAATCCTCTTCGACCGCAGCCCCCACTCCCGCGGCGTGATCGCGAACGCGCTCTTCCGCGATCGCTACGGCGCGCTGGCGGCGATGATCGTGGCCGGCGTGGGGCTACTCACGACGCTCGTCTACTACGGCGAGCGCTCGACCGTCGATCGGGTCGGCGAGCGCTTCGCGCTGCTTGCCTCGGCCGGCGGCGGAATGATCCTCTTCGCCCAGTCGGCCAACCTGCTCACCCTCTTCCTCGGGCTGGAGTGGCTGTCGATCTCGCTGTACGTGCTCTGCGCGCTCGAGCGCGAGCGCCCGGAGGCGATCGAGGCGGGCTTCAAGTACCTGATCGTGGGCGGCTTCAGCTCGGCGATTCTCGTCTTCGGCGCCGCCTTCGTCTACGGCGCCACGGGAACGCTCAACCTCGCTCAGATCGCCGGCAAGGCGCCGAGCGGCGACCTGTTCTTGGTCACGGGGCTGGCGATGATCCTGGTCGGCTTCGCCTTCAAGGCCTCGGCGGCGCCCTTCCACACCTGGACGCCCGACGTCTACCAGGGCGCCGCGACGCCGGTCTCGGGCTTCATGGCCGGCGCGACCAAGGCGGTCGCGCTGCTGGTGGCGTTGCGCGTGCTCTCGCTCTCCTTCTCGGCCCAGGAGCATCTCTGGACCTCGGCGGCGGCGGTGCTCGCGGTCGCCTCGCTGGTGGTCGGTAACCTGGCCGCCCTGGTCCAGCGCGATCTCAAGCGCATGCTCGCCTACTCCTCGATCTCACACGCCGGCTTTCTGCTCTTCGCGATCGCCGCCGCCAGCTCGCTCGGCACGCGGGCGCTGCTCTACTACCTGATCCCCTACGGCGCCGCCTCGGTGGGCGTCTTCGCGCTGGCCGCCCTGCACGAGCGCGAGCTGGGCGAGCCGGCGACGCTCGACAACCTGGCCGGCTTTGGCTGGCGGCGGCCGCTCTCCGGAATCGCGCTCTGGATCTTCATGCTCTCGTTTGCCGGCTTCCCGCTCACGGGCGGCTTCGTGGGCAAGGTCTACCTCTTCGCGGCCGCCTACCGGTCGGGCTGGACATGGCTCTTGATCGTCGGCGCCGTGGCGACGCTGGTCAGCCTCGGCTACTACCTGGCGGTCGTCCGCGCGATCTACATGCGACCGGTTCCGGACGAGGAGGCGGCGGCGAAGGAAGAGCCGCCGCTACTCGATCGCATGCTCTCGACGGCCGTTTTCGCAGCGGTTGTCGTCACGGTCGGATCGTTCTTCGCCGTTCAGCCGCTGATCGACCTGGCCAAGCACGCGGCGAGCCAGCTGCCGCTCTAGCTGGAAGCCATAACGGAGTGGGCTGGTCTCAGGCGTGGCTGTGCGTTTTCGGCACGCAATTGGCGCAGTTAGAGCGCTCGTTTTCGTTACCTTGGGACGACCCCGCGGGCGGGTGGCTCGGTGGCGGGCTGAGAAACCGGTGCCCTAGAGTCCGATGTGCTCGGCCGTGGCGAACTCCTCGCCGGCCCGGGCATAGAGACCGACGGGATGCCTCGCCGCCGCCAGCACCCTGCCGACCAGACCAAGCACCGCCTGAACGACGAAGATGCCCAGGCAGGCGCCGAGCGCCGAGGCGCCTAAGACCGGCACCGAGGCGTCGAGCAAGGGCCCCGAGCCCGAACCGACAACGACGACAACCAGCGCGAGCGCAAGCAAGGTGAGAATCCCCTGGGCTCCGAGCACGATCTCGCGCTCGAGCCCGTGGGCTTCCGCCAGATCTCCGAACGTCATCAGCCCGCTCACGACTATCACCGGCCCCGCTGCAAGTACGAAGTAGAAGGCGCTCGAGTGGGCGCCCGAGCTGTCGGCCAGCGCGGCAGCGATCAGGAGCAAGAAGGCAAACGAGCGTGCGAGCATGAAGTGGGGCCTTCGCGCGAACTCGGCCGAGTCCTGCGCACTTCGTCTCTCCCGAGAACTAAACCCGGCTTACGGCGACTGCCTTGGCGATCGACACGATCGCGGCGGCCGACTCGCTCTCAGGCGCGCCGAGGGTGACCGGCTCGCCGCGCTCGCCGCATTCGCGCAGCACCGGATCGAGCGGGACCCGACCCAGTAGCGGTACGCCGAGCTCCTCGGCCAGGCGCTCGCCGCCGCCCGAGCCGAACACTTCCTGCCCCGTTCCGACCAGGTAGGACATGTTCTCGATCACGCCGAGCAGGCGCATGCCCGTCTCGTTGGCCATCAGGGCGGCGCGGGCCGCGACCTCCTGGGCGAGCGGCTGCGGCGTGGTGACGACGATCGTCTCGGCGTGCGGCAGCAACTGGGCGAGTGAAAGAGCCACGTCGCCGGTGCCCGGCGGCATGTCCACGACGAGCGTGTCGATGTCGCCCCAGTGCACGTCCGAGAGAAACTGCTCGAGCGCCTTGTGCAGCATCGGGCCGCGCCAGATCACCGGCTTGTTCTCCTCCAGGAAGAAGCCGATCGACATCAGCTTGAGCCCGTGACCGAGCGGCGGCACGATCATCTCGTCCACCGCGACGGGATGCTGCGTGACGCCGAGCAGCTGCGGCACCGAGTGGCCGTAGATGTCGGCGTCGAGCACACCAACCTGCTCGCCCAGACCGGAAAGCGCCGCGGCCAGGTTGACGCTGATGGAAGACTTGCCGACGCCGCCCTTGCCCGAGGTGACGGCGAGCACGCGCGTGTTCTCGTGCAGCGAGATGCCCCTCTTCTCGGGAATGCCGAGCCTCTGGCGCAGCGCCTGCTTCTGCTCGTCGGTCATCTCCTCGAAGGCGAGCTCGACCGACTCGACCCCGGGAACCGCGCCGACGTGCCGCGCGACCTGCTCCTGAAAGCTGTCCTTGAGCGGGCAGCCCGCGATCGTCAGCGCCAGCACAATGCGAACGATGCCGCCCTCGACCTCGATCTTGCGCACCATGCCGAGCATCGTCACGGGCTTGCCCAGCTCGGGATCGATGACGTTGCGAAGCGCCAGCTCGATCTGTACGCGCGAAACGGTCATCGCTACAGCCTAGCGGTGCGAGAGTCGCCTGCTTTTGGCGCTCGCGGCTCCGCCTCGCCCCGAGAAACTGCGAGCGACCGTGGCGTCTCAGGAAGAATCCATGCTTCAGCGGGTCGCTAAACCATGAGCAGAGAGAACAAAACCGGACATCACCTTCCCCCCGCTCTGAGGGAAAAGGACTTCGCGCTGCTCTGGGTGGCCTCGCTGACGATGGGCCTCGGCAGCCAGATGGCCGCGGTCGCGGTCGGCTGGCAGGTGTTCGCCATCCGGCACAGCCCGCTCGATCTCGGCCTGATCGGACTGGCGGAGTTCGTGCCGCTGCCGCTGCTGGCGCTACCCGCCGGGCACCTCGCCGATCGGTTGCCGCGGCGTCTCGTCTTCGCTGCTGCGGTCGCGATCGACATGATCGTGATGGCGCTCCTGCTTCTGGTCACTCGCTCGGGAGCCACGAAGCTCTGGCCCTTCCTCGTTCTGGCGGCCGCGACCGGCGTGGCAAGCGCGATCGGAAGCCCGGCCGCGCGCGCGCTCCCACCCACGCTGGTTCCAACCGAGATGCTTGCCGGCGCCCTGGCGCTGCGCTCGATCGCGATGCAGATTGCGACCGTAGCCGGGCCGGCGATCGGCGGATTCATCTTCGCGATCCGGCCCGAGCTGCCCTACGAGGTTGCACTGGGGCTGTTTGCGCTCTCGGGCGCCTGCGCGCTCTCGCTGCGCTCCCCGGCCGCGCGCACCCGGGCAGCGAGCGGGGGATCTCCCGACTGGCGGAGTCTCGTTGCCGGCATCGGCTTCGTCCGGAAGACGCCCGTGCTCCTCGGCGCGATTACGCTCGACCTGTTCGCCGTTCTGCTGGGTGGCCAGATTGCGCTTGCGCCTCTGTTCGCGCGCTCGATCCTGCACGTCGGGCCCGAGGGGCTGGGCCTGCTCAGAGCGGCGCCGGCGGCCGGCGCGATCCTGGCCGGAGTGCTGCTCACCCGGCGGCCGGCGATGCGCCACGCCGGCCGCACACTCCTGCTGGTGGTCGCCGGTTTCGGCGCGAGCATGATCGTGTTCGGACTCTCGCACTCGTTCCCGCTCTCATTGGGCGCGCTCGCAGTCAGCGGCTTCGTCGACATGATCAGCATGAACATCCGCGCGACCACTGCCGCCCTGGCAACCCCCGACCGCTTGCGAGGGCGCGTAAACGCAATCGAGATGGTCTTCATCAGCGCCTCCAACCAGCTCGGCGCCTTCGAGTCGGGCGCGGCGGCCGCCTTGCTCGGAGCGGCTCCGGCCGTCGTCGCGGGCGGCGTGCTGACGATTTTGCTCGCCGGGGTGTGGCCGCGCGTCTTTCCCGCGCTCGCCCGTATCGACCGGCTCGAGGAGCTGCGGCCGGCGCGCGAGCCGTCTGCGCCACCGCCCGCGCCTGTCGAGCCGGCCGAGCCTCCCGCCGAGACCTGGTGAGCTGATCCGCGCTTCGCCGCCGGTCTCGGCGCCCGACTCAGATCCCATTCGATCGGGCATGATGAGCAGATCGCGACTCGAATCCTCATTTTGGGCGGCGGCACCGGCGGCACGCTGATCGCCAACAAGCTGCGGCGGCGCTACGGCGCCGAGACCGAGATCGAGATCACCGTCGTGGACAGGGACGATCGCCACGTCTACCAGCCCGATCTGCTCTTCGTCCCCTTTGGCCTGGTCGAGTCGGACTCGATCTACCGGCCGCGCTCCAAGCAGCTCCGCAGCGGAATCGAGTTCCGCCTCGGCAAGGTCGAGCGCGTCGAGTCCGAAAAGAACACGGTTCATCTGGTCGGCGGTGAGACGCTTCCCTACGACGTTCTGGTCGTCGCCAGCGGCGCCGAGCTCCTGCCCGAGGAGACCGAGGGACTGACCGGGCCGGGCTGGGGCGCGACCGCCTTCACCTACTACTCGGTCGAGGGCGCCGCGGCGCTGAACAAGGCGATGGAGGGCTTCGAAGGCGGTCGCCTGGTCGTGAACATCGTCGAGATGCCGATCAAGTGCCCGATCGCGCCGCTCGAGTTCTGCTTCCTCTCGGACTGGTGGTTGCAGAAACGCGGCCTGCGAAAGAAGACGGAGATCGTGCTGGCAACCCCGCTGGACGGCGCCTTCACCAAGCCGGTCGCCTCGAGGATACTCGGCGAGTTGCTGGAGAAGAAGAAGATCCTGGTCGAGGCGGAGTTCGCGGCCGGGCGCGTCGATGGCGATGCGCGCAAGCTGCACAGCTGGGACGAGCGCGAGATCGACTACGACCTGCTGGTCTCGATTCCGCTGCACGGCGGCTCACCGTTCGTGGAGAGCTCGGACGGTCTGGGCGACGAACTCGGTTTCATCGTCGTCGATCCGAACACGCTTCAGGCGAAGGTTGCCCCGAACGTGTTCGCCATCGGCGACGCGACCAACGTCCCGACCTCGAAGGCGGGAGCGGTCGCGCACTTCCAGGCCGAGACGCTGAGCGAGAACGTCCAGCATTTCCTGGCCGGAGAGGAGCTCGAGAAGAGCTTCGACGGACACGCCAACTGCTTCATCGAGACGGGCTTCAGCAAGGCGCTGCTACTCGACTTCAACTACGACGTCGAGCCCTTGCCG
This sequence comes from Actinomycetota bacterium, assembly GCA_003132665.1. Lineage (GTDB taxonomy): Bacteria > Actinomycetota > Thermoleophilia > Gaiellales > Gaiellaceae > Fen-549. The sequence continues at coordinate 252,188 of PKYN01000019.1, forward strand.
GGTAAGTTCCCCTTCCCCGGCGTCGGGCCGATGTCGCTGCTCAGAGAGTCGCGCCTCGATCATCTCGGCAAGCTCGCCTTCCGCTGGCTTTACTGGCATCTGCTCCTGCCGGGCAGACGCATTCCGCTGATTTCCGCGCAGCTGAAGATGGCGGGCAAGGACACCAGCCTCCTGAGTTCGACAGAGGAAGGAGTGACCGGATGACGACTGTCACGCTTGCAGGCACGCCCGTCGAGGTCGACGACGAGGGCTTCCTGCAAAAGCCCGAGCAGTGGACGAGAGAGATGGGCGAGGAGATGGCGCGCTCCGCCGGCATCGAGAAGCTGACCGAGCGGCACTGGCAGGTAATCGACTTCATGCGCAAGACGTACCTGGATACGGGCGCGGCGCCGTCGATGCGGGCGCTCGGGAAGACCTCGGGCGTGGCGATCAAGGAGCTGTACGAGCTCTTCCCGAAGGGCCCGGCCAAGCTCGCCGCCAAGATCGGCGGCATTCCCAAGCCACGCGGTTGCGTCTAGAAAGGGGTGGGGAAATGGCAGACAGCATCGAGAAGGTCTCGATCGTCATCTCGAAGGGGTCTTTGGAGGGCGTCTACCCAGGCCTGATCATGGGTAACGGCGCCCGTATGGAGGGGATCGAGGCCAATCTCTTCTTCACCTTCTTCGGCCTGGACGTGATTCGCAAGAATCGGATCGACAAGATCAAGGTCGGTACGGTCGGTAACCCGGGTATGCACATGCCCACCTGGATAGGCGCGATTCCGGGCATGTCTTGGCTGGCGACCAAGATGATGAGCCGGCAGATGGACAAGATTGACATCCCACCCGTGCGCGAGTTCATCGAGATGATCGGCGACTCTGGCGGCAAGCTCTACGCCTGCCAGGCGACGGTCGATATGTACGGCTTGAGCATGGACGACTTCGTGCCGCAGGTCGAGAAGGTGCTGACCGTCGGCGAGTTCTACGAGCTCTCCGCGGGCGGCGAGATCATCTTCACCTGAGCGGCCGCTAGACAGCGCCGCGTTACGGAGCTCAGCCGCGCTTCTGCCACGGCCTGCTGATCTTCAGGGCCGAGAGGATGGCGCGCGTCGAGGGCGAGCGGTTGAGCGTGTAAAAGTGGATGCCCGGGGCGCCGCGAGCAAGCAGGTCGGCGGCTTGGAGCGTGGCGTGAGCGACACCGAGCTCGAGCACTGTGCCCGGATCGCTGGCGCGCAACTCGATCTGGGCGATCAGCTCCCTGGGAATCGTCGCGCCGGAGAGAGCGGTCATGCGCTCGATCTGCTCGGCGTTGGTGATCGGCATCAGGCCGGGAATGATCGGCTGCTCGATCCCGGCCGCGCGAACCGCCTCGACGAACTCGAAGTAAACGGCGTTGTCGAAGAAGAGCTGGGTGATGAAGAAGGCGGCGCCGGACTCGGCCTTGGTTTTGAGCACGCGGATCTCGCCGGCCATGTCGCTCGCGTCAACGTGCACCTCCGGGTAGCAGGCGGCGCCGATACAGAACGGGTAATCCCCCGCGATCAGCGCTATCAGGTCGCTGGCGTAACGGATCGACTCGCTCTCGGGCGTCCAGTCGGGCCGCTCGCGCGGCGGGTCTCCGCGCAGCGCAAGCACGTTGTCGATGCCCACCTCGGCGGCCAGGTCGAGAATCCGGCGCAGTTCCTCCGGCGTCGAGCCGTAGCCGGTCAGGTGCGACATCGCCTCCAGGCCCAGCTCCTGCTTCATCCAGCGCGTCAGCTCGACGGTGCGCTCGCTCGTCGAGCCGGCGCGCCGCGTGATCGAGACGAACGAGGGCTCGAGCGGCGCCAGCTTCTCGATCGCCTCGCGCAGGTTGCGCTCGCCTTCCTCGCTCGTCGGCGGGAAGAACTCGAACGAGAAGACGGGCTGCTCGCTTTGGCTGATGATCTCGTCTATGCGCACAGAGGTCGTCATTCTAGGTCGGCTCGACTCGGCCGAGGTCGTCGCATACCGCGAACAAACGACTCGTTCGCCCTCGACGCGGTGTCTACCTGCCCCGGCGCGGCGATAGATCTACGAGCGAGCTCTAGGAGCGAAGGCGTTCGCTCAGTGCCTGGCACAGCTCTTCTGTGCCCGCCGCCGCAATCCGCGAACGCGATTCCAGGTCGAGTTGAGAGTCGAGGAAGGACAATTCGCCGTCCACGAACTCGACCGCCAGCCCGACCTCGCGCACCAGCAGCTGCCCGGCGGCGACGTCGATCGAGCGCGCCGGCTTGAGCGAGCAGACCGCGTCGAGGCGCCCGGCGGCCAGATGGCAGAGCGAAAGCGCGAGCGAGCCCATGATGCGCAGACGCTTGGCCAGCCCGACGACGCTCGGCGCTCGCTCGGCGATCTTCGCCGTCTCGGTCGCTTCGAACGCCAGTAGCTCGATCTCGTCCTTGGGTTTGGTCGCGCCGAGCGCCTCACCGTTCAGCCAGGCGCCCTCACCGCGCCGGGCAGTCCATTCCTCGCCGCTCCCGAAGTCGTAGACGTAGCCGAAGAAGACATCGCGCATCTTGTCGCCGTCGGCCACCGCGAGTGAGACCGAGAAGAAGGGAATACCGCGCTTGGCGTTGATCGAGCCGTCAATCGGATCGAGCACGACGCGCAGCGAGCCGCCCCCGCCGAACACCCGCTCGCCCAGCTCCTCCGAGACGAGCGTGAAGCCCGGCACGTCCAGTCGCTCGAGCCGGCGCACGACGGCCTGCTCGGCCGCTTCGTCGATCTGCGTTGTCTCGTCGCCGCCCATGCCGCGGCGCAGAACCTTCTCGCGCTCTTCGCGCGTCGGCAGGCGCTTCAGCTCGGCGCGGATGTCCTGGACGATGCCGCGGCACAGTTCGAGCAGAGCATCCGCATCGAGTCGGGCTTCGTCGGGCACCTGGCGATCGTATCCGGCGCGCGGATCCCCGGCCGATCCTTCGGGCACTAGAGCGGGTAGAGGACGAGCCCGGAGAGAAGCTTGGGATAGAAGTAGGTGCTCTTCTGGGGCATCACGCGGCCTTCGCGGGCGACCGCAAAGACCTGATCGATGCGCGACGGGCGCATCAGTACGCTCACTTCGGCGGCGCCGGAATCGACCGCCGCAACAGCTTCCTTCCAATCGGGCGTGTAGGAAATGCCTTCGTGCCCCAGCCGACCGACCAGCTCGACATCGAGAATCGCTTCGTCGGTGACGACCAGGCGCACGCCGCCCTTGTCATAGACGAGCGCGGCGGCGGTCTCGTAGGACATCGCCTCCAGTTCCGCTAGCGCCGCCTCGACATCGTCTCTGGGCTCTCCCCCGGCCAGCGCGCCGAGCTCGGGCGTCGTGGCGAACACGCGATGCGTCGGGAAGATGGCAAGTCCCTCGCCGCGCGTGTTCACGAGTGCCGCAAACGTGTAGGCGCTGGCCGGCGTTCCGTCCTGCTGGTGGAAGGCGACCGCCGTCTCGTAGCGGTGATGCCCGTCGGCGATCAAGAGCTGCTTGTCGGCGAGCGCGGAGCGCACCCGCTCGAGCGCCGCCGCGTCGTCAACGCGCCAGAGGCGGCTGCGAACGCCCAGCTCCTCGGCGTCGAGGTCGGGCTCGCGCACGGCGGCCTGCTCGCGCAGGGCCTGTTCGCAGCGCTCGGGATCGTCGTAGAGCAGGAAGATCGGCTCGATCTGGGTGCGCGCGGCGGTCAGCAGGCGCAGACGGCTTTCCTTGGGGCCGGAGTGCGTGCGCTCGTGCGGCAGCACGACCTTGTTCTCGTAGGGCTCGACCTTGATCGAGGCCAGGAAGCCCTCACGGGTGCGGGCGACTCCGTCGGGCCCGACGAAGGACTGCTCCAGCCACCAGAGCGCCGGCTCGGCGTCGCGGCGAAGGACTCCCTCGTCGCGCCAGGACGCGAGCATCGGCCCGGAATCGCGCTCGTCCTCGAGCAGAGTGAGATTGACGATGTTGTGCGGCGACCTGCCCAGGTATCCGGCGCGAGCCTCGGCGTCGATCACGTCGTAGGGCGGTGCCACGAGCTGCGCCAGCGGCCCGGCAACCGCGGGGTCGAAGGTCAGCGCCTGGAAGGGACGAACGTCAGCCACGCGAGGAGCGTACCAACCGCCTTCTGACTAGACTCGACTAGTGATCTCCGCCGAAAATACTGTTCTTTTCGACCGCGAAAACACTGACGCCGGCGACCAGCCGGGGGCGAGGTCGTGATGCAATCTCGGCACGATAATGGCGCATTTGGAGCGGTTTTTCTCGCTACCGTTTCACGACCCCGCGGGTGGGTGGATCCGGCGGGGGGCGTAGTACCGCGGTGCCCTCGCAACCTCGCGGTAAGTAGTCATTCGAGACGAGCGCCGACGCCGTGACCCAGCTCGTCGAGCTTGTAGCGGACAGCGCCGTCGAGGGCGTGTACGCGGTCGCCCGCAAGGAGCGATTGCGGACGAAAGCGGGCGCCTCCTACCTTGCGCTCGAGCTGACGGACGAGTCCGGTCGCGTCGAGGCGCGCGTGTGGAGCGACGTCGACCTGCTCGATGCGCGTTTCGCCGAGGGCGACGCGGTGCGCGTGCTGGGGCGGGTCGAAAGCTTCCGCGACAAGCTTCAGATCCAGGTGCGCACGCTCGAGGCGGCGCCCGAGGCCGACCCGGCGACGCTCGCACCGGCCGGCCGCCGCGATCCCGACGAGCTGGAGGGTTTTCTCGATTTCCTCGTCGCCGAGATCGCGCACGAGGCGCTTCGCTCGACCGTCACGGCGCTGCTCGAAGGCGGCGACAGGGAGCGGCGCCTGCGCACTCTCCCGGCGACGCGCGAGGGCCACCACAGCTACTCCGGCGGGCTGCTCGAGCATACGGTCGGGGTCGCCACCATCTGCCGCGACCTCTGTCAGCTCCATCCGCGCCTGCGCTCCGACCTGCTACTCGCCGCCGCGCTCACGCACGATCTCGGCCGCACGCTCGAGCTCGGGCCGGCGCCGCTCTATGCGCCCACCGGCGAGGGGCGGCTACTCGGCCACGTTCAGCTCGGTCTGCGCCTGATCGAGCAGCATGCAGACGCACTCGGCGCCGACCTGCGAGCGGAGCTCTTGCACGCCGTCGCAGTCCACCACGACGTCCGCGCGGCCCGCACCGCCGAGGCGGCCGCTCTCTACCACGCCAACCAGCTCGACACCGTCGCCCAGTTGCGACCGGTCGATTCCGCGTAGGTCGCCAGCTCCATGCTCGGAATCGGACTCGCGTTCGCGGCGAGCCTCTCATGGGGCCTCTCCGACTATCTCGGCGGCGTCAAGAGCCGCATCGTGCCGCTGCTGACGCTGATCGCCGTCTCTCAGCTCGCCGGTCTCGCGCTGGTCGCTGTGCTCGCCGTTGCGACGCACTCCTATCCCGACGGGAGGACGGCGCTCTACGCGGTGCTGGCAGGAAGCGCCGGACTGGTCGCACTCGCCGCCTTCTACCGCGGCATGGCGATCGGCAGGATCAGCATCGTGGCTCCGATCTCGGCGACCGGCGCGGCGCTGCCGGTCGCGGCAGGGCTGGCTCGTGGCGAGCGGCCGGCCGTGGCGGCGCTGCTCGGGATCGCGCTCGCGCTGATCGGCGTCATCCTCGCCTCGGCCGAGAACCATCCCGAGCGAGGCCGCAGTCTGGCCGCGGAGGTGCCGCTTGCGCTCGGCGCGGCGCTCGGGTTCGGCGTCTTCTTCCTCTTCGTCGCCAAGGCGAGCGAGCATCATCATGCGATCGCGGCGACGCTGATGCTGCGCCTGACCACGGCCCCCCTCGTCGTGCTCTTGTTGCTCGTGCTGCGCCAGGCGCCTCGCATCCCGGCGGGGAATCTGCACTGGCTGATCCTGATCGGCCTGCTCGACAGCGGCGCCAACACGCTCTACGCGCTGGCGACCGATCACGGCCTGCTCAGCCTGGTCAGCGTTCTTGCCTCGCTCTATCCGCTCACGACCGTTCTTTTGGCGCAGGCGCTCCTGCGCGAGCACGTCTCTCGCCAGCAGCGGCTCGGGATCGTCGCGGCGCTGGCGGGCGTGGTGCTGATTTCGGCCGGCTAGGGCGCCAGCGTGGCGCGCAACTCGTCGATCGCGGCCGGAACGAGGCGGTAGTACATCCAGGTTCCGCGCCGCTCGTGCTCGATCAGCCCGGCTTCGCGCAAAACGCGCAGGTGATGGGAAACCGTCGGCTGAGCCAGCTCGAGCACGTCGACGAGCTCGCAGACGCAGGCCTCTCCGCAGGAGGCGAGGCGGTTGACGATCGCCACCCGCGCCGGCTCCGAGAGAGCCTTGAAGCGCTGCGCGTGCTCGGCGAAGGCGTGCGCGTCGCCGGGCTCGGTACCCGGTCGGCAACAGACCTTGGTGAGCTGTACGTTCATCGATAATCCTGAATGTAACAGCTCTCACCGGGCTCGAGGAGACATCTTTACTGTCTCCGACTCCTCCGGTGCCGTGATTCGGCGCAGAATCCGCACACCGAGGTTCGACTCTCGCCGCGCACTCGCAGTTCGGACCCTTGGAGCTGCTAACGAACGCGGGGCCGAGGTCGCGCTGTGCCTTTTGCGAATACCTCGGTAATCACGTGAACCATCCTTCGGCTTCGGCGGTATCTGCGACCGGCGTGATTCGCTTAGCGATCGTTTCTCGGGAGATCCTTTCTGCGGTTTCTACGAGTTCGCGCGGGTACTGGTCGCTCTGCTCGCATACTCGCTCGCCCATTACAGCGCTAAAGCGCTGTCGGCCCCTTCTTCGCCCAGGTCTAATGAGAGGCACTAGGAATTCCGGCTCCAATTCCACATCTGCAACGTACGAGCGGCGGGCGATCTCGACGTAATCGTCCCAATCAACATCGCCTCTCTGCAATCTCTTCGCCAGGCAGCGTTGCACTAGTGGTCGGAGTAGGACATCCGGAACCGCGCTTGGCCTCGCATTCCCGACATGTTCGGAATAGAGGGTCTCCAGTAGCGGCCCGCCCGCGCAGATCGCGAGGAGCGTTGCAGCCCGGGGTGTGGTTGATTTACCAAGCGCCTTGATTTGTGACGATTCGAGCTCTTTGAGGGTGATTTCTTCACCTGTTACCTCGAAGCCCGTTCTCACAACCTCGCACATAGCGGTGAAATTCTTGTCTGAAAGCGGCTCTACGAGCGAAGCAAGGCTGGGGATGAGAGGGGCGATTGTTCCTGAACTTCCCCACGTAAGAAGCACTGAAAGTGCTATGGCGGTTTCGAACTCATCTGACGCTCGACCTAACGTTCGCTTCCACCACTCGACCTGCCCGGCGCGCATACGCGCGTAGCGAAGTCGCGGAGCGAGTTCACGGCGTTCGTCGAATAGATCCTCGTAACCGGCTCCGCGCTCGGTGCGAGAACGTATACCTGCTGCAAGATTCGCTAAAGACACGAGCGCCCAACGTGTTCCCCATCGGTCTCGCACTGACTCGATGAACGAATTCCATGGCTCGAGAGATGTTTCTAGTACCTCAGTAGTCGTAAATGAGAGATCACGGAACGCACGAACTACGTCGAGACACGCCTTCGCTATCGGATCGCCAACGGCGTTCTCCGCAAGCGCGGTCACATCAGGCTTGCTTCCGGTAAGTCGTTCGAGGGCCTTCCCGAGCGTGGGCGCTGGTGCGTACTTTCGAGCGAAGACGTACGGCCACGGACTGACTGCAAGCCTGAAGGCGGAAAGTATGTCCTCGCCAGCTCGTCTTGGGCTAGTGAGCGCCGCGATGTCGTCCAGTGCTAGCTGAACGCACTTATCCGTTAGTTGCGGGCGGTCATGAAGTTGTGAGTACCGTACATCCTGTAACACACCGTCAACGAGAGACTCCGTCCTGGCTTCCTTAAGGACTATCGCGAGCTGCTCGCTGGAAAGGCTACGGATTACATCAAGGCGTTGGCCATACTCAATCCATGCGTCCTTCGCGCGTGAGCTCGCACGGCTCAGGCCATGGAGCCACTTTTCTAGCGCTTCCTCGCTTGTTGCATTCTCATTAATAAGATCAACGAGTATTCGCGCACGCCCACGATCCACGCCAGTTCGGAGGCGACTGAACGCTTCTTCGATTAGGACATCGCGATCAGACCCATGAAGAGCGGGCTTACTTCCGCTCGGTAGAAACTCGTCATAGTGAAGCGGGTAGTGCAACCCTTTCTCGCTCAGTAGAAGATTAATGACCTCGCGCGCGTCTCTCGGGCTCTGACTGAAGACCCAGTCGGATAGCAGCATCGCCGCAAGTGTCTTTGGATGGGAGGTCGCACGGTAGCCCTGCTCCGTGCATAGGTCGTCTAGGCATTGGACGAGCGCGGGGAGTTCACCACGATCCACACAACCGGCGTAAAATCGCGCGACATTGAGCCAATAGAAGTTTCGCGCCAATGCGTTAAACCTGTCTATTAAATCGCCCCTCTTGGCAATAGCGGCAGGAGAGTACTTTTTCGTATGGTAGAGATACACGCCGGCGAAATACTCGCGAAGCGGTTGGACTTCGAACTCGTATGTCCCCTCGACTCGGGAAACAAGCGCTACAACGCGCTCGACCATTCCTTGAAACAAGCGCTCAACTAGATCAGGGTCACGCCCTTCTAACACTAGATACTCGCGCAAGAGAGCGCGAAGAGCCGCGTCACTTATGCTTCCTCGGGTGTCGCCACGTTCGGCATCACCATGAAGTCGCCACGCGAGATAGCCGTGGAGCTCGACTAGTAATTCCCGATGTTCACGAATTAGGGGTGATTTCTCGGATTCGCGATCGAAGAAGAGCGAGACATAATTATCGTAAAGTTGGGTTCGCTTGTCTGGAAGCGATGCGCCACGACTATGTATAACGCCTAGCAAAATGGCGAGCTGCATCGGGTTCCGCGCAAGCTCGCGAATGTGTGGCAGGCCTAGTCTTTCTCTGACCAGCGTGCGAACCTCCTCGGCTTCAGCGGAAGGAAGCGCTCGAGCGCGGATCCACTTGTTTGCGTAGCTGTCAATAAGGTCGCGGCGTAGAGCCGTCAGAAGCGCATAGCGGAAACGCGATCTCGAAAATCCTGGAGAGTTCGCAAACGCGGCTGGTCGACTTGTTACGACGGCTTGAAGTGAGACACAAAGCGTCGCTAACCGCTCGATACCAACCTGAGCAACTTGAACGACGGTCCTCCGAAGAGCCATATCTGCGACCTCGTCCAGACCGTCGAGAACGAGGAGAAGCGCGCTCTGGGTCGCGACGGCCTGCAAATCCGAGACGCTGAAGTCGGCGCCACCGGACTCGTGGCGTATGAGTGCGGCGAGAAACGCCTCCAGCGACGGCTCCGTTCGTTCCGCGATGGGGAGTGCCGATTCCGCAGTAAAGGGGTCCTGGCCGCTGAGCCATGCCGCGAAATGCCTCAGATCGACGCGGATAGGGAGTCGTAGGGGTCCTTCGAGATGATTCGACGGGATGCCTTGTGAGGCGGGCTCGCCTAATAACCGCGCTCTGTACAACTGGCAGACATACTGAGCCAGCGTCGACTTGCCTTGGCCCGGTGCTCCCTCAATGACTAGAAGCGGATAGTGTTTCTGTACTTCGCTGTCGAGAAGGAAAGAGGCGCCTCCAACCGCGAGGGCCTCATCTGGGTCTCCTGTGTGATATCGGAATGGAGGTCCAAATGAGTCACGCCCAAGGACGCGCGTAGCTGGGTCGAGCTTCCAAACGCGGCGAAGCGCGACCTGATCGGGGTAGGAATCCCGGCTTGTACGTGGCTGAAGCGTAAGCGGTACATCTACAAACAGGTCCGTCAACTCGCTATCGAGATCGATCTGACGAAAGCGCACTTTTCGGTCGGCTTCGTACTGAGCACGCGCGAACGCACGAATTGCGTTCACTCGACGCTCGCGTTGATCTGAGAGCCCGGCCTCAACGAGGACACGCAGTACGTCCTGACCTGTAAGCAGCTCGGGGAATGACCATTTCAGAGCAAGAGGGTCGTTTTCGAGACGACGATTGAGATCATCACGCCACCAGCATTGCGACGGAACAGATATCTCGGCGTCTAAGAGCGCCTGTAGACGGTCGATTGAGCCAGCTTGAGGGAAGGCGGTGCCTGCGACGTTTGTCAGCAGGATGTATTCCTGAGCCCCGTTCCGAATCAACTGATTGATTTTCGGAAGCTCCTTGCTCATGACGTCGACGAGCCACTTATGGGGATCCTTTTCGCGACCTGCGAACTTCACTTGGAACGCAACGTAACCTTCGCTCCGTCGGTGCCGGAGATTGCTTAGCGCGTCGCGACCTCCATCGCGCTGGCCGACGGGAAGGCACTGGATATTCGGGTACTCTCGGATTAGCAGCGCTTGGGCGAACTCCTGGAAGCGGTTCGGACCAAGGTTCTCGTATGCATAGTCCATCGACGTAGGAGTAGTGGCTCGCGTTATCCTCTCGCGTTGAGTTGTCAAAAGCAACTTTTCCGCGACGATGGGAGCCATTGCAGTGCTCTATACAACGTAGCGGCGTTCCGAAGACCTAGAGCAATGGCGGGGCGACAAGCGGCTCCTAAGGAGAGAGACGCTCCTAGACGTTGAAGCGGATGTTGAGCACGTCGCCGTCGGCGACGACGTATTCCTTCCCCTCCAGGCGCTGCAATCCCTTGCGGGCGGCCTCGGAGTGGGAGCCCGCGGCGACGAGATCGTCCCAGCGGATCACCTCGCAGCGGATGAAGCCGCGCGCGATGTCGGAGTGAATCGTGCCGGCGGCCTCCAGCGCGGTCTGCCCGCGCCTGAGCGTCCAGGCTCGGGTCTCCTTCTCGCCGGCGGTGAAGAAGCTGATCAGGTCGAGCGCCTCGAACAGCCGCTGCACGACCGCGCCGAGCGCCGAGGGCTTGCCCTCGCGAAACTCGTCGGCCTCCTCGTCCGAGAGCTCCGCCAGCTCCAGCTCGAGCTGCCCGTCGATTCCGCCCGGACCGTTCTCGAGCGGGATCAAGAGCTTGGTCGTGAGCGGATCGAGCTCGGGCGGCAGCTCCTCGGGCCAGTCGCGCATGTTCTTGCCCTCGTCGAGGTGGGCGAGCAGCCGCTCCAGCGCCGTCACTTCTTTCTTCAGCATCGGGTCGCCGGACTTGGCCTGCTTCTGCATCCGCTCCAGCCGGCGCTCGACGTGGTCGCGGTCGGCCACCAAGAGCTCCAGCTCGAGCGTTTCCAGGTCACGCGCCGGATCGGCCTCGGACGAAAAGCCGTCGACGACGGCCAGGATGGCGTCGACCTGGCGCAGGTTGCCGAGCAGCGCCGGTCCAGTCCCCGGCACGTCCACGACGCGGATCGCGGCCTTGGTGACCTTCTTCGCTTTGACCGTCTCGGCCAGCTGTTGCAGCCGCTCGTCGGCGATCTCGGCCATGCCGACGTGCTCCTTGCCCGAGGGGCCGGAGTAGGCGCCGACCTGGGCGCCCGCCTTGGTTAGGGCGTTGAAGATGGTGGTCTTGCCCGCGCCGGGCAGGCCGACGATGCCGACTTCGAGTGCCATGCCGGTAGCTTAGGGCAAGCCCGCGCTCGGTTTACGCACGCGCCGGTTTCTCAGGGACGAGCGTGAGCACCTGCGCCAGGCTCGTGATCTCCGGCCCCTGCCAGTCCTCGGGCGGCTGCGTGTCGCCCGGGTTGAGCAACACCGCCTTCATCCCGAAATCGCGAGCGCCGGTCAGTTCGTCGTCGCCGCCGTCGCCGATGTAGAGGAAGAACCTCGGCTCGACGCCCAATCCGTTCGCCGCGAGCTGATAGATCGCGCGGTCGGGCTTTCTCAAGCCGACGCTACAGGAGTAGATCTCGACATCGAAGAGGCCGGCAAGCGGCGACTCGGCGACGAGCCCGGGGACTTCGGAGGTGCAGTTCGTGAGGAGACCGGTGAGGTAACCGCGAGCGCGGAGCTCGCGGAGGGTGGAAGCGGCATCCTCGCGGGGCCGAAAGCTCCTGCGGTGCATCTCGACCCGCATTCTGTAGGCCTGGTCGATCGCGTCGCTTCGCTTTACCCCGAGCGAGTCGCAAACGTATTCGACGCTCTCGCGCAGATCGGAAACGAGGCGCTGCGAGTAGGCGCGGCGCCAGGCAGGCTCGAACTCCTCGCGCGACACCTGGAGGATGTCCGCCATCGCTTCGTAGGCGCTCGCCCAACGCTCGCTTTCGAACGGGATGAGCGTGCCCCAGAGATCGAAGATCACCGCGCGCGGAGCCATCGCTCAAGAGTAGTCGGTCAGCTTCGGCGCTCTCGCTACGCGGCGGTCAGAAAACCCGCTCGCTGATCCGCAGCCCGGCCCAGATGCCGAGGATGCCGCCGACGAGACCGCCGAGTAGCGATGCGACGATTCCGCCGCCGTACAGCGACGGCGCAATGCCGCCCAGCGTCGAGCCGACAACCATCCCGAGCATCGTCAGCGAGCCCTTCATGTCGTTCCCATCACACTCGGCGGATCGACCGATGACGAGCCCGGCTTGAGTGGATGCGATCGAAGGCGTCGCATCGCGTCGCCCCAAACGGCTAGCGAGGCGCGCTCAGTGCTGGCGAGCCCAGCGGATTCCGGCTGCCAGGCAGGTGCAAGCCAGGAGTATCCAGAGCGCACCGATCACGACGTATGTCGCCGTAGTACTGTCGCCGCCGCCCCAGAGATTCTTCAGTGCCCCCCAGGCAAAGAGGGCACAGAAGACCGCCCCAGCTCCTGCTAAGCCCATTTTCGCCTTGCGCGCGGGACGAATAATAATTGAGCGTTGCCTCAGCTTCGAAGTCGATCAGGGAACTAAACGGAGCACGTTCAAACCCTCAAGCCGGGGTTGAGCTCTCTCGACTCGACGCGCTCCACGACGAATTGCTCCATAAGGCCATGCTCAATCCTCGCGAACCTCGGCCTGCGCCGGCCAGAGTGACCCCGGTGCTCGAGACCGTGACGGTGGTGCTCGAGCGGGCCAGGGGTCCGATGTGGATACGTGAGATTCACGCAGCCGCCGAGGAGCTCGCAGGCCAGCCCCTGCTCTGGAAATCCGTGAAAGCGGCGTTGGCGGTTAATGCCGAGGGCGAGGAAACGCGCTTCGAGCGCGTCCGACGCGGCTACTACCGGATCAAGAAGAACGGGTAAGAGGTCGATCGCCGCACGCGACTCTTAGCGCCAACGCCTCCGTCCACGGGGGCGTTCAAATCCGCGACGATCCGACGCCGTTAGCGTTAGTTCTCGTCGACGGAGCCGCTCCCACCGCAAACGGTGCACTTGCCGGTGTTGTCACAGCGCTTGCAATCGGACTGGCCGATTATCCCCTGATGGCCAGTTCCTCCGCAATTCGAGCAGTTCCCGTTTCCTTTGCATGAAGGGCATTCCTTAGCCACGATAATTCACCTCCACTTGTTGAATGAAACGACGAGATTTAGTGACCGCTAGCGTTGGGCTCATTGTAGTGACGAAGCCAGTGTGGCAGAGCTGCGTTTCTGTGTCGATGCGAGGAGTAGGCAAGCCCGTATAGGCCCACTCCCTCGCCATCGTCTGGTGGAAGCGCTCGACCTTGCCGTTGGTGCGCGGCCGGTAGGGCTCGGTCGTCAAATGCTTGATCTGGCGCGAGACCAGAAGCTCGTGCAGGGACCCGTTCCTGACATAGCTGAAGGTGTTGTCTGTCGTCAGGCGCCTGACCGTTATCCCGCGGCTCTCGTAGAAGCGGAGCGCTCGCTCGACGAAACCCGTGACCGTCTCCGCCCTCTCGTCTGAATGCAGCTCCACGTAGGCGAGCCTCGAGTGGTCGCGACTATCGCGTGGGCGTAGTCGCGACCGACGTGAGCGTGCCAAAGCTTTCCCTTGTGACTGCCGGTCAGCGCGTGGCCGGGGCGCAGGAAGCGCACGTAGTGCGAGACATCCATATGCGGGAGGTCGCCAGGGCAGGGCCACTCGTACCTGTTTGCCGGCTCCCTCTCGGGCCTCTGCGGGCGTGAGATGCCAGCTCTCTTCAGGACCTTCCAGACGGTCGAGTGGGCAAAGCCGGTAGCAGTGGCGACCAGTCTCGGTCCCCAGCCCGTCTTCAGGCGACAGGCGCAGATCCGCTCCTGTAGGTGCCCGGCGAGCTCGCGTGGCGAGCGCTTCGGGCGAGAGGAGCGATCGAGAAGGCAGCTAAGCGACGAGCGCTCCTCCTCGCTTGCCTGCGTCCAGCGATGCCACCAGCGATGGGCGGTCGCCGGCGAGACGCTCATTCCTCCTTCAATTGCGCAGACGAGCGCGTGGCGTCCGGCCAGTCCGAGCTTGGCGTTAGCGTGCAGCTTCATCCGGTGCCTCCTTGGGCGTAGGTCGTGGCAGACCCACAGCCTTAAAGGAGGCCCGGATGTCCTATCAGCCGTTCACAACGTGTGTGGGCGCGACGGCTAGCCACCCGCAATATGACTTATCTCGGGAGAGGAGGCAGTTTCGTCCAGGTCGCACCGTGATCTCGGCTACGGAAGACGTTGGTCGTGAGGGTCCACGCGTAGAACGTGCCGTCTATGGGTTGAACTGTCACGCCTCGGATATTACGAGGGAGCCCTTTGATGCGCGCCCAGTGTCGCCCGCCGTCGACAGTTCGCGTAACAGCGCCCTTTTTCGAGACAGCCATCACGAGGTTCGTTAGTCGCCGATCCGGGATGACATCGACAATACCGCGAAGATTTCTAAGTCGGGTCCAGTGTCGCGCGTACTCGTCTCCGCGATAGACGGTGCCTTTACTCGTGACTACCCACAGCGCCGGATGAGAGCCGGCGCCACTGGTAATCACTCACCTGCGGCTCGTCGTCGGCGAGCGGCGCGGCCGCAGTGTCGTCTACGCGCTCCATGACTCGCACGTTGCCGACTTCCTGGACCAGGCGCTGTACCACATCGAGCACGTCCGTCTTGGTCACATAGAGCCGATCGAGCAAGCCTCCTGACACCCGCTCAGCAGCGGCGCGTGAGCGAAAACAGACACACCCATAGCCATTCGCACGGTCTCGTCGATCGCTCGATCGTCCGCTCGCACGCAGGCCTCAGGGCGGTCGCGATCAGCCTCGCCATCCTCGCGATAACCGCAGCGGCGCAGGTCGGCATCTTCCTCGTCTCGAGCTCGGTCGCGCTCCTCGCCGACCTGATTCACAACTCGGGCGACGCCCTGACGGCGATTCCGGTCGGGATCGCCTTCTTTCTGCGTTCCTTCCGCGCCGAGAAACTGGCCGGGCTTGCGGTTGTGCTCGCGATTTTCGTCAGCGCCTGCGTCGCCCTCTACGAGACGATCATGCGCTTCATCCACCCGCAGCAGCTAACGCATCTCTGGATACTTGCGGCGGCCGGCGCGATCGGCTTTATCGGCAACGAGCTTGCCGCCCGGGTGCGGCTGCGAGCCGGCAAGCGGCTGCAGAGTCCGGCGCTTGTCGCGGACGGCAATCACGCCCGCGTCGACAGCTACGTCTCGCTCGGCGTCGTAGCGGCCGCGATCGGCGTCGGGCTCGGAGTACCAATCGCCGATCCGCTTATCGGTCTCGCGATCACGCTCGTGATCCTCAAGGTCACCTGGGATTCGTGGCGCCTCGTCGCAACCACCGAGCCGGGCGAGGCCGCGGAAGTGCGGGAGAGCTAGCCGGGCGAGGCATCTTTCGTTTCGGTTCGAAGTCGCGCTCCCCGGGGAACGTACTCCTACGATTCCGAACAACGGCTCGCTTGAGACGATGGTGATTACCACATGATTGAACTGAGAGCGCACGAAGCATGACGACCCCGCCGGCGACCGAGCAAAGGGTGTGAACAATGATGTATGGCTTCGATCACGATGCTGGCGGTTGGTGGATTTTCATGATGGGTTTCATGGCGATCTTCTGGATCAGCGTGATCGTCGTGATCGCCTGGGCGCTTACGAGACTCGTTCCGCGACGACGAGAGTCGAGCCAGTCGCATGAACCGGCCAAGGCAATCCTCGACCGGCGCCTCGATGCAGGAGAGATCGACGTCAAGACCTACGACGAGCTGCGCGCGAAACTTCGCGGTTCCGCCGAGAAGCCCTGAGAGCCCTCGCGCCCTGTTGTGGAGGCCTGTGCGATGAGCGACGTCTGAGGAGCGATGACGGATGAGTGATACGCACGAGAACCCGATCTACCTCGACCACAACGCGACGACCCCCATCCAGTCCGAGGTGCTCGAGGCGATGCTTCCGTACCTCGGGGAGGAGTTCGGCAACCCCTCGAGCGCTCACCCCTATGGACGACGCGCCCACGATGCGATCGAACACGCGCGCTCCGAAGTCGCAGCTCTTCTCGGCTGTTTACCCGAGGAGGTGATCTTCACCTCCGGCGGAACGGAGGCGAACAACCTCGCGCTCCGTGGTGTCCTCGCCGCTGTGGAGAGCCGGAGACACCTGGTGACCTCGGTCGTCGAGCACCCGGCGATCGAAACGCCCTGCGCCTGGCTCGAACGCAGCGGCTTCGAGGTAGATCGCGTCTCGGTTGATCGGACGGGACGCGTGCCGCTCGACGAGCTTCAGGCCAGACTTCGGAGCGACACCGCCATCGTGACGGTCATGCTCGCAAACAACGAGACCGGCACTGTCATGCCGATCGCGGATATCGCCGCAGCGGCACACGCCCAGGGAGCCCTAGTCCACACCGACGCTGCCCAGGCGGTCGGGAAGATTCCTGTTCGGGTCAACGAGCTCGGCGTCGACCTTCTCTCCGTCGCCGGGCACAAGCTGTACGCGCCGAAGGGCGTCGGAGCGCTCTACGTGAGGCGGGGAACCCCAATCCGGCCGCTGCTTCTCGGCGCCGGTCACGAGCGCGGCCTGCGTCCAGGCACGGAGAACGTCGCCGCGATCGTCGGGCTTGGCCGCGCCTGTGCGCTCGCGCTCAAGGATCTGGGGGAGGAAGCAGGGCGCGTGCGCGCTCTCCGCGACGATCTCTGGGCGCTTCTGCAGGCCGGTGTCCCCGGTCTCCGGTTGAACGGGCATCCGAGCGAGCGGCTACCGAACACGCTGAATGTCTCGTTCTCAGGCGTCTGGGGCAGCTCGATTCTCGCCGCCGCGCCCGAGATCGCTGCCTCGACTGGCTCGGCATGCCACGAAGGAGGCGAGAGTGCCTCGGGGGTGCTTATCGCGATGGGGCTCGATCCCGAGGTCGCCCTAGGAGCCGTCCGGCTCTCTCTCGGTCGAGGGACGACGAGCGAGCACGTCGAGAACGCTGCCAAGGCGCTCGTCCGAGCCTGGAGTGCCTCGACCGAGAGCAAAGCTCAAACGTGAGCGCCGCTTCCGCGGGACTACCTTCGCGATCGGTGGAGCGGGCAAGGCTCGAGCGTCGCGCGCGGTTGCTTGCCTGGGGCGGGAACGCCTGGCATCTGGTCGAGTTCGGGATCGCGCTCAGCGCCGGGATCGCCGCCGGCTCGGTTGCGCTCGTTGCGTTCGGCTTCGACAGCCTGATCGAGGTATTCGCCGCGTTCGTCATCGTCTGGCTCTTCTCGGGCGGGCGTGGCTCGTCCGAGCGAGCCGAGAGATCTGCGCAGCGGCTGATCGCCGCGACCTACTTCATCCTGGTCGCCTATATCGGGATCGAGTCGATCCGCGATCTGATCGGCGGCCACCGGCCTGCAACAAGCTGGGTAGGAATCGGCCTCGCCGCCTTCACCGCGCCGACGATGCCGTTGCTTGCGACAACGAAACGGCGGCTGGGACGCAAGCTGAACTCGAGAGCGACCGTGCACGAAGCTCAACAGAATCAGATCTGCGCCTATCTGTCGGTGGCTCTTCTCGTCGGACTGCTACTGAACGCGCTCGCCGGCTGGTGGTGGGCCGATCCCGCCGCCGCGCTCGTGATCGGTGCGGTCGCCCTCAACGAGGGCGTAGAGAGCTGGCGGGGCGAGACGAAGATCGATGACTGCTGCTAGCTGCCTGGCCTCCGCGAGCGAACTCTGAGGTTGTGCTCTGGGGTTTGGACGTCGCACTTTGGTTGTTGTGAATTACCCCGTAAAACCGTGGTTTGGAACTAAACGGAGCACGTTCAAACCCTCGAGCCGGGGTTGAGCTATCTCGACTCGGCACGCTCCATGACGGGCTTCTTCGTAAAGCCTTGGCCAATCCTCGCGAACCTCGGCCTGCCCCGGCCAAGGTGAGCCCAGTGCTCGAGACCGTGATACGAGTGCTCGAACAGGCTGGGGACCCAATGCAGGTGCGAGAGATTCACGCGGCGGCAGAGCAACTCGCGGGGGAGCCACTGCTCTGGAAATCCGTGAAGGCAGCGCTGGCGGTTAACGCCGAGGGTGATGAAGCGCGCTTCGAGCGTGTTCGGCGCGGCCACTACCGGATCAAAAGGGTGGGGCTCTCCTCGCGAGCGAGAGCCTTGAGACCTGACGACGCTCACAATAGACTGGCGGCGACTGGTGGTGTACTCGAGCCAGCTCCGGTTAATAGCTGAAGCCACTACTCGACTGGTTATAGGAGATATGCAATGAATCGCCGTCTCAACATCGATGCGAGCCCGGCCCGATCTGGGGGCAAGGGTTAATGCCCGCGCCAGGCCTGGCCGACAAGCTCGCGGCACTGACCCCCGAGCAGAAGCAGGCGCTGTTCTACGAGGGGCTGCCGTCGCCCTACGATTTCGGCGCCCTTCCTTGCAGTAGGGGTCTTCAGGGCGCGTACATCGCCATTCTCACGCTCAGGAGGCGCAACTCAGACCTGAACCAGGACAACTTGGATCTGCTGAATACCCATATGAGCGATCAGAACCTCCTGCTCGCATACCTTCTCGAGCAGGTCGACCAGCATGCTCCGCCAGGCGAGTTGCGCGACGACTTGCTCGAGAGACTCAACAGCGACGCATCTCCCGAAGAGCGCGTCTCAACCCTTATCGCATACATGGATGCTTTACAGCCCCATTTGTGTCGCAAGACGTATTCCCGCGAAGAGGCTCTGGAGGCCATAAAAGCCGCTATCGATCAAAGCATCATCTCCGAAAGCATCAAGAGAACCCTCATTGACTCCAACTCTCTGGAGAAGCGGTACGAAATGTTCGACAACAGGATCGCCACATCCCTGCACTTGATACCAGGAACGCCTAATCCCTCAAGGACGTTCGTGGATGCAAACAGTTCGCTCGGTCTCCTTGGCGTGTACTTGTCTTTGAGATACGGAGTGTTAGTCGTAAATCTCAAGGTGACCGATCTTCATCAAGACGAAGTGGACTCGATACTCAGCTATCTCGTCACGAACGGTATTGTGAGTACAGGCGATGTGCGCTGCATCTATGGTCTGGAACAGGTCTTCGACGATTCTGGTTCAGGGCGGATCTACTCGCAGGGCGACATCCTCTACTACAGTTCTTTTGGCAACCAAGACTACGATCTCAATGTGAGGATCAAGGTTCTGGCCCTGATGCCGGTTGGATCGAGGCTGGTTTTACAGATCGCAGATGGCGACGAGTACCCCGATGAGTATTTCGACGAGGAGAAGATAGTCATCACTCCAGAAGAGATACCTAATCCAAGGAACGTGCCGTTGGACAAGATTGCTCCCTTCGACATGACGGTCTTCAGGAAGAAGGATGCAATCAAAGGGGACCCGGAGCAGTTCATGCCTTCTCTTGGGTCAATCGACGGGAAGTGGCATAAAGGATCCCGTGGGAATTGCTGAAGTTCGAGGCGCCACGGGTGATAGCCGGGAGCTGGCCAAAGCCCTGCTTAGGTTCGTACCTGAGACTTTGGTTGTCTGCGTTTACCACGTAAAACCGGGCTTTGGGAGTCGACGGATACGAATTCCGACGCCGCGCTCGGGGGTTTGGACGTCGATGCTGTGGTCGTAGACAGCGGAGCACGTTCAAACCTTTTGGAACTAAACGGAGCACGTTCAAACCCTCGAGCCGGGATTGAGCTTTCTCGGTTGAGGGCGCTTCACAACGAGTTACTACTCAGAGCCCAGGCCAATCCTTGCGTACCACGGCCCGTCCCCGCCAAGGTGAGTCCGGTGCTCGAGACCGTGACGATGGTCCTCGAGCGAGCCGGAAAGCCGATGCCGGCACGCGAGATTTACGCGGCGACCTGCGATCTCGTAGGTGAGCCGATGCTCTGGAAATCCGTGAAGGCCGCGCTCGCGAGAAACGTGACGGGAGAGCATCCGCGCTTCCGAAGGGTGCGCCGTGGTGTCTACCAACTCGCGAGAGACGTTACGCGGGCGGTGGATATTTGAACTCCGTCCGCCCTAACACGCCTCGAGTGAGACAAGGGGGTAGTCGCCGGCAGTCACGAGAGCGTAGTACCCTGCCATCGCAGGGCCAGGGTTCACGATCTTCGCCGTTCCAATCTCGTCGATAGCGCGACCCTCATGAATGTGGCCGCAGAGAACGATGTCAATCTGCTCTCGCTCAACGAACGAGCGCACGGCGATGCTGCCAACGTGCTGCCCGCTCATAGTTTGATCGCAGGCGGTTCCCTTTGGAGGCGCATGAGCGCAGAGGATTCGTATCCGGCTGGCGCGCACTGACGCGAATCCCCGCTCGATTCGCTGCCCGAGTTCCTTCTCATTGAGCTCGTATGGCGTATGCAAGGGGGACTCCGGAGCTGCCGACAGGCCGAAGAAACCAATGTCACCAAGAGCGACTCCGCGCCCGTTTAGAGAGACGCCGAGTTCGGTCAGGCGATCGTCGATTTCAGGCGAGTCCCAGTTCCCGGCAACGGCGAATAGCTGTGGCGCTAGCGGGCGCCAGCCCTCGATCGCCCGTGTTACTTCGTCGAGCGACCCGGCGCGCGTGATGTCACCGCCGATGACGAGGACATCCACCGCGCCGATCTTCCGCAGCGCTTGCGAGACGATATCGAAATGACCGTGGACGTCCACGAAATAGGCTATGCGCATAGCGCCTCGCGGCGATGTTAGCGACTGAATCGGGCAGTCGACCAGAGCCCGATCCTATTCAGTCGCTCAAGGTGCTTCCAGATCAGTCCCGCTTTCGGAGTGCTCTTTCGGGGACGCTTGCAGTACCTGCACTGGACTGACACGCTATAGGGGAGACCGGCGATGAGGCTCGCCGTAACCGCGACTCCCGCTAATGGCCTCTAGGAGGACGAAGGGAGGCCGAGCGTGGACATATTCACCCTTGAGCTGGAGGCAGTTCTCGCCGAGGCGGGATGCCCACTTTGCCGCGCCGACGGCATAGACCAGCGCCACTGGATGCAGACCTTCATTCGAGAAGGACATCGCGACACCGGCGTTCGCCGGCGCTTCCTGGCCAGCGGAGGCTTCTGCGCCGCGCACGCCGATCTCTTCCTCGAGATGGCTCGTGGACAGGAGAAGCTTGTCGTCATCGGACTCGTCTACAGATCCCTCGTAGAAGAGAACCTCTCTCGACTGCAAGCACTGACGAAGCCGCGCCGAGGCCGAAGGTCGAAGTCGCCTCTGTGGCAGGGAACCTGCCCGGCCTGCCTCGAGAGAGAGCGGAGCGCAGAGAGAAAGTCCTATTTCTTCTGTGAGGTGCTTGTAGGCGGAGCCTCCCGCGAGCGCTATGCGAGGTCGAACGGGCTGTGCGCTGGCCATCTCGCCACGGTTCTCGAGCAAGCGGCCGAGCGGAAGATGCCTCGGGTCTACGAGTTCCTCCTCAACGATTGGATCGAGCGGCTGACTCTGCTCCGGAGCGGTCTCTCCGAGTTCGACCGCAAGCGCGATTACCGCTTCAAGCACGAGCCCCGGGGTGAGGAGCAGCAAGCTCCGATCGAGGCTCTGCGACGCTATTCAGGCTCCGGAGGAGCCACGTCGTCCTCGGAATCCGGGTGATTCGGTTCGCGACCCAACTGTTGCGGGGAGGGCGGCGGGGCACCTATTAACCGAAGATTCGCCGATAGGAGTCTCCGCCAAAGCTGGTCGACAGCGGCTCGCCCTCTGTAATTCGAAATGTGCGCGTACCATCGGGCTTTCGCTCGGCACGGAGGAAGAGAGCGGTACGCAATCCCTGCGCGTGGAAGCCGCTCGCCAGATCGAACATATGGGTAACGAAGAAGATCTTGATCCCTTTCTCGAGCAGAGCGCGAACTACCTGGCGGGCTATCTCCGGTCCTTCTCGCTCGTTGGTGGACGCGAACGATTCATTGCAGAGCAGGAGGCAGTTGGGCGCTATCGCCTCTGCTATATCGCTCATCCTGGATAGCTCTTCGTCGAGCTTGCCGCGCTCCATGCTCGTATCTTCTTCGCGTTTGAAGTGGGTGAAGATTCCCTCGCAGACGTTGGCACGAAAGGCCTCGGCGCCGATGAACATGCCGCTCTGCATCATCAGCTGCGCCACGCCGACGCCGCGCAGGAGCGTGGATTTTCCGCCCTGGTTCGCCCCGGTTATCAGCACGAGTGATTTGTCGTCGGCGCCCAACTCGTTACCCACAACCCTTTCGTCGACGTGAAGGGCGAGACAAACGTCGTAGAGACCGCGAGCATCAATCACGCTCCTCCCCACCGGCAGCGGGATGGGAAGGCACGTCGGCTCGGCTTTTTCGTCGAGTCGTTCATGAAGATTCAGACATCCGAGGTAGAAGGCGAGCTCGGATCGCACCATGTCGAAGAAGCTCTTAACGTGTTCGGCCGACCGGGCGATCGAATTGGAAACGGGATTGATCCCTCTATTTCGTATGTTCGCCAGCGCCAGGAAGCCCCGATCGTCGCGCGGAGGAATCTGGAAGGTGAAGCTCGCAGGCCGTTTCCCAAGCGGAAGCTGCTCCGTCCATCTTCGTCTCCGAGGAGTGCGGACGACATAGCCGCTGCCCTTATTGCCCTTGGCGAGCGCAGCGCTGATCAGCACACCGCGTCTGAAGCTCAGCGCTTGTAGGTGACGCTCGACCGTCTGGAGATAGTCGTCATCGAGCTCCTGTTGGAGCATCGCGAAGAAGCGCGTAAATCCGTCCGACTGGAAACTTCCTGCGGTCTCCTCAGCGAGCTGCCGGAGTCGCCTGAGCACGGCCACCTGGAGTTTCAGTATCTCCACCGAGCGATAGAGGATCCGATCGGGCGAAGCGCTGGACATGAGCCAGTTGACCTTCCTCTCGCTCTGAATCGCCTCGATCGCGAGCGCGTACATTTGCCGCACGACCTCCTCGTGCTCGAGACAATCGGTTAGCACTCGCTGCCGATACACGATCTCGTCAGGATCGGTCAGCCCGAGCAGGACTGCCGGCCTCGCAATCCCGTACAGGAAAGGGTCGCCGTCTGCCATCGCGTCCCAGAGGGTCTCCAGCTCGAGGTCCTGGGTCAGCGCGATTTCGTTTGCCGGCAGCTCGCTTTTCGGATCGAAATCGCGATCGGGATACATGAGCAGGACCTTCATGACACGACCCGCTCGATTAGACGCTCGTAGGTGAGACCGTACTTCTCCGCGATCGCCCAGGCGTAGGCAAGCCCGTCGGCGGGTTTCCTCACGATCTTGAACGTCCGCTCGGCCGGGTTCTCCGGCACGACCGTGCTGACCATGCTCACAGTCGACTCGCTGAGCGAAGCCAGCTCGTCCACGAACGTTACGTAGACGCCGAGCGGATTCAGCGCGAGGATCCGCTTCATCACCTCGGTTCCTACGAAGAGCGCATCCTGAAGAGTCGTCGAGCTGAACGTCTCGTTCATAACGATCACGCTCTCGCCGGTCGCCTCGCCGAGGATCTCGTGCACTCTGACGAGCTCGTCCTCGAGCTTGCCCCTGAGAGTCGCGATGTTCTCTTCCTTCTCGAAGTGGGTGAACAACCGGTCGGGCAGGACGAGCTGCGCACCCGTGCCGGGCACGAGCAAACCGAGGCTGGCGAGGTAGTGAAGCTGGCCGAACATCCGCGCGAAGGTGGTCTTACCTCCGTTGTTGGGCCCGGTGACGACGATGACCCGCTCGGGCTCCTCGAGATAGAAGTCGTTGCACACGACCTCTGATCGCTCCCCGATTAGCTTGATCGCTAGGGCGAGATCGAACGCTTCGTCGGCGAAGGTTCTCGTGGAGTGGGCGGAGACCTGCGGGTAGCAGAACGGCAAGCCGGACTCGCTCAACTTCTCGACCAGCTCCAGATAGGCGAGGTAGAACTGAACCTCTCGATCGAACCGGTCAATCGCCTCGTCCAGGTAATCGCGGTGACGGGTGCAGTATTCGTCGAGGGGACCGAAGACGTCCGGATACAGCCTTGCGACGAGCTCGAGGATGCGCGTCTCGATGTGATTCATCTCAGG
This sequence comes from Actinomycetota bacterium, assembly GCA_003132665.1. Taxonomy (GTDB): domain Bacteria; phylum Actinomycetota; class Thermoleophilia; order Gaiellales; family Gaiellaceae; genus Fen-549. Next base: position 276,255 of record PKYN01000019.1, read on the forward strand.
GTCTTCGGAATAGTTGACCAGGTAGCTCTTTGGCGTCTGCTGCTCGAACTTCGCGAACGTCTCCTCGAGCTCGGCGCTGTAATCGGCCTCGCCTTCGTACCTGCTAACGGTTACTCGGTCTGCCCTTATCCGCATCGTGTACTGAACGCTCGCGAGCAACTCCCTAGATGCCTCTGTCTCGACCGCTAGTGAGCCGAAACCGTCCGAGGCGGTGTAGTTCGTTAGGTAGTCGCGGAACTCGTTCAGGCCACGCGAGACCACATCGAGCCGAACCAGTTCCTCGGAGAGCAGGCGAACCGCCTCACAGTAAATCGTCACCGCATCGAGAAACCAGGCTTGCTTCTGAAGCGCGTAGCGGAGCCTCTCGACTTGAGCGAGGTGCTCGCGCATCTGTCGCATCCTCCGCGCGAACGCCTGGATCGACTCACGCACATCGCTCTTCTCGAGGTCGCGCAGTACCTCGTGTCGATAAGTCACCGACTCGACCTCGTGCAGAGGAGCGTAGAAGAACGGCCCGAGGTCGTACTCGCTGCGACCGGCCATCATCGACTCCAGCACCTGATCGAGGTTCAGATCGCCGAAGAAGTCCGGTTCTCCCAGCCGCATGGCTTCGGCGCTCGCTCCGGGTTTATCGAAGAGGATGCTCTCGAAGCTTCCCGAGCGGACGTCCTCGGCGGGTGCCCGCTGCTTCGCCACGCCTCCTGCCGGAGACGGCTCGGTGTCGGAACGAAGAGAGCGCGCCATCTGCTTACCTTTCTATCCGCCGGATGAAGCCTTCTCGCGACGACCCAAGGCAAGAGCGACGTTGTCGAGCTGCTCGGCCTTTTTCCTGAGGTCGCGCAGGCGAATCTCGACTTGGCGGCGCCCGGTTCGCTGCTCGCGTCCCGCTCTATCGAGCGCCGAGCGCACTTGCCCGATTGCCTCCTCCAGCGCCGACTCGAGCTCGTCGCGATAGTCGCCGGCGCTTGCCTTGATTCGCTCAGCCAGATCCGACCTGAGCCGGCCGGCGTGACGATCAAGAAGCATCCTCAGGCGGCTTTTCGCCTCGCGTAGAGCGAGGCGGCGGCCAAGCGAACCGGGGACGAGCTTCTGCCCGAGATCGACAAGCTGATCGAGCGCCTGCGCCTCGTCGCGTAGCTTGAAGGTGAAGCGCGCGGGCGTGTGCAGGTCGAGGGTCGGCAGCTGCAGCGGCGGCCGTGAGCCGAATGCCTGCTCGGCCGCCTCGGCGATCTCCTCGAGGATTCCACGCATGCGCGAGCCGTAGCGTTTCTCCGCCCGCTCGAGCGCATCCGCGATCTCCGCCTCGAGCTCGGGCGCGAGCTTGAGCGTGTCGGCCTGGATGATTTCCTCGACGCCGTGTCGCAATGCGAGCGTGAACTTGCGTGTCCCGCCGTCGATAGCTGCAGCCTTGCCATCGAGCGAGCTCTCAAGCGCCTTCGCGTGTCCGGCCGCATAAGCAAGGAGCGGCTCGTTCACCTGCATCCGAATGATGTCCTCCACCGCGCGCTCGAGTAGTAGTCGCGCCTCCTCGCGCGCATCCTGAAGAGCGGCGAGCGAACGCTCGAACGAAGCAAGCCGCCCCTCCAGCTCCTCCAACGGTAGCTCGAGCGCATGCGCCTCGAAGCGGGCGGCCTGGGCAGCGTCGGCGGCGAACGTGCCGGCAAGCAGCGCAACCGACTCGAGTAGCGTCTCGCGCCGTTCCGAAGCAATGAAGCGCTGGAGTCGATCGTGGAGAGATTCGATTCCCGTGGAATAGCGTGCGCTTACGGCGAAGAGCTCAGGGCTACCGCTTCCCTCGGCATCGACGAGCCGGGAGCGAATGAAGTCGAGCGCGATCTCCTCCTCGCCCGGGCCGAGCACGTCGATCTTGTTGACGGCGTAGAAGAGCTTCGGAGTGCGCTCGGCCAGCTCGGCGAGAAGCCGCTGCTCGTCGCCCGAGAGTGGCTGCTCGGCCGTGAGGACGACCAGCGCGGCGTCGATCTGCGGGAAGAAGCGCCTAGCGGTTTCGGTGTTGTGCACGTGCACCGAGCCGAGCCCGGGCGTATCGACAAGCTGGAGTCCCTGCTCGAGCAACGGATGTGGCAGCTCGACGATCGCGATCTCGACCCCACGCTCGTTGTTCGGGTTCTCGGCCTCGGTGACGAAGGCGTTGAGATCTGCAAGCGGGTGCTCGCTCTCGCTTCCGTCGAGGAAGCGCACGATCAGGCGCTCGCGCTCCCCGAAGCGAACCAATGTGATGATCGACGTCAGCGGCACGACTCCCGTCGGAAGCAGATCGCGCTCGAGCAAGGCATTGATGAGTGTGCTCTTGCCGCGTTTGAACTCGCCGACGACGACTAGGTTGAGCCGGTCCTCGCTCAGTCTTCTTGCCGCTTGCTCGAGCTCGTACCGAGAGCGCTCCGGAACGAGCTCCCGGGCAAGCTCGCCCAGCTCACCCGCCTTCGTGAGCAGTTGCTCCCGATCCAGCTCAGGTACGTCCCGCATGCGTTCTTCCATGGCCTCGGATTGGAATAGAAGCCATTAGCCACGGTGGCGCTTATTCGGCGGGCCTCATCGCCTTTCTCTCATATTACCCGGTCGTCGAGGCGGTCAAGCGCGCGCGGTTGAGAGCGAACGCGAGCGCCATCAACGCGGCGGCGTAGCCGAAGCCGACGATCGGGGAGAAGATCGCCCAGAGCAGGCCGACGGCGAGCGAGGAGGTGAAGTCGCCGAGCGACTGCACACCGCCGAGAACGCCGAAGCCGCTGCCGCGGAGCTCGTCCGGAAGCGCCCTGGCGACGAGCGTCGACTCCGCCGTCTCGACGAGGCCGATGCCGGCGCCGGCAAGCGCGAAGCCACCGATCAAGAGAGGCCAGGCGGTACCGGCCAGGGCAAAAAAGACGTAGCCCCCGAAAAACAAGGCCGTCCCGGTGCCGAAGACGACGCGAGCGCCGAACCTGTCGGTCGCATGGCCGCCGGGTATCGAGATCAGGGAGCCGACAAGGTTGTGACCCGCATACAGAAGGATCGCGAGAACGGTTGCGTTTGTGAGGCTGCGGCTGTCGGTAAGCACCGTCGTGGCGCGCAGGATGAGCAGCGTCGTCGCACAGTTCCCGAGTTCGAAGGCGCCGACCGGAAGAAGCGTGCGGGTTAGCCCGCTCGCATGAAGGCCGCGCAGTTCGAGCCGAAAACGGCGACGAACCCCGGTGTGAAGACGTCGCGCCTCGGCGGCGGCGACAGTGATCGCGAGCGCCGCGAGCACGCCTGGGATCGCCGCGAGGTAGAACGTGTGACGAATGCCGATGAGGGCGACGAACCCTGCGGCGGCGAGCGGTCCGGCGACCGCGCCGAGGTTGTCCATCGCCCGCTCATAGCCGAAGGCTCGCCCGTAGGCCTCCTTCGGCGCGAGTGAGGCGAGCAGCGAATCCCGCGCCGGCGTTCGCGCGCCACGAGCGACCCAGGCGAACGCGCGCAAGATGCCGACTTGCCAGGTCGCCGTGGCCAGACCTATCGCCCCGGTCGCCACCGCTGTGCCGATGTAGCCGCCGCTCGCGAGCCGACCGCGGCGCTCCTCATCGTTCGAGGCGGCGCCGCCTGCGAGCTTCGCTATTCCGGCGAGGCCGTCGCTGACGCCTTCGATCACACCGAGCGCGCCCGGCGAGGCACCTAGCGTGTGGGTGAGAAAGCCCGGCAAAACCGAGGTTGCGATCTCATGGCCGGAGTCGCTGAAGAAGCTCGCGGCGCCCACGCTGCCGACGCCGCGCGTCAACCAGCGTTCCTCGACTCTTTCGTCCGACCTCGGCATCTGCGGGCTCGAACGCTATTCTAGAATTGAAAGACGTTGCGGCGATGAGGCTCGCCGACGACCGCGCGGTTCGCGCTGATGGCCTCTAGAACGAGAGGGTCATAGTCGTGCGAGAGCCGCATAGCGCCGAATCGCTTTTTCCCATACGCCCTTTTCGGACGAGCCTGGCGGAAAGTCGGAGGGGACTCCGATGAAGAAGCTCGCGTCATCGCGGCGAGCTGCATCGGATCCAAGCGACCGCCTGACGGAGGTGCTTTCCTCCGGACGCGACGCCAGGGCGCGAATCAGACTGCTCCGAGCGGTCGAGGACGTCTCGCCCATAGTTGCTAAGCGCGCGCTCAAACGACTCGCCGAAGTCGGCGGCCCAGACGAAGCGAAGCGCCTTCGCGAGCTGCTCTTCGCTCTCGACCTGGCCGTCATCCCCGCCTGCGTGCAGACACTGATAGCCCTCGGCGAGGAGGACAAGAGCAGAGGGGAAGCCGTGAGGGAGCTTTCGTCCTCCTTGAACGACGTACGCCTGAAGGCGGCGCTCGTGCTGCGCGAGGTTGCCAATCCCTCTAGCGCCGGGGCGCTGCGAGCGGCACTCCGAGACCCGCTCGCGAACGTACGCCGGGTTGCGCTCGAGGCACTCGCGCGGCTCCCTGATGATGGAAAGAATCTCGCTGCGGCGCTCGAGTTGACGGGCGATGAAGACGAGACCGTTCGCGCGGCGCTCGTGCGTGCGGTCGTCGCGCTCGCCGCCAACCCGGGTCCGACCTTGGCCTGTTTCCTCGAAGATCCAGCCGCGGTCGTGCGTCTCGCGCTCGCGCGAAACACCGCGTCGCTCAGCGTGGGGGCCATCTCCTTGCTGCTCGAGGACGGTAACTACGACGTTCGCTCGCAGACTCTCTGGTCGCTCGTCGAAGAGCCGAGGCCCGAGCTTGCAGATGCCATTGTTGCCCGGCTCGAGGACAACCACTGGGCCGTGCGCCGAGCTGCTTGTCGAGCGCTTGGGGCAGCGGGAACCGAGAGCGCGTTTCGGCCGTTGCTCTGCCGCCTCGTCGACTCGAGCTCAATCGTTCGTGAGGCAGCGCTACGGGCTCTTCGTGAGATCTTCGAGGACGACCTTCCTCTGCTTCTGAGAAGCGCAGCCTTGACCGAGCGAGAGCCGGGCCTTAGACGCCGGATCGTCTACGCGATCGGCAAGACCGCACGTGGCGACCTCGCTGGGCTAGTTGAACCGTTCGCAGCGGATTCGGATGCCGACGTCCGTCTCGCAGTTGTGAGAGTCCTAACCGATCGTCCGCAAACAAACCGAAACGGGATACTCAAGGAACTCGCGAAGGACGATGACCTCGCCGTTCGTCAAGCGGCTCGTTTCCTCCTGGGAGTGCCTGGTGACTAGCGAGTCAACACACCTGTCGCTCAACCAAGCGCAGCGGCGGGCGATCGGTCACGGGATCAACGGGATACATGCGCTTCTTCGGGAGTTGAAGGTTGGGGGGTACAAAGGAGGGTGCATTACGGATCTCGAGGGGGCGCTCGAGCACTTCGAGCAGACGACTGCGGCAGAACCACCGCGTGCCGCTCGCAGTAATGTGGCCGTCATTTTCGCCCAGCTGCTCACCCTCGTCTACGAACTTCGCCCGTCGACATTGGAGGAGTATGGTCCGCTTGACGCCGCCGCCCACGCCTATCTCGACCGGGAAGCGGGACGGCTGATCGAGCTCACCGGAGTGCTAATAGACACACTATCCACCCGATAAGAAGGGAGAGGTAGATGCCGTTCTCGAATCTTCTCGTCGCGATTGACGGAAACCCGAGCGGGCAGAAGGCGCTCGAGACCGCCATAGAGCTCTCGAAGCTGATCGGATGCCCTTTGGCCGTGCTCGTTGTCGAGGGCCCGCTGCCCGCCTATGCCGCCACGGTCGGCGAGGTGGAAGAGGTGAAGAACGAGAAGGACGCGTTCTTCGAAAGAATCATCCGACTCGCTCGCGAAAAAGCCAAGGAGGCGGGAGTCGAGGTCGACGTTTCGATGCACGTCGGCCACCCGGCCGAGGTCATCGTGCGCGAGGTAGAGGCGCGGAAGGCAGATCTCGTCGTTGTCGGACACAAGGATCACTTCCTCGGCGACTACGTGCTCGGCTCGACCGCCGATCGAGTCGCCCATCACGCGCCCTGTCCGGTATTGATCGTTCGTTAGGAATTACCGTTGGCAGGAGGCTGATCGCTTAGGAGGCCTGCCGCTATGAAGCAAGGGCAACTCTCCATCGCAGCGGGATCGCGGTCGCGGAGTCGGAATAGATCGGTTGCGATGCGCGGGTGCTGGCAGAGACCGACGATCTCGTAGCCGACATCATCGTGCGCAGGGGGGTCGAGAGCGCTGAAGAAGTGGCAGTTAGGGCATTCCTCTGGGTCGAACGGCCAGCTCATTGGCAATCACTTTGCTTTTACTCCCTTGGGATGAATCTCGAAAGTATGGTTGGTATCGAGACGAATGCCCGGCAAGAGCCTGACGTACTTCTGCTTCGAGTGCTACGCGGAAAACGAGCGACCGGAGGGCGCGTGCGTGCGCTGCGGCGGCGCGATCGAGCCGCCGCCCGATACGAGCTACGCCGACCTTCTGATCTGGGCGCTCCACCACCCACTCGCGCCGGTGGCAACCCATGCCGCGGCCGTCCTGGGAGACGTTGGTGACAGACGCGCGATCGGCCCGCTGCACGTGCTCATCGATGATCCGCCCGATCCGTACATCGCAGCCGCGGCGCTCGCGAGCCTTGTCGCCCTTCAGGGAGTGGACGAGCTTCGGCCGCTTCTCGAGCGCCTGGCCCGAGAAGCGGCTCCGCCAGTTAGGCGCGTCGCAAAGAACTCACTTCAAGAATGAGGACCCGTCGACCGGATGCGATCGGGGGGTCCGATGCGAGGACGCAGGCTTCGTTCGTAGCTGGAGGCTCCGGGCAGCGAAACGCTCAGAACTCGCCATCCGCAGACAGCCCAGTTGCTCGCCCCTGCTAATGCTGTCGAGAGACTCGGGCGCTCAAGAATCTCTTCCCCGGGGCTTCGACTCCGGGTCGTTTGACTCGACCATTCCGGCGCTTCTGTCCCAGAGCGATACGGTGCGCCCTTCCGTGACCAGGTGGCCGTAGGCCTCACGCGCCTGTTCTTCCGTCTCGTACTCGTCTTCCGTATCGAGTGGAGGGAGCCACTCGATAGCGGCTCGCGTGAACATGCGCTCGCGAATGAACCAGCGTCCCATGCTCGGAATCTAGAGCATCCCTAGCTCACGAACGTCGATTGATGAAAAGAAGGGCCGGCACTGTCCCCGACCAGGTGTGTCGGAATCGCGCCCCGAACGTGAACCCAACACCCTCCCCGTGAATCGTGACCCGAACAGGTTGTCTTGCGCGGGAAAACTGACCTACCAATAGTGGCGGACGGCGAACCCTATCTCCGCCGTGAGCCAGAAGACCACGAACGCGCACGACAGGAGAGTCATCATGAAGCTAACAGAGGGCTTCTTGAGGACGGCCCAGTTCCACAAGCCTCGGTCCGGCCGGTACCGCTTGTACTGAAGTCCCTTCCTTACGATCACGTCCAGTTCGTCCTGGGTCACCAGAAAGAAGTGATTGAACGCGGGAGTGAGCTTCGCCTCGATGTCCTCGACCTGTCGCTCCCACCGAACATGCCAATACCGGCTCCCGAGATTCACCAGGAGCCAGAGCAACGAAGCGACGAAACCGAGTCCTCCCAGCAGGAGGGCGAACTTAACGCTTCGGACGGCGAAGAAACCGGTGCCGATCGCCGTGTTGAGGACGAGGAAGTAGTTTGAACGCTGCCAGAAGAGCTGGATCTCGAAGTTCCTCGTCTCAAGAGCCAACTTGTACTCGGCGACTTTGGCGGGATCGGGGGGGTCGCTATCCACGCGTACAGGATCTCACGACGTCGCCTCGTATGCGAACGCGCTTCAGCCAGATGGTGCGAAAGTGTCTGGACTCAGCGCTCTTCTTTTTGCGGGCGTTTGCTCCGTATCGAACATGCGCTGCGCTGAGGAGCCGCTTGTGGAGCAGCCGGAAAAGCCCGTCTCGTTGGCGAGGAGTGCGGTGAGCTGACGGTCATATCTCAGCTGGAGATCTGTGAAGCCGCGAACCACTCGGGCCTCACGCCGGGTGCCGGCGGTGCAAGGCTCCCGCTTTTGTCAAGGCGTGATTTGGGCCGGAAAAGAGTTTGTGCTGACTACTTACCGCTGCGCGGGAAAGCGCTCCAGCCTGCGTAGCGAGCCCGGTCGCCCAGCTCCCGCTCGATCCTGAGCAGCTGGTTGTACTTGGCCACGCGATCGACGCGGCAGGGCGCGCCGGTCTTGAGCTTGCCGGCTCCAGTCGCGACCGTGAGATCGGCGATGGTCGTATCCTCGGTCTCGCCGGAGCGATGGGAGACGAGACACGTGTAGCCGTTCTCGCGCGCCAGCTCCATCACGTCGAGCGTCTCGGTCAGCGTCCCGATCTGGTTCAGCTTGATTAGGATCGCGTTGGCGACGCCTTGCTCGATGCCCTCCCTGAGCTTGTCGGCATTGGTGACGAAGTTGTCGTCGCCGACGAGCTCGATCCGGTCGCCCAGGCGCTTCGTGATGAGCTTCCAGCCTTCGAGATCGTCCTCGGCGGGACCGTCTTCAATCAGGACGATCGGATAGCGCTCGACGAGAGAGGCGTAGAAGTCGACCATCTCGGGCGGAGTCAACGTTTTCCCTTCGCCGGTGAGAACGTACTTGCCGTCCTCGAACAGCTCGCTCGCTGCCGGATCGAGGGCAATTGCGACGGTGTCCTTGTGGCCAGCGCGCTCGATCGCTTCGAGAATCGCCTCGATCGCTGCTTCGTTGGTGGGAAGGTTGGGCGCAAAGCCGCCCTCGTCGCCGACCGCGGTGGCCAGACCGCGCTCGTGCAGAACCGCTTTCAGTGTCTGATAGACCTCCGCCGCGAAGCGATAAGCCTCGGCGAAGCTCTTCGCTCCGGCCGGCGCGATCATGAACTCCTGCAGGTCGATCGAGTTCTGGGCGTGGACGCCTCCGTTGACCACGTTCAAGCACGGAACGGGCAGCGTCGTTGCCTTCTCGCCTCCGAGCCAGCGGTAGAGCGGCTGGCCGGCGTCTGCGGCAGCCGCCTTGGCGGCAGCGAGCGAGACACCGAGGATCGCGTTGGCGCCGAGCCGGCCCTTGTTGGGCGTACCGTCGAGCTCGATCAGGCGCTCGTCGAGCTGACGCTGCTCGGCTGCGTCGAACCCCTTAACGGCGGCCGCGATCTCTCCCTCGACGTTTTGAACGGCCTTCGTTACTCCCTTGCCTCCGAAACGAGCGGGGTCATCGTCGCGCAGCTCCACAGCCTCGAAGGTGCCGGTTGAGGCTCCCGAAGGGATGCCCGCGCGCCCGCGCACGCCCGACTCGAGCGTAACCTCGACCTCGATAGTCGGGTTCCCTCGGGAATCGAGAATCTCAAGAGCCGAGACTGAACTGATACGACTGGACATGCGAACCTCCGTTTTATTTTATTGTGGACGATCTCAAAGCTGAGCCTTCGTCAGGCTTTACCGAGTTGTTTCGATTGGCGAGATAGGGTGCGACTCCCGCGAGCCCGAGGACGAATGCGATACCGGCTACCTCCGCAGCGATGCCGACCGGTCCTTTGATCCTGGTAGCAATAACCGGCAGGACCGCGACTGCGAAGGCAGCCAGAGCCACTACCGCGAGCCATGCCAGCCGTCTTACCGACTCCTCTTCGCGTCCCCGGCGCAGTTCGAGCGACCCGTACCCGGCCTCGCCCACGACGAGCAGCCCCGCCCCGTAGAAAGGCGCGACCACGAGCGGCTCGCCCCGCAGGAGCAAGACGAGCACGTACTCGAACGCGATGAGGGCGATCGACCAGGGCAGTAGTCGCACAGCTCCTGCAAGAGCCAGTAGTAGCAGCGCCAACCCGAGTAACCCCAACGCGAGTATCAGCACCACGAGCGAGCCCGAACGCAGCAGGGGGTAGCCCGCGAGCGCCGCCGCAATTACGAAAGCGAGGAGCGCAGCCATTAGGCGTGGACTGTCCGGGCGTAGCGCCTGAATGACCTCACCCCCTCCAGCGCCGAGACGAGCGGCATCCCCTCCCGCCACTCGACGACAGGGACGCCTAAGCATTCGTAACGGTAACGAAGCGCATCGCGCCAGAGACGCCAGACGCGAAGCGAGAGCTCGCCGAGCGAGTCGTCCTCTCCGACTGCGTACTCGAGCGGCGAGACATCGACAATTGCGAGATCGAATCCGCGCCGGCGCAGGTCGAGCAGGGCATCGATCGTCCGCTCGTCGAGCAGTGGAGTCAGCGCGATCACGAGCGACTGCGGTGGCAGGGTGTGGCTAGGGACCGTGTCGATCTTCCGCCACGCATATGAGAAGTGAACCTCCGTCTTGAGCAGCGTCTCGACGATCCTGTATAGCTGCTCGGAGCCTCCGGCGGGCGTCAACCAACGCACGATGCCGCCGAAGCTCACGAGCCCGACCCGATCGCGCCTCTCGAGGTAGGCGGTGGCTAGTGCCGTCGTGGCTCGCACCGCTCGGTCGAGAGTGCCCTCGCCGGCACGGCGCGCCTCGGCGAAGCTGTCGACGAATAGCACGACGTCGGCGTTTCGCTCCGGGTGACTCTCGTTCACGTGCAGAGTTTGCCGGCGGGCGCTTGTGCGCCAGTTGATCCTGCGCACCTGATCGCCGGGGCTGAACTGTCGTATGTCGGCGAACTCGATCCCGTCACCCTTGACTCGTGCAACCTGGTTGCCCGTGTAGGGCTGCGTTTCCACCGGATCGATCAATTGCCGCAACCGCTCCGCGCTTGGATATACGCGCAGAGCGAGCGCGGGCTCTATCCGCGTCTCGTCAACGACCAGACCGAAGCGATCGAATGCCCTCAATCTCACGGCGCCGAGCCGATAGGCGCCCCAGCGCCGACAACGGATCCCGAGCGGTATTACACGAGACTCATCAAGCCCGAAGTGCATCGTCTGAGGAGGATCCTGCTTGAGCTCGAGGCCGAAGGGGAGCACGGGCTCGAGTTCGAGTCGCTCGATCCCCGTTTCCGACCCGAGCGTCAACGTCAGGTCGAGATCCTCGCCTTCGACGGCGACTGTTCGCCCGAGCGATAGCTCGACGGCGACGTGTTGCGCAGGGAGGCGAGCGAGACCGATCGAGAGGAAGAGCACGAAGGGCGCTGCCAGCGACACGAGCTCTGGCCGACCGAGAATGATCGCGGCCAGCAGGCCAACCGCGGCGAGCGCCGCGTACGCGCGCAGCTTCGGCAGCGCCGCTCGTCTCATCTGCCGGCCTCGGCCGTCTCCGCGGGTGGGGTCGGCACGGTCTCGAGTATCTCCCGCACAACATCCTCGCCGCTTATCTGCTGTACCCACAGCTCAGGTCGCAGTGAGATTCGGTGCGCGAGAGCCGGTACGGCGACAGCCTTGACGTCTTCGGGCGTAACGAAGTCGCGTCCAGCGAGCGCGGCGCGGCAGCGCGCGAGCTTCATCAATGCGAGCGAGCCGCGCGGGCTCGCACCGACCTGAGCGCGCGGGCTTTCTCGCGTCGCCGCGACGAGGTCGACGATGTAGAGCTGGATCGGCTCCGAAACATGGACGTCCTCAATGGCACGCTGCATCTCCAGGAGCCCCGCCGCGTCAATGACCGGCTCCAGCTTCGTCTCGTCGCTACGGCGCTCGATCCGGCGATCCAGCACCTTGACCTCGTCGAGCCGCCCCGGGTAGCCGATCGAGAGGCGCAGCAGGAAGCGGTCGAGCTGGGCCTCCGGAAGGGGATAGGTTCCTTCGTACTCGATCGGGTTCTGAGTCGCGAGCACGAGGAACGGAGGCGCGAGCGGCCGCGTCTCGCCCTCGACGGTGACCTGGCGCTCCTGCATCGCCTCCAGCAGCGCCGCCTGCGTTTTCGGGGGAGTGCGGTTGATCTCGTCGGCAAGGAGCAGGTTGGTGAAGATCGGGCCGGGCCGGAACTCAAAGTCACTGGTGCGCTGGTTGTAGATCGAGGAGCCGGTCACGTCCGCTGGCATCAGGTCCGGGGTGAACTGGATACGGGTGAAACGCATCTCGGTGACCTGCGCAAACGAGCGCGCGATCAGAGTCTTGGCAAGACCGGGGTAATCGTCGATCAGCACGTGGCCGTCGGCGAGCATGCCCATCAGCACGAGCTCGAGTGCCTCGCGTTTCCCGATCACGACACGCTCGACCTCGTCCAGAATGGGCCGTGCGTGGCCTGCGACTTCCTCGACTCTCATTAGATCGCCTCCAGATCCTCGATTAGCGCTCTTAGCTCATCAGAACTCAAACCTCGCGCGAAACGGTTCTCCGGCGGCTCCTGTTCTTCCTCGAGCAGTCGCCAGAGGCGCTCGCTCATAACCTCCCGCGCGCGCTCGGGCTCGCGCTCGAGAACGATGCCGTAGCGACGAGCGAGCGCCACCGCGGCGATCTGGCGAACGAGCGGGCGAAATCTAATCCGTAGATCGAAGGCACTTTGCCGAGCCGCGCGCAGGTTCCGTTCTATCCAGCGAACTTGCCGAAGGGACTGTGGCGCGGGTTGCTGCCGCCCGCCGCCCGAGCCGTACAGGGACGAGACGACGGGCATCGCCTGCCGCAACCAGGCAATGAGGCCGATAAGCCCGAGTGCGAGCAGAAAGAACAGGTACGCAGCGAGAGCAAGCGCTCGGACATGCGTACCAAGTCGCAGAGCCGTCGCAAACACGCCGGCGCCAACCGCCGCGGCCACCGACAGCCGGATGATCGCGCCCCTCATCGACCGCCTCGAAGCTCGGCCGAAAGCTGACCCAGCGCCGACAGCGCGTCGCCGCGCATCGACTCGTCGATCGCGTGCTTGCTGAACTTGGCGCGCTCGAAAAGCGAGGTTAAACCGGCGATCGATTGTCCGCTCGCGTGCAGGTGCTGCAACGCTCGTGCGAGGTACTCGAGCGGAGCCTCGGGAGGGTTGCGCGCGATGCCAGCCTCGCCGAGCGCGAGCTCCATGCGCGCGTAAGCCTTGATCACGGCCCGGCGAGGATCGCGCTCACTCTCGAGATCGTCGATTCCAGCCTCGATCGCGCTCGCCAACCTCTCGGCTCGTTCCGAGGGGGTGAAGACGCTACTCCGGCGATGCCTCAACACCAAGACGACGAGCGCGGCGAGCGCCAAGCCGGCGAGGACAGCCAAGGCGAGCCAATGGATACCTAGTCCACCCCCGTGCGTGGATGCAGTGGGCTCAACGTGCGTGGGCGATCCGGGATGCCGGTGTGGGGGCACGGTTGGCGTGGTTGTGTTACTGCCCTTACGTTGGTAGAGAAACACGAACGCGACGATCGGTGTAGCGAAAACGACGAGCAGGAGCAGGTAGAGCGGCAGCATTTCCCGGTGCGAAACCGGCGGCCGCTCGATAGCGATTGCGGACCGATTGCGGATCCGCCCGGACTTCAAGATCGAGACCAACAGAGCGAGGGTTAGGAACCCAAACGCGATTAGCACCAGGAGCACATATCCGAACCCGATCGAGACATGACGAGCAGCCGGTGGTGATCCGAGACGAGAGTGCACCCCGGGAATTACGAACGCAAGGCCGAAGACGAGGAGCGCGAGCGCAGCCGCGAGAACGCCCGTTTGCCAGAGTCCCCAAGGTGCCGGAGCGTCAGCCCGGATCTCTCGCGCTACTCGCTGCTCGCTCACACACACGCCTCCTTGGAATCGCCGATGCTCCTGACCGCCCGAAGCGGTCATAGAGGCCATCAGCGCCGGAGGGCGCGCTCGAAGGCGAGCCTCATCGCCTATTCAATAGCGTAACTGACGAAGAGGGATGCCCGCGCCGAAATCTTCCGGTAATATCGCTCATCCGCGATGAGGCTCGCGCGAGTTGTGCCTTCGGGCTGATGGCCTCTACCGAGTTACGGCAGCGGCATTGGGCCCTTAGGAGGTATCGATGAGCGAGCTTGCAATTGCGGCGGTCTTGACGGCGACGGTTCTCCTCGCGAGCACGATCTCGGTTGAGATTGGGCTTTCGGTGGCATTGGTCGAGCTAGCGCTAGGAATCGGCGTCGGCAACGCCTTTCACATCAGCCCGCCCGACTGGTTGACCTTCATCGGCTCCTTCGCCGGGATCGTGCTCACCTTTCTCGCCGGCGCCGAGGTCAACGTGCCTCAGTTCAAGCGTGACTGGCGCGGCAGTCTCATGCTCGGTGGTGTCTCCTTTCTGGCGCCGTTTGCCGTTGTAGGCGCGTTCGCCTACTTCGCACTTGGCTGGAATCGCGGCCAGGCCGAGATCGCCGGTATCGCCCTCTCGACCACCAGCCTCGCCGTCGTCTACGCCGTCTTAGTGGAGACCGGGCTCAACCGGACCCTGATCGGCAAGCGGCTGATGGCGGCGACCTTCGTAACCGACTTCAGCGTCGCCGCCGCGCTTTCGATTCTCTTCATCAAGCCGAGCGTGTGGATCATCCCTTTCCTTGCCGTTTCGGTGCTTCTGATCTTCGGGCTGCCGCGCCTGGCGCCCTGGTTCTTCAAGCGCTATGGCAATCGCGTGATCGAGCCCGAAATAAAGCTCGTCTTCGCCGTCCTCTTCGTCCTTATGTGGCTCGGCGGCAGAGCGCACTCGCAGGCCGTGCTTCCCGCCTTCGTCCTCGGGCTCGTGCTCTCGAGCCACTACATCCAGCACCGCCGAGAGCAGGAGCGTCTCCGCGTCGTCGCCTTCGCCTTCTTGACACCTTTCTTCTTCCTCAAGGGCGGCATGAGCGTCTCCCTCGGCGCGCTCTGGGCCAACCTCGGACTGCTCGGCCTGCTTTTTGCGGCCAAGATGGTGCCGAAACTGGCGGCCGTCTACCCGCTCGCTCGTCGCTACACGGCGCCGCACGGAGCGTTCACGACCCTGCTCATGTCGACCGGACTCACCTTCGGCGCGATCTCGTCGCTCTACGGGCTCAACGCCGGCATTATCGACCGCACCCAGTTCTCGCTATTGATCGCGGTCGTGATCCTCTCGGCGATAGTGCCCACGGCAATCGCCCAGCGCTTCTTCCAACCGAGCGAGAGTGATGAGCGAGACATGCTCGAGCTTGAGAGTGCCTTGGAATTGAGGCACTCGTAGCCGTCTGAATCTGTCTGAGGAAAGAACACCGAATCCACAAAAGCTCAAGCTTGACGTGAAAGAAACGCTTCCAGAACGCCCAGAGGTAGAGAAGAGCGAAAGAACCTCGGTGGCTGTGAGCGCCGCAAAGCAGTCCAACGTCCGAATCCTGGGCTGGACCGCTTTTTGGAGCGGAATGTCCCAGGAGATGGTTTACCCGCTTCTCCCAATCTTCCTCGTCGTAGCCCTTAGCTCGTCCAAGACCGCGCTGGGTGTCGTCGAAGGACTTCTCGGAGTCGGAGTAACTCTCGCTCGCTATTTGAGCGGACGCGCCGTCGACCGTGGTCGCTCACCGCTACGGTTAACTCGTTTTTCTTATGCCGTCTCGTTGATCGCTCGCCCCTTGATCGCCGCCGCTCCCTCTGTAGTGGCTGTCGGCATTCTCCGAGTAGCCGACGGACTCGGCAAGGGCGGCAAGGACGCTCCCAGAGACGTCTTAGTCGCAGCAGATGCAGACGATGAGGCAATGGGGCGCTCCTTTGGCCTCCAAGTCATGCTTGACACCCTTGGCTCAGTCGCCGGGCCCTTAGCTGCGGCCGGCATTCTGTTCGTTGTCGGTCAAAGCGCGGGAGGTCTCCGGCTCGCCTTCGCACTCGCGTCTCTTCCCGCTTTCGGAGCGATTTATCAACTACGGCGCGCTCATGACGTGGCACCTCGGGGAAAGCACGTGAACGTCTCCATCAGGAGCCTGCCCCGACCATTCTTCATCCTGCTCATCGCAGTCACCCTCTTCGGTATCGCAAACTCAAGCGACACCCTCCTACTGCTCCGAGCCCACGGCGCCGGCCTGAACGCCGCGTACCTGGCCGTCCTCTTTGCGGGCTTCAACCTCGTCTATGCACTGCTCGCTGTCCCCGCCGGGGTTCTCTCCGACCGGATCGGCCGTCGGCCACTGTTGATCGTCGCCTGGATCGCTTATGCCGCCACCTATGCTGGTTTTGCCTTTGCCAGCCGGGCCTGGCAGCTTATCGCGCTCTTCTTGGGTTACGGGGTTTACTACGCCATCGCGCAAGGCACTATCAAGGCTTGGGTCGTCGGCCTTGTGCCCGAAGAGCGGCGCGGTGCAGCCTTCGGCCTCATTGCTGCTGCCAGTGGACTCCTTCTTCTGCCGGCCAGCGTGATTGCGGGCGTTCTTTGGGATTCCTTCGGGCCAAAGCCGGCGTTCCTCTTTGGTTCTATCGCCGCACTGGCCGCTCTGGCTGTGGTGATTCTGTCTCCGAGTTTGCGCCGACAGATCGAAACAAAGTCTCAGTCGATTGACTCGACCAGCTCGGCGTAGGTCTCGACGTAGCCTTCCGCGAGCAGATAGCAGGGTCGCGGCCAACCTCGGCCCTGCTCGGGATGCCTTGAACGCCGACATCATCGACAGGACACGGTTCTCGCTTCTGATCACGGTCGTCATCCTCTCGGCGATCGTGCCGACGGCGATCGCGCAGCGCTTCTTCCAGCCCGACGAGAGCGATGAGCGAGACACAATCGAGCTTGACCGCGTCTTCGAATAAACGTAGTTCGAGGACAGCGGCGGATACGAACTCTGAGGCCGCGCTCAGGGGTTCGTACGTCGCACCTAAGGTCAGAGCCGCGTGCGACCTCGCAGGCGCCCCTCTCTTGTGGAGCACAGTGAGATCCACCTTATCCGCGGGCTCGAATGGCGATCGGCCGCGCTTCCGAAGGTTGGGATGGGGCGTCTACGAAACCACCCGCGCGACAAAGGCTGGACGAGCGTCTAGTCGGTAGCCGGGACGAATCCCCATATTGCAACGGCGCCGAGCGCTCTCACCGCGCGGAGCGAGCGAGAAGCTGGTTTGAGCTCGTCCGGACTTCGGACCTCGATGCTTTCCGGATTTCGTTCCATAAGCCAATTGTAACATTTGACACGTTCTGCCACTAGCTCATATAGCCGGACGCCACGATCTCTGAGCATCAGTCGGGGTCCGGAACACTCAGCGAACGAAGAATGTGAACGATGACGTCCTATGTGGGGATCCTTAACGAGGCCCAGATCGCCGTGCTTCGCTGGATTGCCGATGGCTGCCCCGATGGCGTGATGGAAGGCTTCGAGCACCGCATCTCTGCAGCGGTACCGCGAACGCGCGACCTCGTACCGGTCAGCGGTCATGGGAAGACCTGGCGTGCCGAGATCACTGACCGCGGGCACGACTATCTTTCTCGGCTGTCCGCGGTGGGCGATGGCGGAATGAGTGGATTCTGGACGCTGAGCGCTTGACACAGCAGCGCGTAGTCAGCGAGGATGGGCGGCGCCAATGGCAAGTCGCCCGTACCAGAACCACTCGGAAGCCGAGCTACTCAATTGGCGGAGAGGCCATGAGGACGCTTTACGGGGGCTCAAGCGCAGGAAAAGTGATTTCGAGAAGCGGGTTGGCTCTCATTTCTGGGAGTTCGAAGGCTACAAAGAGATAGAGGGCATGGAAAAGAACGTCTGGAGTGAAATCTCAGCTATCGACCGCGAGTTGGCTGCCCGCCGCAGCTAGCGCGTGTCGGGACCGAGTGCGCTCGGCCCCGAGTACAGCGACTACCGCTAGAAAGTTTCACTCACCGGGCGCAGGGGACGCAGAACACGGCGGGCATCCTCCGCTTGCCAAGATAAGGTGATCTGACGTAGGCGGCGAAGTCGTTAGGAGCGCTATCGTCTCACCTATCTCGTAGAGTTGTCGTTCATGATGATCTCGGCCATCTGTTCGGGTGTATGTTCAGCTCGCCGAGTGGCAGGAAAGCACCTCAATGGCGACCGCTGACCAGGTCAAAGCCCTCATCAGAAGCCACGCAGACGGCGACGACACGAAGTTCTATTCGGTGGCTCTGCAGGTAGCTGCGCGCGCCGCTCGCGGTGGCCAGGGTCGTTTTGCCCAGGATCTCCGCGACCTCGTTGATCAGCTTCGGAAGGAAGAGGGGCGGCGTACGCACGCGCATCGCCGTCCGGTCCCCGTCGCTCAACCGAAGGGCGAACTCTCATCTCTGCTCACTGTCTCGTACTCGACTACGAAGATGGCCGATCTCGTTTTGGAGCCGGAGGTTCGTGACCGACTCGAGCGAGTAGTCCTGGAGCAACGACAGAATGATCGGCTACAAGCTCAGGGCTTTCGTCCTCTCCGACGACTTCTCCTGATCGGTCCACCGGGTACCGGCAAGACTCTGTCCGCGAGCGCGCTAGCCGGCGAACTGCGACTTCCGCTCTTCTTGATCCGGCTTGATGGTCTTATCACCAAGTTCATGGGCGAAACGGCCGCGAAACTTAGGCTCGTCTTCGACGCTCTCGCCGAAACGCGCGGTCTCTACCTATTCGATGAGGTGGATGCGCTAGGCGGAGAGCGTGCGCGGTCCAATGACGTGGGCGAAATACGCCGTGTGCTGAACTCGTTTCTCCAATTCCTAGAGCAGGAGCCCTCAGACAGCATCCTCGTCGCGGCAACGAACCACCCACAACTCCTTGACGAAGCGGTCTTTCGCCGTTTCGACTCGGTAATCCAGTACCCGCTCCCCACGCCCGAACTGGCGCGAGCTGTGATCCGAAGTCGACTTGCGACCGTGAAGCTCGGCCGTATCTCGTGGCCAAGGATCGACGACGCCGCGGCTGGGCTGAGTCACGCAGAGGTCACCCTTTCGGCTGAGCAGGCAGCTAAGGATGCGATCTTGGCCGGCAAGGAGCGAGTAGAAACGGACACGTTGGTCGCAGCGCTGCGAGAACGGCACCCGCGTAGCGCTTCCTAAAGCATGGCGCCTCGAAATCGGCCGCATATACTCACCCGACGCCCGGCCCTTGCCGAACCCTATCGACGTCCCCCTCGCGTCATCCCCCCGCGAGCGTATGCTCCGCCGTCCGATCGGCGCGAACACGGCGACAACCTAGCTCGTGCTCTTACCCTCGCGGAGAGCGAAGGACTAGCACGACGACAAGCGCGACCGCTGGACGTCGATGGTGCGATAGACGGGATCTACGTTGTCTTCGAATCGTTCCCGGGCGTCGAGCTTGTACTCGAATCCCTGGACTCACGGCAAGGTCGGCGCCATCCAGAGCTGGTCTCGGTTCGGGAATCCGAACGTGACGGCGAAAAGGTCGAACATGCCACCGTATTCATCCCAGACGGGACGCTCGGCCACTTCCTAGGCCGTATTGGTAAGTACTTGGAGACAGTCGATGAGGAGAAGCCGCGTAATATGCGGCTGCTCGATCCGATTCGGTCGATAGGTCTTGCCTCCCTAGAGGCTCTCTGGACGGATCCACCAAGCGAATACCCAAAGGCGGATGAGCGAGTCTGGTGGGAACTCTGGCTACGCCGGCGCGATGGGCAAGAAACAACTCGTGTAGCAAGATTCGCGGAGGCCGTTGGGGCGACGCTCGGTAGGACGAGCCTCGGTTTCGCCGATCGCACGGTAGTCCTGATACAGGCGACCGCAACCGACTTAACGACGGCTCTCGATGTGCTCGATGACCTTTCAGAACTTCGCCGACCTCGCGAACCAAGAGAGCTCTTTGCGCTCGAACCTCCCACCGAGCAGGCGCAGCTGGTGAACCGACTCGCTGATCGGACAGATCCCGCACCGCGAGATGCTCCAGCCGTGTGCGTTCTCGACACTGGCGTTCACCAGTCCCATCCTCTCCTAACCCACTCGCTCGAGACGAGCGACTGTCACACGTGCGACCCCGCATGGGCTAGTAGCGACCATGACGGCCATGGAACTCAAATGGCTGGCCTCGCCCTTTACGGAGATGTTGCGGAGGCCGTCCTTTCGAACTCCCCGGTCCGTCTTAGCCATAGGCTCGAATCCGTCAAGGTACTTCCGCCTCGACCGGCTGCGAATCCGCCCGAGCTATTTGGCGCCGTCACCGCGACAGCTGCGAGTCTCGCGGAGATCGAGATGCCTAATCGAAGGCGGGTGTTTTCGATGGCCATCACGTCTGGTTGGGAGACAGCGCCAGAATCGTCGGGGGCTAAGCAGGAAACGCCGTTTGGCCAGCCGACGTCGTGGTCAGCAGCTATCGATGCTCTTGCGGCGGGGGTCGCAGTCGTCCCGACAAGCGATGGTCTGATCTTCCTAGATGACGAGGAAGACAGCGCGCATCGTTTGTTCGTCGTCTCCGCTGGAAACGTCGACATTTGGGAGACCGACCATCTCACGAGGAGCGATCTCGAACCGGTTGAGGATCCCGCGCAGTCGTGGAACGCGTTGACCGTGGGCGCGTATACCGATCGTGACGATCTGCGGGCTCAACCCGATTACGAGGGCTGGACGCCGGTTGCAGAACGTGGCGAGCTCGCGCCGTTCAGTCGGACATCTGTCCTGTTCAGCGCCGCTTGGCCGATAAAGCCGGATGTTGTTCTCGAAGGCGGGAACCTCGCGTTGTCGCCTGCTGCGACGGAGTTCGACACTCCGGAGGTTCTGCAAGTGCTGACAACGAAAGCTCCGATATCGGACCAACGGCTGTTGACGGTCACAAACGCGACGAGCGCGGCCACTTCACAAGCCGCGTATCTCGCAGCGCGAATCTCCGCCCAGTATCCGGGATTGTGGCCGGAGGCTGTTCGAGCGCTCATCGTTCACTCGGCCGAGTGGACCGATGCTATGCACGCAAGATTCGCTGGAGCCGAACAGCGAAGGGAAAAAGCGACGCTTCAGCGCCGTTATGGAATGGGGGTCCCCGATCTCCTCCGCGCGACGCGAAGTGCTGCCGACGCCCTCACGCTTGTTGCACAGGACGTTATTCATCCGTTTGATGGTGATGGTCGTATGCGCGAGATGCATCTTCACGAACTTCCGTGGCCGACAGATGTATTGACGGAGCTTGGCGGCGCGCAAGTCCGGATGCGCGTGACCCTTTCGTATTTCGTTGAGCCAAATCCTGGGAACCGCGGTTGGAGACGCCGATACTCATACTCTTCCCACGGACTTCGCTTCGATGTGCGCCGTTCCACGGAGTCAACCGACGAGTTCCGAAAGCGCATAAACGAGCGCGCGAGAGTGGAGGACAAACACTTCGTCCCGGCCGAGAGCGATTCCGCGGAGTGGTTCTTTGGCGCAGATCAACGTTCACGCGGATCTCTCCACACCGATATTTGGGTAGGGACAGCAGCTGACCTCGCTCAGCGGGGGGTCGTGGGCGTCTATCCGGTGACGGGATGGTGGAAGCAGCGGAAAGACCGGGATCACAGCGAGAGAGGGGCACGGTACGCCCTTGTCATATCGATCGAGACTCCAGAGCAGGAGGTCGATCTTTGGACACCCGTTGCGCAGGAAGTAGGAATCCCGATATCGATTGACATCTGAGTCGGCTGAGGGCGGGCTCCCGCTAGCACTCGGTTAGTCTCTTGCGCGTGGACGACGCGAGAGCCCAGACGAAGGAGCGGATCTGCCGGGAGTCGATTGCCGGCGTTCAATTCGACGGCGTGCAAGTGCTTGAGTTCGACGGTGCGGGCGGCCACCTAATCGCGATGATCTCGTTTCCACACGATGGGTTGCAGTATTCGGATCACAACATGGAGAGCAAGACTCCCGTGCAGCAAGCCTGGATCGTCGCCAAAGCTTTCGGTCACTCCTTCGATTGGTAAGCCAGAAGAAGACAACGGGAAGAGGAAGAAGATGGCCAAGAGCCCTGAGGTCGGAAGGCCCGAGTCAGGACCAGGAAAAGCGCAGCCCAAGGTCGTCCACGAAAGCACTCTGAAGGCGCTCGGGAAGACGGCTATCAAGGGCAGCAACAAGAAGTAGTTTCAGCGACGCTTCATTCGGCAATGACCGCCTACCAAAGGCGCCGTCCCGAACGACTCAGACGTCTCCGTCGTCAAATGTCTTCGACCACGATCTGGCACCAAATGCCATCTTTGTCCGGAAACACCAGTTCTCCATCAGTGTCAACCAACTTCCACCGGGAGATGAAGGAGCCCGCGAAGCCCGGAGCTTTGAGGTAGACGCGGATTTGCGCCGTCTGTCCCGGCTCGACGCGGCCTAACGCTATCTCGCGCTCACTCGGCTGCATGTACACGGGCATCGCTTGGTCATCGGTATTGACGAGGCGGAAATCAACCCAGGGAAACTCGCCGGTGTTCTGGATCTCCCAGACCTTCTCGAACTCTTGATTCGCGGCAACAGCTGAGTTGTCAGGGTAGGTTACGTCGGCGACGAAAGCCGAGTCATACTCGCTGTACTTGGCCGCCCTTCCATACGCGCGGAGAGGCCTCCTGTAGTCCGAGTACATGTGACCGACCAGATCCGAGTAGTGAACATGTAGGGCACGTGCGATGTCTCGGAGCAGGTCAATCGACGGATTGGCAATCTCGCACCTCAGGAGTTTCTCGACCGTGCTGCGCGGACGTTTGCTTATCCTGACGAGATCCTGTTGTCTCATACCCCGCTGCCGCATGAGCTCGTAGATCCTGTCTCGAAGAGCTTCCTGGCCCAAGTTCCGCCTCCTCAGATTTAGCGGAGTTGATCTTAGCCCGAGACTTACTCCTCCCGGCCGCCGCCGAGAGCCAAGTTCATGCATCGCAGTGGCGTAACTGGTACAGCGCAGGGGCGTAGCCGGTACACCACAGTGCGCTTAGCAATCGCCATCTTGAAGATGCGGAGACTCCAGTCGACGCGCTGCCGAGGCCACACGAGCTAGGCAGGGGTAATCGCCCTAAAAAGGATCGGAGGGCGGCCTGATGGCCAGAACGAAGCGGAGGCCGAACCGAACGGGCGCGGCAGTTGTCGCGCGGTTGCCGACGAAGCGCAGGACTGAGCCCGTCGAGGTGCGACCGGAGACTGTCCGTGGCTCCGGCAAGAAAGCGGCTCGACGCGATCTCGAGAGCGGCTACCCACTCGGTGACCGGAGCGCGTACCAGGACGGACTGATCGCTGACCACGGAGAAGCGGCGAGCAACGAGCTCGAGCACGCGACTGCGGAAAGGGGCGAGTTCGAAGAAGAGCTGGCAGACGTCGAGTGCGAGCACGTCTGGCGCGAAGCCGATGTTGAGAACGGAAACGCGAAGATCGAAAAGGCCGAGCGAAGACGCGACCAGCTCGTAGAGGCGGCGAGGCCGATCGGTCAGATGCCGCTCGTCGCCTATGTGGCGCTCATGGTGCTCTTCTCGGTAGCGGAGTATCCGCTCCTCAAACTGTCCTTCACGAGACTACCGGCCGACGATAGAACGATCCGGCTGATCTCGGTGTTGGTCGGGATGATGCTTATCGGGAGCGTTCACGCGCTCGGTCTGGTTGCTTCCCGCGTCGTACGCGAGGAGAGCGATCGGAGAGAAAGCCGTCGCGACTGGCAAATCCACCGAGCGGTGCTCACGCTCGGCGTGGTTTTCCTTACTGGTGCCGTCGTGTGGCTGGCGATGCTGCGCGCGAGCGAGATCAGCGCGGTCAGCCGCCAGTTCGCCGGACAGGGAGTCAGCCATCCCTCCTGGCTTGGCGCAGCGCTCGGGCTCCTTCACGCGCTGGTCTTGCTCAGCGCTTTCTACCTCGCCTATCAGCGCGGTCGCGGGGATGAGTTACGCGACATCGAAGCCGAGATAGCCGACTTTGTGACCGAACGGGCCACTGCTGAGATAGCACTGGAGAAGCTTGAGCGCCGGCGCGTACGACTGCTCATCCGAATCGACACCCTCGACGAGAGAACCGAGCTTCGGCTCGAGCGGCTATTTCGTCACCACCGGCACGAGGAGGCCGACTACCTCGCCATCCTCAGACGTAGGCTCCCCGACCCGCCGCACGCGATCGCCGACTGGGCGGCTGGCGGCGCGATCGGCCGGATCCCGCGTTCGTTTCGGGTTAGGCCGGCGTTCACGAACGGACGCCTATCCCTGAACGGCAAGTCGCCTCCGGTCGAGCCGTGGACGACAGCGGCAAGGCGCATCAAACCAGCCCTTCGTGACTCAGACAGGAAGGAGAACACGCCATGAAAACGCTCAAGACTACGACCCTACTGATACTGGTCGCAGCGCTCGTGACCGCCTCGGCGGCGTGCACGTTCCCGACGGGGAAAGGTGGCCCGATCGGCGTCTCGCAGCGGGTCGAGCTCGCCGATGTAAGTCTCGACTCGACCGCAGCCGAGCGAGCGGAGGCGCTACGGATCCTCGGCGAGATGACCGACCTCGCCGCCGCGGATCGTGGCTTCGTCGCGGCAGCGCCGTTCCAGTGGAGCGCTCTCGCCACGATCGCCTGGCCGATCAACCACCGCTTCAGTCCCGATCCCTCCGATCTGAACTCCTACTACCAAAGGCTCGACCTCGCCCGGCAGGCCGAGCAGGTGAAGCAGCAGGCGAAGACGCTTTTCGCCCACCGATCGAGCCGTCCCGGAACGGACATCCTCGGCAGCCTGGTCGCCGCCAGCGAGTTCTTTGCCTTCCAGCCGCCCGGGCCGCGGACGCTCGTTCTCAGTTCGAACATGTGGGCCTACAGCCCCTCTGACGGACTGAACCTGAAGAAGCGTGCGCTGAGCCGCGCGGAGACCGCGCGACTCGTCACCAAGCTCGCGCAGACCGGCAAGGTCGCGCAGCTCAGCGGTGTCTGCGTATACGTGGTCGGCGCCGGGCTCGATCCGGGCCGGAAGATCCCGAACTCAATCCAGCTCAGCATGCGCAATTTCTGGCGGGCGTACTTCACCCGCTCCGGTGCGTTCCTGCGCTCCTGGACACCCACCCTCAATACGGAGCCCTCGTGCTGAACCGCGAGGGAAACGACGTCTCGGCCGAGGCTCCGATCCGACCGATCATCTGCCCGCAGAAAGCCGGCGCTTGAACCCGATCCTCGACACCTGGTTTCGCTTCCTCTGGAGCCTGCTCCTGGCCGCGATCGTCATCAACGTCGCCGTCGCGCTGATCAAGCCGGCGGTGCCGTTTCTGATCGCCATCGCCGCGATCGTCGGGATCTTCCAGATCGTTCGCTGGTGGAGGGAGCGCTGGTGAGACTCGACCCCTGTTATAGAGCGGCATTTCAGAAAATAGTGTTGACAATTTGGACAACATGTGAGACAGTCGTGACGTTACAAAAACTAACCGGGTGGGCTAGTTCAGGAGTTATCGATGCGCAAGAGCGCGTCTAGTCCTCCCGGAGCGACGCGGCAGGTTCGCGTGCGCTCACGTCCACTTACTGAGATCGACGAAGCGAAGCTCGCCGTCGCACTCTGGATGATGGCCAGGCGCCTGATCGAAGAGCGCGTGAGTGTCCTTCCGATCGCGGCGGAGTCCTCCCCTCCTGAAAAGCGGGAGGTCGCCTGATGGATGTGTTGCTCGCGGCCGCCGGCGGCGCCGGAAGCATCGGCGCCGGCCTAGCCGTAGGAGCGCTTGCCGCGAAGTATCACGGCAAGTCAGGAAGACGACCGCTTCAGGCGGTCGAGCTTCGCTTTGGAAGCGAACTGACCCGAGAGGCGGTCGAGGCTCTCTTGGGAGCGGTCTCAGGACTACCCAGGCGGGCGAGTGTCGTACTCGAGACGCTCGCGACCGAGGACGGGATCAGCCACTCGCTCATCGCCGAGCAAGCGCCCCTCGACAACGTCTGCGGGCAGCTGCGAGGCCTGATCCCCGATCTCCGCATCGAGCCGGTCAAGGCTCGGGCCAACCCGACCTGGCAGATGGGCGCTCGGCTTTCCTGGTCTCACTCGCACGTACTACTTCGAACCGACGGGATCGGCGAAGCAGCGGCCGGAATGCTCGCCGCGTTCCATCCGTTGGCGAAAGACGAAGCCGTGCTGCTTCGGGTCGAGCTCCGGCCCGGACGACCGGCTCCGCTGCCGCAAACGAGCGGGAGCACTGCTCGGCAAACGAAAGCAGGGTTTCCGTTCGATCTCTTTAGCGGCGGAGCGCACGTCGACGCCGAGCGGGTGCGAGCGCTCAAGGGCAAGTACGCAGGGCCGCTCGTACAGGCGCGCGTGCTCGTGGCCGTCGCCTGCGGCCATCCGAAGCGTGCGGCGCATCTACTCAGCCGAGTGACCTCGGTCTTTCGAACACGCAGAGGCGCGCGCGGAGGGCTGACTATCCGCCGACTACGCAGCGGCGCGATCGCAAGGGCGCTCGAGCGTAGATCGGCCGGTGGCGATCTGCTCTCTCCTTCGGAGCTTGCCGGGCTCATCGGCTGGCCGATCGGAGCGCCTCGGCTTCCGGGTCTCTCCCTCGGTATCGCTCCGTTTCTTCTTCCCGACAGGCGAATCCCAGACCGCGGTCGCATCCTGGGCCTTTCGACCTGGCCGGGTATGGAGCGACGCGGGCTCGCTCAGCCGGTTGTCGGTGCTCTATCGCACAGCCTGCTTGCAGGCCCCACCGGCTCGGGGAAGAGCGCCCTGATCACCGGCCTGGTTGTCTCCGACCTGATGGAGGGGCGAGGCTGCCTCGTTCTCGATGGCAAGGGCGACCTCGCCGACGACCTCCTCGCACGCGTTCCCGAGAAGCGCCTCTCCGACGTGATAGTGCTCGACCCCGCCGCGGGCGGCCCGGTGCCAGGACTGCGCGTCTTCGGCAAGACAAGCGACCCCGAGCTCGCCGCTGATTTGGTGTTGAACGTCCTGCGCGAAATCTTCCGGGACTCCTGGGGCGTCCGCTCCGAGCAGTGGTTGCGCGCCGGCCTCGTCACCGTGGCGCACGATCCCAAAGGAACGCTCGGCGATCTCCCCTACGTGTTCTCAGACGATGCCTACCGACGCCGCCTGGTCGGCAAGATCGGCGACCCGATGCTGCAGGCGACCTGGGCGGCGTTCGAGGCCATGAACCCGCGCGAGCGCGCGAACCAACTCGGCGCCCCCCTGAACAAGCTCACGGAGCTGCTTGGCCGCCGCGTCCTGCGCGGCGTTCTCTCGCAGGCGGATCCGACACTCGACATGGCCGAGGTGATCCGCTGCGGCAAGGTCGTGATCGTCTCGCTCTCCCCGGGCAGGATCGGTGCCCCGGCCGCGAGGCTGCTCGGCGCTCTCGTCGTCTATCAGCTCTTCACCGCCATCCAGGCCCGCTCGGCGACGCCCCCGACGAGGAGAAAGCCGTTTCTCGCCTACATCGACGAGCCGAGAGTGCTCGGCGACATCCCGGTGCCCATCGACAGCATGTTCGAGCTGGCGCGCGGGCTGGGAGTCGGCCTGACGCTAGCCGTCCAGTCGGCGATGCAGCTGCCGACAACCGTCCGAAACGCCGCGCTCACGAACGCAGCGACGCTCGTTGCCTTCCGCCAGAACCACGACGAAGATGCCGAGCTGCTCGCGCGCCATCTTCCCGGCGTCAGCACCGAGGGGCTCCTTCATCTCGGCGCCTTCGAGATGATCGCTCGCATCGGGCTCGGCCCGGGCGAGGTCGCGACGCCCGCGAGCGGTCGCACTCTGCCGCCACCTAAGGAGACGAGCGACCCGGCACTCGTGCGTAAGGCATCCGCCGAGCACTACGGCCGCGACCTCTCCCTGGTTGATCGGGCGCTCTCTGAGCGCCACGGCCAAACGGGTGTCGCACAAGCCGCAGGAAGTATTAACGAGGCGCCGATCGGTAAGCGCAGGAGAGAGCAGTGATGGGTCCGCTCGCCAGTCCGCTCGCGTCGAGGAGAGAGGCGGCCAATTCCGCACTCCTGGCGGGATCGTGCGCGCCAAGCGACGCGACTCATACGCCCTTGCCGTTCTTTTTCTCTTCCTCTGGAGGCAGGCTGTGAGTCGCCTCAGTCGCACCAGCCTCGTTGAGTTGGCCGATCGACTCCCCTCACGAGAGCGTCAGATCTTGGAGACGGTCGAGCGTTTCCGTCTGCTGAGAGCCGATCAGGCACGGAGACTCTTCTTCAGCGAGATAGAGAGCGAGACGGGAAGCGCCAGGCTCTGCCGCAGGGCGCTTGCCAACCTGGTCGAGGAGGGACTGCTTCGCCGGCTCGAACGGCGTGTCGGCGGTACTCGGGCGGGAAGTAGCGGCCACCTCTACGCGACAACCGCCGCAGGTAAGCGTCTGCTCGCCTACTGGAGTGGAACCGGCATCGCCTCGAACCGCGGTGTGCACGAGCCCGGCACGGCCTTCGCGACGCACACGCTCGCCATTGCCGATCTCTACGTGTCGCTGGTCGAGGCAAGCCGTTCCGGCGAGTTCGAGCTAATCGGCTTTGAGACAGAGCCCGCCTGCTGGCGTGCGTTCACGACCGCGCTCGGGGCTCAGGCCACGCTCAAGCCCGACGCTCTGGTGCGTATTGCGCGCGGCGACTACGAGTACGTTTCCTTCGTAGAGATCGACTGCGGAACCGAGGGAAGAGGCGCCCTACTCAAGAAGGCGTACGCCTTCCTCTACTACTTCCGGACAGGTCGCGAACAAGCGGCGAGTGGTGTCTTCCCCCGCGTCGTCTGGATCGCCTCTCAGCCGAGCAGAGTGGAATTTCTCGCCGCACTCTTCGCAGGGCTGCCGACTGAAGCGAGGCAGCTCTTCGCTGTCGGCGGCACGGAAGAGGCCAGCGCGCTCCTGACCGGGAGCGAGAGTTGGCCGACCTCGAGTGGAGGCGCCAGATGAGCGCTCTCGCCATCCCGGAGGATGCGATCCGGTGGCGGCTCGTCGAGGGTGACGCGCTCGAGCTGCTTCGCGTGTATCCAGCTTGCAGCGTCGATGCGGTCGTTACCGATCCTCCCTACGGAATCGGTCTCCATGGCCAGACCTGGGATGGACGCGACATCCGCCGAGCCACCGGCATCGCCGGTCAAAGCGAAGCGGAGGCTTTCGAGCGCTGGACGGCGCTCTGGGCGCGCGAATGCCTGCGCGTGCTCAAGCCAGGCGGCTACCTACTCGCTTTCGGAGCCACGCGCACCGCTCACCGCCTCGCCGCGGGTATCGAGGACGCGGGCTTCGAGCTGCGCGATCAGCTCGTCTGGCTCTATGGCAGCGGCGTTCCGAAAAACGGGCTCGAAAACGGTCGTTCGAGCACGCTCAAGCCGGGCTACGAGCCGATCTTGCTCGCGCGAGCGCCGCTCACCGGAACGCTCGCCGAGACCGAAGAGGCCTGGGGTACCGGGCGGCTCGGGATCGACGAAACGCGCCTACCAGCGAGCGCTCACGGGCTCGGACGCTGGCCCTGCAACGTCGCGCTCAGCCACACGCGGCGCTGCCAGAGCGCCCGTTGCACGAGTACCTGCCCGGTCAGGCTGCTCGACCGCTCTCGCCCCGCCCAGGCTCCGAGCCGTTTCTTCTACTGCTCGAAGCCGTCTCGCTCGGAGCGAGACGCAGGCTGCGAAGCACTCCCCGAGACGGCGATGCACATCTTCGGCGGCAAGGAGACCCGCCCGCGCCGAAACACGCACCCGACCGTGAAACCAGTCGAGCTGATGAGTTGGCTCGTGCGCCTCGTCTGCCCGCCGAATGGCCTCGTGCTCGATCCCTTCGCCGGCAGCGGCTCGACGGGAGTCGCCGCTCTTTCGGAGGGGCGCCAATTCCTCGGAATCGAGCGCGACCCCGCTTACGCGCGGATCGCCCGCGCCCGACTCGCTCACGCGGTCGAGCGCACACACGCCATGTCGACAAGCCCGGGGCTTGATGGCCAGACGGTGGACGGAAACCCTCAGTCGGTTTCTGTCCGCCGCAAAACCATCCACCCCTCTCGAAAGGAGGCATGAGTCATGACAAAGGCTCAAGAGGTGTACGAGCGAGTCGAGGCCCTGGTGGCCTCGGGTAGCCGGAAGGCAGACGCTTTCCGGCAGGTCGCCGAAGAGTTTGGACAGCCGTTCAACTCGATGCGCGGCGCTTACTACGCCCACACCCGCTCAATCGGCCAGTCGGTCCCTCGCAAGCGCAAGCGCCAGACGACGACCGAAGACGCTATCGATTCAGCGGTGATCGTCCTCAACCGGGCGATCGCCTCAATCGACGGCGAGATAGAGGTCGCCAAAGCTCGCGCAGCGGAGGCCAAGGCCGAATACGAACACCTCCGCGACACGGCAGAGGAGCGAAAAGTGGCCATTCAGGCCAAGATCGACGCTCTCAGTGCGTAGTCGCACGCGGATGGAAAGGCGGCCCGGATCTCACGATTCGGGCCGCCTCACAACATACCACACGTTGCAACATCACTAACTAACGAGTTATAATAT
Organism: Actinomycetota bacterium; assembly: GCA_003132665.1. GTDB lineage: Bacteria > Actinomycetota > Thermoleophilia > Gaiellales > Gaiellaceae > Fen-549. The sequence goes on from PKYN01000019.1 coordinate 306,216, forward strand.
GTGTAACAACACGTTTACAACATGGGGGTTGTTTTGTGGGAATAACAAAGGCAGAAGAGACCTACGCGGCGATCGGAAAGCTACTAGAGAGCGGTATGCGCCTCTCCGACGCGGTCAGACAGATCGCCGCCGATACCGGCAGGAGCGAGGCCGCCGTGCGCGCGAGCTACTACAACCAGCGCTCGAGGCTCGGTCTGAAGGGCGACAGTCGGCGTGGCGGTCAGACGCTCTCGGTAGAGGATGCGATCAACGAGGCTAAGCAGCTGCTCGAGCGGGCGCTTGTACGGATCGACTCGGAAGTCGAAGTCGCAAAAGCCAAGGCGGAGACCGCCGAGGCTCAGTACGAGGCTCTGAAGACCTCCGCCGCCGAGCGCAGGTCTGAGCTGGAGCGAAAGATCGCTGCGCTCTGACACGCAAGAACTAATAAGAAGGAAGGAGGAGCAAAGAGAATATGAGACAAGCAGCAACAAGCGCGCGCGCGAGCGACGAGCCCGACGCCCCGGGACGCGCTGTCATCTACATACGCGTATCGAGCGCGCAACAAGCAGACAAGGACTACGACCCGGAGGGATTCTCGATCCCTGCCCAGCGCGAGGCCTGTCTGCGCAAGGCCGAGAATCTCGGCCTGCAGGTCGTAGAGGAGTACGTCGATCGGGGCGAGTCGGCCAAGACCGCGAACCGGGCTGGATTGCAGGCTCTGCTGAAGCGGCTCGAAGAACGCGACATCACGCACGTGATCGTCCACAAGGTCGACCGCCTGGCCCGAAACCGCGCCGACGACGTCGCGATCGTCATGAAGATCCGAGGTGCGGGCGCTCAACTCGTCTCGGTCACTGAGAACATCGACGAGACCCCCTCCGGGCTCCTGCTGCACGGGATCATGAGCTCGATCGCCGAGTTCTACAGCCGCAATCTCGCCACCGAGATCATCAAGGGCACAACGCAGAAGGCGAAGACGGGCGGTACTCCCTTCCGTGCGCCGCTCGGTTACCTGAACACGCGCGAGTTCTTCGACGGCCGCGAGATCCGAACGATCACCGTCGACCCGGAGCGCGCCCCGCTGATCAAGCTCGCTTTCGACCTCTATGCGACCGGGCAGTACTCCTTGATCGACCTCGCCACGATTCTCGAGGCTCGCGGCCTACGCTCGCGCCCGGGCCGTCGCACGCCCGCCAAAGTGCTCGGCGCGAACCGACTCAACGCCATTCTCCGGAACGACTACTACATCGGCGCTCTTCACTACAACGGCTGCGACTACCAGGGGCGCCATGAGCCCCTGATCGACGAGGCCACGTTCTACAAGGTGCAGGATCTCCTCGACTCCCAGCGCCAGAGCGGAGAGCGAAGCTGGCGCCATCACCACTACCTGCGCGGCACGCTCCGCTGCGCCGCGTGCGGACGCCGGCTCTTCTTCACTCGCGTTCGTGGCAGAGGCGGCGAGTACGACTACTTCATCTGCGGCGGCCGTCACGCTCAGCTCTGCAACCAGCCCCACCACAGAGTCGAGGCGGTCGAGGCCGCGGTCGAACGCCACTACGCAACAGTCGAGCTCTCAGACGAGAAGCGCGAACGCATCCGCTCAGCGGTGCACGCCCACATGGATGCACTCGCTCAGATCGCCGAGAAGGAAACCACTCGTGCCCGGGCCGAGGTAATTCGACTCGACAACGAAGAGCGAAAGCTCCTCGCCGCTCACTACAGCGATGCGATCAGCGACCATATCTTCGCCGAGGAGCAGAAGCGCATCCGTCGCGAGCGCGTGGCAGCAGACGAGCTTCTCCGCCGTTACGAGATCAAGCAGGATGTCATCCTCGGGACGCTCGACACCGCGCTCAACCTCACGAACAACATCCAGACCGCCTACCTTCAAGCCGACAATACCGAGCGCCGCCTCCTGAACCAGGCCTTCTTCGAGCGTATCGAGATCGACAGCGAGGAGATCAGCGGCCATATGCTCGCGGCTCCCTTCGCGCAGCTGGCCGCCCCTGGGCTGGCCGACGTGGCCGCCAATGGCGCCCAGGACGACAGCGAGGCCGAGGAAATCGCCCTTCGGCCGGGCCGGGCCGCCACGGCCAAGCGCCCCCGGAAAGCCCAAACCCCCGGCCTTCTTTCAAAGGTCAGGGGTTTGGACGTGACACTTATGGTGGAACTAAGCGGACTCGAACCGACCGCCTTCTCCGCGCACACGGATCGCCTATCGAAATCCGGCAACCCGCCGAGCCCGGTTACGCGGTGATGAAGCCGATCTGCCCCTCGGGCGGGAAGCGCTTGACGTAGACGACGTGCCCCAGCACCACGGTGAACGGGCCCTCGCTGCTTTCGAGTGTCAGTGTCGTCACCGCCGACTTGCCCAGACTCTCTTCCAGCTCGCTCGCCGACTTGCTCGTGACCAGGCTGCTCATCATCTGGCCTCCGACGAAGCCGATCTCGATGCGGATGTGCTTGCTCTCAGGCATATGCCACCAGTTCGTAGAGGACGCCGTAGGTGTTCTCGGGATGGATGAAGGCGACTTCCAGACCGTGCAGCCCGCGCCTCGGCTTCTCGTCGATCAGCGTCACGCCCTTGGCTGCGAGCTCGGCCAGCGAGGCGCGGATGTCGTCGACCTCGAAAGCGATGTGATGAATGCCGGGCCCGCGCTTGGCCAGGAACTTGCCCACCGGCGTATCGGGCCCGGTGGCGCCGAGCAGCTCGATCTGGTTTCCGCCCAGGGTGACCATCGCCGCGTCGACGCCCTGCTCGGGAACGGTCTCGCGGTGATCGAGCACGGCGCCGAAGAGCTGCTCGTAGGTCGCCAGCGCCTCGTCCACGTCGTTGACGGCGACGGCGATGTGATGAGTGCTCTTCGCCTGCACGAGTGGGATGCTACCGGCTGGCGGCGGCGTCAGTCTGCGCTGCGCTCGAGCTCGAGACAGGCATCCAGCGCCGCGCGCGCCACCTCGAGCTGCTCGGGGCTGGGCTCGGCGGTTGCGAGGTGAAGCTGCAGCTCCATTCCCGGGCGGCGGATGGCATGTGAAAGGGGCTCGTCGGGATGGGCGAGCGCCCAGCCCAAGAGCTCGCTTGAAAAGGCGACCGCGGCGACCTGACCGGCCACCCGAGCCGGTCCGCGCGCGCGCCGGGGCAGGAGCGAGGCAAGCAGGTTGGCCACGAGCGAACCGGCGAGCATGGGAGCGATCAGGTTGGAGCCGCAGCGCTCGTGCACGCGCGTTCGCGGCTCGTCGTGCTCGTAGGTGCCGATGGTGGCGTGCTCGGCGCCGTGGTAGGCGGTTAGCTCCGAGCCTCGCAGCGACACCGCGACGGGCACGATCGTCAACGCCGTGCCGGCAAGCTCGTTACCGAGCGGGCTGAGGCGCGAGGAGCCGCGCACCATCCGGGCGATGAGCGAGCTGGTCATCAGCGCCGCGCGCACCCTTCGCCGCTGGAAGGGAAGGCGAGCCTCGGGCAGCGCACGGCGAATGGCCGGCAAGACCGAGAATTGCTCGACCAGGCGCGCCGGCCCGCGTAACAGCCGCGAGCGAACGCCCGAGGCGCGGAAGCGCTTCCGCTCGGCGGCCACGCGCACCTCTCCGCTGGGCAGGCGCACCGCGCAGGCCCAGGCGGTCGGCCCCTGAACGAGCACGCCGTTCTCGAGCGCCATCCCGCCGAGGCGGACTTTTTCTTCACCGGTCATAGAACTCATATACCCGATTTCGCCGAGCGAAGCAGTTTGCGACAGGCTCAGTTTTCCGCGGCCGCACGCCGTAGCGCCTGCTGAAGCACCGCCGCCGCGGGGCCCGGGCGACCGTCGCCAATCGGCGAGCCGTCGAGCTGGACGATCGGCATCAGCTCGCGCACCGAAGAGGAGGTGAAGGCTTCGTCGGCGGCGGCGAGCTGCGAGCGCGTGTACACGCCCTCGGCGATCTCGTAGCCGAGCGCCGGCGCTGCCTCGAGCACGAACTCGCGCGTGATCCCGGCCAGGATGCCCGTCTCGAGCGAGGGCGTGAAGAGGGTGCTGCCGCTTCGCCACCAGACGTTCGTCTTCGGTCCTTCGAGCACGATCTCGTCCTCGGCCAGGAAGATGGCGTCGTCGGCGCCGTGCCTTTCTGCTTCCGCGATCGCCGCCATGTTGGCCGCGTAGCTGGTGGACTTGACGCCGCCCAGAATCCAGGGCGCCTTGGCGCGCAGCTCGTAGGGCACGCCGATCGGCAGCGTGATCGCCTTCATGCCGCGCGCTCGCAAAGGCTCGTGGCCGGCGGGAATCGCGCCGAAGATCGCGAAGCCGACCGGAGCCCCACCCTCGCTGGAGCCCGGTGTCCAAACCAGGCGCAGAGAGGCGTCCTCGATTCCCGGGAGCGCCTCGGCGACGAGAGCGCGGAAGGCGTCCTCGTCGGGCTTGGGCAGATCCATCCGCGCCGCCGAGATGCTCAGGCGCGTGAGGTGATCGTCGAGCCGGAAGGGCTTGCCGGCGTAGACGCGCGTCGTCTCGAAGGCGGCGCGACCACGGAGCAGCGCCTCGTCGTCGGCCCTGAGTACGGGCTCGGCGGGGTCTACAAGGCCGCGACCGAGCACGGCTAGAGCGAGCGTTGTCATGAGCTTCATCCTTGCATGCACGGCGAGGTAGCGTTGCGGTTCAGCGCTCGGCCCGATTGTCGATTTGCCAACCGGGCCCGAGCGACGGGCTCGGACTGAAGTCGCCGCGTTTCAGCCGTTACTGGCGTAGTTGATATCGAGGGTGTCGCGCTGTCCACCCCAGCGCAAAGTGAAGCGCCAGCATCCCGCGGCGGGCATATTGATGATCGAAGGGCCTGGCCCGCCGACCAGCTTGCGCCCCACCGGCGAGCCCACCGGGGTCGATCCGATCATTCGCTGGGCGCTGATGCGCATGGCGGCGGCGGAAACGTCCGGAACTCGCGCGACCCAGAGGATTTTGTTGTTGTGATCCCTCGGCGGCGGTGAGAGAAGTGGGTTCGCCCAGAGAAGCGCGGCCAGCTTCCCGGCCGCGCCGAGAACGTACGGCCCGCGCGGGCGAGGATTGCTGAACCCGGCGCGCGCCCACACCGGCAGCACTCCGCGCACCACCCGCGACCTGCACGCGCTCACCCGCTGCTGACCATGACCGTCGGTCGCCCAGGCGACGAGCACTCCGCCCGCGACGAGCAGAACCACGAGCACGAGCACGAGAACAGGACGACGACGCCCGGAGCCGGCTGCACCGTTCATCTCTACCGCTTCCAGTCTGCGAGCGTCATGATCGCGTGACGAAAGGATACGCCGCGGCCAGGGACTGGCGGATGAGGATTTCGCCGCCTGCGTACCCGCCGCGTCCGCCGGCCATCCCCCGAAGCGGGAAAGCGACTCGCCTCGTTCGCGTTCCGCGCCGCCCGATCCTCAATGCGCCTCTCCCCGGGCCGATTCCCGGGCAGTACCCGGACAGCTCGGCAGCTCGGAGAGGAAGAACATGGCATGCAGTAAGAATTTTCGATCGTTACTCCGCGACAGCCTGATCGTCATGGCACTGATCGCGGGAGCGCTTCTGCTCTCCGGCGGCCCGTCCGCGGCGTCCGCCAAGAAGGCGCAGCTCACCGTCAGCGGCCAACTCGACCGGGCCGGCTACACGGTGCTGGCCGTCGGCTACAAGGGAAAGGTCACCTCGACGCATGCTCGATCGTTCAAGCTGCGCCTGGGAGAGCAGCGAGTGACGCTGCAACTGATCGGACCGCGCGGGAAATACGCCGGCCCGATCGTGGTCGGTTACAAGAACGGGAAGGCGATCGTCGGCGTACGCGCCGGAGCAAAGCTCGGGCGTATTCAGGTCGTGACAGCGAAGGGCTTTGCGCGCGTGACCAAGAAGGTGCGTGGCGCCTGGCTCGACGCGAAGAGGGTCGCTCTTGTGAAGAAGCAAGTCCCGCTCGGTAACGGCCGCAATTTCGGCTTTGTACGCTCGTCTCGCCACAATGGTGCTAGCGGTAACGGCGGCGACACCGACTTCGACGGCGTGCCCAACGTGCTCGACGCGGCCGAGAGCGGCACACTCGTGCTCAACTCGCTGCGCTCCGCGAAAACCGCCGGACCCGCTTTCGGCAATCAGCTCGTGCCGCTCGCAGGCGCGTTCGATGCCGAGCTCAACCCCGGTCCGCCGCCTCCTCCCGGCGCTGAGCCGGGCGGTCCCGCGGCGCCGACCAGTCGCTGGATGTCGCAAATCTTCCTCGACATCCCGCACACGCTGAACGCGAACGCGACAGGTGTCACCCGCGAGCAGATCGATAAGGCACTGGTCGCGAATCTCAACATCAAGCTCATGCCTGTTCCGACAGGCGACGTCGTCAAGCTCGACTGCCACGGCCTCTCCTACTGCAGCGAAGGCGGAACCGGTCAGGTTGTCCTGAACGGCGTGTTCTCGTCTCCGGGCGTGGGTGGTCCGCCCTCCGTGTCGAAGCCGTGGCCTTCCTGCTGCAGCACCGGCGGCGACGGTTTCGGCATCTTGCGCGGCGGCGCAACCGAAGTGGTGCTCAACGGCGAGTTCAGTCTCGACCCGCACGCGGTCTCGACCAAGATCGGCACCGGCGACATGTTGACGGTGCTGGTATCGAAGGACGGCGTGACCACGTTGCAGCCCGCACCGCTCGACTTCGTCTTCAATACCGTCCCTGCTCTGAAGAGCTTCGACGGCGGTACCGGAGTCAAGACGATCGACTACGCCGCGGGGGCGGGCGCTTACGGCACGCGCGATAACCCGATGCCCGTCACGGCTGTTGCCGGCGGCGACATCAAGGTGCAACTCACCTGGTGGAGGCCGCAACGCGATGGTATCGCCGGCGCCGGTGAGCCGGACTTCATGGATATCGGTCGGCTCGTATACGAGTTCGGCATCCCGCCCCAGGGCGATCTGATTCCCCCGAGAACCAACAGCGATTCGGGAGCGTGCTCGGCGGCGAGCTACACCGAGAGTGACCCGAATCTGGAAATCGTGCCCGGGGCACAGTCGTCGGGGACAATGAGCGGCGAACTGACAGACGGAAGCGCCGATCAGGCAGCCAACTCCGCCAATACGCTCAGCGTCACGCTCGATCTCACGAAGTGCATAGTCGACAAGGGCGGCCCCGCCGTCATTCCGGTTGGTACGGACATCCACATGGATGTCTCGGCAAACGCGCAAAACTCGGCCGACCACGCCAACCAGGATCTCTACTTCCGCGTGGCTTGATCGCTCGACGTAGATAAGACAGCCAACCCAATGAGACGGCCGCCGCTTTAGGCGGCCGTCCCGTACAAGCCGGACGTGTTCAGCTGGCTGCTAGAGCACCACACCGGTTGACGCGCGGCCGGGTGTCACCTTGCTCTGATCGAGCGCGAGGCCGGTGGCACTCGACAGGCAGCTCTAGTCGAGGCCGATGACACCGACCGGGACGGAACTGAAGCCCTGCTCGCCGTTACCGAGCTGACCCCAGTAGTTCAAGCCCCAGCACTCCACCGTGCCATTCGCGAGCACAGCGCAAGCATCAAAACCAGTGCCACCGATGGCCGTGGCGTTGCTGATCCCGCTGACCGAGACCGCGGAGTCGGAACTACCTGCGAACGAGACCGTGCCATTTCCCAGCTGCCCGAATTCGCTGCTGCCCCAACAGTCGACGCCGCCGCCAGAGATGAGGGCGCAGCTGGCACTGAGGTCGATGCCGTTCCCCAGCCCGGCGATCTTGTGGACCGAGCCGTCGGGGTGGAGCGGATCCTCGCCCCAGCAGGTGACCGTGCCGTCGGAGATGAGGGCGCACTCACTTTCGATGCTGACTTGGACGGCGTTGGTTACACCCAGAACAGCGGTCGGGAGCGCACTTCCCGTGTTTGCCATCGGGTCTTTCGGGTCGTATCCGCCCCAGCACTCCACCGTTCCGTCGGAGAGCACGACACAGGATCTGGTACTACCGACATCAAGCGCGACAGCATCCGTGATCCCGAAGACGCTGGTGGGAGTCGTGCTGCCGGTTGTGGTTCCGTTCCCGAGCTGACTCGCGTAGTTGATGCCCCAGCACTTGACGGCGTGACTCGCCAGGAGCGCACAGGTGAAACCCACGCCGGCCCCGATCTGGAGCGCGTTTGAAATCCCCTTGACCTTGACCGGAGTGATGCTGCTCACTTTCCTGCCGTTTCCAAGCTGGCCACTCTTGTCGGCGCCCCAGCAGGAGACCGTGCCTCCCGAGATGAGGGCGCAGGCGTGACCGCTTCCACTGGTAACGGCGGCGGCGTTCGTAACGCCCGCAACCAAAGCCGGAGTCGACCGGATCTCAACTTTGGTGCTAGCGCCGAGCTGGCCGTCCGAGTTGTGCCCCCAGCAGTAGACCCTGCCGTTTTTGAGCACGGCGCAGGAAAATGCGAAGTCGGAGCTGACAGCGGTCGCGTTCGTAATCCCCTTGGCCACAACCGGACGGGACTCGAGGCCGCTCATCCCGTTCCCGAGCTGGCCTGAATCGTTGGCGCCCCAACACTCGATCGCACCAGCTTGGAGTAAGGCGCACGCATCTTCGCCTCCGACGCTCAGCGCCGAGGCCTTCGAAAGCCGCTTGACGAGAAGCGGGCGGCCGCTGGAGAACAAGCGCGACAGGACCTTCCCGACGCCGAGTTCGCCGGAGCCGTTCGAGCCCCAGCAGTAGGTGGCACCGGTTGTGCTCAGCGCACAGGTACTGCCCCAACCCGCACTGACGGCGACGGCGGGCGCGGGCATCTTCACGACGAGCGGGGCTCCGCTCAGGGACAGCTTGCTCTTGCCAGTCCCGAGTTGGAAACCCCAACACTTGATCGCGCCCGATGAGAGCAAGGCGCAACTATGTGTTCCACCGGCGCTGACCTGAATGGCGGTCGAGATCCCCTTTACCCGCACCGGCACGGAGCTATTGTGCTTTTCGCCGTTTCCGAGCTGGCCCTCCGTGCCGAAGCCCCAACACTCGACTGTGCCGCTGGTCTGGAGTGCGCAGGCGTGGCGAAGGCCGGCGCTGATCTGGATGGCGTTCGAGAGTCCCTGGACTCGAACCGGGACGGGACTGTCGACCGCCGAACCGTTTCCGAGCTCGCCGTCATGATTGCCGCCCCAGCAGGAGACCGTCCGATCCTCTCGCAGGGCGCAGCTGAATGCCGTGAAGAAGGCACCACCGGCGCTGACTGCCGTGGCATCGCTCAAGCCCGTGACCGGAACCGGAGTAGAGCTGTCGGTCGTGGTTCCATTGCCCAACTGGCCCGCAACATTCCAACCCCAGCAGGCAACGGAGCCGGTGGTCGAGCCGGGGCCGGCGGCGAGAAGCGCACAGGTATGACGGCTACCGGCGCTGACGGCGAAGGCGGTGGTAATGCCGGTAACGCTGACCGGTTTTTCTCGATTGATCGTGGTCCCGTCGCCCAGCTCACCGTAGGCGTTCGCGCCCCAGCAAGAGACCGTGCCGGCGGCGGAGACATGACAGGTGTGGTCGGCGCCGGCGCTGAGCTTGGAGATGGGGGTGGTCACAACCGAAAACTTGATTTGGACGCTGGCGGAGCCGCTAACGAGCCGCAAGCGGTAGTGGCCGACTTGAACCGGTACCGCACCGAAGAGCTGGCGGACGTTCATTTTCAGGGGACGACGCGAGGAATCTCCACTGCGCTTGAAACTGCGTAGAGCGATCCAGCTCGCACCCTGCTGACGCGCCAGGGAGAACACAGGGCTTCTGCGCGAGGCCGGGAGGCTGTATACGAGCCTGACGTGGCCGGCCTGATCCGGCAGCAAACGCTTCTGTGTCAGGCCGACCTGAGCCTTCTTCGAGACGCTCGCCGGGACTACGGCCCGAACAAGGCCGGAACGGGCTCCGGAGCCACCGGCCGGCGCCGCGGCGCCAGCCAACAGAACGAACGCCCCTCCCAGTGTGAAACAGGCGATGCGAAGGCGGGCGCGACTGGCCACTTAGCAAATGTACAGCGCGCTCGAAGCGAGCGCACTTCTTTCTCGGTACCACCGATCTCGCGCCCCGAGCCGCCGATCGATCGGCTCCTCGCGCAGAGGGTGCCCCCTGAAGGGCCACTCCAGGCAGCATACTTCGGGGCATGTCCGACCTGTTCGCGGACGCGGCGGATAAACGGCTGGCGAGCCTGGCGCCGCTTGCCTACCGGCTGCGCCCGCGCACGCTGGAGGAGTTCGTCGGCCAGGAGCAGGTGCTGGGGCCAAACTCGGCGCTGCGCAAGGCGATCGCCGAGGACCGGGTCGGCTCGATGATCCTGTTCGGGCCGCCAGGGACGGGCAAGACGACGCTCGCGCGCATCGTCGCGGAAACAACGGGCGCGGCCTTCGAGGAGCTGTCCGCCGTCTCGGCCTCGGTCGCAGACGTGCGCGGAGTGATCGCGCGGGCCAAGGAGAGCCTGGGCGCGCACGGCAAGCGCACGATCCTCTTCCTGGACGAGATCCACCGTTTCAACCGCGGCCAGCAGGACGCGCTACTCCCGGCGGTCGAGGCGCGGCTGATCACGCTGATCGGGGCCACCACCGAAAACCCCTACTTCCAGGTCAACTCCGCCCTGCTCTCGCGCTGCCAGCTGTACGCGCTCGAGCCGCTGACGCAGCCGGAGCTGGAAGTGATCGTCCGCCGCGGCGCCGCCGAGCTGAAGGCCGAGCTGACAGACGAGCTGGTCAGCCTGATCGCGCAGAAGGCCGGGGGCGATGCCCGAAACGCGCTCAACATCCTCGACCTCGCCGCCGAGACGGCCGGCTCCGAGAAGAAGCCGCTGGAAGCCCGCCACGTCGAGGACGCCTCGAGCAAGCGCCCGCTCGTCTACGACCGCGCCGGCGACGCCCACTTCGACTTCGCCTCGGCCTTCATCAAAAGCATGCGCGGCTCGGACGCCGATGCCGCCGTCTACTACCTGGCAGCGATGATCGAGGCCGGCGAGGATCCCCGTTTCATCGCGCGGCGGATGGTGATCTTCGCCTCCGAAGACGTCGGCCTGGCCGACCCGAGAGCGCTACAAGTCGCGGTCGCCGCCGCCGACGCGGTCGAGTACGTGGGCCTGCCCGAGGTGCAGCTCAACCTGGCCGAGGCCGCGATCTACCTGGCGACCTGCCCCAAGTCGAACGCCGTCAAGACGGCGATCTTCTCCGCCCGCGAGGACGTACGCGAGCACGGCAACGTGCGCCCGCCCAAGATGCTGCGCGGCTCGGGCTACAAGGGCGCCAAGGCGCTCGGCAGCGGTGAGGGCTACATCTACCCGCACGACGACAAGCGGGGCTTCGAGCTCGACTACCTGCCCGAGGAGCTGCGCGGTCGCCGCTACTGGCAGCCGAAGGGCGTTGGGGAAGAGCCGGAGCCCGACGCGAAGAAGTAGCTAGAGAATCCGAGCCCCAAGCGCGCTCGCAACCAGCTCAACGGCCAGTTTCGCAGTCGCGTTCTCGCGGTCGAGAATCGGGTTGACCTCGACGATGTCGAGCGAGCCGGCCAGCCCCGACTCGGCCACCAGTTCGAGCGCCAGGTGCGCCTCGCGATAGGAGAGCCCGCCGCGAACGGGAGTCCCGACGCCAGGCGCCGTGTCGGGATCGACCGAATCCATGTCGAACGAGACGTGCACGAAGCCCGCGCCGGCCACGTCGTCGAGCGCGCGCCCCATCACCCGCTCCAGCCCCAGCCGGTCGATGTCGCTCATCGTGTAGACCTTCACGCCCAGCTCGCGCACCAGCTCGCGCTCGGGCTCGTCCAGCGAGCGCACGCCGACGAGCGCGATGCGGCCGGCCTCGACCATCGGTAGCGGCCACTCGGAGCTCTCGAAGCCGCTGCCCGCCAGCCCCAGCGCCGCGGTCAGCACCATCCCGTGCACGTTTCCGCTCGGGCTCGTCTCGGGCAGGTTGAGATCGCCGTGGGCATCGACGTAGAGCACGCCGCCCGGCCCGTACACCGAGGCCAGAGCGCCCAGCGAGCCGAGCGCGATCGAGTGGTCGCCGCCCAGCACAAGCGGGAAGGCGCCGTGCTCGATCGCCCTGCGCACAAGCTGGGCGACCTGCTCGCAGATCGCCTTCACCTCGGGCAGGAAGCGCGCGTGCTCGTCGCCCAGGCTGGTCGCCTCGGCCACCGGAGCCTGGATGTTGCCCCAGTCCTCGACCTCGAGCCCCATCTCGGCCAGCCTGCGGTCGAGACCGGCGTAGCGGATCGCCGAGGGGCCCATGTCTACGCCGCGGCGCCCGGCGCCGAGGTCGAGCGGGGCGCCGATTACTACTACGGGCTGAGTTTCTGTGGAGGCCATGCTGGAAGTATCGCGCAGTTGCGACAAAACGAAGCCATGACGTGTGGCGCCGCGAGAGGAATCGTGCTTGCTCTTGGGCCCTTGCCCGGGTCTAGCCTCGGGCGGTTTTGGACGCGAGATCGATCCCTTTACGGGTCTCTACTATTCTCCGCGTCCGAGCTGAGATG
>PKYN01000009.1:0-265675 GCA_003132665.1 Actinomycetota bacterium
TAGTGCGAGTAGTCCGACTCGAGCTCGTAGATGATCATGTTCCGCATCCCGATTGCCCAGCCGCCGAAGGCAACCAGGAAGAGCGACAGGAAGGGAAGGAACCAGTGGTAGGCCAAACTGGTGATGAAGCTCTGCGACCAGCCCGGAATCTGGGTCGGGTCGTAACCGCCGCTGGATGGGAAGACCCTGAAGATGATCGTGAGCAACCAGGCCAGGATCATCGCGAGCCACATGTAAGGAGTTGCGGTGAGCGCATAGGAGACAGGAAGCGCCGTATTGTCGAGCACCTTCCTGCGCGCTGCCATCGCCCCGACCTTGTTGCCTGCGTACCAGCTCAGCAAGATCGCCGGAAGCAGTAGTGCAAGCGTGTACGGAGCGCAATTCGTGATGAGGGCAGTGACCTTGGTTGGGTAATTGATGATGCTGAAGCCAAGGTTGCCGTGGAGGAGCAGTGACCAGAAGTAGTAGTACTGCTTCCAGAGCGGTAGATCGGTTCGAAACGCCTTATCAATAGAGTTGTAAATCGCCTGGTACGTCTTCTCGTTCTGGAGTTGAAGCGTAGCCATGAGCGTTGCAATCGGATCGCCAGGCATCAGGTGCGGAATCGTCCAGTCGATTGTTACCGCGGCGAAGAACGTAATGCCGTAGGTGATCAGTTTTCTCGCGAAGTAACGTCGCACAGGCTCTCCTAGTTCACGTCGGTCTACCGAGGGCCGCCTTCACTCCTCGCGAGGAGCCGCGAGGTCGAGGACGTTGCCATTCTACAGAAGACCACCACCCCTCCCCCACCGGAACCTGCGGGAAGGAGGGGTGGTGATCGATCACTTCAGTGCTGCTTACTTACGTCTATCGGTCCTACGCCTTCTTGACGTGCGTGTACATGTCGATTGCCGTCATGTTCAGATATCCGCGCCACGAGGCGGGGATGTACTTCCGACTGCTCGTCGACGATGGCCAGTTCGTCCAGTACTTGGACTGAGTCTGGGCCCAAACGCCGTTGTACCACATCGGAATGTTCGGTACGTCGGTCATTTCGAACTTCTCCAACGAACTCATGATCGCCTTACGAGCTGCGGTAGCACCAAGAGGAGTCCTGTCGAGCTTCAAGACAAGCTTCCACGCTGCCGCGTTGTTGTAACGCGAGAAGTTAGCGAACGTCTGCGTTCCGATGATCGGAAGGTGGAACAGCCCGTTGAAGTACACAAACGGGTTGTCGGAGATCTGGTACGTGTTGTCGACCACCAGGTCGAACTGACCAGCGTTGCGCTGGAGCTGGTAGTGGTTGAAGTCGCCCACATCGATCGTGATGTGAATACCGGCGGCCTTGGCGGAGTTAACGATCAAGCCTTCCGCCGTCTCCCAGTCTGACCAACCAGACGGAACTGCGATCTTCAGGTTGATCTTGCTGCCGTCCTTGTTCACGACGTAACCGTCGGAACCGGTCTTGTAACCAGCAGCAGCCAGATCGCTCTTCGCCTTGGCGGTGTTGAAAGTGAATCCGAACTTCTTTACGAGGCTCTTGTTGATCCACTTATCCCAGACCTTGAGCAGTCCGGTGGCGCTCGCCTTGGTGACGAGGTTGTGGTAGTCGTTGTTCACGATGCTGTCGACGTTGATCGACTCCGCGAGAGCCTTGCGGAATTTCGCGTCGTTCAACGGGACGTGCTTCGTGTTCGGGGTCAACCAGGCGGTGTTCGCTGGCAGGTTGTAAGGAGCCCCGGGGAAGTAGGTCTGCATTGCGCCACTGGCGACGTACTTGTTGATGCCAGGGATGTAGTTGTTGTCCAGGTCCAGCAGGCCGGTCAGAAGACCGCTGAGGGCCGTGGTGTTGTTGTCGTTGCAGAGGTCGATGATGTAGGTAGGAGCGGGCGACGGAGAAAGCTTCGCCTTCGCTGCCCACCAAGTCGGCTGCTTCTGCCACACGATGCGAGTCGTGGCGTCGAGCGAAGCGAGCTTGTACGGACCAGTCCCGATCGGATCGGTCGGGCTGAACGACGTCCACGTGCTGTCGGTGATGCCCGCGTACTGAGTGGGGCTCACCATCGGGTTGGTGTACATGAACGTGAACCACTGGTCGTAGTTCGGTGTTTTCTTGAACTGGACCGTGACGGTATCGCCCTTGGCCTTTACCGACTTCAGGTTCTGCCAGAGAACGTTCCAAGAGGCGGTCGCGTGCTTACCGAGCGTGAAGATGTTGAAAACAACATCCTTCCCGGTGAACGCCTTTCCGTCACTCCACTTGATGCCAGGCCTGACCTTGATGATGAACGTCTTTGAAACCGCACCGGGCTTACCCGTGAACTTAGCGCTCTTGGCAAGCCAGTTGATGTACGTGTCCTTGAGCGGGTCAAAGCGGAGCAGCGTCTCGTTGACGAGGCCCACCATTCCGGTCGCGTAGTTTCCCCCATAAGCGTTGAAACCGGCGATGGTGCCCCACTGCGTGCCGGCCGTAATGAGAGAGTCCTGACGTGGGTACGACGCCTTTGAAGAGGCACCGGCCCAGCTGGCTGCGAGCAGCGAAACCGCGGCGACCGCCACGACTCCGATGCTAACGGCCAATTTCCTACGACTTACCATGTGTGTCACCTCCACCGAGCCGAGAGGCTCGGATTGGTTTATTGAACCTCGGAGAAGAAACAGCGGATCGAGTTACGGTCTTGCCGTTCCCGGATGCTTCCTCCGAGTAGTAGCGACATACGTGCCCGTCCGAAAACGGGCTCTTCCCACGAGCCTCGAACAAGCGCTCGTGGAAACTGATCAGCCGCCCTGTCGGCGCCCCGCCGCGGAATGCGACCGCGGGAAGGTGCCGAACGACGGACGGCGAAAGCGATGGGAGAGGCTGCGGCCGGTTGGCGGTGGCTAGCTCGGCGCTGAGTGAAGTTGGCGCTGGAGCTACCCGCAAAGCCATGTCAGTGGTCTGAGTCATCGCAGCCGGTTCTATGCTGGGCACTCTTTGACCAGGGGCTTTCTTAATGCACCATAAGCCGCCGAGTGACCAGCTCCGGAGACTTGATACTTCGCGGCGAGGGGCGTGTCAAGAGGCCCCAACTGGCCCGATGCCTTTCGTGCAGCCAAGAGCTGAGGATTGAAGCCAGGTGGAGCTCGGTCTAAGAAGTTCCTAAGAAAACCTAAAAACCCCTGGTTCTCCCGGCAAGCCCGAGCCGTCGGCTCGAAAGCGCGACGAGGGCATCGCGGGGCGACGTGCTTTCGCGGAGGTCGCCTGTATGTAGTTACACGCGCCCGTGAAGAGTGAAGACCCCCCGCTGCAGATGAGTAGACGGTCTCGTCTCCGGCCGCCGTTTCGCTCGGCGTGGAACGCTTTCACCGGAGAGCGCGACGACGTCTTCTGTTTCGATAACGAGCCGAATCCCCCCAACGGGTGTTCCTGCAATCAGGTGAATGATCTTTAGTTTTAAGTGCGGCGGGCCGATTAGGTCAAATATGCGGCGTCTCACACTTACAACTCAGTTCGGGATTCTCAGTGCGGCACTGGTCGTTGTCGTCGGCCTGGTCTTTAGCGCCGGGGTGTTTGTCGCGATCGCGTTGGCGGTTCTCTACCTGGCCCAGCTCGCCTTCGTGGCGAGCGCTTCCAAGAAACTGCGTATTCAGGTCGAGGAGAACGAGTATCAGGCTCTCCACGATACGTTGACCCGGCTTCCCAACCGAACCCTCTTCCGCGACCGCATGGAGCAGGCGATCCTGCAAGCGCGCCGCGAGGACTCTCGCTTCTCCCTCCTGATCATGGACCTGGACAGGTTCAAGGAGATCAACGACACGCTTGGTCATCGCAACGGCGATTTGATTCTGCAGGCCATCGGACCGCGCCTGCGCAGCCTGCTTCGCGACGTCGACTCGATCGCCCGCTTCGGCGGCGACGAATTTGCGGTGCTTCTGCCCGGAGCGGCGAGCGCGGACGCGGCGATGCGCGTGGCCAGCAAGATCGCGACGGCGCTATCCAGGCCGTTCATGCTGAAGGGCCTCACGCTCGACGTTGAGACCTCGATCGGGATCTCGCTCTTCCCCGACCACGGAAACGACGTGGACACGCTGATCCAGCGCGCCGACGTTGCCATGTACATGGCAAAGGAAGCGCACGCCGGCTACGAGGTTTACGCGGCCGACCGCGACCAGAACACACCAAAGCGCCTGGCGCTCCTCGGTGAGCTGAGGCGGGGACTCGAGAACAAGGAGCTGGTGCTCTTCTATCAGCCCAAGGCCGACATCAAGACCGGCAAGGTAACCAGCGTCGAGGCGCTACTGCGCTGGCAGCATCCCGAGCACGGGCTGACCTTCCCCGATGACTTCATCCCGCTCGCGGAGCACACCGGCCTGATTCGTCCGCTCACGCTCTATGTACTAAACGAGGCGCTGGCGCAGAGCCACCAGTGGCAAGAGCAGGGGATCAAGCTCAATATTGCGGTCAACCTCTCGGCGCGCAACCTGCTCGATTCCGAGCTCCCCGACGACGTCGCCCAGCTTCTCGAGACCTGGCAAGTTGACCCGAGCCTACTCAAGCTGGAGATCACCGAGAACACGATCATGGTCGATCCGCCCAAGGCGCTCGAGGTCCTGACGAAGCTACGCGATCTCGGCGTCGGGCTGTCGATCGACGACTTCGGCACCGGTTACTCGTCGCTCTCTTATCTTCGCAAGCTGCCGGTGGAAGAGATCAAGATCGACCGCTCCTTCGTGATGAATATGCCGCAGAGCGAGAACGACCAGCAAATCGTGCGCTCGACCATCGACCTTGCGAGCGGCCTCGGGCTCAAGGTCGTCGCCGAGGGCGTCGAGACGAAGGACACATGGCGCGAGCTCGCCGAGTTCGGTTGCGATGTCGTCCAGGGCTACTTCCTGACGCGGCCGATTCCGCCGCAAGAGCTGGTCGAATGGCTGGCCAAGCCGATCGACGCTCCGGTCGTCGGCAAGGTGCGCTCGCGCAAGAAGGCCGTCGGCCTCAAGGCCGTCTGAGCTGGGTCGCTAACTGGGTGGTCTGAGCACCGCGAACTGGTCGGTGATCTCCAGAGTGCGCGAGCGGAAGCGGAAGAGCGCCGCCGGGCGGCCACCGCTGGGACCCGAGGCGCGCCTTTCTCCGGTTGCCTTGAGCAGCTCGCGTCGCAGCAGCACACGTTGCAGGTTCGTCGCCGAGACTTCGTGCCCGAGCGCCGCGGCGTAGAGATCGCGCAGCTGGGAGATCGAGAAGGAGTGTGGCGCGAGTGCGAAGCCGATGTTCGCGTATGAGAGCTTGGCTCGAAGCCTCTCCCTGCCGGCGAGGATGATGGCGCCGTGATCGAAGGCCGTCTCGGGTAGCTCGTCGATCGGATGCCAGTCGGTGTCGTCGGGAAGCTCCGGGTCGAGGTCGCTCGGCACGAGCCCGAGGTATGCGGTTGCGACCTGCCGCTCACTGGGGTGGCGGACGGGGTCGCCGGTCGTCACGAGCTGCTCGAGGTGGGAGAGCTCGCACACGTCGACCTTCTCGGCCAGGTGGCGGCGAATCGAATCCTCGAGCGTCTCACCGCTGAGCAGATATCCGCCGGGGAGGGCGAAGGCACCGACGAAGGGTGCTTGCGCCCGCTGCCAGAGGAGTACCTGCAAGCGGCCGTCTCGTACCTGGAGTACGACGGCGAGTACGACGTGGGTCGGCTTCTCGTGCATGGGCGTTCCTGTCTGGAGGGCGAAAAACTGGTAGACTTCCCAACAGGTTTTCAACTAACAGGCGATAACTTAGCGGACCTGTGAGCAAATGACCAAACCAACCGTCAAGGAGAGCAGCGAGAACCGAGTCGATCTGCTCGTTGTCGGGTCGGGGATCGCCGGGCTGGTCACTGCGCTCACGGCGGCCGAGCACGGCGCCGACGTCATGGTCGTCTCCAAGGGGACGCTCTCGTCGTCGGCGTCGTATCACGCGCAGGGTGGGATCGCGGCGGCCTGCGGCGATGACGACAGCCCCGATTTGCATGCGGCCGACACGATCGACGCCGGTCGCGGGCTGTGCCGTCCGAGCGCCGTCGAGACGCTGGTGACGGAGGCTCCCGCCCGCATCGACGATCTGCAAGCCTGGGGCGTCCGCTTTGGGCCCGAGCCGGGGCTCGAGGGCGGACACTCGCGTTCGCGCGTGTTCCACTCGCGCGGAGCCGAGACGGGGCGCGAGATCGAGCTGGCGCTTGCCCGACAGGTGCGCGCGGATAGTCGCATCACTGTCGTCGAGAACGAGCGCGTGCTGGGGCTCTGGCGTGAGCGCGGCCGCTGCGCCGGGATCATCGCGGAGCGAGGGCCGATCTCGTCGCCGGCCACGCTACTGGCGACCGGCGGAGCCGGGGCGCTCTGGTCGCGAACCACGAACCCGCGCGGGGCGCTCGGTGAGGGAATCGCCATGGCTTATCGAGCTGGCGCCGCGGTTGCCGACCTCGAGTTCATGCAGTTCCACCCGACCGCATTGTCGGCTAACGGCATGCTGCTTAGCGAGGCTCTTCGTGGCGCGGGCGCGTTGCTTCTCGATACGAGCGGCGAGCGCTTCACCGACGAGCTGGCGCCGCGTGACATTGTGGCTCGGGCGATCGCGGCGCGGGGCAGCGCCCTACTCGATCTTCGCCCGATTGACCGTGGGCGCTTCCCAGCTTTGATCGATCGCATCCGCGAGGCCGGCTTCGATCCCGACATCGAGCCGGTGCCGGTTGCTCCCGCGGCGCACTACACCCTCGGCGGAATCGTCACCGATCTCGACGGTCGCAGCACTCTGCCCGGGCTTTATGCGGCCGGAGAATGCGCCTGCACCGGTGTCCACGGCGCCAACAGGCTGGCCTCGAACTCGTTGCTCGAATGTGTCGTTTTCGGCCGGCGCGCTGCGCTCGCAGCGGCGGCGGATGAGCCGCTCGACTTCGACCCCGAACCGCCCGAAGCGCTCTCCGCGGAGGTCGATCGGGTTGACCGAGAGCTGCGCGAGCAGATGTGGCAAGGGGCTGGGTTGGTTCGCGACGCGGCCGGATTGGAACCGCTACGCAAGGCCTCCGCGCTGGTTCCTCGCCTGGTGGCCGAGTGTGCGCTGCACCGCCACGAGAGCCGGGGCGTCCACTTCCGTGCCGACTTCCCGATCGAAGAGCCGGAACTGGCGGCTCACACGGTTCTTCGCCAGGGGCAACAGCCACTGTTCGAGCAATGGAGCTGATGCGGCAGGAGATCGAGCGCGCCGCCGACGAAGTGGTTGGGCGCTCGCTGGCCGAGGACATCGGTCTCGGCGATCTCACCAGCCGCGCGCTCTTCACCCCGGATGATCGCTGCCGAGCAAAGGTGCTGCTCAAGGAAGAAGGCGTAGTTTGCGGCCTGGCCGCCTTTCCAATCGCATTCCGCCTGCTCGACGAAGGGATCGAGATCGAGACGCTGGTCGAGGACGGGGAGCGCGTAAGCGAGGTACCCCAAGAGATCATGCGGCTCAGCGGATATACGCGAGCGATTCTCGGCGCCGAGCGGGTCGCCCTGAACCTGCTCGGGCGCCTGTCGGGCGTCGCCACGCTCACGCGAGCGTTCGTGTCGGCGGTCGAGGGCACGGGCGTGTCCATTCTCGACACGCGCAAGACGACGCCCGGGTTGAGGGTTCTGGAGAAGTACGCGGTGCAAGTCGGTGGAGGCGTCAACCATCGCCTCGGTCTCTTCGACGCCGTGCTCGTCAAGGACAATCACCTGCGCCTCGCCGGCGGCGTCAAGGAAGCGGTCCGCCGTCTGCGCGGCTCGGTTTCGCTGCCGCTGGAGGTCGAGGCCGACACGCTCGAGCAGGTCGAGCAAGCGCTCGGGCTCGGCGTGGAGCGCATCCTGCTGGACAACATGAGCCCGCTCGACGTCGCCACGGCTGTGAAGCTGGTAGCCGCACGCGCTCAGCTCGAGGTGTCGGGCGGCGTAACGCTCGACAACGTGCGCGCCTACGCGGAAACGGGAGTGAACGCGATCTCGATCGGCGCTCTGACCCACTCTGCCCGGTCGCTCGACATCTCGTTGGAGGTGCTGGAGCCGTGAGCGCCGAGCTCGTCGCGTCGCTCCAGGAAGAGGTTCGGGCTCTCGCGCGCGCGCGCGAGGCCGTAATCCTCGCTCATAACTACCAGCTGCCCGAGGTTCAGGACGTCGCCGACTTCGTGGGCGACTCGCTTGGGCTCTCGCGCGAGGCGGCGCGAGCAGAGGGCCGGGCGATCGTGTTTTGCGGCGTCCACTTCATGGCCGAGACGGCGAAGATCCTCTCGCCCGAGAAGACCGTTTTGATTCCCGATCTGGCAGCCGGCTGCTCGCTCGCCGACTCGATCGACGCCGATCAGCTGCGAGCCTGGAAGGCCAAGCATCCCGGCGCCGTGGTCGTCTCCTACGTCAACACCTCGGCCGCGGTCAAAGCCGAGAGCGATTACTGCTGCACCTCGGGCAACGTTCGCGCGGTGATCGAATCGATTCCGGCCGAGAAGGAGATCCTCTTTCTGCCCGACCTCTACCTCGGCCTCTGGGCCGAGCGGGTGAGCGGGCGGCGGCTCCAGCTCTGGCTCGGCGAGTGCCACGTGCATGCGGGCATCCGGCCGCAGGACGTCGACCGCGTACTGGCCGAAGCCCC
The DNA here is from genome assembly GCA_003132665.1 of Actinomycetota bacterium. Taxonomy (GTDB): domain Bacteria; phylum Actinomycetota; class Thermoleophilia; order Gaiellales; family Gaiellaceae; genus Fen-549. The sequence continues at coordinate 8,582 of PKYN01000009.1, forward strand.
GGACGCCGAGCTGCTCGTCCACCCCGAATGCGGTTGCGCCAGCCAAGCGATGGCCTTCGCCGGCGAGCGCGCGCACATCCTCTCGACCGAGGGGATGCTCACCTTCGCCGAGCAGAGCGAGCAGAAACGCTTCAAGGTGGCGACCGAGATCGGGATCCTGCACCGGCTGCACAAGGAGCTGCCGGGCAAGAGCTTCGAGCCTGTCAACGCCGAAGCTGTCTGCCGCTTCATGAAGATGATCACGCTCGAGAAGCTGCGCGACTCGCTGCGCGACTGGCGCTACGAGGTGACGGTCGATCGGGAGATCGCGGCCCGAGCGCGCACGGCGATCGAGCGCATGGTGGCGACCGGCTGAGCGAGCTCGTCCGGCGACGAACCGGGTTGTCTCAGGCGGTAGGCCAGCCGGTGCTCTGTGGGCTCAGATCGAGACTTCCGCCGTCTACGCAATCGGCGGAGAGGCTGTAGTCGGTGGACATGCGCGGCTGCGAGACGGCGAGGAAGTGGGCGGCCACGGCACCTGCCTCGGCGGGTGGAGAGCCGAGGCGACGTGCGACCAGCGCCAGCGTCTGGACCGCGTAGCACTGAGCCGCGCTTTCGCTTTGGATGCCACGCAGGTGCTGGGACTCATGGCTAAGCACGAGCGCCGCATAGACCGCTCGTTCGACCTTCTCGGAGCAGAACGCGGTGCTGAAGACGCAGCTGAAATCGGCGCGCTTGCGGGTTGCGCCATAGGAAGAAAGATCGTGGCAGACGGATGTCTCGAGGTGGGTCGTGCTGCTTGGCTTGCCGTTTGCGTCGAACATCACCGATCCTCCGTTGCCTCTGATGTCGAGGAGCCCGCGCAGGAAGCCCGGACAATCGACGCTCACCTGCCGGCCGGCGACCTCGCTTGCCACCCCGCTCAGCCTGTGATCCAGGCTCAGCTCGCGCCGGGCTTCCCAGACCACGAGGGTCAGGACGATGAGGGCCAGTGCCACCAGCACGCGCACGGTTCCAGCTTCGGCACCGGGGCTTTACCCCTTAAGCGGCGTGGAGTCGCGGCGCCGGAGCAGGTATCGTCTCAAGTCGTGTTGTCAAAGAACGGCTCCGACTGTGGGGAAAGGGCAGGAGTCTGCCCTCGGCTTCGCGGTCGGGGACGCTCGAGGCGCGCCGGCCTCGCCGCCCTTTTAGCGCTCGGCGTCGCTCTCGTCTCGCTCGCTTTGCCGGCGCCCGCGTTGGCAGTGCCGATTGGTTTCACGCCCTGTACGAGCGCGGCCGCGGCCGGGTTCTTCTGCGGCCAGGTGGTCGTCCCCGTGGATCGCAGTGGTCTCGCCGTTCCCACGACTACGACGATTTCGCTGCCGGTGATGTGGCGACCGGCGCTGTTCGCCGATAGCGACGGGACGGTCTTCGCGCTCGCCGGAGGACCGGGGCAGGCGGCCACTCCCTTCGCGGCCCAGTTCGCGACGGCGCTCGCGCCCGCGCTCCGGACACGCGACCTGATCGTCTTCGATCAACGAGGGACCGGCGTCGGAGCTCTCAAGTGTCCCGGAGCCGCCGCAGCCGTGAGTTTCCCGCAATTCATTCAGCAGTGCGCCGCCGAGCTTGGCCCGGCGCGCTCCTACTACACGAGCAAGGACTCGGCCCTGGACATGGACGCCATTCGCGCGGCGGTGGGCGTCGAAAAGGTGACCGTCTACGGCGTCTCCTACGGCACCTACGTGGCCCAGCTCTACGCCAGGCTCTTTCCCGCGCACACAGCGGCGCTCGTGCTCGACTCGGTCGTCGCTTCGCCGGGGGTGGACGCCTTCTTGCGCCCGAACTTCACCTCGATCTCCAGCGTGCTGGCCGCGAATTGCTCGCAGCACCAGTGTCGTGGCATCACCCGTACGCCTCTCAACGACCTCAAGCGGCTGACCGCCCGCGCCCGGGCCAAGGGCGTGCTGTCGCTGCGGTACGTGGACAAGGCGGGAAAGGTGCGCGACGTGGGGGCGACCCAGGCCGATCTCTTCTACTTCATGGTCGAGGTGTTCAGTTTCGACGCCGCCGTGCGCTCTCGCCTGCCGGGCGCGATTCGCTCGGCTCTGGCCGGCGATCCGTACCCGCTGGGGCGCTTGTTTGCGCCGTCGCCGGGAGCGGCCTCGAACGCGCAGGCGTCGAGCGACACGCTCTACCTGGCTACAAGGTGTACCGAGGAAAGCTTCCCCTGGTTGCCGACAGACAGCGTCACAACGCGCAAGACCAAGGCGATGAGCGCCCTCAGTGCGATTGCGGCGACCACTTTCGATCCCTTCACGCCGGGGACGTCCCTCACGCTTTCGGATATCAGCTTTTGCGTCTACTGGCCCACGCCGACGGTGCCCGTCGATCCCACCGTGACGGCTCCCCCGCCGAACATCCCGGTGCTCATTCTGAGCGGCCAGGAAGACAATGTGACGCCCGCCGTCGAGGGGAAGGAAGTGGCCACGCTGTTTCCACAGGCCAAGCGTGTCGGCATTCCCTTCACGGGGCACAGCGTCATCTCCGACGTCTGGCCGAATGCCACCACCTGCGTTGCACGATCGATCGCGAGCTTCTTCGGCGGCGGCGCGGTCGCCTCGTGTCCGTACGTGACCCCCTTCTTCAAGCCGGTGAAGCAGGATCCCGTCTCGCTGGCCGCGGTCAAGCGGGTGAAGCTGGCCGGGATTCGCGGGCGGACCGTGGGAGCCGTTCTCGGGACGCTCAGCGACGTGACCATGACCGAGCTTTCGGGTACGGGGCCGACCGCAGGACTGCGTGGTGGCTTCTTCAAGGGCTCGGTCGGGAACTTGCAGCTGAAGAAGGTCGTCTACGTTCCCGGCGTTGTCGTGAGCGGAAGGTTGAGTCTCCTCAGCGGGCTGGCCAAGGTGACCGTGAGCGGCCAGGGATCTCGCGGCACGCTCACCATTCATCGCCTCAAGAAGTTCACCACCGTCAAGGGAACGCTCGACGGGCAGCGGCTGAGCATCAAGACGCGTACCTCCCCGAACGACGCCAACGTGGTTACGCAACTACCCGGGTTGATTGGGCTGAATCTCGCCCCGCGCCCGCTTTCCTGAGCGCCCCCCCTCCAGACGAAACCCTCGACGGCCTGACCACGCTTTGGCTCGCTCTGGGCGGATTTTCCGGGAGAAGTAGGCTATCCGCGTGAAGATTTCCATCACCCTTGCGGCGAGACTGCTCGACTCGAGTGAAGGTGAGCGCCTGCTCGGGGCTCGCTCGCCCGGGGCATTCGGAGTGCGCGCGCCCGAGTTCGGGGGAGAGAAATGAGTGAGAACGAGCGCCGGCGCGTAGTTCAGTTCCTGCGGGCGCTCGACGAAGCGATCTGCGAACGGCGAGAGACGTTTCCCGGTGGGGCGGCGACGCTCTCGGATAACGAGCTGCCGGCCATCCTGAACATGAACCTGCTCAGGGTCGAGTCGATGCCCGATCGTCTCTCGCTCCAGGAGCTCGAGTCGGAGGCGGAGCGGATTGCGGGCGAGACCGAGAGGCTGCAGGGCCGGCTCGCCTTTCGACGCGTGATCACCTACGACGAGGAGATCGGCGCCAGGCTCGCGCTCGGCTTTGAGCAGCTCGAGCACTGGCAAGCCGAGCGCGTCGTCCTGATGGCTCAACACGGTCGGCCCGACCGCGTTGCCGACGCGGGCTTTGTGAGAGAAGTCGCGATCGACGAGCTCGAGCCTGCGAGAAAGCGTCACCTGCTCGATCGCTCCGGCGGCAACGAGGAGCTGGTTCGCCAGGAGCTCGTGGTCCCCCGCAGGCTCGCCGCGGCCGGTGAGATGCGCTTCTTCGCGGCCTTCGTCGAGGGCGAGATTCGCTCCTTTTGCGAGCTGTACAGCGACGACAGCGGTGTCGCCGTCGTCCGCTCGGTTGCGACGCTGAAGTCTCACCGGCGCGCCGGCCTGGCGCGGGCAACGGTCTTGCACGCCGTTCGTCGCAGCCAGGCGCTCGGTTACGAGCTCACCTTCTTGCGGGCCGTCCACGACGACTGGCCCAAGAACCTCTACGGCGAGCTGGGATTCGACGCTATCGGGATGATCTATCGCTTCGCGGGTCGGCCGCTCGGCGAGTCGTCGACCTGATGGCTACACGGGGCCGTGTGGCCAGCTGACCGCGGAGCGCCGGATCAGCATGACGCAGGCCCCGATCAGGCCCAACGTCGCAGCGGCCAGCGAGATGCCGACGAGGTTGCCGAGGAACAGTGCGAGCGTCGGAGCTCCCACGAGAACGGCTATTCCGATCAGAGCCAGGACGTTGACGCCGGTGGCCCTCTTGAGCAGGAGCACCAGCGCGAGCAAAAGGAAGAGTGCAGGCGGGATCAGGAGCGTTCCCGCGTAGAAGATCTGCTCGTTTCGGCCGCCGCCCGTGGGGCGGTGGACGAAGCCGTAGAAGGCCGCGAAAGCGACGATCGCTGCCACAGCGAGCGCGAGAGTGAGGGCTCCGAGACGACGCACCGCAACCATTCTGAGACATTCGTCACGAGCTTGCAGGAAGACCCGTGCGGTTCGGCTCCTCGGCTCTCGCAGTTTCGACGGATAATGCCTCCGAGCTTCAGGGGCCGGCGCGGTTTGCTCGCTCTTCTCGCAGAAGCTCGAGCCAGCGATCGCGCCAGAGAGCACTCTCTGGAATCGTCGCCGCGCCGAGGGCGTGCCAGGCGGTCACATAGACGCCGCGCAGGTCGACCATCAGCTCGAGCAGGTCGGCATTCGGTGCCCGTCCGTAAGCCGCGATGGCTTCGCGCCAAGGGAGATCTTGCCCGAGCTTTCTGGCAGCGGTTTGGAGGGCTGCCAGATCCCATTCAATCGGGCCGAGGCAGCCATCCTCGAGATCGATCCAGATGGTTCCGCGAGCGCTTTCCATGATGTTGTAGAAATGGGCGTCGCCGTGCAGCGGGCGCTCGTCGAGTCTTTCGGGGAGCAGGGAAGCCAGGCGAGATCTCTCCTCGTCCAGTAGCGCCAGATCCGTTGCTTGAAGAAGCCGTCGCGCTGCGATCTGCTCGAGCAGCGACTCGAGCTCGCGCAGCGGCCTGAAGGGCGGCAAGAAGCGCATGCGTTCGGGATCGAGATCATGGATACGACGCAGAGAGCGCCCGGCCGCCTTCGCGTCGGGCGGTCGCGAGTCGGTCTGCTCCAGCTCCCAGAAGGAGACGACTACGCCGTTTCGTAGGTGCGGCCCGGCTGGAATCAGGGCGCTCGGGCGAATCGCGGCGATGCCGGCTTGCGCAAGCTCGGCGGCGAATGCGATCTCGACTCGAGCATTCTCGAGCGGATCGCGAATTTCCGCGACCGCCAAGGGGATGCGGGCGACGATCGGGTGCGGAGGCAATCCGAGCAGCAGGTTGAAGCCTTCGTTGAGAACGAAGGGCCGCTCGCAGCGAGCTCCGTGCTCTTGCGCCAACTCGAGCGCGGTCGCGACCTCGCGTCTCACGGGGCGTCGAGGCCGAGGATCTCTTCGAGCGTCTCGCGGCGGCGGATCAGACGCGCCTGGCCGTCCGCGACGAGCAGCGCGGCCGGTCTTGTCAGGACGTTGTAGTTGGAAGCCATGCTGAGCGTGTAGGCGCCGGTGTCGGGAATGGCCAGCAGGTCGCCGCGCTGCGGATGGGGCAGAGCGATTCGCCTGACCAGCACATCGCCGGCCTCGCAATGCTTGCCGCAGATCGTGTAGGAACGATCGCTGGGCTCGGTGGCGCGGTTGGCGAGCAAGGCCTCGTAGCGGGCGCCGTAGAAGAGTGGGCGGGGATTGTCGGAGTAGCCGCCGTCGACCGCCACCCAGGGCGGGCCCTCGGCGGGCTCCTTGACGACGCCGACCGTGTAGAGGGTGAAGCCGGCTTCACCGACGAGCGAGCGGCCGGGCTCGAGGATGAGCCCCGGGCGAGGTAGGCCGTGCGCTGCGAAGTCGCGTGCCAGCCGCGCCTCGACGTCGCCGATCCACTCGGCGATCGAGGGCGCCGGCTCGTCTTCGGTGTAGCGGATGCCGAGCCCGCCGCCCACGTCCACCACCGCCGGCGCCCAGGCCAGCTCGGTGCGGCAGACGGCGACGAAGCCGGCCAGCCAGTCGAGCAGCATGCGTGGTGCGGCCAGATCGAGCAGCTGCGAGCCGAGGTGGATGTGCAGTCCGGCCATCTCGATTCCGAGCGACGTTCCCAGGCGCACGGCCTCGATCGTCTGCTCCGGCGTCAGGCCGAACTTGGAGCCGCGGTGAGCGGTCTGGATCGCCTCGTGCGTGTCGACCTCGATGCCGGGCGTGACTCGCACGAGCGCCCGCTTGATGCCGGCCGCCGCCGCTCGCTCGACCTCGTCCGGGGCGTCCAGGACGAGATAGAGAACGTCTGCCTCGGCCGCCGCGCGCAGCTCTTCGTCGCTTTTGTTGTTGCCGTGGACGACGATCTTCTCGCCGCCGATTCCCGCCCTGCGGGCGACCTCGAGCTCGCCAAGCGTGGAGACGTCCGCGCCCACGCCTTCCTCGGCGAGGAGGCGCAGCACGGCACGGTTGGGGAAGGCCTTGGAACCGAAGACGACGAGCGCGTTCGGCGCCGCGTCACGGTAGGCGCGTGCCCGCGCTCTGAGCGTCTGCTCGCAGTAGACGATGAGCGGCGTGCCGAACTCGCGCGCCAGCTCGGAGGCGCGCAGGCCGCCGACTTCCAGCTCGCCCTGCTCGATGCGCGCGCTGTCGGGAAAGAGATCGAGAACGGACACCCCGCGAGCTTAGCGGCCGGACGCCGCGGACCGGACGAGATTGCTTCGTCTAGGCTCCTCCGCAGAGAGGATGGACGCGAAAGTGACGGGGAGCGAAATAGTTCCGGCGGGCTGCCTGTGCGGAGGCGTGCGCATGGAGCTGACCCCACCCTTCCTGGCCGCCAGCTGTTGTCACTGCGAGCATTGCCGCAAGCACTCGGGCAACTTCGGCTCGATGGCGATGGAGGTGCCGAGGGAGCAGATGAAGATCCTCTCCGGCGACGATTTGTTCGCGAGCTGGCGACCGGCTCCCGGCCTGGCGATCAGGTTCTTTTGCCGTCGCTGCGGTTCGAGCCTCTACGGCATGAACGAGCCGGAGAGCGAGACGGTCTGGGTGCGCATGGGAGTGCTCGACGCCGATCCCGGCCTGCGCCCGTCGCGCCACACCTGGGTCGATTCGGCGCCGACCTGGCTCCCCATCCCCGAGGATGGGCTACCGCGCTACGGCCAGCGGCCTTCCTAGCGGCGCCCGCTTCGAGAAGCCCTGTTCACGCGCGTACGCCCGGGAGCTGAGGTAGCTTTCTAGAGCTTTGACCGACGACTCCGGCGAAAAGATGACGATCGACTCCTACGAGCCGCATGCAATCGAGCCCAAGTGGCAGGCGCTCTGGGAGCGCGAGCGCGCCTTCGCCGAGCCCAACCCGCCGCCGTCCGAGCTGGGCGAGAACGAGCGGGCCACCTATGTGCTCGAGATGCTGCCCTACCCCTCGGGCGAGCTGCACATGGGGCACGTCAAGAACTACACGCTCGGAGACGTCGTTGCGCACTTCCGCCGCCGAAACGGCTGGAAGGTCCTGCGCCCGATGGGCTACGACGCCTTCGGTCTGCCGGCCGAGAACGCCGCGATCAAGGAGGGCGGCCAGCCGCGCGAGATCACCGAGCGCAACATCGGTCGCATCCGCGAGCAGATGCAGCGCATGGGCTGGGCGATCGACTGGGACCGGGAGATCTCGACCCACACGCCCGAGTACTACCGCTGGACGCAGCTGCTCTTCCTGAAGCTGCTCGAGCGCGGGCTCGCCTATCGCAAGGAGTCGCTGCAGAACTGGTGCCCCAACGACCAGACCGTGCTGGCCAACGAGCAGGTCGTGGACGGGCGCTGCGAGCGCTGCGGCGCCGAGGTCGAGAAACGCTCGCTCGAGCAGTGGTTCTTCCGCATCACCGACTACGCCGAGGCGCTGCTGGATGAGATGAGCCTGCTCGAGCAGTGGCCCGAGCGCGTGCTGACGATGCAGCGCAACTGGATCGGCCGCTCGGAGGGCGCTGAGGTGGTCTTCCGCGTCGAGGGAACCGAGATCGACCTGCCCGTGTTCACGACGCGCCCGGACACGCTGTTCGGCGCCACCTTCTTCGTCATGGCGCCCGAGCATCCGCTCGTCGCCGAGCTGGTGGCCGGGCGGCCGGAAGAGGAAGCTGTGCGCGCCTACGTCAAGCAGGCGCAGACGCGCTCGTCGATCGAGCGCGAGGAGAAGGAAAAAGACGGCGTCTTCACCGGTCGCAGCGTGATCAATCCGGTCAACGACGAGCCGATCCCGATCTGGATCGCCGACTACGTGTTGATGGAGTACGGAACGGGCGCGATCATGGCCGTGCCGGCCCACGACGAGCGCGACCACGCCTTCGCCAGGCAGTACGAGCTGCCGATCGTGCAGGTGATCGCGCCGCGCAAGCGCGGCGATGACGACGACGTCCAAACCGAGGCGTATGTCTCCTCCTCTACGGACGATCTGATGGTCAACTCGGGCGAGTTCTCCGGACTGCCCAGCCCCGAGGGTAAGAAGAAGATCATCGACTGGCTGGGCGCGCAGAACCTGGGTGAAGCCAAGATCACCTACCGGCTCAGGGACTGGCTGATCTCGCGCCAGCGCTACTGGGGCTGCCCGATTCCGGTCGTCTACTGCGAAAGCTGCGGCGTCGTGCCGGTCGCGGAGAGCGAGCTACCGGTGCTGCTGCCGGAGGTCTCGGACTTCCTGCCCAAGGGTCGCTCGCCGCTGGCCGCCGCGGAGGAGTGGGTAGCCACGAAGTGCCCGTCCTGCGGCGGCGCGGCCAGGCGCGAGACCGACACTCTGGACACCTTCGTCGACTCCTCCTGGTACTTCATTCGCTACTGCGATCCGCACAACACCTCCGCGCCCTGGGACCGCGCGATCGTCGACCACTGGATGCCGGTCGATCAGTACATCGGCGGCATCGAGCACGCGATCTTGCACCTGATGTACGCACGCTTCTTCACCAAGGCGCTCGCCGACATGGGCCTGCTCGGCTTCCGCGAGCCGTTCAGTCGGCTCTTCACGCAGGGGATGATCCATTACCTCGGCGCAAAGATGTCGAAGTCGAAGGGCAACGTCGTGATGCCGAATCCCTATGTCGAGCGCTTCGGCGCCGACGCGGTGCGGCTGAACATCCTCTTCATGGGCCCGGCCGACCAGGACGCCGAGTGGCAGGACAGTGGTATCGAGGGCACCAGCCGTTTCCTCGGCAGGCTCTGGCGCACGGTGCTCGACGCGGCCGGTGACCCGGCCGGCGCCGAGAGACCGGGCGGCTCAGAGATCACGCCGCTCGTGCGAAAGGCGCACCAGACGATCGCCAAGGTCACCGACGACATCGACCGCCGCTTCGTCTTCAACACCCCGATCGCGGCGGTGATGGAGCTGGTCAACGAGATCAACCGCGCCCCGGAAGACCCGGGCGCCCGCTTCGCCGCCGAGACGGCGGTCAGCCTGATCCAGCCCTATGCCCCGCACATCGCCGAGGAGCTGTGGCAAAGGCTGGGGCACGAGCGTCTCTGGATAGAGCCCTGGCCGGCCTACGACTCCAGCCTGCTCGAACGGGAGAGCTTCGAGTTGGTCGTGCAGGTGAACGGCAAGGTGCGCGACCGTATCGAAGCTTCGATCGGCGCGAGCGAGGAGGAACTGGTCGAGCTTGCGCGCTCCTCGCCCAGAGTCGCGGCGTTTCTCGAAGGCAAGACCTTGCGCAAGACGATCGTCGTCCCGCGCAAGCTGGTCAATCTGGTCGTCGGCTAGTACTCGCCGGCTTTTCCCCGCAGGCCCGCAGTCAGAACGTGGCTAGCTCGCAGCTCCGCTCGACTCGCGGATGACGAGCTCGGCGGAGACGACTGATGTCGGCGGCGGTTCGTCTGGACTCTCGAGCATGCGTAGGATCGCTTCGGCGGCGGCCGTCCCCATGCCGGTGGCATCCTGGCGTACGGTTGTCAGGCTCGGTTTCATGCCGGCGGCGAAGGGAGCGTCGTCGAAGCCGGTGACGGCGATGTCGTCGGGGATGCGGAGGCCGGTCTCCGTAATCGCCACCATCGCTCCGATCGCCATGATGTCGCTGGCGCAGGTGATGGCGTCGGGGCGCTCGGGCAGGGCCAGCAGGCGCTTCGCGGCCTCGTAGGAGCTGTGGTGGTAGTAGTCGCCATCCTCGACGTACTCGGCCGGCGCCGGCAGCCCGAGCCGGTCGAGCTCGGAGCGGTATCCAAACAGGCGATCGGGCCCCGGGCGGGTGTTCTGGAGGCCGCAGATGTGAGCTATTCGCTTCCGGCCTGTGTCGTGCAGGTGACTGACCGCGCTCGCCATCGCGGCGACATTGTCCGACATCACGTAACCGGCTCTACGCCCGATCGGATCCAGGTCTATAAAGATCGCCGGGACATCCGAGCTCAGGATCGTCTCCACCTCGGGGTCGTCCCAGCCCAACCCCCAGACGATCAGGGCGTCGGCTCCGCGCTCGATCGTGCGCTCGAGCGCCGCCGCTCGCGTCGGATCGCCTCGCCTGACCGGGCGGTTTCCGCACAGAATCAGGTCGCAGCCGGCGCTGACCAGACGGCCGCGAATACCCCTGAAGGCCGGCCCGAAGAAGGGGTGGTCGAGTTCGGCCACCTCCCAACTCGCCGTTACGAGTCCCACCAGGTAGCGTCCCGCGACTCGCTCGTGCGCCGGTCTGTCGGCCATGCCGTCGGTACGCGAGCGCAGGGCTTCGGCGTCGGCCATGCTGGCGTCGAGCTCTGCGTAGACGCGTGCAGGAGAGAGATAGCCTTCGGTATCCGGCGCCTCTTCAGGCGACATCCACGGCCCCTCCCCGGAGATTCACCTGCACGGGAACACACCTTACGCCGAAGCAACGGCGGTAGTCGGGGAACGGCGCCATCGGTCTAGGTCGCCGGCCCGCTCGATTCGCGTACGACCAGCTCGGTCTCGATCAGCACCACCGGCGGAGAACTCTCGGGATCGTCGAGCATGCGCAAGACCGCCTCGGCGGCCGCGGTGCCCATACCCAGCGCGTCCTGGCGCATAGTCGTCAGCGCCGGCATCACGGTCGCGGCGTAATCGGCGTCGTCGAATCCCGTCACCGCGATGTCGCCGGGAACGCGGAGCCCGGCCTGCTCGATCGCGGCCATCGCACCGACCGCCATCGAGTCGCTTGCGCAAGCGATCGCGTCGGGTGGCTCGTCCAGTTCAAGCAGACGCTTTGCCGTGTCGAAGCCGCTGTCGTGGAAGAAGTCGCCCTCGACGACATACTCCGCCGGCGCCGGCAGACCGAGTCGCTCGATCTCGGAGCGGTAGCCGAGCAGGCGATCGGTTCCGGGGCGAGTGTTGTAGTGACCGCTGATATGGGCGATTCGCCGCCGCCCGGTCTCGTAGAGGTGATTGACGATCGTCGTCATCGCCTCGACGTTGGCCGACATCACGCTGCCGGCGCGCTCGCCGAGCACGTCGTTGTCGACAAAGATGACCGGTAGGCCGCTGCTCAGGATCGGCTCGCATTCCGGGTCTCCGAAGGCGACACCCCAGGCGATGATCCCATCCACTCCGCGCTCGATTGTCTGCATCGCGGCGGCTCTGCGCAGGTTCTCGTCGGCACCGAGTGGTCGCGTTGCGCAGAGAAGCACGTCGCAGTCGTTCGCGGTCATCCGGCCGCGAATACCGAGCAGCATCTTCTCGAAAACCGGGTGCAGCAGGTCGGGAATCGGGAGGAGACAGGAGATGAGGCCGATCAGGTAGCGCTCGTGAGAAGGATCGCGCGTCGATCGCTCGGCCATCGCTTCGGTGCGGGTTTTTAGCTCGAGCGCCTCGTTGGCCTGTTCGCGCAGCGCCGCAAACATGCTCGAGGGCGAGAGCCGCCCCGATTCCGCAGGATCGTGTTGATCGTTCATGAGATTCGCTTCTGGTCTCACAATCATCGGTCGCCTGGTCGTGAATTGTAGGTCGCTGAAGCCGCCGGCCCGCTCGATTCTCGCACCACCAGCTCCGTGGGCAGGACGGTCGTCGGCGGCGGCTCGTCCGGGTGCGCGAGCATGCGCAGAATCGCTTCGGCGGCGGCTGTTCCCAAGCCGATTGCGTCCTGGCGCACCGTGGTCAGGCTCGGCTTGACGGTGGCGGCGAAGGGGGCGTCGTCGAAACCGGTCACGGCGATATCCTCGGGAACGCGAAGCCCGGCCTCCGCGACCGCGACCATGGCGGCGATCGCCATCATGTCGCTGGCGCAGGTGATGGCGTCGGGCGGCTCGGGCAACGCGAGCAGGCGCTTAGTGGCTTCGTGACCGCTGCGATGGTAGTAGTCACCTTCCTCGATGTACTCCGGCCGCGTCGGCAATCCGAGATTGGTCAGCTCGGAGCGATAGCCGAGCAACCTGTCGGGGCCCGGGCGCGTGTTGCTTTGGCCCGTGATATGCGCAATCCGCCGCCGCCCATTCTCGTACAGGTGCTGAACGACGTTTCCCATCGCTTCGACGTTGGCCGACATCACGTAGCCGGCGCGGACGCCGATCGGATCGTGGTCGATGAACGCGGCCGGCACGCCCGACTCCAGAATCGTCTCGACCTGGGGATCTCCCGCGCCGAGGCCCCAGACGATGAGCCCGTCGACGCCTCGCTCAATCGTGCGCTTAACCGCAACTGCGCGGACCGGAGCGCCCAGCTGCGACGGGGGGGTCGCGCAGAAGAGCAGATCGCATCCTCCAGCCACGAGTCGGTTTCGGATGCCGAGGAAGGCGCCGCTGAAGAAGGGGTGGTTGATGTCGACGATTTCGAAGTAGGCGGTGACGAGCCCGACGACGAAGTGACCGGCGCCCCGCTCGTGCCCCGCCTGGTCGGCCATCCCCGTGGCGCGTGCTTCCAACTCCTCCGCGGCGACGGCGCCAGTCTCAAAGGACTGGAAGATCTCGGCAGGGGAAACGAATCCCTCGCTGGCTTGGCTCGAATCGGCGGTCATTCCAGACAGTAGATCGGCGTTGTTCGGGCGGAGATTAGTCAATCGTTGCGCGTGTTTTGGCACGACGGCGTCGCAGTCTCGCGACGGTTTGTACGGCAGGATCGAGACATGAAGCTCCCCGAGATCTCACGTCAGCAGGCGATCGTCATATGCGTGCTGGTTTTGGTTCTGCTCGTCGGCGCGGGCAAGCTACTCGGAGCGCGTCACCCGGCCGTGCAGAGGCGAGCCCGGGTCAAGCTCGTCGGCGGCGCTACGAGCAGCTCCCGCGCGCAGCTCTTGGTCGATGTCTCGGGCGCTGTGCGCCGCCCGGGCGTTTACAAGCTGCCGGCCGGTTCGCGCATCAACGATGCCCTCCTGAAGGCCGGGGGAGAGACCGAGAAGGCCGACCTGACCCTCGTCAACCGGGCCGCTTCGCTGGCCGACGGGCAGCAGGTGCTGGTGCCGGAGAAGGTGACGGCGACCGCCGCCGCGACCGCTTCGGGCGGGTCAGCGCCGGCCACGACCGCTCCCGTGCGCCTGAACAGCGCAACCCTCGAGCAGCTCGACGAGTTGCCCGGGGTGGGGCCGTCCACCGCTCAGCGCATCATCGACTACCGCACGGCGAACGGACCTTTCAAATCCGTTGACGAGCTCGATTCGGTGAGCGGTATCGGCCCGGCCAAGCTGGCCGAGTTGCGCGACCTCGTCGTCCCCTAGCGGTCAACTTGTTCGTCACCGACAGCTCGCGGTCATTGCCGCTCCAGCACTGCCTCGTCGCGGCGTTGTGCCTGGGCCTGGGGTTGGCCAACGCGCAGCGGATAAGCACGTCGGCCGCCGCGATCGGGGCACTCGCGCTGGCGGCGTCGATCGTGCTCTGCCGGCAGCCGCGCCTTCGCTTCGGCGCGAGCGCGGCCTTGCTACTGCTTTTCGGTCTTTTGCTCGGCTCCCTTAGGCTAGCCTCGCTCGATCGCAGTCCTCTTCTCCCGCACGTCGGCGAGAGTGCGGAGGTGCACGTCGTCGTGGTCGGGGCGCCGCGCGTCAGCTCTTACGCGATCAGCGCGGTCGGACAGGTTGAGCGCTTCGGTCGCGTACGCCTCAGGGAGCGTGTCTGGCTCAGCCTGCCGCCCGGCAAGGCGCCGCCGATCGGAGGCGTGCTCGAGCTCGGCGCCAACGTGGAGCTACCGGCGGGGCCGAGCTCGAGCGGTTTCGACCAGCGAGCCTGGCTCTCCCGCCAAGGTATTCACGTTGTTCTGAAAACGGGCCCCTGGCGCCTCGTCGGTCGCCGCGGCGGCATCGGCGGTTTCGGCGACCGCCTGCGCGAGCGCCTCGCGCACGATCTCGTGCCCGGGCTGACCGGTGAGCGGCGCGGGCTTGTGCTCGGTTTCGTCCTGGGCGAGGACGAGGGCTTGTCGGACGGGCTGCGCCAGTCATTCCGGCGCTCGGGGCTGTACCACCTACTCGCGGTATCGGGCCAGAACATCGCCTTTCTCGTGGCCGGAGTGCTCGGGCTGGCTTGGCTGTGCGGCATCCCCAGGCGGATCGCCGAGGTGCTGGCGCTGGCGACGATCGCCGCCTACGTGCTGGTGGTTGGCTGGCAGCCCTCCGTGATTAGGGCGGCAGTGGCCGGCGGCTTGGCGTCGCTGGCCTGGCTGGCGGCGCGACCGCGCGACCGCTGGTACTTCCTGCTCCTGGGGGCGTTCACGTTGCTGGTCTGGAATCCGCGCTCCGTATTCGATCCCGGCTTTCAGCTCTCGTTCGCGGCCGTGATAGCCATTTTCGTGATGGTCAAGCCCCTCGAGCGCCTGCTCGAGAGAACGCCGCTCCCGGCGACGCTGCGCCCGCTGATCGCGGTCTCCGCCGGCTGCACGCTGATGACGACGCCGGTCATGATCTTTCAGTTCGGCAAGGTGCCCGTTTACGGGGTGCTGGCGAACGTCGCCGTCGAGCCGGTCGTTCCGCTCGTGCTCTTTCTCGGCATGGCCTGCGTGCTGGTCGCGCCGCTTGCTCCTCCCGCCGCGCAGGCGCTGGCCTTCCTGAACGGATTGCTCGCCGCCTATATCGCCTTCTGGGCGCGGCTGGTCGGCGCGCTTCCGGGCGCTCAGGTCGGCCGGGCGCATCTGCTGCGACTCTGTCTGGTCGGCTTCTTTCTCGCGCTCTGGCCCTTCCTGCTCAGGCCGCGACTGCCGCGGCTCGTCGTGCTCACTCTGACCGCGCTGATCCCGCTTTGGGGCTGGCAGAGCCGGCCGTGCCCGCATCCCTTGCCGGCACCTCCTGACGGGCTTCGCGTCACTTTCCTCGACGTCGGGGAGGGTGACTCGACGCTGCTTCAGACCAGAGACGGAGCCGTGCTCATCGACGCCGGCCCGCCGGAGGCGGACGTGGCCGGGCAGCTTCGGCGTCTCGGGGTCGGGCGAATCGATCTGCTCCTGCTGAGTCATCCACACAGGGATCACACCGGGGGGGCGGCCGAAGTACTGCGCAAGCTCGACGTGGAGCTCGTGCTCGACGCGGGCATTCCGTCGAATGAGAGCGACGAGCGGGCGGCGCTCGTTGAGGCGCGGCGGCGCGGTATTCCCTTGAAGCTCGGTCGAGCCGGCCAGGAGCTCGAGCTGGGGGATCTGCGTCTGCACGTACTCTCGCCCACGGACGACTCCGCGAATGCCGGCGGCGATGCCAACGAGGCGGCGATCGTGGTTATCGCGTCCTACGGCTCGGTCGATCTCCTTCTTCCGGCCGACTCCGAGTCGCCGTTCACGCTCCCGCTCGCGACCAAGCCCGTTGAGGTGTACAAGGTCGCCCACCACGGCTCCGCCGACGACGGCCTGCCGCAACTGCTCGAGCGCCTGCAGCCCGAGATCGCCGTCATCTCGGTGGGCCGCGACAACGACTACGGCCACCCGACACCCTCGACGCTGGCCACGCTGGCCGCGGAGCAGGGGCTGAGGGTCTTCCGCACCGACCAGGACGGGCGCATCGTGCTCGAATCCGACGGCTGCGCGATCACCGTACGAGCCTTGCATGCTCAGCCCGTATCCTTGCCCTGTGGCTGAACTGAAATCCGCCTACCTGATTTACGGGACCAATCGGCCGCGCGTCGAAGAGGCGGTGAAGCGCCTGCGCGATCGCTTCGCGCCGGAGGCGGTCGAACGCCTGCGAGCGAGCGAGACGAGCGGGGAGGAGACCGTGGCGGCCTGTAACGCCGGCGGTCTCTTCGCCAGCGGCGGAAGGACGGTGATCGTCGAGGGGGTCGAGCGCTGGAAGGCGGCGGACGCCAAGGCGGTCGGCGCCTACCTCGACGACCCGACGCCCGACACGATCCTGGCGCTGGTGGCCGACCAGCTTCGTCGCGACTCGGCGCTGGTGAAGGCCGTGGGCAAGCGGGGGCAGATTCTCGCCTATGACGTCGCCAAGCGCGAGCTGCCCGACTGGGTGCGCTCGCAGCTGCGCGAGCGCCGAGTCGAATCGTCACCCGGTGTGGCCAGAGCCCTGATCGAGCTGGTCGGAGAGGATATGCACGAGCTGGCCTGCGAGATAGACAAGCTGGCGACCTGGGCCGACGGAGAGAAGATCGGCGAGAAGGAGCTGGAGATGCTGGTTTGTCCGCGCGGCGACGTGGCGCCGTTCGGGCTCACCGACGCCTGGGGCCGGCGCGACGTCGCCGGGGCGCTGGCCGCCTACGAGCTCCTGCTCGAGCGGGCAAGCGAGACGCGCTCGTCGCTGCTCGCGCGGCTTGCGGCGCTCGTCGGCTCGCACATCGGTCGCGTCTCGGCCTGCCATCGCTTTGCGCAGCAGGGACTCGGAGCCCGCGAGGCCGCGACCCGGCTCGGGATACATCCCTACGCGGCCGAGAAGGCCGTCGCTCAGGCGCGCAACTTCAGCGAGATCGAGTTGCGCCGGGCGACCGTTCGCCTGGCTGCGCTGGATCTGGCGCTCAAGGGCGGTAGCCGCCTGCCGGCGGAGCTGGAGTTCGAGCGGGCGTTGGTCGACCTGACCAAACGGGCCGGCTAGGTCAGCCGAGCTCGGGCTGCCATTCCCAACCGTCGCCCGCGGCGACGACTCGTCCGGCGCCGGAACCGGGGAAGTGACAGGTGAGTACGAGCGAGCCGCTCTGGCCGAGCTCCTCCAGCAACTTGCGCCGGCTATCAACGACCTGCTCGGGCCAGACGTCGAAACGTGCGGCCCAGTCGGGCTGCTCGACGTTGATCGGGCTGAGCAGCACGTCGCCCGTGTAGATCGCCTCTGCGCCGATCTGGACGGCCATGTGCCCGGGCGAGTGTCCCGGAGTAGGCCGGGAGCGAATCCCGGGCACGATTTCGCGCTCGCCGTCGAGGAGCGTAAAGCGGTCTTCGAGCGGCAGCAAAGCCTTGCGGAAGTTCTCGGCGTGATCGGGCTCCGGGTTGTCGCCGGGGAGCCAGTGCTGCCACTCGGAGCGCTGCATCCAGTAGCGGGCGTTGGTGAAGAGCGGGCGCCCGTCGGCACGAACACCGCCCCAGAAGTGGTCGGCATGGCCGTGCGAGATGATCACCGTGTCGACCGAGTCGGGATCGATCCCCGCTTGCTCGAGAACAGGCTCCAGGCGATACGGCTCTTCCCAGGTTCCGGCCGGATCGATCAGAACACGATTCGCGCCGGTGTCGACGAGCAGGGCGCGAACCTGGAAGACGAGGCGCTCGGGGTCGAGCTCGTGCCGCTCGAGCGCCTCGGCGAGCGCGTCGGCCGGAACGTCGCCGAACAGCGCGTCGGCGCTCATCTCGAAGCTGCCGACGTCCAGATACCTGCAGCGGTAGTTGCCCAGTGCGAAGCTCGTCATCGCAAATCCTTTCGCCGAACTCGAGCCCGGCCGAGCCGATCGAGATCGAGAGGAGCGGCTACTACTTGCCGGCGACGAGCTTGGCGGCCTGCGACTTCTTGCGAGCCGCGGCGTTCTTGTGCATCGCTCCGCGAGCGATGGCCCGGTCGATCCACTGCACGAGCAGCTTGTGCTCGGCCTCGATCTTGGCGGCCTCGCCCTCGTCTACGGCGGAGCGGAGGCGCCTGGTCAGCGTCTTGACTGTCGAGCGGTAGCGCAGATTCTCGACTCGCTCGCGAGTCGTGATCCCAACGCGCTTTTTCTGTTGCTTGATGTTGGCCATAGCGTGAAAACGCCCGCTCTGCGGGCGGGAGCGATGGTAGCAGACGCCCGCACGAATGCGCCTGGTAACCAGAGGATGGACGGCACTGTTACGAGGGTTTTTGTCTATCTCGACGCTATGAATTGCCGTTCGGTTGGTGGTGCGGCGCTTCGGTACCGGGCAGGTGCATCAAGTTCTCGATCTGACGAACGCCCTCCACCTCTCGCGTCTTCTCGATGATCTCGGCGATGATCTCGGGCCGCTCGATCTGGCCGCGAAACGTGACGATGCCGTCCACCGCGTCAACGTTCAGCTTGCCCTTCGGGATCTCCTGGAAGCGAAAGACCTCGCTTTCGACCTTGTTCACGAGGGTCACGTCGTCGTAGCTCTTCGGCCGCTCCGCCAGATGTCGGGTGCGGGCGGCGAACGCTCGCGTCTTGGCCGCTCCGAGATGAGCGACTCGTTCGGCTCGCCGCTCGCCGCGGCGGGCGAGAGCGATCGGCCGGTCGCGCAGCATCCTGCGCCGGCGCTTCCCGTTACGAGGGTCGAAGAGAAGGCCGAGCGACGCTCCCAGCGCGATCAGCCCTGCCACCTTTGTCCAGCGTTTCAGTCCGGTCTCGACTCGCATTCTCAGCTCCTCTGTCGATAAGCGAGTTCCCATCGCGGCGGCTGCGAAACATCGCGGCGTCGCGGGCGAGAAGATCACCGGCCCTAGTGGGCGTCTACCTATACTCGGGCGCGTGGACGACCAAGTCGCACCCGGCCAAGGCGCGCAGGAAGCGGCCGCGACCGAATCCCTCGCCACGCCGGTGCGCGGTCCCAGGCTTGCCAGGTCGACCGCCATCTTTTCCGCGCTGACTGCGGTCTCGCGCGTGCTCGGTCTCGCTCGCGAGGTCATCGTTCGCGCCCTGTTCGGCGTCGTCGGCCCGATCAACGCCTTCGAGGTCGCGTTTCTCATCCCGAACACCGTTCGGGCGCTCGTGGCCGATGCCGCCGTCTCCTCCGCTGTGGTGCCCGTGTTCAGCGAGCTGCTCGAAAAAGGAGAGCGCAAGCGTGCGTGGCGGGTCGCATCCAGCCTGTTCTGGCTCTTTCTGCTCGGCTTGAGCGGCCTGACCGCCCTCTTCATCCTGACGGCGCCCTGGGTGATGGCGCCCTTCGGCTACCAGGGGCACGAGGCGCATCTGGTCGTCAGCTTCTCGCGCATCCTCTTTCCGATCGTCGCCCTGCTCGGTGTCTCCGGAATCGTCGTCGGCATCCTCAACAGCTACGACCACTTCACGATTCCGGCTCTGAGTCCGGTCTTCTGGAACCTCGCCATCCTGGCCGGGCTCGGGCTCGGGGTGCCGAACGTGCACTCCGTCGACGCCAAGCTCTACGTCTATGCGTTCTCGATTCTGATCGGCACGATCATCCAGGTGCTGCTCCCGTTCCCCTGGCTGAGAGGTCGCGACGACCGGCTGCGGGTAGTGATCGACCTGCACGATCCGGCGGTCAAACGGGTGTTCGTGCTGATGGTGCCGGTTACGCTCGGCCTCGGACTGATCAACTTCAACGCGGTCGTAGATACCTTCATCGGCGCGCGCTTGATCGACAAGAACCTCGCCCCGAGCGCGCTGACGGCGGCCTTCAGGCTCTACGTCCTGCCGCAGGGCATCTTCTCGGTGGCGGTGGCGACCGTGCTCTTTCCCAGGCTCTCTCGTCTGGCGACTCGGAAGGACATCGAAGGGTTTCGCGAGACCGTCTCGCTCGGTCTGCGCCAGATCGCCTTCCTGCTCATTCCCGCCAGCGTGATCTGCGCCGTCCTCGCCGAGCCGATCACACGTCTCGTCTACCAACGCTTCGCCTTCCATTCGAGCCAGACCCCGGTCGTTGCCGCGGCGCTCGCGGCGTTCGCGGCCGGCTTGACCTTCAACGGCACGATGCTGATGCTCAACAGGGCGTTTTTCAGCCTGCAGTCCAACTGGATACCGACCGCCGTGGCGCTCGCGAATCTCGGCATCAACGCCGCGCTGGATGTCGCCTTCGCCGGCTTTGGCGTGTGGGGAATCGCACTCTCGACCTCGATCGTGAACATCGCCGGGACGGTCACGTTGCTCGTGCTGCTGCGGCGGCGGATCGGCTCGGTGGACGAGCGGCGCGTGCTGGGCTCGAGTCTGCGCATCGTCTGCGCTTCGGCTGTGCTCGCGGCAGTCTCGTTCTCCATCTGGTTCGGCCTCGACCATGCGCTGGGCCGCAGCTTCCCCGCGCAGATCCTGTCGCTCGGCACCGCTCTCGCCGCCGGTCTGGTCGTTTACCTGGGCGCGTCGCGTCTGCTGCGGGTGCAAGAGCTCGAAGCCCTACTATCGTTGCGAGCCCGATCGCGGCGCGCCTGATAGCTCGCCGAGGACGCGAAACCCATGGACCAGACGAAGATCCGCAACTTCTCGATCATCGCCCACATCGACCACGGCAAGTCGACGCTGGCCGATCGCATCCTCGAGCTTACGCACGCCGTCTCCAAGCGCGATATGCGCGAACAGGTGCTCGACTCGATGGATCTGGAGCGCGAGCGCGGCATCACGATCAAGGCCCAGGCGGTGCGCGTGCAGTGGAAGGGCCACGAGCTGAACCTGATCGACACGCCCGGGCACGTCGACTTCACCTACGAGGTCTCGCGCTCGCTGCAGGCCTGCGAGGGAGCGCTCTTGGTGGTGGACGCGGCGCAGGGGATCGAGGCGCAGACGCTGGCCAACGCCTACCTGGCGATCGAGAACAACCTCGAGATCGTTCCGGTGCTGAACAAGATCGACCTGCCTCAGGCCGACCCCGAGGGCACGGCGATCGAGGTCGCGCATCTGCTCGGCGACGCGCCCGAGCATGTGCTGGCGATCTCGGCCAAGACCGGCGAGGGG
Source organism: Actinomycetota bacterium (assembly GCA_003132665.1). Lineage (GTDB taxonomy): Bacteria > Actinomycetota > Thermoleophilia > Gaiellales > Gaiellaceae > Fen-549. Next base: position 29,507 of record PKYN01000009.1, read on the forward strand.
GTCGAGGCGGTGCTCGACGCCGTGATCGAGCGAATTCACGCTCCCGCAGGCGATATGAGCACGCCGCCGCGGGCGCTCGTCTTCGACTCCTCCTACGACCAGTACCGGGGTGTCGTGGCCTTCGTGCGCATGATCGACGGCTCCTTCTCGCGCCGCGAGGCGCTCAAGGCGATGGCGCTCGGCACCGAGTTCGAGCCCGAGGAGATCGGCTTCTTCGGGCCAAGCATGTCACCCGTGGAGAAGCTCGAGGCCGGCGAGGTGGGCTATCTCGTCACCGGCCTCAAGGACGTCGCCAAGCTGCGCGTCGGCGACACGATCACAACCGTCGCCCGGCCCGCGCGGGAGCCGCTGCCCGGCTACAAGGACGTCAAGCCGATGGTCTTCGCCGGGCTCTTCCCGACCGACTCGGACGCCTATCCCGAGCTGCGCGAGGCGCTCGAGAAGCTGAAGCTGAACGACGCGGCGCTGCTGTATGAGCCCGAGACCTCGCAGGCGCTCGGCTTTGGTTTCCGCTGCGGCTTCCTCGGCCTCTTGCACATGGAGATCGTGCGTGAGCGGCTGGAGCGGGAGTTCGACCTCGATCTGCTGGTGACCGCGCCCAACGTCGCCTACCGGGTGAAGATGCAGGGCGGCGCCGAGCTCGAGGTGCACAACCCGGCCGAGATGCCGAGCGACCGCGAAGAGGTGCTGGAGCCTTACATCAAGGCGACGGTGATCGTGCCCAAGGAGTTCGTCGGCTCGGTGATGGAGCTCTGTAACGACCGGCGCGGCCGTTTCGACCACATGGAGTACCTCTCCGAGCAGCGAGTGATGCTGATCTACGAGCTGCCGCTGGGCGAGATCGTGCTCGACTTCTACGACCAGCTCAAGTCGCGCACGCGCGGCTACGCCTCATTCGACTACGACCTGAGCGGCTTCCGCGCGGGCGACCTGGTGCGGGTGGACGTGCTGGTCGGCGGCGAGCCGGTCGACGCTCTTTCGCTGATCCTGCACCGCGACGGCGCCTACGACACCGGGCGCCAGCTCGTCGAGAAGCTGCGCGAGGAGATTCCGCGCCAGATGTTCGACGTCCCGATCCAGGCCGCGATCGGCTCGCGGGTGATCGCGCGGGAGACCGTCAAGGCCAAGCGCAAGGACGTGATCGCCAAGTGCTACGGCGGCGACATCAGCCGCAAGCGCAAGCTGCTCGAGAAGCAGAAGAAGGGCAAGAAGAGGATGAAACAAGTGGGCTCGGTCGAGGTGCCGCAGGAAGCGTTCCTCGCCGTTCTGAAGCTCGATGGAGGGAAGAAGTGAGCGGTATCCGTCACCTCTACGTTCACATTCCCTTCTGCGCCTCGCGCTGCGACTACTGCGACTTCGTCTCGCTGACGGGTCGCGCGGATCAGCACTCGCGCTACGTCGAGGCGCTGCTGGCCGAGCTCGAGCTGGAGCGCGAGCGTCCCACCCCCGAGCTCGAGACGGTCTACCTCGGGGGTGGAACGCCGAGCTATCTCGAGCCGGAGGCGCTGCGGCGACTGCTCGAAGGATTGCCCGCCGCGGGCGAGCTGAGCGTCGAAGCGAACCCGGAAACCGTGACGACCGGGCTCGCCGAGCTGCTCGTGGAAGCCGGCGTGAACCGCGTATCGCTCGGTGCACAGAGCTTCCAGCCGCGCCTGCTCGAGGTGCTCGGCCGCCACGCCGGCCCCGACGACATCCACCGCGCGATCGAAATTCTCAGAGAGGCCGGTGTCGACAACATCTCACTCGATCTCCTCTACGGCATCCCCGGGCAAAGCCGCGACGATCTCGGCGCCGACCTGGACCAAGCGCTCGCCCTCGCGCCCGAGCACCTCTCCTGCTACGAGCTGGAAGCGAAGCCGGGCACCCGTTTCGCGCACGCTCACGGCGCCGAATTGCCCGAGCAGGCCGACGCCGTCGAGGATCATCTCGAACTGGTCGTCGAGCGCCTGACCGCCTCGGGCTACCGCTGGTACGAGACCGCCAACTTCGCTCGTTTCGAGCCCGAACGCGATCTACGCTCGGTGCACAACCTCGGCTACTGGCGCGGCCACGACTATCTGGGCATCGGCATCGGTGCCGTCTCGACCGCGGGCGACCTGCGCTGGCGAAACGCACCTTCTCTCTCCCGCTACCTGCAGGCGCTGGAGACGGGGAAGGAGCCGCCGCGTGAGACCGAGGCGCTGGACGAGGCGACGAAGTTGCGCGAGCGCCTGATGCTCGGCCTGCGCCTGGACGAGCCGGTGGCGATCGCGGAGGTGGAACCGGTGCTCGATCGCGGCGCGCTGACTCGGCTCTCGGATCTTGGGCTGGTCAAGGTCGAGGGGGGACTGATGACGCTCAGTACGCGCGGGCGGATGCTCGGGGGAGCGGTTTGCGCGGAGCTGATCGTGTGGCCCGACGAGACGCTTGCCGCCTAGAGCCGCCTCTCGCGTTCGGCAAACGCTATCGAGAGGCGAAGCCAGGGCGGCCGTGAACGAGCAGAAGCGGTTCGGAACTGAGCCGGTGGACATATTCGGCGCATAGGGCGAGCGCGTTCGGCGCGGCCCAGTGAACGGGAGGCTGCTATGCCATTGGTCGTTGGTTATCACGAGGTGAAGGACAGCAAGCACTGGCTTGCCTCACCGAAGCGCGAAGAGTTCTTCGGGCCGCTCGGCGTCACCGGCATCAAGGCGTTCCTCGACCCGCAGAACCCGAACCGTGCCGCAGTGCTCATGGACATTCCAGACATGGACGCCGTCATGGCGGCGCTGCAAACCGAAGCGGGCGCCGAGGCGATGGCATATGACGGCGTGCTGCCCGAGACCTTGGTGATTCTCGTCGAGGCTTAGCGGAGGGGCGTCGGGATCAGCGGCGAGGCCGAGCACGGCTCGAAAGAGCGCAGCGGGCAACGCGCCCTCTTCCTCGCCGCTCCGTCACCCCAACCACCGGCTCGGACACTCGAGCGAGAGCGCCTCTCCGCACCCGGTAGTGCCAGGTCGCTAAAATTCCTGCAAATGCCCGATCCTTTGGCACCCAGCCTAGAGAGCTCGTTTCAAATGAAGCACTCCGCCGCCCGGCCGCGCTCGGCGGCGCGATGCGTCGTCCTCGGTCGCATCCGTAGCCGCCGGCTACGAACGCGACACTGCGTCCTAGCCTCGCATCCACCGATCACACCCAGTCGGCGGGTCGTCAATTGAACCCAGCTCTGAGCGATCGCCAGCGCCGGATCCTGCGCATGGTGGTCGAGGAGTACGTGACGAGCGGCCAGCCGGTCGGCTCCAGGCACCTGGTCGAGCGAAGCGGGCTCTCGGTCTCCTCATCGACCGTCCGCTACGAGCTCGCGGAACTGGAGGAGCGCGGGCTGCTGACCCATCCGCACACCTCGGCCGGGCGCATTCCCACCGACGGCGGCTATCGCTACTACGTCGATTCGCTTCTCTCCGAGCGCTCGCCGCAGTCCGAGCTGCTGGCGCTCGACCTGAGCGTCGCCCAGAACGAGGTCGAGGAGGCGCTCGAGGCGACGACGGAGATACTGGCGGGGATGACGCATCTGCTCGCGCTCGCCTCGGCGCCGGCGCTCGAGACAACCGCCGTGCGCCACGTCGAGGTGCTGCTGCTGCAGCCGCGTGTCGTCCTGGTCGTGCTGATCACCTCGGCGGGCGAAGTGTCGAAGCGTGTCTGCGCCTTCGAGGCGCCGGTCGACTCGGGGCTCGTGAGTTGGGCGCGCGAGTACCTGAACGAGCGCCTCGAAGGGCGCACGCTCGGGCCGCGCCTGCTGCGCCAGGCGCTCGACGACCCGGCACTGAGCGCAAGCGAGCGCGACTTCCTCGCGGTCCTGCGTCCGGCTCTCGAGGAACAGCTCGGTCGCGGCGACGAGAGAGTCTTCGTCGGCGGCGCGGCAACGCTGCTCGACACGACCCACGGCAGTGAGCTCGACGCCTGCCGCAGCCTGCTTTCGGTGCTCGAGCGCCGGGCGGCCACGCTAGAGCTGCTGCGCGCCTCGATCGAAGAGCGCCGGCCCTACGTGCGCGTCGGCGGGGAGCTCGACAATCCAGCCCTCTCCCGCGTCTCGCTGGTCGGCGCCCGCTACGGCCTGGCGCACCGCACGCTCGGGACGGTCTCGCTGCTCGGCCCGATCCGGATGGATTACGAGAAGGCGATCGGCGCCGTCCGCGCCGCCGCGCTCGAGCTGTCCCGCTTCGTCGAAGAGGTCTACGAGGAATAGCCGCTCCCGTCTGTGCCCGCACTCGGCTGTGGAGGAATCGACACAGACGGGTGCGATCTTTCCGGATAGCGTTCGCGTTGGGGTTCCCCCCGCGGGCGCCCAACAAGCTCGTGCCCGCCCGAGACCAACCGGCGTCCCGCCTTCGCCCGAGCGCGCCCGACTAACCTTGAGTAGATGTCCACGACCGAACGCGACTACTACGAGCTGCTCGGCGTCCAGCGCGGCGCCAGTGAGGCCGAGATCAAGAAGGCCTTTCGCGCGCTGGCGCGCGAGCTGCACCCCGATGTCTCCGATCATCCCGAGGCCGAGGAGCGCTTCAAGCAAGTGGTCGAGGCCTACGAGGTGCTGTCCAAGAGCGAGACGCGCGAGCTCTACGACCGCTTCGGTCACGCCGGCCTGCGCAGCGGCGGCTACCAGCCGACGGGTGTCGATTTCGGCAACCTGTCCGATCTCTTCTCGGCCTTCTTCGGCGAGGAGATGTTCGGAGGCGCGGCGCGGCCGCGGGGAAGGCAGCGCGGCGCTGACGTAGCCGCCGAGGTCGAGATCGAGCTGACCGAGGCGGCGAAGGGACTCAAGCGCGAGGTCGTCTTCGAGGCCGAGGTGATCTGCCACGTCTGCGAGGGCTCGGGCATGGAGCCCGGCACCGAGGCTGTCACCTGCCCCACCTGCAAGGGCCAAGGGATGCTCCAGCAGGTTTCCAACAGCATCTTCGGCCAGGTGATGCGCACCCAGACCTGCCCCACCTGCGCCGGCGCGGGCAAGGTGATCGAGCATCCGTGCGATAACTGTCGCGGCGCCGGGCGAGAGGTGGATGAACGCACGCTGGAGGTGGAGATACCGGCCGGCATTCACGATCGCCAGCCCATCCGTATCTCCGGCGAGGGGCACGCCGGCGCCCGCGGCGGCCGCGCCGGCGACGTCTACGTGGTGGTGCGCGTACGCCCCGACGAGCGCTTCGTGCGCGAAGGCGACGACCTCGTCTCGACGCTCGAGTTGACGATGACCCAGGCTGCTCTGGGCGGCAAGGCGACCGTCCCGACGCTCGAGGGCGAGACCGAAGTCACGGTCGAGCCGGGCGCCCAGCCCGGCACCGTGCTCACGCTCAAGGGGAAGGGGATGCCGCGCCTGCAGGGCTTCGGACACGGCGATCTGCGCCTGCTGCTCACCGTGCTCGTTCCGCGCAAGCTCGACGAGGAACAGCGCAAGCTGCTCGAGCAGTTCGAAGCGAGCGCCGACGCCGTCACCTACGCGCACGACGAAGGCCTTTTCAAACGACTGAAGAGCGTCTTCCACTGATCGAGCTGCTGCGCATTGCCGTCCGCGTGCCGCTCGAGCGGGCGGAGGAGGCGCGGGCGGAGCTACTCGAATTCGCCGCGCACGGTTTCGAGGAGCGCGATCTCCCCGGCCGGCTCGAGCTGGCGGTCTACGGCGATTCGGAGGTCGAGCGGACGCTCAAAGCCGCCTTCGACGACGTCTCTTCCGAGCGAGTCGAGCCTGGTTGGGAGGATCAGTGGCGCGCCTTCCACCGCCCGGTCGAGATCGGGAAGCTGTGGGTCGGCCCGCCCTGGGAGGAGCCTGCAGAGGGCCTCGTGCCGGTAGTGATCGATCCTGGCGGCGCCTTCGGCACCGGGGCTCATCCAACCACTCGCCTCTGTCTCGAGCTCCTGCAGGAAGCGGAGCCGGCGAGCCTGCTCGACGTCGGCTGCGGCTCGGGCGTGCTGGCGATCGCGGCGGGGAAGCTCGGCTTCTCGTCGGTCGTCGCGCTCGACAACGATCCCGAGGCGATCGAGGCGACCCTGACGAACGCCGAGGCAAACGGTGTCGCACTGGATGTGCGGCTCTTCGACGCCCTCACCGAGACGGTGCCGGCGGCCGACGTGGTCGTCTGCAACGTCAGCCTTCAGGCTCTGGAGGACCTGGCGCCGAGGCTCCGCTGCAAGACGCTTGTCGCCTCGGGTTTCCTTGCCGCGGACGGTCTGCGCCTGAACGGGTACAGGATCGTGAGCAGGCACGAGCAGGGCGATTGGGCGGCCGTCGTGGCTCGCCCGGAGAGGGGTGGGGAATGATCGGGGAAGCGAAGCTCGAGGCGGCGCCTTCGGGTCTATTGCCGGCCAGCGAGGGCTGGTTCGTCGTCAACGTCCGCGACACCGCCTGGATGACGAACGACCGGCATGGATCCGGCTGCCGCTTCGAGAACACGAACCTGCCCTTCCCGGAGGTCGGCTTCAACCTACGCGTGCTGAATCCGGGCCAGTCGAACGCGATGTATCACCGCGAGTCGCATCAGGAGGACTTCCTGGTGCTGGCGGGCAAGTGCCTGCTCCTGGTCGAGGGCCGCGAAAGGGAGCTCGAAGCCTGGGATTTCGTGCACTGCCCGCCGAACACGGAGCACGTCTTCGTCGGCGCCGGAAACGCTCCCTGCGTCATCTTGATGGCCGGGTCGCGCAGTCCCGAGGAGGACGTCTTCTATCCGGTCTCGGGGCTCGCGCGCCGCTACGACGCAGGCGTCGAGAAGGGAACCAGCTCGCCGCCCGAGGCCTACGCGAACGCCGGGCCATTTCGAGCCGAGCGGCCGCCGGAGTGGGATCAGCTGCCATGGACCTGAGTGCGCCTGCCTGCCCTTAGGCGACGTCGCCCCTGGGGCGTCTCAGCAGTTTCGACCGAGCCCGAACCGCAACGTCACGCGACGGTCGCTTACGCTGAACACGAGCGGGACGCAAGCCGAGCGGGTGCGAAGGAAGAACCCGCCCGCGTAGGCATTCCAGGTGTTCGGTGACGGGCAGGCCGCGAATCTGACCACGGTTGTGGGTGAAGCAGGATTACCCCACCCGATGCGAGCGTGCTGACGCCACGCCTCCGGCACGCTGATCGTCACCGGCTTCCTGCTGGCGTGGATCACCATTCCGGCCTTCCGCCAGTATGGGAAGGGGGAGAACTTCGGAACGTGTACGACGCCGGGAAGGACCGCCGGAGGGGCGGAGATGACGCCGAGAACGACCCGATACCCGGCTTCGTGGCCCGTCTTGACCGTTCCGACGATCTGATCGCACCCCACCGTGACCGGTTTGGCCGGAGGTGTTGCAGTGGAGACACTCTCCGGGCCGGCCGTCCCACACCCAACCAACGTTGCCATCATCAACACGAGGAGACTTGCGCGTTTCATCACGATGACTCCTTCGAGATGGTACCCCGTGACGGCGCTGAGGTTCGGGCGCACGGAACCGGCGTGGGAAGGCGGGAGCCTCTCGCTCAACCACCAACCGAGACGCCTCTCTCGCCTACAGTTGATGCCATGACCACCTTCTCGGTTCGCTTTCTCGGCTGCAAGGTCTCCTACACCGACGCCGACGCGCTGCGAGAGCGCCTGCTCGCCGGCGGGCACGCCGAGGCGCGCGCGGGCGAGGCCGAGATCGCGCTGGTCAACAGCTGCTGCGTCACGCGCGAGGCGCTCGCCAAGTCGCGCCAGGCGGCGGCGAAGGCGGCGCGCACGCATCGGCGCGTATACGTGACCGGCTGCGGCGCCAATCTCGCGCGAGCCTTCGCCGACCTGCCCGAGAACGTGACCGTGCTGAGCGGGCAAAGCGCCGAGGCGCCCGCGCGCCTGGCCGGGCTGATCGGTAGCGCCGGCGATGCGCTCGAGATCGGCCCCAAACGGGTTCGAGCCTTCGTCCAGATCCAGGACGGCTGCTCCTTCCGCTGTAGCTACTGCGTCGTGCCGCTGGTGCGCGGAGCCGCTCGCTCGAAGCCGGCCGGGGCGGTGCTGGCGGAGGTACGCCGTCGCGTAGAGCAGGGCCACAAAGAGGTCGTTCTCTCGGGCATCAATCTCGGTTGCTTCCATGACAGCGAGGCCACCGTCTCGCTCGCCGCGCTGGTGCGCGAGGCGGGAAAGATCCCCGGCGTCGAGCGCCTGCGCCTCTCCTCGATCGAGATCAATCACGTCAGCCCGGAGCTGATCGGCGCGATCCGCGACACGCCCGCCGCCTGCCCGCATCTGCACATCCCGCTGCAGTCCGGTGACGACGGAGTCTTGCGGGCGATGAAGCGCCACTACGACGCGGCGACCTTCCTGCGCCGGCTCGAGGGGCTCGACGACTTCAATCTCACGAGCGACGTGATCGTCGGTTTCCCCGGCGAGGATGAGGCCGCTTTCCAGCGTACGCTCGACCTGATCGAGCGTGCCGGCGTCAGCAAGGTGCACGTCTTTCCCTACTCGCCGCGCCCGGGAACCGCGACCGAGAGCCGCGACGACGTGCCCGCCCGAGTGAAGAAGGAGCGCGCCGCTCGGCTGCGCAAATCTTCGGAAATTGCATGTTTACGCCGCTGGCGTGGCAAGATCGGTCTGGAAGAAAGCGTTTTGGTCGATCGGCCGGGCCGCGGGTACGCGAGCGATTACACGCCGTGGCTCGTCGAGGGCCCTGTTGGTGAGTTCGCACAGGCACGTGCGGAGAAAGTGACGGAGCAGGGGATAATCGGAACAGTGAGACGATCATGACCCCCGACGACTGCCTCTTCTGCGAGCTCGTGCGCAGCGGCTCTTCCATCCGTCAGGCCGACGGTTTCGTCGCCGTCGAGGACATCAACCCCAAGGCCGAGGTGCACGTTCTGATCGTGCCCGAGCGGCACATCGACACCTTTCGCCAGATCGGCGAGTTCCCGCCCGACGAGGCGCTCAGGATGCTCGAGTTCATCGCCGATACGGCGCGGGCGCTCCGCCTCGAGGACTACCGCGTGCTCTGCACCGTCGGGCCGAGCGCCGGTCAGACGGTCTTTCATCTGCACTGGCACCTGCTCGGCGGGCGCGATCTGGGCGGTCACCTGCCGGCGCTGGCGCTCGCCGAGGCCGAAAGAGAGGACTGAGTGATCAAGCGAATCGAGAACGATCTCGCCGACGCGATTCGCGCTCAGGACGAATTGCGCCGCGACACGCTGCGCCTGATTCTCACCGCGCTGCGCTCCGCCGAGAAGAACCTGCTGCGGCCGCTCTCCGAGGACGAGGAGCTGCAGGTGCTGCAGCGCGAGCGCAAGCGGCGGGTCGAGGCTGCAGAGGCCTTTCGCGCCGGCGATCGCCCCGAGCGGGCGACGCGTGAGGAGGCCGAGCTGACCGTGCTCGAGGAGTACATGCCGCCACCGCTTTCTCAAGAGGAGCTGGAGGAGATCGTCGACAACGCCGTGGCCGCTGTCGGGGCGACCAGCGTGCGCGATCTCGGTCGCGTCATGGCCGACGTCATGCCCCAGGTCTCGGGCCGCGCCGACGGCTCGGTCGTCTCGCAGCTGGTGCGCGAGGCGCTGGCCTAGCTCCGGGGTGCCAGGCACAGGGATGTGGCGTGGCGCGCGGGGACGGGGGAGGCGCCTCGGCAATGACCGGAAGCCGGGCTCAGCGCCTACACTGGACCGCGGATGAGGGACGTACTGACACTTTCGAATGAAGTAGCGGCCGAGCTCGCCGCCGTCTCCGACAGCGTGCTCGAGGCCCTGCGCGAGCGCCTCGGTTGCACGATCCGGCTGCGCGGAAACCGCCTCACGCTCGAGGGCGGGAAAGATGAGCTGGCCCGCGCGCGAGGCGTGATCGAGGAACTCGTCCGGCTGGTTGAGGACAGCCAGGAGGTCGGGCCGAGCTCGGTGGACGCCGTGCTGGGCGCTCTCGACCAGGCGGAGGATGTGCGCGAGGTGTTCGAGGAGGTCGTCTGGCGCCACCGCGGCAAGAAGATCACGCCCAAGACCGTCAACCAGAAGCACTACGTCGACGCCATCCGCAGTCGCACCGTCACCTTCGGCATCGGCCCCGCTGGCACCGGCAAGACCTACCTGGCGATGGCGCTGGCGGTGGCGGCGCTCTCCGATGGCCAGGTCGGGCGGATCATCCTCACCCGTCCCGCGGTCGAGGCCGGCGAGCGGCTCGGCTTTCTGCCAGGCGACCTGCTGGCCAAGGTCGATCCCTACCTGCGCCCGCTCTTCGACGCGCTCTACGACATGCTCGACGCCGAGCGCCTGAACGCCTACATCGAGAGCGGCACGATCGAGGTCGCTCCGCTTGCCTTCATGCGCGGGCGCACGCTCAACGACTCCTTCATCATCCTCGACGAGGCCCAGAACACCACGCCCGAGCAGATGCAGATGTTCCTGACCCGGCTCGGCTTCGGCTCGCGCGTCGTCGTCACCGGCGACATCACCCAGGTCGATCTGCCCAAGGAGCAGGCCTCGGGCCTGATCCAGGTGCAGCAGATCCTGGCCGACATCGAGGGCATCGCCTTCGTTCGCTTCGGCCACGAGGACGTCGTCCGCCACAAGCTGGTGCAGCGAATCGTCGAGGCTTACAAGAAGCACGTCGAGGCGACCGGCGCCGAGCGGCGCCGCTAGCGTGGACTCGCGATGGTAGAGATCGAGATCGACAACCGAAGCGGCGCCGGCGTTGACGAGCAGGCGGCCGCCTCATTCGCCCGGGTCGTGCTGGACGGCGAGGGAGTCGCCGAGGGCGAGCTCGGGCTCAGCTTCGTCGCGGGCGAGGAGATCCGCGCGCTGAAGCGCGAGCATCTGGCGATCGATGAGGTGACCGATGTGCTCTCCTTCCCGATCGACGGACTCGGCGACCTGCCGGACGGGCTACCGCGCCAGCTCGGCGACGTCGTCATCTGCCCGGAAGTGGTTGGAAGCGAGTGGCGCCGGCCGCTCGCGCACGGACTCCTGCACCTGCTCGGTTACGAGCACGGGCTCGAGATGGAGGAGCGGGAGGACCGCTACCTAGGCGCATGAGCCCCCGTTCTCGCATCTCCCTGATCGACAGCTTCAACTGCGCCTTCCAGGGCGTTATCTATGCCGTGCGCACCCAGCGCAACATGCGCGTTCACCTGCTGATCGCGATGGTCGTCTTGATCGCCGCGGTCGTCATCAGTGTGAGCGAGAGCGAGCTGATCGCGCTCATCCTGGTGATCGCCTTCGTGCTCATCACCGAGATGGTGAACAGCGCCGTCGAGGCGGCGATCGACGTCTCGACCACCAGCTTCGACCCGATGGCCAAGCTGGCCAAGGACATGGCGGCCGGAGCCGTCCTCATCTCCACCCTCACCGCCGTCTCTATCGGCTTCCTTATCTTCAGCGATCGCATCGCCGACCCGGGCACCCACCTGGTCGACCGGATCAAGGATGCGCCGCGCTACATCACGCTGGTCGCGCTGATGATCACGATCCTGCTGGTCATCGCCACCAAGGCGCTGACGCACCGGGGAACACCGCTTCGCGGCGGACTGCCCTCCGGCCACGCGGCGCTCGCCTTCGCCGGCTGGATGGCCGTCACCTATGTCGTCACCGACCACCGCTTCCTGATCTCGACGCTGGCGTTCGTGATGGCTCTGCTGGTGGCGCAGACGAGAGTCGAGGCCGGTTTCCATTCCGCGCTCGAGGTCACCTACGGCGCGGCCATCGGTGCGCTCGTCACCCTTGCCGTTTTTCAGGTGATCGCGTGAGCTCGCTCGATTCGAGCGCTCCGGGCAGGGCGAGCGAGCAGTCGTGAAGAGCGGATTCATCGCCGTCGCCGGTCGTCCCAACGTGGGTAAGTCGACGCTCGTCAATGCGCTCTGCGGCGGCAAGGTGGCGATCGTCTCGGACAAGCCGCAAACGACGAGGCGGCGCATCTTCGGAATCGCCAACGGCGAGGACTACCAGCTCGTGCTCGTCGACGTGCCGGGCTTCCAGCGCCCGCTCGATCCCATGACCGAGCACATGCAGCGCACCGTCTCCAAATCGTTCGAAGACGCGGACGCGGTGATGTTCGTGCTCTCGTCGCAGGAGCGGATCGGCGCCGGCGACCGTTTCATCGCTCACGCGGTGTTCGCGCTCGGAGTTCCGGTCGTTATCGTGCTCAACAAGGTCGATCAGCAGAGGCCTGGCCACATCGCCGCGCAGATGAAGACCGCCTCCGAGCTCGGCAACTTCCACGCTCTTCATCCGGTCAGCGCCAAGACCGGCGACGGCATACCCGAGCTGCTGGGCGAGCTGCTCGGGCTGCTTCCCGAGGGCATCGCCTACTTCCCGCGCGACGTAATCACCGACATGCCGCTGGAGGTGCGCTTGGCCGAGCTGGTGCGCGAAAAGGCGCTCGCACTGACCCGGGACGAAGTCCCACACTCGCTCTCGGTAGAGGTGGAGGAGATCACCGAGCGGGTGATCAGGGCTCGCATCATGGTCGAAACGGAGTCGCAGAAGCAGATTCTGGTTGGGCGAGCGGGGCGGATGGTCAAGGAGATCGGTGTCAAGGCGCGGCCCGAGATCGAGCAGCTGATCGGGCACCGGGTCTTTCTCGACCTCACGGTCAAGGTCGAGCCGCGCTGGCGCCGCGACCAGGCGACGCTCGAGCGACTGGGAATCTAAGTGCCCGTTTCAACCGAAGCACTCCACCGCCTGGCCGCGCTCGGAGGCGCGCTGCGTCGTCCTAAGGGTCTATCCCGACAGAGGTCGACACGGTCGAAGCGGCCGCTCCGCGGCGCCAGTGACCGCCCAGACCGCTTGCCGCACTACCAGTGCGCCTTCACGGTCCATACGGCCCTGGCATCCGCGGCTCAACCCCTTCGACCGCGCCCCTCCACCGGGATAGACCCTGGCCGGGCCCGTATCTCATCCGATACGAACGCTCCCTGCGTTCTAGCATCGCATCCACCGATCGCACCCAGTCAGCGGGTCGTCAATTGAAACGAGCACTGTGCCCCTATCGACTGAGACCTTCAGCCGTCGATGATTCAGACAGGCGAAGACTCGAGCTCTCGGGAAAGGAGCGCTAGACATGCAAACGATCTTGGTGGCAACCGACGGCTCGGCCTGCGGGCAGCGGGCCGAAGACGAAGGAGTCAGCCTGGCCGTCGCTACCGGCGCCCGTCTTGTCTTTCTGCACGTCCAGCCCGAGGTTGACCCGTCCCGCTCTCGTCCGGGCGCGCTGAGCGAAGAGACCGACGAGTCGCACGCCCTGCTCGACCGGGCGCTGGCAAAGGCAATCGGAGCGGGCGTCGACGCGGAGGCCGAGATCGTCGAGGGAAGCGCCGCCCGCGAGATCGTCGATGCCGCGCGCTTGCGTGGCGCCGACGTCATCGTCGTCGGCTCGCGCGGGCTCGGCAAGCTGTCGGGCATGTTCCTGGGCAGCGTCTCGCGCGACGTGCTGAGCGAGACCGACCGGCCGGTGCTGATCGTCAAGGAAGAAAAGGCGTCCTGAGCTAGGCGCTCTTCTCGAGCAGCGCCAGCGCCTGCTCGAAGACGCCGCGCATCTCCTCGTCGACGAAGACGAAGCGCACCTTCTCGATCCGCGGCAGCCGAATGAGCGCGTCGTTCGTCGCGGCCAGTGCGACCGGCGCGGCCAGCCGCGCGGGATATCCGTAGGCGCCGGTGGAGATCGCGGGGAAGGCGACCGTGCGGCAGCCGTGCTCGCGAGCAAGCTCCAGCGCCCGCTCGTGGCAAGAGGCCAGGAGCAGCTCCTCGTCGGCGCCGCCGCCCTGCCAAACCGGCCCGACAGCGTGGATGACGAAGCGCGCCGGAAGCTTGCCGGCCGCCGTGATGACCGCCTCACCCGGCGCGCAGTAGCCGATCTTGCGGCACTCGGCCATGATCTCCGGCCCGCCGGCGCGATGGATCGCCCCATCCACTCCGCCGCCGCCGCGCAGCGCGGAATTGGCCGCATTGACGATCGCGTCGACGTGCTCGCGCGTGATGTCTCCGAGCGCCAGCTCGATTCGCTCGTATGCGGCGACCTGTGTGGGATCTGCCTGCACTCCTCCAGGCTAATGGCTTTCTGGAGGCGATGCACTGGGCGATCGTGAGTGAGCCAGACGCCCGCCCGCCCGGTTTAGTCATTGCGGTTCACACATCCGAGTGGTTCTGAGCCCGAGACGATTCTGTAGGCTTCCGCCGTGCGCTACCGAACGCTAGGCCGGACGGGACTCGAGGTATCGGAGATCGGCTTCGGCACCTGGGGAGTAGGCGCGGACGCCTGGAAGGGTGGAACCGACGCCGATTCGCTCGCCGCCATGCGCCGCGCGATCGAGCTCGGCGTCAACTTCATCGACACCGCCATCGTCTACGGCTCCGGTCACAGCGAGAAGCTGGTCGGGCAGATCAAGCGCGAGCACCCCGAGGTGATGATCGCCACCAAGGTCAATCCCGCCAACTGGGAATGGCCGGCCAGCGACGAGACTCCGGCCGACGAGGCCTTCTCGGCGGCTCACGTGATCGCGCGCACCGAAGAGAGCCTGCGCAACCTCGGCGCCGACGTCATCGACGTGCAGCAGTTCCACGTCTGGTCGGATGCCTGGGTCGACAAGGGCAGCTGGCTGGAGGGGATCGAGCAGCTCAAGCGCGACGGCAAGATCCGCTTCTTCGGCGTCTCGGTCAACGACGCGCAGCCCGACTCGGTGCTGAAGCTGGTCGAGACCGGTCTGGTCGACAGCATCCAGGTGATCTACAACATCTTCGACCAGGCGCCCGAGGACAATCTCTTCCCGGCCTGCGAGCGGCGCGACGTCGGCATCATCGTCCGCGTTCCCTTCGACGAAGGCGCCCTCACCGGCAAGGTCACGCCCGACACGGTCTTCGAGGAGGGCGACTTCCGCAACGACTACTTCAAGGGCAACCGCAAGACCGAGGTCTGGGAAGCCGTGCACAAGCTCACCGCCGATCTGGACATACCGCTCGAGCGGCTGCCCGAGCTGGCGCTTCGCTTCACGCTGGTTCCGGACGTCGTCTCGACCGTCATCCCCGGGATGCGCAGCATTCCGCACGTCGAGTCGAACATCGCCGCCGGCGACGCGGGCCTGCTCACACCCGATCAGATCGAAATTCTGCGCGCGCACCGCTGGGTGCACGACTGGTACCACTAGGCCCTCGCTCGCCCTATCCGGCGGCGGGCGCACACTCGCAGCCGGCGCGAACGATCGTCACCGGGCAGCGGGCGTGGTGTGCGCACTGCTGGCTGACCGAGCCCAGCATCAGCTCGCGAAAGCCGCCCCGGCCGCGCGAGCCGACCACCAGCAACTCGGCTTCCGCCGACGCCTCGACGAGTACATTCGCGGGCTGACCTTCGCGAACGACGGGCTCGATCTCCACGCTGCCGCCGTCTTCCTTCGCTACCTCGAGCGCTTCTTCCAGCACCTCTTTCGCGGCGGCTTCGGAATCTTCCGCGAGGCGGGGCGGAGGGGGAGCCCAACCGGCCCCGTAGGCCGCCAGCGGAACATGCCAGACGACGACCACGCGCAGCTTTGCCTTACGGATGCGGGCCTCTTCGAGCGCGAACCTGAGCGCCGAGTGCGAGCACTTCGAGCCATCCACACCGACGACGATCATCCGGGCCTCCTTCGCGCTGGCGAGCTGTCTACCTGGAGTTTCTCTCGGCCTAGCGTCGCGGGCAAGTCCTCTCCGCCGCAGAAGGTGCTAGAAAGCGAGTGGTGGGTCGGGCTGCATTCAATCGCCGGATCAGATGGACGTTTTCCTTGGCGCTCGCGCTCGCGAGCGTCGTTCTCGCGCCGGCCGCCGGCGCGCAGGCCCAGCCGTCCTTTCGTTCCTCGGTCGCGCCGATAGACCCGGCGTTTCGCGCGCAGATGACCTCCTGGCACGGGGGCTGCCCGGTTCCGGTCTCCGACCTGCGTCTCGTTCGCGCCAGCTTCTGGGGCTTTGACGGCCGCGCACATCAGGGCCGTCTGATCGTGCAGCGCAGTTACACGAGCCCGGTTGTCAAGGCGCTCGAGACTCTCTACTACGGGCGCTTCCCGATCAGGCGCATGCAGCCCGTGGAAGCCTATGGCTCGAGCGACGAGCGCTCGATGGCGGCCGACAACACTTCCGCCTTCAATTGCCGCGGCGTTCCCGGCGCCGGCTGGTCGGAGCACGCCTACGGCCGCGCCATCGATATCAACCCACTCGAGAACCCCGAGGTTCGCCAGGGCGTCGTCTCGCCGCCGGGCGAGCGCGCCTACCTCGATCGCCGCAAGTGGAAGAAGGGGATGATCCATTCGGGCGACAAGGCCGTGAGCGCGTTTGCGGCGGTCGGTTGGCACTGGGACGGCTACTGGCACTCGCTCAAGGACTACCAGCACTTCTCCTGGAACGGGCAGTGAGAGCTCGCGTCGCGAGATCCCGCTGAGGAGCGTGCTACGAAGTCGACGCGAAGTCGGCGCTTTCGCGTGCGCCTTCATTCGATACCGTTCCCCGCCCCGTGGGAGGGTGGGGGGAGGTGGGTGGGTTTAGCGAGGTGTCTGGGACTCTGCGCAGTACACCCGCCCAGACCACCCAATCAGTCTCGGGTATGAGCGAAAGCCCTCAATCCGCCCGGCGAATCGTCACGCCCATCGTCTCCAGGTGTGCCAGCGCCGTTCGGTGGATGACATCCGCCGGGAAGCTGCCGGCGCTCGAATCGATCGCGCGCGTCCCGGTCGCCCTCGCGTCGATCGCAACCTTGAGCCCGCGCATCAGCGCCTCGCGCGCGGTCGTCGAGACGCACATGTGAGTCAGAAAGCCGACCAGCTCGATTGCATCGGCTCCCTTCTCATCGAGCCAGCGGCCCAGTTCGGTGCCGGTCAGCGCGCCGAAGACGGTCTTGACGAAGACGGGCTCGTCCTCGGCCGGCTCGAGCTCCGGCGACGGCTCGGCGCCCCAGCTCCCCGGCCGGAAGCGCTCCGCATCCGCGGCGTTGTTGTGAAGGATCCAGGCGATTGGCCGCCGCGCCGCGCGGGCGGCTGTAACCAGCCCGGCGATCTCCCCCAGCGCGGCCGCATGACCCTCGACCGCCATCGCGCCGGCGGAGGAGAACTCGTTCTGTACGTCTATCACGACCAACGCTTCCATCGAATTCCTTTCCATCCGGGGCGTCTCGATACGCTCTGCTGGAACAATTGGCAAACTCTTCGCTAACAGCCGAAGGCTTTCGCGCGTCGTCTAAAAAGTGAAGGTATCTGGAATACGCCTTCAGGTGACCGGGGATCGAGCTCGGAGGGGAATGCACTTCTCGCCTGAGAGAATCGGAAAGAGCCAACTGTCCGAGCGCGCGCGCCGGCCCGCAGCGTCGCGTTGCAGGAGGCCGTTTTCATCGAGCGCGACGAGGATCCTGGTCGCGGCTATCGGCGCCGTGGCTGTGGCACTCACGCTGCCGGCGCTGGCAAGCGCAAGCTACGGCTACGGCTGGCCGATCAAGCCATTCGGCCAGGCGCATCCGGTGCGCGGCCAGCTCAACGATCCGCGCATGAATGGAGCCGACTTCTACTCGTCGAGCAGCCATTCGTTCCACTTCGGCTTGGACATCGCGGCGCCGGACGGCAAGGCGGTCTATGCCGTGGCGCCGGGCTGGGTGCACTACCTGAGCTCGAGCGCCATCGCCGTCCGCGAGCCCAATGATGTGACGACCTTCAGCTATTGGCACATCCGTCCGGTTGCGAAGCGAGGCAAGAAAGTGAAGCTGCACGCGCTGCTCGGCTACATCGAGCGGGGGTACGGGCACGTCCACTTCGCCGAGAAGCGAGACGACCGATACGTCAATCCGCTCCGGCGAGGCGGGCTCACGCCCTACATCGACACCACGCGGCCGACCATCAGCTCGGTCTCCTACTACGACACCGCCTATCACGATCTCACGAGCGCAACGCTGTCGGGGACGGTGAAGCTCGCCGTCAGCGCCTTCGATACACCTCAGATGGCTTCGACCTGGCCCTGGGCGGTGGTCACGCCTTCCTCGCTCGTCTGGCAGATCTTCGACGCCGGCGGTAAGCCGGTTTTGGACGGGCAATGGGATCTCGGCATTTTTCTGTGTCCTCTCGACCCGCTTGCGGTCTTCGCACCGGGAACGCTGAAAAACAACTTCGTCAAGAACGTGATCGTCGAAGGGACCTACGACTACTGGCTGGGAGAGCCCTGGGACACGACCAGCGTCGCGAACGGCGCCTACTCGCTGGTCGTGACCGCGGCCGACATACGAGGAAACCAGATGGCGAAGACCGTCGACTTCAACGTCGCCAACGATCCGTTGGCGGTCACCCCGGCTCCGCCGGCTTCGAGCTCCGCGGCCGGTTGAGCGACTTCTCCAGTTTTGCGCGCCGGTATAGTCGAAGCGCAGCGCGATGAGGCTCGCGCCTAACCGTCCCGTCCTTCGGGTCTGATGGCCTCTACGAAACGTTGTTGGCCTGACGGTTAGGTGGAGGTTGCTTCATGGATCCAGTTCAGCTCGCGGCGGTTCTCGCCGCCGTCGTACTCCTTGCGAGCATGCTCTCGGTCGAGCTGGGCGTCACGGTTGCCCTGATCGAGCTGACCCTCGGCGTGGTGGCCGGTAACGTCTTCCACCTCGCGAGCACGGGCTGGCTCGACTTCATCGCCGCCTTTGCGTCCATTGTCTTGACCTTCCTGGCCGGGATGGAGGTCGATCCGGTTTATCTGCGCCGCCGCGTGAAGGCGTCCGTCGGTATCGGCGTCGTCTCCTTCGTCGGCCCCTTCATCGTTGCCTCGCTCGCCGCCTTCTTTCTTCTCGACTGGTCGACGCGTGCCGCGCTCATTGCCGGCACAGCCCTCTCGACAACCTCGCTGGCGGTGGTCTACGCCGTGCTGGTCGAGCGGGGTCTCACCGACACCGGCATCGGCAAGCTCTTGATGAGCGCGACCTTCGTCACCGACATGTGCACCGCGATCGCGCTCTCGGCCATCTTCATCAAGCCCAACCTCTGGTATCCCGTTTTCCTGGTCGTCTCGCTCGCGCTGATTCTCGCACTGCCGCGGCTCGCGCCCTGGTTCTTCGGGCGCTACGGCGACCGCGTGATCGAGCCCGAGATCAAGCTCGTCTTCGTCTGTCTGCTCGTGCTGATGGTGCTTGCCAACGCCTCGAACGGGCACGCCGTTCTGCCCGCGTTCGTGCTCGGGCTGGCGATGAGCCGTCATTACAGCGAGCACCGCGAGGAGCAAAAGAGGCTGCGCGTGGTGGCCTTCGCCTTTCTGACCCCGTTCTTCTTCATCAAGGGCGGGATGAACGTCTCGCTCGGGGCGGTTGCGGCCAACCTCGGCCTGCTCGGGGTTCTCCTGGCGGCGAAGATGCTGCCCAAGCTCGGGCTCGTCTATCCGCTCGCCCGCCGCGCCGACCCGCGCCACGCGGCCTTCTCGACGCTGCTGATGTCGACCGGGCTCACCTTCGGCACCATCTCGTCGCTCTACGGACTCAACGCCGGCATCATCGACAAGACGCAGTTCTCGCTGCTCGTCACCGTCGTGGTCGCCTCGGCCGTGGTGCCCACGGCCATCGCCGAGCGCTGGTTCCTGCCCAGCGCCGAGCGCGAGCTGGGAACCGATCGCAGGCACGCCGGCGCCGAGAGCGAGGAGTACGTCTAGCCGCTCCGCGGCCGACTCGGGAACCATCGCAGGCGACCGTTCCGGCTGGCGATTCAATTTGCGCGGCCGTCCATAAGCCGTTTACCGGGAGAAAACGCCTCACGGCTTGGCGCGGGTGGAATTCCTCTACGCCGCCAGGACCTCGCGACTCATCGGCCCGATTCGACATACTCCGAGCCGGTGAGCATCGAGGAGGCACAGTCCGGAAGCTGGTGGAGTCCGTCGCCGCGGCTGCTCGTGCTGCGCCGGCTGGAGGTGGCGACGCTCACACTGGCCGCGCTGAGCGCGGCGGGCGTGGTCGCCGCGCTCGGGCACACGACGATCGGGCTCGCCTGCCTGGGTGGGGCGCTCGTGCTTGGGCTCGCAGCCGAGCGGTTTGTCTCACGCCGCTTCCACGCCTGGGGCTACGCCGAGCGCGAGGACGACCTGCTCGTGCGGCGCGGCGTGATGTTCTCGCGCCTGTCGGTGGTGCCCTACGGGCGGATGCAGTTCATCGACGTCACCGCCGGCCCGCTGGAGCGATCGTTCGGCCTGGCGACGGTGCGGATGCACACGGCCGCGGCCGCCAGCGATGCACGGATTCCCGGGCTCGATCGCGCGGAGGCGGCACGCTTGCGCGATCGCCTCGCCGAGGTCGGGGAGGCGCAGGCGGCGGGGCTGTGACCGAGTGGAAGCGGCTGCATCCGCTGTCGCCGATCGTTCGCGGTGGCAGGGCCACGATCGCCGTCGGGACGGTGCTGCTGCTCTCTCTGCTCGCAGGTAGGGGATCGAGGGGCTCGACGCCCGAACTGGTGATCGTCGGCATCGTCGTCGTG
Source organism: Actinomycetota bacterium (assembly GCA_003132665.1). Classification (GTDB taxonomy): domain Bacteria; phylum Actinomycetota; class Thermoleophilia; order Gaiellales; family Gaiellaceae; genus Fen-549. Next base: position 49,856 of record PKYN01000009.1, read on the forward strand.
CTCGGCTTCGTATCCTGGTTCGTCACCCGCTGGCGGATCGACGGCGACGATCTGCGCATCGAATCGGGCGTGCTGCGGCGGCAGTCGCTGCGTTTTCCGCTTTCGCAGGTGCAGGCGATCGACATCGTCAGGCCGGGGCTGGCGCGCATCTTCGGCGTGGCCGAGCTGCGCCTGAGAACGGGCGGCTCGAGCGGCGACACGGCGCGGCTCGCCTACCTGGCCTCACACGAGGCGGAGCCGCTGCGCACCCGGCTGCTCGCCCTCGCCGAGGGCGCCCGCGTGCACGAAGGCACGCGCGAGCACGAAGGCGCGCCGGCGTCGGAGCCGGCCGACCAGGAGCACGTGCTGACGACGGTTCCCACGGGACGGCTTGTCGCCTCGGTTTTGATCAGCGACGTCGGAATTCTCGCCGAGGCCGTTCTCGCCGCCTTGATCGCCACCGCCTTGCTCTCGCCCTCCGCGGCCGCGGCGGTGATCGGCGGCGGCGCCGTCTGGATCTTCGCGGTGTTGACCCCCGTCTGGCGGCGCTTCAACCAGGAGTACCGGCTGAGCCTGGCCGAGGCGCCCGACGGGCTGCGCCTGCGCTCCGGCCTGATCGCGCTCAGCGCCGAGACGATCCGCCCCGGCCGCGTGCAGGCCGTGCGCATGGTCGAGCCACTGCTCTGGCGCGCGCTCGGCTGGTGCCGACTCGAGGTCGACCTGGCCGGCAAGCAGCGCTCGAAGGGAGAAGGCCAGGCCGAGCGCCGGCCGCTGCGCACGGTGCTGCCCGTCGGAAGCCGCGCCCTGGCCGAAGAGCTGCTCGAGCGCATCGTCCCCGACCGTCCGGGTGTGCAGTCGCCGCCACCGCGGCGAACGCTGCTGAAAAGCCCGCTTCGTTACCGCATGCTCGCCTGGGGGCGCAGCGAGACCTGCGTCGCCACGACCAGCGGACGGATCCGCCGCGTGACCGTCTGGGCGCCGCTCGAGAAGGTGCAGAGCCTGCGCCGCGTGCAAGGCCCGCTGCAGCGCCGGCTGCACCTCGCCACCGTTCACGTTGACACCGCGGGCCACAGCGTCCACGCCGCGATCCGCGACCGGGACACGGCCGAAGCCGATCGCGCCCTCGCCGATCTGAGCGAGCTGGCGCGGGCGGAAAGGCGGAAGAAGGCGCGCTAGGCTCGGACCCGGACGCTATCCGCGCCCGGGCCGAGGAGGTCGGCGGCTAGCTCCTCGGCCAGGCGTTTCATATTCGAGCGCTTTGCCTACGGGATCTCGATGCCCGGGACCTCGATGACCTTGTTACCGATGATCGCGCCCTGCTTGTCGCGGGCGACGATCCTGATCGGGAACAGCGCCTGCGAAAGGGTGGTGGTGTAGATGTTGTCCGTGATCTTGAGCTTCTGGATCGTGCCGTCGGCGAGGTAGAGATCGAGCGCATGAACGTCATCGGAGACGAACCCATTGAGAAATGGGAACTGGCCGTCTCCAGTCTCCCAGTTCCCGATTGGGCCGCGGGCGAATACGTCCGACGCGTAAGAGCAGCTGTTAAAGCTTCCGCCGAGCCCGGTGTAGTAGCCCATGCAGATCATCTCTCGTCCGGGGGTAGGGACGTTTACGGGCGGCGGCAACGGAGCCTTACCCTTGGCTTTGACGAGCGCAAGAACGAACTTCGTCGTGTCGGCGGGATCGGGCTGTATCTCACGGGCGAAGAGGGCGGTCGCACCAAAGATGCGGCGAATGTCGTGCTCCGGCTGGGAATCGGGCGGAATGGCTACGCCGCGCTTCTCGTGTCGTTCGAGCCAGCCGATCGTGCCGCCTCTCACCTTTCGCTCGATGCCTCTCGGGCCGCGAATCGGACGATCTCCGACGGGAAAGACGGCTAACGGCAACGCAACCGTAGAGCCGTCTGCGGCGATCGCCTTAACGCTGTTCACGCTCGCGCCGAAGGCCGGGTGATATGCGACGAAGAGGAAGGCGTTGCTGCCGACCAGGGCGTGACCCACGCTGTCGTCTGTGGTGGATACGATCACATCCTTGACCCCATCCGAGGCGATGCCGAAGGTAGCCGATGCTCGCATACGTATATTTGGTGGTTCCCCGACCTGGCCGTAATTTAGGTCAGCCAAGATCACGAACGCGGGCTCCTTGGCCTGCTGGAGCACCGAGATAGGCTCACAAGACGACGAGTCGCCCCCCGCTTCGGGCCCCCTCGCGGTGAAAAGCAGACAGAAAGAATCGCCGCTGCGGAAGCCGCGCAGGCTGAAGGTCATACCGGCGACCTCTGTTCGAAGGAGCTCGCGAAGTTGCGTCCCCTTCGGAAAGCCGTTCCATCTGCGCTCGTACTGCCGCTCGAATTTCTGCTGAGCCGCGGGCGAGACCGGTGTTCCGGGTGAGCCGGAGATCCAGTTCGAGAAGTCGTTGAAGCCGCGCTCGATAACGGCTCCGAGCGGAGTGCCCACACTCGCGATCGTGAAGAGGGTCGCCGCCAGGACAAAGACGAGCGCGAGCCGGCGCGGCCGCAGCTGCAACCGTTCTCGCCGGGTCTGCGCCGGCCACTGGACGCGCGAAAGCACGTTGTCCCAATCGCCGCTCAGCGTCGCCGGCAGAGGATCCAGCTTGGAAAGCTGTCCGCGAATCACGGTCTCGACGTCGATCATTTCGGAACCTCCTCCTGAAGCAGTCGGCGTAGGGAAGCGTGGGCCGCGTTCAAGGTCGCCGACACTGTCCCGACCTCTATCTCGAGCGCGTCGGCGATCGAGCGATAGTCGAGATCCGCCCAGTAGCGCAAAAAGACGACGGCGCGCTGCCGCTCGGGAAGCGCGCGCACCCAGAGCTGAACGGCCGGGAGATCTGCGTGGCCGTTCGTTCTCCCGGGCTCCGCATCGACCGTGGCGTCAGCGTCCTCGTAGGCGGCACGGCGAGCAGAGCTGCGCGCGGTGTTGACGACGATCCGCCAGACCCAGGCCTCGAGCGGGCAGTCGCCGCGAAAGCTGTCAACCTGCTCGATCGCCCGCGCGAACGCCTCCTGCACCGCCTCCTTGCCCAGCTCGACGCTTCCGGTCAGCGAGATCGCCACGCGGGCAAAGGCCGGGAACTGTTGCTTGTAGAGCGCCTCCAGCTCGGTAATCTGTCGCGTTGTCTGAGTTCTGCGCACCATCTGTACGACTAAAGAGGACACCCTGTTGTTTAGGCCTCTGAAGTCTTGCGCAAAGCTTCGCCGAGCAGCAGCGCCAATTGCGCGGAATCGTTACGAAGCCGCCGCATTTCATGCGTCTTCGCTCAATACCGTGTTTCGCCATGAGGGCCGCTCCCGAAAGCGATGGAATAACGTTGACGTGATATAGCGTCAAGGTTATAATGCTATGTGGGAGGTCGAGTTCACCGACCGGTTCGAGAAGTGGTGGAACGAGCTATCGGAAGAAGAACAGGAAGAGATCGACGCTCGAGTCGAGGTGCTGGAGCGCCGTGGGCCGGGCCTCGGACGTCCGCTGGTCGACGCGATCGGCTCGTCCCGGCATCCACACCTGAAGGAGCTACGGGCGGGGAGCATCCGCATCCTGTTCGCCTTCGATCCTCGGCGGGTGGCGATCCTACTGATCGGCGGCGACAAGCGGGAGGATTGGAACGGCTGGTACGACGTGGCAGTTCCGCAGGCCGACGATCTCTTCGACGAACATCTGCGCGAGCTGCAAGAGGAGGAGCTGAGCGATGGCTAGGAAGTACGAGGAGCTACGGAGCAAGGTTCGAGCGCGCCCCGGCGCAGCGGAACGAGTTGCAACTCGCGTCGCCGAGCTCGAGCGCGAGGCGTCGCTGGCCGAGATTCGCAAGGCGCTCGAGCTGACCCAGCAGCAGCTCGCAGCCTCGCTCGGGCTCACGCAACCCGGCATCAGCCGGATCGAAAACGAGGCGGATCTCTTCGTCTCGACTCTTCGCAGCTACGTCGAGGCGCTCGGCGGCGAGCTCGAGATCTCAGCCGTCTTCGAGGATCTCAAGATCTCGATCAAGAGCTTCACCTCGCTTGCCGAGGAATCGAGCGCGGCTTGAGCGCCGGCTAACGTGAACGAGTTCCGATTGCGAGTCGGAGTTGTGCTCGGCTCCGCCGCCTCCGACTCTATGCTCGGAAGATGAGCTACGACGTGGATACGGATGCGGGCTCCTCGCGCGACCTCGAGCCGCCAATTCGGCATCGGCAGCTGCGAGCCGAGGTCAGTGCGTTGCGTGCGATCGCTGACGCTCATGAGGCGCGCACAGATGCAGAACTTCAACCGCACGTCGATAAGCACATCGCCGTTTATCAGGAAGCGGTGGACGTACTGATTGCCGAGCATCGCGCCCTCGCTGACGATACCGACCTCGAACTCGGCGCGAACACTCGCTGGGCGGCTATTTGGGAGATGAGCGGATGATGTCTTGCGATTAGCAACGTTCTCTTGCACGATCTGCGCGGCGGTTTTACGTCGGAAGCCTTCGGAACGCTGCGGGCGCTTCACGAGGCATCACAGCTGCTCTCAGCACTCTCCTTCCATGAGGAGGAGGATGTCGTTCGGCGCTGGCTCGCCGGCGAGTTCATTCGGCCACGCGAGGCGCGTGACGTTCAGAGCCACAAGCAAGACCTTGCGCTGCAACGCATGGCGGAAGCGGGCGTCGAACCCGACGTCGGCGACGTCGTTACGCTGAGCCGGCAGATCTACAGCGTGCTCTCCGAGGGGAGTCATCATCAGCGCTCCGTCATGGCCGAATCGATGGCACCCGAGCTGCGGCGTTTCGCATACGGCCCTCATCCCGATGCGAGCAACCGTGCAATCCATGTGGAATACGCTGGCGAACTGCTCGAAGAGGTCATCATCGTTGTCGGGGACGCGTTTGCCGACATCCTCGGGCGAGGTTTTTACGCCCAGCGAGTTCGTCCGCTCCAAGAGGCTCTAGAGCGGATCCGAGAAGAGGCGCCCCTCTCCGACTAAAGATGCAACCCAACCGCCGCCGCGACCGACCTGCGCGGGCGCGGCTCACCGAACGCTGTCCTCAGCCCGCAGCGGACCCCGCAAAACAATCACGGCTAGCCCATACCGCTTCTAGGACGCCGCACTGAGCAACGCGACGAAGTCGCGGCTCAGCGCCGACCAATAGCCGACGAAAGTCGACAAGCCACCGAAGGTGGCGGACTTTCGTCGGAGAGTTGCAGGGGAACGCATGTTCGTGTAGAACATATGTTCCCTATGATCGCCTGTCTCCTCATCCCAGGGTTCGAGTTACGGGCGGTTCTGGCCGGGCGCGATGAGCTTCTTAACAGGCCCCTAGCACTCGAGCCACTGCCCGTCAGCGACAATGTGATTGGGCCGGTGACGGCGAAGGCCGCAGAGGCCGGGGTGAGGCCGGGGATGCGCCTGGGGGAGGCGCTCTCTGTGTGTCCACGACTCTGTTTGCTGGAGCCCGATCCGGCCCGTATCGAAGTCGAGTGGGAGCACTTGCTGCGGCGGCTGGAGGACGTCGGCATCGCCGTCGAGCCCGAGGAGCCGGGCTGCCTGTACTTCGAGACGCGCCACGTCGAGCGCCTCTACCGCGGGCTGGAGCAGGTGCTGGAGCGTGCCATCCTTGCCGTCGGTCCCTTCTGGGAGCCCCGGCTCGGCGCGGCTGCCAGGCGCTTCGCGGCGCTCGCGGCGGCCGGCGTCGCCCGCGGCGGGCAGGCGCTGATCGTGCCCGAAGAGCAGACCGATGAGTTTCTGGCGCCGCTTCCGCTCGAGCTACTACCGATGCCCGCACCCGAGCGCCAGCGCCTGCAGGAATTGGGCGTGCGCACGATCGGGCAGCTGACGGTGATTCCGGGCGGCGCCGCGGGCGAGCGGCTGGGCAAGGAGGTTCGCCGGGCCTGGGAGCTGGCGCGCGGCGAGCGGGCAAGTCGTGTGCTCGGTCGCTCTCCCGCCTGCGAGATCGCCGAGTCGATCGCCTTTCCCGAGGCGGTCGCAAACGAGCTCACGCTCAGGCGCACCTTCTCGGTGCTGGTCGAGCGCCTGCTCGCCCGGCCTGAGCGGGGCGGCCGCTTCATTCGTTCGCTCGCCCTCTCGGCAAGGCTTGCCGGCGGTGGCTCCTGGCGCCGCAAGGCCACCCTGCGCCAGCCCAGCGCCGAGCGCGGCCGCATCTCGGCGGCTCTCTCGTCCAAGCTGGCCGAGATTCCCTCGCCGGTGCTCGAGCTGGGGCTGGAGCTGGAGACGCTGGCCGAGGAGACGGGCGAGCAGCTGCAGCTCGCGGCAGCCGGCCACGGGCCGGGCGGCGAGCTGGCGGCGAAGCTGGCACAGGGGTTGAAGCAGGTACGGACGAGCACGGGGTCGGGCTCGGTCTGCAGCGTCGTCGAGGTTGCGCCCTGGTCGCGCATCCCCGAGGCGCGCGCGCTGCTCGTCCCGCGTGACGAGTAGGGGAAGAGATGAGCAGTGCTGCTCGCGTGGCGAGCGCCGAGGGCGGTGACCGCCATTCTCATCCGACTCCGCGGGGCCGGGCCCGAGCCCTGAACGCGCCGCGAGCGGCGCTGGTCGAGACGAACGCTGCCGGAGTGCCGCTCGTGATCAACCGCCAGCAGGTCGCGCTGGTGCGCGAGGAGTGGCGCGTGGTCGACCGCTGGTGGACGGACGAGCCCGTCTACCGCCGCTACTTCGACTGCGTGCTCGCGGGCGGGATGGGCGTCGTCGTCTTCCACGACGCGGTGGGCGGCGGCTGGCTGGAGCAAAAGGCGTGAGCCCACTGCTGTTGCGTAAGACAAGTTATCAACAGCACTATTGTGGAAAACATAGAGTTGCTCTTCAGCGCCAATAATGCATAGCGGAGTGTGTCATATATCCGATTAACCCGCATAGTACTGCCTTTGTCGCGATAGTGTATGGGTATGACGAGTGGACGATAGTAGATCTCTATCGCATACGTTATCCACAGATCAATAGATCGTCGAGCGCATCTGGATATCAATAATAGAAGTCAGGCGTGGTGATAAGCAGGGATTAACTATCTATGCTTCTGACGATTGGCGATGCGTGACAGAGAAGCTCATCCGACGGATTGTGATATGATGCTGCGGACAACCCGAACGGAAACGTAGCGAACTACTGTTCTGAGAGGGGAGAACGAATATGGCGAATGCCACTGAGAAGTCGCCGCAGGAGGAGACGGTCCGGCTCTTGGCCGTACTCATCCGACTGCTGCTTCCCACACAGAACGCGGCGATTTTGGAGCTGAACAAGGCAGGATTCAGTCCGACGCGGATTGGCGCGTTACTCGGGACGAGCGCGAACACTGTGAACGTCGCGATCGCCAAGGCGAAGAAGAATCCGATCGCCCGGCCGCGTGCGAGGCTTTCGGCGGCGCAGCCGGCCGAGCCGAGGGAGGAGTCCTGATGGCTGACGAAGCTGTGGTCGAACGACTGGACCTGTTGATCTCGACGATCAAGCTGGCATTCGCAAACGAGATCGTGGCAGCACGGGACGATGTCCGAACTGACCCCGTATCGGCGGCGATCTTGGACGCGACCGCGGAGGGGGCCGTCAGGAGCGGCGAGCTGCAGGCGAAGGTGGCTAGCGAGATCTCGGTGAACGCACGCACCGTAAGACGCCGAATTCACGAACTCATCTCGCTCGGCGCGCTGCGCCAGGTCAGCGCTGGTCCGACTACCTATAGCAATACCGGATTGGTCTAGGAGGGACTATGGCTGAGGGGAAAGATGAGACTGCGAAGCTGCTCCGAGCGCTGCTCGCTCTCGCGGTCGACGAACGTGAAGAGCGGATTGTACGACAACCCGGTGCACAGAAGACCGAGTTGATCCTCGACGCTGTGGGACTTGAGTCCTCCGAAATCGCGTCGCTGACGGGGAAGCAGGCTGGTTCAGTGCGCATGACCTTGAGCCGTGCGCGCAAGGGCGCCGCAAAGAAGGAGTAACCGAATGGCTGAGTCAGACGAACTGTTCAACGAAGTAGCGCAGTTGCGCGACGAGGTCGAGGAACAGGGCGCGATGATCGACGCGCTCGTCCATCTGAGTGGAGGCGCGCTACGCGAGGAGATCCTCGGCGACATGGCTCGGGATGCCGCACTACGCGAGGTCTACCTACTCGTAGACGGTAAGAAGACTCAGGGTGAAATCGCAGCCGACCTTGCTACTCGCGGCATTGCTCAGAAGTCCTCGGTGTCGCTCAAGTTCGACAAGCTCGCGAAGGATTACAGCTTGATCCAGCACATACGCAGGGCGAAGACCGGGAAGATCTACCGCAGGACCCGCCTCGGAACTACGTTGAAGATTGATCGCGCGCTGGCGAAGGCCAAGAACGCGAAACCGAAAGCGGCGAAGAAGACGGCGTGAAGCGATCGCGAAAGGCGCTGATACGGCTAGTACTTGACGCCTGGCGTGACCGAGGCTGGCACGACTATGGCGACGCTGCTTTGCGGGCTGTCGAGCGGTACGCGAAACTTGGAGCGTACGAGGAGTCGGTGGCGGACGCGCTGCCCCGCGTTTTCCTCGACCGGAACGGCATCAGGCGCGACGATGCCGTGGATGAATTGAGGCGGGTGCTAGACGACGTCGAACTGGACGATGGCGCGACCGCTGCGGAGCAGCCGCGGCGTCTGAAGATCGTCTTCTTCGCTGCGAACCCACACGACCAGGTGCAGCTTGATGTCGCAGAGGAGGCGCGGGAGGTCGAAGAGAGGATCCGCAGGACAGAACATCGCGATGTGATCGATTTTGTGACGAAGTGGGCGGTTCGTCCGGGCGATTTGATTGAGGCACTCAACCAGGAGCGACCCCAGATCGTTCACTTCAGCGGCCACGGTTCGCCGAGCGACGAATTAGTCTTTCAAGACGATTTCGGCGCTACAAAGATCGTCTCGAAAGAGGCGATTGCCTCAGTCATACGAACGGTCTCAGACGAGGTCCGGCTCGTCCTGTTCAACAACTGCTTTTCGGCAGGACATGCGGAAGCCGCGGCCCGGGAAATCGAGGCTGCGATCGGAATGAACAGCTCGATCAGCGACGAAGCGGCGCGCGTTTTCGCCGCCAACTTCTACGCAGCGCTCGGCTATGGCCGTTCAGTACGGACGGCGTTCGATCAAGCCCGAGCCTCGCTCATGCTCGAAGGTGTGCCGGGAGATCGCACGCCGCAACTCTTCACACGGGGCGATGTCAAGGAGTCGAAACTCATACTGGTCGAAGCCGATTAGCCATCCGCCCAAGGGTCTAGGCTGACTTCATGGCAGAAGATCCACTGCTCAGTGTCATTGATACGAAGCTGAGCGCAATTCTGGCGCTGTTGACTGACGTGCATCTCCGCGTTTACGGATCGCCGCGCCAACAGCGCGCGCGTTCGCTGGATCGGATTCTCACGGACGCTGGTGTCTCCGCACGCGAGGCGGGCAAGCTGCTGGGCAAGACCGAGCGTGCAGTTCATCTATCGCTCCAGGCGGAGAAGAGCGGTCCTAAGAGAGGAACCAAAGCCGCCGCAGGCGGATCCAGCGACTAGCGCCTCGCGGCGATCTCGCACAAGGCATCAGCAAGGTCCTTTCGCCGGAGTTGGTTCACGTCAAAGAACTCCGGTGGGGCAGCGGCAGCCGCTCGCTCCGCTGACACGCCCGGCTGCCGTTCAACCGTGCGTATGACGAGCAGTGCCGCGTCGCCGGGATCACGCCAACCGCGCGTACGAAACTCGCTTAGCAGCCTGCGCAGGGCGTGCTTCGAGGAGATCCCGAAAGCTTCAAGGTAAAGCCCGCTGCGTGTGCTTGTCACCATTGGAGTGTGCGCCGGCGAGAGATGGGATGCACAGATCTCATCGCTCCCCATGATAGGTCGGAGCTCAGAGAGTGGGCATTCCGCTTTCTAGGTGCTCGAGTTTCTTGCCCCGGCCGTAGTACGACGAAACGAGCCCTGGGGGGCGAACACACGTTCGCTACAATGAGTAAGTGAGACAGGCCGGTTCTCGCTCTCCTTCCTACGTCGAGCTCCATGCCCACTCGGCCTACTCCTTTCTGGACGGGGCCTCGCAGCCCGAGGAGCTGGCCGCCCGCGCCGTCGAGCTGGGCTACCAGGCGCTGGCGCTGACCGACCACGACGGCCTCTACGGCTCGCTCGAGTTCGCCCATGCCGCGAAAGCGCTGGGCCTGCGCCCGATCAGCGGCTGCGAACTGACGCTGGAGGGCCCGCCGGGGCGGGCGGGCTCGCACGTGACGGTTCTGGTGCAGGATCGCCGCGGCTACTCGAACCTCTGTCGCCTCGTCACGCGGGCGCACGCGCACACGCGACCGCCCGGCCGGGAGCGGGAGCTGAGGCCGCCGGCTCTTCCGCTCGGGGATTTGATCGAGCAGAACGAAGGCCTCGTCTGTCTCTCCGGCTGCGCCCGGCACGGGCTCGGCGTGCGCGAGCCGAACGCCGTTCGCGCGCTGGCTCGCGCCTTCGGGCCGGAGCGCTTCTTCGTCGAGCTGCAGCGCCCCTACGAGCGCGGCGACGAGCGCCGAAACGCCGCCCTGCGCGAGCTGGCTCGGGGTCTCGGCCTTCAGACCGTGGCGACGGGCGACGTGCACGCCCACTGCCGCCGCCGCAGCCTGCTCCAGGACGTGCTCGTCGCCATCCGCGAGAACGGTTCGCTCGAGGCCTGCGAACAGGAAAGGCGCGGCAACCACGAGTTCGTCCTGCTCTCGCCCGAGCAGATGGCGGAACGCTTTGCCGCCGATCCCGGCGCCGTGGCCCGCGCCGGCGAGCTGGCGGGCCGGCTCGAGTTCGACCTGACCGAGGAGCTCGGCTACCGCTACCCCGATTTCTCCGAGGGCGAGCCCGCGATCCGCCGCCTGGCGGGAGTCTGCGAGAGCGCCTTCGCCGAGCGCTATCCGCCGAATGCGCGCCTGAAAAGGCAGGCGGGCCTGAAAAAACAGGCGCGCATTCGGTTGGACGAGGAGCTTCGATTGATCGAGGAGCTGGGGCTGGCCGGTTTCTTCTGCCTGCACCACGAGGTGCTCGAGCTGGCGCGTGAGGTCGCCGCCCAGGTGCGCGGATCGGGTTCGCCGCGCAGCGTGCTTCCGCCCGGGCGCGGGCGCGGCAGCTCGGTCGGCTCGATCGTCTGCTACCTGACCGGGCTTTCACACGTCGACCCGGTCGCCGCCGAGCTCTCGCTCGGGCGCTTCCTGAACCGCGAGATGGCCGGCGTCCCCGACATCGACCTCGATTTCCCGCGCGACATCCGCGAGAAGCTGATCGTGCGCATCGTCGAGCGCTACGGAAAAGAGCACGCGGCGCTGGTGGCCAGCTTCTCGACCTACCGGGCGCGCGGTGCGATTCGCGACGTGGGCAAGGCGCTCGGGCTGCCCTTCGGCGAGCTGGAGCGACTTGCTCGCCTGTCGGACACCTGGGACGCGTGCGGCGTGGCCGACGAGTTGAAGCGCCTGCCCGACGCCGAGCAAAAGTTGGGCTCCAAGCGCTGGCGCGCCTTCTCGGCTCTGACCGCCGAGATCGCGCGCCTGCCCCGCCACGTCTCCCAGCACCCGGGCGGCATGGTCATCTCCTCGCGCCCGCTGGTCGAGCTGGTGCCGGTGATGCCGGCGGCGATGCGCGGGCGCCAGATCTGCCAGTGGGACAAGGACTCCTGCGCCGACGCCGGCTTTCTCAAGATCGACCTGCTCGGGCTGGGCATGCTCTCGGCGGTCGAGAGCTGCGTCGAGGAGATCGCGCGCCTGCACGGCCAGCCGATCGACCTCTCGCGCATTCCGCTCGACGACAAGGCCATCTACGCCGAGATCCAGCGCGCCGACACGGTCGGCACCTTCCAGATCGAAAGCCGGGCCCAGATGCAGAGCCTGCCCCAGACGCTGCCCGCCGATCTCGACGACCTGACCGTGCAGGTGGCGCTCGTGCGCCCGGGGCCGATCCAGGGCAAGGCCATCCATCCTTATGTCGAGCACCGCCGCCGCCTGCGCGCCGATCCGACCTTTCAGGTGCCCTACGACCATCCGCTGCTCGAGCAGCCGCTGCAGGGGACGCTCGGGGTGGTCGTCTTCCAGGATCAGGTGCTGGAGGTGGCGATGGCGCTGGCCGGCTTCAGCGTGGGAGAGGCCGAGGGACTCCGCCGGGCGATGAGCCGCAAGCGTAGCGCCGAGGCGCTCGAGGCCTATCGCGAGCGCTTCATCGCCGGTTCGGCCGCGAAGGGCGTCAGCCCTGAGACGGCGAACCGCGTCTACGACAAGCTCTCCAGCTTCTCGGGCTTCGGCTTTCCCAAGTCGCACGCCGCGGCCTTCGCGCTGCTCGGCTACCAGTCGGCCTGGCTGCGCCACTACTACCCCGGCGAGTACCTGGCCTCGCTACTCAACGCCCAGCCGATGGGCTTCTACTCGCCCGCGGCGCTGGTGCGCGATGCGCAGCGCCGCGGGCTCACGGTGCTGCCCGTGGACGTGAACGCGAGCGCCGCCACGAGCCAGGTCGAGGTCTCGAGCGGAGTCGAGGAGGGAGGGGTACGGATCGGCCTTTTGCTCGTGCGGGCGCTCGGGGAGGCGGGCGCGAAGGCGCTGGTCGCCGAGCGGGAGCGGGGAGGAGCCTTCGCCGACGTCTGCGCGCTGGCGCAGCGAAGCGGTCTCGACGAGCGCACGCTTGCCGAGCTCGTGGCGGCGGGCGCCTGCGACTCGTTCGGGCAGCCGCGCCGGGCGCTGCTCTGGCAGCTCGGCCTGGTGCCGCGCGACAAAAGCGTCCCCGGCTCGGGTGGCAAGGAGCGGCAGCTCGCTCTCTCCCTGCCGCCGACCGTCGCAACGCCGCCCCTGCCCGAGCAATCGGTCTGGGACAGGCTGCTTTCCGACTACCGCTCGACCGGGCTTTCCACCGGCGTCCACCCGCTTGCGCTGCTCCGGCCCGAGCTTCCGCCCGGCACCCTCGGCTCGGTCGATCTTCCCGCGGCGCGGAACGGCTCCCGCGTCGCCGTCGCCGGCCTGGTCGTCGCGCGCCAGCGCCCACCGACCGCAAACGGCGTCACCTTCCTGCTGCTCGAAGACGAGACCGGGCCGCTGAACGTGATCGTGATGCCGCCGCTCTATGCCCAAAACCGCGCCCTGGTGCGCGGCGAGCCGATTTTGCTCGCGCGCGGCCGCCTGCAACGATCGGGCGGCACGATCAACGTAATCGCCGACGAGCTGCAGAGCCTTCTACCGCTCGCGCACCGGCTCTCGGCCGGCGCCGACGTGCACGGCTCGCTGCCGGGCATTCACAGCTTCCACTGAATCACCCGCGCGTTTCCCACCTCTTATCGGCGGTGAGAATAACGGGATCGTGCCGACTACTTTGATCGCGTTTGGACGACGCGGGCATCGCTACGCGGCGCTCGCTCTGGCGATTCTGCTCGTGGGGACGGGTGCGCTTGCCGGCTGTTCGAGCTCGAGTCACACCCGCGTTCGGGCCGAGACGCAAGCGTGCAGTTCTCGGGTGTTGTACGGCACGCTGCCGGTTTGGGCGCGCGCGGGATTCAGCAATCCCAAGCCGCGCATGCCGCACGTTCTCAGCGCGTCGGGAAAGATCACCGCAATCCTCTGGGCCAACCCTCTGCTTTCACCCCCGCCGAGAGATCACAGCAACAAGATCCTCTGGGTCGCGCGCGCGGCGGATTCTTCCGGCTCCGACCTGCTGATCAGCGCCCAGCGGATGAACGGAGCGAGCAAGATCGGCTCGCCTGTAGCGCGTCGGCTGAGCGGTGGGCCAGGACCGTCGATCATCAACATGCCCGCCGCGGGTTGCTGGCGGTTCACCCTGCGCTGGGGCGGGCGGCGCGACGCCATCGACCTCAGGTACGTCGCAAACCGCTGAGATATGGCACCGCCTCGGGGAAGCCCCGGTTCCACGAGTGCAACAGCTTTCACTAGCTGGGGACAGTTATCTGCACGAAGTTTCCCGTCAATCGGGGCCGGGCAGCCTGTATCTGAGATGCGATCCTCTCTTCCGGCGCCGCCCTCATGACCCCGCCGCGCTCAAAGGCGGCGGAGGCCAAAGCCGAGCGCGAGCCGCCCGACTACCTGCCGATCGCCGAGCACGGCATCATCGGCGACCTGCACTCGATCGCGCTGGTCGGGAGCGACGGGACGATCGATTGGTATTGCCCGGGCCGCTTCGACGCTCCAAGCGTCTTCGCCTCGATCCTCGATCGGCACAAGGGCGGCTATTTCCGCATCTCTCCCAGCTGCGCCGAGTGGAGCACGAAGCAGCTCTACATCCCCGACACGAACGTCCTGGTGACGCGCTTCTTCACTCCCGGCGGGGTGACCGAGATCCGCGACTTCATGCCGATCGAGGGCAAGCGGCTGGGGATGCACAGGCACAGGTTGGTGCGCCGCGTCGTGCAGGTTCGCGGCGCCGCCCGCTTCTCGATCGAGATCGAGCCCCGCTTCGACTACGGCCGCGCCGGCCACGAGACGAGAATCGACGCGCGCGGCGTCCATTTCCGCTCGGGCGACCTGTCGCTTCTGCTGCAGGGCTCGCCGCGCTTCAAGCGGACGAAGCTGGGCGCATACGCCGAGGTTGAGCTCACGGCGGGGCAGAGCGAGACGTTCGTGCTCGAACAGGCGCGACACGACGAGGCGCCGCGGCAGTACTCGGAGGAGGAGACGCAGAAGTCCTTCGAGGACACGATCGAGTACTGGCGGCGCTGGCTTTCGCACTCCCGCTACGAGGGCCGCTGGCGCGAGGTCGTGCACCGCTCGGCGCTGGCGCTGAAGCTGCTCACCTACGAGCCGACCGGGGCGATCGTGGCGGCGCCGACGACGAGCATTCCCGAGCACATCGGCGGCCCGCGCAACTGGGACTACCGCTACACCTGGATCCGCGACGCGGCCTTCTCGCTCTATGCCCTCCTGCGTCTCGGCTTCAGCGAGGAGGCGGGCGCGTTCATGGGCTGGCTCGTCGACCGCTTCAGCAAGGAGGACGGCAAGTCGAGCGGGCCGCTGCAGACGATGTACACGATCGACGGGCGCTGCGACCTGCCAGAGCAGACGCTCGACCACCTCGAGGGCTACATGGGCTCCTCGCCGGTACGGATCGGCAACGCCGCCTTCAACCAGCACCAGCTCGACATCTACGGCGAGCTGGTCGACTCGGTCTATCTCTACAACAAGCACGCCACCCCGATCTCGAACGAAGCCTGGAGCGACCTACAGCGGATCGTGGACTGGGTTTGCGAGAACTGGAATCAGGTCGACGAGGGCATCTGGGAGACGCGCGGCGGAGCGAAGGACTTCACCTATTCGCGCCTGATGTCCTGGGTCGCGATCGAGCGGGCGATGCGGATGTCGACGCAGCGCGGCCTGCCCAGCAACTTCGAGGCCTGGCGCAGCGAGCGCGACCGCATCTACCGCCAGATCCTCGAGCGCGGTTGGAACGGCGAACGCCGAGCCTTCGTACAGCACTACGACTGCGACGTGCTCGACGCTTCGCTCTTGATGATGCCGCTGGTGAAGTTCATGTCGCCGACCGATCCACGCTGGCTCTCGACGCTGGACGCGATCTCCGAGACGCTGGTCTCCGACTCGCTCGTCTACCGCTACGACCCGGCCGTCTCGCCCGACGGCCTGGCCGGCAGTGAGGGCACCTTCTCGATCTGCTCCTTCTGGTACGTCGAGTGCCTGGCCCGCGCCGGCAGGCTGTCCGAGGCGCAACTGGCCTTCGAGAAGATGCTCACCTACGCCAACCACCTGGCGCTCTTCTCCGAGCAGATCGGCCCGCGCGGCGAGCTGCTCGGCAACTTTCCGCAGGCGCTGACGCACCTCGGTCTGATCAGCGCCGCGGTCAATCTGGATCGGCAGCTCGAGCACCCGCCGGCTAGTGCCCGAGGCGCCTGGTAACAACCGGTGAAAGTCGGCCCGCGTGGCGGGCCTAGACTTTCGCCGGCGTACCTCTGAGTACGAGCCTAAGCGCCATCACAGCCGCGGTCAGCTACACGATCGCGCTCGCCGGCTTGCCCGTAAGAGCCTCCGATCAGAAGAAACAACCGCGCTCGTGAGCCACGCCGCGGCTAATCGGAGACGGCCTCTCGTCTCGCTACGATGACCTCTCCGATACGGAACGAGCGAGGGGGCAGCGCAATGGCATCTGAGAGTCTCGATCTCTATCGCTCGGCCGGACTGAGCGAGGTCGATCCGGATATCGCCGCCCTGCTCGGGCGCGAGCTCGAGCGCCAGCGCGGGACGGTCGAGCTGATCGCGTCGGAGAACTTCACCTGGCCGGGCGTGCTCGAGGCCTTGGGCTCGATGGCCACCAACAAGTACGCCGAGGGCTATCCGGGCAAGCGCTACTACGGCGGCTGCGAGGTCGTGGACGAGATCGAGCAGCTGGCGATCGACCGGGTCAAGGCGCTGTTCGGTGCCGAGCACGCCAACGTGCAGGCGCACGCCGGCGCGATGACCAACACGGCCGTCTATCTCGCCTGCCTGGAGCCCGGCGACACGATCCTCTCGCTCTCGCTCGCGCACGGCGGCCACCTCTCGCACGGCCTCAAGGTGAACATCTCCGGGAAGCTCTACAACATCGTCTCCTACGGAGTCAGCCGCGACGACCACCGCATCGACTTCGATCAGGTGCGCGCCCTCGCGCTGGAGCACAAGCCCAAGCTGATCATCTGCGGCGGCTCGGCCTACCCGCGCATCGTCGAGGCCGACAAGTTCCGCCAGATCGCCGACGAGGTGGGCGCGCTCCTGCTCTGCGACATGGCTCACTTCGCCGGGCTGGTCGCCGCCGGATTGCACCCCAACCCCGTGCCCTACTGCGACTTCGTCACCTCGACCACGCACAAGACGCTGGCTGGCCCGCGTGCTGGCTTCATCCTCTGCAAGGCCGAACACGCCCAGGCCGTCGACCGCGGCATCTTCCCCGGACTGCAGGGAGGGCCGCTCTTGCACACGATCGCGGCCAAGGCGACCTGCTTCAAGCTCGCCGCGTCGGAGCCCTTCAAGGCCTACCAGCGGCAGGTGCGCGCGAACGCCGACCGGCTCGCCGCCGACCTGCTGGCGGGCGGTCTGGACATCATCACCGGCGGCACCGACACGCACCTCCTCTGCGTCGATCTGCGCTCGACCGAGTGGACGGGCAAGGACGCCGAGGATCGTCTGCACGAGGTGCAGGTGACGGTCAACAAGAACGCCATTCCCTTCGACGAGCGCCCGCCGACGGTGACCTCGGGCCTGAGACTGGGCTCGCCCGCCGTCACTATGCGCGGCTTCGACCAGGAGGACATGGCCGAGGTGGCCGGGATCATCGTCGCCGCGTTGGCGGAGAACGCCGAGCTCGAGGCGCTTCGCGCGCGCTCGGCGGCGCTGTGCGCCAAGCATCCGCTCTACCCGGGCTTCCGCGGCTACTGCAGCTACGGGCAGTAGTACGGTTACCGGGATGAGTCTGGCGCCTCAGCTCGCCGCGATCCACATGCCCCGCGAGGTCATCTTCGGCTTCGTGCTCGCGCTGGTGATCGTGCTTGCGCTGACGCCGCTGGTAGGCTCGCTGGCCCGGCGCGTCGGCGCGGTCGACGAGCCGGGGGAGAGGCGCCTGAACGAGCTGCCGATTCCCAGGTTGGGCGGAATCGCGCTCTTCTTCGCCATCTTCGTGCCGGCGCTCGCCTTCCTCGATCTCTCCCGGCCGCTACGCGCGATCCTGATCGGGGCGAGCATCGCGACCGTCGTGGGAGCGATCGACGACGCCCGCGATCTCGTCTGGTGGCAGAAGTTGAGCGGTCAGGCGCTGGCCGCCGGCGTGACCGCCGGGCTCGGCGTCTACGTCGATCGCTTCACCTTCCCCGTCATCGGCGTGGGGGCGCTGCCGAAGTGGCTCGGGATCGCGCTCACCATCCTCTGGATCGTGGCGATCATGAACATGGTCAACTTCCTCGACGGGCTGGACGGGCTCGCCGCCGGGGTCTGCGCCATCTCCGCCGTCACCTTCTGTGTGATCGCACTCTCGCTCGGTCGCGCTCAACCGGCGATCCTGTCCGCGATCGTCTTCGGCGCCGCGCTCGGCTTCCTGCGCCACAACTTCTATCCGGCGCGCATCTTCATGGGCGACTCGGGCGCGCTGCTGCTCGGCTTCGTGCTCGCGGCGATCTCGATCGAGGGCCTGCTCAAGACGGCCGCGGTCGTCGCTCTCGCCTTCCCCCTGCTCGTGCTGGCGATCCCGATCATCGACACCTCGTTCGTCGTCGCCAAGCGCATCAAGCACGGCAAGCCGATCTACTCGGCCGATCGCTTCCACCTCCACCACCGCTTCATCGATCGCGGCTTCAGCCAGCGCCGCGCCGTATTGACGATGTACATGTGGTGCGCGACGCTGGCCGGGGCGGCGATCGCAACTCGCTTCCTGGCCCCGCACGCCCACGGCCACTGGCAGCTATGGTCGAGCATCGCCGACGTGGTCATCGGGCTGGCGGTGATCACCGCCTCGGCCTACATCGTCTACGTGCTCGAGATCGTCAAGGTGACGAGCCCGCGCGCCCGCAGACGGCGAAGGCGGGCGGCCGAGCAAGAGCGGCGCTCGGCTTGAGGCCGTCGCACCCGCTTACTAGAGTCAATGATCATGCCGCCGCGAGCCGCTCTCGGTTCGACCGTTCGTTTGGCTTTTGCGTTCACGATCGCCGCAGCTCTGCTTTCCGGCTGCGCTAGCACGGTTGCGAAGAAAAGCGCGAAAGCGGCGTCCGAGCCCGCTGCCGCGAAATGGAAGGCGAAGGACTGCCAGCCCGCAGGCAGCCATGGCTCGACCTCGTATCTCCTTTGCGTGCAGCCGAACGATGATCAGCACGGCACGTTCCTTCGCGTAGAGGGAGGGAGGAAGACAACACTGCCGCTCGAGCCTCCAGGGCCGACCCGGTCTGGTTCCATGGCCGGAAGCGTCGGACACTGGGCGTGGGCCGCTCTCTCTCCCGACGGCTCCCGTTTCCTCGCTCAATGGTCGGCGGAATGCGAGGTTCCGATCGCCTTCTTCGTCTCGCTCGAAGGTGGCAAGCCCGTTTCCGTCAGCGGTGAGAGCGATTGGACGGCGAGTCCGAACACCGAGGGTTTCGGCTGGACGAGCGACGGTCGAGCGATTGTCTTCATACCGACGAAACCGGCCTGTGGCTCGGGCATCTTCCGTCCGGGCATCTATCTGGTCGGGAGCGACTGCCTGCAGAAACTGATCTGGCGCGGCAACGAGCCTCCGCCCAAGCTCGAGCGCTCGCTCGAGCCGCGCACCATCGGTCAGCTGAGAAAGATTCTCGGCCCAAACGCCTCGTAAGCGAAATCGCAGCGCCAGAGCGGGTTTCCCCGTCCCCTTGTCGGTTCGAGCGCAGGATGAGCTCTGGTATCCTCGGCGCCGGCATGGAGCGTTCACCGCGCCCGTCTTTTGAGCCCGCGGGGGCCGGTGGACTCCTTGTTGCGACGACCTTGGTACTGGCGGGTATCGGCGCGCTTGTCGGTTGGGCGCTGGGCGGTGTCGGAGTCGGAGCGGCGGCCGGAGCGGCCGCAGGAATTCCCGCGGGTATCTTCGTCGTCTACCGACGCTACCGGGGGTATTTCAGCTGAGTCAGCGAGCGCCAAGCCAGATCACAGTCCCGCGCCCGCTGCCGAGCCGCAGGCTGCCCGCGCTGGCCGCCGCGCTCGTCTTCGTACTCGCGCTGCCCTTCTTCCTGATCGCGGGCTGGCCGCTCGTGGCCTGGGCTCTGGCGGTCGCCCTCTGGGTCGGGGTGGAGGCCCTGGATCTCGTCGCGGCGCGACTCGCTTCCCGTGACGTCGACCTTCGAACCGCCGGGATGGCCGGTTTCGTGCGCATGTTTCGCCTGTTTTTGGTCGCGATCATGTTGGCCGCCACGGTCAAGCTGGACCGCGGCCTCGCGCTGCCGCTGATCGCCGTCTTCGCGCTTGCTTACACGCTCGAGCTCGGAATCTCGCTCATCTCCTACTTCGGGAACAAGCCGCTGTGAAGAAGGCGCGCCCCGTCCTGATCACGTTCGGGCTCGTTGTGGCCGCGGCGATCTTCGCATTGACGACCCACAAGTCGGAAACGTTCAAGCCCGACGAGGAGTTCGCGCTCAAGACCTGGGTGCCGATTCATCTCGGCCCGCTCGATCTCTCGATCAACAAGGCGGTCGTATACCTGGCGCTTGGCTCGCTGGTGACGATCTTCCTCGGCATCTTCCTGATGCGCAGCAAGCTTGCCCTCTTGCCGGGCAAGCGCCAGACGATCGGCGAGGCCGTCTACGAGCTGACCCAGACCCAGATCGCCGAGCAGGGGCTGCCGACCAAGGCCATCGGCACCTGGTTCCCCTACGTCGCCTCGCTCTTCCTCTTCATCTTCACGCTCAACATGATCGGCTTCATCCCGCTACCGCTCACCAACGACAAATTTCACCTGGGCGGGGTGGCGCTCCCGACCTGGGGCGTCTACGCCGTCACCTCGCAGCTCTCGGTCACGCTGGTCCTCGCGCTGATGAGCGTGATCTTCACTCACATCGAGGGCTTTCGCTGGAACGGGATCGGCTACCTGAAGAGCTTCGTCCCGGCGGGAGTGCCCAAGCCGATGGTGCCGATCATGGCGCTTCTCGAGACGGTCTCGCACATCTTCCGCGTCGTCAGCCTGAGCGTCCGCCTCTACGCCAACATGCTCGCCGGGCACATGCTGATCCTGATCTCGATCGGCCTGATCTTCATCCTGAGCGGCGTCACGGCGTATATCGCGGTCCCGCCATTTTTCGTTATGGCTCTGCTCTTCTACCTCTTCGAGGTTGGGATCGTGGTCACGATCCAGGCTTTCATCTTCTCCATCCTCACCGCCATCTACATCGGCTCGGCGATCGAGCCGTCCCACTAAGGAGGAATCCGTGCTTGTAACGCTCCTAGCTGCAACTTCGGGAAGTGTCGTCAAGGCCGCGCAGGCGCTCGGCTTCGGTCTCGGCATGGGGCTGGGCTCGCTCGGCGCCGGCATCGGCATCGGCGTCGTCTTCGGCTCGATGATCCAGTCGGTCGCCCGCCAGCCCGAGCTGCGCGGCGAGCTGCAGGGGATCATGTGGCTCGGCTTCGCGCTCACCGAGGCTGTCGTCTTCTACGGTCTGATCGGCGGCTTCCTCGGATTCGTTCTCGTCAAGTGATGACGCAGCTGACACCGATACTGGCGAGCTCGAGTCCGCTGACCAAGATCGTCCCGGGCTTGATGATCTGGACGGTCATCTTCTTCCTGCTCACCTTCTGGATCCTCAAGCGCTTCGCGTTTTCCCAGATCCAGAAGATGATCGACGAGCGCCGCGCGCGCATCGTTCGCTCGGTCGAGCAGGCCGAGACCGCTCGCGACGAGGCGGCAAAGCTGCTCGACGAGCACCGGCAGATGCTGGTCGAAGCGCGCACCCAGGCCGAGCAGATCCTCGAGGACGCGCGCAAGGTTGCGGACTCACTGAGCGAGCGAAGCCGCTCCGAGCTCGATGCCGACCGCTCGCGCCGCCTGGCCGAGACCGAGCGTCAGATCTCGGCCGAGACGCAGCGCGCGCTCGACCAGATCAAGAACGAGATCGCCGAGCTGACGTTGATCACCACCGCCAAGGTGACGGCCAAACTGCTCACCCCAGAAGACCATCGCCGCCTGATCGACAGCGCCGTCGAGGAGCTCGACTTCTCGGCCCTGGAGGAGAACCGGAACTAAATGGTCGCCGCCGCAAACACGCCCAACTCGCCCGGCTGCAAACCTTCGCATGCCGTCGTCCTCAGTCGCATCCGTATCTCCTTCGATACGAATGCTCCCTGCGTCCTAGGCCTACTCGGTTTTCGCTCGGCCGAGCAAGACCGTGCTTACGACGGAGACCATTAGTGGGAATCGCGGAACGGAAATATGCCCAGGCGCTCTACGAAGCCGCCTTCGACAAGGAGCGCCTGACCGAGGTGCGCGACGCCCTGGCCGGCTTCCTCAAAGCCGAGCGCGAGGTGCCGGAGCTGCGCACCGTGCTGGCCAATCCCGAGCTCGACTCGGCCTCCAAGGTCGCGCTGCTCGACGACCTGCTGACCGGCGAGGAACCGCTGGTGCACAACTTCCTGCGCCTGCTGGCCGAGAAGGAACGGATCACCGCGCTCGAGGAGATCGTGCGCGAGTTCGAGGCGCTGGTGGCCGCGGGCGAAAAACGCCTGCGCGTTGTCGTGACCACGGCCCAGGAACTGACCGACGAGGAGGCGAGCGCTCTGATCGGCAGGATCGAGGCCGCCACCGGGCGCCAGGTCGAGGCCCGGCGCCACGTCGACCCGGCGATGATCGGCGGTCTGATCGTCAGGGCGGGCTCGCTGCGCCTCGACGCCAGCATCCGCGGCCGTATTGAGAAACTTCGTACCGAGCTTGTCGAAACAAGGAGCTGAGGAGAGCCGTGAAGCTGCGACCTGAAGAGATCACCTCGATCCTCAAGCAGAGGATCGAGCAGTTCGAGATCGAGACCGATCTCTCCGAGACCGGCACTGTGCTGCAGGTTGCCGACGGCATCGCGCGCGTGCACGGGCTGGAGAGCTGCGTGGCGCTGGAGATGCTGGAGTTCGACCACGGCATCGTCGGTGTCGCCTTCAACCTGGAGGAAGACAACGTCGGCGCCGCGCTGTTCGGCGAGTGGGAGAAGCTGTCCGAGGGCTCGAGCGCGCGCCGCACGGGCCGCGTCGCCAGCGTTCAAGTCGGTGACGAGATGCTGGGTCGCGTGATCGATCCGCTCGGCAACCCGCTGGACGGCGGCGGCCCGATCACCACCAGTGAGCGCCGTTCGCTGGAACTCAAGGCGCCGGGCGTTATCGCTCGCCAGCCGGTGAAGGAGCCGCTGCAGACCGGGATCAAGGCGGTCGACTCGATGATCCCGATCGGGCGCGGCCAGCGCGAGCTGATCATCGGCGACCGCGGCACCGGCAAGACGGCCATCGCCGTCGACACGATCTTGAACCAGGTCGGCAAGGACATGATCTGCATCTACGTGGCGATCGGGCAGAAAGCCTCGACCGTCGCCCAGGTGTACGAGCGCCTGAAGGAGGCCGGCGCGATGCAGTACACGGTGATCGTCAACGCCGCCGCGCACGAGGCCGCCCCGATCAAGTGGATGGCGCCCTTCGCCGGCTGCGCAATCGGCGAGCACTTCCTCTACTCGGGCCGTCACGCGCTCTGTATCTACGACGACCTCTCCAAGCACGCCGATGCCTATCGCCAGCTCTCGCTGCTACTGCGTCGCCCGCCCGGGCGCGAGGCCTTCCCCGGCGACGTCTTCTACCTGCACTCGCGACTGCTCGAGCGCGCCTGCAAGCTTTCCGACGAGCTCGGCGGCGGCTCGCTGACCGCGCTGCCGATAATCGAGACCCAGGCCGGCGACGTATCCGCCTACATCCCGACCAACGTCATCTCGATCACCGACGGGCAGATCTTCCTCGAGTCCGACCTGTTCTACTCGGGCATCCGCCCGGCCATCAACGTCGGCATCTCGGTCTCGCGCGTGGGCTCGAATGCGCAGACCAAAGCGATGAAGCGAGTGGCCGGCCGCCTGCGTCTCGACCTCGCCTCCTTCCGCGAGCTCGAGGCGTTCGCGCAGTTCGGCTCCGAGCTCGACCCGGCGACGCTTCAGACGCTGGCCCGCGGCCAGCGGATGGTGGCCACGCTCAACCAGCCTCAGTACCAGCCCTGGCCTGTGGAGGAGCAGGTGGCGGCGATCTACGCCGGCATCCACGGTTTTCTCGACAGCGTCCCGCCCAGCCAGGTGCCGCGCTTTCAGGGGGAGCTACGCGAGCAGCTACGCAGCGAGGGAACGATTCTGGAGGAGATTCGCGAAAAGGGCGAGCTCTCGGATGAGCTGGCGGCTCGTCTGGAGACGGAGCTGCAGCGCTTCGACAAGGCCTTCAACGTAGAGGAGGAAACGGGCCTGGTTATCTAGCCCTCCGGGCCCCGACCTCATGCCTTCACAGCAAGACATCAAGCGGCGCATCCGCACCGTTCGCTCGACGCACAAGATCACCAAGGCGATGGAGCTGATCTCGGCCGCCAAGCTCAGGCGCTCGCAGCAGCGGATCATGGCCATGCGCCCGTACGCGAACCGCATGCTCGAGCTGATCACCAGCACGGCGCAGGCGCTCGGCAATGTGCACGGGCTGCCCTTGCTCGAGGATCGCGAGACGCACACCGTTGCGCTCGTGCCGCTGAGCGGCGATCGGGGACTGGCCGGCGCCTTCAACGCTCAGGTGCTGCGCAGATCGTTCGCGCTGGAGCACGACCTCCAGGCCCAGGGAATCGCCGTCAAATGGCTGGTCGCCGGCAAGCGCGGCCGCTCTTCGCTGCGCTTCCGCAAGCGCGAGATCGACACCGCCTGGACCGGCTTCAGCGACCGGCCGGAGTTCGCCGACGCCCAGGCGCTGGCGCATCGCCTGGCGGAGATCTACGCCAGCGCCCAGGTGGACGCCGTGTTGCTCGTCTACAACCGCTTCGGCACTGCGATGGTGCAGACCGTTGTCGAGCAGGAGATCCTGCCGCTTCCCAGACAGGTTCTGGAGGGCTTCGACGAGGGAGCGATGCCGCCGCCCGTGCGCGGAGAGGTGCTCTACGAGCCCGATCCGGAGCTGATCCTCGCGCGGCTCATACCGGCATATCTGGAGACCGAAGTATTCCGGGCGCTGCTCGAGTCGGCGGCCTCGGAGCACGGTGCGCGCATGAGCGCCATGCGCAACGCCTCGAAGAACGCCGAGGAGCTGATCGATCTGCTGACGCTGATCATGAACCGCGCCCGCCAGGCGTCGATCACGCAGGAGATTCTCGAGGTCGTGGCCGGGGCAGACGCCCTTTGAGCCGGCGAAAATCTTCGATTTTCGCCGGCGGACAAACGAAGCGATGAACCGCGCCTTTGGCGCGGATTCCTCGCCTGCTCCTAGATGCGCACTCGGCTGGCCGTGTTTGTGGTCAGTGTTCGGGGTGGACGAGCCGGGGGATGGCGTTTGGTGAACCGCGCCCGCGCAGGTCGGTCGCGGCGGCGAGGGAAAACTTCTTTTCCACCGACGAAAGTCGCCAGACTTTTGTCGACTAAGGCGCGCCCGCGCAGGTCGGTCGCGGCGGTTGTGGAAAGGGCGTTCTCGGGTTCCCGGAGCTTGCGGTTGTGAGGACTCGGGGCCTGCCGAGCGCCGAGGGGTTCGCCGCCTACCTGCGCGCTCTCGTCTCCGACCGGCGCTGGCGCCCGGGCATGGATGTTCTCAGCGATCACTCGGAGCCCGAAGCCGGCCACCTCACGGCTCACGACGTCGAAGGGCTGGTGGGCATCCACCTTCCATTTGCCGAGGCGATCGGACCGGGGCTCTGTGCGGTCGTCGCCGGCTCCTCGCTGAAGTTCGGGCTGGCGCGGATGTTCGAGGCTCATGCCGAGAAGCAGCTGCCGTTTCGATTACGCATCTTTGCGACCGGCGAAGAGGCGCTTGCCTGGCTCCACACGGGCGATTACGAGCCTCAGCCCGAAGTGCGTGAAGCGGACAAGGACGCCGTTTAGGTTGTGTTTCTTATCGTTCTCTAACAATTGGGCGGACCGGCCGTCCTTATCGACGTGAGTCCGCTAAACGGAAAGAATGCGTGCGCCGACGCCATGGCGCTGCTCTCGCTCTCGCTCGATCAGGAGCTGACGCCTCTGGAGAGTCGCAAGCTGGAGCGCCACGTCCGCGAGTGCCCCGCTTGCGCGCGCAGGAGCACCGTGATCGAAGCGATCACGCGCGCGCTCAGGGGCCTTCCGCTGGAGGTGCCCACGGTCTCGTCGCTACCGCACCTGCCGTTGCGGCGCCGGATCGCTCGCACGGGCTTCCCCGCCGCGGCGGCGATGATCGTCGCCTCGCTCGGTCTGGTGGCGCTTCAGGGCTCGGTCAATGCAGGCCCTCGCGGTATCAGCCCGGCCGCGACGGTCTCCAACGTGGTGAGGCTGTCGCCGGTCACCTACTCGCTCTCGCCGCAGCCGCAGCAGCAGTATGCGAGCGCGGCCGTGGTCTGGCTGCCCTAGCGTTCGACACACCGCCTTCGCCCGCCGCAGACCGACCGTTCGTCGGACAAACGCGTGGGCTAGACTGGCGCGCGGTGCCTGTACAAGCACCAACCGCCTGTTACATCGAGTTTGCCTCGTCGTAGGAGAGAGATGACCGAGCCAAAGAAAGACGCCGCCAACACCGGCAGAGTGATCGAGGTCAAGGGCGTCGTGATCGACGTGGCCTTCGGGAGTCAGCTGCCGGCGATCTACAACGCGCTGGAGATCGAGATCGCGCCTCTGATCGAGGGCGAAGAATCCAGGACGCTCACCGCCGAGGTGCAGCAGCATCTGGGCGACGATCGGGTGCGCGCCGTGGCCATGGAATCGACCGACGGGCTCGCGCGCGGCGCGCTCGTGCTCGACACCGGCGCCTCGATCACCGTTCCCGTGGGTCAGGAGACGCTGGGCCGGCTCTGGAACGTGCTCGGGCAGGCGATCGACGAGCGCGAGGCGCCGCCGGCCGACATGGAGCGCTGGCCGATCCACCGCGATCCGCCCTCCTTCCGCGATCTCTCGCCCAAGCTGGAGATCTTCGAGACCGGCATCAAGGTCATCGATCTGCTCACGCCGTACATCAAGGGCGGCAAGATCGGCTTCTTCGGCGGCGCCGGCGTGGGCAAGACGGTGCTGATCGAAGAATTGATTCACAACATCGCCAAGCAGCACGGCGGCGTCTCGGTCTTCGCCGGCGTCGGCGAGCGCACGCGCGAGGGCAACGACCTCTGGCTGGAGATGAACGAGTCGGGCGTGATCGACAAGGTCGCTCTCGTCTACGGGCAGATGAACGAGCCGCCCGGGGCGCGCCTGCGCGTCGCTCTCTCCGCGCTTACCGTCTCCGAGTACTTCCGCGAGAACGGTCAGGACGTGCTGCTCTTCATCGACAACATCTTCCGCTTCGTCCAGGCCGGCTCCGAGGTCTCGGCGCTGCTCGGCCGCATGCCGAGCGCCGTCGGCTACCAGCCGACCCTGGCCACCGAGATGGGCCAGCTGCAGGAGCGCATCACCTCCACCCGCACCGGCGCGATCACCTCGGTGCAGGCGATCTACGTGCCCGCCGACGACCTCACCGACCCGGCGCCGGCAAACACCTTCGCCCACCTCGACGCGACCACCGTGCTGGCCCGCTCGATCGCCGAGAAGGGCATCTACCCGGCGGTCGATCCACTCGACTCGACCTCCCGCGCCCTACAGCCGGGCGTCGTCTCGGACGAGCACTACCGCACGGCGACCGAGGTGCAACGAATCCTTCAGCGCTACAAGGATCTGCAGGACATCATCGCCATCCTCGGTATCGACGAGCTCTCCGACGAGGATCGTCTGATCGTGCAGCGCGCCCGCCGCATCGAGCGCTTCCTCTCGCAGCCGAACTTCGTCGCCGAGGTCTTCACCGGCATCCCGGGCGAGTACGTCAAGGTCGCCGACACCATCGCCGGCTTCCGCGCGATCATCGACGGCGAGTGCGACGAGTTGCCCGAGCAGGCCTTCATGCTCACCGGCACGATCGACCAGGTGTTCGAGAAGGCCGAGGTCGAGCGCAAGCAAACGCCGGCCGCCGCGACGGCCTAGCCGGATGGCCGAGCACAAGCCATTCAGCGTCTCGGTGGTAACGCCCGAGCGAGCCGTCTTCGACGGTGAGGCCGAGATGCTCATCGTCCCGGGCGAGGCGGGCGAGATCGGGGTGCTGGCGCGGCACGCGGCGCTCGAGGCGCTGCTCGAATCGGGCCTGACGAGAATTCATCTCCCGAGCGGAGAGAAGCTCGAACTGGCCACCGGGCCCGGGTTTTTCGAGGTGCACGCGAACCGGGCGCTCGTTCTCGTCGACGATGCGGTCGACGTGCGCGAGATCGATTCCTCCCGCGCGACCGCCCAGCTCGAGGAGGCGAGAGCCGAGCTCGGACGCCTGGAAAGCGGCGAAGGCGAAGGCGACCGCTGGCGCATCGAGCAGAAGATCAAGCACGCCGAGAACCAGTTGGCCGCACGCGGTCGCTAGCGACGGTGGCTCGGCTGCCTCGTTGGGCCGGCCGTGATGGCAGCTATGCTGACGGCCTCGAACGCGCGGATGCGCGTCTCGCTTTTTTCGTATGCGGACGACGCTAAAGAGAAGGATCGGACGCTGGGAGCAGGTCACGGGTAACGGCCGTGCCGCTTCGGCTCTTCCGGCGCGCAGCAAGATCAGGCGCTACGAGCAGCCGCGCGCAAATGGGCGCGTCCTGCGCGGCATCGGGCGCTTTCTGCTCAACCTGGCGTTTTTCGTCGCGATTGTCGCCGGCGGTACGGCCGGCGGCCTCTACCTTTGGGCGAACGAGAAGATCGGCGAGACGGCGGCCCACACGAAAGACACGAAAATCAGCGAGAAACACCTCGATGTCGTGGTTCCGAACCAACCGGTGATCGCGCTCGTGGTCGGCTACGACAGGCGCCGAGGAGCAGTCGGAGACCGGGGTCGCACCGACACCGTGATGCTCGTTCGCCTCGATCCGCGCAAGGGCATGCAGAGCATCTCGCTGCTTTCCTTCCCGCGCGATCTGAGCGTTCCGCTGTACTGCGATCCCAACTCCCCCTTCGGTACCGGCAAGATCAACGCGGCGTTCAGTCAATGCGGATTGACGGGCGCCGTGTTGACGGTGAAGGCGCTGACCGGGCTACCCATCAACTACGACGTGGCCGTCAACTTCCGCGGCTTCAAGGACATCGTCAACAAGATGGGCGGCGTCTGGATCGACGTCGATCGCCGCTACTACAACCCCCCGGGCACCGGCTGGGCCACGATCAACCTTCAGCCCGGCTATCAGCGCCTGCGCGGCCAGCAGGCGCTCGACTACGCCCGTTACCGCCACGGCGACTCCGATCTCTTCCGGATCGTCCGCCAGCAGGCGTTCATCCGCTCCTTCCGCCAGCAGTTCTCCAAGCTGTCGCTCACCGACTACCCGAGCATCATCAACACCATCGCGTCGAACGTCGAGACCGGCAACAAGGGCGGCGGCTCGATTCCGGCCACGACGCTGCTCGGCTACGCCCAACTCATCCACGGCTTGTCGGGCGGAAGCGTGGTTCAGGTCAAGCTCGGTAACGTCACGAACGCGTCCGACGGCAGCTCCGACCTGGTCGCCTCGCCGACCACGATCGCCAACGCGGTCGATCAGTTTACGAGCCCGGACCTGACCGTCGATGGGCTCGCCGCTGCCCAAAACAAGGTCGGTCACGCCACCTCGCCGGCCGACGCGGCGCCCGCACCCGAGAAGACGACCGTGCTCGTGCTGAACGCGGGCGACACCGAGGGGATGGCAGCCAGCACCTCCACAGGCCTTGCCCTGCGCGGCTACAAGACCGTCCTGCCCACCGGCGGCGTGGCGGCCAACTACCCCGGTAAGCGACTCTGGCACACGATCGTCTACTACGACCCGGCTCAGGCCAAGGCGAAGGCGGCGGCGGAGAAGCTGTTGACGTTCTTCGACGCCGGGACGGTCAGGACGATGGTGCCCAGCGTCGCGGCGCTGGCGAACGGCGCCACGGTGGTCGCGGCGGTCGGCCAGACCTTCGACGGTACGCTGCCCGCGATCAAGCCGAAGATCGAAGTGCCTACCGTCCAGGCGCCCAGGGTCACGACGAATCCCGGCTTGACGTCGGCCAGCGTACGCGGCTATCAGCCGCGATTCCGCTTCCGGCTCGAAGTCCCGTCCAAGGTGGCGAGCTATTCGTTTGTGCCTTCAGATTCGCCGCCTCGCGTCTATCGCATCGCCGCCAAGCAGACGGCGCTGCGCCTGACTTTCAAGCTGCCGGGCTATCTCACCGCCTACTGGTCGATCGAGGAGACGGCCTTCACAGACGCGCCGATACTCGGCGAGACGCACGTCACGCAAGTCAGGGGCGGGCGCACGTTCGACTACTACTACCAAAGCGGTTTGCTGCACATGGTCGTTCTGCGCGAGAACGGAGCCACGTACTGGGTGACCAACACCCTCGACAATTTCCTCTCGAACGAGACGATGATCGCCATCGCCAGGGGCCTGCGTCCGACCAGCGGCCCGGTTCGGTAATGAAGCGCGCTTTTCACGGCTGAGCAGTTTTGTCGTGCGAGCGGCACTCGCGCTTGAGTAAGCTTGGCCGCGCATGAGCTCTGGCGGCGAAACGATCGGGATCATTGGTGCCGGCTGGGTGGGGCTGGTCACGGGGGCCTGCTTCGCCGATCTCGGTCACCGCGTGATCGTCCGCGACGTCGTGCCCGAGCGAATCGCGCTGCTCGAGGCCGGCAAGGTTCCGATCTACGAGCCCGGCCTGGCGGAAGTGCTCGAGCGCAACAAGGAGCGCATGAGCTTCACGCTCGAGCTGAGCGACGTTACCGACCAGGCCGACTTCCTCTTCATCTGCGTCGGCACGCCTCCGACCTACTCCGGCGACGCCGACCTCTCGGCCGTCTGGGCGGTCGTCGACGAGCTGCCGCTGCTCGAGCGGCGCGCGATCCTGATCATGAAGAGCACCGTCCCGGCGGGCACCGGCGAGAAGGTGCGCTCTGCGCTCGAGGATCGTGGGCTCGGTCACCTCGGCTACGCCTCCAGTCCGGAGTTCCTGGCCGAAGGCCGGGCGATCGAAGATTTCCTCCATCCCGACCGCATCGTGGTCGGCTCCTTCGATTCCGCCGATGGCAAGCGCGTTGGCGCCCTCTACGCGGGCATCGACGCGCCGATCGTCTACAGCGACGTCCCCTCGGCCGAGATGATCAAGCTGGCTTCGAACGCGTTCTTGGCAACGCGCATCAGCTTCATCAACGAGATCGCCAACGTCTGCGAGCTGACCGGGGCCGACGTGGAGCAGGTCGCCGAAGGTATGGGCCTCGACCGTAGAATCGGGCCGCACTTCCTGCACGCCGGCATCGGCTACGGCGGTAGCTGCTTCCCCAAGGACGTTACCGCGCTCAAGCAGCTGGCTGGTAACTCCGGCTACCACTTCCAGCTTCTCTCGAGCGTGATCGAGGTGAACGAGCTGCAGAAGCGGCGCGTGATCGGCAAACTCGAGAAGCATCTCGGTTCACTCGCCGGCAAGTCGATCGCCATTCTCGGGCTCACCTTCAAGCCCGATACCAACGACATGCGCGAGGCGGCCTCGATCGTGCTGGGCTCTCGCCTGCTCGCCGAGGGAGCCGAGGTCAAGGCCTGGGATCCGCTGGCCGAGCGCGACAGCTATCTGCACGGGGCGCAGATCTGCGACAGCGTGCTCGAAGCGGTCACGGACGCCGACGCCGCCGTTATCGTCACCGAATGGAAGGAACTGCGAGAGCTCGCTTCCGAGACGGTGCGTAGCGCGATGCGAAATCCTCTGATCATCGACGGTCGCAACCTGCTCGATCCCGATCAGGTCTGCGCGGCCGGGTTCGCTTACGACTGTGTGGGGCGGCCGGGACACTGCAACACCGATTCCGGTAAAGCCAAGCTCTCCGAACCGCAAGCGGAGTGACACCTCGCGAGGCGATCATCCTCGCTGGTGGCAAGGCCGAGCGCCTCGGCGAAGCCGCGAAAGGTAAACCGAAGCCGCTGGTAGAGATCTGCGGGCGCCCGCTCGTCGCCCATCAAATCGCGCGTTTAGGCGCGGCCGGAGTCGAGCGAGTGATACTCGCCTGTGCGGCCGGAAGGGGCGCCGAGTTCGCATCGGCGCTCGGCGGGCTCGGGCTGGAGATCGTTCCGGTTGAGGAGCCGGAACCGCTTGGTCGAGGCGGCGGCATTCGCTTCGCGGCGAAGGAGCTGAAAGAGAGGGGCGCGGTATTTGCCATGAACGGCGACGAGCTGCTCGACGTGGATCTGGGCCGGCTATACGCGGCGCACGTCGCGTCGGGAGCGGCGGCGACGGTGACCGTTGCGCCGCTCGTCTCGCCCTTCGGCCTGGTCGAGCTGCGCGACGACGGCTTCGTCTCGGGTTTCAGCGAGGAGGCGCCGCGGCTACCGCACTGGGTCAACGTCGGGCTGTACGTGCTCGAGCCCGAGGCGCTGGAACGCTTCCCCGAGCGCGGCGACCACGAGCGGACGACTTTCCCCGAGCTGGCGCGCGAGGGACGCCTGTTTGCCTTCCGCCACGACGGGATCTGGCTCACCGTCAACACGCCCAAGCAGCTACAGGCCGCCGACGCCTACGTCGCGACTCATCCCGACTGGCTCGAGTGAGCTCGGACGCCGCCGCACGACCCAACCCGCGCCCTTTGCTCGCCAGGCTCTAAAATGGGCGCGCCCCGAAACCCGCCGACCTGGATGTGAGCGCCGATATGACGAACCTCTCCTCATCTAACTTTGAAGGCCTCGACGCATTCGCATACAAGCAGGAGCGGATCGAGAAACCGTGGGGCTGGGAGCAGATCTGGGCCAAGACCGATCAGTATGTGGGCAAGATCCTCTTTGTTCGCGCCGGTAATGCGCTCAGCCTGCAATTCCACAACCAAAAGGACGAGACGTGGTATTTCCAGTCGGGGCGAGCCGAGGTCGAGCTGGCCGTGGCCGGTAGCGCCGTGACGAATCGCGAGATCATCGGACCCGGCGTTGCCTTTCACCTCAAGCCGGGAACGGTGCATCGCCTGAAGGCGATCGAGGATACGACCGTGTTCGAGGTCTCGACGACGCAGCTCGACGACGTCGTTCGGCTGGAAGACCTCTACGGGCGAGAGGGCACTTCAGAGCGCTGAGCCGAGTCGAACTTCGACTAGGCTCGAGGACGCCGCAATCACAAGTTGGAAGGGGAGCGAGTTGACGAAGGTAGAGCACGATGTCAAGGACCTCGGACAGGCTGCCGAGGGTGTGCGCAGGATCGAGTGGGCCGAGCGAGAGATGCCCGTGCTGCGGGCCATCCGCGCGCGCTTCGAGAAGGAGCGGCCGCTCGAGGGAAAGCGCGTGGCCGCGTGCCTCCACGTCACCACCGAGACCGCCAACCTGATGCGCACGCTCAAGTCCGGCGGCGCCCAGGTCGCGCTCTGCGCGTCCAATCCGCTCTCGACGCAGGACGACGTTGCGGCCGCGCTCGTAGCTGAATACGGAATCTCGACCTACGCGATCAAAGGCGAGGACAACGACACCTATTACGCGCATATCGAAGCGGCCTGCGACACGCATCCCGAGCTGACGATGGACGACGGCGCCGACGTGATCAGCTTCCTGCACGGCAAGCGCCCCGAGCAGCTTTCGGAGGTCATCGCCGGCACCGAGGAGACGACGACCGGCGTGATCAGGCTGAAGGCGCTCGAGAAGGAAGGACGGCTCGCCTATCCGATCATCGCCGTCAACGAGGCGCTCACCAAGCACCTGTTCGACAACCGTTACGGCACCGGCCAGTCAACCCTGGACGGAGTCATCCGCGCAACCAACGTTCTTCTCGCGGGGCGCAGGTTGGTAGTGGCCGGGTACGGCTGGTGCGGGCGCGGGGTCGCCATGCGCGCCAAGGGCATGGGGGCGCACGTGATCGTCACCGAGATCGATCCGCTGAAGGCGCTCGAGGCGGTCATGGACGGCTTCGAGGTCATGACGATGGAGCGCGCGGCCGAGACGGGCCAGGTCTTCATCACGGCGACCGGAGACAAGAGCGTGATCACCGGTGAGCACGTCGAGCGGATGCGCGACGGAGCCATCCTGGCCAACACGGGCCACTTCAACGTCGAGGTCGATATACCGTCGATCAGGGAGCGAGCAAGCAGCACGCGCGCGGTCAGGGAGTTCGTCGAGGAGTTCGAGCTCTCCGACGGCCGCCGCGTCTACGTGCTCGCCGAAGGGCGTCTGATCAACCTCTCGGCCGCCGAGGGGCACCCGGCGATGGTGATGGATATGTCCTTCGCCAACCAGGCGCTCGCGTCCGAGTACGTGATCCAGCATCAGGGCGAGTTCGAGCACAAGGTCTACGACGTGCCCACGCCAATCGACGAGGAGATCGCGCGTCTCAAGCTGGCGACGATGGATATCGAGATCGACGTGCTAACCGAGGAGCAGGTGCGCTACCTCTCGAGCTGGGACGAAGGAACCTGACCCAGCGGCGCCGGACGGCGTCGGGGTCGAGTGGAGGATCTAGAGGATGAAGGCGCTTGTACTGGCAGCCGGCTACGCAACTCGCTTGCGTCCTTTGACCGACGAGATGGCCAAGCCGCTGCTCGAGCTCGCCGGCCGGCCGATGATCGACTACCTCTGCGATCGAATCGACGAGACGAGTGCGGTGAACGAGCTGCACGTCGTCTCGAACTCGCGCTTCGCCGCCGACTTCGAACGCTGGGCGAGCTCGCGCCGGGGCCGGCTGCTCCCGCTCGTCCACGACGACGGCTCGCGCTGCAACGAGGAGCGCCTGGGCGCGATCGCCGACGTGCGTTTCGTGCTCGAGCAGGCGGGGCTGGAAGGCGACGACCTGCTCGTAGTCGCCGGCGACAACCTGTTCGACTTCTCGCTGGCGGCGATGGTCGAGTTCTGGCGCTCCAAGGCGGGCGCGAGTTGCGTAGCCGTTCAGCGCTGTACCGACGCAGAGCGGATCTCTTCCTACGGCGTCGTCGAGCTCTCGCCCGAGGGGAGGGTGATCGACTTCGTCGAGAAGCCCGAGCACCCCGCGAGCGACCTGATAGCTACCGCCGCCTACGTCTACGGGCGCGAGCATGCGGCGCTGATCGATCGCTATCTCGTGGAAGGTAACTCGCCCGATCAGCCCGGGAACTTCCTGGCCTGGCTCTGTCCGCGCGAGCCGGTCTACGGCTTCGTCTTCACCGAGACCTGGCTCGACATCGGCAGTAGCGATCAGCTGCGCGAGGCCGATGAGCTGCTACGCGGTCGCGCTTCGCTCGGCGACGGTTGACGACCCCGAACGAGGCGAGCCGTCTCGATCTTCCGAGGTAGCTCAGACGCGGAGTAGGCGCGGGCAGCTACTCGACGAGCTTGCTCGAACGGGGGTCATATTGCCGCCTCGCTGAGCCGAATACTTGATTCGGCGATTCCCTGCGGCGTTGAGATTCGTCACGTTCCCCTCGCATGCGGTCGGCGTCGGTCGGTCGCTGGCGAAACGATCGGCCCGGCCCACGTCTGGATGCATGAGAAAGGAACTAGATGTCCACGCTGAGATTCCGCCTCGTATGTGTGATCGCGCTTGCGCTTGTCGGAGGCGTCGTCTCGCAATCGGCCAGTGCTACTAGCGCGGGGGACTCCGGATCGCGTGCTGTCGGCGCCGCTCCTCAGTGGCCCGGCGCTCGTCGAATGCCCTTGCCGCGCGGTTTTGGCGCCTACTCGACAGCGCCCGGTATACGAGGCTCTGCGCCGCACTCGCTCGCGACGGCTTCCAGCTTTACCAACGTCGGCATCGACTTCGGGAACACCTTCGTCTATTCAGCCACCTGGGCCGACTACGACTCGGACGGCAGGCTCGATCTCCTGGCCCTCGGAGCCGATTACCCCGCCGATTACTCGACGCCTCCCGTCGCCGTCAACAAGCTCTACCACAACAACGGCGACGGCACCTTCAGCGAGAACACAGCCGCCCACCTGCCCGGCGCGGCGGGGCTCTTTTGGGGTTGGATCGCCTGGGGTGACTACAACGGCGACGGCTTCGCCGACATCCTGATCAACGGCAGCCCCGGGATCGCCAGCACTGCGGTGACCGCCTCTTCTACCACCAAGCTCTTCCGCAACAACGGCGACGGCACGTTCAGCGAAAACACCGCCTCCGGTCTTCCGAACAGCGACGACGCCCAGTTCATCTGGGGTGACTACGACGGGGACGGTCGTCTGGACATCGCTCTCAACGGCTGCCCGGAATCGTGCTTGGAAAACGACTACGTGACCGAGCTCTACCGAAACGACGGCGACGGCACGTTCAGCAAGGACGCGAACAGCGGGCTGCCCGCCGACTTTGCCTGGCTTTCTTCGGGCGACTTCAACTCGGACGGCCGACTCGACCTACTCGTATGGGCCACGTGGAAGCCCGAGAACGCCGGCATCTACCGAAACGACGGTACTGCCGCCACGATCCCGGACTCCCCGACGCGGTTCGAGTCGCGTCTCCTTCCCAAAGGCGTGGTCAAGCTCTCCTGGCGAGAGAGCGCCTCGAAGATGCTCGACAACAGCCTCAGCTACAACCTGAGAGTCGGAACCACGCCCGGCGGCTCGGACGTCGTAGCGCCGCTCGCCGGCCCGAACGGCGTCAGGCAGCTGGCCGCATACGGCAACACCGAAGGCAGGAATTCCGCCAAGCTGACAGGCCTTCGCCCGGGCACCTACTACTGGAGCGTTCAGACCGTGGGAGCGAACTACGCAGGCTCCTCCTTCGCTCTGCAACACGAGTTCACGATCGCTCCGACGCCTACGCTCAGGCTCCTGCGAACGAAGATCTTCGCGTGCAAGACCGGCCCGCGCGCGACCAAGGTGTTCGGCAAGGTCAGCCCGGGCTTCGAGGCCGCAACGGTGGCTCTGCAGAGGCGGTTCGCCGACGGTGCGGGCTGGAAGTCGGTGGCGGCGCAGACGCTCTCGTCGCCCGGCACGTACATGTTCGCCAAGGTCGGCAAGGGCGTCGAACGA
This sequence comes from Actinomycetota bacterium, assembly GCA_003132665.1. Taxonomy (GTDB): domain Bacteria; phylum Actinomycetota; class Thermoleophilia; order Gaiellales; family Gaiellaceae; genus Fen-549. The sequence goes on from PKYN01000009.1 coordinate 86,328, forward strand.
TCCTTCTGGCTGCGCGTCAGGATCAGATCCAAGCTGGGCACCGTGGTGAGCCGTTCTGCGCGAGTGATCGTGACGGACGCCGGCACCTGTGCGAAGGGAAAGGCAGGCGCGAAGCCGTAGCGCCCGGTCGCGCAGATTCGCTACAGAGGAAACTCAAAAGAGACACACCCTTCGCTCTAGCGTAGGCGTGTGTCTCTGCTCGAGCTCCTGCTTCCCCTGCGCTGCGCCGCCTGCGGCGAGCCCGGAAGCGAGCTCTGCGAGCGCTGCCGCGAGCGCCTGCCGCGATTGTGCGGCCCCATCTGCGAGCGTTGCGGCGCGCCGACCGCCTGGCCGGTGGCCCGCTGCCTGGAATGTGCCGGCCGGCGAATCTCCTTTGCCAGCGCACGCTCCGCGCTTCTCTATGCGGGCGCCGTTCCGCGGGTGGTGGGGGCCTGGAAGGAACGCGGCCTGCGGCGTCTGGCTGTCGTGTTGGCCGAGCTGGTCGCCGAGGCTGTCCCGCCCCCGCAGGTTCAGGCGCTCACCTGCGTGCCTGCACAGCACGAGCGGGCTCTCTCGCGCGGCTTTCACCCGGCCCGGTCGCTGGCGCTCGAGTTGGCGCTCATCTGGGAGCTGCCGTTCGTTCCTCTGCTCGATCGGGTGGGCTCACCGCGGCGCCAGCGCGGCCTCGCGCTCAGCGAGCGCAGCCGAAATGTCGCAGCCGCTTTCGCGCCCCGGCGCGGCGTCAGCCCGCCTCCTCGCATCTGCCTGATCGACGACGTTTACACCAGCGGCGCCACGACCTCGGTCTGCGCCAGCGCTCTGCGCCGAGCCGGTTGTCGTCGTGTCGAGGTGATAGCCCTTGCGAGGGCTGTTCGAGAAAGCTAGAGCGGGGTAGAGTGAAACCAAGAAGAACGACCGTCCGGATTAGCGGCAAGTGCTTCGAACGAAGATCAGACACATAGACCGGACGCATGAGGTGGCGTCAGTTGCCGCCGCCGGCTGTTGCTCATGGATCGGACGGGCTGCAAGCCCGCCACATCTCGGAAACTAAGGAGCGCCTGATGCAGCTTCAGATCAAGGGTAAGAACGTCGAGATGGACGACACGATCCGCAGCTATGCGGAGGAGAAGCTCGGCAAGCTCGAGCGACATCTCGCCGATCCAACCAAGGTGGAGCTCGAGCTCTCCCTGGAGAAGAATCCCTCGATCGCCGACAACCACATCGCCGAAGCGACGATCTGGACAAAAGGCCCGACCCTGCGCGCTCGTGAGAGCTCCGTTGACTGGCGCGCCTCGATTGACGAGTTGGTCGACAAGCTCGAGCGCCAGGCCAAGCGCTACCAGGCCAAGCGCCGCAATCACCACCCGCACGCGGGCAACTCGGCGCTGTCCGAGGCCACGCCCGTGGTGCCGGGCGAGCTCGAACCGCTGATCGTGAAGACGAAGCAATTCGCCGTCAAGCCGATGACGCCTGAAGAAGCGGTTCTCCAGCTGGAGTTGATCGGTCACGACTTCTTCGTCTTCAGAAACAGCGAGGCCAACGAAGTTGCGGTTGTGTATCGTCGTCGCGACGGCAACTTTGGACTGATCGAGCCGCAATCGTGAAGTGGCACCGTAAGAATGAGGAAGAGGACCCGGCCGAGACCGCGCTCGATATCGGCGAGGACTCCGAGCTGACGCCCGAGCGCCCGGCCGAGCCGCTGCCTCCGACAGAAGCCGGTCTCGCCGGTACGAGCGTAGAGCGCGGCGGCCTCTCCTTCGTGGGAATTCCGCGCACGCGCGGCAACTGGGATCTCGTCGTGACCGGCGAGGCGCCCGATTTGACCGGCGCCGACGAGCTCGGCTTCGTCGCGGTAGAGGACGGCGACATATTCATGGACTCGCAATTTCCCGAGGGCGACGTTACCCCGCTCGCCGAGGCTATTGAGCTACAGATCCAACCGCCCTATCGCGCCTTCGGCGCCCGCCAGGAGGGCGATCTGTGGGCGATCGCGGCACGCGGAATCGATCTCGGGCGTTTCCAGGCGGCGGGCGACGAGATCGAGCTGACCGTGAGGGGTGGCGAGCACGATCTCGTTGTCGACGGAAGAAAGTCGCTCGCCAGCGTCCCGGAGCTCGAGCGGATGGGCAAGGAGGAGTGCGCCGACTTCTTCGCCCGCGCGGTCCGCATCGAAGACGACCTCTGGGAACTGACGATAAGCCCGCTCTAGATCGCGCGGCCGAGGCGGTTCGAAAAGCGCTGGCAGAGCGGGATCGGCGGGCCGGCCGGTCGCAGCTCGCTCAGGCCTGCATCGTTTCCTCCGGCTCATGGATTGACGAGCCGTTGACCGGTGAGACAAAGGTGCCAATACTGTCTAGCGGTATGGAATTTGAGATCGAGTGGATCGACCCGACGCTGGTCGTCTGCCGGACCTCGGGCCTAGCCTCGGTCGGGGGCTACGAGGCCATGATGCGGGCTCTGGCCTCGGATCCTCAGCTCCGGCCGGGCGTTGACCTGATCGTCGATCACACGAACGTCGACGTCTCTGCGCTGACGGCCGCCGAGATCGAGCAGGTCGCCGACCTCCGGGCGCGGTTCGCGGGCAACGTCGCGGGGCGCGCGGCCGGAGTCGTCGGCGCCGACTCGCCGCTGAGATATGGGCTCGGGCGCATGTTCGAGGCTTACGCGGATGCGCAACCGGGCACTTCGATCAGGGTGTTCGAGACGCTCGAGCAAGCTGTGGCCTGGCTCCGCGGGACCGATTCCGCGGCTAAGCCGGAGCCCGAATGAGTAATGCACGGCCGCGTCTCATCGATCTCGAAAGTGACGGAAACGTCCGCTTGATTTCGAGGACCGGAAGAGGGTAGGACGGGGAATCACGGCCAATCGTGACTCCCCGTCAGTTTGAGTTCCCGCTCGACGTCTCCTAACGCGGGTTGAGGCGATCACTGAAAGCTGTAGACGATCTTCGGTTTATTGCAGAAAGGCGATGATTGCGCCGGCCTTGTTGTTGGCTACGTGAATATCGCGGGAAACACTCGACCTCGAGCGCACCGCGGTGATCGTGATCGTGGTCGAGCCGCGGTAGACACTTACCGGAATCGCGACCGAGCCGTAGGACGCATAGCCAACCCCGGCGGAGTCCGTAGTAGACCGCGGCCGGAACGGATTGCTGACGGATACCGTGGCTTTCTTCGTATTCGTGCCCACGAACTTCAGCGAAAGCGAGCCGCTCCAGCCCGAGCCTCCGCTGACTCCCTTGGTTGCCAGCGCATTGAGGTTCAGGAAAACGGTGCCTCTCTTTGCGGCCTGCAACCCGCTGGCGTCGAACGTCCAACTGGCGGTGTCGCCGGACGCACGCAGCCAGTTCCAGCCGCTGATCAACGCTCCGTTCGATGTGTATTCCGAGGCCTGAATCGTGCCGAGAGTCCCAGCCTGTTGCCGTTGAGTGGACGTCGCCAGAGCTCCACTTGCGGCGAGGAGCAAGAATGCGGCCGAAACTACGACCACGACTGTTCTTCGCGAGCTTTTCATTTCCCGCCTCCAGTTGAGGGAATGGTGAGGTTTCATCATGTTCCCGTAGTTGCCGTTCCGGGTCAAGCCGGTTGGCTCCGTGGGTTTCGAGCCGATCTACCGATGCCGGCTACTAACTCGACGCCGTAACATGCTCTGACCTATAGCGAGCGAAAGAAGGCGCCCCTTGCCAGCAGAAGAGAAAGACGAGCCCCTGTACACGCGCCCGCAGAGCGAGAAGGATCTCGTCTCGGGTTTCGAGGTCAAGAAGATCGATGATGAGAGTCCGGCGCCCGAGGCGCCCGCGGGCTCCGAGCAGGGGGAAAGCGCCGAGGAGGCTCGCGGCGTCGTCGTGTCGCTCCTCGCGCCGGATGTAGCGGGCGACTACGCGGTGTTCGTTGCCCTGCCCGAGCGATTGATCATCGTCGAGGAGCAGGAGGGAGACAGCAATCTCGGCGTTCTCGCCGACGCGGTCGAAAAGAGGCTCCAGGCGCCCTACCGGGCGCGCGCCTTGCGCGTCGACGGGCAGCGCTTCGTTGTCGTAGCGAGCGAGATCGAGACGGTTGAGCTGCCCGGATTGGACGGCGAGGAGCTGGTCGTCTTCGCGCTCCCCGACGGTCAGCGGACGGCCGTGCTCGACGGTGTCCGCTACGAGCTCGCCAGCCCGGAGGCGGAATCGATCCTCGAAGAGTCGGCGCCCTGTCTGCTCAGGCTCGAGAACGTCGATGAATCGGTCTGGGAGGTCTCGATCGACCTGCTTTGAGCTCGGTCTTCCCGCCGAGAGGTCATGACCGAGCTAATTGGGTCCCAGCCCGCCCGCGTCGTTACCGGCGGACTTGCGCCGCCGGTCCGGCGAGCCTGGTTCGCGCGCACCCGGACCGCGTCGGGGCGGAGCGGTGGCGCAGCTTCCCTGTAACCTTCCAACATGACCGAGGTGGGGGCATCCTTCGAGCGTCTGCTGCGCGTCGGCGAGGGCCGGCGGCTGAAACGGATCCACTCGACGGCCCAATACATCACGAGCCTCGAGCCCGGTTTCGTCAACCTCTCTGACGCCGAGCTGCGCGGCAAGACGGCCGAGTTCAAGCAGCGGCTCGAGAACGGCGAAGCGCTCGACGACGTGCTGCCAGAGGCCTTCGCCGCCGTGCGCGAATCGCGCCGGCGCGAGTCGAGCCAGCGCATGTTCGACGTCCAGTTGATGGGCGGCATCGTCCTGCACGAGGGCGACATCGCCGAGATGAAGACTGGCGAGGGCAAGACCTTCGTCGCCACGCTGGCGCTGTATCTGAACGCCCTGACCGGCAAGGGCGCTCACCTGGTCACGGTCAACGACTACCTGGCCAAGCGCGACGCCGAATGGAACCGCGGCGTCTTCGAGCGCCTCGACATGACGGTCGGCTTCGTGCAGAACATGATGCCCTTCGCCGAGCGCAAGGCCTCCTACGACTCCGACGTCACCTACGGCACCAACTCCGAGTTCGGCTTCGATTATCTGCGCGACAACATGGCCGTCGCCAAGGAGGAGCTCGTCCAGCGCGGACACCACTACGCGATCGTGGACGAGGTCGACTCGATCCTGATCGACGAGGCGAGGACGCCGCTGATCATCTCCGGCCAGCCCGAGACGGCGGCCAAGATCTATTACGACTTCGCCCGCGTGATCAAGCAGCTGCACGGCATTCGCGCCGATCCGCTGCGCAAGGAGCCGCCGCCCGACGCCGACTACGAGTACGACGAGAAGCACATGACCGTCTCGCCGTTCCCGCCCGGAATCGAGAAGGTCGAGCGCGCGCTCCGAATCGAGAACCTCTACGCGCCGCAGAACTCGCAGCTCGTCAACCACATGACCCAGGCGATGCGCGCCCAGTCGCTCTACAACCGCGACGTCGAGTACGTGATTCAGGAAGGCGAGGTCAAGATCGTCGACGAGTTCACCGGCCGCGTCATGGAGGGTCGCCGCTGGTCGGAAGGGCTGCACCAGGCGGTCGAGGCCAAGGAGGGCGTGCGCATCCGCGAGGAGCACGTGACCCTGGCCACGATCACCCTGCAGAACTACTTCCGCCTGTACGAGAAGCTGGGCGGCATGACCGGTACCGCCAAGACCGAGGAGAAGGAGTTCGTCGAGATCTACGACCTCGGTGTGGTCGAGATTCCGACCAACGAGCCGGTTGTCCGTAAGGACGAGAACGACCTCATCTTCAAGAACAAGGAGAGCAAGTTCGAGGCGGTCGCCAGGGACATCAAGGAGCGCTACCAGCACGGCCAGCCGGTTCTGGTCGGCACGATCGCCGTCGAGACATCGGAGTTTCTCTCGCAGCTGCTCGAGCGCTCCGGCATCAAGCACAACGTCCTGAACGCCAAGCAGCACGAGCGCGAGGCCGAGATCATCAAGGACGCGGGCCAGCCGCACGCGGTCACGATCGCCACGAACATGGCCGGTCGTGGCGTCGACATCCAGCTCGGGCCGGGTGTCGTCGAGCTCGGCGGCCTGTATGTGATCGGCACCGAGCGGCACGAGGCGCGCCGCATCGACAATCAGCTGCGCGGCCGTTCCGGCCGCCAGGGCGACCCGGGCGAGACCCGCTTCTATCTGTCGGGAGAAGACGATCTGGTGCGCCTGTTCGCGGGCGACCGGATCAAGCGCGTGATGGAGATCTCGCGCGTTCCCGACGGAGAGCCGATCGAGCACCGCATCCTCTCGCGCCAGATCGAGAGCGCGCAGAAGAAGGTCGAGGAGATGAACTTCGTCTCGCGCAAGCACGTGCTCAAGTACGACGAGGTGATGAACAAGCAGCGCCAGGTCATCTACGAGCAGCGTCGGCGCGTGCTCGACGGCGAGGATCTCTCGGGCGACGTCAAGCAGTGGACCGTCGAGGCGATCGGGCAGGCGGTCGACAACTTCACCTCCAGCGAGTTCTCGGAGGAGTGGGATCTGGCCGGCCTCTGCGGCACCATGCAGGCGCTCTACGGCTCCACGATCACCGCGGAGGAGCTGAAGGAAGACGAGATCCCGCTGGAGCACGTCGCTCTCACCGATGAGTTCGTCGCCGACGCGCTCGACGAGTACAAGGCCAAGGAGGACGAGTTCGAGGGGCTCCAGCCCGGGCTGATGCGCGACCTCGAGCGTTTCATCGTGCTCCAGGTCGTAGACAACCGCTGGCGCGAGCACCTCGACAACATGGACTACCTGCGCGAGGGCGTGCACCTGCGCGCAATGGCGCAGAAAGACCCGCTGGTCGAGTACACCGCCGAGGGCCACAAGATGTTCGAGGAGCTGGGCGGAGCGATTCGCGAAGAGGTCGTCTTCAACCTCTACCACGTACAGATCGAGCCTCAGGACGCCCAGGCGATCGTGGAGCAGACGGCGCCGGCGGCGGATACGACGCCGGGCATGGGGCTCAGCTACGAGCACGACTCGATGGCCGGCGCCGACGCGATCGCCGCCGCCGGAGAGACGGCCGGAGTCGAGACCGGAAACGGAGCGCGCGCCCGCCAACCGCTGAGCCAGCAGCGCGTCGTCTCCGAGCACGAAAAGGTGGGTCGCAACGATCCCTGCTGGTGCGGTTCCGGCCGGAAATTTAAGCGTTGTCACGGCGCCTAGCCGGCGAAAAGTCGGCCGGCGGAAGCCGGCCAAGACTTTTCGCCGTATGACCTCTGCGTACGAGTCACCGCGCCTTCGGCGCGAGTGCCTCATCTGCTCCTAGAAGCGTGCTCGGCTAACCGCAGGTGTGAGCAGTGTTCGAGTTGGAAGGGCCGGGGGATGGCGTTTGCGAGCCGCGCCCGCACAGGTCGGTCGCTCCGTATCCGCCCAAAGTCCGCCCTCCTGCGGAGGGCATGACGGCTTTCGGCGGCGTAAGGGAAAGCGACCTGGGGATGGCGTTTTGTGGGCCGCGCCCGCACAGGTCGGTCGCGGCGGCTAATAGCAAAAGTGCGTTCGACCGACGAAAGTCGCCAGACTTTTGTCGGCTAAGGCGCGCCCGCGCATGTCGGTCGCGACGGCCGGGAGTAAAGCCGTTTTCCACCGACGAACGTCGCCGGACTTTTGTCGGCCAAGGCGTGAAACCGGCGCTGCGGCGGGTTTCCGAAATCGAGCCGGGGGGACAATCTCATCCCGTGAGCGCGATAGGGAAAATGCCGTCAAATCGTGGCAGCGAACAGGTTCGAACGGGCCTCGTTCGCGGCGGCGATCGCGTTACGGGAGTTTCGAGGAAGGAGTCGAGATGAGTACAAGGTTCGCCCGCGTTGTGGCGCTGTTTGCCGCTCTCGCGCTCGTCGGCGCCGGGGTGGCGCTGGCAGCCGCGGTGACGGTGAACTCGGCGAAGAACCCGACGTTAGGCAAGATCGTCGTCAACTCTCGCGGGTTCACGCTCTACCACAACACAAAGGAGAAGGGCTCGATCAAATGCACGGGCGCATGTACAGCGATCTGGCCGCCGCTGATCGTCGGCAAGACGGCGAAGGTGAAGGCCGGCCCGAGCATCAATCTCGCCAAGCTCGGCAAGATCAAGCGACCGGACGGACGCTTCCAGGTGACCTACTTCGGTAAGCCGCTCTATCGCTACGCACCGGATGCCAAGGCCGGGAACATCAACGGCGAAGGCATCGGAGGGATCTGGTTCGCGCTCAAGACCAACGGTGCTCTGGCAAAGACAGCGGGCACTACGACAACGAACACAACCACCTCCACCATCCCCGGCTATCCGTAGCAGTCAGCTCGGGAACACGATCGAGTGCACCGGCTTCGCTCTTAACCTCCGCGAGGCCGGTGTACCGGCCCTTGACGCGGCTTTACACTCTCTCGAACGCCGGCATCAGCTTCCTGAGCGCGTCAACCGCCTGAACTGGAAAGGACGAACCGATGAGCAAACCGCTTCGCTGGGGACTGATCGGCACGGGCTGGATCGCCGACAGCTTCGCCGCCGACCTGGCCTGCACCGATTCGGGCCGGCTGGTTGCGGTCGGCTCGCGCCGAATCGAGACGGCGAACCGCTTCGCCGATCGCTTCGACATCCCCAACCGGCACGCTAGCTACGAGGCGCTGGTCGCCGACCCCGGCGTCGACGTCGTGTATGTGGCGACGCCGCACCCGATGCACCATCCCAATACGCTGCTCGCGCTCCGCGCCGGCAAGCCGGTGCTGGTGGAGAAGCCGTTAACCATGAACGCCGCCGAGGCGCGCGAGCTGGTCGCTGTCGCCCGGGCCGAGCGGCTGTTTTGCATGGAGGCGATGTGGATGCGCTTTCTTCCTCACGTCGCGCAGATCCGGCGCCTGATCGCCGAGGGAGCGCTCGGTGAGATCGTCACGGTCAGCGCCGACCACGGGCAATGGTTCGCGCTGAATCCGGATTTCCGCCTGTTCGCGCCCGAGCTCGGCGGCGGCGCGCTGCTCGATCTCGGCGTCTATCCGGTCTCGTTCGCCTCGATGCTGCTCGGCGCCCCGAACACGATCGTGGCCCTCGTCGATCCGGCCTTCACGGGAGTCGACGGGCAAACCTCAATGCTGTTCGGTTACGCCTCCGGCGCTCAGGCCGTCTTGACCTGCACTTCGCTGGCCCGGAGCCCGACCCGGGCGGCGATAGTCGGCACGGAAGCTCGCATCGAGATCGACGGCGACTTCTACACGCCGTCGCCCGTCACGCTCATCACGCGGGTGGGGGAGCGTACGGTTTACGACGAGCCCCATCAGGGCCGCGGCATGTGGTACCAGGCCGACGAGGTCGCCCGCTGTCTGCGCGAGGGACTGCTCGAGAGCCCGCTCATGCCGCTGGACGAGAGCGTCTCGATCATGCAGACAATGGACGCTGTACTCGCCCAAGCGCCGCGCTGACCAGGCGCTCTTTCGCAGCGACGACGGGTAAGAGCCGCCGCGACGTTAGTTGAGCGGTTGATGATATATTGATGACATGAATACAGAACTGTCACTCGTGCTCGACCTCGCGCTGGCTCGTACGCTCGTCACGCGAGATGTGGACAACACGCTCGGCGCCCATCACGGCCTGGGCCTGAACGACCTCGCGCTTCTGCTCGAGCTTCGCTCCGCGCCGCAGGGACGGATGCGTCGCGTCGAGCTGGCGAATCGCCTCGGCGTGACGACGTCCGGCGTGGCCCGGCAACTGGGCCCGCTCGAGCGCCGCGGAATCGTGACGCGCGAATCGAACCCGGCCGACGCTCGCCTTGCCCTGGTGGTGCTCACCGAGGCGGGGGAGAGGATCATCGCGCAGGCGCTGCCGACGGCGGAAGACGATGCCGAGCGGGTGCTCGCGAAGCACTGGTCGCCGGCCGAGCGGCAGCGGCTGGGCAAGCTCCTGGGCTCGGTACGTCACTGAGCCAGATAGCATCGAGAACGGATATGAACGAAGAACACGTTCCGGTGCAGCAACAGCTCGAGGAAATCAGGGTCCAGCTCGGCTGGGTCCGTGATTACCTTTGACCCCGCTTCGCTGACAGAACGAGCCGCCGCGCTCGAGCAGGAGATGGGCGCACCCGGCTTCTGGGACGATCAGCAGCGGGCCGCCTCGGTCTCGGCCGAGCAATCGCGGCTGACCAAGCGCCTCGATCGCTACGCGCGCCTGACCCGCGAGTACGAGGACGCCCGCGACCTGCTCGCCATGGATGCCGAGATGGAGGACGAGATCGCCGAGTCGATCGTCCCGCTCGGCAAGGAGCTCGAGCGCCTGCAGGAGGACGCGCTGTTCAACGGCGAGTACGACGCGGGCGACGCCATCGTCACGATCCATGCCGGCACGGGCGGCACCGACGCCCAGGACTGGGCCGAGATGATGCTGCGCATGTACCTGCGCTGGATAGATCGGCGTGGCTTCTCGAGCGAGATGATCGAGGCCAGCCCGGGCGAGGAGGCGGGGATCAAGTCGGCCACCATGGCGGTCAAGGGCGAGAACGTCTACGGCATCTTCAAGGCCGAACGCGGCGTTCACCGGCTGGTACGGCTTTCGCCCTTCGACTCGGCTCACCGCCGCCACACCTCCTTCGCCGAGGTGATCGTCAGCCCACTTCTGCCCGACTCGGTGCCGGTGGAGATCGACGAAGAGGAGATCCGAATCGACACCTACCGCGCCTCGGGCGCCGGCGGCCAGCACGTCAACAAGACCGACTCGGCGGTGCGCATCACGCACCTTCCCTCAGGCATCGTCGTCCAGTGCCAGAACGAGCGCTCGCAGAGCTCCAACAAGCAAACGGCGATGCGCATGCTGCGCTCGCGCTTGGTCGAGCTGGAGGAGGAGAAGCGCGAGGCCGAGATCGCGCGCGAGCGCGGCGCGGCGCAGTCGATCGGCTTCGGCAGCCAGATCCGCAGCTACGTCTTGCAGCCCTACCAGATGGTCAAAGACCACCGTACCGAGTTCGAGATGGGAAACACGCAGGGCGTGCTGGACGGCGACCTGGACGGCTTCGTGCGCGCATTCCTGCTGGCCAAGGCGGCCGGCAAGGTCGTCTAGCCGGCCTCCGGCTGTGTTGTACCCCGCCCGGAGCGACCGAGCCCTCGGCTAGACTTGCGGGACGATTCTCAACGGGCTGCGGCCCAGAACCGCCGTTGCTATGACTCCGGCCCAGGACGTGGATCTCGACATACAGAACACCGGTGCTCTACCCGCGCCCGACGCTGCGCCGCCAACGGTAAGCGCCGGCGCGATGATCGTCTGCCAGGGCGTGACGAAGCGCTACGACCCGAACGTCCTTGCCCTCAACAACATCTCCTTCCAGATCGACAAGGGCGAGTTCGTCTTCATCGTCGGCGCCTCGGGCTCCGGCAAGTCGACACTGATCCGCCTGTTGCTCAAGGAGATGGAGCCGACGCAGGGCACGATCATCGTCGGCGGTCGCGACATCTCGCGGTTGCGCCCGTCGCGCATCTCGCAGCTTCGCCGCAACATCGGCTGCGTCTTCCAGGACTTCAAGCTGCTTCCCAACCGCAATGCGGCCGAGAACGTGGCCTACGCGCTCAACGTTCAGGGCGAGAGCGCCCAGAACATCCGCCGCAAGGTGCCCGAGGTGCTCTCGCTGGTCGGGCTGGTCGACAAAATGGACTCGCTCCCGAACCAGCTCTCAGGCGGCGAGCAGCAGCGCGTCTCGATTGCGCGCGCCTTCGTCAACCATCCGCCGCTTTTGGTCTGCGACGAGCCGACGGGGAACCTCGACCCCGACACCTCGGTCGGGATCATGCAGCTGCTCTACTCGATCAACCGCACTGGCACGACGATCCTGATGGCGACGCACGACCGCGAGATGGTCGACAAGATGCGCCGCCGCGTGATCGCGCTCGAAGACGGCAAGATCGCCCGCGACGAGCGCCGAGGGGGCTACTCCTCCCAGTGACCCGCCTCCGCCTGCTCATCTCCGAGGCGCTGCACTCGATCCGCGCCAATCTCTCCACCACCGTGGCGGCGATGATGACGGTCTTCATCGGCATGTTCCTGCTCGGCGTCTGCATCGCGCTCGGCAGCTGGATGGTCTCCTGGAGCAACCACACCAAGAAAGAGATCACCGTGAACGTCTACTTCTGCGCCGCGGAGACCTGCAAGAAGCCGGCGACCAACACGCAGAAGGAACAAACGCTCCTGCGCATCAACCAGATCAACAGGCAAGGCTTGATCAAGAAGTTCAGGTACGTCTCCAAGGAAACGGCCTGGCAGCAGATGCAGAAGAGCAACCCCGACCTGACGCGGGGCTTGAGGGGGACGAATCCTCTTCCCGACGCCTACAAGATCACTCCTAAGCGCGGAGAAGATGCGGGCAAGATCGCGGCCTTTTTCCGTCCGCTTCCCGCGGGCGTACAGGACGTCAACTACAACAAGAAGGTCAGCGAGCGCGTGCTCAAGGTCGCCAAGGTGATCGAGTTCTCGTTTGCGCTGATGGTGCTGATCTTNNCGCGAGATCGAGGTGATGAAGCTGGTCGGCGCGACCAACTGGTTCGTGCGCCTGCCCTTCATGCTCGAAGGTCTGATCTGCGGCTTCGGCGGGGCGATCCTGGCGGTGATCCTGCTTTCGATCACCAAGGTCGTGGCCATGCCGGCCCTCAATCTCGATTTCAACGCCACCGACGTGCACGCCTGGCCCTTCGCGCTGACCGCATTCCTGATGGTCGCGACCGGGCTGGTGCTCGGGGCGATCGGCACGGGCATCACGCTGCGCCGCTTCCTTCAGGTCTAGCGTCGTCATGAGCTCGGTCGCCGACTGAGTGCCCCTTCAGGCAATGCCCTCCAGCTTCTGGCCCGCTATCACGCGGCGCGCTACTGCGTCCTCAGTCGCGCCCATACTTCCGAGTATGAGCGCTCTCTGCGTCCTTGTTTCGCTTGGTGCTAGCGACCCATAAGCGTGGAAGCATCACCTGAAAAGGCACTAGTCGTCGCCGAGGTGATCCGCCGCGGCAAGCTGGTCTACGCCGAGCCCTACTTCACGCCCGGGCTGCCGCTCTTGCTTGAACAGAAGGTCCGGACCGAGGTCGGCCTGGGCGATCTCGTGGTCGTGCGCCCCGGGCGCGGACGCTCGCGGGTAGAGCGAGTGCTCGGCTCGGCTGCGCGGATCGAGACCGTGCTCGAGGGACTGCTGGTGGAAAGCGGGCGCCGGCGCGAGTTCGAACCCTACGCGCTTCCCTCGCCGCCAACAGAGGATCGGGTCGACCTGCGCGACCTCGTCACCTTCACCATCGATCCCGAGACGGCGGAGGACTTCGACGACGCGATCTCGGTGCACCAGGAGGAACAGGGTGTTCGCGTCTGGGTGCACATCGCCGACGTCTCGGCCTACCTGCCGAGCGGCGTCCCGCTCGACTACGGCGCCGCCGAGCGCGCCTTCTCGACCTACGTGCCCGGGAACGTGGCCCCGATGCTACCGCCCGAGCTGTCCGAGGACGCCTGCTCGCTGCGCCCGAGCCAGGACCGGCTCTGCGTCACCACCGAGGTGCTGCTCGACGGCGAGTACCGCCGCGGCGAGCCGCGTTTCTACCGCTCACTCATTCGCAGCAATGACCGCTTGAGCTACGGCCAGGTCGAGCGCATCCTTTCCGGCAAGGAGAGCGCCGAGCCCGAGCTTCTCGCGGCGCTCGAGTTGACCGATCGCGTCTCTTCGGCGCTCAGGCGCCGCCGCTTCGCCCGCGGGGCGCTACGCATCGAACGGCCCGAGCTGGAGTTCGCCTTCGACGACGAGGGCGGCGTCGCCAGGGCCTGGTTCCAGACCGAGCCGCGGGCCCATGCGCTGGTCGAGGATCTGATGATCCTGGCCAACGAAGCGGTCGCCGAGTTGCTCTCGGAGCGGGGGAGGGAGGCGCTCTACCGCGTGCACGAGCGCCCCGATCCGCAATCGCTCGTGAGTCTGATCGACAAGCTGACGAAGCTCGAGGTGCCGACGCCGCCGGCGCCCGAGGAGGGCTCGTTCGCGCCGCAGGAGGCTGAGCAGCTGGCCGCCCAGATCGCGGCCGCGGTGAACGACTACGTCAGCCGCGCCGGCCGGGGCCGCGAAGCCTTCCCGACACTCGTGTTGCGCGCGCTCAAACAGGCTCGCTACGACCCGCGCAATCTCGGCCACTCGGGCCTCTCAAGCAGCGCCTACTGCCACTTCACCTCGCCCATCCGTCGCTATCCCGACGTCGTCTGCCACCGCGCGCTGCTGCGCGAGCTGGGCCTGAGCGACGACGCGCCCGCCGCCGATCTGGAGGCTCTCGCCGAGCACACCTCGGCGGTCGAGCGCGAGGCCTCGAAGATCGAGTTCCAGGCCGACGAGATCTGCCTGGCCTGGTTGCTCGACCGCCGCCAGCGAATCGAAGGCCCGGACGAGCGCTTCACAGGCGAGATCATCGGACTGATCGGCGCGGGGCTGTTTGCCCGTTTCGGCGAGGTTTTCGAGGGCTTCTTGCCCGCTCGCCGCCTGGGCGGCGACTACTTCGAGCTCGATCCGCTGGGGACGGCGCTGGAAGGCCGCCGCGGCGGCCGCCTACGCCTCGGCGACGAGATCGAGGTCGAGGTGGAGCGAATCGAGCGCCACTCGGGCAAGGTCGAGCTGCGGCGAGCCGGATCTGAGCGTCGGCGAAAGAGCGCGACGCCTACGTCTTCCGGCCGCCGCGACCGACATGGCGGGCGCGGTCCACAAAGCGCCATCCCCCGGACCAACCACTCCGAACACTGATCACACCAACGGTCAGCCGAGTGCGCATCTAGGAGCAGCCGAGTCACACGCGCCGAAGGCGCGCAGACTCGTGCGCCAAGGGAATACCGCTGAAAGTCATCGCGGGCTGTGCCCGCGGACTTTCAGCGGTTGTTAGCAGTGGCTCGCGGTTCCGCTGCCGATCGGCTCGTTCGGGCCGGTCGTCCAGGCGTACCAGTCGCCGATGTGGTCCTGGAGGCAGTAGGAGCGGTCGTTCAGATTCGAGATCGTGTACCTGGAAGCGGTGCTGTCGTCGATTTGCAGGTCGTACTCTTCGCGCAAGGTTGTGAGCGTGGCACCGACGTAAGTGGAGTGCTCGCCATAGTAGGCAGTGATTGCCGGCACCACGGTACGTACATTCGCCTTCGCCACTGCGCTGTCGGCGCGGCCCGTGAAACCGAGGTAGCTGACAGCCACAATGGCGATCAGGACGCCGATGATGACGATCACCACCAGCAATTCGACCAGCGTGAAGCCGGCTTCTTCTCCAGCATGAACTTGCAGCTCCGCCGCAGACGAGCGCATGTACTCGATCTTCCGTTCTATCCAGCCCGGTCTGCAATACCGCAGAAGGGGGAAACCCGTTGACCTTGGGGGAGATCGTCCCGGATCGAGCACGCTGCTCATACAATCGCGGTTGTGTTTGCAGACGGACAGAAGCTGATCGTCGACAACCGCCGCGCCCGGCACGACTACCACCTGCTCGAGCGCTTCGAGGCGGGCTTGGAGCTGCGCGGAAGCGAGGTCAAGTCGCTTCGCCAGGGCCAGGCCAATCTCACGCGCGCCTTCGCCGAGATCAGAGCCGGTGAACTCTGGTTGATCGGCGCCCACATCGCTCCCTACGAGCAGGCCTCGATCGGCTCCCACGACCCCGACCGCGACCGCAGGCTGCTGCTCCGCCGCCGCGAGATCGATTCGCTCACGGGCGAGCTGAACGAGAAGGGCCTGACGTTGATCCCTACGCGGCTGTATTTCAAGGCCGGACGCGCCAAGGTCGAGCTGGCGCTGGCGCGCGGCAAGACCGGTCGCGACAAGCGCGACGACATGGCCAAGCGCGATGCCAAGCGCGAGATCGAGCGCGAGCTCAAGGCCCGTCGCTAGACGAAAACCGGAAACTGTCTCTGCACCCCGATCACGTCTTCCTAACCGTTTAGGCTCTTAGCTCGTGAGCAACTACTACGAGATCCTCGGCGTCTGGCGCGACGCCTCGGAGGACGACATCGATCTGGCGGCGCAGGCGCTCGAGGACCACTGGCGGGGGGCTCTCGCGCTCAACGATCCCTCGGCGACGGATTGGCTGCAGATCGTCCATCAAGCCCGCAAGACGCTGACCGATCCCGGAACGCGCGCAGCCTACGACAGGCAGCTCGAAGCCGCGGCCGAACAGGAGGAGGAAGCCGAGCCCGTTCTGAGCCCGGGCTTCCCCTGGCGGCCGTACGTCTGTGCGATTCTCGCCGTTCCGGTGCTGCTCGCGGCTTTTGTCCTCGTTTTGGCCGTTTTCGCCAATAGCGGCTCTTTGACCAGCGCCACGAAGTTTCGGGACGCGCTCCTGACGACCATGCTGGTGGCCAGCGCCGTGGCCTTCTCGTGCGGTCTCGTGGTGCTGCTGATCGCCACGCGAGGCCGGCGAGAGCAGCACCGCCTGCGCATGCTGCAGCTCGAGCGCGGCGAAGACCCGGTGACGCTGGCGCAGATCGACGCCGCCGGCCGCTTGTCGGAGTACACGGACGTGGCCGTCTGGGTGACCTGGGGCTCCGACCTGGTCGTGATCGGGTTGTGGAGCTGGCTGATCGTTTTACTCGTAGGCAGCGCCTGAGCGCGCTCGGCGGCGCGCTGCGTCGTCCTCGGTCGCGCCCGTAGCTCCGCTACGCACGCGACACTCCGTCCTAGCATCGCATCCGCCGATCGCACTCAGGAGGCGGTTCTTGGTTCCGAGGCGAGTTTCGCCGAAACCGACGGCTACAATCAAAGAGTAAGAAAACATACGGGGGCGATCAGGTTTCGACGTGGTCGGTTCTCCGGTCGAGTTGCAAGCCGAGGTCCCCGGTTGGCCTCGTTAATCAACCGGGAAAACAACGTAAGTGCGGATCAAAACCTCGCACTCGCTGCCTAGAAATAGGTGACGCGTCGCTCCGAACTGGGCCCGTGGTTCGGGTAGCGGCGTCAACTAACGGGCTCGGCACCAAGGGAGAGCCACTCGCCCGCGGCGCGACCACTCAGGAGGGCTAGTCCGGCGGTAGGCCGCCAGCGAGCCGNNCGGTGCGGCTGCGGACGCGGGTTCGATTCCCGCCGCCTCCACCTTTGGCTCAGTGAAGCCGTTTTCAGAGCCAGTCGATTGAAATCTTTTTCAGTCGGCTGGCTCTTCGCGTTCACGCCGCGACCTGGCGAGCGCCTCCATGGCCCGCTCTAGGTCGCTCAGGTCGTAGTGCCCGTAGATCGCGGCCGTCGTCGAGATGTCGCTATGGCCGAGCGCCTGGGAAGCCGCGCCGATATCTGCCACGCGCCGAAGCTCGGTCGCAAACGTGTGCCGCGCGCGGTGCATGTTCAGACCGCTCGTCATTCCCGTACCGACGAGGCCCGCCGCCTCGGCGTGGCGGTACCACCAACGATGAATCGTCGGGCCACTCATGCGCCGCTTCGGGTACGCCGCGAGCAGCCGTGCGCCCGCCGTGCGCTTTTCGGGGTACAGCAGGAAGTCGTCCGGCTCCGGTGTTCGCCCGACAAGCGGCAGCGGTTCGAGCATGTAGCGCTCGATCTCCAAGACAATCCGCCCGCGTAGGGGGATCACTCGGCTTTTCTGGCCCTTGCCGAATACGGTCACCTGTCGACGGCTCAGGTCGATATCGCGCGGATGGACGCCTGCGAGCTCGCTACGCCGAACACCGAGGTCGAGTAGGAACAGCAGGCCGACCCGATCGCGTGGCGTCTGCGCGGCGTTCAGGAGCCGTGCGTCCGCATTCTGCGGTAAGAGCGGCGCCGCACGACGCGGCGCGCGAGGGCGGCGTAACTTCGCCGCCGGAGAGAACGGCACCTGATCCTGATCCTCGGCCCAAGACCAGAACGCCCGAACGACGGACGTGACCTTTGCCCGCGTCCGTGCCTCGCGATCGGCCCACAGGTCGATCACGTCACGCAGGTCTTCGATGGTCACCTCGAGCGGATCTTTATCTGCGAGCGTGAGCGACATCCGTGCGAGGATCGCTTCGTAATCGCGGATTGTCGTTGCTGTCGCGCCCCACTCGTTGCGGAACCAGCGGAGGTACCGACCGACTAGCAACCCCAACGGCGTCGCCCGATAGCGTTTGTCCTTCACGGCGACTCGCATTATCTGCGCAGCCTCTGTGAGGGTCAACCGCGTCACGTAGATACCGGTCATATCCTCACTCTAGGACCGGGGACCGACACTGCAGAAGTCCGCTCCTGAGTCGTTGTCGCTCATCTCCGACCGCCCCGATTTACCGCGCGTGCTCGCCCGTCAACCCCTGCGGGGTCGTCCTGGCGGCCTTGACCGGCTGCGCTCGCGCGATCGGGGCGCGGCATGGAGACGAGCACCACACACCCCAGGTTCATCCGTTCTCAGCGGTTCACTCCGCTCAGCGCTGAACTACGACGCCACTTTCGACAGCAGATCGATCTCGCCGTTCGAGCACGGACGGCACCAGCGGCGCAGCACGCGTGTCCGGAGTGCGGGGCCGACTGTCGAGACTTACCCGGCCCGGTCGTCGGTTGTAAAGCTTGTAGAGACCGCTTTTGGCGTCGACGCCAGCGACGGCCGAACCGCTAGCTATTGGCTTTTGCCCGGAGATACCGTTTCGTCGTGGTCACCATCCAGAGCTGCGCCGCATTCCCGTTTTCTACAGCATCGAGCGCAAGGCACTCTGTGATCTCAACCGCAGCGAGCCGCGCGCAGTAATCGCACTTATTGACCGCACCGCAGCGCACCGGAGCGAGCTTTCCGGACGAGGACAGAAGCCGAGCTTTAGAGCCGAGCCTGATGCATTTCGCGGCCCTCTTCTGCAACTTTTCCTCATGCAGTATCAAGATGCTGCGGAGCTAGTTGAGCGCGGATCGGCCGAAAACTCCGCCACTAGGTTGAGACGCAGAAGTGTGGGCGTTCGCGCTACCGTGGGGTATCGAAGCACCTGCAACGATTTGCGTCCGCGACGAACCTGACGCTGTCGCGCGGAAGATCACCAAGATCGTTCCGTACCGCGATGGCGGCTTCGCAATACTCGCGCCTTACCACAACGCGCGCCGCGGATTCCTTATGAAGTACGCGTTCGACTATCGGCAGACAGGTCGTGTGCAGGTGTCAATGAAAGATATCGTCGAGTACTCGGCAGATGACCGTGTGAAGCTCTCGTACCACGCCGATGGGTTCGTGCAGTTCTCATCAGAGGGCACAAACCGAATCGTCTCCGGTCGCGATCCCAAAACCGGAAGGCCGAGAGGTATCGGTGTTCTAACTAACCCGCTTATTAAGCCAATACTCACGGGTCCGAACTGTGGCATCACCGCGTGGGGCCTAGTCGATTTTGCGGCGGCAAAGCCCACCGAACTGAAGAGGAGCATCCTGTTCTCGCCGGACGACTTTCACCATCACGCGGACGAGCAGCCAGACGAATGCAACGGCATTTTGATCGAGTTCTTCTCCTTCACACCACACTTCCTACCGCACATCCGTCAGTTACCGAACGGGACACTCACGTTGCCTCTATGGCACAACGGATACGAAGGTCATGGAGCGCATTTCGACTTCCGCGTCCTCCTTCTACCTGACCAACCGGTCTTCCTCGGCGTCATCTGTCACCGCATCAAGACTGACTTTCCAGCGAGTTCCGGGTTCAATCTCGCCGGTCCGGGTGAAGCGAACGACTCGCCTATTAAAGACGTCATTCAAGCTATGTACCCGGCGCCCAGTGACAAAGATTTGCCTTCGATCATGTACCCGCCGACGGTCTGAGACGGGTCAGATCGACGACCGGGTGCTGGCGCGCTCGGTGAGGGGCACTTTCCTTCCTCTCCCGAAATTTCCTGATGCAGACCAAGGCACTCGCGCTCGCTACGCTCGCGCGCGCCTGCGGGCGAGCACCCCCTCAGCAAGTGAGGGTGCTCGTCCTCAGCGTCACCGGAAGAGAAGACGCCAAGCCGCAGCGAGTCCACAGCCGGCGGGCGCGGTGCCGGCGGGTGGCCGGTCGGGGCGGGGGGGCGCTTCGCGCACCCACCCGCACCCGAACCGGCTCTTCCGCTCAGCACTTTGCGCCCCGGGTTCTGGGACTTGGTCGACCCGCCCCTGGTTGGCCGAACGCCTGCGATTTTTCGCGGCGTTCTCCCGACACAATTCGATAGTCTCAGACCGTGTCGGAACCGAGTTTCGAGAATCTCTGGTACGAGTACCTGTTCCAGGCGCAGCGCCTCTTCGAAGGGTCTTTGCACCTGTCGAACGCCGAGATTCTTGCCGCGTACAACGGGACGCTGACGCCCGAACCAAAGGCCGACGCACTAGACCAGCTGGGGTATCTCTTTGTAAGTGCACGTCGAGCTCGACACTCGATTGTTTTCTCAGCACTAGGCGCTGAGGCCTACATCAACGCATTCGCGGCAGAACACCTCGGCGACCAGGAATCCGAAGCACTTGATCAGTTAAGACCGGCCGCTAAGTGGCAGATGATCCCCAAGCTTGCGTTCAACGAGACGATCTTCTCTCCCGGAGATGAGCCCCTTCAAAGCATCTCTCAGCTATTTCGACGTCGGAATCGACTTGTTCACGCAAAGCGTGGGGAGTGGATCGATGACCCGTCTTTTCGACCTGCCCACTACGACAGCTACAACCCCGATGAGGCAGTCAAGCTATTGATTAAGACACTCGAAGGTATCTATGAGCTTGAGACTCGATCAGGGCGGCCACCCCAGGATGAAATTGAGTACGTATCGATTTCCCATCTGACCACCCTCGCGCCCGTCGCCCGAATAATCAGCCAATTTGCGCTGCCCACCGAGGAGGAGCTCAAACTGGCGCGCGCGAGGCTGCAGGATGATGATGACGTTGATGCGAGTGGCTCACAAGAATCACTCAACGACGAGATGGGGGACTCCGAGCCGACCGATTGAAACCTTGCGCGGGTTCGATTCCCGCCGCCTCCAATCAGGACTCCTTCAGAAATGGCTTCAGAAATTGGGGCCAGGAGGAGCAAATCGAACGAGAACGGCGGTCGAAAGGCCGTCGTTCTGCCTCTAGAGCTAGTGCGCGGGCACTCAATCACTCTCGCAAGCGGCTTTCCGAAGCCGGCAACGTTCTAAGACGAAAAGCGCCCGGAGGTGAGCCTCCGGGCGCCGGGTGAGAATGATTAACTTCTTCGGCTGACGACTGCGGTGGCCGCTAGAAGGGCACCGCGGCGGCTCCTACCGGGCCGGCGCGTTCGTTCCCTCGATCGCGCTCGTGTTTGCGGCGCTCCTTGATCGGCGTCCAGCCCGCAGGCAGCTCGAGTTGGTCGGTAATCAGGCCGAGCTTGAGCGCCGCTCGTCCTTGCGGGAGCAGTAGCCCTGCCAGGCGGCGCAGGCGCCGCATCGCTTTGAGGCCCTTCTCGGCGCTGCTCCGCTGACGGGTTGGCGCCGGCTTCGCATTCGGATGGTCAGGATCGAGCCAGCCCTGCCGGATGCACAGCCGGAAGACCTCTACGAAGTGAGAGAGCGCCGAGCGGAACTCGAGGAACGGGATGCCGCGCCGTTTCGGGCGCGTGTCGACATTGTTCGCGCCGGTCGTGTAGCGAGCGCGGGCAACACGGTGTGCCTTCTCCTGCGGCTTGCCGGCATTGCGAAGCTCCCAGTAGAGCTCCTCATCGTGCGTGAGCACGCCGAGCACGAGTGGCTCGATATCGCAGCGCTTCCGTTGCAATGTCTTCCTGCACTTCTCGGTGTGCGGATTCGCGCAGTAGTAGGTCGTGTAGCCGACGCCGTTTCGATGCTTGTAGTGGTGCTTGTAGCCGGGACTACCGCAGAAGTCGCAGTAGCAGTAGCCGTACTCGTCAACGACCCCCTCCTGGCGGAGGGCCTGGCGCTTCTTTACGCTGGCGTTTGGTTTGCGGAAGGGGGCGATCATCCCGATCCCGAGGCGCTCGCAAGCGCGTCGGACGGGGCGGATGTTCGGGCCCTTGTCGCAGGTGACGGCCTCCGGGTAGAAACCGAGGATGTCGCGCACGCGCTCGATCAGTTCGATGAAGTGCGCGCTCTCGGCTTCGTCTGCCGGAATATGGAGAGAGGCGATCTCGGCGCCCGTGAAGTCGTCAACCGCGCGCATCTTCAGGAAACCAAGCCAGGCGCGCATCCTCCTACCGGTCTTTGGATTGGTGTAGATCCGAAAGCCGGCGTCAACGTCTCGGGTCGTATAGCGGTGCTTCGGCTCGCCGGGCTTTTTGCGGATCCAGACCTCCTTAGTCCCTTCGAGCGCCTCGCGCTTCTTGAAGCGCTTCTTGTACTTCGAGTGCAACGGCTCGTCCGGCTCGCCGTCTTCGATCAGCTCAAGTGCGACTTCCTCAAGGTCGTCCCAGGGGTCGACCGTCTCGATGACCTCTGAGCCGAGCAACGCTTCGATCTCCGCATCGTCTGCCGGTTCGTTATCGCCGGGCGCTTCGCGGTTCTCCTTCTGCCGCGCGCTGTTGGCATTACCGACATCGAGCCGCTCGACCCAGCCTGGCAGCTTCTTGCCACCGTTAGCTGCACACCAGGCCGGATCGAGGCACTCGTGATGGAGGCGGGCGTGTGCCTCGACCGCCGTCCCGTCGATGTGGATGTGGCGGGCGACGTGGCTGTTCCGATGGCAGGCTAGGTGCCAGAGCTTGCGCCGAGCGTTGTCGATCCCGTCGATGCAGTCACCGAGTTCGATCAGGCGCTCGTAGGTCGTGGTATATGAGGGCGGGCGGTTCGGGTCAAAGCCCGCAGCGTCCCAGAATCTGTGTTCCTCGCTCCAGTCGTGGAACGCCTGGATGTCGGTCTGTTTCGAGATGATCCAGGCACAGCCAGCGAGCACCCAGTGGCCGGGCATTCGGTCGCGGCCAACCACGTGCTTCCGGCTCGCCCTTCGCTTCTCATAGGTGTACGGGTCGGTCGTCTCCCGCTCGAGATCGTCCCAGATCTCCGGGAAGCGCTGGATCTCGCGCACGAGCCAGCTCGGGTTCCGCATCTTGCGGTCGTCGCTGAAGCGGGTTGCGTGCTCAAGCTGATAAGCGTGCGCCGCACGGGTTCTCTTCGGTGGCGCCGCCATCATCTCGGCGAGTGATAGACGTAACGACGGGTTTGTGAGGGTAGGCGGGACGGCTGGCACCCGCGTTGCTGGCGTCGCTGACAGGATGTTCTGCTTCTGCGAGTTGGTTCCCATACCCTGCAAGCTCGCTCCCTTCTCGCTCGACTTGGCCGAGTAAAGCGTCCGTGAGAGGACGCTCAAGGTAACGCTCGATTATGCACCGCCCGGCTGTCGCAGTAGTAGCGTCGAGCCCGTCTGTGGGCTATTGCTCCGCTATCGACTTCGCTTGAGCTGCAGTACCTAGCCCGTATGCTCCTAAGCAGAGGAGAAGGAAAGCAGCGAAAGCCAGGCAGGCCCGCAAGAAGAACGGAAGTCCTCGCGGAGTGGCGTGAAGGAACATCGACAGGACGCATATGCTCGCCATCACGCTGGCGATCCTGGTAGTCATTTGACGACGCTAGGCTCAGCCTCAATCGCGCGCGGCGTTTTTCCTCAATCGCGCCAGCCATCTGTCGCCAGGGATGATCAAGTCTGGCGTCGTCGTGTGAAACACAGAATAGGTGTCTCCGTGGATTGCCTCCAGATGTGAGTCCTCAGTCCGCGCTTGTGTCCAAGTGCGCAGCAACAGCAGAGGCCAGGCGACGAGTGCGATATACCTAAATGCGAAGCCGACGGAAAGAAAGAGAAGAAGTATTCCTAGATACGCCGGATGGCGGACGATTCGGAATGGGCCGCGCGTGAGGAGGACTGAACCCGAGACTGGTTCCGGATCGGGGCTAAAGACACGAGCGCGCCCCAAATGCCAGTAAGCCGCGAGTGCAATGCTCAACCCAATCAGTGCAAGCATCCCGGCCACGACGAAAACGGCCGCGGTGGTCGGGTGAAGCCAGGGCTCCCAGACAATGACGAGGCCGGCGATCCCGGCCAGAGAAAGTTGCCACCACGAATACTCACCCCGTTCCGGACGCCGACTTGCAGCGGCCAGAACGACGAAGCACACAAGCCAGATCAACACGCTCGCAGCGACCACATCACGAAAGAAGTATGCGTTCGTCGCTACGTCCCGTCTGAGTCAACAGCAGGAGGCCGTGAGCGGATAATGTTGGGATCAGGCGGTCGCTTTGGTGCTTTCGGTCTGAGTTGCTTGAACTCGAGCCACTCGTCCTCGATCAGATCCCGGACATCATCGAGCACCAGCACGTGCTGAAGGTTCACAAGCCAGCGAAGTGGCGGGTTCTTGTTGTCGCCACGCTCGAGCTTTCGGTAGGTGGTCAGCGGGATGCCGGTGAAGTGCGCGACCTGGGCCTGCGTTAGGTCGCGCGCGAGCCGGGCCTCTGCAAGCTTCGTTTTATGGAGCGTTCGCCTCCGGCTAGCGCCTCTCGCTGGCATACCCGCGACGCTACCGGGCTTTATGTGTCCGTTCGCGGACACATACGCCGCCCAGTGCGACAGCCGGCGCTCCTATCGTCGTTGCGATGGCGAAGAAGAAGCCCAGCCACCACTCGCAGGCGCAGCGCCGCAACGCGGAGACGCAGGAGTTCGTCTCTCGGTACTCCGACGAGGGCCTCTACCAGGCTATTGCCGCCGTCGCGCGTGACGTTCGGCCGGGCGACCCCGAGAAGCTAAAGGGGCGCGAGTTCGACGACAACGCGGCGCGCGTGATGATGGCGCTCGGGCAGGATCCCCCGCCGAAGGCGAACGCGATCTATATGCGCTTCAACCGAGGGCTATCAGGGTCGAAAGGCAAGAGCTGGCGGAAGATCGTTCAAGACGCGCTAGCGGCTGGATTCGATCCAGTACGGCGGGTCACAGTGGAGACGCGTCAACAACCTGCGTGGTTCCAGGACGAGGGCTACCTGGTCTACTCGTTCCGACGTATCTGCGGACACCTTAGGATCGAGCTCGGCTCCGCAGGCCCACCGCCTGACACATACGACCGTGGACGCCGCGAACTGCTCGAGGCCGACCGGCGGTTGCGACGAGGTGAGCTTCTTACTGACCTGCTGCTCACCTCCGGGCAGACCCTCGTGATGGCGGACAAGGCTGGCTGGGGAGGTGCCTGCGTTGTCGCCGGCTACGAGCCGCCTGCTCGAGTCGAGCCGATCAAGGGTTTCGACCCGTTGAAGATACTCGCTCATTACTACGAGACGGCGCCTGGATTACCGAAGAGCTACGCCGCACTCCAGCGACACGCGGCGGCGATGGATATCCCAGTGCCGCCCGAAAGGACGAAGAGTGACGCCCGCCTCTCGGCGCTTCGGGAAGAGCTCATCGCCGAGCGAGCTTCCAGAGGCCTCGAGACGCCTCTCGACGGGCCGTTGCCCGGCCAGGAGATGTCGCCCGAGGAGATCGCGGCACTGCTCGACGGAGCGCCGCGGCTCCGACGTAAGGGCTACTGGCTCGACCTTGACCACACGCTCGACGCGCTTACCGAGTACGTGGAGCTTTACGACGGGAAGGATCCGCTCCGTCAGAAGCACTACCTCGCGGTCTCCGTCGAGCACGACTGGCCCGCCCCGAGCAAAGTTACGAACTGCGCGAAGCACAACGGGATTGCTACCGGCCCCGGCGAGAGTCCGTTCCGCGGGATGATCGATCTCGCCCGGAAGCGCCTACGCGAGCGTCGACGCAGGCCGACTAGCGCATTTCTCTCTAGAGCTTGAACGACGGGAAGTAGCCACCGCCGGCTCCGCGATCTTCGTACAACTGCGTCTGCGGCATCCGATTCCACAGGTGGCCGACGAGGACAGCGAGGGGGAGCGGAGAGGAAATGAAGAGGTGAAGGAGGCCGCGGTGTCGTCGTGTGTCCCCCCGGAGTGCCGCCGAGATCGCGGCAGCCGCGCCGGCTCCGTGTTCGGGCGTCGAGATAGCGTCCCGGCTCACTCCGCCGACCGGGCTGTAGATGAGTAGCTTCGCGATGGGCAGCTGCTCTTCCTGGATGTACGCGAGGACGTCTTCCTTGATGAACTGGCTGATCGAGATCGCAACCGCCATCTCGTCGCCGGTGCCGACCTCGATCGCCTCGCGCGCGAGCGCGAACTCCTGCCGCGGCGATGTGCTCGACCACACGCCTTCCCGTCCGTTGATGCTGACCGAGAAGCCGGCGACCTCGCATAACTGCTGGCCCACGAGGAGGCCCGTCGACAGGCGCATAGCGCCAAGCACGTGGACGTCAGTCGTCCTTGAGCGCCGGATTTGCTCGATCGCCTCGATCAGGTCGGGTTTAAGCTTCTCGTTCCAGCCGTCGGGGTCGCGTAGTTGGCGGCGCGAGCTGGCGTCCTCCCGGTCAAAAAGGCTTACCCAGTCGACCGACGCGGTCGCCGCCTCAGGCCACGGGTCGGATGCGATCGCCTGGACGAGCAGCGATGCCCGCGGAGGGCTGGCGTCCAGGTCAAGCCCGGCGCACATTGCACGTACGGCATCCGCATCTAGCTCGCGCCTGCCGTCCTCGATCAGCTTGCGTATCGCACCGACGGCGGCAAGAAGTGCTGCCGCGTTGTGGCGATAACCGGCGGCGCGCATTGCGAGACCGCACTTGTCTTCAAGCTCATCGAGCGCGTCGCGGCCGGCGCGAATGGCTAGATGCTCAAGGAAGTCAAGGAGCTCGTCCTTGCTGATGTCGAGGTGCTCCGCCCACTCGTGCCGGATCTTGCCCGCTCTCGAACCTGACGTCTTGAGGTTGAGCCGCGGGAAGAGCTTCCCATCTGCGCCCCCGACGCACGCGAGCAGCGCGTCTCCAGCGGCTGGCCAGCGGTTGGTCTGCAGAGCCATCTCGGGACGCGTCCCGTTGGGGAGCGTGAGTCGCAGGTAGCTATCGTAGAAGCGCCAGAGGGGCGTCTTCTGGCCCTTCTTCTGCGGTGTCGTGAACCACGAATGCTCTAGCGGCTGCTTCTGCGAGGTCACGAACTTGATCTGGTTGTAGAGGGTCGGCGCATTGCTCCGGTGGACGATCAAGTCGTCGACATTCCCGGCGCCGTCGACCTCCATCTCGACCTTCGTCACGTCGCCGTTGCTAAAGAGAAGCTTTAGTGCGTAGAGCAAGGTGAACGCATGCTGGTAGTCGTCGCCAGCGAGGCGTGCGCCGCTTGGAGCTGGACGACGTGCCGGTGTCATCACCGCATCACAATAATCCGGAATCGACGGAGTAGCGCGCTTCTTCGGCGATGTGCGTCCGCGTGCGGCAGCGGGCCCGCAGCGATCAGGTCGAGCGGCCGGATTGACCGGCGATTCAACTGAAGCGCATCAAGGACGTAGCCGCCAGCGGCGCGACGCGCAATGAGAAGGACAGGCCGCGCGCAGCCAGCGTTTGGGTCATCGGCGATTGCTCGGATCGAGGCCAGGTCGGTCTCGCTCGGGCCGATGTCGAACGGGTGACTATGCCATTCACCGAGATAGCCTAGGCGGAGGTCGTACTGTCTTCGCAGGCGGTCGACGATATCGCGCCGGTGGTGATCTGGGACAACGTAATGGGTGCCTCCGCTGTTCTTCGATGGGATTTCGACGGCGTGGACGATCCACGGCCGCGAACCGGCCGTGTGGACTCCAACGAGAATGCCGCCGGCTTCGTTCGGATGGCCAACGACAGCGGCGGCCTCAAGTTCGAGCCGAGCGTTCTCGCTCATCCAGGCGCGCCATCGTCGACTACTCAACGCGCACCGTCCCAACCCGG
Source organism: Actinomycetota bacterium (assembly GCA_003132665.1). GTDB lineage: Bacteria > Actinomycetota > Thermoleophilia > Gaiellales > Gaiellaceae > Fen-549. Next base: position 113,858 of record PKYN01000009.1, read on the forward strand.
TCGAACGGCGCGACGGCGAGGGGCCTGTAGACCTCGATAAGGTCATCGCCGTAGCTGAACTTGCCGGTCAGTGCGTCGATCGCAACCTCCGCGGCCTGCGCTGCGAGGGCTGCAACCGTACTCGGAGGTGCGTTGTTGACGCGTGCCGTGCAGCCAGGTTCAAGCGAGGCCGGCTCGTCACCGGGTGGGATGAGCGGGTAGCGCGAGTCGGCGCCGACATCGCGCTCGCCTGTCGGGGTATCGCCCGCCGTCGCCTGTCGCTCGATCCTGCCGAGTGCGCCGCGGCGATAGAGCGCTGCACCGATAAGCCATCTCTTCTCGCGGCAGCAAAGCTCGGAGAGGAGGTCGGTGAAGCCGCCATTACCGGTCGCGTCGATTACGAGATCGGCACCACCAACGGCGGCTGCGAGCTTGTCCACGTCCCACGTCTCGTAGCCCAACTCAACCTTCGTCCACGGTATGCGTTCGGAGATCGCCGCCTGGACGACGTTCGTCTTCGGAAGCCCGACCTGATCGCGCCGGCCGATATGGCGAACGACGTTACCGGGTCGTAGAAGGTCGCTGTCGTAGAGCGACAGCGTGCCGATTCCACACTCAGCGAGCCGCACCGCCAGATGGGAGCCGACCGAGCCGGCCCCGAATACGACGACACGCTTCTTCTGCAGAATCTCGAAGTCCGGGCCCGCTCGCATCTCCAGGTACTCGCTGTCTTCTGGAGCCGTTGGGATAGCCTTCGACTGGGCGCCACCACTGACCAACTGCTGCACCAGCGTCAATGCGTTCGGCCCATCCGCGGTCTCCCAGACAAGAAGCACAAGGCGGTCGCCCTTTCCGGAGGCGACGGCCGCTTGTCCCGCATCGAGGCTATCGGCCTGGCTGCTCGTTAGCAGCGCACACACTTCGGCGAAGTTGCGCGGAGGTGCCGAGACCCGGTCTACGAAGTACCACCGTCCGGTCAGCGGATGATCACCGCGGCGAGTGGTGAGTTCGAGTAGCCGTCCGTTGTAGAGCCAGCGGCCGTACACGCGTCCCTTCGCCCCTCGCCGACGCGGAACGATGTCGCGCAACTTGACAGTTGCGATTCCGGGGTGGATGTACGGGTCGAAGTAGAGGTGCGCGTCGAAGATCGTGTCATCAGGGAATCCGGCACCTGCTGCGGCGACCCATTCATCAATCCGGTAGTTCAGCCCCTGGAGCGTCAACCAGGCCCGATCACGTGCACCGACTGGCCAAAGACAAACCTCCCCGGCGTTGTTCACGTGCTCGCTTGAGATGCCGTCCACAAAGAGCCGTGGTTGTCGATACGGCCAACCGTCCATAAACTCGATGCGCATCGTCGTTGCATCCGTCAACGCGCTCAGTGAGGCTGCGATCGGCCCCTGCCAGTTCCGACGATCCGGTGGATCGATTGCCTTGAAACCGGCCTCGATCAACTCCCGCTGGAAGCGCTCCAGCGAGGCTATGTCAGTTGTCGCGACGGCTGGCGAAACGGCTCGCCTCCTCACTACCGCGAGCACCGACCGCGAATGCCGGCAGCTTGCGTCCTTGAGCATCGCAGCCAGGTGGAATCTCAAAGATCGGGCCGAAGTCATCGATCTCGCCCAGGATCTTCCGCCAGATGACAGCTGCCTCGCACTTGTCGAGGGTGAGCGCGTGCTGCGCGTCCTGCGCGAGACCCGTGAAGAGGGCCGCCGCGTTCATCCGGTCGGTCGCATCAGGCTCCGGCCTGTACGGCTCCATCAGCGCCGGATCGATCAACGGCTGTCCGCTGTTGAGCTGCGCGGCAATCTCCACTAGCGCATTCGCGAGGATCTCCGCGAAGCTGTCGCCGTCGATACCGGCGTCGAAGGCCCAGTACGTCATCAGCTCAAAGTAGAAGCCGCCTGGCTTTGCCTTGCCACGATGGTGGCGGCGGATTTGCCGGACGAGCTTGACCGTCGGCACGTAGACACCGCGCCCGGCGACGTTCGGAGTCTCGTTCTGCTTCCCGGTCAACTCGGTTAGCTTCTCCGGGTCGGTCTCGACCCATCGCTGACTGACGTCGGCGGATATCCAGAGGCTTGTATCGTGGCGCGGGATCGCCCAATGGCGGTCGTGGCGCACGGCCGGAACGACGTCAACGTGAAAGTCTTCCTCGTCATCGATCGGAACAGTCACTTTGATCGACCGCTCCTGCGGCTCAGCCCTTTCGCCGTACTCCCTGACAAGCACGTCGCGAACCGCCTCGAAGACCGTTTTCGGGTCGATCGAGGCGGTGTCGAGCTTCGTGAGCTTCGTGAAGACATCGACGTCCTTGCCGGGATAGATGGTGGTGCCCCGCGCGTACGACCCGATCAAGACCGTGTCAACGCCCCAAGCGCACAGCTTCTCGTCGCTCTCGAGAAGCTCGCGGATCTCGGTGTGCGCCGTGATGACCCGTTTCCGCTTGTCGCCAAGCTCGAGCCGACCAAGGGCGCCGTCGAACTGATCAGAGAGAGTAGTGATGTTCTTCGTCGTTGCCATATCGCCTCCGTGCGGGTACGTAGCTGACGCCAGCTACATCAAGAGGTAGCAGACGGCTCGGATGCGGTCATATCGATTCGCTTAGCCTGCGACACCGAGGCGATAGAGTCCGGAGCGCGGTCGCACGGATTCGACGCCTGGCGCGCGGGCGATCTGGGTCAAGAATGTGGCGAGAGGATCGCGTCCGGCGACTCGGATTCCGGCCTCAAGCAAAAGCTCGTACCACTCGCGGTAGTGAACGACTGTTCCGACCCCTCGCTTCTGGCGCAGGAGCTCCACGGCGATCTCGCGCAGGCGTTTCCCTCGGAGCTCGCCGTGCATCGCGTCGAGTGACAGCTGCGGTGCGAGGCCGAGCATCTCGTCTATCCCCCGGAGCATTCGCGCGGTCTCCTGTACGTCCCGGTCAACGTGATCGACAAGCGCGTGCAGCCGCCGCGATTGCTCCCGCAACGCCTCAAGGCGCGCGACGACGACGTCTCGCTCCTCAGTAACGGCGTGCTGGACGCGGTCAGGTAAGGAGACGACGGCCACAGCAGCACTCTATGAGAGGCTGCGGACGTCACTGGTCGGCGCCAAGTTGCAGCGAGAGCTGCCTGGGGATTGCCGCCACAGGTGCGAGAGAAGCCGTTGAGAAACAGGCCTCGATTTTCTCAACGGCTCCCGGATTCCGCGCTAGAAGCGGCCTCCGCAATTTCCGAAGCAGCCCCAATCAAGGACGCCGCGCGGGAGAGGTTGAAGCGGGCATATGGAGCGAACGTTTCGCGGCTGAAGACCATTGAAGTATCTTCGTCTGACGCTGCTATGGATGGCGAGGCGTGACGTGGAGGCCTTCTTTGCCTTCTATTGACATATCGGATGGCGCGCCTACGCTGCGATCATGTCGATTGCGGATCGCGACTACATGCGTGGCGGACCTCCTATTTGGAATAGCGGTGGTGGCGGAAGGGGACGCGCATCGGAAGGTGGACCGCCGCTCTGGAGTAACGGTGATCGAGAACCCGAGCCGCTACCGCGCTACGGCAGGATCCCGGAGGTGCGGCAATCGTACTGGCGGAGACCCGTTACGAAGAAAGACGTGTTTTGTGCCTTCGTGGGAGTGCTGCTCGGAATCGTCTTCATACGCTTCCACTTCTTCGTGTTCGTACTCCCTGCGGCTTAATAGTCGCTTCCGGGTTGCAAATCGGGAGCTAAGTGCGCCGAGGTTGGCTCTACTGAGCGGATATTCGCGCCGTTTAAACCCGCCGCCTCCATCCGTTGTCGTAAACACAACGTTGTTGCTGCTCAGGAGCACCTTCTGTTGTCCGGTCGCTTGAGGAGATCTGCGGCTCGGCCCGGCTGAAGGGCTATTTCCGCGGCCTCGTCACCTTCCAGGCCGCCGGTGGCCGCGTCGGCCAGCCCAAAGTCTGAGCCACGGCGGGGGGGAGTTGGTCGGTCTCGACGACTGGATCGGTCAGCCCCGCTGCTCGCTGGGCGCGAAACCGGCCCGCAACAGCAAGCGGGGCGCCACGGCGGGTCATTGGGAAAGTCTCCACCTAGTACATCTAGGCGCTCGCCTGTTGCGACTTTGGCTGCGGTTCGTCATTTGGGTCGACTCGGGACTCTTCGGCCGCCGCGTCGCCCGCAGGGCCCTGGATCGCCTCGATACCGAACAACGCCGACAGCCCCTCAATCCACGCCGTCGCTTGACCCTGGTCCGCAAGGATGCGCGATCGGGTCATGGGCTGGTGTAGCACGACACCGGCGAAGTGCCGGAGTGCCTCCTCGGTCGCCTTGCTGTGGCCAGTGCGCTTCTGCGCGCGTGCCAGCTCGGCGTCGAGCAGATCGAGCACGTGCTTGCGCAGCGCGGCGAGCCCGGGGGCGACCTCGCGCACCCTGGCCGCAGCAGAGAACCGCTGGGTCGCGTCCGAGACGATGGCCTGGGCGTCGCCCATCGTCGCGAGGTCATCGACTGCCGCGTGGATTCGGATCGTCTCGAGGTCGACGACGCTTACGCCCTCGAGGCCCGCGACGTCGGGGTTGATGTTGCGGGGGAGCCCGAGATCGATCACGAGCGACGACGCGGGAACGGCTCGTTCGCTGGTTGTAAGGCGCAGCCTGCGCCCGCTGGCGGGCAGTTTCGCCCGTCCCGCGAGCAGCGTCGCCGCATCGAGGACGTAGTGGCGGGCGGTCGTGCACGAGACGATTACATCCGCAAGGGCGGCCTCGCGGGCGAAGTCCGCGCGAGGAACGAGGGCGAGGTCGTGACGTTCCGCAAAGCGGACGCCACCGTTGGACACGGAGTACGCGCGCACGTCGCGTACGCCACGCGCGCGCACGGCCGCCAGCGCGGCCGCCGCGTACCTGCCCGTACCTACCAGGAGCACGCGGGTCTCGCGCCAATCGCGGATCCTGCTGCTGGCCATGTCGAGCGCAACCCCGACGATCGAGCGGCCCTCCGCGTCGATGCCGGAGGAGTTCTTCACCAGGCGCGACGCTTCGAGCGCGCGCTGGAAGAGCGTTTCCAGCTCCGAACTTGCCGCGCCTTCGCGCTGGGCGTGCTCGAGTGCCCGCCGCACCTGCCCGGCGATCTCGTCCTCGCCCACCACGACGGACTCGAGTCCCGACGCGACGGCGAACAGGTGCTGGACGGCGACGGTATCGTGCCTGAAGGCCAGGGAATCCCGAAGTTCCCTCGGCGCCATGCCAGCGGCTTCGGCGATCGTCTCTACCACGGCGGCGACGGGGGACAGGCACGACCCGTCTGCGTCGGGCTCGAGGTCGAGATAGGCCTCGAACCTGTTGCAGGTGGCCACGATGACCGCGCCGCGGACGTTCCGATGGGCGCCGACCAGGCGGGGAGGCGTGATCTCGACCGTCGCCGACAGCCGCTCGAGCGTCGCGAACTCCGCGGTCTTGTGGCTCGCAGAGAGGCAGTAGAGCACAGGCCGAGTCTAGCGGCGGCCGCATCCTTGAAGGAGTAATCCCCTGGTCATCGCTTCTGGCATGCTGGGCACTGTGGCACGGTCTCGACCTCGGGTCGTAATCGTCGGCGGCGGAGTCAGCGGTCTGGCGACGGCCTTCGACTTACATCGTCGCGTCGGTGCGGCGGCGCAGCTCACGCTGGTCGAAGCCGGGTCGCGGCTCGGTGGCAAGGTTGTTGCCGGACAGTTCAGCGGACACCTGGTCGATACGGGGCCCGACGCGATTCTTATGCGAGTCCCGGCGCTGACCGCCTTGCTCGACGAGCTCGGGCTGAGCGACCAGATCGTGCCTCAGGCCGCGCTCGGGGCGTATATCTGGTCGCGCGGCAAACTGCGCCGGCTTCCGGCCGGCACCATGTTCGGGGTTCCGGAGCGGCTGATTCCGCTGCTGAGCTCTCGTCTCCTGTCTCCTACGGGGCTGGCCCGAGCGGCCCTGGATCTGGTGCTGCCGCGCCGCGCTGTTCCCCAGCAGGATCTGTCGATCGCCGAGCTCATCGTCCCCAGATTGGGCCGGCAGGTGTTCGATCGGCTGGTCGACCCGCTGCTCGGTGGGGTGCACGCCGGCCGGGCCGCAGAGCTCAGCGCCCGTAGCACCGTGCCCGAGATCGAGGCCCTGGCGCGAAAAAACCGAAGCCTGTACCTGGGTCTACGGCGGCTGCGTCGCCACGCTCCGCCGACAACGGGTGGAGTGGTTCTGGCCAGCCTGTCCGGCGGACTGGGCCGCCTGGTCGCGGCGCTGGAGGCGCGTCTTGGCGCGGCCGACCTGCGCTTGAACAGCACCGTCCGCCGCGTCGTTCGCGACGGCGGCGGCTACCGGGTCGAGCTGGCCGACGGGACGAGCATCGCGGCCGACGCGGTCGTCCTGGCCACGCAGGCGTTCGTCAGCGCCAGGCTGCTCGCCGACCTGGCCCCGGACGCTACGACCCTGCTGGAGCAGATTCCCTACGTCGACGTCGCCACCGTCTGGTTGGCCTACCCGCGCTCGGCAGTAAGCCGACCGCTCGATGGCTCCGGCTTCCTCGTCCCCCCGCAGGAGGGCAAGCTCCTGGTGGGCTGCACCTGGGCGAGCGTCAAGTGGCCGGACCTGGCCGACGACGATCTCGTGTTGATCCGCGGCATGGTCGGTCGCCGCGGCGACCGTCGCTGGCTCGGCATGGACGACGAAGCGCTGGTGCGCGCCGTGCACGCCGAGTTGGTCGAGTCCATGGGCATGACCGCGAGTCCCGTCGATCAGCGCATCGATCGCTGGCCGCAGGCGATGCCGCAGTATCTCGTCGGGCACCGCGAGCGGCTCGATGCGCTGGACGCCGCGCTGCGCGACCAGCCCGGCCTGTACGTGACGGGCGCCGCCTATCGCGGCATCGGCCTGGCCAGCTGCGTGGCCGACGCGGGGCGCGTCGGGGCGATCGCAGCTCAGCAGATCACTACCGATATCGCCCGGAAAGGCCCTCGACTCGCGGCCGACGATCGCCCGTCGAGCGAGGTGACTTCATGACTGAGGCTGCGGCACCCCGCGCCCGGCCTGACTTTGCGCACCGGCCGATGCTGGTCTTCTGGGAGGTCACACGCGCCTGCCAACTGGCCTGCAAGCACTGCCGGGCGAGTGCCACCTCGAGCGCGCTCCCCGGTGAGCTCAGCGGCGCGGAGGGCCGCGACCTGATCGACCAGGTCGCCGGCTTCGGGCACCCCTACCCGATCCTCGTGCTCACCGGCGGTGACTGCCTGCTGCGCCCCGACCTGTTCGATCTGGTCGGGCACGCGAGAGAGCTCGGCCTGCCCGTGGCGCTCTCGCCGTCGGTCACGCCGTCGCTGACTCCACAGATGATCGAGCGGATGGTTTCAAGCAGTGTCACGGCCGTCTCGATCAGTCTGGACGGCGCGCTGGCCCCCACGCACGACTGGCTACGCGGCGTCCCGGGCCACTTCGAGCGCACTATCGAGGCGATCGGTGCGCTGGCCGCGGCCGGGCTGACCGTCCAGGTCAACACCACGGTGATGCGGGCCAACCTTGACGAGCTCGCCGACATCGCGGAGCTGATCTCGCGCGCGGCAGCGCACATCTGGGAGGTCTTCTTCCTGGTTCAGGTCGGGCGCGGGGTCGCCAGCGACGCGATCAGCCCGGCCGAGCACGAGGACGTCTGCCATTTCCTCTACGACGCCTCGCAGTACGGGCTTATCGTCCGCACGGTCGAGGCCCCGTTCTTCCGCCGCGTCGTGGCCTGGCGCCGGGCGGGGCAGCCCGCCCCGGCCGGCGATCTGTACCTGGAGATGTCCGGAAAGCTCGAAACCCTGATGGGACCGGCGACGGGGCGACCCAGGGCGCAGACGGCATCCACCCGCGACGGCAAGGGGATCCTCTTCGTCGCCCATGACGGCGAGGTCAACCCGGCCGGGTTCCTGCCCCTGCCGCTCGGCAATGTGCGCGACGAGCCGATTGCGGCGATCTACCGCGACCACCCGTTGCTGCGCCGGATCCGGGCCGCCGACTTCACCGGTCGCTGTGGCGTCTGCGAGTACGCCGACCTGTGCGGCGGCTCGCGGGCTCGCGCCTTCGCCGCCAGCGGCGATCCACTTGGCGAGGACCCGGCTTGTCCCTACGTTCCGGCGGGTTGGTCAGAGTCGGCAGCGGATGGCGCGGACTAGCCGCCGACCGGGCACGATCACGCCCACAGGGGGCTCGAGAGCACTGGGTCATAATGTGCGCCATGCTCCTCGGCCCGTCCCATCCCCTGCATGCGGACGCTACGGCGCAAGCCAGGCTGACCGGCGCCCTGACAGGAAACCAACCCGAGATCACGCCGGTCTGGTTCATGCGCCAGGCCGGTCGCTCCCTGCCGGAGTACCGGGCGCTCCGGGTTGGCAACCAGATGCTGGACGCCTGCCTTTCGCCCACGTTGGCGAGCGAGATCACGCTTCAGCCGGTGCGGCGTCACGGCGTGGACGCCGGCATCTTCTTCAGCGACATCGTCGTGCCGCTCCGGCTCGTGGGCGTGGATGTCCGGATCGAGCCTGGCACGGGCCCGGTCTTCGGCCAACCGCTGGAGGGTGGGCGCGAGGTCGCGGCACTGACACGCATCGATCCGCGCGACGTGATCGCCGCGGGAGAGCCGGTCTGGGAGGCGGTCGCCCTCGCCGTCTCGATGCTGCGTTCGCTCGGCGCTGAGCGAGGCGAGCCGCTGCCGCTGATCGGATTCGCCGGCGCACCGTTCACGCTGGCGGCCTACATGGTGGAGGGGCGCCCGTCGAAGGATCAGTGGGCCGCGCGCGCCCTCATGCACCGCGATCCGGCGGCCTGGTCGGCGCTGATGGAGTGGACGGCCGATCTGACCGGGCTCTTCCTGCGCTGCCAGGTGGAAAACGGCGCCAGCGCCGGCCAGCTCTTCGACACCTGGGCCGGAAACCTGTCCGCGGATGACTACGTGCGCTATGCCGCGCCCGCTACGAGTCAGGCGCTCTCCCATCTCCGCGACCTCACCTACCACCCCGGCCCGGCAGCGGATGAACGCGAACGACCGGTGCCGATCATTCACTTCGGGCTCGGCACGGGCGAGCTGCTCGGCGCCATGCGCGACGTCGGCGTCGATGCGCTGGGCATCGACTATCGCATTCCCCTCGACGAGGCCAACCGGCGCCTCGGCGGCGCCGTCGCCCTCCAGGGCAATCTCGATCCGAGCATGCTCGCCGCGCCCGACGACGTCCTCACCAGGGCCGTGATTGACGTCCTGGAGCGCGGTGCGCCCGCACCCGGGCACGTGTTCAACCTCGGCCACGGCGTCCCCGCCGCGGCCGATCCGGATGTTCTCAGCCGGGTCGTGACGCTGGTGCACGAATGGCGTCGGCCCGCCGGTGCCGCTGATGCCTAGCCGTGATAGCGGTCGTCGCGGGCGCCGCCGGGGTGGGGAATGCGGCGGGTTGGGGGAAGAATGGGAGGTATGAGCGAAACTCCGGCAGGGTACGCCCTCTTCTCCGTTCTCGGCAGGTCGTCGGCGCCTGCGGTCGCTTCTGCCACCGTCTCAGCTGAGGCGGCGAGCGATCTTGCCGGGCTTGTGGATTCCTTCGCGGCGCGCGGCGTGACTGTTCGAGGGTTTTACGACGTCTCGGGCATGCGCGCGGGCGCCGACGTCATGCTCTGGTTGCACGGCACGGTTCCCGAGGACTTGCAGGCCGCGCTGCGTGAGCTTCGCCGAAGCGAGCTCCTGGCGCCGCTTTCGCCCGTCTGGAGCGCAATGGGCGTTCACCGCGAGGCGGAGTTCAACAAGAGCCACGTGCCGGGCTTTTTGCGCGGCGAGCGGCCGCGCCACTGGCTTTGTCTCTACCCCTTCGTGCGGAGTTACGAGTGGTACCTGTTGCCGCCGGAGGAGCGCGCCCGGATGCTCAAAGAGCACGGGATGAAGGGAGCGGCCTTCCGCGGCGTCGTCGCCAACACCGTGTCCGCCTTCGCTCTCGGTGACTACGAGTGGCTCCTACCGATGGAGAGCGACGATTTGAGCGACCTGGTCGATCTGATGCGCGATCTTCGCGACACCGACGCCCGCCGTCACGTTCGCGAGGAGATCCCGTTCTTCACCGGGCGCCGCGTCACCCCTGGCGAGCTGACCGAGGTCCTCGCCTGATGAAGACGCGCGACCTGCCTCAGGCGAATCGCGCCGCGCGCAAGCCCGATCCGGCCGGTTCGGTCTACCTCGCTCCCGGCGCACTCGTCCCCGCTGCTACCCCCGGCGCCCGGCAAGGCCCGGCGCACGTCGAAACTCCGACCGCCTACGACGCCGTGCTGCTCCTCGCCTTCGGAGGCCCCGAAGGCCCCGACGACGTCCTGCCGTTCCTGCACAACGTCACGCGCGGGCGGGGCGTCCCCGACGAACGCCTGGAGGCGGTGGCCGCTCATTACCGCCACTTCGGCGGGGTGAGCCCGATCAACTCGCAAACTCGCGCTCTGCGAGCCGCTCTCGAGCTCGAGCTGAGCCGGCGGGGACTCGGCCTCCCGGTGCACTGGGGCAACCGCAACTCGGCGCCCTTCATCGGCGACGCGGTGCGCGAGGCCCATGCTGCCGGCCATCACCGCCTACTCGCGATCGCGACGAGCGCCTTCAGTTCGTACTCGAGTTGCCGTCAGTACCGCGAGGATCTCGCGGATGCGCTCGAGGATGCCGGGCTGGGATCCGAGCTCCAGATCGACAAGGTCCGGCCCTTCTTCGATCACCCAGGGTTTCTCGAGCCGATCATCGACGGCGTCCGCGGCGCCGTCGCGCTGGTGCGAGAGATAGTGCCCGGTCTCGATATCTCGCGCGAGCTCGAGCTGCTCTTCTGTACCCATTCGATCGCGCTCGCCGACGCGGCTCGGTCGGGACCACCCAAGGGCGAGTGGGGGGAAGGCGGCGCCTACGTGGCCCAGCACCTCGCCGCGGCAGAAGCCGTAGTGCAGCGGCTCGGCCACGACTCCGTGCCGTGGCGGCTCGTTTACCAGTCCCGCAGCGGGGCGCCCGGCGTGCCCTGGCTCGAGCCCGACGTCAACGCTGCCCTCGCTCTTCTTCCCGCCGCCGGGCGTCGCGCGGTGCTGCTCGTACCGCTCGGCTTCGTCAGCGATCACCTGGAGGTGCTCTGGGACCTCGACGTCGAGGCGCTCGCGACCGCCCGCGATCTCGGTCTCGCCGCGCTTCGTACGCCCACCCCCGGTGTTCACCCGCTCTTCGTGGCCGGCCTCGCCGACCTGGTGGAGGAACGACTTCGTGGCATGCTCGCAGCCCGGCGTCCGCATTTGACCGACCTCGGCCCCTGGTACGACGTGTGCCGCCGCGGCTGCTGCGAGAGTGCGCGCTCCGGTTATCGCCCCGCGCTGGCGGGCCTGATCCCATGAGTCGGGTCATCCGCCTCGGGACGCGGGCGAGCGCGCTCGCGCTGGCGCAGTCCCGCGCCGTGGCGGCCGAGATCAGCGGCCGCGCGGGCGTCGAGGTCGAACTGGCTACCGTCACGACGCACGGCGACGTGTCCTCGGCCTCGCTCGCGACGATCGGGGGCAGCGGGGTCTTCGCAAGTGCGTTGCGCGAAGCCCTGCTCGCAGGCGAATGCGACGTCGTCGTCCACTCGTTCAAGGATTTGCCCACTGCATCGCAGCCCGGTCTGACCATCGCCGCGGTGCCGAAGCGAGAGGATGCGTGCGATGCGCTCTGCGCGCGCGACAGGCTCACGCTCGGCGAGCTCGCCCCGGGTGCGCGGGTAGGGACTGGTTCCCCTCGGCGCCGGGCCCAGGTCCTCACCGCCCGCCCCGACCTGACAGTCGCCGACATCCGCGGCAACGTCGATACGCGGCTGAGCAAGGTTCGCGCGGGGGAGTTCGACGCCGTCATCCTCGCCGCCGCCGGCCTCCGCCGGCTCGACCTCGCGCACGAGGCGGCGCAGCTATTCGAGCTCGCCGATTGGCCGACCGCCGCGGGCCAGGGGGCGCTCGCACTCGAGGCACGATCCGACGATGCGGACGCGGACCTGCTCGAGATCCTCGCGATGGTCGACGACGAGCCGTCTCGCATCACCGCCGGCGCCGAGCGCGCGGTTCTCGCCGGCCTCGAGGCCGGCTGCGCTGCACCGGTCGGTCTTACCGCTTCGCTGGCGCTCGACTCGCTGTCGATCCGCGCCTGTGTCTACAACCCCGACGGAACCCGCGTCATCATGTGTGAGCTGAGCCGCTCGCTCGAAGAGAGCAAGCGCCAGCAGGAGTCGTTGCGCCTCGCGGCCGACCTCGTTCGGGCGCTGTTCGATGACGGCGCCGCCGAGTTGGCGCCCGGCTGGGTAGGAACGTGACCATGCCGCCGCCGCGCCGCCCGGAGCAGAATCTCGCCGGCTGGCGCGTCCTCGTGCCGCGTTCGGGGCCCTGGGCGGAGCGGGTGGCAACGATGCTCGAGGAACGCGGGGCACGCGCCGTGATCGTCCCGCTGATCGCGTACGAGCCACCGGCCGATCGGGGCCCGCTCGATCGGGCGCTCGAGCGGCTCGCCTGCGGGGCCTACGACTGGGTCGTCGTCACGAGCGCCGCGACCGCCGACGTGCTGGCCGCGGACACGCCCGCTGCGGAGCGCGCCCGCGTCCCTGCGACCACGCGCTTCGCCGCGGTGGGCGAGGCGAGCGCAGACGCGCTGCGGGCGCGAGGCTTCGAGGTCGCCTACGTCCCGCGGGGCGAGGCGTCCGCACACAATCTCGTCGAGAGCTGGCAGGCTGACGTGGGTGCCCTGGCCCCGGCTCGAATACTCGTCCTCCAATCCAACCTCGCTCTGGACAGCCTGGGCGAGCGGCTGCAAGAACTCGGGCACGCGGTTGACGTCGCCGTCGCTTACCGCACCGTGGAGCGGCCGCTGGATCCGACCATCGTGCAAAGCGTGCAGGCCGGCGGAATCGACGCCGTGCTCGTGACCTCCGGTAGCGTCGCCCGCGCGATCGTACATCGGCTCGGGCCTCTTCCCTCCAGTACCGTCGTGGCGTCGATCGGTTCACGAACGAGCGCGGAAGCCCACGACGCGGGGCTTCGTGTCCATCTGACGGCGCCGATCCGGGATATGGAGGCTTTGGTCAGTGCCCTGGAGGCCTACGCTCCCCGGCGAACGAGTGAAAGCAAGGTGACGACCCCATGAGCGAATCCTTCCCCTCCATCCGTATGCGTCGGCTGCGACAGAATTCGGCCTTCCGTCGCCTGTTCTCGGAGACGCACGTGCTCCCCGCGCAGCTCGTCCTGCCGATGTTCGTGCGCGAAGGCCTCAGCGAGCCGTCACCCATTCCCTCGATGCCCGGCGTGATGCAGCACTCGATCGACAGCCTGCGTTCCGCTGCGAGCGAGGCCGCCCGGCTCGGCCTCGGGGGGATCATGCTCTTCGGCGTCCCGGAGTCCCGCGACGCGACGGGATCGGGCGCGACGGATCCCGCCGGCATTCTCAACGTTGCCACGAGGGCCGTCGCGTCTGAGGTGGGGGACGCCCTCGTCGTGCAGACCGACCTGTGCCTCGACGAATTCACCGACCACGGACACTGCGGCGTGCTCGCGCCGGATGGCTCGGTGGATAACGACGCGACGCTCGTCCGCTACCAGGAGGCGGCCGTGGTTCAGGCTGACGCCGGGTCACAACTCCTTGGGCTCTCGGGCATGATGGACGGCCAGGTCGGGGCGGTCAGGGCGGCGCTCGACGACGCCGGGCATGTCGAGACCGCTGTGCTCGCCTACTCGGCGAAGTACGCCTCGGCCTTCTACGGTCCCTTCCGAGAAGCCGTCGAGTCGACGCTTAAGGGCGACAGGCGCACCTACCAGCTCGATCCGGCGAATCGACGCCAGGGCCTGCGCGAGGCGGCGCTCGATATTGCGGAAGGCGCGGACGTCGTGATGGTCAAGCCCGCCGGGGGGTATCTCGACGTGGTCGCCGACCTGGCCGCCATGAGCCCGGTCCCCGTCTGGGCGTACCAGGTCTCGGGCGAATACTCGCTGCTCGAGGCGGCCGCCTCCAGGGGGTGGGTCGACCGTCGCCGCGCCATCGTAGAGTCCGTTCTCGGCATCCGACGCGCGGGCGCCGATGCCGTGATGACGTACTGGGCCGCCGAGCTGGCCGCGTGGATCATCGACGGGGGCATCGAGTGAGCGCTGAGCCTTCGCGCGGCTCGAACGAGGCGGAGTTCACCCGGGCGCGCGCGGCGATGCCCGGCGGCGTGAGCTCCCCGGTGCGCGCCTTCGGCTCGGTCGGCGGCACGCCACGCTTCATGTCCGCCGCGTCGGGCGCCTACGTGATTGATGTGGAGGGCCGACGGTACGTCGATCTCATCGCCGGCTGGGGTGCCGCCCTGCTTGGCCATGCTCACCCCGCGGTCGTTGCCGCCGTCCGGGAGTCCGCGGCGCGTGGCCTGTCGTACGGGGCGAGCACGCCCGGCGAAACCGACCTTGCCGAGCTGATCGCCTCGCGCGTCACTCCCGTAGAAATGGTCCGCCTCGTCTCGACCGGCACCGAGGCGACGATGACCGCGATCCGGCTGGCCCGCGGCGCGACCGGCCGCGACCTGCTCGTGAAGTTTGCGGGTCACTACCACGGCCACTCCGACGGCCTCCTGGCCCAGGCCGGATCCGGCCTCGCCACCCTTGGACTTCCCGCCTCGGCGGGGGTTCCCGCGGCCGTCGCCGCACAGACCCTCGTGCTCCCCTACAACGACCTCGAGGCGTTGCGCGCGACGTTCGCGCAGCACGGCGAGGCGATCGCGGTGGTGATCACCGAGGCGGCGGCGGCCAACATGGGCGTCGTCGCCCCCAGCCCGCAATTCAACGCCGCCGTCGCGAGCCTTGCCCACGAGCACGGCGCCCTACTGATCCTCGACGAGGTCTTGACCGGATTTCGGGTTGGACCGGCGGGCTACTGGGGGCTCGAGAACGCCCCCGGCGCGGGACCGGCTTATCGGCCTGACCTGTTCACGTTCGGCAAGGTCATCGGCGGCGGGCTCCCGGTGGGAGCGGTGGGCGGATCGGCGGAGATCATGGACCTCCTCGCTCCTAGCGGTCCCGTCTACCAGGCCGGCACCCTGTCGGGCAATCCCGTGGCCGTTGCGGCGGGTCTGGCCACCCTGCGCCTGATCAGCGCGGAAACCTACGCTCACACGAACGGCGTGGCGAGGGTCATCGGCGACGCAGCCTCGGAGGCCCTCGCGGAGGCGGGTGTGCCACACCACGTACAGCGGGCGGGCAACCTCTTCAGCATCCTATTCGGCGAGGCCGTCGCCGACGGTGCGCGCGACTACGCCTCGGTGCAGAGGCAGGATGCCTTCCGCTACGGCCCGTTCTTCCACGCGATGCTCGAAGCGGGTGTTTCCTTGCCCCCGTCGGCATTCGAGGCCTGGTTCGTGACCGCTGCGCACGATGACGCGGCCGTGGGGTGCGTTATTGACGCCCTCCCCGCAGCGGCACGAGCGGCCGCGGCCGCGCGCCCTCCATCAAGGTCGTGATCGGCGAATAGTGGCGAAGAAAACGACTTACGCGATCATCCAACCGCCGTTCGATCTCAAGTTCCGGGAGATGACCAAGAAAGATCTAGCCGCGTATCGGGAGTGGTTCCATGCGGTAGTGCCGAAGCGAATCGCAGAACCGGCGAAAGCGGTTAAGGCGTCAGCTCCTCGCCGGGCAGATCGACGTTTGGAAAGAGAAGCAAAAGAGCGGGCGGTCAAGTCGCCCGTGATCCGCCCGACGACAATCCATTTCCATTGCTTACTCTCGGTCGAATCCGGCTGACCGATAGACGCCGTGGCCCACCCGATCGAAGCGAGGCGAGCGGCCGGATGCACCTGCGGCCAGCGCTGACTTCACCGATTCCCAGCGCAGTGGCTCACCCGCGAGATCGCAAGCCGCCGCATGTATTTCGCGCGCCCGCATAGGCTTCCCGGCCAGCTCAAGCACCAGGGTTACGGTCTCGAGTACTGGGCTCACTTTGGCGGGAACCGGGCGAGGTTCACGGGGATTGGTCGAGGCCTTGCGAAGCAACTCGCCGTGGAGCACGGCGAGCCGAGACAGCTCAACCCCGAGTTGAGGGTTTGAACGTGCTCCGTTTAGTTCCACTTCTTCGGTGCCTAACCGCTCGCCCGAGCCCAACCAACCGTAAGCGCGGGAGTGCCGGCAAGCGTCTGGTAGACGATGCAGTAGCGCTCCGTCAGCCGCAGCAGAGTGTCTAGCTCGTCGTCGCTCGCGTCGGTCTCGAGCTCGAAGCTCAGTCTGATCGAGCGGAAGCCGACCGGCGCCTCCTTGCTCACGGCGAGCGTGCCGCGGACGTCCAGATCGCCTTCGACGTGCACCGCCCCCGTCTCGATGTCGAGCTCCAGCGACGTGGCCACGGCTCGGAGAGTGACCCCCGCGCAGGCGGCGAGCGACTCGAGCAGCATGTCGCCCGAGCAGAGGCTCAGGCCGTCACCACCGGTTGCCGGGTGAAGCCCGGCCTCGGCGAGCGCACGGCCCACCCCGATCGAGCACGCGATGCCCTCGCCGAGGGTGCCCGTCGCCCGCAGCGTGACCAGCGCCTCGTCGGGGTGCCGGCGGTATCGCTCCTTCAGCGGCCCTTGTATCGCGCGTAGCTGTTCTCTGTCCATGCTCTCGTCGATCCTTTGTAGCGTGCTCCGACCGCCTCCCGGCGGAATCGAGTATCGCCGCGGTTTCGATTGATCACGTCAGGGTACGTTCCCTGTCGCTCGCGCGGTAAAGCATCCGGTGAGCGACTGGTCGGAGCAACGCGGAAGGACACCGAAAATGGCTCTCGCTTTCTATTTCAGCCCAAGCTCGTTTACACCGGCGGTGTACGACGACACGATCAAGCGGCTCGACGCGGCCGGCGCCGGCGCCCCGGCCGGCAGGCTCTATCACTTCGCTCTCGAGGCCGAAGACGGAAAGATTCAGGTGTTCGACGTCTGGGAATCCCAGGAGTCGTTCGAGGCCTTCGGGGCGACGCTGCTACCGATCATGGCGGAGCTCGGGGCCGATCCCGGCCAGCCGATGGTCTCGCCGGTGCACAACATCATCAAGGGCTAAGCCGGCCGGACGCTGCCCGGGCGGGACTGCCCGGGCAGGACTACCTCGACCGCATACGGCAAGGAGTGACGATGGCACCGATCACGGCAAGCATCGAGATCGCGCGACGCCCGGATGACGTGTTTGCCTATCTGGACGATCTTGCGCGGCATGGCGAATGGCAGGAGCAGCTCATCAGCGCGCAGAAGCTGGGAGACGGACCGACCCAGGTTGGCACGAAAAGCACCGAGAAGCGGCGCATGGGTAAGCGCGAGATGACGACTACCTACGAGGTCACCGAACACGATCCGCCGCGCGTGTTCGCTTTCCATGGAATCGACGGCCCGGTTCGGGCGATCGGCAGGGCTACTGTTGAGCCCCTCGCCGGCGGCTCGAGCTCCCGGGTATCGCTGGTGCTCGATTTCGAAGGCCATGGGTTCGGAAAGCTGCTGGTACCGCTCGCGCGCAGTCAGTCGCGCAAGCAGGTTCCGAAGGATCAGCAGCGGCTGAAAGAACGGCTCGAGAGCGCCGCATAACTCGAGGCGATATCACGACTACGGTCGATATTTCTCGCGCGCCGGCGCACCAGAAGTGCGCACCCTCAGCTCCATGTTGGGCACGGTTTACGGGTATTCGCTTGCGCGCGGCATAACCCGGGCTCGAACGGCTTTCGAGTCGTATCAAGTGAGAGCACGCTCGCCCAGCCCACGCAGTTGGTTGTCCTATAGCGGATCCGCTGCCAGGAAGGGGAGCGCGGACGCATACGCCCTACGTGGCTGCTCGCGTAACGCCGGCCCGTGCAGAGCCGCTGATCAGGTAGCTTGCACAGCAAACTAATGCTATCTTGTTATGCATGGCAATCGACAGTACTCGTCGCAGCCAGCTTCTTCGAGGCGTGCTTGACCTATGCCTCCTCGCGGTGATCCGAGAGGAGCCTGCGTACGGATACGAGATGACGAAGAGACTGAGCGCTCGCGGCCTTTCGATCGTCGGTGAGGGGTCGATCTATCCTCTGCTCGGGCGTCTGGAACGCGACGGCCTCGTCGAGACGTACCGAGCCGTGAGCGACGGCGGCCCGCCGCGGAAGTACTACTGCACCTCGCGCAAGGGTCAGCGCGCGCTCGAGGATGGGTTAGCCGAATGGCGGTCGGTGCGCGATGCGGTTGATGGAGTCCTAGGCATCGTCGAACCGGAGGTGAAGCCGTGAGCGAGTTCATCGAGGAGTGCCGCCGCGAGTGGAAGCGACTACGCGTCCCCGATCCGATCGCTGACGAGATGGCGGCAGACCTCGCGGCCGATCTTCAAGAGGCCGAGGTCGAGGGCGCCTCGCCCGAGGAAGTCCTTGGAAGCAGCGCGTCCGATCCTCGCGCATTCGCCGCATCCTGGGCCACCGAGAGAGGCGTTGTCCAACCACGCTTCCGGGACAAGATCCGTAGGCGGCCGCTCCTGCTCGGTGCGGCCGCGCTGCTTGTTGTGCTCGCTGCAGCAGGTTTGGCGGTAGCGATCTTCACATCCAGCCAGCAGTCGCATGCTCCGGCCGTGACAGCGCCAAGCCCCACCGCGACGAACGCCGCCGTGCGCGTGCCCGATTTGATCGGCCTCAGGATGACGGAGGCTGTACAAGAAACCCAGGCTGCCGGCCTGGCGGTCAAGCTCATTAAACGCTCGGTATCTCGGGTGCCAGCGGACACCGTGGTCGCTCAGGCTCCTGCGGCTGGCGACGAGGTTGTCCGTGGGAGCACGCTCGTGCTCTGGGTGACCGAATGCTCGCGTTCGTCCAAGCCGCCCTGCCAGTATCGATGATGCCCTGCCAGGGCCTCGTGCTCGACTAGATCAGACTACATTCCCGCACACTCGCTCACGCGAGTTTGCTGATCTCCACGCGCCTCCGCTTGACGACTTCACCCGACGATTGTCGTGTCGAGCGTTGTTACAGTCGCCGCATCTACAGCGAGAGGAGCGGCCGATGTCCGCGTTCATCATTACCCGGATCCAGGTGGGCGATTACGACACCTGGAGGCCGATGTTCGATCAAGATAAGCCACGGGCGCGAGAGAAGGCGAAGGTGCAGCGGGTCTACCGTGACGCCGACGACGCGAACCACGTTTTCATCTTCCTCGAATACGCTTCCCTCGACGACGCGAATGAAGCGCGGCGTCGCCTCGTGGAGTCGGGCACGCTAGACCGCTTCGAGGACAAGCATGGGCCTAACGTCGTTCAAGAGGCATCAGGCTGATCCTGTGGTCTGAGGCTCAGGCGACATTCCCGAACACTGGCACAGGCGAGGGCCTTGCACCTCGGCTACGCCATCATCTGCCAGCGCTACCTGCGCGGACTGTGAGACAGCCTTAGATCTGCACCCTGCCGCGATAGCCGCGGAGCCGAGCAATCGGACCGAGGGCCGCCGTGAGGGCTCGCAGGATCGGCCATGGCGGGCTGGCAGGTCGTATCTCATTCCCGAACTCGGGGACCATGACGGCGAGTTGCAAGGGCCGCGGCATGCCCTTCGCGTCGAGCTTGTCCTGCTGGGCGAGCGCGAACATGGTCTCGAAGAACGAGGCGATGTCAAGTGCCGGCCGAAAGAACTGGATCGAGCGCGCGTCCTCGTTGCCGTCATTCCAAAATCGGTGCGGAGTGTTCGCCGGCACACGGATCGTTTCTCCAGCGCCCAGTCGGCGCTGCTCGCCGGCCACCTCGAACACGAGCGATCCCGACACGACCTCGGCCCCGCTCTCCTGCTTGGGGTGGACATGCACGGGCTCACGCTCCGCAGTTGGCGGGTTCACACTGTCGATGCGCAATTGCTCGTCGCGCAGCTCGACGAAAATCATCCGCTGGCCAGTACGTGGATTGGAAATCTGCTGGCCTTCGCGTGGCATCGAGCCCGCAGCCTACCTGTGAAACGGTTCTTAGGCTCGGGCCGCCGTCGGGGGACATTCCTGAACGCCGGGCCAACCCAGGTTCAAGATTCCAGAAAAAGTCCAGTCGTCGGCGCACCCGCGGCTGCCATATGATTCGACTCATGACAAGGAGACGCTCGGCTTCTGTGCTGGTGGTTGGGGCCGTGGCGTGTATCGCAACCCTTGTTGGTTCCGGCTACGCCTCCGAGTCGAGCGTAACGAGATGTCAGATCGTGAATTTGCGTCTCTCCATCGGGCCGGGCCCGACCGAGGCGACGGGGCAGAACACGGTTTCGGTCGTGCTCACCAACCGCCTCTCTCGCTCTTGCACCCTCAAGGGCTACCCGGCGATCGCTCTGCTTGACGGGCACGGCCGAAAACTGCCTTTTTCGTATAGCCACCACGGCGATCTGATGATCACGTCAAAGAAGCCGGCCGAAGTCCGTGTCCCCTCCGGAGGCTCGGCCCTATTCGCGTTCAACAAGTACCGCTGCGATATTCGCGAGCTTGCCGTCGCGCGAACAGTGCGAGTTGCGCTCCCTGGCAACGACGTCGTCCGCTCGGTCCGACTCCACGACTCAGACATCGATTACTGCAGGCAGGCCGCATCGCTTACCGTGGCCGTCTCGCCTATCGAGCGCCACCTTCAAAACACCTTGTCGCACTCCTAGTTCGCGCGAAGCGCCTCGGGGGACATTCCTGAACACTCGCCCATCCGTCCGTGATCGCCCCCGTGCCTGCCGCCGGACCCGCGACGAACTGCCTCCCTCGATCGAGGGAGGCCTTGGCCGATGCCACAGTCGGCATGATCGAACACTTCGCGCAGTTCATTTCCCCTGGGGACTTAAGTTGGGACGCCGCGGGGGGAAAACGAAGGCCGCGAAGCACTGCTACTTGGTCAAGGCTCCCGAGCGTGAGCTACTTCGGAAGAGCCGGGGCGACGGCAGTTTCTAGTTCCCGCGGGACGTGGCATCCGAAGCGTTCTTCAGCTCGCCGGCGCGCAGTCCGATAAGCGGTCACCGCTTCAGCGACGCTTGACGGACGCCGCTCGACTCCGAGTGGGGCGAGGATGTGCTCGAAGAGCTTGTCTAGTTCGCTTGCAACGATTTCCGATTTACCGACTGCCGACTTGCCGCTGAGCCAGAGTGTCCAGTCCCAGAAGTGCCTGTCAATCGCGGTGAGATTCGCTGCCGTTTCGACCCATGGCGACTCGCGCTCATGTGGCTGGTCAGCGAAGATCAGGTCAATCTTTACCGGGCCGCTCAGTATCAACATCCAGCAGTAGCGGGAGCTGAGGCGATCCCACTGTTGCGCCACGGGCGCCAGTGGAGCACAGAGGGTTGGAAGGTCGGTAGCGACAGTCGCGAAATCGTCGGTCTCGACGAGGAAGTCCCAGTCCGACCGCGCAGTCGCGCGCCCCTCTGCGCGTGAGCCAATGAGCCAACGCGCCCCACTGAGGCGTCCCGCTCAATGGCGGTGATCACACGGTCGTCGAGCTGGAACACCACGCTCCTTCGATACCCGAGCAACGGCAGTACGAACAGCAGATGCGACGAGACGTCGAGCGTTCGTCGAGCCGTCGGACAAACATAACGCTCTCCCGTCGCACGGCATCCCAACTTTAGTCCCAGGGGAAAGTTCATTGGCAACCTTCCGCCGCTCCCGGTCTTATCGTTGCTCTTGCTTATCCTCGAGCCAGTGAATGTAGCGCTGCAATCTGTGTGCTCGGCGGCCGCGAGACTCCTGGCGACATTCCCGGACACTGGCCCACGCCACGATGCTCCGCTCTCCAGTCGAGATCGGCTTCAGCAGCCGCTATTTCGGCTCAAGAGCCATCAGCTTCCGGAGCGCTTGAGCAGTCGCCGGCCAGCGCAGCGTCTCGAACGCTTCGGAAGGCGAACACCATCGGTGCCCGTCGTGCTCCCAGTCGAGAGTGGGCTCCCAGTCGTCCGGTGCCGTGGCAAGGAAGCACGTCACTCGCACTTGCATCACTGACGGGTCGTACAGGCTCCGCCGCTCCGCAGGTTCCTCCGAAAGCGCGTAGGCATACTCCGTCACTTCGGCACCGACAGAGACAGCCGCCACGAGACTCGTTTCCTCACGCAGTTCTCGCTCCGCAGCTTGGGCCACCGTCTCTCCCGACTCGACGCCGCCAGCGACCACATGCCAATAACCGCCTTGCACCGGCGCTCTATGGACGAGAAGAATTTCCCGACCGTCGCGCCGCGTCACGAACACAGCGATCTCGGCACCCGTGCGCACAGTCTCAGCGTAGGCAACCATCGTGTTCGGCGTCGAGGGACATTCCTGAACACTCGCCCACCCCACCCACACGCGCGGGGTCGTGACCGGAGCCATCTTCCTATGCCATGTATGCGCTCGCGGCGCAGCCGGCACGCCGCACCACGCTGCAGCGGTCGCTTGCCTGATCCTGGACGTAACGACCGAGGCTGAGCTTACGAACGTTTACACCAGTGTGGCTTCGTAGGAAGATTCGACTCCCGGTCGGAGCATTAGAGCGGGTGGGACGAGACACTCGTCTCGCCCCACCCTTCGACGTCACCAGCTTCTACCAGTGCGGGTAGAAGGCGGCGTAGCTGGCGATAAGAGCCGCCATTCCGATCAACGTGATCAGACGCATTCGCATAGTCGTCCTCCTCTCATCAGTGACGCTTTCAGTTGACTTTTCCACCGCGTCTACCTCCGGGCAAGTGTCTCTCATTGACTTACCCGGTGACAAGCCCCAGAATCCGTTAGCGAATGGCGGGAGACGAGAGCACAGCGAGTCGCGGAGAAGAGACAGTCGGACAGCGCGTCCGCCGTCTCCGAGTCGAGAAGGGACTAACCCAAGACGCTCTAAGTAGCCCGGGGCTAACCGCCGCGCAGATCTCTCGGATCGAGTCGGGTAAACGCCAGCCCTCCCTGCGAGCGATCCGCCGCATCGCCCGCAAGCTTGGCGTCTCTCTCGACTATCTGGAGACCGGTGCCGAGCTCAGTACTCGAGAGGAGCTCGATCTCTCTCTCGCGGACGCCGAGTTGCGCTTTCGGCTCGACCCAAGCGACCAAGCTGTGGAGCGCGACCTGCGTACCCTCATCACCCTCTCGGAGCGGGAGGGGGAAAGCGAGCTCGTCGCACGGACGCAGGCGACGCTCGGGATGGCCATCGCCAGCTGGGGACGCATGGGCGAGGCGGTCGAGAATTTCGAACGAGCGCTAGAGCACCCGCTCGTGAGGCCAGATGTCTTCCCCGATCTACACGCCGCTCTTGCGCACGCCTACTGTTCGCTCGGCCGGCCCGAGGACGCGCTGGCCCTGTGCGAGCGTTCGCTCGCCGAGGCCAAGGACACCGCCTCAAGAACCATCCTCGCCATGGAGATGAGCCAGACGCTCTGCGTTATCGGCGACTTCGAGCGAGCGGAGTGTGTCCTCGAGGAGTTCGGCGGCGACTTGGGGAACGCAGATCCATACGCGAGGGCGAAGATCCATTGGTCACTCGCTCGCTTGGCGACCGCACGAGACGATCGCGCGCTTGCCCTCAGACACCTCCGAACGGCGATCTCGATCCTGAAGGACACGGAGGATACTTTGCGGCTTGCCCGCGCCCACATGTTCTGCGCCAGCGTTCTCCTCTGGGGTGGAAGGACGAGAGGCGTCGCCAATCATCTGCGGACCGCTCGCGCTCTCTTACCTCCTCATGCCGAAGCAGACGACCGCGGGATCCTGCGAGGCTACGAAGCGCTTCTTGCGGCGCGCCAGAAACGAAACGAGGAGGCGGAGGAAGCTGCGGAGGAAGCCTTGTCACTTCTCTCGGAGAAGACGTTCGAGCAAGCGGCAGCTCTCTACGCAAAGGCGCTAGTGCTCACCGTTAGATACGAGTATGAGATCGCCGACGAGACGTTCGCAAGAGTGCTCGAGCTGGCGGAAACAAGCAAGCTCTGGCGCGAGGCGGTCGTGGTCTCCCTCGACCGCGCCGAAGCGCTCCGCTGGGCCGGAAAGCCGCAGGAATCAGAACTCATCAGACAGCAAGCCGAAAGCTACGCCTCGCGTATTGGCAGCAAAGCGCAGACGAGGGCCTAGACCGGCGACAGTCTCAAGTGTCTCAAGCCCGCTCTCAAGAGTGGCGACCTAGCGCTGGTATCATCCCAAGCAGGGCGCGTTCAAACCTTTTTGGCTAGTAGCGGATACGAACTCTGAAGCCTCGCTCAGGGGTTCGTACGTCGCACCTTAGGTCATAGACAGCGGAGCACGTTCGAACCTTTTTGGAACTAAACGGGGCACGTTCGAACCCTCGAGTCGGGGTTGAGCTCTCTCGGCTAGGCGCGCTTCACGACGAGTTGCTCCGTAAGGCCTCGGTCAATCCCCATGAACCTCGCCCTGCTCCGGCCAAGGTGAGCCCGGTGCTCGAGACCGTGACACTGGTGCTAGAGCGAGCCGGAGAGCCGATGCGGGCGCGCGAGATCCACGAAGCTGCGTGTGAACTGGCGTGTGAGCCACTGCTCTGGACGTCGGTGAAGGCAGCGCTCGCAGCAGACGTGACGGGTGAGCATCCGCGCTTCCGAAGGGTGCGCCATGGCGTCTACCAGGTCGCGAGAGACGTCAGCGCTGCACCAGTTGAGCCGCCCTGCCTGCTGGAACCCCTGGATGATCTGGGGCCAAGCGAGAGCACGCTCGCCCACCCGACCCTTGACGCCTGAACGCTGAGATCCAGTGTCGACGCCTTCTGATCTGTGTCTATGGCCCTGATCGCGCCGGTCGGTCGTACCCCGGCGAGAGCGCTTTCAGCTACTCCCGTCGGAGGCGTTTGATCGCTGGTCATTCCGGGAACATCCGGCGGTCACCACGTTCGTCCAGGTAAACAACAACGCCCAAGAAGGGATCAGCATGAAGAGAGGCAGGGCACTCATTACAGCTGAGGAGAGTGCCGAAATGCACCTGCGGATCATGGTCGAGCAGGCGGTTCGCTGCGGAAAGTCGGAGCGTGAGATCGAGGCTCTGCTGAGGCAGGCGGAGGCGGATGACCGGGAGGCGCTCCGCAGGCAGGCGGAGGAGGATGATCGGGAGACGCTCCGCAATTGGCAGCTGCCACGCGCCGCCTAGCGGCTAGGTGGCCTGGACCGCGGTAGCGCGTAGACGCTTCCCTGGCTGAACATCCATGATGTCCGGCCAGGGGTTCGTGCTCGACTAGCTCAAGCTACATTCCCGTACGCTCGCCCACGCTTCGTTCCTCCGCCTTAAGCCAAAGTCCCTCGCTGCCGATGAATATAGAAATGTCTACCACCAACTCGCCTACGCGATCAGACAACTGTTCTTTTAGACACGGCGACAGAATCCGCTTGACTTGCGAGACCGAAGGCATAGCCGAGGGTTCGGGGGGCGACGTAGTCGGCTGGTACGCGAACGAGCCCGACCGCGTTCTCGTCCGGCTATGGAGCGGCGGACTGCATCGCGTCTCGGTCAACGCGCTGGAACGAGCCGCGGCAGCCTGAGTCGCTCCTGCTTCGCCTCGCACGCTCGCCCAAGCGCCAGTGCATTCAGGCGACATTCCTGAACACTCGCCCAGGCCAGTCGGTTAAGCAGAAGTCTGGCCCTACATACGAACTCCGTTTGCCTTGAAGCTCCTCGCCTCGCGCGCATCGCGCGTTGGTGTGTTGCGGGCTCAGGCCGGAACGTGAATGCAGGGCCAGTTGAGAACATCCTACGCCGTTTGGGGCGTGAGAGCAGTTCGATTCTAGGTAGGTGGTACAGGCCAGAACCGTCAAGGCACATTCCTGAACCCTCGGGTATGACTCCGTCCCATTCCCCGGGCTGAGCGCGCTGGACGTTGACCCCGCGCAGAGTTTCGCTTTCCGCCGGCCGGGCACCTGATGACCTGCGATTGACTCGAAACCAAGCGGAGCACCCCTGGCCGCGACTCCCGACCTGAAGGGAACGACTGTCATGAAAGCTTCGTTTGCACTCCTCCTCTTTGCATGCCTCGCCGCATCCGGATACCTCGCTGTATCTGCCATGGCCGCCGGCGAACGGGCCGCTCTCGCCTCCTGCGGCACCGTGGTCGGCGCGAAATGGGTCTTCCCGCACTCAGGCGGCAAGGTGAGCGGGAACAAGTACGGCGTCACAGTGAACGGCGTCAGCTGCGCGAAGGCGAAGAAATTCGCCGTCAAGCTCTCGAGTGTCAAGCTCCCAGGCAAGAAGGTTGGTCACAGCTATCCGATCGCGGGCGGGCCAAAGGGCTTCATCTGCCAGGCAAACCCCGACGCCAACGGCAAGGTTCTCGCTGGCAGCTGCCAGATCGGCCCGTGGACGTCCGTGTCGCACCACGTCTTCTCGTGGGGTGGTCGCCCGTAACGGGGGGCATGCCCCAGCACCGGCGCAACGATCATCCTGGCGGTCGATAGTCTCTCCCGGATGAGAACTGGGGCCTTGGTGTTGTTGGTGCTTACCACGCTCGTCCTTTCGAGCTGTGGCGCGTCGCACCGAACCAAGACGAGCGGAGCGGCCACCTCCCCGCGGACCGAGACGAGCGGAGCAGTTACCTCCAAGCGAGCCGTAACGAGACGAACAGTTCCCTCCGAGCCCAAGTACTCTCATCTCGCTCTGATCTCCGCTCGTTCTGGAGAGATCCTGCACACTTCGGCTCTTGATGCTTCGTCGGCCGTCGCCGACGGGCGCGGTGGTTGGTTTGTCAACGGTGGTGTCGGTCTCGCCCATCTGCTCGCGGATGGAAAGCTCGACTCGGCCTGGGGCACGCGTAGCTCGCGCAACCTTGATTGCTCCGCTTGTGAGCTCGTCAAATCGGGCTCGCGACTCTACGTTGCGGGACAGAGATTCAAAGCCGTACCCGGGACGGTGGGCGAGGCTCGAGTGTCCGCAGTCGAGGCGTTCGACGCAAGGACGGGCGCGCGCCTGTGGGTGGGCCCGGCGCCCTCGCAGGGAGACGTGTACGCGCTCGCCGCGAGCTCGACACGCGTCTACGTGGGTGGGGCGTTCACCAGCGTCGGCAACGCAAGAAGGCACGGACTCGCCGCGCTCGATGCCGAGACGGGGCGGCTTCTCGATTGGCAAGCGCCCTCGTTCCACTTCTCCGGCGCGTCTGCGCATGTCGGAGCGCTCGCTCTTGCCGGTTCACGCCTCTATGTCGGCGGGCTCTTCGACGCAGTTGGCGCCGAGAGCCGAATCAACATCGCCGCGCTCGACTCGGCGACGGGCGCTCTCCTTCCCTGGAATCCCACGAAGGCCGGTACCGCCGCCTATGGTGTCCTCGAGATCCTCGCCACCCACGGCCAGGTAATCATCGCGGGCGAGGATGGTTTCGCGGCGGCCAGCGCACGCACCGGCCACCAACAGGGTTGGACTTCAAATATCGGGGGCTACGCCGGTAGATTCGCGGCGGACGGGCCGCTCGTCTACCTTGGCGGGGGCCTTCGCAACCCCATCCGGGCGTCTCGCGGCAACAATCTGGCCGCGGTCAACCTCGAAACGGGACGCTTAACGCGCTGGGCCCCCGACATCGCGCCCTACGTGGATGTCGGCGGGATCGTCCCGTCGAGCGGGCGGGTGCTCGTCGTCGGCATGTTCACAAACTCGATCGGCTAGTCGACCTGCAAGACGTCGTCTTCGTACGCCGACACGATCCGATCGAGCTTCGCGCTCCATTCCTCATCGATAACCCTCCGCGCGGCATCCGCCTCGAACCACTTCATCGAGCGCGCCACGCCCTCGGCGAACGGAACAGTCGCCTCCCAACCGGGCACGAAGCGCTTGATCTTCGAGTTGTCGAAGACCAGCGAGTGCGACTTGTCGCCGAGTAGCCCCGGGCCGAGCTCGGGCTCGACTGCGGCGATGAAGTCGCTCGGGATGTGCACGATCTGGGCCTCGAGCTCGGCCGCCGCGGCGATCGTCTCGGTGATCTGATTCCAGCTCAGCACCTCGTCGGAGGTGATGTGGAAGCTCTCGCCGGCGGCGGCGGGGTTGCCGAGCAGGCCGACCAGCGCCCGCGCGAAGTCCGTGTTGTGCGTCATCGTCCAGAGCGACTCGCCGTCGCCGGGCACGATGATCTTCTTGCCGCGGCGGATCCGCTCGATGATCGTGTAGTCCTGGCCCTCGATCGCGGTCGGTAGCCAGCTCTCGCCGTAGGTGTAGGACGGGCGCACGATCGTTGCCGGAAAGCCGTTTTGCGCGTGCTCGCGCCGCAGCCTGTCCTCGCAGGCGATCTTGTCGCGGGCGTAGCGCCAGTGCACGTTCCCGAGCGGCGCCTCCTCGACCGTCGGGAAGAAGGGCGAGGGCCGCTTGTACACGGTCGCCGAGCTGATGAAGACGTAGTGCGAGACCTTTCCGGCGAACAGTGCGATGTCGGTCTCGACGTGCTCGGGAACGAACGCGACCCAGTCGACGACGACGTCGAACTCCTCGCCCTCGAGCGCCGCGGCGGTGGCCGCGCGGTCGCGGATGTCGGCCTTGATCTGCCGCACTCCGTCGGGGAGCGCGACCTCCCTCTGCCCGCGGTTGAGCAGAGTGAGATCGATTCCCCGCTCGGCAAGCAGCCGCGTCGCCGCGATCGAGATGTTGCCCGTGCCGCCTATGAAGAGGACGCGCATCCCTTTACTCTGCCGAAAGCCTGCGCGTCACGCGCATTGACGTTCAGGCCTGTAACGCACTTAGCAACGCGACCCCGATCGCCGTCAGCGCCACGCCCGCGATCCGCAGTCGCCCGAGCTTCTCGCCGAAGAGGAAGTAGGCGACGATCGCCGCGAGCACCGCGAACTGCGACCCGAGCACCGCGGTGACCGCGATTCCGTGCCGTGCGCCGAAGGCGTAGGCGAAGTAGCCGCCCACCTCGCCCAGTCCCGAACCGGCGACGAGCAGCGCCGCCCGCCGGGTCAGGCGGAGCCGCCGGCTGACTATCAGCGGGATCGCGACGACTACCACGCCGATCACGCGCGGCGGTAGCACGGCCCAGACCAGCGGCACTTCGTTGCTCACGCGCCCGGTCGAGTACAGGCCCAGGCCGAAGGTGAGCGCGGCCGTGCCGGCGCACAAAGCGGCCTTGAGATCGTGGTGGCCGGGCGCTTCCTCCCCGGCGGAGCCGGCCGCGACGGCGACGATGCCGAGCACGATCAGCACGAGCGTGACGCCCCGGGGCAGGCCGAGAGCCTCGCCCGCGATGACGGCGATGACGGCGGCGACGGCGCCTTCCGTGGAGATGATCGGTGAGGCGAGGCCGATCTTGCCGATGCGAAGCGCCTCGTAGGCGAACAGGAGCCCGCCCACGTTGCACACGCCCGAGAGCACGAGCCAGGCCAGCACCGAGCCGTGCAGGTTCGTCGGGACGCCTTCGATCGCCGCGGCGGGCGCCGTGACGACGAACCCGACGATCATCACCCAGGCGAGAACGGAGACCGGGCCGATGATGCGGCTCGAGCGCGACGAGCAGAGCGTCGTGACCGTCCAGAACGCCGCTGCAGCCAAACCACCGAGAATCGCAAGCACGGCCTGACTCTAGCCCGCACCCGAGCGCGCTCGACGACGGTACCCGCTAGTTCCGAGCTGCAAGAGGGCTGAGCTCAGCGCATCTTCGTGAAGCGCTGAACGGCTTCGAGCAGCTCGCGGCTCTTCTCGGCGGCGACCTGTTCGTCGCCCGAGGCGAGCGCTCCCGCTACGCAGTGGCTCACGTGATCGTCGAGGATCTCGAGCGCCAAGCTGTCGAGCGCCGTCGAGACCGCGGCGACCTGGGTGAGGACGTCGATGCAGTAGCGATCCTCGAGGATCATGCGCTCGATGCCGCGCACCTGGCCTTCGATCCGGTGCAGGCGCTTGGCGAGAACATCCTTGCGCGGGCTGTAGCCGTGTTTCTGAGTTGCGCTACCAGTCATGCCGGGCTCTCCCTTCGCGAGTGGAAGCGGCGCAGCCGCAAGGAGTTCGTAACGACGAAGACGCTGGAGAAGGCCATCGCCGCCGCCGCGACGATCGGATTGAGTAGGCCGCTCACCGCGAGCGGTATCGCGGCCACGTTGTAGGCGAAGGCCCAGAAGAGATTGCCCTTGATCGTGCGCAGCGTCCGTCGCGCCAGGCGGATTGCGTCGGCGGCGGCGCGCAGGTCGCCCGAGACGAGCGTCAGGTCGGAGGCCTCGATCGCCACGTCGGTGCCGCTGCCGATCGCCAGCCCGAGGTCGGCCTGGGCGAGAGCGGGCGCGTCGTTGACGCCGTCGCCGACCATCGCGACCACCCGGCCCGCTTCCTGCAGGCGCTGCACCTCGGCGACCTTGTCGGCCGGGAGTACCTCCGCCAGCACGCGCTCGATTCCGACCTCGCGGGCAACCGCCTCCGCGATCGGCTTCGCGTCGCCCGAGAGAAGCACCGGCGTCAGTCCGAGCCGTTTCAGTTCGGCGATCGCCTCGGCACTCGTGGACTTGACTCGGTCCCTCACCTCGAGCGTGGCGCGCTCGAGGCCGTCCCAGGAGACGGCGATCCGTCCGTCGCTTCGCCCGACGGTGACCTCATGCCCGTCTACCGTGCCGGAGACGCCGCTGCCCGGTTGACTTCGGAAATCGGAAACGGAGGGGAGTGTGCCCAGCTCGGCGCGGGCCGCGCGGGCGACCGCCTCCGCGATCGGATGCTCCGAGGCGGCCTCGACCGCTCCGGCCAGACGCAGCACCTCGGCGCGCGTGGCGCCGGCCGTCAGGCTCAAATCGGCCAGCTCCATCTTCCCCTCGGTGACGGTGCCGGTCTTGTCGAGCACTATCGTGTCGATCTTGCGCGTCTGCTCCAGGATCTGCGGGCCCTTGATCAGGATGCCGAGCTGGGCGCCGCGGCCGGTTCCGACCATCAGCGCCGTCGGCGTCGCCAGCCCGAGCGCACAGGGGCAGGCGATGATCAGCACCGCGACCGCCGCCGTGAAGGCGGCCGAAGCCGAGCCGCCGAAGGCGAGCCAGCCCGCGAGAGTCGCAAGCGAGATCAGGATCACAACCGGGACGAAGACCGCCGAGATGCGGTCGGCCAGCCGCTGCACGGGCGCCTTGCCCGACTGCGCGGCTTCGACCAGGCCTGCGATCTGCGCCAGCGCGGTGTCCGCGCCGACCCTGGTTGCGCGTACCACCAGGCGGCCGTAAGTGTTGACCGTCGCCCCGGCCGCCTCGTCGCCGGGCACGACCTCCACCGGCAGCGACTCGCCGGTCAGGAGCGACTCGTCGAGCGCCGAGGCTCCTTCCACGACGATCCCGTCCGTCGCCAGCTTCTCACCCGGTCGCACGACGAACAGGTCGCCTACGACCAACTCGTCGATCGGTACCAATACTTCCTCGCCGCCGCGCAAGACACGTGCCTCCTTGGCGCCGAGCTCGAGCAGCTTTCGGATCGCCTCCGAGGAGCGCCCCTTGGCCCGCGCCTCGAGGTAGCGGCCGAGCAGGATCAAAGTGGTGATCGCCGCCGCGGCCTCGAAGTAGGTGCTCGCGGCCAGGCCGCCGACGAGGACTACCGTCGACCAGCCCCAGGCGGCCAGGGTGCCCATCGAGATCAGCGTGTCCATCGAGGCATCGGCGTGGCGTGCGTTCTTGAGCGCTACGCGGTGGAAGCCGATCCCGCTCCAGAAAACGACCGGAGTCGCCAGCGCCAGGGCCAGCCACTCCCAGCCGGCGAACTGAAGCGGCGAGATCATCGCCGCCAGCGCCACCGGCACGGTTAGCAAGATCGCCACGGCGAGCCTCAGCCGGAGCTTTTTCAGCGGCTCGTCGGGATGGTGCTGCGCGTGCTCCTCGGCGCCGCCGCGATACAGATGATCCGCCGCGAGCGGGCTGGCGCCGTAGCCGATCGACTCGACGGCTTCGACCAACTCGTCCTCTGTCACAGATGGGTCGCACTGGACGGTCGCCTGCTCGGTTGCAAAATTGACCGTCGCCTCGACGCCCTCCAGCTTGTTCAGCTTTCGCTCGATGCGTGCCGCGCAGGAGGCGCAGGTCATGCCCGTGAGGTCGAGGCGCAGCTCGCGCTCACTCGTCGAGGATCCGCCCGCCATTACGTCGCCTCGTAGCCGGCTTCCTCGATCGCGGCGCGGAGTGCCGCATCGTCCAGATTCTCGCCCGTCACGGTCACCAGCTTCGTGTCGAGATCGACGTCCACCGAACGCACGCCGGCAAGCGCCGACAGTTCTTGAGTGACCGCGGCCTTGCAGTGGCCGCAGCTCATGTCGGGGACTGTGTAGATCGCAACGTCGCTCATTTCCCGTCTCCCTTTCTTGTATACCTGTAGGGGGTATAGCAAAACCACGCAGGTACGCGCTCACTGATTGCCTTCGATGCCCCAACGGGCGGGTCTCACGCCCCCGGAGAGCCGCCGCGGTGATGTCTGTCGCTGGAACGCCCGGCCGGGCTAGGCGGGCTTGGCTGCCAAGAGAGCCGCCTCGACCTGCTCGGCGATGTGCTTGCCGGTGAAACCGACCTCGTTGTGCAGGAGCGCCGGCGCGCCGTGGGTGATGAAGCGATCGGGCAGGCCGATGCGAATGATCCGCGGCGCCTGCTCGTGCTCCGAGAGCAGCTCCCAGCAGGCCGTACCGAAGCCGCCCGCCAGCACGCCCTCCTCGACCGTCACGAGCAGCTCGTGCTCGCTCGCGAGGCCGCGCAGGAACTCGGCGTCGAGCGGCTTGGCAAAGCGTGCGTCGGCGACCGTCACCTCGAGACCGCGCTTGGCAAGCAGGTCGGCTGCCTCGAGCGCCTTCTGGACGCCGCTGCCGTAGCCGACGAGCGCTACCCGTTCGCCTTCGCGCAGCAGCTCCGCCGTACCGATCTCGAGCTGCTCCGGCTCGGCCGGTAGCGACGCGCCCGTACCCGTGCCACGCGGGTAGCGCAGCGCGATCGGACCGTCGTCGTAGAGGAGCGCCGTATGCAGCATGTGCACGAGCATCGCCTCGTCGCGCGGGGCCATCAGCACGATGTTCGGCAGCGAGCGCAGGTAGGCGATGTCGAAGGCGCCGTGGTGCGTCGCGCCGTCCTCGCCGACGAGACCGGCGCGGTCGATCGCAAAAACAACGTTCAGACGCTGCAGGCACACGTCGTGAAGGATCTGATCGTAGGCGCGCTGCAGGAAGGTGGAGTAGATCGCGCAGACGGGCTTCGCGCCCTGGAGCGCCAGTCCGGCGGCGAACAGCACCGCCTGTTGCTCGGCGATCCCGACGTCGAAGTACCGCTCCGGCAGCGCCTTCTGGAGGAGATTGAGGCCCGTGCCCGAGCTCATCGCGGCCGTGATGCCGATGATGCGCTCGTCGCGGCGGCACTCCTCGACCAGTGCGCCTCCGAAGACTGTCGTGTAGTCCGGCGGCCCCGCTGTGGCCGACGCCTTCGCGCCGTTCGGCTTGCCGTTCGCGATCGACTTCGGGTTCGCCGCGTGCCATTTCTCCATGCCGGCCATGCCGCCCTCTTCCGCCGGCGCAAAACCCTTTCCCTTGACCGTCGCGACGTGGACGACGACCGGACGCTGGGCGCCTAGCGCGGCGGCCATCGCCGAGCGCAGCGCCTTCACGTCGTGCCCGTCGACGACGCCGACGTAGGCGAAGCCGAGCTCCTCCCAGAGCAGGCCGACTGCGTGCAAGGCCCTGAGCGAGCCCTTGACCTGTCGCCCCAACCGGTCGAAAGCGCCGCCGATCCCGTCCGGCAGCTGGCGCAGACGATCCTCCACGCCCTCGCGAGCGTGCCAGAGGTTCGAGTTCAGCCGAGCCCGCGTCAGCAGGCGGGAGAGCGCGCCGACGTTGGGCGCGATCGACATGCCGTTGTCGTTCAGCACGACGACGATGGGCGTTTCGAGGCCGCCCGCCTGGTGGATCGCCTCGTAGGCGGCGCCCCCGGTCATTCCGCCGTCGCCGATCACCGCGACCACGCGCCCGTCCTCGCCGATTCCCTGCCGCATCGCCTCCTTGAAGCCGACCGCGCAGCCGATCGAGGTCGAGGCATGTCCGCCGCCGGCCACATCGTGCTCGGACTCGAAGATCGAGCAGAAGGGCGCCAGCCCGCCGTAGGAGCGAATCGTGGCTAGATCGTCGCGCCGGCCCGTGATCACCTTGTGCGGATAAGCCTGGTGGCCGACGTCCCAGATGACCTTGTCGCGCGGCGAATCGAGCACCGAGTGGATCGCGACCGCGAGCTCGCAGGCGCCGAGGTTGGCGGCGAAGTGCCCACCGACCTCCCCGACGGTTTCGATGATCTCTTCGCGAATCTCCTGTGCCAGCTGCTGCAGCTCATCGTCGCTCAGCTTGTGGAGGTCTTGCGGCAGGGTGATTCGATCGAGCAGGCGCGCCATCGCGCGAGACCTTACCTCCTGCGGACCGCGCGGCGAAGAGTGTGTAGGCACGCCCAAAGTTATAGACCGAAAGCGGCGACCTGACACACCGCTGGTTTCCTCGCGAAGCGCGCGGGTAACTGTGGCGTGTCGCCCGGAGAGGAAGAGAGGAGTAGTAGTGGACACGAACCCGCGCCCGCGCACCGTTGCCAAAATCATCGATCCGCAGCCCACGCTGGAGGGAGCGGGCGTGAAGCTGAAGCGCTCGATCGGAGGCCGGGCGCTCGACTACCTCGATCCCTTCCTGCTGCTCGACCACTTCGAGTCGGACGATCCGGAGGATTACCTGGCCGGCTTTCCGCTCCATCCGCACCGCGGCATCGAGACGGTCACCTACATGCTCGCGGGTGAGGTCGATCACAAAGACACGCTCGGTCATGCCGGCGCCATCGGCCCGGGCGACGTGCAATGGATGACGGCCGGCGGCGGCCTGATGCACGAGGAGATGCCCAGGCCGCGCGA
Source organism: Actinomycetota bacterium (assembly GCA_003132665.1). Classification (GTDB taxonomy): domain Bacteria; phylum Actinomycetota; class Thermoleophilia; order Gaiellales; family Gaiellaceae; genus Fen-549. The sequence continues at coordinate 148,504 of PKYN01000009.1, forward strand.
CGGAAAGATGGGCGGCTTCCAGCTCTGGGTCAACATGCCGGCCAGGCTGAAGATGTCAGCCCCGCGCTACCAGGAGGTGGCCGCCGCGAGCATCCCCTCATTCGTGCGCGAGGACGGCGTACGCGTACGGGTCGTGGCAGGCGCGGCCGGCAGTGTGACGGGCCCGGTGACCGAGATCTACGCCGAGCCGGAGTACATCGACGTCGAGCTGCCGGCCGGTTGCAGCTTCGTTCAGCCGGTCACGCGCGGGCACAACGCCTTTGCCTACGTCTTCCGCGGCGAGGGTAACTTCGGCGTCGGCTGCGATCTCGGCTATCGCGGCGAGCTGGACGGGCAGCTCGCGTACGCTCCCCAGCTCGTCGTCTTCGGCGACGGCGACGAAGTACGCGTCGAGACAGATGGCGAGGGAGTCCGCTTTCTGCTGGTCTCGGGCGCACCCCTCGCCGAGCCGATCGCCCGCTACGGCCCCTTCGTCATGAACAACGAGGAGGAGCTGATGTGGGCGCTGAACGATCTGCGCGAGGGCTCGTTCATCTGGCACGACGACCCCGATTGGGCGCGGGCGCGGCAGACCTGGCGCGAGTCGCCGCAGGCAGGATGAGCGTCCGGAGTTGAAGCCTCTCCGATGCTCCATCTCCCTATGGCGCGGGTAGCCGGAAAGCCCGCCGAGCCAGCCCACAGGCCAGCTCCCCGGCGAGCCAGGCGGCGTCCTCCTCCGCCAGCGCTCCGTCCAGCACGCGGCTCGCCAGCCACGAGCAGGTCGCGCGGCGCCAGATGTCGTGGCGGGCGGGGATGGCAACAAGGTTGTGCGCGTCGTCGGCGAAGCCGGAGAGGTTCTGGAAGCCGGCTGTCTCGGTGACCGAGTCGAGGTAGCGGCGCGTGCCGTTCGGGCTGTCGTTGAACCACCAAGGCGGTCCGAGCAGCACGGCCGGGTAGTGGCCGGCCAGCGGCGCCAACTCGCGGCTGTAGCCCGCCTCGTCGAGGGTCGAGAGGATCAGGTGCAGAGCCGGATCGCTGCCGTGATCGACGAGGAGCGGGCGTAGGCCGCGCGTCCAATCCACGGAGATCGGGATGTCGCCGCCGATGTCGATGCCGAAGCGCTCGGCCAGCTTCGGGTTGTGGTCGCGCACGCTGCCGGCGCGGATCTGCATGACCAGCCCGTCCTCACGGCTCATGCGGGCCGACTCCCAGAGCACGTGCGCCGCGAAGCGGTCGGGCTCGCCCGGCTCGAGCTCGCCGGCCAGCGCGCGCCGGAAGATCGCCTCCGCCTCGGCGTACGCCAGCCGCTCGCTTTGCACCGACTCGACGGCGTGGTCGGTGGCCTTCGCGCCGAGCTCGATGAACTGCCTGCGCTGCTGCTCGATCGCCACGACAAAGTCCTCGTAGCCTGCGATCTCGAGTCCGCAGACCCGCTCGAACTGCGCGAGCGCCCCGCGCCAGCCCGGCGCCCCGATCGCGACGATCGCCCGGGGGCGGAAGGTCGGACACACCCGCCCTGTGAGGCCGTCGGCGTGCAGGCGCCGGTGCGCGGTCAGATCGGACTCGGCCGCGTCACTGGTCGCAAGCAACTCGATCTCGAAGCGATCGAGCAGCGCCCTCGGCGCGAGCTCCGGCGAGGCGAGCCGGGCGGCGACCTGGTCGTAGATCGCGTCGGCGCTCGCGGCCGAGAGGCGCTCCTCGACTCCGAACACGTCCGCGAGCGTCGCGCTCAGCCAGAGCCCGCTCGGCGTGCCGGCGAAGAAGCGGAAGCTGTTGGCCAGGAGCTGCCAGATCTTACGGTCGTCCTCCTCCGCCGGGCTGCCGTCGAGTGGCCGCAGGCCCAGCTCCTCGAGTGGTATCCCCTGCGAGTAGAGCATGCGCAGGATGTAGTGGTCGCCCGTGACGAAGAGACGTCCGGGCGGGCCCAGGCGCGCTTCGGGCTCGGCCAGCAACTCGACCGGGACGTGGCCGTGCGGGCTGACGATCGGAAGCCCGGCGACCCCGTCGTAGAGGCGACGCGCCAGTGCTCGCTGCGCTGCGCTCGCGCCCAGGAGCCGGTCGGGATCGAGCCGCTCAGACTCCGCGGAAGGCATCCATGCCTCCATCCACAGTCACCACTGCGCCATTGACGAACGAGGCGCCCGCACCCGCGAGCCAGAGCACCGTCGACACCAGCTCGCCGGGCGTTCCGAACCGCCCGGCCGGGGTCAGGCGAATCACGTTCTTGCCGCGATCGCTCAGGCTCCCGTCGGGCTCGAGCAGCAGCGCCCTGTTCTGATCGGCCAGGAAGAAGCCCGGCGCGATCGCGTTGACGCGCACCTTGCCCTCGTAGCGTCGCGCCATCTCGACGGCGAGCCAGCGGGTGAAGTTCTCGACCCCGGCCTTGGCGGCCGCGTAGGCGACGACGCGCGTCGTCGGTCGCCGCGCCGTCAGCGAGGAGATGTTGACGATCGAGCGGCCCTGCGGCTCGCCCTCGCACATCGCCTGCCCGAAGACGGCGCTCGGAAGCACCGTGCCAAGCAAGTTGAGCCGAACGGCCAGCTCGAAGTCCTCCGCCGCGACATCGAAGAACGATCTCGCCTCGTCCACGATCGTCCCGGGGACGTTGCCGCCGGCGGCATTGACGAGCACGTCCACGCCACCCCAGCGCTCGATCAGCTCAGCGCGAGCGCTCTCCAGCTGCGCCCTTTTGGTCACGTCGGCCGCGATCCCGATCGCCTCGCCGCCCTCGCGGGAGATCGCCTCGACCACCACGTCGATCGGCTCTCGTCGCCGCGCCAACACGGCCACTTTCGCTCCGGCCCCCGCCAGGCCTCCGGCGATCGCGCCGCCGAGCGCACCGCTTCCGCCCGTCACCACGGCGACGCGCCCGTCCAGGCCGAAGAGGCGCGCCAAGAGGCTCTCTCGCTCGGGCGTCACGGCCGGTGCCTCACCAGCTCGTGACCGAGCCGTCGCGCAGGCGGGCGACCGGCAGATAGGTGCGCTTGTACGGGAAGCGCTCGACCAATCCTTCGTCCAGCTCGACGCCGAGCCCCGGCTCTTCGCCCGGGTGCAGGTAGCCGCTCTCGAAGCGGTAGGAGTGGGGGAAGACGGCGTCGGTCTCGTCCGAGTGGCGCATGTACTCCTGGATGCCGAAGTTCGGCACCGAGATGCCGAAGTGCAGGTCGGCGGCCAGGCACACCGGCGAGAGGTCGGTGGCGCCGTGGCAGCCGGTGCGTACGTTGTGAAGCTCGCCGAGCGCGGCGATCTTGCGCAGATGCGTGAGCCCGCCCGAGTGGGCCGCGTCCATGCGGATGTAGTCGATCAGCTGCTCTTCGATCAGCTGCTGGCAATCCCAGATCGAGTTGAAGACCTCGCCGACCGCGATCGGAGTGGTCGTATGCCGGCGGATGACCCGGAACGACTCCTGTAGCTCGGCCGGCGTCGGATCCTCGAGCCAAAAAAGCGAGCAGTCTTCGATTCTCTTCCCCAGCTCGGCCGCCTCGATCGGGGTCAGACGGTGGTGTACGTCGTGCAGCAGGTGGAAATCGAAGCCGAGCTTCTCGCGCACGGCGTGCAGCATCTTGGGCACGAACTCGAGATAGGGGCGCGTCTCCCAGACCGTCTCCAGCGGCAGGTCGCCCTCGGCCGCCTCGTAGCGAAACGTCTCTTTGGTGATGCCGTACATCTTCTCCAGGCCCGGCACCAGCGTCTGTGCGCGCACCGCCCGGTAACCGTGCTCGAGAAAGCCCTCTACAGCGCGCAGGGTAGAGGGGATGTCGTCGCCGTTGGCGTGCCCGTAGACGAGCACGGCGTCGCGCGCCCGGCCGCCGAGGAGCTGGTAGACGGGCATTCCGGCCGCCTTGCCCTTGATGTCCCAGAGTGCGACGTCGACGGCGCCGATCGCGTTCATCGTCACCGGCCCGCGGCGCCAGTAGGCGCCCTTGTAGAGGTACTGCCAGATGTCTTCGATCTGCCCGGCGTCGCGCCCGATCAAAAGAGGGCAGACGTGATCTTCGAGGTAGCTGGCGACCGCCAGCTCGCGCCCGTTCAAGGTCGCGTCTCCCAGCCCGGTCAGGCCCGACTCGGTGGTGATCTTCAGGGTGACGAAGTTCCTGCCCGGGCAGCAGGTAAACACCTTTGCCTCGACGATCTTCATCTGCCACCTGTCCTCTCGATCGCTGCGAGCAGGATAACGAGCCATTCGCCCGAGAGCGGCACTACCGCCGCGGCGCTCGATTTCATCGAGCGAGTCTGTTATTAAGCGGTCATGTCGCGGTCGCGCCTCCTACTCCTCGTCGTTCTCGGCGTCGCGTTGTGCGGGCCGGCCGCGCTGGCCTCGAAGCCGCGCCACAAGCGCCGTGTCGCGCTGGTCTTTCCCTCGCCGGCGCAGGTTGCCGCCGCCAAGCGCTACGTCGGCTCGCGCGCCGGAATCGTCTCCTTCACCGTCGTCGACCCGCGCGGCAAGCGCTATTCGTTTGGCGACGACCGCCAGTTCGTCTCGGCGTCGGTTGTCAAGGCGATGCTCATGACCTGCTTACTGGACATCAGGTCGCTCGCGCACGAGCCGCTGAGCGCGACCGACCGCAGCGAGCTCCAGGCCATGATCACGTTGTCGGACAACGAAGCCGCGGACGAGATCTACGACGAGGTCGGAGACGTCCACTTGTACAACCTCGCTCGCCGGCTGGGCATGCGCCACTTCTCGGTGCACGGTTACTGGGCAAACGCGGAGCTGACCACGAACGATCAAGCTTTGCTGATGGAGAACCTGCCCCGGGCCATTTTCCCGCGCTACTACGCCTACGCTCGCTCGCTGCTCTCCTCGATCGTCTCCTGGGAGAGTTGGGGCATCCCACTGCGCGCCCGCGCGGCTGGAAGATCTTCTTCAAGGGCGGCTGGCGCGGAACCGATCGCGGCCAGCTGATACACCAGGTCGCCCGTCTCGAGCGACGCGGGCAGGTGGTCGTCATCTGCGTGCTGACCGACGGCGATTCCAGCTCGAGCTACGGTCAGGAGACTGTTCGCGGCATCGCGCAGAAGCTGCTCCGCTAGCGATCGCTAGCCGCGGGCGGGCAGGGCGGGCAGGAAGATCGTGAACTTCGTTCCGGAGTCCGGCTTGCTGTCCACGTGGATGTGCCCCCCCGACTCCTCGACGATGCCGTACACCGTCGCCAGCCCCAGCCCGCTTCCTGTTTCGGGGCCCTTGGTCGAAAAGAAGGGCTCGAAGATGTGCGCGAGCGTGCTCTCGTCCATGCCCGAGCCGCTGTCTTTGACGACGAGCGCCACATAGCGCCCGGCATCGAGCGTGGCATCTCCTCTCAGCAGCGGCTCGCCGAGCTCGAGATCGGCGGTCTCGATCGCGATCACGCCGCCGTTTGGCATCGCGTCGCTGGCGTTCACCGCCAGGTTGATGAGTACCTGCTCGATCTGGCTGTGGTCGGCGAGCACCAGCGGCACGACCGGGGCGAGCGCCGCCACGATCTTGATGTCGCTGCGAATCAGCTCGCGCAGAAGCAGCTGCGACTGCACCACCACCGTGTTCAGGTCGAGCCGCACCTTCTGTGCGGCCTCGCGCCGGCTGAAGAGCAGAAGCTCGCGCGTTATCGAAGCTGCGTGATCGGATGCGCGCTTGATCTGCTCGGCTTCGGGCCGGCCGTCCGATCCCTCCGGGAGCTTCGCCAGCAGGAGCTCGCAGTAACCGCCGAGCGCCGTCAGGATGTTGTTGAAGCTGTGCGCGACGCCGCCCGCGAGCCTGCCGACCGCCTCCATCTTCTGCGCCTGTTGAAGCTGTCTGGCCAGCAACGCGCGCTCTTCCTCGGCGCGCTTGCGCTCGCTGATGTCGTGCGCAAAGCCGCAGTTGTACTCCTCGCCGCCGAACTGGACGTAGGTGGAGGTGATCTCGGCGGGGTACTCGCTTCCGTCCTTGCGGCGATGCACGGTCTCGGAGGTGTAGGAGCCTTCGCTGCGGAGCCGCTCCCAGATGATCTTCATTCGCTCGGGCGTCGCCGCGGGATTGATCAGCCCGACCGGCTTTCCCAGCAGCTCCTCGAGCGCGTATCCGACGGCCCGGCAACCGGCCTCGTTGACGTAGACGAGGCGGCCGTTCGCGTCCAGCCAGTACGCGCCGTCAGGGTGCACGTCGATCGAGTGCTTGAGCATCTCGAGCTGCTCTTCCATCTGCTTACGCTCGGTGATGTCAGCAAGCGCGAAAACCAGATAGCGCAAACCGCCGACCTGTACCGGGAGAGCATTGGTGCGCACCGTCACCTCTCGACCGCCACGCGTTCGCATCGCGGTCTCGAGGTCTGCGACCTTTCCGTTCTTCTCGATCAAGTCGATCAAACGCTGTCGGCCTTCGGAATCGGCCCAGAGTCCAAGCTCGGTCGACGTCTTTCCCACCACGTCGTCGTAGCTGCATTCGAACATTCGCTCATATTCCTGATTCACGTCGTAGATGCGACCGTCGTCGGGGTCGCTGACCACGATCGCCACCGGGACGGACGTAAAGATGGTGAGCAGCTTCTTCTCGGAGTCGGCTAGCGCCTCCTCGGCGTGTTTGCGCTCGCTGATGTCGATGCCGATCGAGGCTGTTCCGATCGCCTTGCCCTTTCGGCGGAGGACGCTGTTTCGCCAAACGATGTAGCGCTCCTCGCCGCCCTTGGTCACGATCGGGTTCTCGAACCTGTCCAGAGCGCCCTTGGCGGTCAGGCTCTGGAACTCCTCCCACACCTCCGGGTAGCGGTCCTTCGGAGTCAGCAGCTCGAACCAGTTCCCGCCGTCGAGCTCTTCGCGGCTGTAGCCGGTGATCTCTTCGACGACCTGGTTCGTGTAGCGGATCTTCCCCTCGGCGTCGAGGACGACCACGATCGCATCGATCGTGTCGATCAGCTCCAGCAGCGACTCGCGGGCGACGAGCGAAGACTCCTCTGCGCGCCTGTCTCTAGCCATCGTTGATCAACACCCCGGGGCTCGGAAGGATTGCCCGTTCTCAACGGAAGGAGACGCCCCAGACGAACGCGCCGGCGAAGGTGTATTTCGAAGCCTGCTTTCGCTTGGCCTCTCCGTGGATGTGCAGCGGTTCTCTCTCATCCCAACCTCGCGCCGAACCGGCGGACGTCGGTCGGCAGTGGTGCGAGCTTTTCTCGATTGGCGCTGGTCGAGTAATCGGCTCGATTATCGATCAGGTGAGCCGCCCTGTCTACGAGAGCGCTGTTGGCTCACGAAGTGCGCAGCTCGGCGACGGTTACGCCGCGCGGCGCCAGCGCGATTCGCTCCAGCGGCTCTCCAGTCGAGAGGTCGTACAGCGAGGCGCCGTCATCGAGCTCCGGCTCGAGCTCGAGCGGGCCCGGGTTGTAGCCGACGAAGAAGGCGAACACCTTGCCGTCGTCGCGGACCAGACGGTCGACGTGGACGTCGGGGCGCTCGGTCCGAACCGGGGCCATGGCGCCCGCTTCGCGCGCCAGCGCTTGATAGAGGCGAACGGTGTCGTCGGGATTCACTCGCTCGCCCAGCGCCGCCATGTACTCCAGCGGATATGCGGAAAGCACGATCGAGCCCGAGCCGACGCGGCGGCGAACGAGCGCCGGGTGCCCCTGCGAGCTCGTGGCGACGACCTCCGCCGTTACGGGCTCCAGGGGCAGGAACGAGCGCCCGTCGCTGGAGCCGCGAGCGCGGAAGCGAAGCTCCTCGCCGGCGCCCAGCCCGCCGAAATCCTGCTCGAAGCGCCAGACGATCTCGTCCTCGACGATCGGTGTGACGATCCCGTAGCGCAGCCGGTGGCGAACGCCGAAGAACGCGTTCAGGTCGGGATGCCAGAGACCGGGGTGGAAGGGTTGGTCTCCGGGGCCTTGACCGGTGAAGTAGGAGACGAAAACGGTTGCCCCGGCCTCGGCTCGCCGCTCCAGCGCCTGCCAGCCCGGCCCGGTCAGCATCTGCGCCGAAGGAGCGATCAACAGCGCGGCCTCCTCGCTGATTCCGTCCAGCTCGCGTGTGAGGGCGGGCGCCAGGTCGGCGGCGCGCGCGCTGACATAGGACTGCAGCAGGCAGTCGCGCACGAGGAACCGGATCTCGGCGTCGATGAAGGGATAGGCGACCTCTAGATAGGAGCTGACGACGATCGCCGCCTTGGTCTCGGCGCGCTCGCAGCGGTTCAGCTCGATCTCGTTCAGCAGCTTGCCGAAGGCGACCAGCTCGCCGAATTGAGGCTTTGGATTTCCCTTTGCGTCGACCAGCCCGAAGCGCAGCTCGAAGGCATGGTGGCGGTAGGGATCCTTGCCGACGCGATCGAAGTCGGTGTTGTTCCAGGCGACCCAGCCGGTCGCGCCGGCCAGCAGCGTCGTCGCGAGCACCTGGCGGTAGTAGTCGGCGATCGCCTCGTCGTCGGCGAAGGCCGAGGTGGCGCCGAACTCCTCCATGATCACCGGCAGCCCGAAATGGTCGAGCTCACAGACGAAGGCGGCCGTGAGCAGCTGGCGCCATTCGTCGCGATCGTGCGGGTAGACGTGCGGGCCGACGAAATCGACGACGTCTTTCAGCTCGCGGATGCGGAAGCCGTTGTCCTTGCCGCTCGTCTCGATGCCCCAGGCGCCGTCTCCCGCCGACACCGGCTGAGTGCCGCCGCCGTCCCTGACGGCCTGCACGAGTGTCTTGACCCAGTTCGTGACCGCCTCGTGCTCGCCGGCGCCGCCATACAGCGGCATCTCGTTCGAGAGCAGCCAGGCCGTGACGGCGGGATGCGCTGCGAAGCGGCCAACCACCTCGCGCACATAGAGCGATTGCTGCTCGAGCATGAACGGGTCGGAGTAGAGATCTCGTCCCTCGCGCCAGGCCGGGTCGAAATCATCGCCCGACATGTGCCCGACGATGAAGGTCGGGATCGTCTTCATCCCGGTCTCCGCGCAGATGTCCAGGAAGGTTCCGTACAGAGCCAGGAGGTTTTCGTCGAAGACGCCCGGCTCGGGCATGAACTGCGGCCAGACGAGAAAAGAGCGGGTCAGCCCGATCCCGTGCTCCTTGAGCTGGCGCAACTCCTGCTCGACCACCGCCGCGTCGAACTCCAGCCACATCTCCGGCCCGCCCGCCCGTGACCAGTAGTTGACTCCGAGCCAGATTTCCGGCTGTGAGTCACTGCCAAGCTTGAGATTCGGACGCTTCACTCCAGACTCCTTTCGCAGTCGACCCGATCGGCCGCCTTGTCGCCGCAGTGCCTGGATCGTAGTTGTTCGCCGGACAGGGGATGCGCCTCTCGAGCGTGAGTGATCTATCGGGCTATCGTTCCATCGCCAACCGCCAGAGGGCTAAAGCGAGAGCCAATGAGGGACTTCTACGAGAACTACTTCGCCGCTATCGAGCGCAGCCAGGCGCACCGCTCCTTCTGTGAGCGCGTCTTCGGCAAGGATCTCGGCCAGCACGGCTTCGCAGATCTCGAACAGCTCGAGCTCTTGATCGAGGCGACAGGGCTCGGTCCCGGTCAGCGCGTGCTCGACCTGGGCTGCGGCAACGGCATGATTGCCGAGTACCTCTCCGACCGAACCGGCGCACACGTCAGCGGGCTCGACTACATCCCACTTGCGATAGAGCAGGCGCAGAAGCGCGCGGTCTCCAAGGCGGATCGCCTGGCGTTCGAGCTTGGTGACATCAACCGGCTCGAGCTTCCGCCCGAGGCCTTCGACCTCGTGCTATCGATCGACACGATCTACTTCAGTGAGGACTACGTCGCCACGATCCGGGAGCTGAAAGCGGCGCTCCGACCCGCCGCTGAAATGGCGTTCTTCTTCTCCTACGGACGCGAGCCGTGGGTTCCGGTAGAGGAGTTCCCGGTCGAGAAACTGCCGCCCGACAAGACGCCGTTGGCGGAAGCTCTCGCGGCGAACGGTCTGGTATTTCGCACCTGGAACCTGACCGACGCGGATTACCGCCTCGCGCTCAAGCGCAAGGAGGTGCTGCTCGGGCTGAAGCCGCAGTTCGAGTTGGAGGAGGCGCTCTTCATATACGAGAACCGCATGGGCGACGCGGAGGGCGTCAGCCAGGCGATTGAGGCGGGATTGCACGCGCGCTATCTGTACCTGGCGAGCACGGGCGCGATCTAGTCCGTCAGCCGGCGTCCCTCGGCGGCGCGCCGAACCGTCTCGGCGATCCGCTCGGCCCGTTTCGCCGGGCTTTTCACGTTGTTGATCTAGTAGAGGAACGCCTTCCGCGCCGAGGGCGAGAAGGACTGGAAGCTCTCGAGCGCGTGCGGGTTCGACGCCAGCGCCCGGGCGAGATCGTCGGGGACGATCATGTCCTCCACGTCATCGAGGGCGCTCCAGCTTCCGTTTGCCTTCGCAACCTCGATCGCCGCCAGGCCAGTCGGCGCCATCTTCCCTTCCGCCTCGAGCCGCGCCACCCGCTCCTTGTTTGTTCGCGACCGGGTGCTTCTTGGCTTCCGGCGCGCGAACAGCTGCCTGTAGCGGTGCTCGTCGAGCCTGCTCACGGTGCTGTCGATCCAGCCGAAGCAGAGCGCCTCCTCGAGCGCCTGCTCGTAGGTCAGACTCGTGACGGGATTACCCTTCTTCCCGATCGCCAGCCAGACGCTCGGCGCCGTGCCGGCGTTTCGCTCCAGCCAGGCGCGCCATTCGCTGCGGTTTCGTGGCTCCAGCAGCTCCAGTTCGTTCGGCGCGCTCATCCCTGCCTTGCCTTTCTCTTGCTCGGCTCGCATACTGCCGAACGCGGCGGTCGATTCATCCCTTTCCGTCGCGCCCGAAATAGCCGATATTCGGGCCATGGCGCAACGATCGAAGAGCCGCGACCATCGAACGGGAGGTCCGCAGTGAGCGAACGACGCCTGACCGTGTACTTCGTCGGCCTCGGCGTTATCTTCGCGCTCTTGATTCTGGCCGCGTTCCTCGGCCGCTCCTTCCTGTCCGGCGCCATCGACAAGGAGGCATGGACCAAGCAGAACGAGCTCGTGCTCACGGCCTTACCGCTCTATCCGGGCGCCGTCGAAGCGCGCGCGTCTTACTCCACCGGTGTGCCCGATTCGACGGTCACGATTAAGACGGCGAACGGCGGTCCCTTCCGCGGTTACTGGACGACGCACACCTACACGTTGCCGCTCGGCGCCCGGCCCGACCTCGTGCTCGATTACTACGCTGAACGCCTCGGAGGCTGGAGCTTCGCGCCGGTGCCGGGGTCGATTTGCGAGGTCTCATACAGGCGCGGCCGAACGCTGCTCGACCTGAAGGCCTGCGACGGCTCGCTGGAGCTCCGAGTCAACTACCAGGAGTACGACCGCCCCATCTAGCGCCCGTTGGCCGAGAAGTGCTGGTAGTCGCGATCGCCGCTCCAGTAGCCGCCCCAGCCCCAGCCGGCCGAGCGGAAGGCGTCAACCAGCTCTCCGCCCGGATATGCCATTCCCGGCCTGACGCGAGAGCGGTTCAGATACGGGCGGCTGGCGCGGTGCGCAACCGAACCGCTCGCCGTCACGTAGGGGTTCTCGATCGGATTGATGTCGATCGCCAGGCCGTAGGCGTGGTTCGACCAGCTCGACGAGCCCGTGGCGGGGCGGCAGTTGAAAGCCGAGCTGTTGTCGGCCTCGATCGAGCGGAAATCGCTGCCGCCGTAGACGTCCACGAGTTGCATGCGCCGGATCGGGAAGTCCGCCCGGTAAAGCCGCCGGAAGACCGCTAAGACCCGGGTAGCCACGCTACGGTTGACGACCAAGCGGCCCGTGTGGGAACGGCCGTCGAAACCGCGGTAGCTGAGAGTGAGCAGGCGCAGTTCGCTCAGCGGTACGGGACAGCCGCGATGCCAGGAAACGCCGGTCATACGGGCCTTGAGCGTCGGCGTCAGCGGGGAGGTCGTACCTCGGAAGCCAGCCGGGCCGGCGGCGGCGCCGGCAACAAAAAAGACGGTGAGCGCCGCGAACAGAAGCGCGAAGCAGAGAATGGAGCGTTTCATCGAGACAATCAGGTTAGCGAGGCCGCCGGCGTCCCGGCCGAGTCGAAGGTCAAGAACTAAGGGGCTGCTCGCCATCGCTAACTCCGGCTGATACGCACGCTCGTGCCTAGCTGACGTTTCCAAAGCCGGGTTCGCGGCGAAAACCTCGCCCATCACTGGGCGTGATTCTCACACTCGGGGTGCGGTTATCAAACGAGGTGATAGGTATGGAACCCACACATCAGAGGACGAAATCCGCGCGGAGATCCCGGGGGCTCTTTGCGTTCCTCCTCGTTACCGTTGCTGCAGCGATCGTCGCCGGTTCGGTCTCGGCGTCAGCTACTTCGCCGCGCAAGCACGAGGCTGTACCGAAGGGCTTCAACAAAGCCGGGGACATCCTCGTCACCGACCAGTTCAACAATCGAGTGCTCGAGATCAACCCGAAGACGCAGAAGATCGTCTGGAGTTTCGGTACAGGGAGCGCCTTCGCCGGGAGCACTACGGTAATCGCCCCGAACGACGCCGAACGCATCCCCGGCGGTCGCACCCTGATCGCGGGCACCGGCGTACCGGCTGGAACCAAGGGTTATCCGCCGGCCGGCGCCATTGACAACCGCGTTTTCATCGTCAACGCCCAAAAGAAGATCGTCTGGCAATACGGCGTGGGGGGTCTCACTGGGAACCGGCCTAACCAACTGAACGCGCCGGTCTCGGCGGTCTATCTCCCCAATGGTCATGTCCTCATCACCGATCAGGGCAACCAGCGTGTGATCGAGGTCAACAAGGCCAAGAAGATCGTCTGGCAATACGGGACGACGAGCGTCACCGGATCGGGAGCCAACCACCTGGACACGCCGAACAGCGCTGAGCTACTTCCGAACGGTCACATCCTGATCGCGGACGAGACCAACAACCGGGTGATCGAGGTCACCAGGGCCAAGAAGATCGTCTGGCAATACGGGTCGCCGGACGACGCTGACTCGATCTTGCGCGGCGCCGCCTTTGCCAGCAGGCTTCCATCGGGCAACACGTTGATCTCGGATTCGGCAAACAACCGGATCATCGAGGTCAACATGAGCAAGCACGTCGTCTTCAACTACCCGACCAACAAGCAGCCGGGAAGTCTCGCCGGTCCGAATCCGACGCGTGCCGTGCAGCTGACAAACGGCTCGATACTGATCGCCAACCAGTTCGACAATCAGGTTCTGATCGTCAACCGCGCTAAATCGATCGTTTATCGTTACGGCAAGATCGGAGTGGTCGGTAAGGCGCACGGCTTCTTGAACGGGCCCTACAGCGCCTACGCAATCGGCGACTACACGGGCATGACCAAGCCGTAGGACTGCTTGGATCGGCATAGATCGCCGAGATATGGGGAGGCTCTCCGGTCGCGGTGACTCGGAGGACCTCCTCGCATTTCGACGCGGGATCGACCTCGAGCGATTAGGTCTTCTCGAAGTCGGCGGCTACTCGTCCCAGCCGAGTCGCTCCAGCTCCCGCCCGATCAGCGGCGCCAGCTTGGCATGGCCGGGGGCGTTCGGGTGCAGCCCATCCACGAAATCCGTCGGCGAGAGCAGTCCGTACAGGCTCAAGAACTCGGCGCCGTGCTCTCGCGCCAACTCCTCGATCGCTCCGTTGAAGTCGATCACCTGCTCGTTTCGCACACCGTGCGACTCGTTTCCCTCGTCGACGCCCGGCAGCCCGAGCACGAGAATCCGCGGCGTGAAGCGCTCGGCCTCCGAGAGGATGCCGTCGTAGCGCTCGCGGAAGAGGGCGCCGTCGGTTCCTTCCGTACCGTGCCAGCCAAGGTCGTTGGCTCCGATCGCGATCACGATCACGCTCGCGTTGCGAGCCGCCGCCTCACCCGCGAGCCGCCGCAGCAGCTGCTCGCTGCGATCGCCGTCGACGCCGAGGTTGTAGACCGAGATCTTCCCGCGCGCGTTTAGATCCAGCCTCAGTCGCGCGACCCAGCCACCCGCCTCGCTGTCGTCGGAACCGACGGCGATCGAGTCGCCGAAGACGCAAAGCGTCGGCCAGTCGATGAGCTCGTTCGTTTGCATGGTTTTGTGGCTACGGTCGCGCTGGAAGCCGATGATAATGGTCGTCGCCTTGAATCCTCGGCTCCCGCAACGGAGAATCCTCGCAGGAGGTTGCCCATGGAGTTCCTGACCGTCGAGATCGAAAAGCCCGAGGACGTGAACGTGATCCTCGGCCAGTCGCATTTCATCAAGACAATCGACGACGTCTACGAGGCGCTCGTCGGCACCGGCCCGCACCTGCGCTTCGGCATCGCCTTCTGCGAAGCCTCGGGGCCTTGCCTCGTGCGCCGCGCCGGCAACGACGAGGAGCTGATCTCGCTAGCGGTCGCAAACGCGAGCGCGATCGGCGCCGGCCACTCCTTCATCGTCTTCTTGCGTGAGGGCTTCCCGGTCAACGTCTTGAACCAGCTCAAGCAGGTGCCGGAGGTATGCCGCATCTACTGCGCCACGGCCAACCCGGTCGAGGTCATCGTCGTCCAGACCGAGCGCGGGCGCGGCATCGCCGGCGTGGTGGACGGGGAGAGCCCGCGCGGCGTCGAGACCGACGAAGACGTCGTAGCCCGCCACGAGCTACTCAGGAAGATCGGCTACAAGCTGTAGCCGAGCATTCGGATTCGGCACAGAAACGGCACGCCAAGGTCAGTCTCTCGCCCCGCTCGGGACGGAAGTGTCGAACGACCCCGGAGGTGCCGGAACAAACTCGAAGCGCCCTTCCTCAGCGCATCTGAATCCGGTTCCCGGTGATGAAACCGGCCGCGGGTGAACAGAGGTAGGCGATCACCTCGGCCACATCCTTGGGTTGTGCGTAATGACGAAGCGGACTGGCGGCTATTGCTTCGCGCTCGACAGCGGGTGTGAACCAGCCGGAGTCCGTGTGAGGTGGATGAACGAGGTTCGCGGTCACTCCCTGCTCGCCGAGCTCCCAGGCGGCCGAGAGGGTGAGGCTCTCGAGGGCGGCCTTGGCGGCGCCGTAGGAGACCTCGCCCGGGAAGCCGTCGCGCCCGCCCGAGGTGAGCGAGACGATCCGGCCCCAGCGGGCGCCGCGTTCCGCGTGACGGCGGGCGAACTCGGCGATGAGCAGAGCTGACGCGCGAGCATCGACGGCGAACTGGGCATCGAACGCGTCTGTCGTGACGGGATGGAGTGGTCGGCCAACCTGGTCTTCGCGCCCGCCCGAGAAGCTGTCGGGACTCTGCCAGCCGGTCGCATTCAAAACCAGGATCTCGACCGCCCCCAGCTCTCTCTCCGCGTGCTCGAACAGCCGCGCCGGCGCTAGCTCGTCCACCAGGTCAGCCTCGAGCGCCTCGGCGCGGCCGCCCTCGCGGCGGATCGCGTCGACAACCTGCGAGCCGTCGCGCGCGCGTGCCTCGCGGTAGGCCGGCGGAAAGGTCGAGTCGTCTTCCGGATCGGTCATCGACAGGTAGGCGACGAGAACTGCGGCGCCGCGGCGCGCGAGCGAGACGGCGGTGGCCGCCCCGATTCCCATGTTGGCGCCCGTGACGAGCGCCGTGCGCCCGCTCAGATCGTGCGGGGTCGAACTGGTACGAGTGGACATCTGATCCTCCGGAGTGAGAAAGGGGTACTAGAGACGGATAAGAATCAGCGATGTCGCACGACGGACTGATTCTCTCATAGGACAGAGACAGCGGCGAGATAGAGCTACGAGCAGGCAACGCCGCCATTGCGCTCGCCGGCATCGTCTCGATCGTCGCTAACTTCGCGGCCGGTGCCTAGGAGTGGGGTGGGGCGCGAGTTTTCCGGCGCCGAAAGCGGGGCAGAAGTCCTCTGCCAAACGGGGAGGGAAACATGAGGAGTATCTGGAACGGCGCCATCTCCTTCGGGCTCGTCACGATTCCGGTCAAGCTCTATGCGGCGACGGAGGAGAAGGACGTCTCCTTCCACCAGGTTCATGCCGCCGACGGCGGGCGCGTTCGCATCCGCCGCGTCTGCTCGATCGACGGGGAGGAGGTCTCCTACTCCGACATCGCCAAGGGTTACGAGCTTCCGAGTGGCGAGGTGGTCATTCTCACCAACGAGGATTTCGCTGACCTGCCGCTTGCCAGCTCGCGCATCATCGACGTGCTCCAGTTCGTACCGCTCGAGCAGGTCGATCCGATCTACTTCGCTCGCAGCTACTACCTGGAGCCCGACGAGCCCGCGACCAAGGCGTACAAGCTCCTGTGCGAGGCGCTCGAGCGCTCGGGCCGAGTTGGACTCGTGAAGATCGCCTTGCGCCAGCGCGAGTCACTGGCGATGCTGCGAGTGCTGGGGGGCGTGCTGGTGCTGGAGATGATGCTCTGGCCCGACGAGATCCGGAAGGCCGCTTTCGAGTCGCTGGATCAGAAGGCCGAGCTTCGGCCGCAGGAGCTGGAGATGGCAAGCACGCTGATCGATGCGCTGGCAGGCGACTTCGAGCCGGAGCTGTACACCGACGCCTATCGGGAGGCGCTGAAGTCGCTGATCGACGCCAAGGTCGAAGGCCGCGAGCTGATCGCGCCGCCGGCAGCCGAGGAGAGGGGCGTCGTCGTAGATTTGATGGCGGCGCTCGAGAAGAGCGTCGAGGCCGCGCGCCGGCAACGCGCTGGGAACGGAAACGGCACGGGCGCCCGCAAGCCCGCCGCCAAGCGACCGGCGCGACGCAAGTCGGCCTGAGGCAGTGCGATGGCCGCGACCAAGCTGCAACGGAAGCATCTTCCCCGGATAGCGCCGATGCTGGCGCAAACGACGAAAAGCCTTCCCAGCGACGAGCGCGGTTGGGCCTTCGAGTTCAAGTGGGACGGAGTTCGGGCCCTCGCATATCTGGAAAGCGACGGGCTCAGGGTGCTCTCGCGCAGCGGGCGCGTCGTGACCTCTGCCTATCCCGAGCTGCAAGGCCTGCACGCAGCGATGCACGGGAGCGAGGCGATCCTCGACGGCGAGATAGTGGCGCTCGACGAGCGAGGGCTGCCGAGCTTCGGAGTCCTGCAGGCGCGGATGAATGTGACCAGGGCCGAAAAGGCTCGCAGGCTGGCGCTCGAGCATCCGGTCGCGTTCGTGGTTTTTGACCTGCTTTACCTGGACGGCGACAGCCTGCTCGAGGCTCCGTACTGGAAGAGACGAGGTCTGCTGCAATCACTCGAGCTGTCCGGCACCAACTGGCACGCACCGCCCTTCTTCGAGAAGGACGGAGCCGAGCTCCTGCGCACCTCGCGCGAGCAGGGCCTTGAAGGAGTGGTCTGCAAGCGCCTGGATTCCCCGTACCTTCCCGGGCGCCGCTCAGGCGACTGGCTGAAGATCAAGCACGAGCGCGTTCAGGAGGTCGTGATCGGTGGTTGGCGCCCCGGGGCCGGACGCCGCTCGCGCGGCATCGGCTCGCTCCTCGTCGGTTTCTACGAGGGCCGCAACCTCGTCTACGCCGGACGGGTCGGAGCGGGCTTCAACGAGGAAGCCCTCGACGACCTGCTGGGACGGTTGACGTCACTCGAGCGCCCGGAGTCGCCCTTCGCCGAGGGCGTGCTGCGCGCCGAAGCCCGTGACGCGCACTGGGTAGAGCCGCGACTGGTCGGAGAGGTCCGCTTCGGCGAGTGGACGGCGGGCGGGCGTCTGCGCCAGCCCGTCTGGCGCGGACTTCGCTCGGACAAACGGCCGCGAGAAGTCAAGCGTGAAATCTGACCCCTTCAGCGTTCGGGTCGGCGGTCACCGGTTGCGGGTCTCCAACCTCGACAAGGTGCTCTATCCGGCCACTGGCTTCAGCAAGGGTGAGGTGATCGACTACTACACCCGCGTCGCGCCCGTGCTCCTGCCGCATCTGAAGGGCAGGCCGCTGACGCTGAAGCGCTACCCGCACGGCGTAGGCAGCGGATTCTTCTACGCGAAGAACGTACCCGCCGGCGCGCCCTCGTGGGTGCGCACGGTGAGGCTTCCCTCTCCGGGCTCGAGCAAGAACCGCGACGAGGTCGAGTACGTAGTAGCCGACGAGCTGGCGACGCTCGTCTGGACGGCGAACCTGGCGGCGCTCGAGCTGCACGCACCGATGTGGCGCCTGGACGCCCGGCACAGGCCCGCTCCACCCGACCTGATGGTCTTCGATCTCGATCCAGGCGCGCCGGCGACGATCGTCGAGTGCTGCCGGGTGGCCGAGCTCATCCGCCAGGTGCTCGATGCAGACGGTCTGTCCGCGCTGCCCAAGACGAGCGGCTCGAAGGGCTTGCAGCTCTACGTGCCCCTGCGCCCGGACCGGCCCTGGAAGGACGTACACCAGTACGCGCGCCGCCTGGCCGAGCGACTCGAGCGCGAGCATCCGGAGCTCGTCGTTTCGCACATGAAGAAGGCGTTACGCGGAGGAAAGGTCCTCGTCGACTGGAGCCAGAACAATGCCGCCAAGACAACGGTCGTCGTCTACTCGCTTCGCGCCCGCGAGCGCCCGACGGTCTCGACGCCGGTCAGCTGGGGCGAGGTCGAACGCTGCCGCAAGCCCGACGATCTCGTCTTCCTCTCCGGCGACGTGCTCGAGCGCATCGAACGGCAAGGCGATCTGTTCGCGCCCGCGCTCCGACTCGAGCACTCGCTGGCGGCCTAGAGAGAACGGCACCGGCCATGCGCCGCGCATGGAACCGGTGCCGCTCTCTTCGGGTGGGCTAGCTTTCGTTTTGCTTGCGTACGCGCCGGCGTCGCGGCTTAGTTTCCGAAGTCGTGCTTTCCGGCTCCTTCTTTTCGCCGGGCGGAGCACCGAGATCGTCCAGCGACTGCAGATACTCGTCGCGCGTCAGCTCGCCGCGCGCATACCGCGCGCGAACGATCGTCAGCGGCTCGTCGGGAGTTCCGTGGTGTTCCCAACCGTGTCGGCGGTGATAACGCCGGTGCCGGCAGCGATCGGCGAGTAGCAAGAGGACGACGACCAGGATCGCGATGACGACTCCGAGAATCGCCCACTCGATCGAGCTCGGTCCCGTATCGTGCATGTGCTCGGAGAAGCCGTGGGCTTCACCGTGTCTCATCATTAGCCCAAACAGGCCTTGGTTTCCGTTCATGACTTCATGATCGCGATCGCCAGGTTAAGCGCGGCCCACCTTCAGGTTAAGGTCTGGCTAATGCCGCGCGATTCATATCGCCCGACGTCGGGGTAAACTGGCCCGGTGGAAGGGGTGCCGCCGCCGAACAAGCAAGCGAAGGCCCTCTTCGCACCGATCGCGCCGAACTACGATCGCTACGCCAGCTTGCTTTCATTCGGCCAGGATCCTCGTTGGCGCCGTTTCCTCGTGTCGCGCATCGAAGCCGGCCCCGGCGACACGGTGCTCGACGTGGCCACGGGCACGGCCGCCGTTGCAATCGAGATCGCCAGGCGCACCGGGGCGCACGTCGTCGGGATCGACCAGAGTCCCGAGATGCTTGCGCGCGCGAGAGAGAGGATTGCCCGGGCCGATCTCGGCGAACGGATCGAGCTGCGCGAAGGCCGCGCCGAGTCGCTGCCTTTCGACGACGGCTCCTTCGCGGCGCTGAGCTTCACGTATCTGCTTCGCTACGTCGCCGATCCCGCAGCGACGATGAGCGAGCTGGCTCGGGTGGTTCGTCCGGGAGGTGTCATCGCGTCACTCGAGTTCGGTGTTCCGCCGCGTCCGCTTACGCGCGCCGCCTGGGAGTTGTATGTGCGCATGGGTCTCCCCGCGGCCGGGGCGCTGGTCTCGGAGGGCTGGAAAGACGTGGGACGCTTCCTCGGCCCGAGCATCCGCGGGCTTTATGCCGACGGCGGGTTGGAGCGAGTCCTCGACTGCTGGCTCGCGGCCGGGATCGAGGAGCTGCGCTACAGGAGGCTCTCGCTCGGCGGAGGGATCGTAATCTGGGGGCGGAGGAAGTGACGTCGGCATCCCGTTCCCGCCCTGCCTTCTACGCGCTCGACTCGGGCGGATGGCGCGACTACGTCACGCTTCTGCACCCGCCGTACACGCTCTGGCATCTCTCCTACGTGGCCATCGGCGCCTCGCTCGCTCCCGGGCTGCAAGCGCATCGGCTGGTCTGGGGCCTACTGGCCTTTTTCCTCGCCATGGGGGTAGGCGCGCACGCCCTCGACGAGCTGAACGGGCGACCGCTGCGGACGCGAATTCCGGCCGGGGTGTTGATTGCGGTAGCAATCGTTTCGATCGGCGCCGCGACGGCGATCGGAGTCGGCGCGGCGATCGCCTGGACGCTCTGGCTGGTGCCGTTCGTCGTCTTCGGTGCCTTCATCGCCGCCGCCTACACGCTCGAGCTCGTTGGCGGTCGCTTTCACGGCGATCTCTGGTTCGCACTCGCCTGGGGCGCTTTTCCGGTGCTCACGGCCTATGTGGGCGCCAGCGGAACTCTCCGAGCCGAAGCGCTCCTGGCGGCGCTCTTTGCCGCTCTTCTCTCGGCCGCCCAGCGCCGTCTTTCGACCCAGGTGCGCAACATACGCCGGCGCGTGAGTGCGATATCCGGCTCTCTCGTCTATAACGACGGCAGCGTCGAAGCGATCGACGAGCGCACGCTCCTGGCCACTCCCGAGGCCGCTCTGCGGGCTCTGAGCGTTTCGGTCGTGGCGCTTGCCGCTGCGCTCGTGGTGCTCAGGCTCTCCTGAGCCGAGTGGGCGCCGGTTCGGGTACTGGACTCCTCGCCATGTGGGATGTCCTCAGCTGGCACAACGGCACTCTGAGCATCGCCTGGTGGGCCGTGCTGGTGCTCGTCGTCTTCCTGCTCGGCATGGCCGGGCACGGCGGCGGACACCATCACAAGCACTAACGGCGAGCGTCGGATTTCTCGCGCTCGATCTCGGCGCAGGCTCGGACGGAGAGCGGCAGAAACGCGGCCAGTCGCGGTTCACAGACGAGCTCTTGGGGGAGCGATCAGATCGGCCCAAAGCGGGCCGAGCGAGCCGGAGGTCTTCCCCTCCGCGGTAAGCCGTGAAATACGTATTTCCCCGTATTGAAGTTCGTGAGGAAGCGTGGGAAGATCATCGAGCGTCGAGCACGGAACGCGAGTAGGTTGAACCTCATCCAAGGGGCAACGGAAGAGCCGGAAACGGCAAGGCCGAGGTTCTTAGGGAGAGGGGACGAAAGCGTCACCGGCTCGACGCTTTTTTGTGCGCAAAAACGAAGAGAGCGGTTTACGCCTCTTCGGTGATAGAAAACGCGCGCAGCTAGCTGGCGCTGACGGCTTGCGCTTCGGCGAGCTCTACGGAGCCTTCGCCGACTACCGAAACCTCGGCATCGGGATACAAGACGCTCCAGACGCGCAAATAGATTGCGATCTCTCGCCGCGCCATGTCGCCGGCCTTGCCCGTATCGGGAGCGAGGAGCTCGATCTCGTTGGGACCAGAGACGATCGCTGCCTGGCCGAGGCTTTCCAGGAAAGAAGCCAGACGTTCTGTATAGATCGTGTCGCCTAGTCGCAGTTGCATGATTCCGCAGGTTGGGGCTAGTTCTAGTGTCGTCAGGCTGGGGTAACCGCGCATCGCTCGATAGGAGTAATCGCGAGTATTCGGCAAAGTCGCGCGTTTTCGGCGTTTCTTGCTCGAAGTTTGTCATATGTAGCTCGTAGTACATGTTCGCTATGGGCTGGTTGCGCAACACATACTTTTGTTAGCCTTGCGGAGCTGATGTCGCTTCGGTGACGTCAGGCCGAGGCGGCCCGACCGAATTCTCCCGGGCGCCATCGGTCGTCGTTGTCGTGTAAGGAGTAGTTGTTCGTGATTCGAAGAAGCGCTTTGCGCGTTCTTTTATCCGCGCTCGTGATCATCGTCCTACTTGCCCCGGCACTTGCCGGCGGCGCCAACAAGCGAACGTCCGAGTTTCGGGCGATACGGCAGTTGAGGCATACCACCTGGCACTGGCAAAGCGTCATGGGCGTGGCGAAGACGCCGGTCGGCAACGCGGCTCTCAGGGCGTCCAACGCGAAGTACCGTCGCTGGGTTCTACGGCTTTGGCAGAAGCGGGCCACCCGCGTGCGGCGGATGGCAATGAGCGTGCCTCACAAATCGCAGTGGTTGTGCATTCATCGCGGCGAGGGCTCTTGGTCGGCCAACACCGGCAACGGTTATTACGGCGGCCTGCAGATGGACATTTCCTTCCAGCGCAACTACGGCGGCTATCTACTGCGCGCAAAGGGGACGGCCAATCACTGGAGCCCGAGCGAGCAGATGTGGGTGGCGGAACGGGCCCACAAGAGCGGCTGGGGCTTCTATCCATGGCCGAACACTGCTCGTGCCTGCGGTCTGCTTTAGCGGCTCGTCAAACGATCTCTTTCGGCGTCGGGCCGTACTGTCGCGGCCGGGTCCTTGTCTGCGCCTGCGTGAGTAAGGCAGGCGAGCGCGCGCTCCAGCGTTGCGTCGGGGCTTGGCTCGGTTGCGAGAAGGCCGGCAAAGGGGAAGTATTCCTTGCGTGACCTGGGCGAAGCTGATCCGGAAAAACCTGCTGCGTCGCCCAATGCGCACGGCGCTGACGGCGGCCGGGGTATCGATCGGCGTCGGCCTGATAGTTGCGCTGTTATCGATCACCAACGGAGTTGCGAATACAGCCAACCAACTCATTCATCTGGGCCGCGCGGATTTTGGGCTCTTCCAGTCGGGCACGACCGATCTGACCAAATCGCTTCTGCCTCAATCGTTGGAGCCCAGGATCAAGAAGGAGGCGGGCGTACAAGAGGTGGCCGGGATCGAGCTCTACGTCACCACGGTTGACAAGCAAACCTCTTTTCTCGTGCTCGGGATGCAGCCGGGCCAGTTTCCCTGGCGGCGGCTCGTTATCGTGCGCGGGAGACTCCCCGGGCAAAACGAGATCGTCGTCGGCGACGGGGCGCTCAACTCCCTGCACGCAAAGCTCGGCGGCACGCTGAAGATCAAAGGCTTTAAGGGAGCGCCGGCCTTCAAGTCGGTCACGCGCAGCTTCCGCGTCGCCGGCGTCTACCACACGGGCGACCCGTCCGAAGACAGCGGCGGCGTGATGCAGCTCTCCGCGCTGCAGAAGCTGAGCAACCACCCGGGCGAGATAACAACCATCGCGATCACCGTGACCCCGGGGCGGCCGTCGAGCGAGGTGGCCAAGGAGATCGCCAGCACGATCCCCGGCATATTGCCGGTGGCCGAGCCGGGCCAGGCCGTCAAGATCGACACGCAGAGCCGGCTCTTGATCAGCGCCGGCTGGATCTTCTCGCTGCTCGCGCTGATAGTCGGCGGCATCGGCGTCATGAACACAATGGCGATGTCGGTGTCCGAGCGCACGCGCGAGATTGGCATCTTGCGGGCGATCGGCTGGCCGGCCTACCGCATTGCGGCCCTGATCGTGAGCGAGGCGCTCGGTATCTGCATGCTCGCTTTGGGTATCGGGTTGGGAGTCGGAGTGCTGGCGGCACGGCTGTTCACGAGCTACGGCTTGATCTCGACCTTCGTCAGCCCGGATTTCACGGCCGGCGTTTTCGCCTGGGGGCTGGCCTTCTCGCTCGGAGTCGGGCTCTTTGGCGCGATCTACCCCGTGGTGCGTGCGATCAGGCTTGCTCCGGTAGAGGCCCTGCGTAGGGAGTAGGCGGTTGGTCGAGCGGCTCTACGCGGCCGTCGCGCATACGGTAGGCGCGGTCTGCGGCGGCGGCCACTACGACGTCATTTGTGACGACGAGTGTGGTCATCTGATGCTGCTCGCGCAGCCGTTGCAGAAGCAACATGATCCGCTCGCCGGTAACCGAATCGAGCGCCCCGGTCGGCTCGTCGGCGAGAAGTAGACAGGGCCGGTTCGCGAGCGCGCGCGCGATCGCCACCCGCTGGCGCTCACCGCCGGAGAGCGTTCCCGGGTTGGCGTCGAGGCGATGCGACAACCCCACTTCTTCGAGCAGCTCCTGCGCGCGGGCCTCTCGCTCCTTCCGCGAGTTGTGACGTCCGAGCATTGGCAGCTGAACGTTCTCCAGCGCGCTCAGAGTCGGGATCAAGTTGGAGAGCTGAAAGACGAAGCCAACGACTCCGGCTCTGTACTCCGAGGGATTGCGCAGGTTCTCAATCCGGTGAGGGCCGACTCTGATCGAGCCCGAATCGGGCCTGTCGAGGGCGCCGATAAGGTTGAGCAGCGTGCTCTTCCCGCTGCCCGATGGGCCCATCAGCGAGACGAACTCGCCGGGCTCGATACCCAGTGTTACGTCCTCGAGCGAGCGAATCAGCCCGCCCTCGAAGCTCTTGCGGACGTGCTCGATGACGACCTGCACACCGTGTCCGTTACTTGCGCTCACGTGTCCTCGTCGAATCGCTCGTTGGATTTCCGCGGTCGTTTCCGATGCTCCGACTATTAGGCGCACTCAATCGGCCGGCCGATCGGGACGGCCGGTCAGGTGATTGTCTCACGACCGCTGTCGGTAATGATCGGTATTTGGCGCCGGTCGCTTCACTTCTTCGCCACCGAGATGGCCCAGAGAAGCTTTTTCGTCTTCCCGTTGACCTTGACCACTGATTGCAGTGTCAATTGGTGCCCGACCGCGCCGAGCGGCCAGGTGATGATCTCGTGGTGACGCCCGACGAAGCGGTAGATCTTGCCGTTGTCGATCTGGCCGACCCGCAGGCTGCCGAGCAGCACGTTCATCTGCAGCGTCGCTGCGATTGGCTTTCCCGAGAGGTCGGTGACGATGACGGTGATCGGCCAGTTCTTGTTCACTACCGGGCTGTGCGTGGGAGCGGAGAAGGTCGCCCTGAAGGGAAGGGTCGCCGGGGTTGTCGGCTTTGTGGCGACTGCATTCTTCGTGCGAGAGCTGCCGCCGCAGGCCGCGGCGAATGTGAGCAAGAAGGCGGCGAGGAGAACGAGCCGTAGCGCTTTCCGCTGCATGTACCGATCTTATTAACCGGTCGCTCGGTTTGGGAATCCACAAACCCGCGCGCGGCTCACTCGATGCCGTCCCCAGGTCGCCTGCGCTTCTCACGCTAGAAGCCGTCATGCCTCCCGACGAGAGGACTTCCGGCAGGTTCTTGCCCGGCCAGCCGAGAGCGTCAGCGCAAGATCGATCCCCAAGATGTCGTTTCGAGGCAAACGAGCGGGCGGGGCTCGTGAGTCGAAACGACCGGTGAGCGGCAGTCCGTTTCTAGAGCCTCAGTAAGAGCCTCCGCCACATGCAGTGACGCCACCTAGTACAAGGAAAAGCGCAATAAGTGCGAGCAGAATGGATGGTGATATCCACTGAAACCTGCGCCTCATGAGTCCCTCTCTTTCTCCGATGATCGCCGCTTGATCGCGGCGGAGATGGTGTCGCAAAACCTCTTGCCCAGACGCGGAAAGTGTTAACGCGCCGCCAGCGGCATAAGCGCCGAAAATGATGCCGCGACAGGAAGAGACGCGGTCGAGTCTCTGGTCGAGTGGTCAGCAGTCGTCCCACTACGGGACGAATCTCACCGCTAGACGCTCTCTCAGGCAGCCTAGAAGGCGCAATCCGAAGCGCCTAGACTGAACAGCTAGAGCGATGGGAGAGATCCACGAAACCTGGACTTCGCGCGAGTTGCCGATCCTACGCGTCGCGCTGCGCCACTACGAGGCAGGAGAGCGCCCTGTCAGCCTCGAGCTGATTCGCGCCGAAACAGGGCTTTCAGCGGACCAGGTAACAATCGGCGCCGAAGCCCTCGCCGTTGCCGACCCTCCGTACCTTGAGGTTGCGTTCGGAGCTCGAGAAGTCGGGAGTAGAGAGACCAATGGCGACGTCACGAGAGTGCTCGAAAGGACACGGCGCGATCTCGGTTCCTGGCCGACTCCCGAGAACATGCTCGATGGCTTGATCGAAGCCCTCAACTCAGAAGCGGACAGAGCATCGGACGATCAGAAAAGCCGGCTACACGCGGCTGCCGACGCCCTGAGCGGAGTGGCGCGCGAGATCGCGATACGGGTGATCTCCGGCCGCATCGGCCAATCTCACTAAGCGCCGATCGACCGGCCGAGACTGGCGGAGAAGGTGGGCCCGGCTGGATTCGAACCAGCGACCGTCGGATTATGAGTCCGCTGCTCTAACCAACTGAGCTACGGGCCCCGCCGCCGTCAGACTATCGCCGGCGCGCCGGCCGTGCCCGGCTATTCGGCGACGATCGTTTGGAGCGATCACGTCCACGTATCAAGGGCATTCGCGGTATGGCTGGATCCCCCGTTGGAGTGAATCCGCGCGAGTTCCCTCGTTCGGGGGAATGCGCGCTCTCCGACACGGGACTACGGTCAATTGTGTCCGCGTACCTCAAGGGCGTTGAACGAGGTCTCGGGCTAACGAGAAGTCTGCGGTACCGCTAACACGCGGTAGAAGGAGCAGGAGCGGTGCACGAATGCGGCAGTGCCCTCTGGGGAACGGGAACGCGGGGAGGACGTTAGTCCTTCCGGCTAGCCCGCTCTCCTTTTCGTTCGACTCAAGCTCCCGGGGCTCCCCCTCCCGGGAGCTTGATTATTGAGTGAGCCGGATCACGTGCTCGTAAGTTCCCGAGGTCGGTTCGAAGCCAGAGAGCCCCGTCTCGACTGCTCTATCCCCTCGCGCGTAGCCACGCCCCGAGCGCGAAGACCATCAGACCGATGATGACCATCGGGATGCCCTGCTTCCGGGAGTAATCGTCGTACTTGAAGGTCGTTTCGCCGCCTCCGGCCGGTGCCTTGGCCGAAGCGAGGTAGCCCCCGATGAAGATGCCGACCAAACCGCCGAGCGCGGCGGAGACCCAGCCGATGACAAGAAGCCAGGCGCTTGCTTTTTTCATTTCGCTCTCTCCAGTCGCTAGGGCTGTTTCCAGATGCGCCGCCGACGACAGTAGGGAGCGCGACAGACGTGGCAGCCGCTCCTCGATTCGTCGAGTGGCGAAATGATCAGTCCGAACCCTGCGCCCGCTCGATTCGCGCGGGTAGAATCAAGACCGATGAGCGAAATCGGAACCATGCGCGTGAAGAGCGGACTCGCCGAAATGCTCAAGGGCGGGGTGATCATGGACGTCACGACCGCCGAACAGGCCAAGATCGCCGAGGACGCGGGCGCCTGCGCCGTAATGGCGCTCGAGCGCGTCCCGGCCGACATCCGCGCTCAAGGTGGAGTCGCGCGTATGGCCGACCCGACCAAGATCCGCGAGATCCAGGCAGCCGTGACCATCCCCGTGATGGCCAAGGCGCGCATCGGTCATTTCGCCGAGGCGCAGATCCTGCAGGCGCTCGAGGTGGACTACATCGACGAGTCCGAGGTGTTGACCCCGGCCGACGAGGAGCACCACATCGACAAGTGGGGCTTCACGATCCCCTTCGTCTGTGGCGCTCGCAACCTGGGCGAGGCGCTGCGCCGCATCGCCGAAGGCGCGGCCATGATCCGCACCAAGGGCGAAGCCGGCACCGGCGACATCGTCAACGCCGTCCGTCACATGCGCGCCGTCTACGGCGGTATCCGCCGCCTCGGCTCGCTGCGCGACGAAGAGCTCTACGCCGAGGCCAAGAACCTGGGCGCCCCGGTCGAGCTGGTCAAGTGGGTGGCCGAGAACGGNNGTCACCTTCACCGCCGGCGGCATCGCCACTCCCGCCGACGCGTCGCTCTGCATGCAGCTAGGCGCCGACGGCGTCTTCGTCGGCTCGGGCATCTTCAAGTCCGACGATCCCGCTCCGCGCGCCAAGGCGATCGTCGAGGCGACCACTCATTTCCAGGATCCCGAGGTGCTCGCTCGCGTCTCGCAGGGTCTGGGCGAAGCGATGGCTTCGATCTCTACCGCGACTCTCGACGAGAGTCAGCTGCTCGAGACACGCGGCTGGTAGTTCGTCGAGGCCTCGACGAAAGCGAACTGCTCGAGACACGCGGCTGGTGACGATCAACGGAAATCTAGCGATTTCCGTTGACAGTTCTTAGCGAGTGTTTAGCACGCCTACGGCGCCGGCTAAAGAGCGAACAGCGCCCCCCCGGCCTCCATCGCCGCCGAGAAGCCGGGTTCTCGGCGCGTGGGTTCTACCAAGCGATCTGGCGTTTTTCCTTGAAGAAGCCGCCGGTCGGCCCGACCTCCGGCAGCGTCGCCGCCCAGACGATCGTCTCGGCGCCTTGCTCCGGGCTGAGCGGCGCGGCGCGGCCGCCCATGTCGGTCTTGACCCAGCCGGGGTCGACCGAGTTGACCAAGATGTTCATCCCCTCGAGCTCGTCGGCGAGAATCCGCGTGAGCGCGTTCAGCGCGGTCTTGGACAGTCGGTAGCCGGGCGAGCGCCCGTTCATCTCGCTGAGCTGGGCCATGCCGGTGGCGACGTTGACGATGCGACCGTAGCCGTGCCGCTGCATGATCGGCACGATCTGCTGGCAGATGCGGTAGGGGCCGAGTGTGTTCGTCTCGAAGCCGAGGCGGACGAGCTCGGCGGGGACGAGCAGGGCGCTCGTATCGGGATGGGCCCGGTCGGGTGCTATGCCTGCGTTATTGACCAGCGCGTCGACACGCTCGAGCTCGCCCAGGCGGGCGATGTCTTGCTCGTTCGCCACGTCGAGCTTCAGCGCCGATACGTTCAATCCCTCGCTGTTGAGAACCGCGGCGGCCTCCTCGCCCTTGGCTAGGTCGCGCGCACCGAGCAGCACCGCGTAATCGAGGCGCCCGAGCTGACGGCAGACCTCGAAGCCGATGCCGCGATTTCCTCCCGTGACCAGTGCTACCAGCACGAGTGGAACATTAGCCGGGTGGACGAGTTTAAACCAGACGCGTCGCTTCGAAATGCGAGGAGGGCGCCTGCGCCGACGATCTACCGGGCGGGGGCCGAAGGGCGGAATCTAGACTGAGGGTATGGAAGAGCCGCTCAGAATCGGTGTCCTTGCCGTCCAGGGCAACTTCCGCGAGCACGTGAACGTGCTCGGCCGCCTCGGCGCGCGGGCGAGCGAGGTGCGAAAACCGAATCAGCTCGACGGCCTGGACGGCCTGATCATCCCCGGCGGCGAGTCCACCGCGATCGGCAAGCTGGTGCGCGCCTACCAGCTCGAGCAGGCGATTCTCGCCTTCAAGGGCGCCATCTTCGGTACCTGCGCCGGCATGATCCTGCTCGCGCTGGGCGCGGTTGACGCCACGCCCGATCAGCCGCTGCTCGGGATGATCGACATCGTCGTTCGCCGCAACGCTTACGGACGCCAGGTGCACTCCTTCGAAACCGACCTCGAGCTGGCGGGCGAGACGCAGCCGTTGCGCGCCGTCTTCATCCGCGCGCCGTGGATCGAGAGCGCCGGCCCGGCGGTCGAGATTCTCGCGCAGCACGATGGTAGGCCCGTGCTGGCGCGCGAAGGCCGTATCCTTGTTGCAGCGTTCCACCCCGAGCTCACCGACGACACGCGCGTCCACGAGCTCTTCTGCGAGGTAGCACGGGAGGCAGCGAGTGTCCGGACATAGCAAGTGGTCGTCGATCAAGCACAAGAAGGGCGCCGCCGATATCAAGCGCGGCAAGCTCTTCTCGAAGCTCTCGCGCGCGATCATCGTCGCGGCCCGGGAGGGTGGCGGCGACCCCGACGCCAATCTCGCGCTCCAGAACGCGATCGAGAAAGCCCGTTCCTATTCGATGCCGAAGGACAACATCGAGCGGGCGATCGCCAAGGGCACCGGTGAGGGCGCGGGCGGGCAGGTCTTCGAGACGGTCGTCTATGAGGGTTACGGATCCGGCGGCGTGGCGATCATCGTCGAGGCGCTGACCGAGAACCGCAACCGCACCGCCGCGGAGGTGCGTCACACCTTCGGCAAGTACGGCGGCAATCTCGGCACCGACGGCTCGGTGGGCTGGATGTTCGAGCGGCGCGCGGTCGTGCTCGTGCCGGCCGAGGGAGTGGACGAGGACGCGTTGATGCTGGCCGCAGCCGAGGGTGGCGCCGACGACGTGGACGGCGACGGCTCCAGCTTTGAGGTGACCGCCGCGCCCGAAGCGCTGCACGGCCTGCGCCAGGCAATCGAAGAAGCAGGTTTTCCGATCGAGTCGGCCGAGTTGACGATGCTGCCCAAGACGACCGTCGAGATGACGGAAGAGTCGACGGCGCGCACGCTGGTCAAGCTGGTCGAGGCGCTCGAGGAGCTCGACGACGTGCAAGAGGTCTACGCCAACTTCGACATCCCCGAGCAGCTGCTTGAGGCCGTCGCCTCGTAACCGAGGCGGGACGAAACAGCGGCTCTCTACTGACGCTCGCGTCTCGCGTGAAAGGCGCAGCGCCGTCGAAAAGACTGGCGCAGAATAAGATAGACTTCCGCGCTTTTCACTAAAAAGCGCTGCTCATACCGCTATTGGCAAGAGCCGTCCGATGCTTCAGCGTGCCGAATATGAGGTTAGGGCCACGCGGCGTAGCGGGCTCTCCGCATCGTCGTCGGTCGCTCCGATTGCCGAGATGCGTTCGAACCACCGCGTTCTCAACCGTCACCTCGAAGAATCATCGCCCGCCGCCCGCCAACTCGCGTTCTACGGGTATCGTATTTTCTAAGTTCAGGGTAAGAGCGGACCGAATACTCACTTTCAACCGACCGAAAGCGGTGAATCAAGAATGAAGACACGCCTTAGGAAGCCGTCACCAGCGATGATCGTAGCCTGCGTCGCACTCTTCCTCGCGACGACCGGCACGAGTGTTGCAGTGATCAATGCCGTGCCCAAGGGCAGTGTCGGCACCAAACAGCTCAAGAACAACGCGGTCATTTCGAGCAAGGTGAAAGACCACTCGCTCAAGGCCGTGGACTTCGCCAAAGGCCAGCTCCCGGCGGGGGCGAAGGGCTCTACCGGAGCCAACGGAGCCAACGGAGCCAACGGAGCGGCGGGCGTAAACAAAGTGGTCAAACGCACTGCCGAGGGCACGTTCGGAACCAACTTCTCGAAAGTAACTGCATCCTGCAACTCGGGCGAGGTCGCGACCGGCGGCGGAGCCGACTGGGATGCGAGCACCAATACCGGGTGGCCGGTCGTGTCGTACAGCGTGCCGGATCCATACAACGCGGCGACACCGACCGGGTGGGCAGTTGAGATCGATAACTGGTCCGGTAGTGGTGGCGTCCAAGCAATCGCCTGGGTTCTCTGCACTTCGCCATAACTCGAGAACCAAGATGAAACGGCTAATGAAGTCCGAACTTCCCGGCGGCGGCTATCGCTGGAGGTCGCCGGCGAGGACGCGAGGGGATTTTCTTAATCCCTCGAGGACAAGACGCAGGCTCACCGCTCTCATCTCCAGCACGGTGTTGGCGCTCGGGCTGAGCGCGCTGCTCAGTGGAGCCGCCGTCTCGGCCACGCCGTCGTCACCAGTCGACGAGTCAACTGTCCCTCATTACTTCGGGCCGTACCCGAACTGGGCGAACAGCCCGCTCACGGTGCCCGATGCCAACGTCACGATCACCGGCGACGGTAGCGGAGCCCAGGCTCAAGCACAGATCGGCAGAGACGGTTCGATCACGGGTATCACAGTGACCAACCCCGGGTCCGGGTACACGAACGCGAACATCGCCATTGCCGGATCCGGAACGGGCGCAGCGGCGAGCGCGCACATCGTCTCGAGAGGGACGGTCGTCTCCGTCGCGGTGAATAAACCAGGCGGCGGCTACACGTCGCCGGTCGTGAAGTTCAGAGATATCCCGAGATTCGGACGCGGCGATACCGGCAGCGGCGCGACGGCGACCGCATACGGCATTGTCGACAACATCCGTCTTACCAACGGCGGGTTCGGCTATACAAATCCGACGGTGAACTTCGACCTGCCGAGCGACCCAAGCGGCGTGCAGGCTACAGGTCACGTGACAATGGACGCCAATGGCACGATCACGTCGATCGTCCTCGACAATCCCGGCTCCGGTTACTCGAACGCGCCGGGAGTCAGCATCCTTGATGGGACGCGGTTCGCCCCAGCCACGCACGATCCCGCGACGTTCAAAGAGGCGACTGCGACGGCGACAATCTCGATCTCGTCGGTCGTTCTCAACGCGTTCGGCCTGGGCTATACGCGGCCGCCCTCGATGATCATCACGGATCGAGCCGGTAGAGCAGGAACCGGTAGAGGAGCGACGGTGTCGGCATCGATCAACAGCGGCACCATCACCTCGATCAACGTCACCAACCCGGGCTCCGGATACGTCTCACCGGGCGGCATCCGCAAGTTCGTCGACACCCTGCCGGGCCTTACGCCCGCGGGGGTAAACGACCTCGGACAGTACATCCCGGTGGCGCAACCCGACCAGACCACGTTCTCGAACACGGACTACTACGTGATCGCGGTTGTCCAGCACAGAGAGAAGATGCATTCGGATCTGCCCCCGACGCTGATGCGCGAGTACGTGCAGCTATCGACGAGCGTCATCCCGGGCAAGCAGGTTGCGCTGCAGACCGACCTGGTCAACGGCACCTCGGTGCCAACCCTGATGCCCGACGGCTCTCAAGCGCACGCGGTCGACGACCCGCACTACCTCGGGCCGATGATCGTCGCGCAGAAGGACCGCGCAGTGAGGGTCGTGTTCTACAACCTGCTGCCCACGGGCACTAACGGCGACCTGTTCCTCCCGACCGACTCCACCGTTATGGGCTCGGGCATGGGCCCGATGACCATGACGGCGCCGACCAACTCGGGAACCGTAACGGACGAGGTTCGCAACCCGATATGCACCCAGTACCCGAAGGACAGCTCGTGCTTCAAGGACAACCGGGCCACACTGCACTTGCACGGTGGCGTCACTCCCTGGATCAGCGACGGTACGCCGCACCAGTGGATCACGCCCGCCCACGAGAGCACGCCGTGGCCGCAGGGTGTCAGCGTGCAGAACGTGCCCGACATGGTTGGCGCCAGTAAGCCCGCCGGCGTGCCGGACTGCTCGAGTGCGACCGACGGGTGCCAGACGTTCTACTACACGAACCAGCAGAGCGCGCGGCTGATGTTCTACCACGACCACGCTTGGGGCATCACTCGCCTTGGCGTGTACGCGGGC
Organism: Actinomycetota bacterium; assembly: GCA_003132665.1. Classification (GTDB taxonomy): domain Bacteria; phylum Actinomycetota; class Thermoleophilia; order Gaiellales; family Gaiellaceae; genus Fen-549. The sequence goes on from PKYN01000009.1 coordinate 181,258, forward strand.
GAAGCCGCCGGATACGAGATCCAGGATCCGACCGAGAAGAAACTGATCACCGACGGAACGATTCCATCTGATCAGATTCCGCTGATCATCCAGGACAGGACCTTCGTCCCGCAGTCCGCTCAGCTTGCCAAACAGGACCCGACCTGGGATTCCAGCCGCTGGGGCGCCTACGGCAACCTGTGGTACCAACACGTCTACATGCCGGCCCAGAACCCCGGTGATCCGAGCGGCGCAAGCTCGTTCGGGCGCTGGTTCTACGGGCCCTGGTTCTGGCCGCCTGCTACCGCGTCGGACATCTTGTACGGACCAATCGCTAACCCGTACTACAACAAGGATCCGAAGACGAACTTCACCACGGACCTCACGACTCCGTGCAAGTTGGACGATCCCACCACCTGGCAGTACCAGACTGCCCCGTACTGCGAGCCGCCGAAGATCCCTGGCACACCCAACATCTCGGCGGGGATGGAGCAGTTCAACGACACCCCGGTGGTGAACGGGACGGCGTACCCAACCACGACGGTGGATCCCAAGTCCTACCGCCTCAGGATCCTGAACGCGGCCAACGACCGCTTCTGGAACCTGCAGTGGTACGTGGCGGACTCCACGGGAACCGAGGTCGCGCTCAAGCCGGACGAGCTCGCAGCGGCGCAAACCGACCCGACCGTCTTCCCGACGCCCGACACGACTCGGAGCCCGGTGGGGCCGAGCTGGATCCAGATCGGCACCGAGGGTGGGTTCCTGCCGGCTCCGGTGGTCGTCCCGAACCAGCCCATCACCTGGATCAACGACCCGACCAGGTTCGACTGGGGCAACGTCGACCAGCACGCACTGCTGGTAGCTCCCGCCGAGAGGGCCGACGCGATCGTCGATTTCTCGAAGTTCGCGGGTAAGACGCTGATCCTGTACAACGACGCGCCGGCCGCGTTCCCGGGCCGGATCGCCTGTTACGACTACTACACGGGTGGCCCCGACCTCTCACCGGCATGCGCGCCAAGCACGCTACCCGGGTACGGGCCGAACACTCGCACGATCATGCAGGTGAAGGTCTCGAACAACACCGCGGCTGCGCCGTTCGACTTGACCGCGCTGCAAGCGGCGTTCGCTCACAAGGCCAACGGCTCAGGCGTGTTCGAGTCCGGGCAGCACCCGATCATCGTCGGGCAGGCGGCTTACAACTCGGCCTACGGCACCAGCTTCGCCGCGAGTGGTGACTGCACCGATCCGGCTTCGACCATCAAGTGCGACGGGTTCGCCCGAATCGCGCAGCAGGGCGGAGACCTGTTCACCTTCGACACGTTGCTGGGACCGAAGCTGTCGATCCCGCTAAAGCCGAAAGCGCTTCACGACGAGACGAACTCGACCAGCTTCGATGAGTACGGGAGGATGACGGCGAACATGGGCGTCGAGGCCGTTCCGGCCACGCCCGCGCTTCAAAACGCCGTGATGCTTCCCTATACGCTCCCGCCAACGGAGGTGATCGACGCCAGTGGCCTGCCTGTCGGCGACGTCAACGTGACGCCGATCTCTTCGGCAACCGACGGGACGCAGATCTGGAAGATCACGCACAACGGGGTGGATACGCATCCAATCCACTTCCACCTGTACGACGTGCAGATCCTTGACCGGGTCACTTGGGACAACATCATCATGCCGCCCGACCCGAACGAGCTGGGCTGGAAGGACACGATCAGGGTGAGTCCGCTCGAGGACACGATCGTGGCCCTGAGGCCGGTGATCCCTAGCCTGCCCTGGGAGATTCCGAACTCGATCAGGGAGCTCAACGCGATGATGCCGGACGGAGTGGAGGTTCCAGACTCTGTCCGAGGCCTGGCGACCGACCCGCAAGGAAACGCGATCACCATCACCAACCACCTCGTCAACTTCGGCTGGGAGTACGTGTGGCATTGCCACATCCTGGCTCACGAGGAGATGGACATGATGAGGCCGGAGGCGGTGGCGGTCCCACCGAAGGCGCCTACCGGTCTCGCGTACGACGGAACGGCACTGTCGTGGACGGACAACTCGATCGCCGATACCGGGTGGGCCGTCCAAGAGCTGATCGGCACGGTATGGACCGACGTTTCGCCACCCGCGGCGCCGGATCTGACCCAGCCCAACACCACCGGCCCGAGGAGCTACGTCGCGACGCTCCCGGCCGGGCAGTACAGGGTGGCTGCTCGGAACACGGTCGGCGACACCAACGTCTACAACTTGGTCCCGGGTACGCCCGAGTTCCCGGTCGTGACCGCGGAGTCGTACTCCAACATCGTGACCGTACCGTGAGAGTGAAGTCGGAGAGAGGCTGAGTAGCTGGGGGGCCTAAGGCCCCCCAGCTTTTTCACTTACGCATCCCGCGGGAAGCGTGGGTTCGAGTCCAGGACATGGTGCGACAACAATTAGTCCTCACAGAGCCGCAGAGGTGCTCTTTACGTCCACTTAACGTTCGCTTGTACTAAGGTGAGGGCAGCGCTTGCGGTCACGGGCGAGCCTTGACGCTGGGGGGTGTCGGGCTCGCCCCCATTTTACTTTCGGCGGCAGCTACACCGTCCGGCACGCGGCCTAGAGTCTCGACGTGAAAGTTCTCGGAATCGATCCCGGTACGGCTGCATGCGGGTACGGCATCGTCCAAGGAAACGCAAACCGCCTTCAGGCTCTAGACCACGGTTGGTGGCGAACGTCCCCCGGCACGCGGCTGGAGCTTCGCCTGCGGACTCTCTTCGAAGGAGTGAGCGAGTTGATTGTCCGCGAACAGCCCGATGCCGTCGCGCTCGAAGAGTCCTACGTCGGCGCCGACGCCCGCATCGCGCTCTCTGTAGGGCAGGCGCGCGGCGCCATCCTCGTCGCCGCCGCACTGGCCGGCGTTGAGTGCTTCGAATATGCGCCGGCGCGGGTCAAGCAGGCGACCTGCGGTCACGGGCGCGCCGACAAGGCTCAGATGCAGCGGATGGTGAAGGCGATCTTGCGCTTGGAGGAGATTCCGACGCCTGATCACGCCGCCGACGCGCTTGCCGTGGCGATCTGCCACGCGCTGGCGCCGCCGCTCGAAAGGCTCGCCGGATGATCGCGCGGCTGCGCGGTAAACCGGTCGGGCGCGGGGCGGAGGGGCTGCTTCTGGACGTGAACGGAGTCGGCTACCTCGTGCACGCGACTCCCCGTGCCCTGGCCAAGGCCGGAGGCGACGAGATGACGGTCGAGACCTACCTGCACGTGCGCGAAGACGCACTCTCTCTCTACGGCTTCGCCGACGGCGAGGAACGCGAGCTCTTTATCCAGCTCCTCTCGGTCTCGGGGATCGGGCCCAAGGTGGCGCTGGCGATAGTGTCGGGCTCGACGCCGGCCGAGCTCAGGCGGGCGATCGCGCGCGAAGACACCGCTCGTTTCCAGGCCATTCCCGGCATCGGCAAGAAGACGGCGCAGCGCGTTGTGCTGGAGCTGAAAGAGAAGCTGGCCGGAAGCGAGCTCATGCCCTATGGCGACGCCGGCTCCGACAAGCACCTGGTGGCGCGCGAGGCGCTGGTCGAGCTCGGCTACACGCTCGTCGAGGCCGAGCAGGCACTGGCCCGGATTGATCCCGAGCTGCCGCCAGAAGAGCGCGTGCGTCTGGCACTCAGAGCGGCGTGAGATGAGCGAAACCTTCCTGACACCCACGATCAAGCCCGAAGACGACGACATCGAGCGCTCGCTGCGCCCGCGCAACCTGGGCGAGTTCGTCGGCCAGGAGCGGATCAAGGAGCCGCTGGCGATCTCGCTCCAGGCGGCGCAGGGAAGGGAGGAGGCGCTCGATCATGTTCTGTTCGTCGGTCCGCCGGGGCTTGGCAAGACCTCGCTCGCCTTCATCGTGCGCGAGGAGCTCGGTGTTGGCATCCGCTGCATCGCCGGCCCGGCGCTCGAGCGCAAAGGCGACATGGCGGCGATCCTGACCAGCCTCGAGCCGCGCGACGTCCTCTTCATCGACGAGATCCACCGCCTCAATCACGCGGTTGAAGAGATTCTCTATCCGGCGCTCGAAGACTTTCGCCTTGACATCGTCGTTGGCCAGGGGCCGGCGGCCCGCACCCTGACGCTCGACCTGCCGCACTTCACTCTGGTCGGTGCGACCACGCGCACCGGGCTCTTGACGACGCCGCTGCGCGACCGCTTCGGCATGACCTTCAGGCTCGACTACTACGGTGTTGACGACCTGGCCACGATCGTTCGCCGCTCGGCGCATATTCTCGGCGTCGAGATCGAGCCCGAGGCCGCGACAGAGATCGCGGCCCGCTCGCGTGGCACGCCTCGCATCGCCAACCGCATCCTGCGCCGCGTTCGCGATGTGGCCGAGGTACGTCACCAGGGGGCTGTCACGATGGCGATCGCGCGCGAAGCGCTGGAGCTCCTGGAGGTGGACGAAGTCGGTCTCGAGCACACCGATCGCGAGCTACTGCGGGCGATCGTCGAGCGCTTCGACGGCGGGCCTGTCGGGCTCTCGACGCTGGCGGTCGCACTCGGCGAGGAGCCCGACACGATCGAGGACGTCTACGAGCCCTACCTGCTGCAGCTCGGTTTCATCCAGCGCACCAACCGCGGCCGCATCGTCACCAAGTCCGGCCTTGCGCATCTAGGCGCCCCGGCTCCGCCCGACGATGTGAGCCTTTTCTAGCGCTTCGCGACGGGCCGCATCCGCGTCGAGATCAAGCGCGATAACGCAGCGCGCGCCAGGACGGCACCGGCGCCAGCTCGAGCAAGGTGCGATCGCCATGGGGATCGTGGTAACCGAATTCGGCCTGGTCGTCGTCCCAGGCGACCTCCAGTAGACCTTGCTTGACGCGGTGGTCGAGCCAGGCTCCGCGGAAGACGAGCTTGCGAAGCCAGTAGACGAGCGATTCTCCGTCCACGAGCGAGATCCGCTCCCAGTTTTCAACCAGGTAGCGGCCGAAGTCGCTGCGGGGCTCGGAGATCTGCCCGATCGGGCTGGCCACGAGCTCGACCAGGTCGGCCGTCTCGCCCTCGCCCAGATCGTTTCCGCCTACGAACTCCAGTCGCACGGCGGCGGCCGTCACACGTTCCTCGAAATCGCTGCTGCTGAAGGAGAAGCGATAGTCGAGGAACTCGACGACGTAATCGGAACCGGAGCGGTAATTGGGTTGCCGTGCCACGTGGCCAGGATAGCCCCGAGCCGGTTTCTGAAAGACGATTAAGACCGCTCGATGTCTTTAGGGCTTCTTTACGGACGGCTTCTACGGTGGTCAATGAGAGCAAGCGGAAACAACGGCGTGACTTGCAGTACAGATCTTTTACAGGCTGAAAGCGCGACTTACCGTTCAACCTCCGAAGCGGAACAACAAACCGGACGGAGCCTAACCCGGAGGGCTCCGTCCGGTTCTTTGTCTCATTCCTTTCGATTCACGTGCGAATGACGTCGAACGAGCGACGTTGGGCGGCGCTCGAGCTCGCCGCTGCTATCCGGTCGTTGGCCTAACGTTCTCTTCCCATGCAACAGGGACGTTGGACGATCGAGCCGGCTGATTCGCACGACGTGCGAAGGCTCGCGCACGAGCTCGAGCTGAGCGAGCTGACCGCCTCGGTACTGGTTCGCCGCGGCCTGACCGAGCCCGAGCAGGCGCGAGCGTTTCTCGCCGCTGATGCGCCCGGGCACGACCCCTTTGCGCTCGGCGACATGGCCCAGGCCGTGCAGCGCATTCGTGCCGCGGTGGCGGCCGGAGAGAAGATCTGCGTGCACGGCGACTACGACGTCGACGGGGTTGCGGCGACCGCGCTTGCCGTGCAACTGCTGAGGGAGCTCGGCGCCGATGTGAGCTGGGCGCTGCCGAGCCGCTTCGACGAAGGCTACGGGCTGACTCCGGGAATGCTCGAGCGGCTCGCGGGTGACGGCTGCTCGCTTGTTCTCACGGTCGACTGCGGTATCACAGCGATCGACGAGGTGGCCAAGGCCGCCGAGCTTGGGCTGGACGTGATCGTCACCGACCATCACCGGCCGGGGGAGAGGCTTCCCGGTTGCCCGATCGTGGCGCCGCGCCCGTCGAGCTATCCCTTTGCCGGGCTTTGCGGGGCGGGTGTCGTGTACAAGCTGGGGGAGGCGCTGTTCGGCGCCGAGTCGGAGTTTCTGCTCGATCAACTGGATCTCGTCTGTCTCGCCACCGTCGCCGATGTCGTGCCACTCGTCGACGAGAACCGCTGGCTCGTCGCAGCCGGGCTGAAAAAGCTCGGCCGAACGACCAGGCCGGGGCTGCGCGCTCTCATGCGCACGGCAGGTGTCGATGCGGCGACGCTCGACACCGGTCAGACCGCATTTCGGCTGGCGCCGCGTATCAACGCCGCCGGCCGGCTCGGTCATCCGGATCTCGCGCTCGAGCTTCTACTCGGAGACGACGACGAGGAGGCATCCGGGCAGACGCGGAAGCTCGAGGAGCTGAACCGCGAACGCCAAATAATCGAGGACGGGATTTTGCGCGACGCTGTACAGCAGGTCGAATCCTGGCCGGAATCGAAACGGTGCCGGCGCGCCTACGTGATCGCCGGCGAAGACTGGAACGAGGGCGTGATCGGCATCGTCGCCTCGAGGCTGGTGGAGCGTTTCTCGCGCCCGGTCGTGCTCGTCGCCGGCTCGAGCGGCGATTGGAAGGGGTCGGGTCGCTCGATTCCCGCCTTCGACTTGCATGGCGGCATCGTCGCCTGTTCGCGCCTGCTCGAGCGATTTGGCGGTCACCGCGCCGCCGCCGGGTTCTCGATCCATCCCGAGAACCTCGAGGAGTTCAGTGAGGCATTCACCGATCATGCCACCGAGGCGCTGACCGACGCCGACCTCGTTTCTGTCACGAAGGTCGACGCGATCGTGCCGCCGCAGACCAAGTTGACGCTCGAGCTCTGCCAGGAGCTGGAGCGCCTGGAGCCGTTCGGGCTCGGTAACCCGGGCGTGCTCCTGATCGCTACCGGCTGCGAGCTGAGCGACTTGACGAGCTGCGGCGATGGCAAGCACCTGCGCTTCCGCGTCAGCCTCGACGGCTGCGATGCGGGCAGCGCCATCGCCTTCGGAATGGGGAAGCAGCTCGATCGCCTGCGCCGCAGCGGTCGCTACGACCTCGCCTTTCGGCTCGAAGCGAACCGCTGGAACGGCACCGTCACGCCGCAGCTTCAAGTCCGGCGGATCTTCGACGAAGAGCCGCGCTACGAAGCGCTGCGGGATCACCTCGTCGCCAGCTGGCGCGCCGGAGAGAGCGCCTGGGATGAGCAGACGCGGGTGATATTCGCAGAGGCGGGGCTGCTGGAAGAAGGCGCCGGCCGCCGCAGCTTGCTCGAGTCGCAGACCTTCCGGGCGCTGCTGGCCGCGGATGGCGCGGTTGCGGCGGCGGCCTAGGAATCGGCTTCAGTTCGTGAGGCGCTGCGTCTACCGGCGGACAATCCGGTTCTCGGCCGCTCGGGAAAGACGCTCTTCGTGGGGCTCCAAGAAGCGGGCGGCGGCCAAGCCGTCGCGTATCTCCACGAGTTTGGGGAGAAATGGGCCAGCCTTGACCTGGACGACGGTGGCGGACTACGGGCAGCTTCGGGTGCGAGGGGTGGGCTCTTCTCTGGCTCTATCCGCACCCGTGAGGCTCGGTCAGCGCCCCGCTCTTAGATCCAACGACAGCTCGAGCTCGTCGCGGATCGGGATGTCGTCGTAGCCGAGCTCGGGGATCTCGGGCTTGATCCGGCGCGACTTGTCGACTGCTCCCTTGCGCAGCGCGGTGAGAACGAAGCCGCGACGCTGGTAGAAGCCGAGTGCGCGGACGTTGTCGTTGGTCGTGACGACCAATAAGCGGCGGCACTCCTGCCTCCAAGCCGCGTTCGCCACCGCCGCGACGAGCGTCGAGCCGACGCCGGCTCCCTCCTGAAGGCTGTCGAGGGTGACCAGCTCGCTTTCGGCTCCGCGCGTCTCGTAGGCGGTAAGGCCCGCCGGCTCGCCCTCGATCTCGGCTACGAAGCCTTCGAGCAGGCTCGCGTCTCGCGCCTTGCCACGGATGATCACGACCTCGCTGCCCCAACGTTCGCGCATCAGCTCGATCGCCCAGGGGCGGTCTTCCTCGGTGAACGGGCGCACCTGAACGGTCATAGGCCGCGATTCTACGTCCGTTGTCCGGCGAAAACTCGCCGATGAAAGTCAAAGTCCGCCGCGCGGGCCGACTTTCGCTCGGTAACGGTCGTGCCGACAATACACTTAGAAGATGACTGTTCTGGATGCCCTCCAGCGGCACGAGCACCTCGTCGACGAGCTACTCGCCGACGTAGCTGCCTACAACCCGAAGGTCGATCGGGATCTGATTCGCCGCGCCTTTGAGTTCGCCGCCAAGGCGCACGACGGTCAGCAGCGCCGCTCGGGCGAGGAGTTCATCAACCATCCCTTCGGCGTGGCGAAGATCTGCGCCGAGCTTCGGCTGGACGAGCAGACGGTCGCCGCCGCGCTCCTGCACGACGTGGTCGAGGACACCGGCGTGTCGATCGCCGAGCTTCGAGAGGAGTTCGGCGAGGAGATCGCCCGCCTAGTCGAAGGCGTGACCAAGCTGACCCGAATCCAGTTCCAGAGCCGCGAGCAGGCCGAGGCCGAGAACTACCGCAAGATGGTCGTAGCGATGGCGAGCGACATGCGCGTCATCCTGATCAAGCTCGCCGATCGCCTGCACAACATGCGCACGATCGAGTACCTGGGCAAGGCGAAGCAGGTGCAGAAGGCGCGCGAGACGCTCGAGGTCTACGCGCCGCTGGCTCACCGTCTGGGTATCCACACCCTCAAGTGGGAGCTCGAGGATCTCGCCTTCCAGGTGCTGCATCCCCGCAAGTACTCCGAGATCAAAGCAATGGTCAACGAGCAGCGCTCCGATCGCGAGGCGCATGTGCGCGAGGCGGCGGCCCTGCTCAAGGCCGAGCTCGACAAGCTTGACATTCCGGCGGACATCTCCGGCCGGGCCAAGCACTTCTACTCCATCTACGACAAGATGGCCCGCAAGGGCAAGGAGTTCAACGAGATCTACGACTTGACGGCGATGCGCGTGATCGTCGAGAGCAAGGGCGAGGAGGGCACGCGCGACTGCTACGGCGCTCTCGGCCTGATCCACTCGCTCTGGAAGCCAATGCCCGGGCGCTTCAAGGACTACGTCGCCATGGCCAAGGCGAACCGCTACCGCTCGCTGCACACGACCGTGATCGGACCGGAGGGCAGGCCGCTAGAGATTCAGGTCAGGACGCGCGAGATGCACGAGGAGGCGGAGCTCGGAATCGCCGCCCACTGGCTCTACAAGAGGCAGCGCTCGGCGAAGCTCCAGGAAGAGGAATGGCTGTCCTGGGTCAAGCAGCTCGTGGACTCGCATGCGAGTCCGGCAGGCACCGACACCAGCGAGTTCATGCGCACCTTCCGCAGCGACCTCTTCGTCGACGAGGTCTATGTGTTCACGCCCAAGGGCGAGGTGAAGACGTTGCCGGCCGGCTCGACGCCGATCGACTTCGCCTACGCGGTGCACACCGACATCGGCCACCGCACCGTCGGCGCCAAGGTCAACGGGCGCATCGTGCCGCTGCACTACCGCCTGGCGAACGGCGACTTCGTCGAGATTCTCACCTCGCGCTCGCCGCGCGGCCCTTCGCGCGACTGGCTCTCTCTGGCCGTCTCCTCACGCGCCCGCAACAAGATCCGTCACTGGATCAGCTCGCAAACCCGCGGCGAGACCGAGCAGAAGGGGCGCGATTCGCTCGAGCATGCGCTCAAGGCGCAGAACCTTCCGTACCGCCGACTGGCGGGCTCTTCCCTGCTGGCGCAGGTCATCCGCGAGATGGGCTTCAAAAAAGCGGACGACTTCTATCTCGCGCTCGGCTCGGGCAAGGTGCCGGCCGGCCAGGTGGTCAACAAGGTCATCCAGCGGCTCAAGATCGACCAAGCGGTTCCCGAGCAGACGCTCCCGGAGCGAAAGTCGCGCACCAGAAGGGCGACCGCCTCCGACAGCCTCGGCATTCGCGTCCAGGGCGTAGACGACCCGAGCGTGCTCCTACGCCTGGCCAAGTGCTGCAATCCGGTACCGGGCGACAAGATCGTCGGCTACATCTCGATGGGCAAGGGCATCACGATCCACCGCGACGACTGTCCGAACGTGAAGGCGCTTCGCCGCAACCCAGAACGATTCACCCGGGTGGACTGGGACGGCGGCACGACGCAGTGCTTCCGCGTCCAGATCGCCGTCTCGGCCTGGGATCGACAGCGCCTGCTCGAGGACGTGGCTCGCACCTTCGCCGAGCACGGCGCCAATATCGTCTCCTACGGCGGCTCGGTCGAGGATCAGCTGGCCAAGAACTGGTACACAGCCGAGCTCGGCGATGTCAAAGCGCTGAAGACGCTTCTGAATGCGCTCAGGAACGTGGACGCCGTGTTCGACGTCTACCGCGTGACGCCGTCCTGAGCTGCGCCATCTCGTAGGCAGACCCGCGGCGGCTCAGTCCGACGTGCGCAGGCGGCGCAGGCCGATCAGCGCCGGCAGCACCGGCAACCAGGCGTTGAAAACGCGGTAGGCGAAAACGGCGAGTAGTGCCGGCGCGAGTGCGACGCCCGTCCAGTTCAGCGAGAAGGGCAGGAAGGCGTCGGCGGCGCCCGCGCCCGCGAGCGGCAGGGTGCGGCGGGTCAACGCGTAGCCCGTGGCGAATCCGATTACCAGCGCCGGTAGCGAGGGCGAATCGCCGAAGACCTTCAGCGTCGCCCAGAGCATGAATATCTCCGAGAACCAGTAGACGGCCATGCCGAGGATCGCGGCCAGGCCCCGATTCAGGCTGTCGATCGCGATTCTGGGTAACAGGGCCAGGCCGTCGAGAGCCTCGGCGACGAACTGACCTCTAGAGCGGATGATGGTTAGCCTCGGATGCAGATACAGAGCGAAGAACGCCGCCAGAAAGCCGGCCGGAACGCCGATCGCCCAGGGCCAAGTGAGTGCGCCGTGCAGCCTGCCGTGCGCGATCAGGTAGATCGAGCAGGCGCAGGCGGCTGGTGCCAGTAACACGTACTCGAGCGCCCCCAAAGCCAACACGCGCACACGAGCCTCGCGGGCGTCGGAGCCTGCCTCCTGCAACTTCTTCACGTCGTGCGCGAAGCCGCCGCGCATGACGAAGAGGCCGAAGCCACTCGAGACGAGGGCCACCCAATCCAGGCGAGGCAGCTCCAAGCCTCCGTCCGCTCGCACCACTTCCCGGTAGGCGAAGGTGTAACCGGCGTAGGCCAGAGCCTCGGCGGCAACGGCGGGCAGGAGCCAGATCCAATTCAGGTCGGCAAGGCGATGCCCGACCTGCGCGAAGCCCGCCACCCAGGCGATGGAGATGCTTGCCGCCAGGGCGAGCGCGAAGCCGATGACGATCGGGAGAGCGATCTGGACGAGGGGGCGCGATTGCTGGCGCGGGCTACCGGCCGGCTCTTCGCCGCGCCCGACGTGTTCGACCGGTGTCCGCCCCACAGTGAGATCGTATTCCGCGCGAACCGCCGAGGAAACAGAAACCGAGAGAAGCTAGGAGCGGATGATCTCGAGCGCCTCGCCGCGCTTCTCCTCCATCAGCCCGGAAGAGAGCGCCTCGAGGTTGAGACGAAGCAGCGGCTCGGTGTTCGAGGGACGAACGTTGAAGTGCCAGTCGTCCGCGTCCACCGAGAGCCCGTCCAGGTGCGTGACCTTGCCCTGGGCCGAGAAGTGCTTCTCCAGCTCCGCGAGCTTGGCGGCGACGTCCGAGACGCGGGTGTTGATCTCGCCGGTGATGAAGTAGCGCTCGCGGTAGGGGCGCAGAATCTCCGAAAGCGGCTTCCCTTGCTTCGAAACGTACTCCAGCATCAGCAGCGCGGGGATGATTCCCGAGTCGGCCCTGGAGAAGTCGCGGAAGTAGTAGTGACCCGAGACCTCGCCTCCGAACACGGCTCCGCTCTCGCGCATGCGGTGCTTGATGAAGGCGTGGCCGACGCGATTCATGAGCGCCGTGCCGCCGGCCTGCTCGATCGTGTGCGGAACGGCCCAGCTGGCGCGAACGTCGTAGATGATCTTGGCGCCGGGCTCCTTGGCCAGGAACGTCTCGGCGAAGAGCGCGGTGACGAAGTCGCCGGGCACGAACTCGCCAGTCTCGTCGACGAAGAAGCAGCGATCGGCGTCGCCGTCGAAGGCGATACCGAGATCGGCCTTTTCCTCCTTGGCCTTGGCAACGATGAACTCGCGGTTCTCGGGCAAGAGCGGATTCGGCTCGTGGTTGGGGAAACTGCCGTCGGGCTCGAAGTAGCAGCGCACAGCGTCGATCTGTGGCAGGCGCTCGAGCACCGGCTCGAGCATGCGCCCGCCCATGCCGTTGGCCGCGTCCACGACCACGCGCAGCGGCTTGACCGCGCTCGGATCGATGAACGAGAGGACGCGCTCGAGGAAGGTCGGCCAGACGTCCTTCTTCTCGACGGCGCCCTTACGCGTGACCTCTCCGAAGCCTCTCAGGGCGCGATCGCGCACCTCGATCAGGCCCGAGTCGCCTCCGACCGGGAGAGCTCCGGCGCGCACGATCTTGAAGCCCGTGTATTCCTTGGGATTGTGCGAGGCGGTGCAGGTGATGCCGCCGTCCAGCTCGAGCGAGCCGACCGCGAAGTAGAGCATCTCGGTGCCGATCTGCCCGATGTCGAGCACCTCGGCGCCGCCGTCGGTGGCTCCCTCCGTAAGCGCGGCGACCATTTGTGGTCCCGACATGCGCATGTCGCGACCGATGGCAATGCGCTTAGGCTTGAACTCCTCGACGTAGGCGCGCCCGATCGCGTAGGCGCCCTCCTCGTCGATCTCCGCCGGGTAGATCCCGCGCACGTCATAGGCTTTGAAGACCTCGGGCTTGAGCATGACCTGGATGCTAGCGACGACGGGCCCCCGGGACGTCGGTTGCCGTCCACGATGGTGAAGGGTTGCCCTCGCATGAGTGTGAGCGTCGTCCGAAGCTACTCCTAGGCTTGGGGCCATGGAAAGGGCTCCTTCTAGGATCGAGCTGCTCGAGCTGGACATCGACACGAGGCTCTCCGACCTGTGGAAGGAGACACTCGAGATCGAGGAGTGGAATCTGGAGGTCGTTGCGGCCTTCATGCGTGCCGCCTACGGCAAGGGCTACTGCGACGCCCTGACCGAGGATGCCCCCGGTCGGCTCTGCGCCGACCACGGTTACCGAGTGCCCGATCGCCGCGCCGCCTAGCTTCGCTCGCCGCCGCCGGAGATCCCTCGCCTTCGCTTGGCGCTGAGCCCGTGCAGGCGAAAAGGGAGGGAGTTCGAGGTCCGCCGCCGAAAGATCGATTCGATGATTCGACGCATCGCATTCGCGGCGATCTGTCTGCTCGTGCTCGCGACGTCCGCCTCCGCGCAGCCGAGCGGCGACAACCTCTCGAAGCTGCAGGAGAAGGTCAACCAAGCGACCAAGCAAGAGGGCGTCCTAACCTCGAGCATCGCCTCGATGAACGAGCGCATTCACTCTTTGCGCAGCAGCGTCGCGAGTGCGGAGGCGAATCTGGCCCGGCTTCAGGTCGAGGTCAGTGCGCACGAGCAGCGCCTGGGCAAGGTGCGGGACGAGTACGAGCGGCAATCGAGGCTGCTTGCGCTGGCCCAACGGCAGTACGACTACGCGCAGCATCAGCTTTCCCAGCGCCTCGTTGCGGTCTACGAGAGCGATCAGCCCGACACCGTCGCCGTCATGCTGGCCTCGGAGAGCATCTCGAACGCCATCGACCGACTCGAGTATCTGAACGCGGTCTCGGCTCGCGATCGGCACGTCGCCGAGCGGACGATGAAGATCAAGCGTCGCTGGACAGAGATTCGAAACCGAACTCATCGCCTGCTCGTGCGCGTCGCCGACGAGACGCACGCGGTGGAGCTCAGGGCCTCGAGCGTGCTCACGACTCGTGACCGTTTGAGCTCCAGCCGTGAGCGTCTACGCACAGAGCGGGAAACCAAGCAGGAGACGCTGGCGAGCGTGCGCGAGTCGAAAGAGAAGTGGCTGGCCGACATCGCGGCGCTTCAGGCCGGTAGCGCCGACATCGCCTCTCGCCTGCGCAGCGGCGGCTCCCATTCCACTTCGACTCCGTCGGCGGCCGGGCTCATCTGGCCGGTCCAGGGCGTGCTCACCAGTCCGTTCGGCATGCGCTGGGGGCGAATGCACGAAGGCATCGACATCGGTGCGCCGCAGGGAACCCCGATCTATGCCGCCGCGGGGGGGACGGTGAACTACGCGGGTTGGGAGGGCGGCTACGGCAACCTAACGCTGATCGATCACGGAAACGGGCTTGCCACGGCCTACGGGCACCAGTCGAGCTTCGCCGTCTCGAGCGGGCAGGCCGTGTCTCGCGGCCAGTTGATCGGCTACGTGGGCTCGACCGGGCACTCCACCGGTCCGCACGTGCACTTCGAGGTTCGAGTCAACGGGGTGCCGAACGATCCGCTGAGCTACCTCTCGTGAGGTGTATGTCGGGGAGGTTGCGGAAGTGCTCGTCGAGGTCGAAGCCGTACCCGATGAAGAGCTCGTCCGGAACGGTGAAACCGACGTAGCGAACCGGTAGGTCGTCGACGAGGCGCCGGTAGGGGCGGTCGAACAGCGTCGCGATGGTGATCGAGGAGGGCGCGCGCAGCGCGAAGACCCGCGTCAGGTAGTTGAGAGTGAGCCCGGTATCGACCACGTCTTCGATCACGATCAGGTCGCGGCCCGTGATGTCGATATCCAGATCCTTGAGCAGACGGATTCGCTGTTGTCCGCCGACGGCCGCCGAGGTGAATCCGGCGAGCTCGACGAAGTCGATCGTGTGCGGGATGGTCAGCGCGCGAGAGAGATCGGCGAGGAAGACGGCACTCGCCTTGAGCGGCGCTACGAGAATCGGCTCCCTGCCCTGATAGTCGCGTGCGATCTCGGCTCCGAGCTCACGCACGCGGCCGGCGATCTCCTCCCGCCGCAGGTAGATCTCACCGATGCTCGAGCTCTCAGCCGTCTTCTCTCGCTCCTCTATCCCGACATCCTTCCCGATCTGAGCCGGCTCCGGGGACCATGATCGCGAAAAACCCGCCAACGAGGAGATGCGCCGCGGCTACTCGGACGAGCGTCAGGAGGCCAGATCGAGGCGGTAGCGCTCGGCCAGGCGCTGAACATCGCGTCGGTAGAAGAGCTTGACGCGGACTCCCGGGTAGAGCGCTCGCAACTTGCGCAGCTTGCGGTTCTTACGCGTCACGAGCGACTGCTTCATGACGGTGATCTCGAGGTAGAGATCTTGCTCGGGGAGGTAGAAGTCGGGCGTGAACGCCTCACTGATGCGCCCTTCGTCGTCGCGCTCGAGCACGAAAGAGGTGGGCTCGTACTCCCAGGAGATTCGATAGTAGTCGAGGATACGCGCGCATTCGGCCTCGGCCTGGTTCGCGAACCTGGGGGTTTTCGAACCGCGATCTGCCTGTAAATCGACGCTTTCGAAGCCCATCTACAACTAGAGTAGCAATAGGGTCGGACGCATCCGAGCGCCACCCTGGGCGGGCTCGGGCGAAGCGGAAGTTTCCGGAACAGCTCCGCGCGGCATACACTTCTGCCATGCCGGGCCGGAGCGACGGTCGCGTTTTCAGGATCGCCCAGATTTCCGATCTTCACTGCGGCGGACCTCACTTCGTGCCCAACCTGCTGGAACGCGCCATTTCGGAGGTCAACGACCTCGCACCCGACGTGGTCGTCTGCTCCGGCGATCTGACCTCCTTCGGCTTCAAGGGCGAGTACGCGCAGGCGCGGGCCTACCTCGATCGCATCGAGTGCCCGAGCATGGTCGTCATCCCCGGCAACCACGACGCCCGCAACGTCGGCTACGTCCACTTCGAGCAGCTTTTCGGCGAGCGCAACTCGGTCTTGCACAAGGGCCCGGTCAGCATCGTCGCGATCGACTCCACCGCTCCGGACCTCGACTACGGGCAGATCGGGCGCGGCCGCTACCGCTGGATCGAGGAGCAGTTCGCGCGCCCGGCCTCGTTGCGCGTCTTCGTCCTGCACCACCACCTGCTCCCGGTGCCCGGCACCGGCCGCGAGCGCAACATCGTGCACGACGCCGGCGACACGCTCGAGTGCCTGCAGCGTGCGGGCGTAAATCTCGTCCTGACCGGTCACAAGCACGTTCCCTACGCCTGGAAGCTCGAGAACCTGTTCGTCGTCAATGCGGGAACGGTCTCGTCGCTGCGACTGCGCGGAAACACCAGGCCCTGTTACAACGTGATCGAGTTCAGCGGGAAGAAGATCGAGGTCGACCGGCATTACCCCTTCCACGGAACCGAGCGAATCATCGAGTTCGACACCGATACGCTCGACTTCCGCAAATACACGACGTCGATCGAGCACGAGGTCACCACTCGATGAAGCCCGCAGCGCTGGCGCTGATCGACGGCGAGCACTATCCGCCGGTCGTGCGCGACGCGCTCGAGGCCTTGCCGTACGAGTTCGTCTGCTGCGTCAACGTGGGCGGCGGGGAGAAGCTTCGCTCACCCGCGCAAGGCGAAGAGCTCTACGGCGTTCCGCTCGCCGCCTCGATCGGACAGGGAATCGAAACCTACGCGCCCGAGATCGTCGTCGACCTCTCCGACGAGCCCGTATTGGGCCCGCGCGAGCGTCTCGCCGCCGCGAGCCGAGTGCTGGCGCTGGGACTGCCCTATGCGGGGGCGGATTTCCGTTTCGATCCGCCCGCGCTCGAGCCCTTCGCGCTTCCTAGTCTGAGCGTGATCGGTACCGGCAAGCGAGTGGGGAAGACGGCGCTGACGATACAGCTTGCCCGCGTTTGCGCGCAGCGGCTTGAGGTCGTGGTGGTGGCGATGGGGCGGGGCGGGCCGCCTGAGCCGGAGCTGCGCGAGACGCCGCCGAGCGTCGAGGAACTGCTCGAGCTTGCTCGCTCGGGACAGCACGCGGCATCGGACTATCTCGAGGACGCCCTTCTGGCTGGAATCGCCACCATTGGAGCGCGCCGCTGTGGTGGCGGCCTGGCGGGAGCGGTCGGCTATTCGAACGTGGCACAGGCGGCCGAGCTGGCGCTCGAACGCCGGCCCGACCTGGTGATCTTCGAAGGAAGCGGCGCCGCGCTGCCGCCGATCGCGAGCGACCGGCGGGTGCTCGTCGTGAGTGCTCATCAGGATGCGGAGCTGGCCTGCGGTTATCTGAACGCCTATCGCATCCTCGTCTCCGATCTGATCGTGCTGAGCTTTGCCGAACCGGGCGAGCGGCTCGACCAGCTCAGGCGCCAGGTGGCGGCGCTGCGACCCGACCTGCAGGTGATCGCCACATCGATGCGCCCGCGCCCGCTTGCACCGGTGGCCGGGAAGAAGGTGGCGCTCTTCACCACGGCGCCGAAGCAGGCGCTCCGCCAACTCGGTGAGCACCTCCAGCGCGCTCACGGCGCGGACGTGGTTCACGTCTCGGGCAGCCTGGCCCGCCGCGGGGAGCTGGCCGAAGAGCTGGCGCAGATCGACGCCGAGGTTTTCCTGGTCGAGCTGAAGGCGGCCGCGGTTGACGTCGTGATCGAGGAAGCGGTGGCGCGCGGATGCGAGGTCGGCCTCATCGACAACGAGCTGGTGCCGCTGGAGGGTGAGCCCGAGCTCGAACCTGCGCTGCTCGAGCTGGCGCAGCAGGCACGCGCGAAGGCGAGCGTCGTGTGACCCAGCATCGCCATAATCCCTTCCCGCTGGGCGACGAGAGCCTGCCCTACTCGAAGGGCCTGATGGCGCGAGCCCTGATCGCCGTGGGAGTCGGCGGCGTGCGCGCTTACGAGCTGGCGCGGCAGGTGGAGATCGACCTGGCTAAGCGGGACGAGCGCGTTGTCGAGCTCGAGCGCCTGCACGAGCTGGCGATCGAGACGCTCGGCCCGGTCGAGGGCCACGAAGCGGTCGAGCGCCTCCGCCGCTATCACGATCTCGATCAGCTCGACATGCCGTTGATCGTCCTCATCGGCGGCGCCACAGGCACCGGCAAGACGACGATCGCCGCGGAGGTCGCGCACCGGCTGGGCATAACTCGTCTCTCCTCGACCGATTTCATCCGCCAGACGATTCGCGCCTTCTTCTCCGAGGAGTTCATGCCCACGATTCACTACTCCAGTTTCAAGGCCTGGGAAGCACTGCCCGAGGCCGAGCGCGAGGAGGGCGATCCGCTGATTCGCGGTTTCCTTCAGCAGACGAAGAACGTGCTCGTGGGCGTGCGCGCCTCGATCGAACGCGCGCTCGAGGAGGGTTGGTCGATGGTGCTGGAGGGAGTGCACCTGGTGCCGGGCATGCTGCCGCTCGAGATCGAGGGAGCGCTGATCATCCAATGCCAGCTCGCGGTGTACAACGAGGAGGTTCACGCCTCGAACTTCTTCGTGCGCGACCTCGCCACCGAGGGCGTCCGACCCGTGGAGAAGTATTTACACAGCCTCGGCGAGATCCGTCAGGTTCAGGACTTCCTGCTCAAGCGCGCTCGCAAATCCAGCGTGCCGGTGATAGAGAATGAAAACGTCGATCGCACTGTCGGCGCGGTGATCGAACTGGTGCTAGAGGGCGCTGAACGCGTACAAGGGGTGAAATGAGCTCTTCGAAGGCAGCGAGGAAGAAGAAGGAAGCTCCTGTTCCGGAGCCGCCCGGGTCGATCTGTATCTGCGCCCACTACGCCCGGGCCACCGATGCGGCCGCGCTGGCCAGCGCCCGCTGGTTGGGTCGCGCCGATCGCGATGGAGCCGAGGAGGCCGCTTTCGCCGCGATGCAGAACACGCTCGGCAGTCTCCCGATCGACGGGCGCATCGTCGTTGGCGCGTCCGACGAGGGAGGGCTCGCCGCCGGGCAGCAGATCGGCGCGGGCGGAACGCCGGTCGATCTGGCTCTAGATCCGCTAGAAGGGCGCGAGGTCGTGGCCCGCGGAGGCCCAGGCGCAATGTCGATGATCGCCGTCGGCGAGCCGGGCTCTTTCGTGACACTCCCCGACATGTACATGAGGCGCATGGCTGTCGGGCCGCGCGCCCGTGGCCAGATCGATCTGCGAAGGCCCGTCGGCGAGAACATCGCGGCGATCGCCAAGGCCTTCGGGCGTAACGCCAACGACATCACCACGATCGTGCTCGACCGCCCGCGCCACCACGATCTGATCGATGAGATCAGGCATGCGGGTGCACGTATCAAGTTGATCTCGGATGGAGACGTGACAGCTTCGATCTCGGCCGCGATCCGAGGTACCAACGATCACCTGGCGATCGGCATCGGCGGAACTCGCCAGGCCGTGCTGACCGCGGCGGCTCTTCGCTGCCTGGGCGGCGAGCTCCAGGCTCAGCTCTGGCCCGTATCCAGGCGCGAGATCGAGCAGGCCAAGGCGACCGGCATCGACGACATCGAGCGCATCTTCAGCACCACCGACCTGGTGCCGGGCGAGATCATCTTCGCTGCGACCGGCGTTTCCGGCGGCGACCTCCTGCGCGGCGTCCGTTTTCTCGCCGACAGCGCGCGTACTCACACGCTCGTCATGTGCACACGCTGCAACTGGGTGCGTTTCATCGACAGCATCCACTTCTTCGCCCGCGAGCGGCGCGAAGAGGTGCGCCTGCTGGGCAGCGCCTGACCGGCGCCAACGAACTCCAGTGCCAGACTGAAGTCTGGCACTGGATAGACTGGAGTGGTGCTCACCGTCGAGGATGTCACGGAGGTTCTGCGCCAGGTTTTCGACCCGGAGCTTGGGCTCGACATCGTCGAGCTTGGCCTCCTTTACGACGTGAAGATCGTCGACAACTCGGTGACGGTCTTCTACAGCCTGACCTCGATCGGCTGTCCGGCCGGGCCGCTCATCCACGAGCAGATTCTCGAGGCGATGCGCGAGCTGCCAGGGGTCGAAAAGGTGGCGCTGGAGCTGACCTGGGATCCCCCCTGGACACCGGAGCGGATGTCCGAGGACGCCAAGCTCCTGCTCGGCTTCGGCTACTGAGGCGCGGGCCGCCGCCTCTGAGGAAGGGGCCGCGCGGCACAATGCCATCATGAACGCCGCTCGGCTCAGGGAGATCGGCGCGGAGCTGGGTCTGGACGCCGTGGCCGTGGCGCCGGCCGAGCCCTACGAGAGGGCGGAGCATGCGATCGCGGAGCGCCGGGCGGAGGGGTTGTTCGCGGACATGAGCTTCACGGTCGCGCACCCCGAGTTTTCCTGCCACCCCGAGCGCCTGCTCGAGGGTGCTCGCAGCGTCGTCTCCGCTGCGCTTTCCTACTACTTGCCGGGACCCGAGCCGAGCGCGGGGGAGGGGCGCCTGGCGCGACACGCCTGGCGCGATCACTATGCTGAGCTCCGGCTCAGGCTGGCTGCGCTGGGCGAGCGTATCGGCGGCGCCTATCGCGTCCTGGTCGACTCCAGCGAGCACGTCGATCGCGAAGCGGCCGTGCGCGGCGGTCTTGGCTTCTTCGGCAAGAACGGGCTCGTGATAGCTCCGCGGCTCGGTTCGTGGATCGTGCTCGGAACGCTCGTGAGCGACATCGCGATCGAGCCGGGGAAGCCGCTCGCCCGGAATTGCGGCAGCTGCCGCTTGTGTGTCCGAGCCTGCCCGACCGGTGCGCTCGTACGGGATGGGGTGCTGGACGCGCGCCTGTGCCTGTCGTACTGGACACAGGCCCGTACGGCCCTGCCCGACTCGATGCGCGAGCAGATGGGTACGAGCGTCTACGGCTGCGACATATGCCAACGCGTCTGTCCCTGGAACCGGGGAGTTGAAAAGCGGAGCGATCGTCTCGCTCTCGGCACGGCAGAGCCGACCGTCTCGCTCGAGGACTGGCTGACCGTCGACGACAGGGAGCTTGGGCTGCGCTACCGGCGGCTCTACGTCCCGCGCCGGGATCCGCGCTTCCTGCGCCGGAATGCTCTCGTGGCTCTGGCCTGCAGCGGCGCCCGAGAGCACGAGCCGCTACTCGAGCGCTATGCGCTCGGCGGGGACGAGCTGCTGGCCGAGCACGCCCGCTGGGCGCTGAGTCGCCTGCGCGAACGTCTCGACCGGGTCTAGCGCGAGGCCGCGAAAGCGGCGGCTAACTCGTGCGCGCGGGTGGCCATGAGCGCGCGCAAGTCGCCCGGCTCGAGCACGATCGCCTCACCGCGGTGCGACAGGATCTCTCCGGCCAGCCACTCCGGGCTTCCGACCGCCGTCTCGGCCAGGGCAGCCCCATCGACTAGCTCGTGTGCGCCTCCTCGCTCCAGGCGCCAGCGGGCTACCTTCGGCGAGTACCAGACACGCGCCTGACGCGCATGGAGAAGTCCGCGCGGCTCGAATCCGGGCCGTTGCTCGAAGTTCTCGCCGGTGAGCTTGGCGCTGCGCATCCGGTCGAGGCGGAAGCTGCGCTCGCCGCCGGTGGTGCGATCCCAGGTGTGCACGTACCAGAAGGGCAGCTTTCGTTCGAGCGCGTAGGGCTCGACGAGGCGCCGCGAGGCCTCCTCGTCGCCTTCCTTCAGGTACTCCAACTCGACCAGCTCACGTAAGCGGATGCCTTCGGCCAGGCGAGCGATCAGATCCTCCTCGGCCGGGCGCACCTGAGGCTCCGGTGTTTGCAGGAGCTCGAACTGCCCGAAGGTCTCTTCCAGCTTGCCGCGCACTCGCTCGAGCGGCGTGTGCGCGTCGGCCGCGATCATCGGGCCGACGAACTCCAGCGCCAGCCGGATCGCCCGCGCCTCGAGCGGCGTCAGCCGAGGCGATGCGCGGAAGGTGTCGCCGAAAAGCTCCTTGTCGATACGCACCGTGTCGCCGTCGAGCTCCGCATAGACCGTGTAGCAGCCGCCGCCGAAGTTGACCAGATTGAGCATCGAGAGATGCTCCTCGAGATCCTCGAGCGGGATGCGCAGGCTCTCGACGATCTCGCTTGCGGGTATCTCAGTCTCGTTTTCCTCGCCGCAGGCGGTCAGGAGATGAGCGAGTAGAGCCTGCAAGAGCGCGAAGCGTTCGGGGGCGACCGGGCCCGAGGAGTGATCGACGGCTTGTGCCTCACCGGCCACCTCGTCGCGCTCGGGCGCGGGCTCCAGCGGCGCTGAGGAGTGGCGCTCCTCAACAAGGCGAAGAGCGGCATTCACCTCTTCGCACAATGCCGGCGGCTCCAGCGGTATCGCGCGTCCGTCCTGACGCAGAACCCAGGCCGCGAGCAGACCGAGCGATGAGTACGCAGTCGTGAAAACTCCGTCCTCCAGGTGACCGGCGCCTCCGAAGGCGCGTTCGACCCACCAGGCCGTTTCGCGCCCAATGCGAATTCGAGCCTCGCCCACGAGCGCTCCGATCTGCCAGGGTGCCCGTCCGCGGTATTTGTCGATGTCGAAGTCCGGCGGGATGCGGAAGTCGCGCTCCTTGCGAGTGGCAAAACGAATGTCCGAGCGGATGCGCGAGACGCGGAAGGTGCGCATCGCCTGGCGCTCGAGATCGAAGCCGATCACGTACCAAAGACCGTTGTCGGAAAGCAGCCCGAAGGGGTTGACGATGCGCTCGGAAAGCTTGTCGTGGGAGATCGACCAGTACTCGAACCTGACGGTTCGTTGCTTGGAGATGGCCGCCTCGAGCTTGCCCAGGCGTCCGGGCGTCTCAGTCGTGTAGTCGGGATCGAGCACCTCGACGCGGACGGCCGTTGCCGTCGGCGGCTCGCTGAAGCCGGGCCGGCCCAGAGCCAGGTTCTGCAGCGCCAGCCTGAAAGGCTCGGCGTAGGCGAACTTTCCCTCGAGCAGGTAGAGAGAGGTCTGCAGCGCCGCGAGCTCGTCGTCGGTCAGCTCGAGCGGCGGCAGGAAGTACTGCTCCGAGCGGAGCGTATAGAGCTCTTCGCCGGTGAACTCGTCTCTGTGCGAGCGAAGCGGAACGCCAAGCGAGGTGAGCTCGGAGCGGTCGGCATAGTAACGACGAGCGAAGGCCTCGTCGGACATCTCCGAGTAACCCTCGACGTTGGACTTCACGTCGCGAGCCGTGACCGGTCGGCGCTCCGCCATCAAGAAGGCGACCAGTGAGAGCTGGCGGATCAGCTTGTCGGCATCATGAGACATCGCGCTAGCGAGCTTACCGTTAGTGCCGACCCAACGGGGCGGACTCTTCGGCCCGTCGCTCCCCGGCGGTTGGGGTCGCGGAAATGCGAAAGCCGTCAGCGGGGCGAGAGTCGCCCGAGCCCTTGCTCAGCAGTGAAATCGGGTTGTTAGGCCGCGACTTTGGCCCGCTCGAGGTGCTGATGAGACGGGCAGTAATCACGGTCGGGTAGCGGGGTGCGCTGGCAGGCCTTGCCCTTGCGGGTCGTCGCCTTGCAACGCGCGATGCCGCCGTCGAGAGCACCGGCCTCGATCTGCTTCTGAATGAACTCGCCGGCCGCGCCGATTCCCTTCTGTACCGCCCAACCGACCTGAGCCTGCACAGTGATCGGGTAGTAACGGCGGATGTCCTGGAAGAGGGCACGATCGGGCTTGGCGAAGTAATGCGGATCGGTGGCCAAGCGAACCATCGTCTGCTCACAAGCCGTGAGCACGGAACGCCTGAACTCGAGCTGCTGCTCGGGGTCGGCATAGGGATCGATGAGATCCTTGATCGAGCGGTAGATCGCTCGCGAGTATTGATACATGCAGCTCACCAGCTGCGTGCGTTGATCTTCCATTGCGATTCGAGTGTTCTCCTCTGATTCGGAGCGAGGCCCCACGCCAGGCGGCGAACTGGCCAAAGCCCTACTCGGCTTCCGCGGCGTGGGCGTAGTCTAACGGCAATTCCCGCAGATGACAAAAAAATCGTCCGGACGAGTGAGACGCCGGCGCGTTCCGGGAAGCTCATTTCGGCGCTCAGGGGCAGAGCTCGAGCCAAAAAGAGGAACTTCTTCGCCCGCCCGCGGTTGGGCTAGGCGGCGCATCAATATTCGGTCGAATCCACTCCGATTCGAGCTCAGGAGGCGACGCGTTTTGCGTACGGCGTGTTGAACCCGGCCCGGCGAGCGGCCGAGAGGTGTTTCTGCGCTTCGCTTTGGCTCTCGTATACGCCGCTGAAGACGACGTAATAGCCAGGGTGCAGGCTCGAGTAGTCCGATGAGGCGAGAACGCCGACGTCCGGGCCGAGCCCGGAGTGCAACGCGTCGAGGGCCTTCTGGCGTGCGCTCGCCTTCCCGCCCGAGATGGGCAGCGAGGCGAGCACAACCGTGTAAGCCGACGGACCGGGCCAGGCGATCAGGCCGCCGCCGGTGCGAATCGGCGAAGTGGATGTCTTCCCGGTACCGGTGGTGGTTTTCGTGCTCGCGCTTGTCGTGGCGCTGGTCGCAGTCGTGTCGGAGGTAGCGGTCGTGGCCGCGGCTGTCGTTTGCTGAACGCTTGGCCCGAGAGCCTGAAGCGTGGTCGGCTTATCGCCCTGCACGGCCAGGATCGCGAACACAGAAGCCAAGATCGCGATGGACAGGGCGATCAAGACGGGCCAACCCCAATCTTTGTCGGCGAGGGGAAGGGAGTGTCGCCAGCGCTCCGCGAGTCCGGCGCTTCCGGTTTCACTCAGGCGCACGCCGCAAACCAGGCAGTACTCCTGGAGAGATTCGACGACCGCACCGCAATCGGGACAGACGCTCCTCGCGTCCGAAGCGCTCTCGCCCGTGGGCTCGCCCTCCGAGGAGGTCAAGCCTCGCCGTCCCCGACTTGCTCGACAGCTTCTTCGGCCACGGCCGGTGGAGCGTGCTCCATGGTCTGCTCGTTCTTATCGTCCAAGTCTTCGGTTTCGCCGACGGCTGCACCGCAGCTGGCGCAGAAGCCGGCTAGGGCAACGAGGGGCTGCCCGCAACGTGCGCACTTCTCACCAGTGGTCGCGAGCTCGGTTGGTCTCCCGCAACTGGCGCAGAACCGGGCTCCGAAAAGCAGCGGAGCGCCGCAGCTGCACTGCTGTCCGGGCGTCGCCCGCCTGGAACTGGCGCGCATCAGAATCGACTCGAGCTCGTGGATGCGGTTCTCGACTCCCATCGCCTGGGCGCAGTGCTCCACGATCAGATCTTCGCGGAATTGATCGCGCCGGTACATCTCGAGCATCAGGCCGCCGAGATCGCGGATCCGGCGCTCGCGTTCGCGCATCAGCGCGCGGCGCTCGCGGCGAACGCGCGAGAGATTGGCCACGGGTGGGCGCGGGGGACGAGCCTTCTTTCCTTTGCGGCGGCCTTGTTGCTCTTTGCCCTCGTCCTGCTCCGCCCGCGCTCCCTCGGCCACCGGATCGCTCGACTCAGGCGCTTCAACCGCAATCTCGCCGGGCGGTAATTCGGGCGGCGGGGCGACTTGCTCGCCGTCTGTAGGCTGCACGGCAAGCCCCGGCTCGGAGGCTGTGGATGAATCGGCGTCGCCTGAGCGACGCGTGCGTTTGAACGAGCGAAGGCGCGCCATCTCGAACGGCGCGAGTCTAGCGCAGCCGCCTCATCTCGCGGGGTGGTGGCATGCTTCCACCATGAGTAGACCTTTGCGAGTCTTGTTCATCGAAGACGACGATGCGGTCAGGAACGCGATCGCCATCGAGCTGCGCGCCGCCGGCTACGTGGTGCAGGCCGAGGTCGACGGGAGCTCGCTGGAGGAGCTTGCCGAGGGCTTTCGCCCCGATATCGCCATTCTCGACGTGATGCTGCCCGGGCGCAGCGGCTTCGATCTTGCGCACGTGCTGCGCAACAAGAGCGACCTGCCGATCCTCTTCCTCACCGCCAAGGATGCCGTCAGCTCTCGCCTGGCCGGCTTCTCGGCGGGAGCCGACGACTACGTGATCAAGCCCGTCGCGGTGGAGGAGTTGCTCGCGCGCCTGCGAGCCCTGCTCAGGCGCAGCGGCCGCCTGGAGGCGGAAGTCCTGGAGGTGGGAGATTTGATTCTCGACGAGCCGGCCCGCGTCGTCAGGCGCGGCGACACGATGCTCGAGCTCACGCCGATCGAGTTCCAGCTGCTCGGTTTCTTGATGCGAAATCGCGGCGTCGTGCTCTCGAGACTGCAGATCATGAGCCAGGTTTGGGGCTACGAAGAGCACGATCCGAACCTCGTGCCCGTGCACATGGGCAATCTTCGTCGTAAGCTTGAAGCGAGTGGTCCGCGGCTGATCCACACGATTCGCGGCCACGGTTACGTGCTACGAGCATGAACGAGCATCCGAAAGGCACCAAGACCGCATCGCTCAGATGGCGCCTGACGCTGGTAAGCCTCGCCATGCTGCTGCTGGCGCTGGTGGCTCTGGACGCGGCGATCTACGTCGGGCTGCACCAGCGCTACTACAGCGACCTGCACGCGAACACGGCGGACGTCATGACCCACGCGAGCGGCTACACCCCGGGCGAAAAAGAAAAGCTGCAGGTGACCGCGGACAGGCTCTCCCGCCAGAACGTGGTCGCGATCATCGGGTTACCGGGCGCGTATCCGGTCGTCGGCAAGCTGTTCGACTCGCCGCAGCCGAAGCTTGCCCCGATCGAAGGCCCTCCCGTCACCCCGGACGCCGCCTGGGCCGACTTCGTGAGCGCGATCAACGCCAGGCCCGACCTGTACTGGCAGATGAAGAACTCGATCACCGCCGTGAGCTCGAGTGCCGCTCCCGTTCTTTACGTCGCCAGTACGGCTCCGGTGGAGGCGTCTCTCCGCCGCCTGCTGATCGCGGAGCTGATCGGCACTCTGCTCGTGGTTGGGCTCGCCGTGCTCATCGTTAGCGTTGCAATCAGGTTGACCCTGCGCCCGCTCGACCGAATGGCGACGGTGGCCGATCGCATCGCCGGCGGTGACATCAGCGAGCGTCTCCGGCCGAGCAAGGACTCGACAGAGCTGGGCAGGCTCGCCATCGCCCTCGACGCGATGCTCGAGTCGCTGGCCGAATCGCTCAGCTCGGAACGCCACGCCCATGAGAAGGCGTCTCGCTCGGAGGAACGGATGCGCGACTTCCTCTCAGATGCTTCGCACGAGCTGCGCACGCCCATCGCCGGCCTGCACTGGAGCGCCGAGGCGCTTCTTCGCCACGGGCACGAGCGCGATCGTCGTGAGCAGCTCTCGTTCGAGATCGTCAGGCAGGCTCGCCGTGCCTCCCAGCTCGTTGCCGACCTGCTTGCGATGGCGCGCCTTGATCAGGGCCTGAAGCTGGAGCGCAAGCCCTTCGATCTCGGCGAGCTGGCGGCGGAGGAGATCGAGAGCGTTCGCGAACGCGAGCCGAGGATAGAGCTGCGGCTTGCCACGAAGAGCAGCTGTTCGCTGGTCGCCGATCCCGAGCGGATCCGCCAGGTGATCTCCAACCTGCTCGACAATGCCTGCAAGGCTACGGATGGAGCGGGGGAGATCGAGGTCACCGTTCGACGAAAGGGCGCGTTGGCCGAGCTCGAGATTCAGGACTCGGGCCCCGGGATCCCCACGGGCGACAGGGAGCGTATCTTCGGGCGATTCGTTCGCCTCGACGGTTCACGTGCCTCCAAGACGAGATACGGAAGCGGCCTCGGGTTGGCGATCGCGCGCGGGCTGGCCGAGGCGCACGGCGGAAGCCTGGTCTGTGCCGAGAGCGAGACCGGCGCTCGCTTCGTGCTCGATCTACCGCTCAGCGGGCGGGTCGAGCGAGGCGAGCCGGTTCGAGCGGCGAGCGCCTCCTAGAGCAAACAGGCAACAGAAAGCCCCGGGCTCGCCGGGGCTTTCGTGCACGCGAGTTTCGGGGATCGCTACTTGCGCAGCGTCGTGCCCGTCGAGCGCAGATCTTCACAGGCTTCGACGATTCGCGCGGCCATCGAGGCCTCGCCGGCCTTGCCCCATGAACGTGGGTCGTAGACCTTCTTGACTCCGACCTCGCCGTCGACCTTGAGCACGCCGTCGTAGTTCTTGAACATGTGATCGGCGATCGCGCGGGTGAGCGCGTACTGCGTGTCGGTGTCGACGTTCATCTTGATGACGCCGTAGTCGAGCGTCTCGCGGATCTGATCGAGCGGCGAGCCCGAGCCGCCGTGGAAGACGAGCAGGAAGCGACCGTCTTTCCCGTACTTCTTCTCCACCGCGTCCTGGCCGTCGCGCAGGATGGTCGGCTTGAGCACCACGTTGCCGGGCTTGTAGACGCCGTGCACGTTGCCGAAGGTGGCCGCGAACAGGTACTGGCCCTTCTCGCCGGTGCCGAGCGCGTCGGCCACGGCGACCATGTCCTCGGGGGTTGTGTAGAGCTTCTCGCGGGAGACGCCCTCGTTCGAGACGCCGTCTTCCTCGCCGCCGACGACGCCGGCCTCGATCTCGAGGATGATGTCGAGCTCGGCGCACTCGGCCAGGAGCTCGGAGGCGATCTTCATGTTCTCGGCCAGCGGCAGCGGCGAACCGTCGAACATGTGGCTCTGGAAGAGCGGTCCCTTGCCCGCCGCGATGCGCTTGCGCGAAGCCTCGAGCAACGGCTTCAGGAAGGGATCGACCTTCTCGGGATGACA
This sequence comes from Actinomycetota bacterium, assembly GCA_003132665.1. GTDB lineage: Bacteria > Actinomycetota > Thermoleophilia > Gaiellales > Gaiellaceae > Fen-549. The sequence continues at coordinate 209,613 of PKYN01000009.1, forward strand.
GTGGTCGGTGTGCAGGGCGATGTTGACCGGGCATTTCTCGGCGACGATGTGCGCGTACTCGGCCAGAGCGATGGCGCCCAGGGCGCCATCCTTCACCGTTGCGCCGGAGCCGAACTCGCCACCGCCGGTCGAGACCTGGACGATGCCGTCGGACTTGGCCTCGGCGAACCCGCGTAGCGCGGCGTTCAGGGTCTCCGAGGAGGAGATGTTGATCGCCGGGTAGGCGAACTTGCCGGCCCTGGCGGCGTCGAGCATCTGTGTGTAGGTCTTGGGATCAGCGATGGGCATTGCAACCTCTCAATCAGTTCATTCTGGGCACGGTGGAAAAGCTACAGAGGTAAATACCGAAATCGCCCCGAGCCTGCGTCGGTTGGGGGACTTAGGAACCGTCGGTAGTTACTACTAAACGCCTATCCCGCGACCGCGCATTTTACCGGGACGAGCTCTTAGAGCTCGTTTCAAATGAAGCACTCCACCGCCCGGCCGCGCTCGGCGCCGCGCCGCGTTGTCCTCGGTCGCGCCCGTAGCCTCCGGCTACGAACGCGACACTGCGTCCTAGCATCGCATCCACCGATCGCATCCAGTCGGCAGGTCGTCAATTGAAACGAGCTCTAAGCGCTGTCGCGCTCGATGCTGTAGACGGTCGCCTCGCGCCCGTTCAAGCTCTCTTCCATGCGCGCCAGCCGCTCGTCCACGCCGCGCCAGCCCCCGGCGATGAGATCGACGAGCAGGCCGAGATCCTCGACCCGGGCGAGGTGCTCGGCCTCGATCTCCTGCTCGAGCTCGCCCAGGCGGCGGATGAGCTGGTTGGTGAGGCCGCGCAGCTCGGCGAGCTCGCGGGCGACCGGAAGTGCCTCGGCGCGAAGTCCTTCGCGGACGGCCAGCCCGATCTCCTCGGGGAGCATCGTCTCGAGCTCGGCGCCCATCTGCGTCAGCGCCTCCATCTGCGCCCGCGCCCGCTCGAATGCCGCCCGCGTCTGGGACGGATCGACGGCGCTTCCGCTCGCCTGTTCGAGTCGCTCACGGGCTCGTGCCAGCACCTCTTCCATGAACAAGAAGGCTAACGTTGGCGGCGGATGCTCCTACGCGAACTGGACTACGAGCTACCGACCGAGCTAATCGCGCAACGACCGCTCGAGCAGCGTGACCACTCAAGGCTGCTCGTCTACGAGCGCTCGAGCGGGAAGGTGCGCCAGCGCCGCATCCGCGAGCTGCCCGAGGAGCTGCACGGCGAGCTGGTGGTGGTGAACGACACCCGCGTCGTTCCGGCGCGGCTGCATCTGCGCAAGTCGACGGGCGGCCAGGTCGAGGTGCTCCTGATCGAGTCGTTTGGAGGCGGCGAGTGGGAGGCGCTGGCGCGTCCCTCGCGCAAGTTGCGCGCCGGGCAGATCCTGGGCCCGGTGGAGCTTCTGGAGGCGCTCGGCGAGGGACGCTGGCGGATAGCGCTCGAGGGCGAGCCGGCCGGTGAGGCGCCGCTTCCGCCCTACATCCACGAGAAGCTCGACGATCCCGAGCGCTATCAGACCGTCTATTCCGAGCGGCTGGGCTCGGCGGCGGCGCCGACCGCCGGCTTGCACTTCACGCCCGAGCTGCTCGAGCGCCTCGACGTCGAGCGGGTCACCCTCCATGTCGGGCTCGACACCTTCCGCCCGGTGGCAGCGGACGACCTGCGCGAGCATCGCCTACACGGCGAGCGCTACGAGGTGGGCGCCGAAAGCAGGCGGAGGATCGAGGCGGCACAGCGCGTGCTGGCGGTTGGAACGACGAGTGTGCGCGTGTTGGAAACGCTGGCCCGCGGCGGTCCGCTCGCGGGCCGGACGGATCTCTTCGTCTACCCGCCTTTCGAGTTCAAGCGCGTAGACGCGCTCCTGACCAATTTCCACCTGCCGCGCTCTTCCTTGCTGGCGCTGGTGATGGCCTTCGCCGGTGTGGAGGAGACACGCGAGCTGTACCGCCTGGCGATCGCCGAGCGCTACCGCTTCTACTCCTTCGGCGACGCGATGCTCGTGCTCTGAGCTCGCTTGTCCAATTCGATAGGAAAGGGACGCAAAGCCGTTACAGACGCGTGATGCTTTCCTGGATAGCCTTCCCTCAGGGGTCGTGACCGGTCCCTTGGGGGTGTTTGGGAACAGGATGGCCTAATGACCGAGCAACCGACATTCGAGCTGACGGCGCGAGAGGGCGAGGCGCGAGCCGGTGTGCTCAGGACGGCGCACGGCGAGGTGCGGACGCCCGTCTTCATGCCGGTCGGCACCAAGGCGAGCGTGAAGAGCGTCGATCCCGACGAACTGCGCGCGCTCGGCGCCGAGATCGTGCTCGCGAACAGCTATCACCTGCACTTCCGCCCCGGTGAAGGGCTCGTCGAGGAGCTGGGCGGACTGCACGACTTCATGGCCTGGCCGGGCCCGATACTCACCGATTCGGGCGGTTTCCAGGTCTTTTCGCTGCGCGACACACTGCTCGCCGTGGACGAAGACGGAGTCACCTTCCGCTCGGTCTACGACGGCGAGGCGGCCCGCTTCACGCCCGAGCTCGCGGCCGAGATTCAGCGCCGTCTCGGGTCGGACATCGCCATGTGCCTCGACGTCTGTTCGCCCGCCGGCGCCGCGCGCGCCGAGCTCGAGCGGGCGATCGAGTTGACCTCGGTCTGGGCGCGGCGGCAGAGGAAGGCGCCGCGCGCCGCCGGGCAGCTTCTCTTCGGGATCGTCCAGGGCGGCACCGACGAGGAGCTGAGGCGGCGCTCGGCCGAAGAGCTCGGCGCGCTCGACTTCGACGGTTACGCGCTCGGGGGGCTGAGCGTGGGGGAGGAACGCGCAGCGATGCTGGAAGCAACGGGTTTCTCCGCGCCGCTCCTGCCGGCCGAGAAGGCTCGCTACTTTATGGGCATCGGCGACCCGGAGGGCGTGCTGGAAGTAATCGAGCGCGGTATCGACATGTTCGACTGCGTGCTACCCACGCGCACCGCCCGAACCGGCTCGGCGCTGACCTGGGAGGGAAGGATCAATCTGCGCAACGCCCGCTTCGCCCGCGACCGGCGTCCGCTGCAGGAAGGCTGCGATTGTCCAGCCTGCCGCCGCTTCAGCCGCGCCTACCTGCGCCACCTCGTCAACCAGCAGGAGCTGCTCGGGCTGCGCATGCTCAGCCTGCACAACCTGCGTTTCCTGATCGATCTCGTGAATGGAGCGCGCGATGCGATCGTGCGCGGGGAGCTCGCCGGCTACAAGCGCGATGCTCTCGATCGGCTGGCTGCGGAGCCGGCGTGAGAGTGCCCAGTTTCCAATCGATCCCGCATGAGGGGAGTGGCAATCTGCACAATTCCAGAGAGGCGTCTGCGCGTTGTCTAGTCTGGCGCCCGATTGAAGGTCTAGCGTGCGCCTCAACTTCGCTCCCGTAATGCTTTTGCCGGAAGAGGCGCCGGCGATCGAAGCCGACGCTTCGGATGAAGGGCGCACAGACGACGCCTCGAACAGCGAGTCGTCAAGCTAAGCTGCAGCTCCAGTGTCATCGCGTCGACCCCACATCATCCTGCTCCTGCTGATCGCGGCCACGCTGGCCGCGGTCATCGCGTTCGCCGCGCCGAGCTCGCCGCTGTACAAGGCGCCGGCGCTCGGGCTCGATCTCCAGGGCGGCTTGCAGGTGGTGAAGAAGGCTGATCCGCCGCCTGGCCAGGCCTCGTTGGTGACCAACGAGGCCATGAACCGCTCGCTCAGCATCATGCGCAAGCGCGTCGACAAGCTCGGGGTCTCCGAGCCTGACATTCGCAGGCAGGGCACTGACGAGATCGTCATCGACCTGCCCGGCGTGAAAGACCCGAAAAGAGCACTGGCGGTAATCGGCAAGAAAGCGGTACTGCAGCTCTTCGATCTAGAGACGAAGCTGGTGATCGGAGTATCGGTCAACAACTTCGCGCCTCAGCAGAACTCGATCTTCGATCTTCTCCGAAAGGCCAAGCCGCTGGTGAAGAGCAAGGGCGCCGAGCACTACTACCTGGTCAAGAAGACGAGCAAACCGATCGCGTCTATCGACGACTCCACCAGTCTCAAGCAGCTTCAGCGTGAGCAGAAGAAGGGTGAAGTCATCCTCGCCGTGCCGAAGTCGACCACGGTCGTTTCCTGCGACCTGGTAACGAGCAAGGTCTGTCCGGGCGGCCCGAGAGGCGGCTTCGAGCCCACGAAGAACCAGACCTGGTACTTCCTCTTCGCCTCCCGGCCCAACCTCCAGGGCTCGGACCTGAACGCGGGCGGTATCCGCTCCGAGTTCGGCTCGAGTGGGCCGCAGGTCGATCTCAGCTTCACGAGCCACGGCAACAAGGTCTTCCACAAGATCACCGCTGACGAGTGGACGCGAGGGAATTCACTACAGGCTCCTCAGCATTTCGCGGTTGTGCTCGATGGAGAGCTGATCACGTTCCCACAGATCGATCCCCAAAACCAATCTCTCTCCGACGGTATCGACCCCGCGATCAGCGGAGCGATCATCGAGGGCATCGGCACGATGAGCGAGGCCAACGACATCGCCACCGTGCTGCAGACCGGTGCGCTACCGATTCCGTTCAAGAACGCTTCTACAGAGACGGTCTCGGCCACGCTCGGCAAGGACTCGTTGCACCAGGCCTTGGTGGCCGCCATCGTCGGGCTGGCGCTGGTCGTCGTCTTCCTGCTCACCCTCTACCGCTTCCTCGGCCTCGTGGCGGTCATCGGTCTGGGTATCTACGCCGCCTTCCTTTACGGAGTGATCCTGGTCTTCAACGTCACCCTCTCGCTACCGAGCTTCGCGGGCATGATCCTCACCATCGGCGTCGCGGCCGACGCGAACGTCGTCATCTTCGAGCGCATCAAGGAGGAGTCCCGTGCGGGCAAATCGGTGAAGGCCGCGGTAGCCACCGGCTACGAGCGCGGCTTCCACACCATCCTCGATGCCAACGTGGTCACCGCGATCACCGCCGCCGTGCTCTTCCTGGTCGCCACGGCGGGGGTCAAGGGCTTCGCGCTGATGCTGTTGCTCGGTACCGGAATCTCGCTCATCACCGCGGTTGGCGGTACGCGCGCCATGCTGGGATTGCTCTCCAACTTCCGCTGGTTCAACAACCCGAGCTTCATGGGCGCCCACGGCACCCAGCGCGGACGCTGGCTCCAGATCGACTTCATGCGCAAACGCTTCCTGTGGCTCGGGATATCGGGAATGGTCGTGCTCGTCAGCGCCCTCTCGCTCGGTCTCAAGGGTCTCAACCTCGGCATCGACTTCAAGGGCGGGACGCAGATCGAATTCCCGACCTCGCAACCAACGCAGCTCGGAACGGTGCGCGACGTCGTCATCAACGCCACCGGCGAGACCAGCGCTTCGGTGGTGGGCACAGGGAAGACGGTCGGCGGCTCGGAGAGCTACAAGGGCTTCCAGATTCGTCTGCGCTCGCCCAGTACCAAGGTCGAGACCCAGCTGGAGAACCAGCTCAAAACGAAGGCGCACGCGACCGCCCTCAGCAGCCAGACTGTCTCGGCCAGCTTCGCCAGGGATGTCGCGAACAGCGCGATCAAGGCGCTGATCGTCTCCTTCCTGCTGATCATCGCCTACATCTCGCTGCGCTTCGACTTCAAGTTCGCCCTGCCGGTGATCGTCGCCGTGCTGCACGACATCGTGATCACGGTCGGGGTCTATGCGCTTACGGGCCGGGAGGTGACCACCTCGACGGTGGCCGCGGTGCTGACCGTGCTCGGCTATTCGGTCTACGACACGATCATCATCTTCGACCGTATCCGCGAGAACGTGCCCTTGATGCGCCAGGCGCCGTTTGCTCGCATCGCCAACGTGTCGATCTGGGAGACGATCCGTCGCTCCCTGGCAACGACCTTCATCACCCTGCTTCCCGTGGGAGCTCTCTTCATCGCGGGCGGCGCCACGCTCAAGGACTTCGCCTTCGCGCTGCTGATCGGCATCACGGCGGGCGCCTACTCCTCGATCTTCGTGGCCGCGCCGCTACTCACTATCTGGAAAGAGCGCGAGCCCGAGTACGCGCGGCGACTCGGTGTCACGGACTTCCAGCGCCTGGGGCGCGGCGAGCCGGTAGGCAAGGTCTTGCCGCAGCCGGCGATGGCGGTGGCCGAGCAGGTCACAGCGACAGGAATCGAAACCGACGCTGCCAAGCGGGAGCGGCGCCGGCAACGGCGACGCTCGAGGCCACATGGACGGCCCCGTTAGCAACCCGCGGCAACTCGTCACCGAGCTGGCCCTGGCGGCCGTAGGAGTAGCCGCGCTGACCGCGGATAGGATCGACACCCTGGCCGAGGTCATTGCAGCTCGCAGCAATGTCGCCAGCGTCGACGAAGTACGCGAGTTGCTGCGCGAACAGGTCGAGAGCTGGAGGGAAGAGGCGGCCCGCGTGGGCGGCCAGGCAGCCTCCCGCGTAAGCGCTCTTGCGCGGGAGCTCGGTCTGGTGACCCGCGAGGAAGCCGACGAGCTGGAGCTACGGGTGGCTCAGCTCGAGCACCGCCTGCACCTCATCGAGCGCGACAGCGACTCGGCGTGAGTCCCATCCTGGCAAGTACAACGCTCTCGAAGCGCTTCCCCCGGCCTCGCGTCGAGTCGATGCTGGCCGCCGCCACCGCGCTGGTGGGTGTACTCGCTCTCGTCTCGGCTCTCACGCCGGAGCTGGCTGACCGCGCCAATCTCGTCAGGAGCGTCCTTCCGCCGGGCTTTCCCGAGCTGGCTCGGGTGCTCGCGCTCTCCTTCGGCCTGGCTCTGCTTCTGCTCTCGCGTTCGCTGGCGCGCGGGCGCCGGCGGGCCTGGACGCTGGTGCTCGCTGCCGTGATCGGAGTCGCCATCGCTCACCTGGCGAAGGGCCTCGACTTCGAGGAATCCCTCATCAGCCTGCTCTTGGTGGTCGGGCTTCTGCGCTACCGCTCCCATTTCGACGCCCCCGGTAACCCGGCCGCCCGCCGCCCGGTTGCCGGCACCTTGCTGGCCGTGACGGCGATGGTCGGACTGGGCATCGTTTTCGGTACGCGGGGCATGCCCGATCGCGTCGGCGATTTGATCAGCGCGATCGCGGTGCTGCTTACGCTGCGCGCGCTCATACTCTGGCTCGGCCCCTTACCCGAGCACGTCAGCCAGTCGCTGGAAGAACGGCATCGGGCCAGAGAGCTGGTCGAGAGCTTCGGCTACGACAGCCTCGTGTTCTTCACTCTCCGGCGCGACAAGAGCTTCTTCTTCTCGCCCAGCGGCGACTCGTTTTTGGCCTATCGCCTGGTCGGCAGCTCGGCGCTGATCAGCGGCGACCCGGTGGGAAAGCAGAGCGAGTTCGCGGGCCTGGTGGCCGACTTCGTGGCGCGTGCTCGCGACAACGGCTGGCGTGTCGCCGTGGTCGGCGCCGATCGCGAGCGGCTCCGCCTCTACCGCGAGCAGGGGTTGGGACGGATCATCAAGATCGGCGACGAGGCGTTCATCCGCCCCGAGCTCTTCTCGACGGAGGGTCGCGCGATACGGAAGGTGCGCCAGTCGGCGCGGAAGGTCTCCGAGCGAGACGGCATCAGCTTTCGCATGGTGCGTGTGAAGGACGCCGACGCCGAGCTGCGGCTGAGGATCGAGCAGGTATCGGTCGCCTGGCTGGCCGGCCGGCGCGAGCGGGGCTTCTCGATGGCCATGGACGACCTGTTCACGCCCGGCAGCTTGCTGGCGCTGGCGTTCGACAGAGGCGACGAGCCGATTGCTTTCCTGCATCTGGTTCCCAGCCCTGCCGGCGGCGGCTACTCGCTCTCGACACAAAGGCGGCTGCCTGGCGGCCCGGGCGGCATCTCCGAGTTTCTGATCGTCGAGTCGCTGGCCTGGGCGCGGGAGGCCGGCGTGCCCGAGCTGTCGCTAAATTTCTGCGCCTTCCGCAGCCTGCTGAACATCGACGAGCAGGGGCGGCTGCGCTACCGATTGGCCCGCAGGACGCTGCTCGGTCTCGACTCGGTCTTCCAACTCGAGCGCCTGAGCTCGTTCAGCCACAAGTTCCACCCGGAATGGCGACCGCGATACGTCTGCCTGGAGCGCCTGAGCGACCTGCCTGCGATCGGGTTGGCCTACCTCCGCGCCGAGTCGCTGATCGCGGCTCCGCGCTCGCCCAGTCGCAAGCGATCGCCGGGATCGGACTAAGACTTCATTCCGCCAGGCGTTCGGGCTTGACGATCCAGGCCGCGTCTTCCGACCGAAAAGCTCTTTTTGGTCGCATGCGCGCGGCTCTTCCTGTCAAACTGCCAGCATGGCCGCGCATCCAACCGCGAGCAATCTCGGTCGCCTGTCGGAGATCGCGCAGGTCGCGGTTCGGCACGGCTTCGGCTACCTGCTCGCCCGCCACCACCTTGGCGACCTCATTCCCGGGCGACGGAAGCTGCGCCTCGACGAGTCGGTCGTCTCGGAGCGAGGCAGGCATCTACGCGCGATGCTCGAGGAGCTCGGCCCGACCTTCGTCAAGTTCGGTCAGCTGCTCTCGATGCGACCGGACGTGCTTCCGCCCGACGTGATCAGCGAGTTGCGCGCGCTGCAAGACGATGTCAAGCCGTTCGCCTTCAGCGAGGTGCGGCGCGTCATTCAGGAAGACTTCGACCAGTCGCTGGAGCGGCTCTTCCTCGAGTTCGACGAACAGCCGGTGGCGGCGGCCTCGATCGGGCAGGTGCACAGAGCCGTGCTGCCGAACGGCCACGTGGTCGCCGTCAAGGTGCAGCGCCCGGGCGCGCCCGAGCAGATCGAGTCGGATCTGAGCCTGCTCTATCAGGCCGCTCGTATTCTCAAGGAACGCGTGCGAGCCCTCGACTTCGTCGACGTGCGAGCCGTGGTTGACGAGTTCGCCCGCTCGATCCGCCGCGAGCTCGATTACCACCAGGAAGGCAGAAACGCCGACATGCTGCGGCGCCAGTTCGCCTCTGACTCGCACGTTCGCGTCCCGCGCATCTACTGGACGTACACGCGCCCGCGTGTGCTCACGCTCGAGTTCCTGGAAGGGACGCAGTTGGCCGATCTCGACGACGAGTTGTCGAGCGATGAGCGGCGCACGCTGGCGAACAGGGTCGCCAAGACCTGGATGGAGATGATCTTCAAGCACGGCGCCTTCCACGGCGATCCGCATCCGGCCAACATCCTCGTGCTGAGCAACGTGGACGAGATCGGGCTGGTCGATTTCGGAATCGTCGGGCGGCTTTCGGACGAGGACATGGGCCGGCTTACCCGCCTGTTCATCGACGCCGCCGTCGAGAACGTCGACGCGCTGCCGCAGCGCCTCTACGAGCTGGGCGTGCGCTGTCCGCCCGCCCGCGAGCAGGAGTTCGCGCTGGAGCTGCGCGAGAGCTACTACCGCTACCACGGAGCGAGCCTGGCCGAGATCGATCCGATGCAGGTGATCCGAGAAGTCTTCACGATGATCTATTCGCTCAATCTGAGACTGCCGACGCGCTTTCTCCTGCTCGACAAGGCGCTGGCGACTCTCGCGGCGGTCGGGGTCGAGCTGACCCCCGACTTCAACGTGTTCGAGATCGCCAAGCCCTACGCCCGCGATCTCGTGCGCCGGCGCTTCAGTCCCGAAAGAGTCGTTCGGCGTGCGCACCGCGACGGCGTCGAGCTGGTGCGGATCGGGCGCGAGCTGCCGGACATTCTGCACGGCGTTCTCACCCAGACCCGCGAGGGGCGGCTCGAGATCGGCTTCGTGCACAAGGGCCTGGAGGAGGCGGTTCACCAGGTCTCGGTCGCCTTCAACCGGCTCGTGATCGCCTTCATCGTGATGGGCGGATTGCTCGGCTCGAGCCTGATCGGCATCTTTGCCCACACCGGCCCGAAGGCGCTCGGCGTCAACGTCATCTCGGTGGGCGGCTTCGTGCTCTCGGGCGTGCTCGGTCTCTGGTTGCTCTGGGGCGTGATTCGCTCCGGACGCCTCTGAACGATGTCTCGGCGCGCCTCGACCGCGCCGGACGGTTGGGGAAAGCCCGTCACGATTCCGCCGTAAAAAGGGCTGGAAGAGACACTATTCACGCGTTTCTCGGCCTGTTAGCGTCGCCTGCATGAGCGCAGCAGTCCTTCTCGCCGAGCCAGAGCCCCAGTTTCGCGGCCTGCTCGAGCGCCAGCTCTCGGTCGCGGGCTTCGCGGTGGTTGAGGCCGGCGCCGGCGCCGAGGCGCTGGCTCTGGCGGAGCAGGCCTTGCCCGATCTCGTGCTGGTCGGGAACGAGCTGCCCGATGCCTCCGCCGCGGAGCTCTGCAGGCGCCTGCGCGAAGGCGAGCCGGGACGGAGCTGGAACCGAGAGGTGCCGGTGATCGTGCTCGGCGGCGCCGACTCGGATGCCGTCGATCGGGTTCAAGCTTTCGAGCGCGGTTGCGACGACTATCTGACCCAGCCCTTCCACCATCAGGAGCTGGTCGCCCGAATCCGCGCCGTGCTGCGTCGCGCCGCTCCCGACGCGCGCCAGCGTCTGGTCGCCGGCGAGATCGAGCTCGATCGGCAGACGCGCCGGGTGACGGTGGCGGGCGAGCGCGTCTTTCTCGCCGCCAAGGAATTCGAGCTGCTGGTCAAGCTGGCCGGGGCGCCGCACTGCGTCTTCTCGAAAGAGGAATTACTTCGCGAAGTCTGGGGCTACCGCTCGATCGGGCGCACGCGCACGGTCGACTCGCACGCCTCGCGCCTGCGCCGCAAGCTCGCGCGCCCAGGCGCCGGGCCGTTCGTGATCAACGAGTGGGGAGTGGGCTACCGGCTGCTGGACGGCTAGACGATCGACGTCGAGCGGCTCGGCTTCGTCTTTGGCTCTAGGCGCCTCGTTCCGCGGTATCTGCTCAACGCCGGCGAACGGATCTCGCTGCGGCGACCAGGCACCAGCCGGCGGGAAACAACCAGAGAGCCCCAATCACGATATACGCGGCAGTTGGGCTATCTCCGTGACCCCACCAGAGGTTTTTCAAAGCGCCCAAAGCGAAAACGGCGCAAATAGCGGCTGCCCCTACCAAGAGGATGGCTCTCGCGGTACTTGAGCTAATGAAGCGCGTCATCACGAGTCCCCGCCGACAGAATACAGCGTGATTTCTCGGCGCCACTCAGAGGGTTCGATCGAAGGAAGAGGCGTGCGCGAGCTGCGGCCGGGGCCACGGCCGATCTACGAGAGTGACACACCCTCGAGCTCGAGCAGCCAGCGCTTGTTGTCGAGCCCGCAACCTAGTCCACCGTAGCCGCGTAGCGATCCGTCGGCGCCGATCACGCGATGGCAGGGGAGAACGATCATCAGCTGGTTGTTGCGCATCACGCTACCGACGGCGCGGGCCGCGCCCGGGTAGCCGGCGGTGGCGGCGAGCTCTCCATAGCTGACGGTCGTGCCGTAGGGGACGCGGGCCAACTCGTCGAGCACACGAAGCTCGAACTCGCTTCCTTCGATCTCGAACGGAAGATCGAAGTCGCGACGGCTGCCGGCGAAATACTGCTCGAGCTGACGAACGGCTTCGGCGAGAACGCTGTCCGGCGCCGGCTCGTGTCCTGACGCTTCTTCGCCTGACGGGGCGAGGTAGATGTGCGTCAGTCCGCGCTCGGACGCCTCGATCACGAGCGGACCGAGCGGTGTGTGAATAGATGCTTGTTCCCTGCTTTGCAACCCCTTGAAAGTCTCTTCCCGGCGCTCGTTTTCGACCTGGATAGCCATCGTGCCCCCTCCCGATTCGATAGGAACGACTCTAGCGCGCGCGGCCATCCTCAGAGTTCCGGACCCAGACTTGGCTGCGTCGGTCCCATTGCCAGTCGGGATCGTCCAGCTCGAGCGGGAGGCGGCGCCAGTCGGAGCGCACTCGCGCGAGCGTTTCCTCCCAGCTCCGGAGGCCGCTCAGTGCATCCGTTCTTTCGACATTGCAAGCCCCGACGGCGACCGCGGCCGTGAGTGCGCTCTCGGCGTCGAGATTGCGCAGGAGCGCGGCCAGCAGCCCGGCAACGGTCGCGTCTCCCGCTCCGGTGGTGCCGGCGACATCGACCTCGAAGCACGGAGCCCAGAGCTCCCTGTCGGCCCAGGTGGTGGGGTCTGAAGGACGGGCTCGGCCGAGGGCGGCAATCCGTTCCGGCGTTCCCGTTCTGAGATAGAGACCGCGCTCGCCCAGCTTGATCGCGGCGATGCCCACGCCAAGCTCTCTCAACTCCTCGCCGAGCTCGTGTAGAAGTGCGGACGGGCTCGTGTCCGGCGGCAACCGCTGCCGCGACAGCTCCTCGAAAAGATGCCGTCGCAGCATGAACAGAAGCTCGTCGAGGCTGGGTGCGAAGACGTCGACGAAAGGAAGCACAGCTTCGAGGATTTCTCGCCAGTCAACCCGGCCGCTCTCCGAGCTCGGGTCGGGATAGCTCATATCGAGCGACGTGGTCACTCCGGTAGCCCGCGCCCGCTTGAACAACTCGACCAGCTCGCGCCCACCGTCTCGATACATACGCTGCATTAGCGGTGGATAACCGAAATGGAAGAGCGTAGAGCGCTCGAGCAGCGCGAAGTCGATGTCCTCCGCGCCGAAGGAACCCGCTGCTCCGGGATGGTGCAGGAAGAGGCGATCGACGCCGGGCGGGCTGATGATCAGCGAGTAGGGAGTCGAGGTCGCGGCGTCCACCTTCAGCCCGGCCGAGAGTCCGCTCCCGTAGGACTCGACGATCTCGCGGACGATACCGCCGAAGGGGTCGGCGCCCACTTTGGCCACGAGTCTGGTCGGTACTCCGAGGATGTGAAGGGCGAGACCGGCGTTGGACACAGGCCCACCGGTCGAGAGCAGCGCGGCCCCGGCCTCGATCAAGCGGCCGGGGCGAAAGTTCGCGCGGAAGGAATCCTCCGTCAAGGGATCGAGAATGGGGATCACGTCCAGGCAGATGTGACCGGCGACGACTGCACTGACGGGCTTGCTCATAGCGTCTATGTTCCAACTCCAAGCCGTCGTCGCGCAAGCCCGGCTGAGCCGCGCCAAGCTCAAGCTTGCAGCGGGATGAGCAGATGCGGGGTCAGGTAGACCTCGACAAACGCCGCGACGAGAATGAGCGGAATTGACACCGAGACGGCCCGTAGAAGCAGGCGGCCCGGCTTGGTGGCCGGCGCGACAATGCAGCTCGCCGCCGCCGCGAGCGGAAGGAGCAGGGCGCCCAGCTCCGGCGTCCCGTGCACGAGCGTGGCAAACAGCGCCCAGTGTGAGACGAGCCGAGCGTCGAGCGCGCCGGCCTGCTGCGAGAAGACCCACCACAGCCCGACCAGCAGGCAGACGGCGACGAGTGGGTAGACGATGCGGGCCGCGGCGTTCACGCCCGGGCGATCCCAGGTGTCGTGGATTCCCCAGCTCCAGAGCCGCGCGATTGGCCAGGCGAGCATCGAGATCGCCACCAGCCAGGCGATGTTCAGGCTCGCGATCACCGCCACGTCGGAGATGTGATGCTGATGCGAGAGAAGCACCGAGCTGGAGCCGTCGTAGGACGAAGAGCCACTTCGCAGCGCAGCGGTGGAGACGATCGCGGCCTGCAGCGCCAGCGAACCGCTCAGCGCGGCCACTCCTATCCAGCGAGCGCGTTTTACGATTCGTGGGATCTGTCGGCCTTTCGATAATCGCAGGGCGGCTACCGGCTCGCTCAGGTTCTCGGCGTTGCGATCGGGCGGCTTGAACGCCCGCTCGATGATGCAGGCATTTCTCGCTCAGCCGGTAGGCTCTCGGTCATGCGCCTCGCCGTCGTCGGTCATGTCGAGTGGATCGATTTCCTGCGCGTTTCCCGCGTGCCCGCGCAGGGCGAGATCGTGCACGCCAGTCGCGGCTGGGCAGATGCGGCCGGCGGCGGTGCGGTGGCCGCCGTTCAGCTCGCGAATCTCGCAGGCGACGCGATGATCTTCACCACCTTTGGCGCCGACGAGCGCGGCCGCCAGGCGAGGGAAAGGCTCGAGGCGCAGCACGTCCAGGTGATCGCCCACGAGATCGACCAGCCGCAGCGCTACGGGGTCACCTTCGTGGACGACGACGGCGAGCGAACGATCACGGTTGTGGGGGAGAGGTTGACCCTGCGCGGCGACGATCCGGATCTGCCCTGGAGCGAGCTCGAGCACGCCGACGGCGTGTATTTCGTCAGCGGCGACGCCGAGACCGTTCGCCAGGCCCGCAAGGCGCGCGTGCTGGTCGCCGCCTCACGCTCGCTCGAGGTTTTGCAGGAGGCCGGTGTTGCGCTCGACGCGATAGTCGGCAGTGCCTCCGATGCGGGGGAGCGCTACGAGCGCGGCGATCTCGATCCGTCGCCACGCCTCGTCGTTCGCACCGAGGGGGCGGCCGGCGGCACGCTCGAGCCGGGAGGCCACTACGACGCGGTCGAGCCCCCGGGCCCGATCGTCGACAGCTACGGCTGCGGCGACTGCTTTGCTGCCGGGCTCACCTACGGCCTGGCCGCGGGGATGCCGGTCGCCGAGGCCGTTCGGCTCGCGTCTCGTTGCGGCGCGACCGTGCTCACCGGCAACGGCCCGTACGAGCGCCAGTTCACGCTGCCCGGCTAACTTCCGGTTCTTCCGCGCGCACTGGAGCGAATCTCGTTTCGCGCTATTTGCGAATCTCGCCCGGGGCACCCCAGCCCACCACCCGGTATCAGCCTACTAAGGCTTTCCGCACCCCGGTGAAACAGAACTGATCCAAATCTCACACGGGGTTGTCGATTCGGTATTCGGCGCAGGAGCGAAGTCCGGGTGGCGGTCGAAGCGGGTTTTTCGGGATTTTTGGTTGCGTTGTGGGAAGTTGTGGGGTAAAGTGGGGCCACGTGGACCGCTACGTGGACCACCCGAACGATCAACTCCATGCTTTCCGGCGAATACGAACACACTCTTGACGAAAAGAACCGGCTGACGCTTCCAGCCCGGTTCAGGCCCCGCTTTGCCGAGGGCCTGGTGCTCACGCGCGGGATGGACAGCTGCCTGAGCATCTATACGAAGGAGGAGTTCTCTCGCTCGATCGAGGCTCGCCTCGCCGAGCTCGATCCGCTCTCTCGCGAGAGCAGGCTGATGCACCGCTTCTACTTCTCCGGCACCGTCGAGGCGGTTCCCGACAGGCAGGGAAGGGTGATGGTGCCGCAGGCGTTGATTCAGAGTGCCGGTTTCTCGCGCGAGGTCATGGTGGTCGGGGTTCTCGATCACCTGGAGATCTGGGATCGCGCGGCTTGGCGGGATTACATGAAACAAGTAGAGGAGAACGTCGAAGATGCTGCCGAACGCCTTGCAGCCCAACGCGACTGACCACGTTCCCGTCCTAGCCGACGAGGTGCGTGAGTTGCTCGCCGTCCGCCCGGGGGAGACGGCGGTTGATACCACTTTTGGCGCGGGCGGTCATGCGCGCCTGCTCGCGGCCGATCTGCGCGGCGAAGGAAAGCTGATCGCGATCGACCGTGATCCCTCGGTGCGTCCCTATTTCGAGAGCTTCCGCCGCCGCGCCGGGGTACAGGCGCGTCTCCTGCACGGCGACTTTGCCGACGTGCTCGAGCGCCTGGCCCAAAACGGCGTCCGCGCCGACGCCGTCCTGTTCGACCTCGGCGTCTCGAGCATGCAGATCGACCGGCCCGAGCGCGGTTTCTCCTACGCGGTCGACGCGCCGCTGGACATGCGCATGGATCCGTCCGAGGAATACTCGGCGCGCGATCTCGTCAACGAGGCAAGCGCCAAGGAGATGGAGAAGATCTTCCGCCGCTTCGGCGAGGAGCGCTACGCCAAGTCGATTGCCCGCGCGATCGTCGAGCGCAGGCGCAGGGAAGAGATAACGCGCACCTCGCAGCTGGTCGAGACGATCAGAGGCGCCATTCCGGCTCCGGCGCGCTTCGGTGAGGGCCATCCGGCCAAGCGCGTCTTCCAGGCGCTTCGTATCGCGGTCAACGATGAGCTTCAGTCGCTCGCCGACGCGCTGCCCAGCGCGCTCGAGTTGCTGCGCCCCGGCGGTCGCCTGGCCGTGATCAGCTTCCACTCGCTCGAGGATCGAATCGTGAAGCGTTTCTTGAGGGCCAAGGAGCACGGCTGTATCTGCCCACCCGATTTCCCGATCTGTAACTGCGGACACGAGGCCGAGATGCGCTTGCTGGGCCGCAAGGCCATTCGTCCGAGTCCGCGCGAGCTTGCCATCAATCCGCGAGCCGCCTCGGCTCGCCTGCGCGCGGCGGTAAAGCTGTGAGCACGGCGACCGCACGCGTCGCCACTCGTCCGGCCGCCAGACCGGCGCCGCGGCCGCAGGCGCCGCGGGCAGCTCCCCAGCGCCGAAGACGTAAGGCCGCCCAGCGCAGCGTGCGCGGCGGCATCGTCTGGATCGTCGCCCTGGCGACGCTGCTGACCGGGGTGGTCGCCGTCAACGTCGCCGTCCTTCGCCAGAACATGCAACTAGAGAGCTATGCGACCGAGCGGGCGCAGCTTCGCGATCAGAATCTCGAGCTTCGCTCGACGCTCTCTCACGCCACTTCGCCTTCCAACATCGAGCGGCTTGCCCAGAAGAAGCTGGGACTAGTCCAGGTCCCGGCCGGGTCTGACCAGACGACGTATATTCGGCTCAGCGCGGGCGGGAAGTGAGCCAGCGGGCGGCGAACCGAAGAATTCGGCTGCTCGGGGCGGCGCTCGCACTTGCCCTCGCGGTAGCCCTGGCCCGAGCGGGTTGGATCCAGGTCGTTCGGGCTAGCTCGCTTGCCCAGCTCGCCGATGCGCAGCAGACGCGGACGATTCCGGTTCTGGCGCCGCGCGGCGTGATCTTCGATCGCGACAACGTGGAGCTGGCGGCGAACGAAGACTCCATCACGATCTCCGCCGATCCCAAGCTCGTGAAGTCCGCGGCGACGGAGTCGCGGCGCGCAGCGATGGTGCTCGGCCTCGACCAGCAGGGCGAGGCGGCGCTGCTCAGCGCGCTTTCCGATCGATCGAAAGGGTTCGTCTACGTCGCCAGGCAGGCGCCGGTCGTCAAGGCCGAGCAGCTGAAGGGAATGAAGCTCGCAGGCTTCGAATACACCCCTGAGCCCAAACGCATCTACCCGCAAGGAAAGCTCGCCGCTCAGACGATCGGTTTCGCGGGGGTCGACAACAAGGGTCTGACAGGTCTGGAGCTCGAGTACGACCACTCACTCACGGGGCACGATGGCAAGCAGACGGTGGTGAAAGACCCGGCCGGGAGCGTGATAGACGTGCGGGGCACCACCTATGAGAAGCCGGGCGCCGATCTCACTCTGACGATCGACAACGCGATCCAGCTCTATGTGCAGGAGGTACTGGCCGCGACTCGCAAGGCCTCGCAGGCTCTTTCGGCGTCGGCCGTAGTTCTGGATCCGCGTTCGGGCGAGGTGCTGGCGATGGCGACCGTGCCTTCCTACAACGCCAACAACACCTCGAATACCTCTGACCAGCTCCATCGCGACAGGGCGATTACCGACGCCTACGAGCCCGGATCGACCTTCAAGCTGGTGACGGTCGCGGGCGCGCTCTCCGATGGCGTTGTATCCCCTCAGACCTCGTTCACGCTGCCCTACTCGATCAGGGTCGCAGACAAGAACATTCACGACTCCCACCCGCGTCCCACCGAGCGCTTGTCGGTGTCGCAGATCTTGACACAGTCCTCCAATGTGGGCGCGGTCAGGATCTCCCAGCGACTCGGTAGCCAGCGGCTCGCTCGCTGGATCAAGCGCTTTGGTTTCGGGGAGACGACAGGCATCGATTTCCCGAGCGAAAGCAGGGGCATCGTTAAGCCACTAGACGAGTGGTACGGATCCGACGCCGGCACGATTCCGATCGGGCAGGGAATCGCCGTTACGCCGATTCAGCTCGCGGCCGCCTACGCGGCGATCGCGAACAAGGGCGTCTGGCTGCAGCCGCACTTCGTAGAACGGATCGGCAGCAAGCAGGCGCCGGCTCCAAAGCGGCGCCGGGTGGTGACCTCGGCGGTAGCGGAGCAGCTGATGACGATGTTCGGCAGCGTCGTCGACAAGGGAACGGGAACGGAGGCGGAGATTCCGAACTACTCCGTAGCTGGCAAGACCGGTACCGCCCAGAAGGCCGATTCCAGCGGCGGATATTCGACCTCCAAATACGTGGCCTCCTTCGTCGGCATCGTTCCGGCCTCCGATCCGCGACTCGTGATCCTGATCACGGTCGATGAGCCGAAGGGTGCGATCTGGGGCGGCAGCGTCGCGGCGCCGGCGTTCAAAGAGATCGCGCTCGACTGTCTGCGTTACCTCGAAGTCCCGCCCGATCGGCCGAGCTGATTCCGCGGCG
Source organism: Actinomycetota bacterium (assembly GCA_003132665.1). GTDB lineage: Bacteria > Actinomycetota > Thermoleophilia > Gaiellales > Gaiellaceae > Fen-549. The sequence goes on from PKYN01000009.1 coordinate 227,822, forward strand.
CTCGGGATAGAGCCGGGTCGGGGCGGATTGGTAAACTCGCCCGGCGATGGATCTGGAGCGTTTGAGCGCGGCGCTCGAGCCCCGCGAGACAATCCGGCGCGCTCCTGTCGAGCTGCGCGGCCTGGCCTACGACGTGCAAGCCGTCGAGCAAGGCTCGCTCTTTTTCTGCGTCCCCGGCATGCGCGCGGACGGGCACGATTTCGCAGCCGAAGCCGTTCGGCGCGGCGCCGCCGCGCTGGTCGTCGAGCGCCCGCTGGAGCTGGACGTGCCGCAGCTGGTGGTCGTCTCGGCGCGCGAAGCGATGGCAGTGGCCGCGGACGTCTACTTCGGCGAGCCCACTCGCGAGCTCCAGCTGGCCGGAGTCACCGGCACGAACGGCAAGACGACGACCTGCTATCTCGTCTACGAGATCCTTGCCGCGGCCGGCCGCCGCCCCGGGCTGGTGGGAACGGTCGAGAGCCGCGTCGGCGGAAAGCCGAGAAAGCTGGCGCGAACGACGCCCGAAGCGATTGATTTGCAGCGGCTGTTCCGCGAGATGCTGGGCGCCGGCGACAAGAGCTGCGTGATCGAAGCCTCGTCGCACGCGATCGAGCTGCACCGGCTCGATCGGGCTCGCTTCTCGGCCCTTGCCTTCACCAACCTGAGCCAGGACCACCTCGACTTTCACGAGACGATGGAGAATTACTACGCCGCCAAGCGGCGCCTCTTCCTCTCGGGCGAGGAGACGCCCGCGGCGATCAACGTCGATGACGCCTACGGGCGCCGGCTTGCCGCCGATCTGCGCGCGCTCGGCCAGGAGCGGGTGCTCACCTTCGGGCGCGGGCCCGACGCCGATCTGAGGCCGGACGAGATCGAGCTGGGCGCCGAAGGAACGCGAATCCGGCTCGGCGAGCTCGAGCTGCGCAGTCCGCTCCGCGGCGCCTTCAACGCCGAGAACGTGCTCACGGCGGCGGCATTGACTCGCCTGCTCGGCGTCGAGGACGATCAGATCGCGGCCGGCGTTGCGGCTCTGAAGGGAGTTCCCGGCCGCTTCGAAGTGGTCGACCGTGGCCAATCCTTCACGGTCGTCGTCGACTACGCCCATACGCCCGATGCGCTCAGCCGGCTGCTCACCGCAGCGCGAGAGCTGGCGCGCGGCAGGCTGATCTGCGTCTTTGGCTGCGGCGGCGACCGCGACCGCGAGAAGAGACCGCTGATGGGCGAGATCGCCGCCGCGCTCGCCGACGTCGCCATCGTCACCTCGGACAATCCGCGCAGCGAAGAGCCCCGTTCGATCGTCGACGAGATACTCGCCGGTGTAGAGGGAAAGAAGATCGAGGTCGAGATCGAGCGAAGACCGGCGATCGAGCAGGCGCTTGCGCGGGCGAGCGAAGGCGACGTGGTGGTCATCGCCGGCAAGGGGCACGAGCAGGGCCAGGAGATCGCCGGCCGGGTGCTTCCCTTCGACGATCGCGTCGTCGCCGCGGAGCTGCTCGACAAGCTCGGGGCGGGAAGATGATTCCGCTCTCCCTCGAAGAGGTCGCGCGGCTCTGCGAAGGAGAGCTGACGCGAGCGAGCGGCGCCGCGGAGATCACGGGCGTCGTGATCGATTCGCGCCGCGTTCAGCCCGGCGACCTCTTCGTGGCGATCAATCGCGGCAGCGAGTTCGCGCCCGAGGCGCTCGAGCGGGGAGCGGCCGCGGTGCTCGTTCCGGCAAGCGCCGAGACCGCGCTGGCCGCGCTTGCCGGTGCGGTGCGCACTCGTTCCAGCGCTCGCGTCGTCGCCATCACCGGCTCGACCGGCAAGACCTCGACCAAGGACATCCTGGCTTCGCTCTGCGCGGCGCAGCTGAATACCGTGGCGGCGGAGGCGAGCTTCAACAACGAGCTCGGTATCCCGCTCACCGTCTGCCGTCTCGAGCGGGAAAGCGAGCTGGCGATAGTCGAGATCGGGATGCGCGGCCTCGGCCAGATCGAGCAGGCCTGCGGCTTCGTCCGTCCTCACGTCGGTCTGATCACGAGCGTCGGGCCGGTGCATCTGGAGCTGCTCGGCACGGTCGAGCGGGTCGCGCAGGCCAAGGCGGAGGTGCTGCTCGGGCTGGAGCCCGGCGGGGTCGGAATCGTACCCGCGGGCGAGCCGCTGCTGGAGCCCTTCATTCCGGACGGCCTCGACCTGCGTCGCTTCGGCGCGGGCGGATCCTCGTTTCTCGTCTCGTTCGAGCCCACTGAGGAGATCTCTCGTGCCGTGTTCGAGATCGAGGGCGAGCGGCTCGAGCTGGAGCTTGAGCTGAGCGCCCGTCATCAGGCTGAGAACACGCTCGCGGCGCTCGTCGCCTACCACGCGCTCGGGCTGCCGCTGGAAGGCGCGCAGGAAGGCGCGCGGACGATTAGGCTCTCTCGCTGGCGCGGCGAAGAGACCGCGCTGCCCGCCGGAGGACTTCTGATCAACGACTCCTACAACGCGAACCCGATCTCGCTCGCCGCGGCGCTCGAGCATCAAGCTCAGCTTGCCGCCGGGCGCAGACGTGTGGCCGTGCTCGGGACGATGGCCGAGCTCGGCGCCGAGAGCGAGCGCTACCACCGCGAGATCGGGAGCCGCGCCTCGGAGCTCGGCGTCGCCGCCGTGCTGGCCGTGGGAGAGGGCGCGCGCGCCTACCTCGATCTGGCCGACGGGGTGGCCGAGCGCGAGTGGGCGCCCGACGCCGAGACCGCCGCAGAGCTGGTGCTGGAGATGGCTCGCCCCACCGACTGCGTGCTCATCAAGGGCTCGCGCGTCATCGGCTTGGAGCTGGTTGCAAAGGCGCTCGAGGAGGCGTTCGCGGCGTGAGCGTTTACCTAGCAGCGTCCGCGCTGGAGGATCTGTCTCTGCCGAGCCCGATGGTCAGGGTGATCCTGGCCAGCATCCTGGCGCTCGCGATCTCGATCTTCGCCGGGCCGCGCTTCATCGCCTTCCTGCGCAACCACGACGTTGGCCAGCACATACGCGAGGAGGGGCCGGCGGGACACGTCGTCAAGCAGGGAACGCCGGTGATGGGCGGCGTGCTCTTCCTGGTTGCCGCGGTCATCTCGTTTTTCGTCTTCAGCGAGTACACGACCCAAGCCTTGACCGTGCTCTTCGTCATGCTCACCTGCGCCGGCATCGGTTTCGTCGACGACCTGATGAAGCTGCGGCATCGGCGCTCGCTCGGGTTGGCCGGTCGCTGGAAGATGGTCTTCCTCGTTTTGATCACCGTCGGCGCCGGTTACCTGGCGCACCGAGCCGGTCAACCGACCTGGCTCGCCATTCCCTTCACCCACACGCGCCTGCAACTGGGCCTGCTCTGGTACGTGCTGCTCTTCTTCGTCATCGCGGGCGCGGCCAACGGCGTTAACCTGACCGACGGTCTCGACGGACTGGCGGCGGGCACCGGCATCATCGCCACCTTCACCTTCCTCTCGATCGCGGTCATCGCCTACGTGCGCTCCTCGCCGAACCCCGGCTTACGCGAGCCGAGGCTCGTCGATCTGGCGATTCTGGCCGCCGCGCTGATCGGAGGACTGATCGGCTTCCTCTGGTACAACACCTTCCCGGCCGACGTGTTCATGGGAGACACCGGCTCGATGGGGATCGGCGGTGCGCTGGCGGGCTTCGCGATCATGACCAAGACCGAGCTCCTGCTGCTTCTGGTCGCCGGGATCTTCCTGATCGAAGCGCTCTCGGTGATGATCCAGGTCTTCAGCTTTCGCCTCTTCAAGCGCCGCGTCTTCTTGATGGCGCCGATCCACCATCACTTCGAGATGAAAGCCTGGTCGGAAACGAAGATCATGGTGCGCTTCTGGATTCTCTGCGGCATTCTCTGCGCCCTTGCCTTCGCTCTCTATTACCGTAGCTTCACCGTCTTCAACTTCCTCCGCCCGCTGCCCAAGTGAGCGAGCTGCCTGATCGCGTGCTCGTGCTGGGCCTGGCCCGATCGGGGCGGGCGGCGGCGCTGGCCCTGGCGCGGCGCGGCGTGACCGTCGTAGCGGTCGATCGCTCGACCGAGCTGGATGTGAGCGAGCTGGCCGGAGCGGGCATCGAGCTGAGGCTCGGCGTCGAGAGCGAGCGCTTGCTCGAAGGCGCGGGGCTGCTCGTGAAGAGTCCCGGCGTGCCGGCCGAAGCGGCGCTGGTAAGGGCGGCGCAGAAGCGAAGGACTCCGGTTTGGAGTGAGGTTGAGCTTGCTTCACGCCTCTTTCCAAACCCTTTGGTCGGCGTCACCGGCACCAACGGCAAGACGACGACGACCGAGCTTCTGGGGGCGATCTTCCGCGCAGCCGGTCGCACGGTGGAGGTGGCCGGCAATGTCGGCCGGGCGATCTGCGACCTCGACGGTGAGCTCGACCCCGACAGCTGGATCGTCTGCGAGCTCTCCAGCTTTCAGCTCGAGGACATCGAGCGCCTGCGCCTGCGCATCGCCGTGCTGCTCAACCTCGAGCCCGACCACCTCGATCGCCACGGCTCACTCGAGGCCTATCGCGACGCCAAGCTGCGCATCTTCGAGAACCAGCTCGAAGACGACGTGGCCGTGCTGCCGCGCGGATTCGGCGAGGTGCCGGGGAGCGGCCGCCGAGTCGAGTTCGAAGCGCACGATCCCCTGCCGGCCGAGCCGCTGATACCAGGCGAGCACAATCGCGAGAACGCCGCCGCCGCAACCCAGGCGGCGCGGGCGGCCGGAATCGCCGAGGATGCGATCGCCGAGGCGCTTCGCACCTTCCCCGGCGTGCCGCACCGGCTCGAGCCCGTGGCCGAGCTCGGCGGAGTCCGCTACGTGAACGACTCCAAGGCCACCAACACCGCTGCCGCGCGCAAGGCGATCGCCGCCTACTCGGGGCCGCTGCATATCATCCTCGGCGGGCGCGGCAAGGGGGAGGCGTTCGACGGCCTGGCCGCGGAGCTGAGCGCCCACGAGGCCCGCGCCTATCTGGTCGGCGAGACGGCAAAGGAGATAGCGGGCGCGCTGGAGCGAGCCGGTGTCGCCTTCGAGCATTACGGGACGCTCGAGCAGGCCGTTGCAACGGCCGCGGGCAATGCGAAGCCGGGCGAGATCGTGTTGCTCGCGCCCGCCTGCGCCAGTTTCGACCAGTTCGAGAACTTCGAGCAGCGCGGCGACGCCTTCCGCTCGTGCGTGGCGAAGCTGGCCTCGCAGAACCCCTAACGGAATGAAGACCCACCGACTGGGTGCGATCGGGCGGTGGAGTGCTTCAGTTTCGTTAGGGGTTCATAAAGCCTGATTCTCGAGCCCTATCTGAAGCGCCGAGGGTAGGAAGCGCGCTCGCGCGGTCGAACCGTCCTAGCGTGACTGGAAGTTGGTTCGAGGAGACGGGCACGGTCCGGAGGAGCACCCCCGGGCGTACGAGACGCGCCCCCGGCGCGACGTCCTCGCGCCGGGGGCAGGGGGCGGCGCGAACGCCGCGACCCGCGACCCGCCGAGCGAGCGCCCCCGTCCGGCTCAAGGCCGTTCCGGCGCGGGCTCCGGGCGCCGGCCCGACTCGCGCACGGGCGCCGAAGATGCAGCTCGAGTTTCAGCTCCTGGCTCTGGCGACCCTGGCGCTCGTCGCCTTCGGGCTGGTGATGGTCTTCAGCTCCACCTCGGCCACCGCCACGCTGGGGGGCGGAAGCGCGAGCGCTTTTTTGGTGCGCCAGGCCGTCTACGCGCTGGTCGGACTCGGCGCGATGATCGCCTTCACGCGCTTCGACTATCGCAAGCTGCGCCCGCTCGCGCCGACGCTACTCACGGCCTCGCTGGGACTTTGTCTGGCGGTGTTCGCGATAGGCACGCAGGTGAACGGCGCGCGGCGCTGGATCTCGCTCGGGCCGATCGGTCTGCAACCCTCGGAGCTCGTCAAGCTTTCGCTCGCACTCTGGATTCCCGCCCGGCTCGTGCGCCGGCCGCGGCTGCAGACCCTGGGCGAGCTGGCAAAGCCCGTCGGTCTGATGGTTGCGATCGCCTGCGGCATGATCGCGGCCGAGCCCGACCTCGGCACGGTTACGAGCATCCTCGTCATGGTCGCCGCGGCGCTCGTCGTGTCGGGGGTGCCTTTCGGGCTGATCGCCCGCGCTTACGCTCTCATTGGGGCGCTGGGGATGATCGCCGTGATGTCCGAGCCCTATCAGCGCGCTCGTCTGACCGCCTTCCTGCATCCGATGGCAAGCTCGCAGGGGAGCGGGTATCAGGGCATGCAATCGCTGATCGGACTTGGCTCGGGCGGTATCACCGGGCACGGACTGGGGCAGGGCGTGCAGAAGATTCACTTCCTGCCCGAGGCGCACACCGACATGATCGCCTCCGTGGTCGGCGAGGAGCTCGGGCTGATCGGCATCGTCCTGCTGATTGCCTTCTACGCAGTGTTCGTCTGGGCCGGACTGCGGATTGCGCTCGCCTGCCGCGACCCGTTCGGGAAGGCGGTCGCGGCCGCGCTCACCACGCTGATCGCGGGCCAGGCCGCGATCAATCTCGCGGCCGTGTTCGGGCTCGTTCCGCTGACCGGAATCACGCTCCCCTTTGTCTCCTATGGAGGCTCCAGCCTTGTTGTCTCCCTCATGGCGGTAGGCATCCTCCTTAACATCGCGGTGAATCATGGAAAAACAGCGACCCCTGAGGTGTCTGATCGCCGCCGGCGGAACGGCCGGGCATCTCATGCCCGCGCTCGCCGTCGCTGAGGCGCTCGAGAAACGCGGCGCCGAAGTCTCTTTCGCCGGCTCGTCCGAGCGGATGGAGGCCGAGCTGGTGCCACAGGCGGGCTTTGCCTTCGATTCCTTTCGCGTCTCGGGCTTCTCGCGCCGGCCGGGGCTGAAGCTGGCGCGCGGGCTCGCGCAGGCGCTGGTCGCTCCCTTCTCCTGCCTGCGAATACTCGCGCGCCGAAAGCCCGACGTCGTCTTCGGCGGCGGCGGGTATGTGGCCGGGCCGATGGTTCTGGCCGCCTGGTTGAAGCGGATCCCCGCGGCGCTGAGCGAGGCGGACGCGCACCTCGGTCTGGCGAACCGGCTGGCGGAGCCGTTCGCGCGCCGCGTCTTCCTCGCCTTTCCGATCGAGGGCGGCGGGAAGCGAAAGTACCGCGTCACCGGACGACCGGTTCCCGCGCGTTCGCTCTCACCCGAACGGGCACAGGCGCGCGAGCGTTTCGGGCTGCCGCAGCAGGGGCCCGTTTTGCTCGTAGCCGGCGGCAGCCAGGGGGCACGGGCGCTGAATGAGCTCGTGGTCGAGTGTTTCGGAGAAAGCGGGCCTGCCGTCTTGCACCTGGCCGGGGAGCGCGACTACCCGGCGCTGGCAAAGAGGGTGAAGCGGTCGGATTACGTGCTGCTGGGGTTTATCAACGAGTTCGGAGCGGCGTTGGCGGCCTGCGATCTGGCACTGGCGCGGGCCGGCGGTTCGGTCTGGGAGTTGGCGGCGGCCGGAAAGCCGGCGCTGCTCGTTCCCTATCCCTACGCGACCGCCGACCACCAGGCCAAGAACGCGAACTACTTCGTGCAGGGCGGCGGGGCGATCGCGCTGCCCGAGAGCGAGCTCGAGCAGGTGCCCGCCAAGCTGCTGGAGCTGCTTGGCGATCCGGCGCGGCTGGAGAAGATGTCCGCCGCGATGCTGCGCCTGGCACGGCCGAACGCCGCCGAGGAGATCGCGGACGAACTGATCGAGCTGGCACGCAGCCGTGGGAAGAGCGCGAAATGAGCGCGCTGGACGGCCGGACGATCTGGCTTGCCGGGATAGGCGGCGCCGGCATGAGCGCCTACGCGCTGATCGCCAAGGCCTGGGGAGCGGACGTGTCGGGCTGGGACAAGAACGAGACGCCCTACCTGGCGGGCGTGAGGGCGGCTGGAATCAACGTCGAGATCGCGCCGGAACCGACCCTGCCGGGCGCGGATGTGGAGCGCTACGTATCGACCGCCTTCGCCGGGCGAATCGAGGGTCGGCCCCGCGCCGATCTGCTCGCCGAGCTCGTCTCGCTGCGGCGCTCGATCGTCGTCTCGGGCGCCCACGGCAAGACCACGACGAGCGGGATGATCGCGTTCTGCCTCGATCGCCTCGGCCTCGACCCGGCCTTCATCGTCGGCGGTGAGATCGCCCAGCTCGGCGGTAACGCCCGCGCGGGCGCCGGCTGGCTGGTCGTGGAGGGCGACGAGTCCGATCGCTCGGTGGCGGCGCTCAGGCCCGAGATCGCCGTGCTGCTCAACGTCGACCTCGACCATCACACGACCTACGCCTCGCTGGCCGAGGTCGAGCGGCTGTTCGAGGACTGGCTCGCCGAGGTGCCGAAGGTCGTGCGCGCCGAAGAGCTCGAGCCGGTGGATCTGCCGTTGGCGCTGCCCGGGGAGCACAATCGCCTGAACGCCGCCGCGGCGCTTTCGGCACTCGAGCTTGCGGGAGTGGAGCGCAACGCGGCCGAGAGCGTGATCGTCGAGTATCGCGGCGCGGGCCGGCGCTTCGAAGAACGCGGCGAGGCGGCCGGGGTGAAGGTCTTCGACGACTACGGGCATCACCCGGCCGAGGTCGCGGCCACGCTCGCCGCGGCACGCGAGCGGGCGGGGGAGGGGCGCCTGGCCGTCATCTTTCAGCCGCACCTCTACTCGCGCACGCGCTACCTGGCTCGCGAATTCGCCAGTTCGCTCGCCGCCGCCGACGCGGTCTGCGTCGCCGAGATCTACGCCGCTCGCGAGGATCCCGTGGCGGGGGTGAGCGGAAAGCTGGTTGTCGACGCCCTGGCCGAAGTCAGGCCGGGGATGCCGCTTGCTTGGACGCCGACGCTGGAGGACGGAGTCCGCTTCCTGGCCGGCTGGGTCAGAGCCGGCGACCTGGTCTTCACGATCGGCGCCGGCGATGTTGACCGTGCGGGCCCGCTGCTTTTGGAGGCGCTGGCATGAAGATCGAGCAGAGCGCCGCTCTCGGTCGATACACGACCTTCGGCAGCGGAGGGCCGGCGCGGGGCTTCATGCGGGCTCGCAACGAGGAAGACGTCGCCCGGGCGCTCGCCTGGGCGGCCGAGCGTGACCTGCCCGTCCTTCCGCTCGGCTTCGGCTCCAACCTGCTTGTCGCGGACGTTGGCGTCGAGGCGCTCGTGCTCAGGCTCGAGGGCGAGCTGGCGTCCGTCGAGATCGACGGCGAGACGATGATCGCCGGCGGCGGAGCGGCCGACGCGCTCTGCGCGCGTCTGGCGCAGGCCGCAGGACTCTCGGGGCTCGAGTTCGCGGCCTCGATTCCAGGCACGGTGGGCGGCGGCGTCTGCATGAACGCGGGCGCCTGGGGCAGCGACTTCGGCGCCGTGCTCTCGCGGGCGCTGGTTGCAGAGCGCGAGGGATCGCGCTGGCTCGATTGCAGTCAGCTCGGTCTGCGCTACCGAGGCTCCGCGCTTGGCGCCGGGCAGATCGTCGTCCGCGCCGAGATCAGGCTCGAGCGGAGCTCCGCGAAGGAAATCGAAAGCGGCGTCCAGGCCAAGAAGGAGCAGCGGCGATCGAGCCAACCTTCGGGCATCCGCACCTTCGGCAGCGTGTTCAAGAATCCCGAGCACGAGCTCGGCGCCGGGCGCATGATCGACGCCTGCGGGCTCAAGGGCGAACGAATCGGCGGAGCGAGAATCTCGCTCCAGCACGCGAACTTCATCGAGAACTGCGGCGACGCGACAACGGCCGACGCGCTCGCACTGATCGAGCTGGCCCGCCGCCGCGCGCACGAGCAATTCGGCGTCGTGCTCGAGCCCGAGGTCCGGCTGATCGGCGAGATCTCGCTACCTCCCGTCGAGTCATAGACCAGTTGCATTCGACGACCCATGGCGAGGGCGCTGGAGTTCTTCGCTTATAGCGAGCTCCTCAGGCCTGCGGCCGGGGGTAGGAGGGACTACGGCCGGCGCGAAATAGGCGCAGTGGCCAGCACAACCCGCAGGACGAGCGCGCGCGTTGTCGTGCCGATGAAGCGTCGCCGCAAGTCGCGCCGGGCGCTGACAAAGAGCATGCCGAGCGGGCGCACGATCGCGCTTCTGTTCGCCGCGCTGATGGTTGTCGTCGGCTTGTACGCAGTCGCCTTGAAAAGCTCGCTTTTCGCGCTCGAGAAGGTTGAGATCAGGGGCGCCACTCCGGCCCTCTCGCGCCAGATCGACGCGGTCGTCAAGCCGCTGCGCGGGCGCAGTCTGGTCGGGCTGAACGGAGCCGGCGTGAAGCAGGCGATCCTGGCGATTCCGGAGGTCAAGACGGTGCGAGTCGATCGTGCGTTTCCCAACACGTTGCGCATCGTCGTCTCCCGCGAGCACCCGGTCGCCGTGCTCCGCCGAGGCCGGGAGGCCTGGGTGATCGCCGTCAGCGGTAAGGTGGTGCGCCCGCTCCGGCGCGGTCGAGGACAGGATCTGGCTCGCGTCTGGGTGCCCGCTTCGGTGGCCGTGAGTATCGGCGATCCACTCGCCGATCGCGGCGTCAGAACTGCGATCGGCGTGCTCGCTACGCTCCAGCGCTCGAAGCACTCGATGAAGCCCACGAGCGTGCTCGTCCGTAACGGCGATCTGACGCTCACGCTCGGCTCGAGCACCGAGTTGCGCTTCGGCGACGCCTCGGAGGTGACGCTGAAACTGGCCGTGGCCGAGAAGATCCTGCCCGATCTCGCGGCCCCTCAGGCCGGGTCGATCGCCTACCTCGATGTGAGCGTTCCCGATCGGGCGGTAGGTGGAACCGAGTTGAAGTCGAACCAAGGTCGTTAGGGTTGAAGCACTCCAACAGGCCGCGTAACGCGTTGACAGCTATAGAAAGGGCGCGTACGCTGCCGTTTCACGAGGCTCGGCGATCTGCCGATACTTCTTTTTGAGCTAAGTCGCACAAGATGAAAGACCAATCGAACAGCTATCTAGCGGTGATCAAGGTCGTCGGTGTCGGCGGCGGCGGCTCGAATGCGGTCAATCGCATGGTCGACGCCCACATCTCCGGGGTCGAGTTCATCGTGGTGAACACCGACGCGCAGGCGCTTCTCATGTGCGACGCCGACATCAAGGTTCACATCGGCGCCAAGGCGACGCGCGGGCTCGGAGCCGGCGCCAACCCCGAGGTCGGTAAGGCGGCCGCCGAAGAGAGTCGCGACGAGTTGAAGGAGGCGCTGAAGGGCGCCGACATGATTTTCGTTACGGCCGGTGAGGGCGGCGGCACAGGCACCGGCGCGGCTCCGATCGTGGCCGAGATCGCGACGGAGCTGGGCGCGCTCACCGTGGGCGTGGTCACCAAGCCGTTCAGCTTCGAGGGGCAAAAGCGATCGAGCCAGGCGCTGCGCGGAATTGAAGACCTGCGCGACCGGGTCGACACGCTGATCGTGGTCGAGAACGACCGGCTGCTGGAGGTCGTGGAGAAGAAGACGACCGTCGTCGAGGCCTTCAAGATGGCCGACGACGTGCTGCGCCAGGGTGTGCAGGGCATCACCGATCTGATCACGACGCCCGGCCTCGTCAACCTCGACTTCGCCGACGTGCGCACGATCATGCGCGACGCCGGTACTGCGGTCATGGGCATCGGGCTCGGCTCGGGCCCGAACCGCGCCGCCGAAGCGGCTCAGCAGGCCATCGCCTCGCCGCTTCTGGACGCTTCGATCGAGGGCGCGACCGGCGTTCTGCTGAACATCTCCGGCGGCTCGGACATCGGTCTGTTCGAGGTGAACGAGGCCGCAGAGCTGGTGACGGCTGCGGCCGACCAGAGCGCCAACGTGATCTTCGGCGCCGTCATCGACGAATCGCTCAAGGGCGACGTTCGCGTGACGGTGATCGCGACCGGCTTCGGCGCGGGCGGCGAGCACCGGCGCTGGCAGGCGACCCGAACCGGCGAGCGCATACGCGAAAAGAAGGCGCCCGAGACGTTCGAGGTGCCCGAGGAGATCCTCGAGATTCCCTCCTTCCTGCGCGAAGACTGACGACGACGCCGTTTTATCGGATCTTTATTCAGTCTGAATAGGCTCGCGATTAATGCGCGGCAGGCTTCGTTACGCAATAGCAGCGTCTCTGGTCATCTTGATCGGGGCAGGCACGGCGCTTGGTATCGATCTGAGCCGCGGCAGCGGCTCGGCGGCGACGAACCTGGTCAACCCGTCTCTCTTCGCTCAGAGGTCGCAGTACGTGACCCTGTCCGACTCCACCAAGCTGGCCGCCAACGTGTTACTTCCCACTTCGGCGAGCGAGCCCAATCATGAGCGTGTTCCGACGATTCTCCGGCTCACGCGTTACTCGCTCGGCTGGTTCCAGTTGGACTATGTACTTCGCGATGCCGGGTTCGCGATCGTCAATATCAATGAGCGCGGAACGGCGGCGTCGCTCGGGCACTTGCAACAGAACGCGGACTCCTATGGGGCGGACAGCGCGGACATCATCCGCTGGATCGTCGATCAACCGTGGTCGGACGGTAACATCGCCACCTACGGCATCTCGAACGACGGCGCATTGGCGGCCTTGGCTTCCATTTATGGTGGGCACCCGTTGAAAGCGGTAGCGCCGCTATTCATGTCCACCGACGTCTACCTCGACGTCGCATACCCTGGAGGCATCTTCAGCGAATGGTTCACGAAGCATTGGAGCGATTTCGTTAGGGCGATCGATCTGCAGCAACCTGTCCAGTTCTCTCCGAGCGGGGTTGGAACTGAGCAGGCGGGCGCGCTTGCAAACGAGGCGATTCGGGAGCACCTCGGCAATCTCAACTGGTATTCAACGGTGAAGCGGATGCCGTTCCGGGGCGACTGGAAGACTATGAGTCCGCCCGAGATTCCGGCCATGATCGACCGCTCGGGTATTCCCGAGTATGCGATCGACGGCTGGTGGGACAACGCCTTCGCACGCGGAACGATCGCGCAGTTCCTCGCGGGTAAAGGTCTCGGCCAGCTGACGATCGGACCCTGGAATCACGGCGGCTCGCAATCTCTGGATCCTTTGCAACCTCAGCTGTCCGGTCCGGAGCCTTTCTATTCCGAGTTCGAACGCCTCGTTGCCTGGCTCAAAGCGCGTGTTCGTTCGGCACCCGACACCGCGTGGCGCCATATTCGGTACTACGTGCTCGGGGAAGAGAAGTGGCGGACGACCGACACCTGGCCGCCGCCCGGAGCTCGGACGGTCAAGTTCAGTTTCGCGGCTGGGCAACGGCTTGCGGAGCCGGCTCGGTCCATTCGGCGCACGGGCGTCGATCGCTACCCGGTCTGGTTCGGCGCCTCGAGCGGGCCGAGCAGCCGCTGGCACACAGGGCTCGGAGGTACCCCCGTCTCGTTCGATAATCGCCGTTCGCAAGACAAGCGGCTACTCACCTACACGTCGTCTCCGCTCGCCAAGGCGACGCTGATCACCGGAACGCCGTCGGTATCTCTTGATTTCTCCTCGACGTCGAAGGACGCCGCCGTCTTCATATACCTAGAGGCAGTGGCGCCCGGCGGAAAAGTGGCCTACCTGACCGAAGGTGAGCTTCGCGCGTCGGACCGCGCGACCAGCGGGGTCGATGCGCTTGGCCCCGTACATCCTTTCACGCGTGAGGCTGCCCGCCCGCTCGCGGGCGTTCCGGTCGATCTCGAGATCGGGCTGCTTCCGATCGCCGCACGGGTGCCAGCCGGCTACCGGCTGCGGATCGCGATCGCCGGCGCGGATGCGGGCTCCTTCGAGCGCGTTCCAGCGCATGGCCCGGCAACCTTCACGATCGGACGCGGCGGAAGCAGAGGATCGTTCCTCTCGCTTCCGGTCATGGGACGCCAGTAGGGGTTTCTGGTTTCCGGCACGCCACCGACTAGCTAAGCCCGATCAAGCAACCGGGCGCTCGGGCGGATAGCATCGGCCGGGCATGCCGGGGCTCAAGCGAACGCCGCTATTCGATCGCCATCTCGCTCTGGGGGCCCGCATGGTCCCGTTCGCCGGCTACGAGATGCCCGTCTTCTACGAAGGCGTCATCGGTGAGCACAAGGCGGTACGAACGGGCAGCGGCGTCTTCGACGCCTCGCACATGGGCGTGCTCGAGATCGCCGGCCCCGGAACGCACCAGGGTCTTCAGCGACTGCTCTCGAACGATCTCGATCGGATCGGCGCCGGCGAGGCTCAGTACGAGCTGATGACCAACGAGCAAGGCGGCATCGTCGACGACTTGATCGTCTACCGCCGCGACGAGGAGAGCTACCTGGTGATCGTGAACGCGTCCAACTGCGAGACCGACGTGAAGTGGCTGACAGATCGCCTGCCGCAGAGCGTCGATTTCCGCGACGTCTCGGACGATCGCGCGCTGATCGCCGTCCAGGGCCCGGGGGCGCTCAAGCGACTGGGGCTCGAGCCGGCGCGCTCCTTCACCTTCGCCGAGATCGAGCTGTTCGGAGTTCCGTGCATCTGTGCGCGCACCGGCTACACGGGCGAGGCCGGCTGCGAACTGGTCTGCGCCGCGGACAGCGCCGTCAAGCTCTGGGACGCGATTCTCGCCGCAGGCGTCGCACCGTGCGGTCTCGGTGCCCGGGACACCCTCCGGCTCGAGGCCTGCCTGCCGCTGCACGGCCAGGACATCACGCCCAAGACCGACCCGATCTCGGCCGGACTGGGCTGGGCGGTCGCGCTGGGCAAAGAGTTCACCGGGATCGAGCGCCTGCGCCAGATCGCCGCCGAAGGGCCGAGCAAGCGCTTGGTTCCCTTCGTGATGGACCAGCCCGGGATCCCGCGCCAGGGCATGTCGATCGTCCCCTATGGTGAGGTCACCTCGGGCTCGCACTCGCCGATGCTCGACATCGGCATCGGCATGGGCTACGTGGAGGCGAAAAAGAGCGAGCCGGGGTCGATGCTGACGATCGACGTGCGCGGGCGGCCGCTGTGGGCAGTGGTTGTCACGAAGCCCGTCTACACGAGTTCCAGGAAATACACAGACAAAAAAGGAGAGTGGTGAGTCGTGGCCGCTGCAGAGAACTACCCGGCCGATTTGAAGTACCACAGCGAGCACGACTGGGCTCGCATCGAAGGCGCCGAAGCCGTGTTCGGGATCACCTGGAAGGCGCAGGACATGCTCGGCGAGCTCGTCTTCTTCCAGCCGCCGGCCGTGGGAGCGACCGTTACCAAGGACGGCGCCTACGGCGAGATCGAGTCGGTCAAGGCCGTCTCCGACCTGGTCGCTCCGCTCTCCGGCAAAGTCATTCAGGTCAACGACAAGCTGCAATCCGCGCCCGAGACGATCAACGACGATCCCTACGGCGAGGGCTGGCTCGTTCGCATCGAGCTCGCCGATCCGGCCGAGGCCGACGCGCTGCTGGATGTCGAGGCCTACAAGCAGCTCTTGGTCGAGGAATAAAGCGGCGTGGGAACCGGCTACCTGGCACTGACCGACGCCGACAGGGAGGCGATGCTCGCCGCGATCGGGGTCGCTTCGATCGAGGAGTTGTTTGCCGACGTCCCCGAGCAGGTGCGGCTGAAGCGCGAGCTGGAGCTGCCGCCGCCCGCCTCGGAGCTCGAGGTCGAGCGCGAGCTGAGCGAGCTGGCCGGGCGCAACGTATCGACCGGGCGCGAGCTCTCCTTTCTCGGCGCCGGCGTCTACGACCACTACGTGCCGGCGATCGTTGAGGCGATCGTCTCGCGACCGGAGTTCTTGACCGCCTACACGCCCTACCAGCCCGAGCTGAGTCAGGGAGTGCTGCAGGCCATCTTCGAGTACCAGACGGTGATCTGTGAGCTGACCGGGATGGAGGTCTCGAACGCCTCGGGCTACGACGGCGCCACGGTCGCCGCCGACGCCTGCTTCATGGCCGCCCACGCAACCGGCCGCAAGAAGATCGCCATCGCCGAGACGGTGAGTCCACAGGTGAGACAGGTCGTGAAGACATATGCGCCCGGCTTCGGGCTGGAGATCGTCGAGATACCGCACTCCGGCGGAGTCACCGACCCCGAAGCGCTTCTGGCTGCCTCGCAAGGCGCGGCCGCCGCGATCTTCCAGCAGCCGAACTTCTTCGGTTGCCTGGAGCCCGCGCCCGACCTGGCTCGCGCCGCATCCGAGGCGGGCGCGCTGGCGGTGGCGCACGTCGATCCACTCTCGCTCGGCGTGCTCGAGGCGCCCGGCGCCTACGGCTGTCAGATCGCGATCGGTGAGGGCCAGGCCGCCGGTAACCGGCTCTCCTTCGGCGGCCCGCACTTTGGCTTCCTGGCGGCGAAGAAAGAGCTGATCCGGCGCATGCCCGGCCGCATCACGGGCCAGACGGTCGATCGAAGCGGCCGCCGCGGTTTTGTTCTCACCTTCCAAACGCGTGAGCAGCACATCCGCCGCGAGAAGGCGACCTCGAACATCACGACCAATCAGTCGCTCTGCGCGCTGGCCGGGCTCATCTACCTCTCCTGGCTCGGCCCGAAGGGCCTGCGCGAGCTGGGGGAGACGTGTCTGGGCCTGGCCCAGCTGGCCAAGTCGAAGCTCGCTCTACCACTCGCCTTCGCCGCTCCGTCCTTCAAAGAGCTTGCATTCCGTCTCGATCGACCGGCCGAAGAGGTGGTGCGCGCGGCGAAGAAGAAAGGCGTCAACCCCGGTTATCCGCTCGGGCGCGACTACCCAGGGATGGAGAACGTGCTGCTGGTCGCCCTGACCGAGAAGCGCTCGCCCGCGGACGTCGAGCGTTTGAGCGCGGTACTGAGCGAGGTGCTGGCATGAGCGAGTGGGGCGAGCTGCCGCTGATCTTCGAGCGCTCGAAGGCGGGGCGCTGTGCCTGCTCGCTGCCGCACTACGAGCTGCCGAAGGGGAAAGTCCCGGCCGCCCTAGCGCGCTCCGAGGCGCCGCGCCTACCCGAGCTGGCCGAGCCCGATCTGGCCCGTCACTTCTCGGCACTGGCTGATCGGAACTTCGGCATCGACTCCGGCTTCTATCCGCTCGGCTCCTGCACGATGAAGTACAACCCGCGCCTGAACGAGCGCCTGGCCGCGCTTCCCGGCTTCGCCGATCTGCATCCCCATCAAGTGCCCGAGGATGCCCAGGGCGCGCTCGAGCTTTGCTTCCGCTTGCAGGAGGCGCTGGCGGAGATCTCCGGGCTCGATGCCGTCTCGCTGCAGCCGGCGGCCGGTTCGCAAGGCGAGCTGACCGGACTGATGCTGGTGCGCGCCTACTTCGCCGACAGAGGGGAACTGGGCGAGCGGCGCAAGGTGGTCGTCCCCGACACCGCGCACGGCACCAACCCGGCAAGCGTGACCATGGCCGGCTTCGAGCTGCAGCCGGTCAAGACCGACGCGCGCGGCAACCTCGACCTCGACGACCTGCGCCGGGTCGTCGGCCCGGACACCGCGGCGCTGATGCTGACCAACCCCTCGACGCTCGGACTGTTCGAGGAGAACATCGCCCGAGTGGCGGGCATCTTCCACCAGGTCGGGGCGCTCCTCTATTACGACGGCGCCAACCTGAACGCCGTCTGCGGCGTCTCGCGCCCGGGCGACATGGGCTTCGACGTCGTCCACTTCAACCTGCACAAGACCTTTTCGACCCCGCATGGCGGCGGCGGCCCCGGCGCCGGCCCGGTGGCGGTGCGCCGCGAGCTCGAGCCCTTCCTGCCCGTGCCGCGGATCGTTCGCCGCGAGGACGGTTCCTTCGCGCTCGACTCCGAGCAGGCGAAGTCGATCGGACGCGTGCGCGGCTTCCTCGGCCCCTTCGGCGTGTTCGTCAAGGCCTACGCCTTCATCCGCGTCTACGGCCCCGCGCTGCGCGAGATGTCGGAAGCGGCCGTGCTCAACGCCAACTACCTGCTGAGCCGGCTGAAGGACGTCTACGAGTTGCGCTACGACCGCCTCTGCATGCACGAGTTCGTGCTCTCGGCCTGCGCGCTCAAGCGCGAGCACGGGATCTCGGCGCTGGACGTGGCCAAGCGGTTGATGGACTTCGGCATCCATCCGCCCACGGTCTATTTCCCGCTGGTCGTGCCCGAGGCGCTGATGATCGAACCAACGGAAAGCGAGTCTCTGGAAACCCTCGACGCCTTCGTCGAGGCGATGCGCCGAATCGCCGCCGAGGCGGTCGAGAACCCGGAGCTGCTGCACGAGGCGCCGCACGATCGCCCTGTCGAACGCCTGGACGAGGCCGCGGCGGTCAAGCGCGCGATCGTGCGCTACGAGTTCGGCGAGAGCGCACCCGCGTCCGGTCAGCCGGCAGCCAGCACTTGAGTCCTGCCGCTCGAGCGACGATACTCGGCCTACCGGAGCTATCGGAAGAGGGGTGTCGCCGTGTCTGAGCCAGGCATGAAAACCTGCCCGGAGTGCGCAGAGGAGATCAAGCTCGAGGCCAAGGTCTGCCGCTATTGCGGAACGACCTTCTCGCTCATGCAGGTCGGCTATTGCACGACCTGCCACAGGGTCAGAGCTACCAGCCAGCTGGGCGTCTGCGTCATCTGCAGTTCGCCGCTGATCGACGTGCGCCTGGAGAGCGAGGAGATCTCCGGGCCGATGGTCGGCGCCAAGAAAATGGACTCCCCGACGGCGCCGGTAAGCGCATCGACATTCGTTCCGGTCGTAGTGCCTGAGAGCACAACTGCAGGCACAGAGGAAGAGGGGCTGGAAGAAGAGGAAGAGGAGCCCGAGGAAAGCGAGCCGGAAGAAGAGGAGCCGGAAGAGGAAGACGAGTTCGCTTCGGCGCCGGTCGCTTTCATCGAACCCAAGTCCGATCTCACGCCTGCTCCGCCACCGCCGGGGCTTCCGCCCGGCGTTGCCTGGTCAAAGCCGGCTTTCTCGGTTGAGCCGCCCGCCAAAGAGGAGGAGCCTGTCGCTACCGACGAGGCGCCCGTTGACGAGGAGCCTGCTGCCGAGACGTCTGAAGGAGCACCGCCTGAAGAAGAGGCGCCGCAACCGCCGCCGACAGCAGAGCCGCGCCCGAACGACGTCGCCGAGCGACTGGCCGCCTTTGGCAGGCGCGCGACTCCCATTCCATCTCCGACGCCTCCGCCTGTCGCCGCGCCCGGCCCGCCGGTGGCTCCGCCGCCCGGCCCGCCGGCTACGACACCGCCGGTGATCACGCCGAGTACACCCATTTCCCCGGCTACGGCGGAACAAGCGGCGAGAGCCGCCGTTCCGGCCCCGCCGTCCCGGGTCGATCTTCGTCCCGAGGCGAAGGAGGAAGCCGAGCAGGCAGAGCCGGTCGAGGCGGAGGCGGCGATCGCAGTCTCCGAACAGCGTCTGGGAATCGTCCCTTCGCTTGCGCACCGCATCGCTCATCCGCTTTTCCAGCTAGCGGCGATCGCCGTGATCGTCGTCTGGTTGCTCGAGTTCTACTGGGATCGGAGCCTGCGCGGAACCAGCGACGCCGGCTCGGGCTTCCTGTCGCACTTCGTCGTAGCGACATACGGAAGCGGCCAGGTGCTTCTGATCGCTGTGCAGGTTGCCATCGTGGCGGCCATCTGCGGCCTGCTCGCACCGACGAGGCTGCTGCCCAAGGGCTGGTTCCGTAGCCGCAAAGTAAACGAGGAATTCGCCCAGGAGCTGCAGGCGAAGCTCGGCGTGAAGATGATCTACCGGCAGAAGTGGTACCTGCAGAAGATGATCTGCGCCTTCGCCATCTGGGCGATCGCGCTCGCCTTCTTCGTTCAGGGGATAGCCGGAAAGACCAGCGTCGAGCTGAAGATCGGCGGCTACGTGACCGCGATCGCGCTGATCACTGGCTTCGTCAGCTCCGCGGTGCTGATGACCAGGCGGACGCCACTCGTTGCCGTCGACGCCGAAGGAAGGATCGGGAGCTCGAGCTAGCTCACGTCGCGGCGGCTGAGCAACACGACCGCGGCGATCGTGAAGAGCGCCATCCAACCGCCGAGGGCGGCCATCCCGCCGCCGGCGCTGAGGATGTCGGCCGAGTTGCGGCTGCCGTTTGTCAGGATCGCGCCCGTCGCCTGGAACGGGAAGAAACGGCCGGCGTTCGAGTTGATCGCATTCGAGTGGAGAATCGCGATGATCAGGCCCTCGGCTATGAAGAGCCAGGCGAAGCTGGCCACGACGGCGCCGATCTGATT
The DNA here is from genome assembly GCA_003132665.1 of Actinomycetota bacterium. Taxonomy (GTDB): domain Bacteria; phylum Actinomycetota; class Thermoleophilia; order Gaiellales; family Gaiellaceae; genus Fen-549. Next base: position 247,722 of record PKYN01000009.1, read on the forward strand.
TCGAATCACGATTCCGATGCCGCTGCCGAGCGCGCCCCAAAGAGCCGCGGCGATCAGTATCCGTCCGATGAATCCGGCGGCGGGCCCGCCTTGAATCGCGAAGTCGACCCCCTTCGCCGGTAACGCGATTGCGAGCTCAAGCGCCACGAGCCCTTCGGCGAGCCCGACGAGTGCGACGGCGAAGAACATGCCGGCGAGCGCCTTCGCGATCACTATCGAGGTGCGCGAGGGGGTAGCAAGGAGCGTCGGCGTGATCGTGCCGTGACGGAACTCGCCGGTCGAGACGATCAGGCCCATGATCAGGGCGATGAAAATGCCGAGCGAACCGATTCCGAGCAGGTCGAGCTGGTCTTTCGCGCTGGTGATGCTGTGTTTTTGGCTCCCGATGACGCCGGCGACTACGATCAGCGTCATCAGCGCAGAGAGCGCGACCAACAGCCAGAAGAGCGTGCGTGTGGTGCGGAGCTTCAGCCACTCGGAGGAAAGCGCGGCGATCACGTCTTCTCCTCGGAGGTGAGATCGAGGAAGACATCCTCTAGCTGGGTTGCGAGCGGGGTCAGCTCGTGCAGTACGAGCGAACTGGAGGCGGCGATCTCTCCCACCTGGGCGCTGGTGGCGCCGGCGACGAGCAGCGCCTCGCCATCCTCGGTCACCACGAAGCCGGCCTTGGCGAGCTTTTCCTCGAGCGCCTTGGCCTGTGGGCTCGCGACTCGTACGCGCCCGTCTTTGCCGCGCTTGAGCTCCTCGACGCTGCCGTGGGCGACCAGCTTGCCCTTGTTGATGATCACTACCTCGTCGACGGTTTGCTCGACCTCGGACAGCACGTGGCTGGAGATGAGCACGGCGCGACCCTCGGCGGCGAGCGAGCGCAAGAAGTCGCGCAGCCAGCGGATCCCTTCCGGGTCGAGGCCGTTCGCTGGCTCGTCCAGGATCAGCACGCCCGGGTCGCCGAGCAGCGCCGAGGCGAGCGCCAGGCGCTGGCGCATCCCGAGCGAGTAGCCGCCGACGCGCTTCTTCGCCGCTCCTTCGAGCCCGACCGTGGCCAGCACCTCGTCTACGCGCTTCGCGGGGGCGTGACCGGCGCGAGCGAGCACACGCAGGTGATTGCGAGCCTTACGGCCAGGGTGAAAGCCCGAAGCCTCGAGCACGGCGCCAACCTGGCAGAAGGGGCGCTCGAGCTGCGAGTAACGCTTGCCGAGGATCGTCGCCTGGCCCGAGTTGGCGTGCACCAGCCCAAGCAGGATGCGCAGCGTGGTCGTCTTGCCGGCGCCGTTCGGCCCGAGGAAGCCGACCACTCGGCCGGGTTCGACAGTGAAAGAGAGCCCGTCCACAGCTTGCGTCTTGCCGTAGCGCTTGCGGAGGTCCTCGACGGCGATCACGGGAAGTACTCTCTCACAACGTCCGCGTTCGCGGCGATACGGTCGTCCGGTCTCTTCAGGTGCGGCTAGCCGCACCGACCGTTCCGGCGAGCTGTCCGCAGGCGGCGTCGATCTCGCGCCCGCGGGCGAGGCGTACGGTCGCCTCGAGCCCCGCCTTCGCCAGCGCCTGGCGGAAGGAGTAGATGACCGCGCGTGATGAGCCGCGGAAAGCGCCCGTCTCGTTATAGGGGATCAGGTTGAGCTTGAAGCGCCCCGGGTCGAGCAGGCGCACGAGCGCGCGAGCCTGCTCGGGACGGTCGTTGACGCCGGCCAGCATCAGGTATTCGACCAGCACCTTGCGCCGGCGCAGAGCGTAGAAGCGTTCGCAGGCGGCGATCACCTCGGCGATCGGAAAGCGCGCAGTGACCGGCATCAGCGTTCTTCGCAGCTCGTCGTCTGGGGCGTGCAGCGAGAGCGCCAGGCGCACGGGCAGCCCCTCCACGGCCAGCTTGTCGATTCCAGGCACCCAGCCGGCCGTCGAGACCGACGTGTGGCGATGCCCGATTCCCAGGTCGGGAAGTGCACGGACGGCCGTTAGAACGGCTGTGAGGTTCATCAGCGGCTCGCCCATGCCCATCAACGCGCCGTGATTGACCTGCTCGACTTGGCGGAAGTAGAGCGCCTGGTCGAAGATCTCCCAGGCAGTCAGGTTGCGCTTGAAGCCCATCTGTCCGCTGGCGCAGAAGGCGCACTGGAGCGGGCAGCCCGACTGGGTCGAGATGCAGACCGAGCGGCGGCCGTCGCGGTAGCGCATCAGCACCGACTCGACGGGGTGGCCGTCGTGGGTGCGGAAGAGCGCCTTGACCGTGCCGTCGCGCGCCTCGAGCTGCTGCTCGAGTGAAAGCGTCGAGAAGGGGACTCGCTCGGACAGCTCCGAGCGCAGGCCCTTCGGCAGCGAGCTCATCTCTTCGTAGGAGCTTGCGCCGGCGCAGGCGTGCTCCCACACCTGCTTGGCGCGGTAGGAAGGCTGGCCCAGCTCGGTCAGCGTTTGCTCGAGTAGCTCGCGGTCCACCAAGGCAACGGTAGCCGCCCGTACGTGTGTACGGGCGGCTATGCCGTTATTCGTACTGGAGAGCTTCGAGCACGTTCAGCCGTGCCGCACGCCTGGCGGGGAGGATCGCCGCAACGATGCCGATGAGCACAGCCGCGATTCCGCAGAGGATGAGCTGCGACACCGGCAGGTAGAAGCTCACGTAAGGCATGCGATGAACGAGGAGCACGCCGAAGATCAGGCCGAGCCCGATTCCGAGCGCGCCGCCGATCAGGGCCGTGATCACGGCCTCGTGTCGGATCATCCGTCGCGTCTGGCGCTGAGTGATGCCGATCGCTCGCAGCATGCCGATCTCCCGTGTCCGCTCGTAAATGGTCAGAACCAGCATCACGATGATTCCGACGACGCTGATGAAGATCGAGAACACGAGCAGCACGTAGAGCACCATCAGGATCGGGTTGAGCTGCGCGATCTGACTGTCGACGAACTGCTTCCGGGTCTGTGCCTGGGCGTTCGGGAAGGCTGCCAGCGCCTTGTCGAGAGCCTTCGAGTTGGCCGCGTTTTCACCGCCCGACATCTTCAGAAGCGTGTACATGTTCGACGGATCCTGGAAGTTGGCGTCGAACGTCCTGGCCGAGAAGGTCACGTCGCCGAAGGCGGAGCCTCCCGTCGGCGGCTTGAAGATTCCCTTCACTCTCAGGTCGAGCGTCTTTCCGGACGGGGTGACGACCGTGAGCGGCGAGTTGAGCCGCAGGTGATGCTTGTCGGCGAAGCGCTCGGGAACGATCGCTCCGTTCGAGCCCAGCGAATCCAGGGTTTTCTCGGAGCCAATCTTCCAGTCGAGTCGAAAGACCCGGCTTGGCTGACCGTCGACGGCGTTGACCATGTCGCTCTTGCCGTACACGAGACCGAAGCCGGCTCGCACGCTGCTGATCGCCTCTACGCCCGGAACTCGGGCGACGGCCTTGGCGGCGGCGACAGGGACTCCCGTGACCGAGGTCTGGCTTACGGGCGTGACCGCGTAGTTTCCGGTGAAGATCGCATCGACGGCGCCCTTGAACGAGCCGATGATGCTCGCGGCGAGGACGGCGACGAGCGTAACCAGCGCCAACCCGATCATCAAGGCGGCGGAAGAGGAGGCTGTTCTCTCCGGACTGCGGCCGGAGTTCTCGAGCGCCAGACGGTTCATGGCCCGGTCCGGCATGACACCGGGGAATTCGGGTCCTCTGCGCAGCGCTTTTCTGATCAACCAGAAAAGGAACGAAAACGGCCAGACGACGATCGACAGGAGCGCTACCGCCACCATCCCGACGGGATGTACTGCCGTCGCGATCGGCTTGATCACACGGGCAGATACAAGCGCCACTCCGATGAAGATCAAAACCGCGCCGCCGCCCAGGGTCAACAGGATCTGGCTGGTCGTCAGGCCGTTTGCGAACAGTCCGAGCAGGAGCAGGGCGAAGCCCAGAACCGTCAGGCCGAGTGAGCCGGCGGTGCGGAAGCGGTGGAAGCGTGACGGCGGAAGCACGGCGCCCTCCCTGACCGCGGCGATCGGCGGCACGCGAGTCGCGCGCAGCGCCGGCCTGATGCTGGCAAACAGCGTCACCAGTATGCCGACCAGCAGGGCCACGTAGATGGTGCGCGGCTCTACCACGAAGGCGTTCTTCGGCAGCTCGAGTCCGAGGCTCTTGAACAGGCTCATGAGACCCATCGCCAATCCGAAGCCGAGCAGGAGGCCCGTGATCGAGGCGAGCACCCCGACGATCAGCGCTTCGATCAGGATCGAGCCCAGAACCTGGACGCGCGAGCTCCCGAGCGTTCTCAGCGTGGCGAACTCGCGCGTGCGCTGGGCGACGGTTATCGAGAGTGTGTTGATGATCACAAAGCTGCCGACGAAGAGCGCAATGCCGGCGAAGGCGAGCAGGAAGTACTGGATTGCCGAGATCTGCTTCGAGGTGTCCGCCGTGGCCTTCGAAGCTTCCTGGGTGCCCGTGCGTAAGGTGACGCTCTTCGGCAGTTCCGAGCGGAGCTGTTTGACGAGCCGTGCGGGGGAGACGCCGGGCTTGGCGACCGCCGCGATGTAGTCGAGCTCCCCCGAGCGATCGAACAGGCGCTGAGCGGTCGTCAGATCGAAGCCCGCGAGCGTGGCGCCCATCATCCCGTTCGACTGGCCGAAGCGGAAGATTCCGGACAGCCGCATCTTGCGTACCGGTCCACTGGTGAGGATGCCGACTCGCTCGCCAACCGTGTAACCGCCTTTCTTGGCGGTGCCCTGGTCGATCACCACCTCGCCGGCTTTGGGCCAAGCGCCCGAGATGAGGGTCACGGTGCTCAGCTCGGGAACCGAGTTGTCGATGCTGACGCCGATCGTCGGGGCGCCTCCGTTGACGATCACTTTGCCGTTCTTGCCGACGACCGAGCAGGTGAGGGTCTGCACACCGCCGACGGCGGATTTCACGTCGCTGGCCGATCGAACGCTCCCGAGCACTGACTGCGGAAAGCTCGGAGCCAGGTTCATGCCGCTCATGTTGTCCTTCACGATCGAGCGACCGGAGACATAGGCGTCCGTGCCCTTGTAGATCTGCTGGTAGAGGCTGTCGAAGGAGTGGTTGATCGTGTCGGTGAGGACGTAGGTGCCGCTCACCATGGCGACTCCGAGCACGATCGCTATCGCGGTCAGGCTGGAGCGCAGCTTGCGGGTCAGAAGCCCGCGCAAAGTGATCCGGATCATCGGACTATCTCCTCCCGATCTCCTGGATCGCCTTCTGGATCTCCTCGGGAGTCGTCTCCGGGAGTTCCTTGACGATCGCGCCGTCGCCGAGGAAGAGGACGCGGTCGGCGATCGTGGCCACACGTGCGTCGTGGGTGACCATGACGATCGTTTGCCCGAGCGTCTCGACCGAGTCGTGCAGCAGCTCGAGGATCTCGCCGCCGGTCTTGGAGTCGAGGTTGCCGGTGGGCTCGTCGGCAAAGAGCACGGTGGGACGCGAAATCAGCGCCCGGGCGACCGCTACGCGCTGCTGCTGACCGCCAGAGAGCTGAGCCGGGCGATGAGTCAGGCGCTTGGAGATGTGCACCTTGCCGACGACCTCGTCGAACCAGTCGGGGTCGACCTTCACGCCGGCGATCTCGAGCGGCAGCACGATGTTCTCGCGCGCCGTCAGCATCGGCAACAGGTTGAAGAACTGGAAGATGAAGCCGACGTGCTTGCGGCGAAGCTTGGTCAGGGCCGTGTCGTCGAGCGTGGTTATCTCGGTACCGTCGATCTCGACCGAGCCGGAGGTGGGCTTGTCGAGCCCGGCGAGGATGTGCATGAGCGTTGACTTACCGGAGCCCGAGGGGCCCATGACCGCCGTAAGGTGACCGGTCGGAACATCGATGGACACGTCGCAGAGCGCGTTCACCGCGGTGTCGCCCTCGCCGTAGCAGCGGCAGAGATCGGTCGCGTGCACGGCGACGCCGTCGCGCGTCACGCTCCCGGTCGCAAGCTTCTTCGAAACGTCAATGCTCATTTGCTCCTCCTGGATGCGTGACGGCGCCGCCGTCGGCTCGGCGTCAAAACGATAGTAGCCAGATCTCTATTGGTGCTCGTCATCGGTCTTGTTACGGACATGTACGGATTTCGAGTCAGCCCGAATGGGCTTGAAGGTTGACGCGACGTGAAGGTCAAGGCGGCATTTCCCGCGCGCAGCAGCAGGTGCATTTCTCCTATTCATATTGCAGCGCCTCCAGAACGTTCAGCCGCGAGGCGCGGCGGGCGGGCAGGATGGCGGCCAGCATTCCGGCCACGACCGTCGCCAGCGTGAAGGCGACGAGCGAGCTGACCGGCAACGAGAAGACGATGTCGTAGCGGCTGAGCGCGGTCGTGACCATCGCCGCGAGGAAGATGCCCACGGGAATTCCGGTCGCGGCTCCGATCAGCGAGATGGTGATGCTCTCGTGCCGGATCATCCTGCGCGCCTGGCGACGGGTCATGCCGATTGCCCGCAGCATTCCCAGCTCGCGCGTGCGCTCGAACACGGCCAGAGCCAACGTGTTGACGATGCCGAAGACGCTCACCACGACCGACAATCCGAGCAACACGTAGAACATCGCCAGCAGCGTGTTCATGCCCGAGCTCTGGGTGTCGATCGCCTTCTTCTCGGTCAGCACCTGGACGCTCGGAAAGACCGCGAGCGCCGAGCGCAACCTCGCGGCGACCGCCTCCGACTCGCCGCCCGTCGTGCGCAGATAGGTGAGCAGCGTCGTCTTCGGGTTGCGGTAGACGGCGTCGAAGGCCTTCTCCGAGACCGTGACCTCGCCGAGCAGCTCGATCAGCTCCGGCTGCTTGTTCACGGCGATGACGCGTAGGCGAAGCTTGCGTCCGTCAGGCATCTGCACCGGGAGAGGGCTGCCGATTCCGAGCCCGTGCTTGTGAGCGAAGGAGTCGGTGACGATCGCTCCATCTCCTCCGAGCTTGGCGAGCGAGGCGTTCGACCCCTCCTGCCAGTCGAACTTGTAGACGGAAGAGGCGGTCTTCGGATCGAAGCCGGTGATCGAGATCTGCTTGCCGAAAGCGATCACGGTGTCGGTGCGAAGCGCGACGGCCTTCTCGACCCCGGGCACGCGTGCCAGCCTGCCGGCAACGGCGTTCGAGTAGGTGCTGTAGCCGTCGTTTGCCATCACGATGTAGTCGGCCGAAGCCTGCTTTCTGATCGCGACTCCGATCGAGCGAACGAAGCCCTGCGCCAGCACCGAGACGAAGGTGACCAGAGCCAGCCCGATCATCAGTGCGGCCGCTGTCGAAGCGGTGCGAGCCGGTACGCGCATGGCGTTCTCTCGCGCCAGCTTGCCCGCCGTACCACCAAAGGTCGATCCCGGCGCGCCGACGATGCGAGCCAGTGGTCGTGCGAAGTAGGCCGAAAGCAGCGCCACCGCGATAAAGAAGAGCGCGCAGCCTGCGGCGATTGTCAGCAACCTCTGACTGGACTGGTCGAAAGAACCGAACAGACCGACGCCGAGGACGGCCAGCGAGGTTGCGAGCAGAAGCCCGGAGGCGATCTGGCGCAGGCGCGAGGAACGCCTCCGCGCCAGCACCGCTCCTTCACGCACCGCCGCGATCGGCGGCACACGGGTCGCGCGCAGTGCCGGCCCGAGCGAGGCAAGCAGAGTCACGACGACGCCGGTGACGATGCTGATGACGAAGGTGCGCGGCGCATACACCGTCGCCGTCCTTGGCACGTCGATGCCGATCGCGCCCATCAGGGCGGAGAGTCCCGCGGCGAGCAGGATCCCGACGCCGATCCCGATCACTGAGGCCAGTGCGCCGATGGTCAGGCCCTCGGTCAGCACACCGCCGAGAATCTGCCGCCTGCTGGCGCCGATCGTGCGCAGGGTCGCCATCTCGCGCGTGCGCTGCGCGACCGTGATCGAGAGGGTGTTGAAGATGACGAAGGCGCCGACGAAAAGAGCGATGCCGGCGAAGGTCAGAAGCGCATAGCGGATGATCTTGGCGAAGGAGCTCCATTGCGACTGGTCTTCCTTGATCTGCTCGTCTACGGTGAGGGCCTTGGCGTTCGGCGGCAGGAGCGGCTTGATCTGTGCCACGAGCCGCGCCGGGCTGACGCCGTCCTTGGCGATGACGTCGATCTCGCTCAGCCTTCCGCCGAGGCCGAACAGTCGCTGCGCGGTGGGCAGGTCGAAGACGGCCATCGTCGCGCCACCCAGAGAGTTGCTCGAGCCCCATTGGAGCAACCCGACGATGCGGAAGCTCTGCAGCGGACCGGAGCCCTCGACCCGGATCGTGTCTCCAATCGAGACGTGCGCCTTCTTGGCGCTGGCGACGTCGATCGCAACCTCGCCCGGGCCCTTGGCCCAGCGCCCGTCGATGATCTTGAAGGCGCCATCCCGGCCGATCGACGCGGGGTCGCGGCCGAAGCCGAGCGCCGGCGGACCGGCGGGGCCGACCGGATCGCCCTTGGCGTCGATCATCCGGGCCGACTCGGTCTCGACGACGCCGTAGGCGGACGCGGCGCCCGGAAGAGAGCTGACACGCGCGAGCAGCGAGGCCGGGACGGTCGGCTGGTCGGAGGTCGCGCCGTTCTTGACGAGTGACTTGCCCGAGACGACGGCAGAGGTGTCGGCGCGAGCCGAGGCCATGAGCGTGTTGAACGACTTGTTGATCGTGTCGGTGAGCACGTAGGTGCCGGCAACCATCGAGATGCCGAGCACGACTGCGAACGCGGTCAGCGAGGTGCGCAGCTTGCGCGACCAGAGCCCGCGGAGTGCGATACGGAGCATCGTCACTCCTTTCCGAGCTCGCTGATCGCGAGATGCACTTCTTCGGGGGTCGTGTCCGTGAGCTGCTTGACGATCTGGCCGTCGGCGAGGAAGAGAACGCGGTCGGCCACGGTTGCCGCGCGGGCGTCGTGGGTGACCATCACGATCGTCTGGTCGAAGGCATCGACCGAGTGCCGAAGCAGCGCGAGGATGTCGCCGCCGGTCATGGAGTCGAGATTGCCGGTCGGCTCGTCGGCGAACAGCACGGTGGGGCGAGTGATGAGCGAGCGTGCGATCGCCACTCGTTGCTGCTGCCCGCCGGACATCTCCGCCGGCCGGTGCGACAGCCTCTCCGCCAAGCCGACGCTCCCCACGAGCTGCTCGAGCCAGGCGGCTTCGACCTTCTCACCGGCGATCTCGAGCGGCAGCACGATGTTCTCGCGCGCCGTCAGCATCGGTAACAGGTTGAAGAACTGGAAGATGAAGCCGACGTGCTCGCGCCGCAGCTTGGTCAGCGGCGTGTCGTCGAGTGTCGTGATCTCGGTGCCGTCGATCTCGACCGTGCCCGAGGTCGGCCGGTCGAGCCCGGCGAGGATGTGCATGAGCGTGGACTTGCCCGAGCCCGAGGGCCCCATGATCGCGGTCAGGCGGCCGGCGGGTACGTCCAGCGAGACGTCTCGCAGGGCGTCGACCGAAGTCTCTCCCCGTCCGAAGCGGCGAGTGAGATTGCGTGCCTGCACCACCGACCTCGGCACAAGCTCCGAGTCGCGCCTGCTCGAATATGACACTCGCGGCTCGGATTCGATCTGTGTCTGCATTGTCTGAGCCTTTCTCCGTTTGCTTTGTCGCTAGCCCAAGCCTTGCCCTCTCGCTCGAGTGCCGTAAGGGGGTAGACCTGACTGTTGGGGTGCGGGCAGCCCCACTTTTCTCCCGCGGCGAAGCCGAGCTCGGGCCGCTAGAGCCGGACGAGAAGAGCTGAACCGGCGCGGCGCTAGGTGCCGGCTTCGCCAGACGGCGTCTCGGGCGCGCCGCGCACGAGCGAGACGACGATCGCAACGACCAGTACAGAGATGACGAGCAGTAGCGAGAGGAAGACGGGAATGTGCACGACCTCACTCAGCGCCATCTTGATTCCGATCAGCACGAGCACGGCCGCGAGCCCGTCGTCGAGATAGGTGAAGCGGGCAATCAAGCCGAGCAAGACGAAGTAGAGCGACCCCAGCCCGAGCAGCGACATCGCGTTGGCGGCGAAGACCACGAAGGTGACGCGGGTGATCGCGAAGATCGCCGGGATCGAGTCGATCGCGAAGGCGACGTCGAAGGCGGCCACCAGCACGAGCGCGGCCAGAAGCGGCGTTCCCCGGCGGCGGCCGTCCTCCCGCGCAAGCAGGCGATCGCCGTGGAAGCGGCTGGTCATCGGAACGATCCGCCGGACGATGCGCAGGAGCGGGTTTCGCTCGGGATCGATCTCGACGTCGTCCTGGCGCCACATGCGAACGCCGGTGATGATCAGCAGCCCGCCGAAGACGTAGATCGTGGCCTGGAAAGCGTTGAGCAGGGCCGCGCCGGCGACGATGAAGGCGGCGCGCAAGAAGAGGGCGCCGACGATGCCCCAGAAGAGCACCCGCCGCTGATTCAGCTTTGGAATCGAGAAGTAGCTGAAGATCAGAGCGAAGACGAAGAGGTTGTCGGTCGAAAGGCTCTTCTCGATCAGGAAGCCCGTCAAGTACTCCTGAACGGTCGTCCCGTCGGTCAGGGCGAGGAGCGGCAGCGCCAGGAGCACGCCGAAGGCCGTCCAGCCGATGCTCCACCAGGCTGCGCGTCGAAGCGAGATCTCACCGCCGCCGCGGTTGAAGAGGGCGAGATCGAATGCGAACAGCGCCGCCACGAGCGTGCAGAAGCCAAGCCAGATCCAGACGTTCACGTCTCGTATCTTCTAGGAAGCCGCCGCTGCCTGGGAACGGCACGACCGAGCCGCCGCCGATTCCCCCGAATTGAATCGAGATGCAAAAGCTCGCCGCGCTCGAGGGGGGGCAGAGGCGGAGGCGGGAGCCGCGCGGCACTAGCTCAGTTTTGGGCTTCTGTCAAGGCTTGCGGAGCAGGTATGCGGTGCGCACAATCGATGTATGCACAAGCAACTCCGCGAGCCCACCGGCCTGCCCCTAAGACCGCAGGATGAGGCAGAGTGCCGCCGCTGCGAGGTGCACTGCGACAAGATCGTTTACCCCGGCGCCTGTGTCGAGCGCTCTTGCCCGTTTCTTTACGCCTACGAAGCCTTCGGGCACACCTATGTGGGCTGCATGCAGAAGATCTACGGAGTCGAGATCGACCTCGAGTTGCTGCGGCTCGCCGAGGAGGGCAAGGGCTTCGGTGCGATCAAGGCCAAGCGCGAGCCGCTTCCGATGTGCCGGGCTGAGGTAGATGCCTGTTACGGGCACCGGCGCGACAAGCTCGGCTGCCGCAATCCGGAGTTTCACGAGCTGCCCGTGGGCGAGCCGACCTTCCGGGTAATCGCTCGCGTTCGCCAGACCTGAGAGTGGTAGCCAAACGAAGTGCCTCGCTCCTCGACGAGCGAATGGCGTCCTAGCCCCGAGAAGTTAGCCGCCCGAGTCAGCAATCGTCCGCGTCGCGATAGCCGGAGGTATATCGTTGCCGGCGTGAGTAACCGAGATCGGCTCGAGAGATACGCCCAGCTCGCCGTCGAAGTCGGCGCGAACGTCCAGCCCGGTCAATTCCTTTTGGTGCAGGCCTATCCCGAGCAGGCTGATCTGGCGCGGGCAATCGCCGCCTACGCTTACAAGGTCGGAGCGCGCTTTGTCGACGTCAACTACGCCGATCATCGTGTGCGACGGTCGCTGATCGAGAGCGGTCCCGAAGAGATGCTCCCGTGGTCGCCGCCCTGGCTCGTCGACCGGCTCGATTACGGTACTGCCGAGAAAGCGGCCAAGATCAACTTCTCGGGCGATCCGGAGCCCGGACTGCTGGCCGATCTCGATCCCGCCCGGGTCGCCGGCTCCAGGCAGACCGAACTGGTCGAGGCTTCGCTGCGTCAGCACGTCGAGGAGAAGGTCGCATGGTCGCTGATCGGTGCGCCGACCGAGGCCTGGGCCAAAGCCGTTTTCGGCGAGCCGGACATCGAGCGCCTCTGGCAGGCGATCGAGCACGCGGTCAGGCTGGACGAGCCCGACCCGGTGGCCGCCTGGCGCGAGCACATCGACCGACTGTCGCTGCGGGCGAAGATCCTCAACGAGCGGCGCTTCGACTCGATTCACTTCCGCGGCCCGGGGACAGACTTGGTGGTCGGGTTGCTAGCCGATTCCTACTGGCATGCGGCCGAGAGCGAGACCGTCTGGGGACAGCGGTTCGTGCCCAATCTGCCCACCGAAGAGGTGTTTGCGACTCCCGACCGGCTCCGCGCCGAGGGTGTCGTGCGCTCGACTCGACCGCTCTCGTTGGACGGCACGATCGCCCGCGATCTGGAGCTGCGCTTCGAAGGCGGGCGCATCGTCGAGGTCTCGGCTTCCAGCGGCGCCGAGGCCGTGCGGGCGCAGACTCTCCTCGACGAGAACGCCTGCCGCCTGGGCGAGGTCTCGATCGTTGACAGCTCCTCGCGCGTCGGCGACCTTGACATCGTTTTCTTCAACACGCTCTTCGACGAGAACGCCGCCTGTCACATCGCCTACGGGCGCGGCTATCCCGCCGGCATCGAAGGCGGGACGGAGCTCTCGCCCGAGGAGCTCCTGAAACACGGAGTCAACGCTTCGGTGATTCACACCGACCTGATGGTCGGCGGCCCCGAGGTGGACGTGGACGGGCTGACCAAGGACGGCGAGGCGGTGCCGGTTCTGCGCAACAACACCTGGGTGCTGGAGTAGGGCTCAGGAACGCGCTTCGTGTCTGAGTTGTGACACTTCTCTCTACGCCCGCCACCGAGCCACCCGCCCGCGGGGTCGATCCAACTTACTGGCCCGAATTGTCGAGAAACGCGCTGCGCAGTACCTATTCAGCGTCGAAATGCCACTGGCAGAGCTCAGCCGAGCAGCGACTCGTAGATCTCCAGGTGACTTGCGGCCGCCGCATCCCAGGTGAGCGTCTCGCGCGCGGCCAGCGCGCCGGCCCGGGCGCGGGCGAGCGCCTCGGGGTCGTCGAGCAGCGTGCGCACCGCGTCGGTCATCGCCTCGATGTCGCCGGGTGGAACAACGGCGCCGGCTTCGAAGCGGCGCACCGGCTCGGCCAGGCCGCCGACGTCGTAGGTGACCACCGGCACGCCGGCGCCCAGCGCGCGCAGCAGGGCGCCCGACTGGTCGATGCCCGGCCGATAGGGGAACAGGGCCAGAGTCGAGTCACCGAGGGCACGGTCGACCTCGGTGTCGGAGAGGTAGCCGAGGCGCCACTCGGCGACCGTGCCGGCTTGCTCGAGGTAGGGCTCGATCGGATCCATCGCGTCGCCGGCCACGAGTAGGCGCGCGTCGCCAAGCTTCTTCGCCACCGCGATCGCGTCGTCCAGGCCCTTGTACGAGCGGACCAGCCCGAGGCAGAGCAGCGTCCGCCCGTCGTCCGTACGCGGCGCGTCGCTGCGGATGATGGCGTGGGGGATGACGTGCAGGCGCTCGAGTGCGACCCCGAGCTCGGCGAGGGTCTCGCGTCCGCGTTGCGAATGGACGACGACCGCGTCGAAGCGGCGAAGCAGCTTGGGCCAGAGCTTGCGCTTGCCCATCTTCCGCCGCGGCACGAGGTTGTGAGCGGTGAAGACGACCGGCGCCCGCCGCGGCAGCAAGAAGCGGTCGAGCTCGGGCAGGCCCAGCCACTGCAGGTGGAACACATCGGGGCGGTAGAGGCGCAGGCGCGCCATGCCGAGCGGATGCTCGCAGAGCTTGAGCGGCAGGCGCAGGCGCGAGCGCCTGAACAGGCGCGAGCTGAGCGGATAGAAGAGCTCACTGCGCTCGTAGCCGTCCGGCTCCGCCTGCGTTCCAAAGCGGAAGCGGGAGCTGACCAGCTCGACCTCGGCGCCGGCACGGGCGAGCGCCGCCGCCAGCTCGTGGTCGTAGGGCGGCGTGAATGCGGGCGGGTCGGCGATGACAACGCGCACGCCGACAGCCTAGAGCGCAGAGCGAATCGATGACGGCCGGCGAAACCGACGAGCACGCCGCGCCGACCCACGGCTCTCGTAAACTCGCGACATGAGCCTGCTCGTGCGCTCGTGGAACATCCACCACGGGATGACCTCGCCTCACACGCGAAGGAACTATCTCGAGCAGGCGGTTCGCCTGATCGCTTCCGATCGCCCCGACGTCGTCTGCCTGCAAGAGGTTCCCCTCTGGGGCCGTCGCCGCCTAGAGGGCTGGAGCGATATGCGGCTAGTTTGGAACAGCACGCGCCGCGTCTGGTTTCCGCCCGGGCTCGGCGGCTGGATCACCCGGCTCAACCAGGGCTTCTTCCGCTCGGCCGTCTCCGGCCAGGCGAACGCGATCCTGCTCGATCGCCGGCTAGAGCCGCTCGAACAGCGCTGGACGACGATCAGCCGCGGCCGGCGCGAGCGCCGAATCTGCCAGGCGGTGCGCCTGAGCGGAATGGTGGTCGCCAATCTGCACGCCTCCGGCGTAGCCGGTCAGCCCGAGGTCGGTGCCGCCGAGACCCTGCGAGCACTCACCTTCACCGAGTCGCTGTGCCGGCCCGGAGACGTTCTCATCCTCGCCGGCGACTTCAACCTGCGCCCGAAGCAGCTGCCCGATTTGCCGGGCTTCTCGCCGCCGGGCCGGGGCATCGATCACATCATCGTCCGCGGCGCCGAGGCGAGCGAACCCGATGTCTGGCCGCTCGCGCACCGGACGATTGCGGCAGGCGTCCTCTCCGACCATGCGCCCGTAGAACTGAGAGTCGGGTAGCAGCGGTTATCTTCCAGACGATGGACTTCGATCAGGCCCGCGCCCAGTTTCCGGTTCTCGAACGTTATGCGTATCTGAACGCCGGTACCTTCGGCCCGCTCGCCCGGGCGACGGTTGCGGCGATGGAGGAGGGGCAGCGGCGCGATCTCGAGCAAGGGCGCTCGGGACCCGACTTCTTCCCTCAGGCGATGGCGCTACGCGACGATTTGCGGGCGCGGATTGCTGCACTGGTGGGCGTCGAGGCGGCTCAGGTCGCCCTGACCTGTTCGACCACAGACGGCTGCAACATCGTTCTCGCCGGCCTCGCTCTCTCGCCCGAGGACGAAGTCGTGACCACTGAAGACGAGCACTTCGGTCTGCTCGGGCCGCTGCACGCCTCCGGCGCCCGGGTCGTCGTCGCGGCGGCCGAGCCCGAGTCGATTCTTGCCGCCGTCACGCCACGCACGAAGCTGCTCGCGCTCTCGCAGGTGCTCTGGACGGACGGGCGCGTTCTTCCGGTGGCGGAGCTGAGGGAGCGAAGCGGGTTGCCCGTGCTGGTGGACGGCGCGCAGGCGGTCGGCGCGATTCCCGTCGCCGCCGCGGGGGTTGACTTCCTCACCGTCTCGGCCCAGAAGTGGCTGTGCGGACCAGACACCGTCGGCGCCCTCGTCGTGTGGGAGCCGGAGCGGCTGCGCGTCGCGCAACCCAGCTACTTCGCGCAGAAGAGCTTCGAGCCTGACGGCAGGTTCGAGCCGCGACCCGGCGCCGCACGCTTCGACTCGCAGTGGATCTCGCCCGCGTCGGTGAGTGGTCTCATCGCCGCCCTGGACGGACGTCCCGGGTGGGCCTTCGAGCACGCTGCGGAGATGAGCGAGCTCTGCCGCAAGACGCTGGCGGAGCGCTTCGAGGTCGTCTCTGCGCCCTGCCAGGGAACCCTTGTCAGCTGGAGGGCTGAAGGTGATCCCACTGCGACGGTCAAGCGCCTGTTCGAGCGCGGCGTTGTTGTGCGCGACATCCCCGGGCGGAATCTGATCCGAGCCTCCTGCGGCTGGTGGACGGCCGAGGAGGACGTCGAGCGGCTGATCGCGGGGCTCGTTGACGGCGACTGACTCGAGTCGTACCGTGGCTCTGTCGTCGCGTCGAGGGGAAGAATTATGAAACGGCTCGCGCTTGTGTTGCTGCCGGTGCTGATCACCTTGATCGTTCCGGCGGCCATCATCTTTACCGCCCACTGACCGGTTAGGAGCGCCCGGCTAGAACCGCTCGCGCCCGCGGCGCGACAGAAAGCCTGCGAAGAGCGGTATCGCAAGCGCGACGACGGCCAGGCCGAAGGCGAAGAAAGTCGGCTGCATCCAGCTGCGGTAGCCGATCAGAACGACCTGCACGGTGATCCAGATCAGCAGGATCGAGCCGACTGCCAGAGACGCCGGCCCGGCGAAGAGATTTCGCGACCAGACGGCGAGCGACGCGGCGAGCATACTGCCTCCGACGACGACGAAGAGAATCAAGCCGGGGAAGAAGTAGCTGGAGAACGGGGTTCCGTCGAGCCAATCGCTCGGAAGGTCGAGACCCCCGCCCATCACCCCGATCCCGCCGGCGAAGGCCCAGAACGTGACAAAGAGCTCCAGCGTGAGCAGCGCGCGCGTCGAAGCTGACAGAGGTGGGCGCGTCGAGGCGGCCACGACTAAGCGGCACCCGTCGCGGTACGCAGCCCAAGCTCGGCAGCGATCGGTCTGAGCGCACCGATGACGAACGCAATGTGCTCGTCCAGGTCGACACCCAGCTCGTCGGCGCCGTTGTAGACCTCGGCGCGGTTGACACCGGCGGCAAACGAGGGCTGCTTCAGCTTCTTGCGCACCGACTTCGGCTCGAGCGTGTCGATACCGTCCGGGCGGACGAGGCCGCAGGCGTGGACGAAACCGGCCAGCTCGTCGCAGGCGAAGACCGTCTTCTGTAACAGCGTCTCGCGCGCTACGCCGGTGTGGTTGGCGTGCGAGAGGATGGCAAGTACGACCTCCTCCGGATAGCCCTGCTCGCGCAGGATCGGGGCGCCGGCCTGAGGGTGCTCGTCGAGCGTGGGGTGGATCTCGTAGTCGAAGTCGTGCAGCAGGCCGGCGATGCCCCAGAGCTCTTCGTCCTCGCCGAACTTGCGTGCGTAGGCTCTGACGGCCGCTTCGACCGCGAGCGCGTGCCGCCGCAGCGCCTCGCTCTTGGTGTATTCCGTCAGCGTCGCCCAGCCCTGTTCACGTGTCGGCGCCATCAGTTCCAGCATAACGTGCCGCCGCCTTCGTCTCCGCCGGCCGTGTCCCGGTGCCAGGTACGCGGAAGCGCACGAATCGGCGGGAGAAGCTCGGATAGGTGCGGCATAGTCGTTTCAGCCCGGGACTCCGGCTGACCGGCTAGCTACGATGAACCGCGTTCGCCCTTGGCGGCGAACTCCGAGATCATGACCGACGCTGCAGTCGCCGAAGCCCTACACCGCGAATCCTTCGTAATCGAAGGCGGTCACCCGCTTTCCGGCAGCGTCCAGGCGGCCGGCAACAAGAACGCGGCGCTGCCGATTCTGGCCGCCGCGCTGCTCAGCGCCGAGCCGGTGACGTTGCACAACGTTCCGCGCATTCGCGACGTCGAGGCAATGGTCGAGCTGATCTCGCACACCGGCGCGGAGGCCGCGTGGACAGGAACCAACGACGTGACCGTTCACGCCCGCGAGATCACCGAGACCGATCTCGACCCCGATCTCTGCCGTCGCATTCGCGCCTCCTTCCTGCTCGCCGGACCGCTGCTAGCGCGCGCCGGCGCGGTCAAGATCCCGCCCCCGGGCGGCGACGTGATCGGCCGCCGTCGCCTCGACACTCACGTGAAGGCCTTCAGCGAGCTCGGCGTCGAGATCGAAGCCGGGCTCGACTATGCGATGAGTGTCGGCAGGCTGCGCGGGCGAGCGCTCTTCCTCGACGAGCCGAGCGTGATGGGAACCGAGAACGTGATCATGGCTGCGGTGCTGGCCGAGGGCGAGACCGTCATCGGCAACGCGGCCGGCGAGCCGCACATCCAGGATCTGTGCCGCTTTCTCGGCTCGCTCGGGGCCGAGATCGAGGGCATCGGCTCCAATCTCCTGCGCATTCGCGGCGTAGAAAAGCTCTCGGGCGGCGAGCATCGCATCTCGCCCGATCACATCGAGATCGCCAGCTTCATCGGCCTGGGAGCGGTCACGCGCGGCGAGCTGACGATCAAGGGCTGCAGCGGCGAAGATCTGCGCCCGATCCTGCCCCACTTGGAGCGGCTGGGCGTGCGGATCGAAGCGGACGACTGCAGCGTGCGCGTGCCCGACGGGCAAGAGCTCGTGATCCAGGACGATCTCGGCGGCGCGATCCCGAAGATCGAGGACGGGCCCTGGCCGCAGTTCCCCGCCGACCTGACCTC
>PKYN01000009.1:265713-413634 GCA_003132665.1 Actinomycetota bacterium
CCGCACCGCGCGGTCGTGACCGGCCCGGCGCCGCTCGTCGGCGACCGCATGGAAAGCCCCGACATTCGCGCCGGCATGGCGATGCTGATCGCGAGCCTGTGCGCCGAGGGCGTCTCGACCATCGGCAACATTGGCCAGATCGACCGCGGCTACGAGCGCATCGACGAGCGCCTGCGCTCGCTCGGCGCCTCGATCGAGCGAATCTCCAGCTGAGCTCGAAAAGGGCTGCGTCGCCGGTTTCGAGTTCGATAGGGTGCTGTCATGGCCTCGGACGAGTCCGCCGCTACTCGTAGTACCGTCCGGCTGACGCCGGCGCCGCGCGACGGCGGCGGAGCCGTTCACGTAGAGACGGGCGTCCCGGTGCTCGACCGCCTGCTCGAGCAGGTCGCTCGCTACGGCCGTTTCGATCTCGCCCTGGCCGTCGCCTCCGATTCGGCCGAGGCCCAGGTCGTCGCCTCCGGGCGGGCTCTCGGCGCGGCGCTGGTCGAGCCACTCCGTGCCGAGGGCGCAAGCGGGCACGGAGCCGGCTACATTCCTTCTGCCGAGGCGCTCGCGCATGTCGCTCTAGACCTGAGCGACGACCCCTGTCTGGTTTCCAACTTCGATCTTTCGGCTGCCCACGTCGGCGGGCTCGCCGGCGACATGGCCGTTCGCTTCCTGCGTGAGTTGGCGCAAGCGGCGGGAATAGTGCTTCACGTACGCCTCGTCGAGGGCAACGACACGCAGCACGTGCTGAACGCCATCTTCAAGGCGCTAGGCGTTGCGCTTGGCAGAGCCTGCGACGTGGGAAGAGAGCGGTAGTGAGCGAAAAGCGGATCGTTCGGAGCGAGACGGCGCCTGCGCCCTTCCAGGGAGCTCCCTACAGCCAGGCGATCGCGGCAGGCGGGCTGGTGTTCGTTTCGGGCCAGCTCGGTCTCAAGCCGGGCGAGACGACGCTCGAGGGGAAGGGCATCGAAGAACAAACCCGGCAGGTGCTCGAGAACGTGAAGGCGATTCTCGAGCAGGCCGGCAGCGGGCTCGAGCGGCTGCTCAAGACCACAGTCTTTCTCGCCGACCTGGCGGATTTCGCGGCGATGAACAGCGTCTACGCCGACTACGTCGGAGTTGCACCGCCGGCGCGAGCGACCGTGCAGGTGGCGGCGCTTCCCTCCGGCGCCCTGGTAGAGATCGACGCAGTCGCTCTGGCCGAATAGGTCTCTTTCGAAAATGAGCGCTGAGGACGGGCCAGAAAACAAACCGCGCGAGGACGAGCGCTGGTTCACGAGGAGCGTCGCGGCGATCGGCGGCGCCAGCTTCTTCGCCGACCTCGGCTACGAGATGCCGACCTCGCTTCTGCCGAGTTTCCTGACTTCTACGCTGGGTGCGCCGGCCGCCGCGCTCGGATTGATCGAGGGCGTCGCCGACGGGCTCGGTGGCGTATCGCGTCTGGCCGGCGGCGCCATCGCCGACGATCCGGCCCGGCGGCGCAAGGCGGCCGTCGGTGGCTACACGGCGACTGCCTTTCTGGGCGGCGCAATCGGCCTGGCGACGGCGGTCTGGCAGGTCGGAGCCCTGCGCGTATCAGCCTGGGTCGCGCGCGGCCTGCGCGCCCCCTCGCGCAGCGCGCTTCTTACCGAGGCCGTCTCGGAAGGAACCTACGGGCGCGCCTTCGGCTACGAGCGGGCGATGGACAACCTGGGCGCGATCGGCGGGCCGCTACTCGCGATCGGGCTGGTGGCGCTCGTCGGCGTTCGCAGCGCGATCATGCTCAGCGTCATCCCCGGGCTGCTGGCGGCGCTTGCGATCTTCATCGGGATTCGCGCCATTCCGAGGGCAAAGCGGATCGAGCGGCGCCCGCTAAGGCTGCGCGTTCGCCCGGTGCTGCACGGGCGGCTGGGGCGGCTCTTCCTGGCGATCTCGGCCTTCGAGATCGGGAATGTGGCGGCGACCCTGCTCATCCTGCGCGCAACGGATCTACTGCAGCCGGCGCACGGTCGCGGCAGCGCGGTCAAGATCGCGCTCGGGCTGTATGCCGGCTACAACCTGGCCGGCGTCGTCGCCAGCTTTTTCGGGGGGCGCCTGGGCGACCGGCGCGGCATGATGCTCGTGTTCGGGCTGGGGGCGGCGGCATTCGCGGTCGCCTATGCGGGCCTGGCCGCCAGCGGCGCCTCGATCGTCCTGCTCGCCGTCTTCTTCTCCTTCGCCGGAGTCGGCATCGGCTTCGCCGAGACGGCCGAGCAGGCCGCGGTCGCCGGGCTCGCCCCGAGCGAGGTCGTCGGTTCGGCCTTCGGTCTCCTGGCCGCCGTGCAGAGCTTCGGCAACTTCGCGGCCAGCGTCATCGCGGGCGCTCTCTGGACGCTCGTCTCGCCGCGTGCCGCATTCGCCTATCTGGGCTTCTGGATGCTCGTCTCGCTGGTGGCGCTCGTCTTCGTGCGCACGCGCGATCGCGCCTGAGCTCCTCCTCGGAGTCGTTTCGCGGTCACAATGACTGTGTGGAGCCCACGACGATCATCGCAACGCACACCAACACGGATTTCGACGCGCTCGCCTCAATGCTGGCCGCGCGGCGGCTCTACCCGGGCTCGCTGGTGGCCCTGCAACCGACGCTGGCCCGCAACGTGCGCGAGTTCGTGCGCCTCTATGCCGACGAGCTCGAGTTGGTCGAGGCCGGCGCCGTCGATCTCTCACAGGTACACCGCCTGGTCGCGGTCGAGACGGTGCACGCCTCGCGTCTCGGCGAGTTCGAGCCGCTGACACATGACGACGCGGTCGAGAAGATCGTCTTCGATCACCACGAGCGCGTCCAGCCCGAATGGGTGAAGCCCGAGAACCTCTACCTGACCGGGGAGGGAGCTCTGACCACCTCGCTGGTCGGCATCCTCGCCGAGCGCGAGCTGAGCGTCAGCCCGCTCGAGGCCACCGCCTTCGCGCTCGGAATTCACGAAGACACGGGCTCGCTCAGCTTCGCCTCGACCACTCAGCGCGACGCCGAGGCGATCGCCTGGTGCCTGCGCCACGGCGCGCGCCTGGGCGAGCTCGCCCATTTCCTTCGCCCCGCCCTGGGCGAGGAGGAACGAGAGCTCCTGCGCAAGCTGATGGAATCGACTCGTCCCGTGCGCGCCGCCGGCGTCGAGCTTCTGATCGCAAGCGCCAGCTGGCCGCACTATCTCGAGGACATCGCCCTGCTGGCGCACAAGCTGGTCGATCTGACCGATTGCGAAGCGCTCGCCTGCCTGGTCGAGATGGAGGGACGCGTGTTTGCCGTGCTGCGCAGCCGCGTGCCCGAGCTCGACGCTGCCCGGCTGGCGGCCGTGCTCGGTGGCGGCGGACATCACGGCGCCGCCTCGGCCTCGGCCCGTCTCTCGCTCGAGCAGGCCTGCCGGGCGATCGAAGAGGGGCTCGCCTCCGCGCTCGAGCAGCCGCCTTTAGCGCGCGAGGTGATGTCGAAGCCGCCGCGCTTCGTCGAGCCCGCGACGAAAGTCGCCGAGGCCATGGCCACCTGCCAGCGCTACCGCCAGTCGGGCGTCCTCGTGCTCGAACAGGGTCACCTGCGCGGCGTCGTCCATCGCGAGGACCTGGACAAGGCTCTTGGTCACGGCCTCGATCAGGCGCCGGTCAAGGCGATCATGGCGCTGGAGGTCGCCGTCTGCGCCCCCGACACCACGCTCCCCGAGCTGCGGCGGATGCTGCTCGATTCGGCGGCCGGACGGATCGCCGTGGTCGAGCGCGACGAGGTCATCGGCGTGGTTACACGCGACGATCTGCTCGCGGCTTTCGGCCTGCGCGAAGAACCGGCCCCCGCGCGCGGACCCAACCTCGAGCACGAGCTGGAGCAGCTGAAGGCCCTCATTCCTCTGCGCGAGGCGATCGCGACGCTCGGAGGCGCCTACGAGGGCATCTATCTCGTCGGCGGATCTGTGCGCGACGTCCTGCTCGAAGCCAAGGGCTTCGACGTCGACATCGCCGTCGAAGGCGACGCGATCGGCCTGGCAAAGGAGCTTGGGCGACTGCTGCGCGGGCGCGTTCGCGTGCACGAGAAATTCGGCACGGCGGTCGTGCTCTACGGCGACGAGGCTCGCGTGGACGTCGTAACTACACGCACCGAGTTCTACGACGCGCCGGCGGCGCTGCCCTCGGTCGAGCACGCCGGCATCCGCGAGGATCTGTTCCGGCGCGACTTCACCGTCAATGCAATGGCGGTGTCGCTCAAGGCGGAGGACTTCGGGCGGCTGGTCGATCCCTTCGGCGGCCGGCGTGACATCGCAAAGCGGCGCCTGCGCGTGCTGCACAACCTCTCCCTCGTCGACGATCCCACGCGCATCTTCCGCGCCGTTCGCTACGAGAGCCGGCTCGGCTTTCGCATGGACGAGCACGCCGCCCAGCTGGCGCGCAGCTGTGTGGAGATGGGGCTGTTCGACGATCTCTCCTCCGCGCGGCTGCGCGACGAGCTGATTGCCATCCTCGACGAGCCGGACGCGCCGCGCTCGATACTGCGCCTCGCCGAGCTAGGCGTCGCCGCCGCCGTGCATCCGCATCTGGCGGCCGACGAGGAGGCGGCGGCACTGGTCGAGCGCCTCAATGCTCTACGCGACCGCTACGCCCCCGAGCTGCCCCGCTGGCGACTCGGGCTGGCCGTGCTCGCCCGCAATCTGGCGACCTACGAGCTCTACTCCTGGCTCGGGCGCCTGCGCCTGCGCCGCCGCGACGTCGAGAAGATCGTGGCCGCGGTCGTCTTCGCGCCTCGCCTGGTCGAGCGCCTGCAGCGCGAGATCAGCCCGGCCGAGATAGTCGCGCTGGTCGAGCCGGTGGCTCCCGACGCGCCCCTCATCGCCCTGGGCATGCACGAGCTTCCGGCCCTCGAGGAGTACTTCGAGCGCCTGCGCGAGATCGAGCTCGAGATCGGCGGCGGCGATCTTGTTGCGCTGGGACTCGGGCAGTCGCCGCGGGTGGGGGAGATCCTGGCCGAGCTGCGCCGGCGCAAGCTGGATGGGGCGCTGGCCGGGCGCGAGGCCGAGCTCGCCGCCGCCAAAGAGCTGATCGACGAGGTCGCCCGAGCGTGACGGAGTCCTTCTACCTGTGGCAGGCTCCCGGCCCGTATCGGGTTGCCTTTTCCACTCGCGTCGGCGGCGTCAGCGAGGGCGTCTTCAGCTCGCTCAACCTGAGCGATCAAGGCGGCGACGAGTCCGAACGGGTGCAGGAAAACCGCGCTCGCCTCTGTCGCTCGCTGGAGATCGACCCGTCCGAGGCGACCATGGCCCAGCAGCGTCACGGCGCGGTTGCCCGGCGCGCCGAGGCGGTCGGCCTGGCCTCGCCGAACGCCGACTTCCCCGAGTGCGACGCCCTCTGGAGCGAGGAGCCCGGCCTGGGGATGATGCTCGTCACGGCCGATTGCCTACCGATCGCGATTGCCCGCGCCGAGGGCGAACGGCCAGCCCTGGCCCTGGTGCATGCGGGCTGGCGCGGACTGCTCGGGGGCGTGATCGAGTCGGTCTCGCGGGCTCTCGGTCCGGGCCGGACGAAGGCCGTGCTCGGGCCGGCGATCGGACCGTGCTGTTTCGAGGTTTCGGAGGAGGTGGCGGCGAGCTTTCGCCGGCGCTTCGGCCGCGAGGTGGCCAGCGGGCGCAAGGTCAACCTTTGGCTCGCAGCCGAGAGAGCGCTGGCCGCCGCCGGTTGCAGCGGCGCCGAGCGCATCGAGCTTTGCACCTCCTGCCATCCGGAGCTCTTCTTCTCGCACCGGCGCGACCAGGGCCAGACGGGACGCCAGGGGGTCATCGGTGCGATCGACTGAGGAGATTCGCGAGCGTTATGAGCGCATCTGCGAGCGTGTCGGAACGGGTGTCACGGTAGTCGCCGCGACCAAGTACGTCTCGCTCGAGGAGATGGGCGCTTTGGCGGAGGCGGGCATCGAGGTGGTTGGCGAAAACCGGGCCCAGGCGCTGGAGGCCAAACAGGCGCAATACGGGGCAGCCTTCCGCTGGCACTTCATCGGCCACCTGCAAAGCCGCAAGGCTCCGCTGGTGAGCGCGCTGTGCGAACTCTGTCACTCGCTGGCGAGCGAGTCGGCGGCCCGGCAGCTGAGCATTCCTTCGCTGGTAGAGGTCAATCTCGCCGGCGAAGAAACGAAATCCGGCATCGCTCCCGAAAAGCTCGAGGACTTCCTCGCTTTCTGCGCTCAGGTCGGTGTCGATGTTCGCGGCCTGATGACCATGCCGCCGCTCACCGGCGATGCCGAGGACTCGCGCCCTTACTTCCGGCGCCTGCGCGAGCTGGCCGAGCGCTTCTCGCTCACGCAGCTCTCGATGGGCACCAGCCAGGATTATCTCGTCGCCGCCGAGGAAGGCGCCACCTACGTTCGCGTCGGCAGCGCCCTCTGGAGCTAGCGCCGGCCGGCAAAGCGGCGCTCGAAATCTCGCTCGAGGTAGAAACGCTGAGCGGAGGCAATCAGCGCGTAGGCAGCGAAGATGCCACCGACGAAGGCCGGCAGGATCTCCAACCTCTTGCCCGTGAGCAGATACGCCACAGCGATCGAGAGCGCGGCCGTGGCGACAACCAGCAAACCGGCTGTAGAGCTTCGATCGGGCGAGGGCAAGACGGGGTCGCTTTCCCAGTCGACTCGGCGCACGAACGCTGGCTGAGCCAGGGCGAGACGGCCGCAAACGTAGAGCACGGCCCCCTCGACGAGACCGATGGCCGCGACCAGAGCGGTCGAAGCGCGCGGCCGCAGGACGTCTCCCAGCCCCAGCAAGGCGAAGGAGGACACGATTTCGAGCGCAAGCTGGGAGAGTGTGCAGGCAAGAGCGCGTTCCCAGCGTGCTCGGACTTCGATCATCGCGGCGAGTCTAGCGCGCTACCCGCTCGGCCTCTTCTGCCCCGTGATACGGGCAGTAACGCGATCCGATCATGGCCGAGCGCCGGCAAGGGCGCCCGTAGATCGTCTCGCCCTGGCAGCGCCTGGCCTTGTTCGCGGCTAGCAGTCTGTTCGCCGCGGCTCGCGACCGCGGTTGGTAGTCGTAGCGCTGGAAGAGCCGGTACAGCGCCACGGTGGCCGAGTGAGCGCTCGAGTAGCCCCACTGCTCGTAACCCCGCCGCGCTATCTCCGGGATGCTCAGCCGAGCGCGCTCGTGCAGCAGGTGAGCAGCCCGAAGCTGTTCGGGGGAAAGCAGGGCATGAGTAGGCCCTCGTCTCAGCTTCCAGCGCTCTGAGCTCATTAGTCAAAGACGCTGTAGCGGGCGGACTGCGGCGTCCTACTCCGTCCGTTCGTTTCGGGATCGCGGCGGCTCATCTCGAACTTGACAGAGGGGAACTTTCTCACAGTGTTGCCATAAAGTCAACTTTTCTTCGGGCGCCCTTCCCGCGATGTCAACCGCAGTGGGGGTTACAATCGGGGCATATGGGGTTCGCGGACGTCTGGAACCGGACGCTCGTCTATTTCGGCATAGCCGAAGAGGAAGACTGGGACGAGGACGGTTACGTCACCGAAGAGGCCGAGCGCACGTACAGCGAGCGGCCGAATGTGCGCCGGCTGACGCCGCGTCGTCGCGCTGCCGAGCCTGATGATTGGAGCGAGCCCGAGAGCCCGCGCGAGAGCCCGCGTCAGCGCGCCGCCGTGACGCTGCGCCCCGCCACCCGCCTGCGCGGTGTCGAGGCGGCGCCGATGGCCGTTCCCGACGACGGAATCTCGCCGGCGCGTGTTCACCTCGTCGTCCCACGCGGCTTCAACGACGCGCAGCAGATCGCCGATCACTTCAAGCAGGGCATACCCGTGATCCTCAACCTGCAGGGCGTCGACAGCGAGCTCTCCAAGCGGCTGGTCGACTTCGCCAGCGGGCTGACCTATGCGCTCGACGGCGGGATGCAACGCGTCGCCGACAAGGTTTTCCTGCTCACGCCGCAGCACGTCGAGGTCTCGGCCGAGGAACGCGCTCGCATGATCGAGCGCGGCTTCTTCAACCAGGCCTGAGTTGCATCGGTGAATCGGGCAGAGAGCGTAGGAACGAGCGCGAGCGGCACGAATTGACGCAGTGTGGGCAATGAGGCCAGCTTGACGATGCTCTGTTCGGTCACCGGCCAGGTGATGACGCTGGTGAACGTCTTCGTATCGGTCTATTCGCTGATCATCTTCGTGTATGTCCTCAGCTCCTGGATCCCGCTGCCCTACAACACGACTCTCAATCGAATCCGTCGCTTTCTCTCCGATGCTTGTGATCCTTATCTCCGTCTGTTTCGGCGTGTGCTGCCGTCCCTTGGGGGAATCGATCTATCTCCAATCGTCGCCGTGCTGGTGCTCTGGCTGGCCGACCGGTTGGTCTTCGAAGTGCTTTCGCAGCTCTGACAAGGAGGCATTCCAATGGCTTTGACGCCCGTAGAGATAAGGCACATCCGCCTCCGCAAGGCGTTTTTCGGTTACCAGATCAGGCAAACCGACGAGCTGCTCTCAGACATAGTCGACAGCTTCGAGGACGTCTGGCGGGATCGCGCCGACCTGGCCGACAAGATCGAGCAGCTGGGAGGTGAGCTGGTTCGCTATCGCGAGCTCGAGCAGCTCCTGCGCACGACGCTGATCTCGGCCGAGCGAGCCTCGCAGCAGATGACCGACCAGGCGCGACGCGAGACCGAGTCGGTGTTGAGCGAGGCCCACGCTGAGGCGCGGGAGATCTTACGTGACGCCACTAACGAGCGCGAGCGTCTGAACGCCGAGATCACCCGCATCAGGGCGCAGCTTGCCGCCGTGCTGACAACGATCGGCGGCGAGGCGCCCGGCAGCGAATCCAGCTCGAAGGAGTCGACGCTGGAGACACCGCCGCCGGCCGCGGCTCCCGTTCAAGCGACTCCGGCTCCGCCGCAGGCGGCGCCTCCCGTTCCACCTGCTCAGTCCGCGGCTCCCGCGCCTCCGCCGGCTCCGACGGCCCAGCCGCCGGTACCGCGCCCGGCAGCGAAGCCGGCCGAGCCCAGCGGCGGCGGACAGGCGATGGCCGCGGTCGTCGCGGATGAAATTGGTTGGCCCGTCCCGAGGTAGGGCGCGGCCGCGCTAGGCCTCTAGGCCTCGGCGAGACCGAAAGCGCCGGTCTCACCGGCGACGTACAGCTGTGGAACGCGGCTCTCGCCATCGGCGGCGTCAAGTTGCGCATCTAGCGGAGCGAAACCGTCCGGATCGCGCTCCATGGCGCTGAGCAGAGCGTCTACTACATCCGGCCGGAACTGCGTCCCGCTGCATCTTATGACCTCTTCGCGCGCCTCTGCAACGCTGAGCATCGCCTTGTACGGGCGGTTCGTCGTCATCGCGTCCCAGGAGTCGGCCACGCCGACGATCGAGGCCTCGATCGGAATCGTCTCGCCCTCGAGGCCGGCCGGGTAGCCGGCGCCGCTCCAGTGCTCGTGGTGGTGGCGGATGATCGAGATCACGGGGCGAAGCGGCCCGAAGCGATCGACAATGCGAGCTCCATCGTTGCAATGGCGCTTGATCACCTCGAACTCCTGGCGAGTGAGGCGCGCCGGCTTGAGCAGAATGGCATCGGGAACGGCCAGCTTGCCGATGTCGTGAAATAGCGCGCCGAGCCGAAGCAGCTCGAGTCGCGCCGGATCGAATTGCAGCTCGCGACCGATGCGCACCGCGATCTCTTCGACACGCTGGGAATGGCCGGCCGTCGAGGGGTCCTTGGCGTCGACGGCGGCGTTCAGGCTCTCGATCGCCTCGAACGAGCTTCGCTCCAAGCGCCGGTAGGCGTCGAGCAGCGCCTCGGACTGCTGCTCGAGCACTCGCCTGCGCCCCCGCAATACTCGAGAAGCGTTGCGCACGAGCAGCGTCAGCACCGCGAACAGGGCGAGAAAGACGAGCGCCACCGAGAGCCAGATGTAGCGCACGTGCGAGCTTGCGCGTGAGCTTGCGGCGATCGGGCGGGAGAGAACGAGCAGCTGTCCTTGCAGGCCGTTGGAGGCGCGTAGCGACTTCCGGTAGACGACCTGATCGCTGCCGGGAGCTAGCGAGGACTTCCCTTCGCCGCGAACGAACTCGACCCGGGCGACGTTGGGATTGTGCAGCAGTTGACTAGTGATCGTCGCCGCCGCGGCCGGCTTTGTGAGCAGATCGCCGACCCGGCCGGAGGCCAGCACGACGCTCGTGGCATGACTCAGATCGTCACGGACGTCCGAGCTGGCTTGCCTGCGCACGACGGTGCTCAGGAGAAGCGAGAGCGCGATCGCGGAGGCAACCAGTACGACTCCGCTCAGAAGCAGGAATAGGTGCATCGACGCGATCGAGCGATCGCGCATGCGGAAGCGTGTGCTTGAGGTCGCCATGCTGCCCTGAAGGTGAAGCCGCAGTTTCTTGCCAAAAAGGCGCTATAGGCTAAGCAATCGAGCGGTCCGCGTCCAGCGGGAACCGTCCACGACGGCGGACGTTGACCGAGGTACGCCTCGGCTGCGAGCGTGCAGGCCTATCGAAATGGGCTCTAAGATCCGGCCATGGATCTCGACGTCGTCTTCCTCGGCACCGCGGGCTCGATGCCCACCGCCAGGCGTTCCCCGACCGCGCTTGTGGTGCGCCGCGGCGGCGAGCGCTTGCTCTTCGATTGCGGTGAGGGCAGCCAGCGCCAGTTCCTGCGCTCGACGCTCGGGCTGGTCGATCTGAGCGAGATCTTCCTGACGCACTATCACGCCGACCACTACCTGGGCCTGCCGGGAATGCTCAAGACGTTTTCGCTGCGCGGGCGCGAGTTGCCGCTCACGGTTTTCGGGCCGCCGGGCCTGAACGACCTGTTCGCCAGCCTGCGCAGGATCTTCGGTCGCCTGACCTTTGCTCTCGATCTGGTGGAGTTGCAACCTGCAGCAGCACTCGAGCGAGACGGCTATCAGCTCGAGACTTTCGCCGTAGAGCACGGCGTCTCTTCGCTCGGCTATGCGCTCGTGGAGCTGCCCAGGCCCGGTCGTTTCGATGTTCAGACTGCCGATCGGTTGGGCGTTCCGCCCGGGCCCGAGCGCGGCGCCCTACAGCGGGGCGAGGCGATCTTGCTCGCGGACGGGAACGAAGTTCGACCCGAGCAGGTGCTGGGGCCGGCTCGGCCCGGGCGCAAGCTGGTGATCTCGGGAGATTCCGCGCCCTCCCGCAGCGTGGTCGAGGCGGCGTGCGATGCCGACCTGCTCATCCACGAAGCCACTTTCTGCGAGGACGAGAGTGAACGCGCCGAGGAAACCCGCCACTCGACGGCCGCGCAGGCGGCGCAGGTAGCGCTTGCCGCTCGCGTCAAGATGCTCGCGCTTACCCACATCTCGACACGCTACTTCGGGCCCGAGGTGCTGCGCGAAGCTCGCGAGCTCTTCGCGGCAACGGTCGCGCCGAGGGACTTCGATATCATCGAGTTGCCCTTCCAGGAACGAGGCGAGCCTCGATTGATCAAGGGTGGAGCGCGTCCCGAGAAGGGGAGCGAAACTGGGGCCGAGCCGGCCGTTCGCGCTGCCGGAGTTGAGGAGAAGAGCGAATGACTAGATTGGTTCAGGTGGCCGTTGCCGCAAATACGGCCGAGGCGGAGGAGATCGAGTCGATCCTGCAGGCGGCCGGTATCGAATACGAGTTCGAGTGTGCAGTTGAGACCGATCCCAGCACCAACGAGGACGCCCCGCAAAAGGTGCTGGTGCCCGAGGGTCGGATGGAAGACGCGCTCGAGGCAATCGAGGCGATGAGCGAGCCCGACGACCTGGTCTCGGACGCCTGAAGCCGGACTTCTGCTCCATGGGCGGCAAGCGCCGCTAGCATCGGAGCATGCGCTGGAACCTAGGCGTCGCGGCCCTCGCCAGTTCCTGGGGCTTCATCTGGATCATCGCCGACCACCTCAGCCTCGGCGCGATCTCGCTCGTCTTCTGGCGCATTGGGCTGGGCGCGCTGGCTCTCGGGATCGGCGCAGTGGCAAGCGGAAGACGCGATCTGCTCCGCCTGGGCAAGACGGGACGCTGGACGCTGCTGCTCGGGCCCGGGCTGGCGCTGATCTGGTTCTGCAACTTCGAGACGATGAAGCTCTCCTCGGTTGCGGTAGGCGTTCTCACCGCCTACACCTCGCCGATCTTCCTGGCGCTCTTGGCGCCGCTCTTCCTGCCCGAGCGGCTTAGCCGCGCCGTCTTGATCTTTCTGCCGATCGCCCTCGGTGGTATCACCCTGATCGCTTTCGGCAACGAAGGCGGCGCTCATGTCAGACCGCTCGCGATAGTGGTCGGCGTCGGGGGCGCCGTGGTGCTGGCGTTTCTCGTGATCATCCAGAAGCACATCGTGCGGGAGGTCAACCCGATCGGGCTCTCGTTCTGGATCGACGTGTTTGCTCTGGTCGCGCTCGCGGCGGTGCTTCCCTTCGCCGGTCGCGTGCTTCCGAGTGCGAGTGAGTTCGGGTTCTTGGCGATACTGGGCGTGATCTTCACGGCCGTCTCCGGCCTGATCTGGCTGACCCTCCTGCGCCACGTGACGGCGCAGGCGATGGGCTTTCTCTCCTACCTGGAGCCCGTCTCGGCTTCGCTGCTGGCCTGGTTGATACTGGGGCAGAAGCTCGGGCTCGCGGTCGCCGCCGGAGGAGCGCTGGTGCTCGCCGCAGGACTGATCGTGATCCTGGCCGAGCCGGCGGAGAGCGCAGTCGGCGAGGTGGCCGGGCTGCCTCAGGGTGGCGATCAAGCGCCCACGCTGGTCGGTGCGATCGACGACTAGCTATCGTTTCCGCCATGTCAAAAGCAACCATGAACACATCAGAGGGCGCCATCGAGATCGAGTTCTTCGATGCCGACGCGCCGAAGACCGTCGCGAACTTCCAAAAGCTCGCAAAAGACGGGTTTTACGACGGGCTCACCTTCCACCGCGTGATCAAGGAATTCATGATCCAGGGGGGCTGCCCGAACGGCACCGGCACGGGTGGCCCTGGCTATACGTTTGAGGACGAGTTCAACCAGCACAAGATCGTCCGCGGAGCATTGGCGATGGCCAACGCCGGCCCGAGCACCAACGGCTCGCAGTTCTTCATCGTCACGATTCCCGCCGCGGCGTGGCTGGACGGCAAGCACACCGTGTTCGGTGAGGTCAGCTCCGGAATGGACACGGTCGACAAGATCGAGGGCGCCGCGACGGATGGTCGCGATGCGCCGCTCGAGCCGATCTTGATCGAGAGCATCTCGATCAGCGAGTAACAGCGCCCGGCATAGGGGAGTTCGCGGCGAGACTCGGTAAGATGCTGTCTGATAGCTGATAGAGCCGCGGTCGAGTTGTACGGCTCCGTCAGAGCTTGCGCGGACGTAGCTCAGCTGGCAGAGCATCGGCTTCCCAAGCCGGAGGTCGCGGGTTCGATCCCCGTCGTCCGCTAAAAGAAAAGCCCCGCAAGTCGGGGCTTTTCGCGTTAGAAGCAGGGCCGCCGGAATTGCGCGGACACGTTTCAGGACGGCTCGCCGATCGTGACGCGGCGCTTTGGCCCGGCGCTATTCGCTTGACTCGCTTTAAATCGCTGCGGGCGATGCGACGTTCTCCGGCGCCGCCGCGGATGTGAATAACGGGTGCCGGAGAGCCGCTCGACCGAAACGGATTAGCAAGACTCGTGCGAGCGCGACTTAATAGCGTGTCCGCTATAGAGGGCCGGCCGCGACCGAGAAACCCCGGAAAATGCGACTTAATCGTGGGATTTGGGCGATGCGTAGCGGCTAGCGCGAGAGCTAGAATCCTGAAAGGAACCTTAATTTACGTCGGGGGAGTCCTGGGGGAGTCCTCTATGCCGCTGGTGGACACCGCATCTGATTACAAGGTCGACTACATCTGTGCCGGGTGTGGCTACGGCGTTGCCCTTGCCGCTCCGCCCCCTGTTTGTCCTATGTGCCAAGGCAGCGAATGGGACCGGCCGCCCTGGCGCCCGTTCACTTCGCTCGATGAGTTCCGGGCCCGCTTCGAGCCGGCGGAGGAGACTGAGTCCTTCGCTCCGCGGGCCGCGCTGAGCGTCTAGGACAGCTCTCCGGGAAAGCCGAGACTGCGTATTTGGCGACGCGGCGGCGCATAGGGGGGCTAACCGAGCACCATCGTATTGCGGACGCTTCGTCGAGCTGTTGGGCGGGCATCCCTGGACGCAGCCGACACTCAGATCACGACCAGTCACCCATTGGGGATGGTGACAGCACCGTTACTCTGTACCCCGTCTAGGCTCAGCGCGCTGGCAGCAGGTCGCAAAGGACTGGAGAACAGGTGAAGCACGTCAAGGTCGGGCCCGAGGGCGCCCGTGTCGGTTACGTCGAGCTCGACGGCGTCGGCCCGGCGCTGGTGTTCCTGCACGGCCTGGGGGCGTGCTCGCCGATCTACTTCACCCGCACCGCCGTCGACCCGGCGCTGGCCGGGCGACGCGTCCTCATGATCGACTTCCTCGGGTTCGGCATCAGCGACAGACCCACCGGCTTCGGCTACACGGTCGAGGACCACGCCGACTCCATCGCCCGCGCCCTCGACACGCTCGGGCTCAGCGGCGTCGATCTAGTCGCGCACAGCATGGGTGGTGCAATCGCTCTGGTGCTCGCCGACCGCCGCCCGGACCTCATCGGCCGGCTGGTCCTGGCCGAACCGAACTTGGGCCCGTCGCCCCGGCCCCGGATCGAACCGTTCACCGAGGCGGACTTCGTCGCAAGCGGCTTCCAGCAGGCCCTGGCCGCTGTGGGCCCGCAGTGGGCCGCCACCATGCGGTTGGCCGACCCCGTTGCGCTCTACCGCTCCGAACGGGCGCTCGGGCGCGGCACGACACCCATGATGGGCGAGCTTCTGCTGAACCTCACGGTGCCGTGCGCACTCGTGGAGGGCGAGCGCACCGCCGAACTCGCCGATGACCCATCCCTCCGCGCCGCGGGCCTACCGGTCCTCGTCGTCGCCGACGCCGGGCACACCATGATGCTCGACAACCCCACCGGCTTCGCCCGGGCCATCGCCCAAGCCCTCACCGACCTGGGTCGGCTCCGCCCCCTCGGCGGGGTGAAGCCAACGGGCCGGTCCGCTAACGATCGTTTGCGGCTGCGCCTGAGGCGCGCTGCCGCGTCGTAACTGTCTACTCCTGCCCTGCGCTTGCCGGAACGCTTAGAACGGCAGAGAGGCTCTTCGCTCCGCGGGCCGCGTTGAGCATCTAGGACAGTTCTCCGGGAAAGCCGAGACTGCGTATTTTGCGCCGCGGCTTTCGGCTAGACGCAACGAGGAGCTCGGTAGGTGCGCGTCTAGGACCTAGGCGGCGGCTGGAGCCGGAGCTCCATCGTGCTTCAACTCGATGCCTTCCGGCCCAGCTTCGACGAGCGAGCCGCTCGCTCCGGCCGCGATCCGCACCGGCCCATCGGCCCAGACCAGCGTTCGCTCGTGCTCGGCCCGAACGCGCACCCGCACGCCACGGAAGCGCACCGTCAGCTCGAGCGCTTTCCAGTTCCCCGGAACATGCGGATCGACCGTGAGTACGTCGCCGCGCGGGCGCAACCCGCAGAAACCGTAGACGAGCGCCTGCCACATGCCGCCCATCGTCGCCGTGTGCAAGCCGCAGTGGCTGGTGTGATTCCGGTCCTCGAGATCGAAGTTCGCGGCCATGCGAAGGTACTCCTCGGCCTCCTCGAGCTGGCCGTTTCGGGCCATCAGTAGCGAGTAGGCGGCCGGAGAGAGCGAGCTGCCGTGCGAAGTGCGCGGCTCGTAGTAGTCGAGGTTCGGTGCGAGCGAGTTCTCGGCAACCTCATCGGGAACGAGGTGATGGAGTAAGACGACGTCAGCCTGCTTGACGACCTGTGAGTTGCGAAGCCGCGCCACCGGGAGCATCGACTCGCCGGCGAAGGGACGCTTGCCCAGCTCGGCGGCGATGATCGGCTCGAGCTTGTTGAAGCCCGCGAACTCCTCGTAGATTCCGGTCTCGGGGTTGTAGCCGTCGGTCAGGCGACCGGCGAGGTTGAGCCAGCGCTCGATCTCGCGCTCCTCGACGCCGGCGCGGGGCCTTTCTCGCAGCGAGCGCGCGGCGCGGCGCATCGTCCAGCGAGCCATCACGTTCGTGAAGCTGGAGTCGTCCACCGGCTCGTGGTACTCGTCGGGCCCGATTACGGTGTAGATGTGCCCGGCTCCACTCGAGTCGGTGCGGATTCGGGAGGCCCAGTAGCGGGCGGCCTCGACGAAGATCGTCTGCGCGTCGCCGGCGAAGGCCTCGTCGCCCGACCAGGCCAGGTAGCAGTCGGCAGCCCAGGCTACGTCGGCGGTGATGTGCTCCTCGATGCGGCCGGTGCGGACGGCGATGATCTCTCCGTTGGGTAGACGGCCGGAACGCGGCGTGACGTCGAGCCCGGAGCGAGTCGACTCCCAGGGGAAGCGCGCTCCGGCGCGCCCGCTGGCCTGGGCCGCAGCCCGCGCCGGCTCGAGCCGGTTGAGCCGGTAGCGAAGGATCGCGCGCGCCGAGGCCGGGTGAGTGGCCGCGAAGAACGGGAGCGAAAAGACATCGGTGTCCCAGAAGATGTGACCGCGGTATCTGGAGCCCGAGAGCGCGCCGGCTCCGACGGCCGCTTCGCCGCTGTCGGCGGCGGCCGCGATCAACTGGAAGAGCGAATAGCGCACGGCGAGCTGCAGCTCGGGATCGCCTTCGATAACGATGTCAGCATCGAGCCAGCGCTCGCCCCAGCGTGCGCGGTGCTCGGCATAGAGACGCTCGAGTCCGGCCTGGTTGGCCGCCTGGAGCGACGTCAGTGATTCCAGCTCACCGCCGCCATAGGAGACGACGCGCTCGAGCAGGCTCTTCTCGCGTTTCTCGCTGGCCGCCGCGACGACGCGCTCGACGTTGACCGACTCGGCGATCGTTACATCGCCCATGCGGTGGAAGCTCGTCTCGGTTCCTGCTTGCACAGGGGCGGCGAGCGGAGTGGGGGAGGAAAGCATCTTCTCGGACCCCCGCGCGCGTAGGCCGGTGATTCCCGGGCGGGCGAGCGACTGGAAGAGAAGCGCGCTCAACCGCGAGCCGTCGTCACGCACGAGCTCGTGCCGGAGCGTTCCGGTGCGAAGGTCGAGGATGCGGCGAACGCGCTCGGCCGCGGCGCCTTCGATCCTGTTCCAGATCGGCGCCGCCAGCAACTCCTCCTCGGAGCCTCGTCCCGCGTAGCGCCCGCCGGCGAGCACAGCCGGCCCGTTGGCCGATCCCGTGAGCAGCGTGCCGCGCGTACCGATGCGGCCGTCCGCCAGCGAGAGCACCGTCTCGCGCACGGTCTCCTCGCTTCCGCCCTGCTCGTCGATGACGACCTGCCAGCCCGCCTCCTCGACGGGAAGGGGCAGCTCGCCCTCGCGGCGACGGCGGAGCTGGTCGGTGAGGATGTCGGCGAACAGCTCAGGTCCGCCACCGAGATCGAGCACGCCCTGCGGGGTTCCCTCCGGCTCCGGCCCGACCGAGAAGCAGACAGCCCCGGCCGCCTCCGGCACGAGCATCAGGGAGTCGGAGCCTGGAACGTTGCCGAGCGGGCCGAACTCGTCGCCGCCGATCAGAACCTGCTCGGGCCTGACACCGCGGCGAGAGAGCCACGAGATCGCGTAACGGGCCGAATCGGTCTTGTCGGTGAGGCCGATCTCGGCGTACTTGGCGTCGGAGGTGACGCGCGGATCCGGAAGCCCAACCTCCAGCCCGCAGGCGTGCACCAGTTCGACGGCCTCGGGCAGCCCGGAGATTCCCGCATCGGTGAGCCGCGCCTCGACTGCCGCGAGCAGCTTGGGCAGCTCGGCCTTAGGAGGATCGGCCCATTCCGGAAGCGGGATCAGATCGATCTTGCGCCGGTTGAGGCGGTCGGAGATGATCGACACCGTGAGCCCCTTCGCGCCCAGTCGCTCGCGGGCGAGCGCGGCGGCTCGATCGAGCATCTCGTCCTCCTCGGCACTGGCTACGCGGCGCTCGAGCGGGACGGGGCCGACCGAGGTCAGCTCGTACACCTCCGAGCCGCGGTTGCAACCCACGATGATTCTCCCCGGGCCGTTCGGACGCAGCTGGAGCTGCCCGTCCACGTTGCCGATGTGCGTGCCGGTGATGACCGCCAGGTCGAAGCCGGCCTCGACGAGCGCGGCGAAAAGCTCGCGCAGCTCGCTTGCGTCGGCCTTGCGGTCGGTGACCGCCGTACCGTCCCAGTCGAACGCCGCCGCCTCGAAGCGACGGCCGAGCGCCAGCGCGGAGCCATCCGTCAGTGCGAGCTTGAAGGCTCCGCGGACGCGCTTCGAGTGCCGCTTTGGCCGGCCATCCGAATCGAGCGCCAGAGGTGACTCTTCCACTCCGGATTTATCGGCAGGCCGGTTCGCGGCGTGAACGCTATGGGGAGGCTTGCGAGCCATTCAGCTACACCCGACTCCAGACGACGGCCACGTGACCTGGTTAGTGTGGAGAGCAGGGCGGATGGACCCGCGGAGCGAGTGCCCAACCGGGATTCTGTGAGCTGCGCATATCGCAGCCGCCGATACGTCTTTTCTAGTCACGCCAGTCCTTCAAGCTCGAGTAGGAACAGATACCCAATGGGGCGTTTGCCGCAACGCCCACGGGCTTGGAATATGAGCTCAGTCTGCCCTCGCGAACGCCGTTTCGAGCGAGGGAAAAAGCAACTTCCCCTCGATAGGAATGCTACCGGCACGTTACTCGGCGCGCAGGCGCCGAGAGCTATTCGTTCCAGGCGGCCTCGACCCGGGCGTGCGTGGCCTGGAGGTGCTCGGGGATCACCCTCACGTCGGCCAAAACGGGCATGAAGTTCGTGTCGCCCTGCCAGCGCGGAACGACGTGCTCGTGCACGTGATCGACGACTCCGGCTCCGGCGCTGCGCCCGAGGTTCCAGCCGATATTGAACCCGTCCGGCTCGAACAGGGTGCCGAGCACCTCGACGGCGCGGGTGCTGAGCGAGTGGATCTCGGCGGCCTCTTGCGCGCTCAGCTCGCCCAGGCTGCCGACGTGGCGAATGGGCGCGACCATCAGGTGACCGGACGAATAGGGGAAGCGGTTGAGCATGACGAACACCGTCTCACCGCGATGAACGACCAGCGAGTCCGCATCGCCCGGCGGCGCAGCGACGGCCCGGCAGAAGACGCAGCCGGTTTGCTCGCTTGCGCTCGAGACGTATTCGAGTCGCCAGGGTGCCCAAAGCGGATCGGTCATAACGGCTCTTGTATCAAAGCGGGCGCGACCGCCGTCACGTTTCGTCCACGGTGGGCTCGGTCTCTTCGTCGGGCTCGCGCGTATCGAGGCGGCTCTCGAAGGCCTCGCGAAGACGCTCGCCCGAGACGCCCGTCTCGTAGCGGGCGCGCCTCGGTTCGACCTTGATGATGCGCACCTCGTCGCCACGAGTGCCGTGGCAGCGGGCGTAAGCCTCGGCTTCGTTCAGAGGCTTCAGCTCGTTTTTATGCCCTCGCCGCAGAAGAGACACAGACAATCCCTAGCACTGCTTGGCCGCGATAGCAACCGGTCGGCGGAAGTTGCCAAAAATCAGGCCCGTAACCGGGCAAAGAAAAAGGGAAGCGAAGCGCCGCCTGCTTCGCTTCCCTACCTTGGGGGACGTGCCGCCGTCGCCGCTCAAGAGTTGCGCCGGAATCTTTCGGGGCGATCCCTGCCGTACGGGGATCGTCTCAGAAAGGATGTTGCCTGAAAGATATAGGTTAATCTATCCCCCGAGTGCGGTTGATCCCACTTCTTGACGCCGGTCATTCGCGGCTCGAAGCAAGCCTTTCGTAAGCTGGATAACTAGACTGAGCCCCGAGCGCCCGTAGCTCAGGGGATAGAGCGCGCGCCTCCGGAGCGCGAGGTCGCAGGTTCGATTCCTGCCGGGCGCGCTTCTCCGCGAAAAGTCTGCCGGCGAAGCCGGCTGAGACTTTTCGCGGTATGACCTCTGTGTACGAGTCACCGCGCCTTTGGCGCGAGTGCCTCGTCTGCTCCTACGAGTGAGGTGGACTTGTCGTAGGTGCGGTCAGTGTCCGAGATGTAGAAGACGGGGGATGGCGTTTTGTGAGTCACGTCCGCCATGTCGGTCGCGACGGCCTTGGCTCGGAGGCGCCAGGAGTGCGGAAGAAGAGTTCTGATTTCGTCACGGGTGTCCCTTGACGGCCAGCGGCGTCTCTGAACGGTGTCTGACACCGAGAGGGCAGCGAGAGGGGGCCGCGATCGTCTGGCTAGGCTTTCCCGCAGCTCGCGCAGTACGAGGTACCGACGCGGCGTTCCTTGCCGCAGGCGGGACCTGCCGTCGGGTGCGCCTATTAATCTCGCGCCATGCTCGTGTTCTCGCTCATCGCCGGTCTCGCGTTCGGGGCGATCTCGGCGGGATCGATGATCAAAATCGCGGCGCCTTCGCCGCGAGAGAAGCGAGAAGCGATGGCGGCGGCTTTCCTCGAGCGCTTCTTCACCGGGTTCGCGATCGGGCCCGTAGCGAGAGGCTTCGGCGCGAACGGGCTTCTGATCGGCGCCTTGCTCGGCATCGGATTTAGCGTTCCCACGGCACTGACCACCCGCGTCTACCTTCCGATCGTCGCGATGGGGACCGTCGGCGGCCTGGCGGTCGGCCTCGCCTACGTTCTGGTCTACTGAGTAGCTAGCCCGAGATCCGAACCGGGATCCGGACGATGCCGATCCGCGATCCGTCTTTGGCTGAATTCTCGAACGAGACGAGCGTTACGAGCCTGGCGCGAGCTCGGAAGCGAAGGCTGACCGAGAAAGTGCCCCGGGTTCCGCTGCCGGAGCTTGCGCTGACGGTCTTGGCGGCGAGGAGCTTTCCGTGCGCATCGAGCAACTCGAGTTGAGACGTTGCCTCGAATGTGTTGGAGCTGCCCGATACTCGAAGCGGGCTCTTCACCTGTGCGAGCGGCAGCGGACTCTCGATCAGGACTGCGGGCATGAGGGCTTCGAAGTTCGCTCGGTTGAGTGGCCGGGTGCGGCCGGATGGAGTGCCGATGACAACCTCACGGACGCTGGTGAATTGAGTCAACGTGGTCACGACCTGCGCCCTGGCGGCCTTGTCGAGGCTCGTCGAGAGCTCGACGGTCAGGCGCCGGCCGTTCTTGGTGATCTTTCTCAGCTCGGTGTTCGCGGGTAAGGCCGTCGAAAAACCGACCTT
Source organism: Actinomycetota bacterium (assembly GCA_003132665.1). Lineage (GTDB taxonomy): Bacteria > Actinomycetota > Thermoleophilia > Gaiellales > Gaiellaceae > Fen-549. Next base: position 286,750 of record PKYN01000009.1, read on the forward strand.
CTTCTCGGCCGAGCTTGGGCCGTTGAGCAAGGCCCCGATCGAGGCTTGCCCGACGGCGAGGGTATGAACGGTCTTGCGTCCGGTCGCCGCGAGTTTCCCGCCGCTGATGAAGTAGGCGCGCACCAGAACCGTTTCGGCGGGCATCACCGGGGTTGTCTTCGGGGTTGCGACGGTCGCTTTCGAGTCGCCACAGGCGCTGAGCAGTAGAGCGAGCGCCGATATGACGAGCAGTGAGCAGGCACGAGACGACATGCCGCAACCCTCTCACATAGAGTGACCGGGGTGAAGGGACGCGCCCGTCAGGACGCGGCGGCCAGCGGCGCGTCTGAACGGGCTTCCGACCGCCCGTTTCGCGGCAGCGAGGAGTAGACCAGGTCGGCCAGCTCGGCCTCGGTGGCGAGGATCGGCTCGGTGTCGCGGTAACTCACGAGGGCATAGGTGAGATCGGAAGCCAAGAGCTCGCCTTCCGGATCGATGAAGTGTCCCGGAGCGACCACGAAAAGGCCGGGCTCGTCGCGGATCGACGCCAGTCGCGAACGCGGAATAACGACCGGCACCTGACATCCGAGAACGCCGCACTCGCAGCGAAGCGGAATGAACTCACGCGAGTTTCCGACGAGCAGAAGTAACTCGTTCACCACCCGCGTCACCTGAGCGTTCAGGCGTCTGCGGTCACGGTCACGGCTGGGTTGCGGCTGTGTCCGCGCTCGGGGGAACTCGATTGCGGCCATCGTGTCGCAGTCTGGGCAAAACTCCAGAAAATGCCATTCCCAAAAGCGCGGTCGCGGCGTCCACGAAAAAAAGTACGCGCCGTAACTCTTCTGGGGGGGGCGTTCCCGGTCGTGTTGCTCGATCGCCGCTAGCGCGCACCCGATCGTGCGACGATGCCTGGATGAGCGCGCTCAGAGTCGTGTGCCTCTCGGACACTCACCTTCGCCAGGGGCGTGAGCTTCCGGCCTGGTGCCTTCGCCGCCTGGAAGGCGCCGATCTGATCGTGCACGCCGGCGATCTCGTGGCGCCGTCTGTGCTCGAGCGACTGGAGCGGCTCGCGCCGGTCGCCGCGGTGCGCGGGAACATGGACGCGGCGGCGCTCAAGGAGAGGCTGCCGACCCGCGACGTCGCCGCGATCGGAGGGGTGAAGATCGGAGTTCTGCACATTCCAGGTCCTGCGCTGGGGCGTGTCGCGCGCTTGGCGCAGGCGTTCGTGGACTGCGATGCCGTCGTCTACGGACACACCCACGTGCCCGAGATCCAGCGCCTCGGCCGCCGCCTGATCCTCAACCCGGGCAGCCCCACCGTTCCGCGCTCGACTCTCGGCGCAACGATGCTCGAGCTCACGATCTCGAGCGACGAGGCGATCGAGCCGGCGCTCATCACACCTTGACACGAACACCTGTTCGCTGTAGCATGGCGAACACATGTTCCCTCGTATCGCCATAGTCGTTCTCCTGCTACTCGCGATGTGGGGCGGCCTGGCTCACGCCTCCGGCGCGTCCGGTCACAGCCGTACCTACATGGTCAAGTCCGGCGACACGCTCTGGTCGATCGCTCATCGCTACTACGGCGGTGATCAGCGCCGGGGCGTATGGGATCTCGAGCAGCGCAACCATCTCGGCCAGAGCGCGCTGCTGACTCCCGGCCAGCGCCTCGTTCTTCCCTGGTAACACGCGGTGCGTAGTTGCCTCGTCTCGAGGCCTCGGGCACGGCTTGGGCTACGGCGGTGTTCCTATACTGAGAGATATGTCGGGGTCGCAGACGCGGCTCTCCCTACGCGTCGCGCCCGGCGCCCGAAAGAGCGCCGTCGTCGGTCGCTACGGGGAGAGATGGAAAATCAGGGTGGCCGCTCCGGCGGAATCCGGAAGGGCCAACGAGGCGTTGATCGAGCTTTTGGGGAAGACGCTCGGGGTGGCTCGCTCACAGCTCCGCGTCGTTTCCGGAGCGAGCGCTCGTGACAAGATTGTAGAAGTGAGAGGAATCGACGCCGAGGAGAGCGAGCGCTTGCTCAGCGTCTCGGCTGGAGAAGGCGAGGCAAATGAAAGCGAACGAGCTTGACGGTTATCGGAAGTCGCTTCTGGACGAGAAGGAGCGTCTGAGCGCGGCGCTCGAATACCTTCACACCGAAAACCCCGGAGTGGAGGAAGAGGACGCACTAGAGCTCGCCAGCCTCGAAGAGCATCTCGCGGAGGTCGGGTCGGTAACGCTCGACAGGGAGATCGATTACTCGCTCGAGGAGGTCGCGCAGGAAGGCCTTTCGGCGATTGCAGGGGCGCTGGAAAGAATCGAGCATGGGAGCTTCGGTCGCTGCGAGTCCTGCGGCGGGCCGATCGCCGCCGAGCGCCTCGCTGCGCTACCGTGGGCGAGTCTCTGTATCGATTGCAAGCGTCATGAGGAGGGCAGTTGAGCGAGCAGACGCGCCAGCTTCCGGAAGTGCGGGTGGGCTCCTCTCCCGACGCCTTGATGCCGATCTCGGTCGCCGAGAAACAGCTCGGCGCCGGGCTCTGGCAGTGGCTCTCCTTCGCTTTGGTCGTCGTCTCGGCGTTCGGCGCCGATCAGCTGACCAAGTGGCTCGTCACGAGCCGGTTGGCGCTTGGCTCGAGCGTGTCTATCGCCGGCCCGCTTCAGATAAGCCACGTGCAGAACTCCGGGATCGCCTTCGGATTCTTTTCGCAGGCGACCTCGCTGGTGATCGTCCTGACCACTGCCGTGGTGCTCTGGATGGTTTTCTTCTTCGCGCATTCCGGTGCCAGGCACCCGCTGCTACCCGCGGCACTCGGCCTCGTTGTCGGCGGCAGCGTCTCGAATCTGTTCGATCGCGTCGTGCACGGGTACGTGACCGATTTCATCGATTTCGGCTTCTTCCCGTCGTTCAACCTCGCCGACTCTTTCATTGTCCTGGGCGTGGCCACCCTCGTCTTCTTCCTGATCGCTCCCGATCGCTATCTACCGCGTTCCGGTGACTCGCGCCAAGCTCCTGGTCGCTAGCGAGCTGGCGGGCGAGCGGCTCGATCGCGTGCTGGCGACCGTGCCCGAGATCGGCTCACGCGCGCTGGCCGTGCGGATGCTCGCAGAAGGCGACGTGCTCGTGGACGGCCGCTCGGCGCGCAAGAGCGAGCGCCTGCGCGGCGGCGAGACGATCGAGTACGAGCCGCCGCCAGCGGACGCGCCCCTCGCGCGCGAGGAGCGACCGCTCGCTCTCGTCTTCGAGGACGAGCACCTGCTCGTGGTCGACAAGCCGGCCGGCATCTCGGTTCATCCGGGCGCCGGCCGATCGAGCGGGACGCTGGCGAATGCTCTGGTCGCATACGGAGCGCGCGGGGGAGAGGCGCCCGAGCGGCCCGGCATCGTTCACCGGCTCGACCGCGACACCTCGGGGCTGATGGTCGTCGCCCGCAGCGAGGAGGCGTTTCTCGGGCTGCGCCGGCTCGTGCGCCGGCGCGAGATCGAGCGCCAGTACGTGGCACTGGTGTGCGGCCGGCCGCGTTCGCGCAAGGGAACGATCGAGGCGCCGATCGGACGCGATCGCCGGCACCCGATAAGGCGCTCGCTCGAGACCGACAAGCCGCACGCGGCGGTCACGCACTTCGAACTGCGCGAGCTCCTGAGCCGTCACGCGCTGCTCGGTGTGCGGCTCGAGACCGGCCGTACACACCAGATTCGCGTGCATCTGGCGGCGATAGACCTTCCCGTGGCGGGCGATCCGGTTTACGGAGTCGCGCACGATCTCGGGCTGGAGCGTCAGTTCCTGCACGCCTGCCGCCTTGCTTTCCGGCACCCGCTGACAGGAGAGGAGATCGAGCTCTCTTCTCCGCTCCCGGCCGATCTCGAGCGGGCGCTCGCGCGAGCTCGTGCCGGCGAGCGCTAGAATGCGCAAGCTCTATCCAACCCCACGACCCGATGGGTCGGGCGGATGGTGGTGCCGGTCCGTAGGGATCGGTTCCATCCGTCTCCATCGGCTGTAAAGAGAAACCAACCAGAAGGGAGTACATCCCGTGTCAGTTGTCTCCATGCGGGAACTGCTCGAGGCCGGCGTCCACTTCGGACACCAGACTCGACGCTGGAACCCGAAGATGCGCCGCTACATCTTCACCGAGCGGGGCGGCATCTACATCATCGATCTCGAGCAGACGCTCGACTTGCTCGAGCAGGCCTACTCGTTCGTGCGCAACATCGCCGAGCGGAACGGGACGGTGCTCTTCGTCGGCACCAAGAAGCAGGCCCAAGACGCCGTCGTCGAGCAAGCCACGAGAGTCGGCATGCCGTACGTGAGCAACCGCTGGCTCGGCGGCCTCTTGACCAACTGGCGCACGATCTCCACCCGCATCGAGCGGCTGCACGAATTGCGCCGCCTGAAGCAGGACAGCCAGCTCGAGCTGCTGCCTGCGAAAGAGCGGCTGGCAATGCTGGCCGAGCTCGAGAAGCTGGAGTCGAACCTCGGCGGTGTGGCCGATCTGAAGCGCCAGCCGGATGCGATCTTCATCGTCGACCTGCGTAAGGAACAGCTCGCAGTGCGCGAGGCGCAAAGGCTCGGGATGCCCGTGATCGCGCTGGTCGACACCAACTGCGATCCCGAGGAAGCCGACTACGTCGTTCCCGGAAACGATGACGCCATTCGCTCCTGCAACCTGATCGTGCGAGTGATCGCCGACGGGATCATGGCCGGCAAGAGCCGGACGACCGTGGAGGAGATGGAAGGGAAGACCGCCGCGGAAGCCCCGGCTGCCGTCGAAGCTCCCGTAGCGCCGCAGCCGGTCGAGGCGCCGGAGCCGATCGCCGCGCCCGAGGCGCCCGTGACGCCCGAGCCGGCCGCCGCGCCCGAGCCGTCGGTAGTCGAAGAGATTACGCCGTCGGGCGCCGAAGAGCCGGCGCCGCAGGCTGCGAGTGAAGAGAAGGAGTCGGCACAGTGACTGAGATTACGGCCAGCTTGGTGAAGGATCTGCGCGATCAGACAGGCGCAGGGATGATGGACTGCAAGCGGGCGTTGCAGGAAACCGGGGGAGACCTCGAGGCGGCGCGCAAGCTACTGCGCGAGAAGGGTATGGCGCAGGCCGGTAAGCGTTCGACGCGCGCCACCAACGAGGGTGTCGTCCTGCAGAGCATCGAGGGCGATATCGCCGCGATGGTCGCCGTCGGTTGCGAGAGCGAGCCGGTCTCGGTCAACGAGGACTTCAAGCAGTTCGCCCGCAGCGTGCTGGAGGGCGTCGAAGCCGATGGGCCCGAAGCGGTGGAGTCGCTCGAGGGCGCCCGCGTCGAGATCGTCGCGAAGATCGGCGAGAACATCGTCGTGCGCGGTGCCGAGCGCTTCGAGGCCGCAAGCGGCGAAGTGCTGGCCGGCTACGTTCATCCGCCGGCGAACAAGATCGGCGTGCTGGTCAAGCTCGCCGGAGGAGACGCCGAGCTGGGCCGTCTGCTGGCGATGCACATCTCGTTCGCTAATCCTCGCTTCCTGGCGCGTGACGAGGTGCCCGCCGAGCTGGTGGCCGAAGAGCGCGACGTCTATATGAAGTTGCCGGACGTCGTCTCCAAGCCGGAGCAGGTGCGCGAGAAGATAGTCGAGGGCATGCTCAAGAAGCGCTTTTTCGCCGAGCAGGTGCTCCTCGACCAGGCCTGGATTCACGATGCGGCCAAGTCTGTCGAGCAGGTGCTGGCCGAGCAGGGAGCGAAGGTCGTTGCAATCCGTCGCTTCGCCCTGTCAGAGTGAGGGCGTGAGCGGCGCCAGCGAGGATAGTAAGAGCGGGCCAAAGGCGGGCGACCTGGCCTTCAGCCGCGTCTTGCTCAAGCTCTCCGGCGAGGCGCTGATGGGCGAGCGCAGCTACGGCATCGACCTGCCAACGGTCGATCGAGTAGCGCACGAGATCCTCGGAGTCCAAGAGGACGGGCTCGAGCTGGCCGTCGTGATCGGTGCCGGAAACATCTACCGCGGTATGGCCGCGGCGGCCGAAGGCATGGATCGAGCCACCGGCGACTACATGGGCATGCTCGCCACGCTACTCAACTCGATGGCCTTGCAGGAAGCGCTAGAGCGGGCGGGCGGCCAGACCAGGCTGATGTCTGCGATCGCGGCCTCGGAGGTGGCGGAGCCCTATATCCGCCGTCGCGCGATTCGCCACCTCGAGAAAGGGCGCGTCGTGATCTTCGCCGCCGGGACGGGCAACCCGTTCTTCACCACCGACACGGCCGCGGCCTTGCGCTCGCTCGAGATCGGCGCCGAGGCGATCCTGATGGCGAAAAACGGAGTCGAGGGCGTGTACGACGGCGATCCGAACAGCAATCCGGATGCCCGTTTCCTGCCCCGCCTGACGCACCTCGAGGCGATCGAGAAGGGCCTGAAGGTGATGGACACGACGGCTCTCTCGCTCTGCATGGACAACCGCCTGCCTATCTACGTCTTCGAGCTTGCGGAGGGCAACATCAAGCGCGTTGCCTCCGGCGAGCGAGTTGGCACGATCATCTCCAACAAGGAGGCCTGATGCCAGTAGACGATTTGCTCTTGAAAGCCGCTCACCGCATGGACAAGTCGGTCGAGACGATCCACACGGAGTTCAACACGGTGCGCACCGGCCGAGCCTCGACCGGGCTGCTCGATCGCATCGCGGTCGAGTACTACGGTCAGCGCACGCCGTTGCAGCAGCTGGCCACCATCTCGGCGCCCGAGCCGCGGCTGCTGACGGTGCAGCCCTTCGATCCCACATCGCTGAAGGCAATCGAGAAGGCGATCATGGAATCAGACCTCGGATTGACGCCCTCCAACGACGGGCGCCTGATTCGGCTTCCCATCCCGCAACTCACCGAGGAGCGGCGCAAGGAGCTGGTCAAGCTGACCCGGCACATGGCCGAGGAAGGGCGAGTCGCGGTGCGGAACGTCCGCCGCGATCTCAATCATCATCTCAAGGAGCTTTCCAGCTCGAAAGAGATCGGCAGCGACGACGAGCGCCGCGCCGAGGAGCGGGCCCAGAAGATGACCGACGAGCACATCAAGATCATCGACGAACTGCTCAAGGTCAAAGAAGCCGAGATCATGGAGGTCTGATCCGGCGAGGGGGTTGTAATCATGCTCGGACTTCGCACAAGACTGCGCGCGCTGCGCACGCTGTCCCTGGCTCGCGAGCAGGAGCTGCCGACGACGGCTCGCTCGCTCGCCATCATCATGGACGGGAACGGCCGCTGGGCCAGGCGCCACGGGTTGCCGGTCGCCTCCGGCCACCGGGCGGGCACCCGCGCGCTGCGTCGTACGGTCGAGACCTGTATCGAGCTCGACGTGCGCTCGCTGGCGGTCTTCGCCTTCTCCACCGAGAACTGGTCGCGACCCAAGGACGAGATCGACGCTCTGATGATGATCCTCGCCGAGACGATCGAGAAGGAGCTTCCGGATCTCGCCGAGCAGGGCGTGCGCACTCGCTTCGTCGGTAGGCGCGATCGCGTCGGCGACGATCTGCGCCAGGCGATGGAGAAGATCGAGAGCGCCACGGCGGACAAGAAGCGCCTCGATCTTTGGATCGCCTTCGACTATGGCGGCCGCGCCGAGCTGATCGACGCCGCGCGGAACATGCTCGAGGCCGGTGTTGACCCGGCAAAGCTCGACGAGGAGGTCTTCACATCCTTCCTCTGCGCGCCGGAGATGCCCGACCCCGATCTGCTCATCCGCACCTCCGGCGAGTCACGCATCTCCAACTTCCTGCTCTGGCAGATCGCCTACACCGAGCTCGCCTTCGTCGAGAAGCTCTGGCCCGAGTTCGGCCCCGCGGATCTGCGCGCGGCGCTACAGGCGTATACGCGCCGCCGGCGTCGATACGGGGGGCGCTAGTGCGGCATATGGCGGTAACGGTGGGGCGCTAGTTGACCCCGCTCGGCTCGCGGCTCCTGGTCTCGGCGATTGGTCTGCCGATAGTGCTTGCGCTCGTCTGGGGCGGGGGCTGGTGGCTTTCCACCCTGCTCGTGCTGGCCGCCCTGATCGGGCTGCATGAGTACTGCCTGCTGATCCGCTCTCTGCACCCGCTGGTTCTGGCCGGCTACGCGGGCATCGTCCTGACGCTGCTGGGCGCCGAGCTGGGCGGGCTGCCCTGGGCGGTCGCCGGTCTGTTTGCGACGATTCCGATCGCCTTCGCCCAATACGGCATCTCGACGACGCGCCAGCCGGCCACGATCGCGGTCGGCACGACCCTGCTCGGAGTGGTCTGGATCGGCGGTGGCCTGGCGACGTTCGAGCTGATTCGCGCGATTCCGGGCGGCGGTCATCATCTCGGCCAGTTGGCGGCGTTCACGGTTCTGCTCACAGTCTTCGCTGCGGACTCCGCCGCCTACGGCATGGGCCGGCTGCTTGGACGCCACAAGCTCTCGCCGGTGCTTTCGCCGGGGAAGACCTGGGAGGGTTTTTTCGCCGGCGTGATCGCGGCGATCGCCGTTTCGTTCTTCGCCCTCTATAACGACCACGACGTCTTCCTCGCGATCTGGCAGGCGCTTCTCTTCGGCGCGATCATCGCCGTCGCCGAGGCGCTGGGTGACCTGTTCGAGTCGTCGCTCAAGCGCGACATGCACGTCAAGGACACCGGCCGTCTGCTCGGCGGGCATGGCGGCATACTCGATCGAATCGACTCGTTGCTCTTCGCCGGGGCCGCCGCGTTCTTCGCGCTGGTTGCCTTCGGCGTCGTCTAGCGCGTTCGGAGCCGCGCGCCGGCTTAGCGTCCGTAGACTCCCGGCATGAAGAGAATCGCCCTCCTCGGCGCCACGGGCTCGATCGGGCGCCAGGCGCTGGAGATCATCGACGCCGATCCCGAGCTCGAGCTGTGCGCGCTGGCCGCCGGTGAGCCGGAGATTGAGGCGCTGGCTGCGGCGCGAGGCGTCGAGCTCTTCCAGTGCAGGGGGGATCTGACGCAACTCCTCGCGGCGGCGGAACCCGATCTGGTCCTGAATGCCGTTGTCGGCTTCGCCGGCTGTGCGGCGACGCTCTTTGCGCTCGAGAACGGGCTGACCCTCGCTCTCGCCAACAAGGAGAGCCTGGTCGCCGCCGGTGAGCTGGCACTGGCCGCGCAGAAGCGAGGTGGGGGGCTGCTGCTGCCGGTGGACAGCGAGCACTCGGCCATCTTCCAGTGCCTGGAGGGGCGCGCGCCCGAGCAGGTCGCCTCGATCGTCGTGACTGCTTCGGGTGGGCCTTTCCGAGGGCGCGCGCGCGCCGAGCTGGGGCACGTCACGCCAGAGCAGGCGCTGGCGCACCCGACCTGGCAGATGGGACCGAAGATCACGATCGACTCGGCCACGCTCGCCAACAAGGGGCTCGAGGTGATCGAGGCGCACTTCCTTTTCGGGCTTCCCTACGAGCGCATCGAAGTGATCGTGCACCCGACTTCCACCGTGCACTCGCTCGTTCGCTTCCGCGACGGCGCCCTGCTCGCCCACCTCGGCTATCCAGACATGCGCGTACCGATCTCTTTCGCGCTCAGCTATCCCGAGCGCTCGGCGACACCGATCGCGCCGCTCGACTTGGCCGGCATGACGCTCGAGTTCGAGGCGCTCGACGAGCAGACGTTCCCGTTCGTGTCGCTGGCGCGGCAAGCGGGCGAGAGCGGAGGAACGGCGCCCTGCGCCTTCAGTGCGGCCAACGAGATCGCGGTTGCGGCCTTCCTCGAAGGCCGGCTCCCGTTCCTCTCGATCGCGGATGTCGTCGCGCGCACGCTCCAGCGCGCGGACACCTCGCCGGCGCACGATCTCGAGCAGCTGGTCGAGGCCGATCGAGCGGCGAGAGAGATAGCGACGAACGAATCGGGGAAGGTCTCCTCCCAGTCGTGAGCTTCGCCCTGGCCATCATCGGGCTCGCCGTGCTCGTGCTTGCGCACGAAACCGGGCACTTCTTCGTGGCGCTGGCCACGCGCATGCGGCCGAGGCGCTTCTACGTGGGCTTCCCGCCGGCGCTGGTAAAGACGACGCGCAAGGGAATCGAGTACGGCATCGGCGCAATCCCGCTCGGCGGCTACGTGAAGATTCCGGGTATGTTCCGGCCGGGCAAGCGCGATCCGGAAACGTTCTTCCGCGCCGCGGCGGAGGAGGACGAGAGCTTGAAGGAGCCGGTTGACGCGCTCGGGAACGCGCTGGAGCAGGGCGATCTCGAAGGCGCGAAGAAAGACCTGGAGCCTTTGCGCCAGAGTCTCGCGAGCGCCAGTCTCTCGCCGTCGGCGGCTCGTTTCGCCGGGCGCGGTCTCGAAGAGCTCGACGACGCACTCGCGCCCGATGCCTACTGGCGCCAGGCCACCTGGAAGCGCCTCGTCGTGATCGGAGCCGGGCCCGTCACCAACATCCTCGTGGCGATCGTGATCTTCGCCTTGCTCTACACGCTCAATCTCTATCGGCTCGGCTTCCAGGTCGCGGCCACGAAGAGCGGCGCTACGACGACGCACGTAGAGAAAGTCCTGGCGAACTCGCCGGCCAAGCGCTCGGGGCTCAGGTCGGGCGACGTCGTTCTGACCGTGAACGGGCAGAAGGTCAGCGGCTCGACCCTGACGAAGCGAATCGGCGGTTCCGGCGGGCATCCGATAACGCTCACCGCCCGGCGCAACGGGAAGATCCTGCAGCTTCGGGCGGTGAAGCCGATGAACGAGGCCGAATCGCTACCGACCGCCGTCGTCAGCTCGGTTCGCTTGACCGGCCGGATCATCGATCAGATAGTGGTCAAGGGAATCGGGCGCCTCTTCGTCGGCAAGGGCGGCAGCCAGGTCTCCGGGCCGATCGGCATCGTCCAGAGCTCCTCCGACGCCTACAGGCACGGCGTCTCGGACTACCTGTTCGTGATCGGGCTGATCAGTCTCTCGCTCGGGGTGCTCAACCTGTTGCCGCTGCTTCCGCTCGACGGCGGCCACATTGCTTTCTCGCTGATCGAGGGAGCGCGTGGGCGCTCGGTCTCGCGCGAGATCTACGAACGCGTCTCGGTCGTGGGGATCGCCCTCGTCGCGCTTCTGTTCGTGCTCGGGCTGACGAACGACATCGGGCGCATCGGCTAGACCAGGCGTGCCTCTAGAATCGATCCCGTGAGCAGCTCTCGTCAGATCACCGTCGGCGGCGTCAAGATCGGTGGTGGCGCCCCGGTCGTCGTCCAGTCGATGACCAACACGCGTCCCTCGGAAGTCGAGGCGACGATGGCTCAGATCGAGGCGCTGGCTGCGGCCGGCTGCGAGATCGTCCGCTGCGCGGTTCCCAAGCTTCCCGACGCCGAGGCGCTGAGTGAGATCGTACGCCGCTCGCCGTTACCCGTCGTCGCCGACATCCACTTCAACTCCTCGCTCGCCCTCAAGGCGATCGACGCCGGCGTGGCGGCTGTGCGCATCAATCCCGGCAACATCGGTGGTCCCGACAAGGTCGCCGAGGTGGTCGGAGCCGCCAAGCGGGCTGGAACGTCGCTGCGCATCGGCGCCAACTCCGGCTCGCTGCCCGAGCACCTGCACGCTCTGGCGCACGACGACCAGGCCCAGGCGCTCGTCGACGCCGCGCTGGAGGAGGTTGTGCTGCTCGAGAAGCTCGATTTCCACGACTTCAAGATCTCGGTCAAGTCGACCTCGGTGCCCGACACGATCCGCGCCTACCGGCAGCTGTCAGAGAAAGTTCCCTATCCGCTGCACCTCGGCGTGACCGAGGCCGGCACGGTGTTCGGCGGCACGATCAAGAGCGCGGTCGGAATCGGCACGCTGCTCGCCGAGGGGATCGGCGACACGATCCGCGTTTCGCTCACGGCCGATCCGGTCGAGGAGATGGACGTCGCCTGGAGCATCCTCAAGGCGCTGGGACTGCGCGAGCGCGGCCCGGTCATGATCAGCTGCCCAACCTGCGGCCGCGACAACGTCGGCGCGCAGGCGCTGGCCGAGACGGTGGAGCAAAGGCTTCGCGAGTATCCCCAGACCTTCCAGGTCGCCGTGATGGGCTGCGCCGTCAACGGCCCGGGCGAGGCGGGCGAGGCCGACTTCGGCATCGCCGGCGGCCGCGACGTCGGCTTCATCTACGCCCACGGCGAGGTACTGCGCAAGGTTCCGACCGAGCGCCTGATCGACGAGCTTTTCAGCGAGCTGGATAGCTGGATCGAGGCGGGGATGGTTAGACCGCGCCGGCCACGGAACATCAAGTCCGCCGCCGAGGCGATGGCCGAGGCCGCCGCCGCGCTCGAAGCCGATCGCTGAAGTAGCGGCGAAATCGGTCAGCTGCACGCGGGCGGCTTGCGGACCAACCGTGTTCATGTGAGCCTTGTGGAGTGAGCTCCGCCAATTCAGAGGATCGAGCCGCCGCGCTACGGAAGGTGCGTACCGTCATCGAGCGTATGGTTCGTGATGGCACCGCCGTTGCGCGCTCGGACGGCTCCGTCCACGACCTGTTTCCGGTTGCCGTAAGCGCCGCCGAAGGGGAAGCGCTTCGCGGGTGGGTGGTGCGCGAAGCGGCCGCGCATACGATCGAGGTCGGCCTGGGCTACGGGCTCTCGACGTTGTTTATCTGCGAAGGCCTGCTCGCCAGTGGCGACGCTGCCGCTCGGCATATTGCTGTAGATCCGTTTCAAGCAACGAGATTCGCCGGTTGCGGCCTGCAATTCCTTGACGAGGCCGGCCTTGCGGAAATGGTGGAACACTGCCCGGAGGAGTCGCAGATCGCGCTCCCGCGGCTCTTGAGCGAGGGTCGGAGCTTCGACTTCGCGTTCGTCGATGGCAATCACCGCTTCGATGGCGTCTTTCTCGACCTCGCATACCTAGGGCGCCTCGTTCGCACCGGAGGGATCCTGTTCCTCGACGACTACCAGCTGCCGGCGGTCGCGCGAGCATCCGCCTTCTACGTCGCGAACCTCGGCTGGACGATCGAAGAGATCTCGCCGGATGACACCCTCCACCAATGGGCCGTTCTCCGCACCGCCAAGCTCCCGGACAAACGGCCCTTCGACTACTACGTTGATTTCTAAGCAGCTCAGACGAGAGCAGAACGCGCTTCTTTCGACTGGCGGCGGCGCGCAGGCGGTAAGTTCTGACTCACATGGATCGCTTCTCGCAGCTGCACATCCCGACGCTTCGCAACGACCCCGCCGACGCCGAGGCGCCGAGCCACCGCCTGCTGGTGCGCGGCGGCTACATGCGCCAGGTCGGTGCGGGACTCTTCTCCTTCTTGCCGCTGGGCTGGAGGGTGCATCAGAAGGTCGTCCAGATCATCCGCGAGGAGATGAACGCGATCGGCGCCCAGGAGATGCTGGCGCCAGTGCTCGCGCCGGCCGAGCTGTGGCAGGAGAGCGGACGCTACGAGATTCCCGAGGTGTTCCGGCTCGAGGATCGTCACGGTCGCGACTTCGTGCTCTCGATGACGCACGAGGAGACGATGACCTTCCACGCCCGCGAGCTCGGCTCTTACAGGCAGCTGCCGCAGCTCTGGTACCACTTCCAGGTGAAGGGACGCGACGAGGTGCGTCCGCGCGCCGGGCTGCTGCGCGTGCGCGAGTTCGTGATGAAGGATTCCTACTCCTTCGACCGCGACGCGGAGGGATTGGACGCCAGCTACTGGAGGCACGCCGGCGCCTACCGCAAGATGTTCGAGCGCTGCGGCCTGCGCTTCTACGAGTGCGAGGGTGACGTGGGCCTGATGGGCGGCGAGGTGGCGCACGAGTACCTGGCGCCCTGCCCGGCCGGCGAAAACGAGATCGCGCTCTGCGAAAAGGGCGACTACGCCGCCAACGTCGAGGCGGCGCGCAGCGTACCGAGCGCGCCCGAGTTGCCGCCGCGCCTCGATGCGCCGCGCGAGGTCGAGACTCCCGAGATCCGCACGATCGAGGAAGTGGCCGAATTCCTCGCGGTCGACCCGCGCGCTACTGCAAAGGCGATGCCCGTCGTCGGGCCCGACGGCAAGCTCGTCCTGGGCCTGATTCGCGGTGACCATCGGCTGCACGAGCTGAAGCTGTCGGCGCTACTCGGCGGCGAGTTCCGCCCCGCCCATCCCGAAGAGATCGAAGAAGCTTTCGGCGCCTCCGGCGGCTCGCTCGGGCCGGTGGGAGTGAAGCTGCGCGTGCTCGCCGACGAGTCGCTTCGCGAGGGCCAGTTCGTCGCCGGCGCGAATCGCGACGGCTTCCATCTGCTCGGCGTCGAAGCCGGGCGCGACTACGAGTGCGAGTTCGCTGATATCCGCGAGGTAATGGACGGTGACAGCTGTATCCACTGTGGCGGTCGGATCACGGTCGAGCCGGCGATCGAGATCGGGAATATCTTCAAGCTCGGCACGCGCTACTCCGACCCGCTCGGAGCGACCTACCTCGACGAGAACGGGAAAGAGCAGCCGATCGTAATGGGCTGCTACGGAATCGGCCCCGGGCGCGTCGTTGCCGCTGCGATCGAGCAGAACCACGACGGCAACAAGATCATCTGGCCGCGCGCGCTGGCGCCCTACGACGTCGAGATCGTCGCGCTGCAGGGGGCGGGAGAGAACCTGCTGGCAATCGCCGAGGAGATCGGCGCCGCGCTGTCGGACGCCGGCCTCGAGGTCTTGCTAGACGACCGCGAAGCTCGCCCGGGCGAGAAGTTCGCCGACGCCGACCTGATCGGAGCGCCGCTGAGAATCACCGTCGGCAAGAAGACGCTCGATGACGGCGCCGTCGATCTGCGCCTGCTCGCGAGCGGCGAAGAACGCCGGGTTCCGGCCGCCGAAGCCGCCGCGCAGGCGGCGGAGCTGCTCGCGTGAGCGGGCGCCCGAGCCGCCGCCACCGCTTCAGCGACGAGGCCTTCGGCCCGACCCTCCAGCAGTTGATGAGCGAGTCGGGTGTCAGCTACCGCAAGCTGGCCGAGAAGACGAAGCTTTCGGCCGGGTACATCAACCACATCGTCCGCGGCTCGCGCCCGGTTCCCACCAACGACGTCATCTCGACCATCGCCAAGGCGCTCGACGTCGAGCCCGAGCACTTCCGCGAGTACCGCATCCGCGTCATCACCGAGCGGCTCGAGCGCCTGCCCGATCTGGTCGATCGCCTCTACAAGCGCCTTTCGAACGAGTAAATCCGAGAGTCAGCCACCTTGTCTCGGTGCGCTGGGGCGGGGCTGGCAAAGGAGGTGGTGGATGCGGCGTGCAGGACAGTGCTCACGTACGGACAAGCGACGCATCCGCCGCATCCTTCAGTCCGGCGTCGTTCCAGCGCAGCGAGAGGCGACGCGCTATGGTCTCGGTCGGTACGGGACGTGGCGCAGCCTGGTTAGCGCGCTTGACTGGGGGTCAAGAGGTCGGGAGTTCAAATCTCCCCGTCCCGATGAGGCGCCGAGAAATCTGACGATTTCTCGGCCTAGGCGCGGCGGTCTGGCTAAAGGTATCGCTCCTGGCGGCCGAATTCCTCAGTGTGAGACACACCGTCCATCGGGCAGGGGTTTTGGTTGCGATCGCCGCCGTGGTCGCGCTGGGGGGTTGCGGAAACGCGAGCAACAACCCCGTCTCGAACGGCAACCGTCTGACTGCCGAGGCCAGGCTGACCGCGATCAACGCCAACATGACCATCGCCCTGACCTCGAACCCGGGCTCGCTGCCCCAACTCACCCAGGACTACATCAGCGAGGTGCAGAGCTCGGAGACGTTGCTGGGCGCCGACGTCGCGAAGCGGAGGCTCGCGGACACGGCGGGTCAGCTCGCGACCTCCTGCGCCAGCTGCGCTCAAAGTCTCAACAGCGCAGCCGTCCAGATCGCTCCGTAGGTTCACGCGAACGAGCCTGATAACCGTCGTTTTCCGGCGGAAAATGCCGCCTCGAGCAGCGGAAAGTATTCTTCGGGCATGACCGAGCAAGCGATCCGCCGTTCCCAGGCCCAGATTCCGAATGCGCTGACCGTGTTCAGGATCCTGCTGATTCCGGTTTTCGTTGTGCTGGTGCTTCGCTCGAACCAGGGCTGGACGGTCGCCGGCGCAATCATCTTCGGCGTTGCGGGAGCGACCGATCAGGTCGACGGCTGGCTGGCCCGGCGCTGGCACGTCGAGTCCCGGTTCGGGCAGCTCGCCGATCCGCTCGCCGATCGTTTGATGATCGACTCGGCCGTGATTCTGCTCTGGCACGCGGGCAGGCTGCCCGTGATCGCGCTCCTGATCATCCTCGGCAGGGACCTTTTGCTCCTCGGTGGGTACAAGTTCGTCATGGAGCGCGGCTACGACTTCAAGGTGAACCAGATCGGGAAGGCCGGCACCTGGCTGCTCTACGCGGGCCTTGCTTTCATCCTCCTCACCGAGCACGGCACCAACTGGCCGCTATACGTCTTCTGGTCGGGGCTGGCGCTGGCGCTCACGGCCGGCCTGCTCTACGCCGCTCGCGCGCTGAAGGTGGTCCTGGCGAGATGAGGGCGATAGTCATGGCCGGGGGAGAGGGGACGCGTCTTCGCCCGCTCACCTCGAACCAACCCAAGCCGATGGTGCCGATCGTCGGCAAGCCATGCATGGAGCACATCCTCGAGCTCCTGCACGCCCAGGGCATCGAGGAGACGACGATCACGCTCGCCTTCATGCCGCAGGCCGTACGCACCTACTTCGGCGACGGAGAGGCGCTCGGGATGTCGATCGAGTACTCGGTCGAGGAGGAGCCGCTGGGCACCGCAGGATCGGTCAAGCTCGCCGCCCGAAACATCGAAGAGCCGTTCCTCGTCATCTCCGGCGACGCGCTCTGCGACGTAGATCTGAACGCGCTCGTCAAGTACCACAAAGAGCACAACGCGGCCGTGACGATCGGGCTCAAGTCGGTGGAGAATCCGCTCGAGTTCGGCATCGTCGTGACCGACGACGACGGGCGAGTCGAGCGCTTCCTCGAGAAGCCCTCCTGGGGGCAGGTGTTCTCGGACACGATCAACACCGGCATCTACGTGCTCGACCCCGAGGTCCTGCGCCACGTTCCCGCCGGGCGCTCGTTCGACTTCTCGGCAGATCTCTTTCCGCTCCTACTCGAGATGGGCAGGCCGATCTACGGCTGCATCCTCGACGGCTACTGGCAAGACATCGGCAATCTCGAGCAGTACCGGCAAGCGAACTTCGATGCCCTCGACGGAAAGGTTCAGCTGAAGATTCCGGGCATCCGTTTGCGCGGCGACATCTGGATCGGAGAGGGTGTCGAGATCGACGACCTCGAGGCGATCGAGGGCCCGGCCTTCATCGGCAACTACTCCCGCTTGACCAAGGACGCCAGTCTGGGCGCCTACTCGGTGCTCGGCGCGAGCGTCACACTGCGCGAACGGGCGCGGGTATCGCATTCGGTGCTCGACTCGGCGACGCACGTCGGACGGAACACGCTGATCGAGGGAGCGGTGATCGGCCGTTCCTGCGACATTCGCTCGCACGTGCGCATCCACGAGGGCGTGGCGATCGGTGACGAGGTGGCAATCGGCGCCGAAGGCGTGATCTGGCCGGGCGTGCACATCTACCCCTACAAGGAAGTCGAATCCGGCGCGCAGATACACGAGAACCTGATCTGGGAGTCGCGAGCGACCACGCGCCTGTTCGGGCAGGACGGCGTGATCGGCCTCGTCAACGTCGATCTGACGCCCGAGATGGCCGTGCGGCTGGCTGCGGCGACGGGTACCGCGCTGAAGCAGGGAGCCCGCATCATCACCAGCCGCGAGGCGCCCACCGCCTGCCGGATGATCAAGCGGGCGCTGATCTCGGGGCTTAACTCGACCGGCGTGGACGTTGCCGACCTGCGCATCTTACCGGCCGCGATAAACCGCCACCTACTCAAGGCCGAGAGCTACGAGCTGGGGATTCACGTCGGTTGTAGCG
Source organism: Actinomycetota bacterium (assembly GCA_003132665.1). GTDB lineage: Bacteria > Actinomycetota > Thermoleophilia > Gaiellales > Gaiellaceae > Fen-549. Next base: position 304,475 of record PKYN01000009.1, read on the forward strand.
CGAGCGATCCCGAGGTTATTCAGATTCGCTTCTTCGAGCCGCCGGGCATCCAGCTGGGCGAGCGCTTACAGAAGGAGATCGCCAAGCACTACTCGCGCATGGAGCTGCGCCGAACCGCCGCCGACGAGGTGGGCGGGATAGGTTATCCGGCTCGCGCACGCGAGAGCTATGCCCAGGATCTGCTCAATTCGATCGACGCCGAACTGGTGCGCGAGCGAAAATTCAGGTTGGTCGTCGACTACGGCTACTCGGCCGCCTCCTACGTGCTGCCGCTCCTGCTGGCGCCGCTCGGGATCGAGGTCGTCTCGGCGCACGGCTTCATCGTCGAGCGGATGAACCAGCCCCAACCGGGCGGTGAGTCGCTGCTGCAGGCGAAGAAACTCGTGACGGCGGCCAATGCCGATCTCGGCGCGGTCTTCGATCGGGCCGGCGAACGCCTCCACCTGATCGACGAAGAGGGCAACGAGATTCCGGTCGAGAAGGTCTTGCTGCTCTTCCTCAGCTTGCTCGGCGCGAGCGGTCGCAAGGGCAAGGTCGCCTTCCCGATCACGGTTACGAGCCAGGTCGAGAAGCTTGCGAAGAAGTCCGGGCTGGAGGTGATTCGAACGCGCGTTTCGCTGGTCGATTTAACGCGCGAAGCTTCCGGCGAAAACGTCATTTTCGCGGGCGCCGTGGGCGGCGGCTACGTCTTCCCGGACTTCCTTCCGGCTTACGATGCGGTGGCGAGCCTCTGCAAGCTGCTCGAGCTGCTCGCGCCGGTGCAGCAACCCATTTCGGAGCTCATCGCGAAGCTTCCGCCGAGCACGCTGGTGCATCGCCGCCTTCACTGCCCGTGGGCAAAGAAGGGACTCGTAATGCGTCTCCTCGTCGAGCAGATGAAGGATCGCAAGCTCGACCTGACCGATGGCGTCAAGGTCGGCGACTCGCGCGGCTGGGCGCAGGTCATAGCCGACTCCGACGAGCCCGTGGTGCACATCTACGCTGAAGGTACTAACTCGGAGCTCTCGAACGAGTTGGAAAGCGAGATGCGCATCATGGTCGAAGAAATCCTCGGTTCCGATAACGAGACGAGTGCGGAGTTGCCCGCCGGCGCCGATTGACCCCCGCAAGTCCGCCTGCTTTACTGGGCAGAGCGGGATACCAGACGAAAGGCTTAAGCCGTGGAACCACTTGCTGACCTCACCACCCTCTCTGACGACGAGCTTCGCAGCCTTATCGCGGACTTGAAAAAGGAAGAAGACGAGCTCTCCTACAAGCGTCGTCTCCTGCACGGGAAGATCGACATCCTGCGCGCTGAGCTCGTAGCTCGGCTGCAGAAGTCGGTTGAAGGGGGAGGCGAGGGCACTCTCAGTACCGACATCGACAAGCTGACCGAGATTCTTGCCGGCAAAGCCCCACCACCCGACGAATTCGAGTGAGTCACTCCTACTGTCCTCAGTGCGGTTTCCAGAATCCAGAAGCCGCGAATTTCTGCGCCAAGTGCGGCGCGCTGCTCGTGCACGAAGAGGCCGGCGTCGAGACGACTCTGGCCCTGACTCCCGATGAGGTCGAAGAGGCGCGGATCGATCTCGGCGAGTTGGGAATCAAAGGCCCGGCTCTGGTCGTCCGCTCGGGCGGCGGGCTGGCGGGGGAGGTTTTCTCGGCGGTCGGCGAGCGCACGACGATCGGGCGCTCGCCGGATTGCGACGTCTTTCTCGACGACGTCACCGTGTCGCGCCGGCACGCAACTCTCGTCCACGACGAGTCCCGCTTTCTGCTCCAGGATCAGGGAAGCCTCAACGGCACCTTCCTCAATCGCCACAGAATCGAATCTGCCGAGCTCGCCGACGGTGACGAAGTGCAGATCGGGAAATACCGGCTCACCTTTCTGACCTGATGCCTGAGCCACTGCGACCCTCGGAGATGCTCGAGATCGCAGGCCGCGAGAGACCTCGAGCGAGCGCCTTGCTAGTCGTGCGTGACTCGGGAAGTGGGGTGGAGCAATGAGCGCATCGCTCGACGACCTACGCGCGAAGATTCTCGAGGTGTCGGATTTTCCGGAGGCGGGCCTCAGCTTCCAGGATCTGTCGCTTCTGCTCGCCGATCCCGATTGCTTCCGGACCGCGGTTGACCTTCTGACCGACTGGGCGCGACCGAGAAAGCCCGAGATCGTGCTGGGCGCGGAGGCCGGCGGCTTCGTTCTCGGCGGTACGCTCGCCTATGTGCTGGGAACGGGCTTCGTGGCCGCGCGCCGCCCGGACCTGCCTCAAGGAGAGGCGGTCCGCGCCGATTGGGATATGGGAGGAGATACCGACTCGCTCGATCTCTCGGCGGGATTGATTCCTTCGGGGGCGCGCGTGCTGGTTCACGATGACCTGCTAGCCACCGGCGCCACGGCGCAGGCGAAGGTCGAGTTGGTCGAGCGGCTCGGGGGCGAGGTCGTCGGAATCGCCTTCGTGGTCGAGCTTCAGCTGCTCAACGGGCGCCGGCGCCTCGCCGATCACGCCGTGCACTCTCTGATCAAGCTTTAGACGCCTCGAGCGAAGCAAACACGTCGCTCCGGGCCGCATCGGCTCGCGCCTTCATCCGACCTAGTGCTCTAAACCGGTCGATCGCCGCGATGCCGCATGGAGCCTCTCATTCAAAGAGTGACACTTATTTACTCGGAATAGGGATGGAGCCGACAGCCATGTCGAGCCGATAGTCAAGATGAAATGAACGCCGAGATCTCACCACGCAATCCAAATCGCGGAGCCGGGCTTTTGCTCGAGCATTTCGCCGCGTTTGACGAGATGGATCTGCGGCAGAGAGAGCCTGCGCGCGTTCGCCTGCAGCGAGCGCTGGGACCGGATCTCTCTCGTCTACTCCTGCGCGCCCTCGCTCGTGAGAGCGAGACACCGAGCCGCACCGCAGCGTCCGGCCCAGCGGCGTAGAGGTCAACCCTTAACGGCGAAGGCGCTATGGGCACCGGCCGTACGGCTACTCTTCTTGCCGATGTCCTCCGCAACGTCTGCAGGCATACAAAAAGAGGAGCCGAGCGGGCGGCGATTTCGTCAGCCGCTCCCGTTGAACGTCCCGCCGAAGCGGTTCGACCTACGGGGGCGACGTCAACCTACTCTCGCTCCCTACTCGGCTCCCTTCGCTAAGCCGTTGACGCTTTCGTCTGCCCTGCCTTCCGGTGTTCGGCTGCCGCCTAGTTCCTTCCGGCGGGGCTTCGCTCTACTCACGCCCCGTGCTCAACGCAAGTGGAAATCTAGACTATGCAACCCGGTAATACAAGGCTTAAAAACGAATAAAAAGTCGCAAATTGCGGCATAATGTTTTCGACACTTTCCACATAAAAAAGGTGGTGCTGTGGATACGTCTGTGGATATATTGGATCCTGAATCAAAAGAGCCGTCGTTTTTCTCCAGACGGCTTCTTCTCATTCTGGCCGGCATCGCTCTCGTAGCGGCCGGCGCACTGGCCGCAATCGGCGTGGGGGAGAGAAGCGGCGCCTTCCCCGACTGGCAGGCTCTGATCCTTGGCGTCACGCAGGGACTGACCGAGCTTCTGCCCATCTCGTCGTCGGGACACCTGATTCTGGTGCCCTGGCTGGGGAACTGGCACTTCCTCGAAAACCACGCGGCCTTCAACAAGACCTTCGACGTAGCGCTGCACACGGGCACGCTTGTCGCGGTCGTCGCTTACTTTTGGGCGGATATCGTGACCATCCTGCGCGCCTGGTTCGGAAGCGTTCGGCGCCGAAGCATTGCCAACCAGGACGAGCGCCTGGCCTGGTTGCTCCTGATTGCGACGATTCCGGCTGCACTCGGAGGAGCGGCGGGGGAGAGCTTCATCGAAAAACGTCTTGGCCAGCCCTGGCAGATCGCCATCGCGTTGGCGGTGTTCGCGGTAGCGCTCTGGCTCGTCGATCGCCTGCCCGAAAGAAAGCCGATGACAGCGCTTCGCTATCGCGACGCGCTGGCGCTGGGTTTCGCTCAGATGCTCGCGCTCGTACCCGGTGTATCGCGCTCGGGAATCACGATCACCGGTGCGAGGTTGTTCAAGCTCGACCGCGACTCCGCGGCGCGATTCTCGTTTCTGATGCTCGTGCCGGTCGTCTTCGGCGCCGCCTTGCTCAAGACCGTCAAGGACATCCTGCTTGGGCCGGGGCTTCCCGCCGGCTGGGCCGGACCCTTCGTCGTGGGCATCCTGGCCGCCGCCGGTAGCGGACTGTTCGCGATTTGGGCGCTGCTCGGTTACCTGCGCCGCCACGACTACTCGCTCTTCGTCGTCTACAGGTTGCTCGCAGCGCTCGCCGTGTTGATCTTGATCGTCTCGGGAGTGCGAGGATCGACCTTCTAGAATCGAGGCGTGCGAGTCTCCGTCAGCGATATCGAGCTCTTCGTCCACGAGATGGGGGAGGGGCGTCCACTCCTTGCGTTGCACGGCGGTCCGGGACTGGATGGCTCATTCTGGTTTCCCGGGCTCGATCCGCTGGCGGACGAGGGCTGGCGGATCCTCGCACCCGACCTACGCGCGAACGGGCGCTCACAGGCCGGCGACCCAGGCCTCTGGACGGTGCCTCGGATGGCCGACGACGTCGAGGCCGTGATCGAAGCGCTCGAGCTGAAGCGTCCGGTCGTGATGGGCTGGTCGTTCGGCTCCTTCGTTGCGCAAAGCCACATGGCTCGGCACGGAACCGCCGCGGCCTACGTCCTGATGGGCACCATCGCGGAGCCGGCCGCGCTGGAGCTGGTGAACGCCGAGCTAGCGCGTTTCGAGCCCAAGCACCTGCGTGAGCAGGTGAGCGCCTCCTGGGCGCGGGAGTCAACCGTCGAGACCGCCGAGGAGTGCAAGCAAATACTCGACGACCAGATGCCCTTTCACCTCGCCGATCCCGAAGGCCCGCTCGTAACCGAGCTAATCGCTAGCGACCGGACCGTCTACCGGCCCGCCGTCTTGCGGCACTTCGCACGCGGTGGCGATTACGGCATGGTCGACCAGCGGGCCACGCTCAGCTCTTTCCGAAAGCCCGTGCTGGTGTTGATCGGAGCTCACGACCGCACCACTTCGCCCGTCTCCGCGCACGAGCTGGTGGAGTCGCTGCCGAACGCCGAGGAGATCGTCCTGCCGCGGACGGCGCACATGATTCCCTACGAGGAGCCGGAGCTCTTCCTGACGGCGCTCAGGAAGTTCCTGGCGCGCGTCTGAACTGTTTGCGAGCCGGCGGCGACTCCCGCTACGGAGAGTTTCGTTCAACTTTGAAAGTCGGGCCCGGTCGAAAGGGGGAGATCTGTGAGGAACGAGTCTCTCCGAGGAATTCAGCTACTTGACATAACACGGGTTATCGTGCACGCCCATCGTTAAGACCGTGGCCAGGAATCAATCGCGATTTGGTACTCGTCCCGCTCCAACTCGGGAACGAAACGAACGCGCGTGAACCCGGCCTTGAGGAGCACGCGAACGGAGGCGACGTTCTCAGGCTTGGCGAAGGCGCCGACTGTGTCCAGACCAAGATCGCCGAAGGCGAGCGTTAGCGACTCGCGTACGAGCTCTGTGGCCAGGCCACGGCCCCAGTACGCCCGGTCGATGTAGTAGGCGACCTCCACTCCCCACTCCGGCGCGTTCGGATCTTTGTTCAGCCCACCCCAGCCGACGACTCGATCTTCGGCGGTCAGCACGGCCGTCCAGGGAGCGAAGCCGTCCTCGGCGTAGCGGGCGGCGTAGGACTCCAGATGCGCGGCGGTTGCCTCGAGGCTGGGCGCGCGGTACGTGTGCCGCATCGCCTCCGGATTGCCCTGGATGGCGAAGAGCGCCTCGGCGTCGGCGGGCTCGGGGGCGCGGAGAAGAAGGCGTGAAGTGCGGCGTGTGGGCGGTCCGGGCATCCAGTTGACCAATCTAGCGCGCATCTGGGCGCGGGATTTGACTGGCCTCGCCGGCTCCTGCTACCGTCAATGTGCTCGTCGCTGAAGACGGGCGGAAGGCAGAGCTGCCTCAGGACGCCTCGGCGTGCTGGGGCTTTTTTGTTGGTCCCGACCGATCGGGACGATAACGAGGGCCGAGCCGCCCCGGAACGCCTCGGCGTGCTGGGGCTTTTGTGTGGAAGGAGTCGAGAGCATGGGCAGAGGAACGAAGTCGCGGATGCGAATACTGATCGCCGAAGACGAGTCGATCATCCGTCTCGATTTGCGCGAGATACTCGTGCAGGCGGGCTACGAGGTCTGCGCCGAGGCCGCGAACGGCGAGGATGCCCTGCGTCTGGCCCAGGAGACCGAGCCAGAGGCTGCCGTACTAGACGTTCGCATGCCGGGGATGACGGGGATCGAAGTGGCCCGCCGCATCCTCGCCGAGCGGCCGATACCGATCATCATGCTCACCGCCTACGCCGATTCGGGCACGGTGGCCGAGGCGGTGCGCGCGGGGGTTTTCGCGTACGTAGTCAAGCCGTTTCGCGAGCAGGATCTACTGGCCGCGCTCGAGACCGCCTTCGCCCAGCATCGCGAATGGTTGGACGGACGGCGCAATCTAGGCGCAGCGCCGGAACCGGGCTCGACTGCACTCGAGGTCGTGGTCGGGGACGGCCACTGGCCGCTTCGAATCGAGCGGCGGGCGGACGGCTCGCTCGATGTCACGCCGATCGCCGCGAGCGGCGAAAAGCGCTAGCCGACCCAGCGTCGCCTACGCGGCGCTCCACCAGCTCCACCAGTCCGGAATCGGCTCGGCGTCGGCAGAGTTCGGGCCGGGCGCGCCGAAGGCGATCAGCGTCGCGCCCTCGGGTCCGGCTTCGAATGCTCTGGCCGTGTCGCTGGCGACGCGTACGGCGTCCCAGCGCTGCAGCTCGACGACCTCGTCGCCCAGCTTCATTCGTCCGCTGCCCTCGACGAGGATGTAGATCTCCTCTTGGTCTTTGTGGCGATGACCGAAGGGCGTGCGGAAGTTCGGCGCCAGGTGCTGGTAGCTGAGGCCCGCCCGCTCGAGCTCGAGCGAGGCCGAGGCGAAGCGAGCCTCGAGCTCGGGCGCCAGGCCGAACTTCAAGGCGCTATTTTCGACCTGCTTCAGGTTCTTGACCGTGTATGCGCTCATGCACTCGTTCTAGCCGTGTTTCGACGTCGTCAATCCGGCCGCGAGAGTCGCCGGTCGGGACTTGCCGGAAGTCAATTCCCAACTTTCTCGGCCAAAACACCCCAAGAAGTATTGATATCCGGCGTAAATGGTGTTTGCTTCCATAAGGGCAGGACAGCCGCGCGGGCCGCGCCTAGAAACCATGACGATCGATATCGACACTTTCCTGGAGAGTGAGGAGGTACGACACCTTCTTGACGCCGGCGAGCACGCAGGCTCGCTCCAGGCGGGCGTGGTGCTCGACCTGATCGAGCTCTACGACCTCGATGCCTACGACATCGACGGTCTCTACCGCGAGCTGGAGCAGCGCGGGATCGAGGTCACCGAGGATGAGCCCGAGGTCGTAGCGCCGGTCAACCCCGCGGTGGCTGTCTCGTATGAGACCACGACCGATGCGCTCCAACTGTTTCTGCGCGAGGCCGGGCGACATCCGCTGCTCACCGCAGCCCAGGAGGTCGAGCTGGCCAAGCTGATCGAGCGCGGCGACGGGCGGGCCAAGCAGCGGATGATCCAGTCCAACCTGCGCCTGGTCGTCTCGATAGCCAAGAACTACCGCAACCAGGGTCTCCCCTTCCTCGACTTGATTCAGGAAGGAACGCTGGGGCTGATCCGCGCCGTCGAGAAGTTCGATTGGCGCCGCGGCTTCAAGTTCTCGACCTATGCGACCTGGTGGATCCGCCAAGCGGTAGCCCGCGCGCTGGCCGACAAGGCACGAACGATCCGCATGCCCGTGCACATCGTCGAGCGCCTGCAGAAGATGAATCGTGCCGAGCGCACACTCTGGACGCAGCTGGGGCGCGAGCCGACGCTCGAGGAGGTGGCCGAGGAGGCCGGCCTTCCGGCCCAGCAGGCCTACGAAGTGAAGGCCGCCGCCCGCGCCTCGACCAGCCTCGACCAGCCGGTCGGTGACGAGGAGGACGCCGTCTTCGGCGATTTCGTGCCCGGCGAAGGTCCGCTGCCCGAGGAGCAGGTTGAGGTGTCTCTGCGCAGCCAGGCTCTCTCTCAAGCCCTGCATGTGCTGCCCGAGCGCGAGCGGACGGTGCTCCTGATGCGCTACGGCATCGAGGGCAACGAGCCAAGGACGCTCGAGGAGATCGGCCGCTGCCTCAGCTTGACGCGCGAGCGCGTGCGCCAGATCGAGGTAGAGGCGCTGCGTCAGCTCTCGCGCCTGCGCGAGATGCAATCCGTGGCCAGGTAGACGCGAACCTACTCACCGAAAACGAGATAGCCCTCTTTCTCAATCAGGGCGACCGTTGCCTCGGCTCGTAAGGTCGACGGAAGACTGAAGATCCTGTTGTTCATATCCCGCCCGCAAGCGAGGCGGCCCGCCTCGGCATCCCGCGCAGCCGCGTCGACTTTCGCCGCCGAGACCCGTGCGTCTTTCAGAAAGCGACTCTGAAGCGCCTCGATGTTCCTCGGCGGCTTCAGGGCGGCGACGCTGCCGAGGATCTCGTGGATGCTCTCTGCGAACTCTCGCGCGCTTTTTGAGCACGCACGACCCCTGAGCTCGATCAGGCCCGTCGCGCGATCTCCGAGGACGATCAAAAAAAACGATCGCTTGCCTCGCTGGCCGGCCGGCTTCTCATGATCTCAAGCAGCTTCTGCTGGTACTCGCTCTTCGAGAGGCGTTGCGGCTGAGCGCTCGACGAACCGCAACCGGAAACGGAGATGACGAGTACGAGCATGAACGCTGTGAGTAGAACGGCGCAGACGTATCTCATGAGCGCGATAACCCAAAAACGGAAAAGCAGCGCTCTCATAACGCCGACGAAGGCTAGAACCGCTGTAAGCCGCGGAACTTGACGATTACGTGCGGAGGTAGTGCTCGAGGTCGGGAGCGACCATGCGCAGCTCGCGCAGGGCGCGGGACTCGAGCTGGCGGACACGCTCGCGAGTGATGCCCAGCTCGCTGCCGACCTCTTCTAGCGTTCGCGCCGCCTGCCCGTCGAGGCCGAAGCGGGCGCTCAGAACGTGGCGCATGCGCGGGTTCAGCTTGTCGAGCGCGACTCCCAGCTCGGCCGAGCGAAGCCGATCGGAGGTCGCGCCGTCGGGCGACTCCGTCTTCGTGTCCTCGATCAGGTCGCCGTAGAGGCTCTCGCCGTCCCCCACCGGGGTCTCCAGGCTGACCGGATCCTCGACCAGGTCGAGAAGTTGGATCACGCGCTCGACCGGGAAGCCGCTTTCTTTTGCCAGCTCCTCGATGGTTGGGTCGCGGTTGATCTTCTGCGCCAGCACGCGGCGGGTGCGCATCAGCCGACGGACCTGCTCGGCTACGTGGACGGGAAGGCGGATCGTGCGGCCCTGGTCGGCGAGCGCTCGGGTGACCGCCTGACGGATCCACCAAGTCGCGTAGGTGGAAAGTTTGTAGCCCATGCGATAGTCGAACTTCTCGACCGCGCGGATGAGCCCGAGGTTGCCCTCCTGAATCAGATCGAGCAGTGGCACGCCGGCCTTCGTGTAGTGGCGGGTGATCGACATCACCAGGCGCAGATTCGACTCGATCAGCTTGCGCTTGGCGGCCTCGTCGCCCTCGTCCTTGCGCCGAGCCAGCTCGCGCTCCTCGTTGACCGTGAGGAGGGGACCGTCACCTATCTGCCGGACGTACAGCTTGAGCGGATCGGACGTCTGAGTGGCGTATGCGGCGGCGCTTTCGTCCTCCGCGTCTTCCTCCTGCGGAAGCTCGGCCAGCTCGACCTCTTCATCGACCGCGGCGAGCTTCAGATCTTCCGGCTCGGCGTCGCCGTGAACGAGCTCCAGCTTGGGCGGCGAGGGCCTCGTTGCCGGAAGTGGATGCGGGCGGATCGGCTGTGCCACGTTGACTGTATCGGCCCCTAGTGAAGGCGCCTTTACGCAACTCCCCCCTTTCCATGGTCGATTACACCCTTAAGGGGGAGGCACGCGCGCCGAGCCCTGATTAATCGCTCGGTTTGCTGCCGTTCGGCTCGGCGGGAAGCGCGAGCATTCCGCCTGCCTGGACCTCGACACCCTCCTCGCGAAGACGCTCGCGAATGAGGAACTGAAAGGTCGACCAAGCGCCGCGGCGAGCCTCGAACAAACGGTAGACCTGCCACTCGCTCATGATTCTCGAGTCCCTCGCATGCCTACCCGCCCAATCGGCGAAACGCGGTAGATGGCCGAGCTCCTGAGCGAGCTCGGCGCCCTGCTCGATCGCGCGCTCGAGGCGCTCTTCGCCCACCGGCAGGTCGTACCCGGCTTGGCGCAGAGCCTCGCGCAGGGAGCCAAAGGTATGCCAGTAGAGGGACTTCGACGGAACCTGTCCCTTTCGCGCGTCGAGGTCGCGTGCCGTAGGCGTGCGGTCGAGCTCCTCCCCCAGCTCGCGCAGGACGCGGAGCAGCTCGTCGCGCGTGGCGAAGCGCCTGGGCACCAGGCCCGCCTCGCGCTTGGCCGCGTTCCAGCTTCCGAAATGCTCGATCACGGTCTGCGGATGGATCGTCGACTGCTCGTCGCTTGCGAATTCGCGCATCGTCGGGGAGCGTCCCAGGCGCTCGGCGCAGGCACGCAGCTCGCTCAGGATGCGCTCGTTGGAATAGCGCTTGCGGATGCTCGCCTGGAAGCTGGCCAGAGCCTGCGGATCGATCGTCGTAACGGCGCGAAGAGGCGGCTTTGAGGTCATCGCAAAGAGTCTAGAGCATTATGCGCGAATTGCAAACTCTTTCGATCTCGGCGTGAGAAGCCCTCGTTCCGCGCTCGGGCGCGGGGCTATCCGTCCGCGCAGCGGATGCAGATGGACCGGCTTCGGAGAGAGTCAGCGAGTGAGCTCGAGCGCGCTGTCGGGCGACTCGCCCTCGGGCGCGTCGCGGCCCTCTGTCCCGAGCGCCTCGACCGGGAGGATGCTCTCGAGCGCCGAGACGCAGCGCGGGCAGAATTGCTCGCCGGCGTTGTCGCGCAACTCGACGAGTGCCTGCTTGACCTGGCGCGCCGAGCGGTAGGTGCGCGTCGTGAGCATCGAGTCGAGCGCATCGGCTACGTGGATGATGCGAGCGCCGAGCGGAATCTCCTCCCCGGCGAGGCCGTCGGGGTAGCCGGAGCCGTCGAAGTGCTCGTGGTGGTGGCGGATGGCCGGAACCGCGTCGGCCAGGAAACCGAGGCGCTCGATGATGCGGGCGCCCTCGTCGGCGTGGCGTCGCATCAATCCCCATTCGTAGTCGTTCAGCTCCGCGGGCTTGAGCAGCACAGAATCGGGCACGGCCAGCTTGCCGATGTCGTGGAAGAGAGCGGCCTGACCGAGGATGTTCAGCTCCGCCTGCGAAAACCCGATCTCGCGCCCAATCGCGAGCGCGAGCTGGTGGACGCGGCGGGAGTGACCGGCGGTATAGGAGTCGCGGGCATCCACGGTCGCAGACAGGCTCTCCATGGCGGCGGTCGAGCGCTCGCGAAGCAGCCGGTTGGCCTGCTCGAGCGAGAGGTTCTGCTTCTGGATCGTCTCTGCCGCCTGGCGCAGCTTGTGAGCGCTCTTCTGAGCGTGGCCCAGATAGTCCTCTTGCGTCTTGCGCATGATCAAGAGCGGCAGCGCGAAGACGAGCAGCGCCTCGCTGCCGATGGCGTGGTAGGCGACCGCGATCAGCGCCCCCACGAGGCCGTAGACGAGGTAGTACGGCACCAGCCAGGTGAAGCGCTCGCGCCAAGCGGCGAGCCAGTCCTCGTTGCCCTCGAAGGCCAAAGCGATCGCCAGCAGGCCGGTGTTGATGAGGAAGTAGACGCCGCCGGCGGCGATGCCGGCCAAATCGAAGACGAGCTGGCGCGAGCTGAGGTCACGGCTCAGTGCGAAGACGCCGCCGGCGGCTAGTCCGGCGAGGCTCAGACCGCCGATGTTGAACAGCACCTGGTGCAACGCCGAGCGGCGTGCGCTCCACTCCACCACGCTCGTCGTCAGCGCAAGTAGTAGCGCGACGCGAATGTCGAAAAGAGCGACGCCGGCGATCGTGCCGACCGCGCTGACCGAGATCGAGCCGTCATCCACCTGGATGGCGAGCGCCTGCCCCACTCCGACCAAGGCTGTGACGGCAACGATCCCGCCCCAGTCGATATGACCGTGCGAGAACACCGCGGCCGCGACGCCGAGCGTGATGCCGGCTGTGCTGATCACAGCGACGAGCGCGGCCAGGCGAAAGGAGAGCGAGAGAAAGTATGGGTTCTGGGCGGCGCGAGGCCGCGGACCCCGTTCGGAGGCGGAAGCGGTTCGTTCCTCGTGCTCGGCGATCTGGGCGGCGACTTCGAGGTGACCGGCGAGAGAGGGTGCGAGCACGGCTGCCTCGGCGCTCGCGGCCTGTACACGGTTGCGACCTTGCAGCTTGGCTCGGTAGACGGCCAGGTCGGCCTGGTGGATGAGCGCGTTCTGGTCGGCGCCGTCGCTTGGGAAGGAGGCGACCCCGATCGAAACGGTGACGTGGATCGGCTCGCTCGAGGTCGAGACGTCGACAGAGCGCTCGGCGACGGCGCGCCGGATCCTCTCGGCGATCTCTAGCGCCTTCTCGACCGGCGTCTCCGGCAGCAAGATGCTGAACTCCTCGCCGCCGAAACGCGCCGCGACGTCGTAGTGGCGCAGCTGCGAGCGAAAGACATCGGCGACTCCACAGAGAACGGCGTCGCCGGCCAGGTGGCCGTAGGTGTTGTTGATCTCGCGCAGCAGATCGAGGTCGACCATCAACACCGAAAGCGGGTGGCCGTAGCGAATCGAGCGCGCCAGCTCGTCGCCGAAGACGCGGCCGAAGTGACGCGCGTTGTAGAGGCCGGTCTTGGGTTCGACTCGCGCTTCCTCTTGTAGGCGCGGCACGGTGAGCGAGCGTTGTGCGAGCGCCAGTGGAGCGATCGCGAACAGCGCGAGCCACGAGTCGTAGGCCCAGATGAGGGCGATGACGACGCCCAGCGCGGCCAGGGCGAGGTTGTAGCCGAGCGAGGACAGCCGAGCCACAGAGCGCCAGCCGCCAAGAGCGCCGCCAAGCTGGTGCTTGACGACCGCAACGAGACCGTGATCGACGAGTACGAAGGCCGCCGCCGCCAGCAAGCCGGCCAACGCGATCCGGTTAGTCGCGTTGGCGGTTAGCTCGCGACCGCTGAGAACGAGGTCGGCGGATCCCCAGGCGGCAAACGCCGCCAACGTGGCGCAGGAGACAGTGGCCGCCTGCACCGTCCACGCATAGCGCTGTTTGAGCCACTCCGGCACGTGTTGTGCGATCGGAATCAAAATCACGAGCTCGGGCGGCAGCACGAGAGCGGCCGCCACGATGAAGACGGCGAGCGACACCTGCGCGTGACGCGACGACGAGCTGCGCGTCACGAGCAACTGCGTAATTGCGGCCGCTGCGGCGAACCAGGCGAAGGCTTTCCAGCCGCTCGTACCGGAACGAAGATGAACGAGCAGAGCGGCATCGAGGCTGATCGCGCCCACGATGAGCAACATCGTGAAGATTCGGGTGCCCAGATTGCGGCGGCGAAGCGCCGGTTTCGGCTTGAAACCTTCGCTGCGATCGGTCTCGTTTACGGCGACGCTCACGTCAGCGAGGCCTTCGAGAGCGGAGGCTCGCCGTCCTGGTGAAGAGCGCTGGGAATATCGGGGAGCACAGACAAGGCACGACTGTTACTAACACACCACGCTATCGGTGAGAGGAGAGAGATGGCATCACCCATCCAGGTAGTAGACGGATAGCTTAAGCATCGTACGGAAAGACGTACTGTAGGCTCGTTACCAAGGTGCGAATTCCGCTCGTAATAAGCACTCTAGTCGCCCGCTCCGTCGGCGTTGCCTCGCGCCTCAGCGGCAAGGGCGGAGGTACTACCCTGCCCGGCCGCGTGCTGAACACACTCAACCCTGGCGCGGGCGCGCGTCTGGCGAAGAAGCTCGCGCAGGGCTCGGCGGTGATCTCGGCGACGAACGGCAAAACGACGAGCGCCGCGATGGCCGCGGCGATACTCTCCTCTCGCTTCCGGCTGGCCGGGAATCCCGCGGGAGCCAATCTCTCCTCGGGCGTCGCAACTGCACTCTTGCACACGCGCGGCGCCGATCTTGGCCTGTTCGAGGTGGACGAGGCGGCGTTGCCACGTGTGGCCGCCGCGCTTCGGCCGCGGGCGCTCTGCCTCGGCAACCTCTTTCGCGATCAGCTCGACCGCTACGGCGAGCTGGAGATGCTTGCGGAACGCTGGCGCGGCGTGGTCGCGGGGCTCGCGGCGGAGAGCACGCTGATCGTGAACGAGGACGACCCCCAGCTCGCGCAGCTCGCGCGCGAGCGCGAGGGCGTTATCCGCTTCGGTATCGAGGACGCTCGTCACGGCGGCCCACTCCCCCACGCCGCCGACGCTCGCTACTGCTCAAACTGCGGCGTCGCCTACGACTACCAGCTGGCCTACGTCGGCCACCTCGGCGAGTACTCCTGTCCCGGCTGCGGATTCGAGCGCTTGAAGCCGGACATCTGGGCCGAGCAGATCGCGCTCGAGGGCCTCATCGGCTCCAGCTTCCATCTTCACCTGCCGGAAGAGACGATGAAGGTCAGGCTCGGGCTGCCCGGTCTCTACAACGTCTACAACGCGCTTGCGGCCGCGGCGCTCGGACACGCCCTCGGCGCTTCGGCGAGCGAGATCGCGAGCGGCCTGGAGAGCACCGAAGCCGCGTTCGGCCGCTCGGAGCGGATCGAGATCGGAGAGAAAAGGCTGCTTCTACTGCTGATCAAGAATCCGACCGGCGCCAACGAGGTCGTGCGCACGATCGTCGCCGACGGCACGCCGCAGACGCTGGTGCTCGCGCTCAACGACGGCATCGCCGACGGGCAGGACGTCTCCTGGATCTGGGACGTCGACTTCGAGCCGCTGCTGGGCGGGCTCGAGCGATTGATCGCGAGCGGCGGCCGGGCCGCCGAGCTGGCGCTTCGTTTCAAGTACGCGGGCTTTCCGGAAAGCCGGATCGAGCTAGTGCCCTCGCCGGCGGAGGCGCTCGATCGCGGGCTGGAGCTGACTGAGGCAGGCGGAGAGCTCGTCGTCTGCCCGACCTATACCGCGATGCTCGAGCTGCAGAAGGTGTTGGCCGAGCGCGGACACGCCGATCTGTACTGGCAGCGAGCCGCGCGCGCCCGCAAAGAGTCCGGACCACCGAGGCATCCGAGATGACCCCAATCCGGCTCTGCCACCTCTATCCCGACCAGCTGAACATCTACGCCGACCGCGGCAACATCGCCGTCTTCCGCAGCCGGGCCGAACGACGCGGCTACGAGCTGGAGGTAGTCGGCATCGGGGTCGGCGAGACGCTCGCGCCCGAGTGCGACCTGATTTACCTGGGCGGCGGGCAGGATCGCGAGCAGGCGCTGATCGCGCCCGATCTGGCCCGGCGCGGCAGCGAGATCTCGAGGGCGCTCGAGGATGGAGCGGCGCTGCTCGCGGTCTGCGGCGGCTACCAGCTGCTCGGGCGCGGCTACCGCGACCGGTTCGACTTCGAGATGCCGGGCGCCGGGGTGCTTCCGCTCGAGACGGTGGCCGGCGAAGGGCGTTTGATCGGCGACGTCTCGATCGAGTGCGAGCTCGATCCCGGCGAGATGCTCACGGTGGTCGGCTTCGAGAATCACGGCGGTCGCACGCTGCTCGACCGCGGCGCCGTCCCGTTCGGTCGCGTTGTGCACGGCTTCGGAAACGACGGCGAAAGCGGCTTCGAAGGCTGTCGCCTGGGCAAGGCGATCGGCACCTACCTGCACGGTCCACTTCTCCCGCGCAACCCGTGGCTGGCCGACTGGCTGCTCGGGCAGGCACTGGCGCGAACGCTCGGTGAGCCGCCCGAGCTGGAGGCGCTGGACGACGAGTTGGAGTACCAGGCCCATGCGGTCGCGCTGAGAAGGGCGCGGGAGCGCGGCGGGAAACTCCGCTAGATACTCCCCTAGCTGCAGGTCGCAGAAGGCTTCGGCCGGTTGATCGCCGTACAAGCGGCGATCTCTCCTTGCCCGTTCAGACCAACCAGCTTCGAGATCGAGAGAAACAACCCGTACTCCGACAGCTCAACCCCAAAGAACCTCACCGACGCACCGAGCGCTTCCGGGGCGGCGAAGGTGGGAGCATCGGTGGCTCGCCCGTCCTTGAAATGGATATTCACGTCGGTCACGTTGCCGGGGACCATCCCGAACACGTAGCCCGTTTTGTCCGTGGCGCCCCGGCGGGTATTGAAAGGGCCCCCGAAGAATGAGATCGAGTTGGGTGCGGACGACTCGGAGCTGACGCCGGGAAGCTGCGACGGGATAGGGGTGCATGCCCCGGTGCCGCCCCGACCGTGATCGACTTGCGACGAGTAGCAGACACCCTCGATACCTGGTCCCGTGCCGCCTCGGTGCACGAACGTTCGGTAGGCGGCGAGCTGCCAGTCGTGCCCGCTCCAGGAACCGCTCTTCACCTCCAGGATGGCGGAGACGGGCCTCGGCATTCCGGGCTTCGGCGAGCCGTTGTCGAGGAACCACCAATTCTCCTGCGATCCGATCACCGCCAGCGGCACCAGCACCGCCACCAGCACGGCGAGAGCGATGACCCAGGATCGCTTCCAGAGCGGGCGTCGGGTCGATACGAGGCCTTCGATGCCAGCGCGATCGAGAATATCCTCCCAGGTCGGAATTTCGCCCTGAGCCGGCGCCAGATCGTCGAGTGTCCGATTCAGCAGTTGCCTGTTCATCGTTCCACCTCCTGGAGCACTTCGGCCAGCGCCTTCTTCGCGGCGTGCAAGGTCGCCGAAACCGTTCCCTGCTCGATTCCGAGCGCTTCGGCCATCGAGCGGTAGTCGAGATCGAGGTAGTAGCGCAGGAAGACGGCCTCTCGCTGACGCCGGGGAAGTTGCATGATCGCCCCGCGAACGACCGTCCGCGAAGTGTCGTTCGAAGGCTCGAAGCTGCCCTCTGTAGACCGAGCATCTCCGTTCAAATCGGCCGGGCTACACCTGTCGCGGGCCGCGTTCAGCACACAACGCGCCAGCCAGCCTTCGATCGATCCGGTGCCACGGAAGGTTTCCCGTGAGCGAATGGCTCCGGCGAAGCCCTCCTGCAGAGCGTCGCGAGCCCGCTCGATGTTCCCGGTCGTGGCGAGAGCCAGGCGCAGAAAGCCGCTCGCCTTCGTCCGGTAGACCCGTTCTATCGCCGCGAGTGAGGCGCTACTCGGTCTCATCTCTCTGTTGACCCGAACCTACTCGGCTTTGTTTAGAGGGGGCGGAGTTAGCGGATTCCGTCCCACTAATCAGAGTCGCGGTCACACAGGTCTCGTATCGCGTCGTCAGCTCACGGAATCCAGAGCGAGCCGAGATAGACCGTCGGGTCGCCGGGCTGCCAGTTGCGCAGGAAGTGCTGAATCGGCGGGTGGATGACGACGTCGGCCAGCTCGTCGGGCGCGAACAGGCGGTGGCCGCGAACCGCGTCGTCGATCGAGGAAACCTCCTCCAGCGAGTGCTCGCTCAGGTCGCTGGCGAAGATGATGTGCACGACGTGCTTGGTCACGGGGCGGCTGCCGGGCGCGATCGAGTCGGCGAGCGCGATCGGGCCTTCGATCGGAAACTCGTAGTCGATACCGGTCTCCTCGGCCAGCTCGCGCTGCAGCGCCTCCACCAGCGTCTCGCCGCTGTCGACGCCGCCGCCCGGCAGCAGCCAGTACTCCTTACCCGGCTTCTCCTGGCGGCAGAGCAGGATGCGGCCGCGCCAGGCGAGCAGTGCCGAA
Source organism: Actinomycetota bacterium (assembly GCA_003132665.1). Classification (GTDB taxonomy): domain Bacteria; phylum Actinomycetota; class Thermoleophilia; order Gaiellales; family Gaiellaceae; genus Fen-549. The sequence goes on from PKYN01000009.1 coordinate 322,244, forward strand.
ACGCGGATGCGGGGCTCCCTCATCTCTTCTACACCCGCGAGGAGCCAAAGCCGCGCACGCCGCGGTCCGACTCCGGGAGCTCGTCGACCTCGACCAGGTCGATTTCTGGGATCTGCATGATCACGAGCTGGGCGATTCTCATTCCCGGCTCGATCGTGAAGGCCGCCTCGCGATCGGTGTTCAGGACGACGACGCGCAGCTCGCCGCGGTAGCCGGAGTCGATAAGGCCGGGCGAATTGACGAGCGCGATGCCGTGGCGTGCGGCGAGGCCCGAGCGCGGCTGGACGAAGCCGGCATGCCCGGCAGGAATTGCAACCGCCAGCCCGGTCCCGATCGTGGCGCGCTCGCCCGGCGCCAGCTCGACACGCTCGCAGCTGGCGAGATCGAGTCCTGCGTCGCCACGGTAGGCCCGCTCGGGAATCACGGCCTCGGGTCGAAACCGGCGGATCTGTAGCTCCATCAGCGGGCCTTTCTCGGTCGTTTGGCGTCGGGCAGTACGAAGCGCGACAGGCGGCCGAGCGTGCTGGGCGAGAGACGCGCGAGTAGATAGACGCCCTCGGCCTCGTCGCGGCGCTCCTCGATCGGCGCTCCGAGCTCGTACAGCTCGGAGAGCGAAGCGGCCTGGTCGTGGGGAATCAGTAGGCGCACAGGCTCGAAGCGATCGGCGAAGCGCGACGCCAGGCGGGCGCGCAGCTCGTCCAGCCCGACGCCGGAAAGCGCCGAGATCTGCAGTGCCTCGGGGTAGCGATTGGCGAGGCGCTTACGCGAGACGGCGTCCACTCTGTCGACCTTGTTCAGGACGAGCTCGGTGGGCAGATCGTCGGCGCCGATCTCATTCAGCACCGAGGCCACCGCGTCGATCTGATCGACCATCTCCTGCGGCGGGAGCGAGGCGTCGGCGACGTGAAGGACGAGATCGGATACCAGCGTCTCCTCCAGCGTCGCGGCGAAGCCCTCGACGAGCTGGTGCGGCAGCCGGCGGATGAAACCGACGGTGTCGGTCACCAGGTACTGCCGTCCCTCCTGCTCGAAGGAGCGCGTGGTCGGGTCGAGCGTCTCGAACAGCCGGTCTTCGACCGAGACACCAGCGCCGGCGAGCGCGTTCAAGAGCGTGGACTTGCCCGCGTTCGTGTACCCGGCCAGCGCGATCGTGGGCTTGTCGCTGCGGCGGCGCTGTTTGCGCCCGGTCTCGCGCCGTTTTGAGATCTCCTTCAGGCGCCCCTTGAGCAGCGAGACGCGGCGGCGCGCCTCGCGGCGGTCGCTCTCGAGCTGGGTCTCACCGGGGCCGCGCGTGCCGACGCCGCCGCCGAGCCTTTCCAAGTGCTTCCACATCCCGCGCATGCGAGGCAGGTTGTACTCGAGCTGAGCCAGCTCGACCTGGAGCTTGCCCTCGGCGCTGACGGCGTGCTGGGCGAAGATGTCGAGGATGAGCTGGGTGCGATCGACCACCCGGACGTCGAGCGCGTTCTCGAGCGTGCGCTGCTGAACGGGCGAGATCTCGTCGTCAACGATCAGCACATCCGCGCCGGAGGCTGGAAAGGCGCTTTTCAGCTCTTCCAACTTGCCCTTGCCGACGAAGGAGCGCGGGTCGGGATGGGGACGCTGCTGCACGAGCTCGGAGGCGATCGCGACACCGGCGGTGCGGGCCAGCTCACGCAATTCGGCCATCTCGCCGGCCACGTCGACGCCATGCGCGAAGACCGCAAGCGCGAAGCCACGCTCGGGCTCCGCGCCCGGGGCTGGATCGGGCTGATGCGCGGTCACGGAACGTAGTATGCCCTCTCGCTCCCCCGGCAACCGAGCCGGCCGCTAGGCTGCTTTCCGAGATGGCGGCCCACGGTTCGAATCCGGCCCAGCGCCTGGCCGAGCGTACGCTCGAGCTGGTAAACGTGCCCTCCCCCAGCGGGTCGGAGCAGGCTCTGGCCGAGCGCGTGGCCTCGCTTCTGGTGGGCGGACTCGAGCTCGTGTACGGCGACGGCGAGTCCGTGTACGCGCGCGTTCCGCGAAGCGGGCGCCCGCTGGTCGTCTTCGCCGGGCACCTCGACACTGTCCCGGTGCAGGAGAACCTTCCCGGCCAGATCGACGGGGATGCGGTGATCGGTTGTGGCTCGAGCGACATGAAGTCGGGCCTGGCGGTGATGGTCGAGCTGGCCCGCTGGATCGCCGCTGAAAAGCCGGAACTAGAGGTCGATCCGGGCTTCCTCTTCTTCCCGCGCGAGGAGCTTCCGCTGGAGCAGAGCTCTCTGCCGGGGTTGTTTGCGGCTTTGCCGGAGCTGGACGAGGCGGCGCTGGTGATCGTGATGGAGCCGACCGACAACGAGATCCAGGCCGGCTGCCTGGGCAACCTGTACGCGAACGCCGTCTTCCGCGGCGAGAGCGCTCACTCGGCTCGACCCTGGTTGGGGACGAACGCCATCAGCGTGGCGATCGAAGGGCTGAAGCCGCTCTTCGAAGCCGAGCCGCTCGTGCTCGAGCAGGGTGGCCTGGCCTTCACCGAGGTGTTGAGCGTGACCGGCATCGAGGCGGGGATCGCGGCGAACGTGATTCCCGACCTGTGCGTGGCGCGCGTCAACTACCGTTATTCGCCGCTGCGCACGCCGGCCGAAGCCGAGGCTCGCCTGCGCGAGCTGCTCGCCGGCGCGGGCGAGCTCGAGCTTACGAGCAACTCACCGCCGGCGCACGTTCCCGCCTCCTCGGCGCTGCTCGAGCGGCTGCGCCGAGGAGGCGATCTGGCGCTCGAGCCCAAGCAGGCGTGGACGCCGGTGGCGGAGTTCGCGGCTCGGGGGCTGGACGCCGTCAACTTCGGCCCGGGCGCGCCGGGCTTCGCCCATCGAGCCGACGAGCGCGTCGAGGTGCGGCAAATCGAGCGTTCGTTTGCAGTCCTTCGTAGTTTTCTCTCCAAGGAGATCTGATGCGTTTCACTCCCATACTCGACGAATTCGGTACCTACCCCTTCGTTCGCCTCGACGAGGCCAGGCGCGAGACTGCGGCCCGCGGAATCCAAGTGATCGACTTCGGCATGGGCGACCCGAACGAAGCAACCGAGACGTTCATCCGTGACGCGGTCGCCGCAAGTCTGCCCGAGCGCTGCAAGTATCCGCGGGCAATCGGGCTGCTCGAGCTCAGGCGCGCGATCGCCGAGTGGTGCGACAAGCGCTACGGGGTTCCGGTCGATTCCGAGCGCGAGGTGATCCCGACCTATGGCAGCAAGGAGGCGATCTTCACCTTCGCCCAGGTCGTAGATCTGCGCCCGCCGAAGAATCTGGTGCTGGTCGCCGACCCCGCCTATCCGGTTCCCGAGCGCGGCGCTCGTTTCGCCGGTGCCGACGTTATGCGGTTACCACTGACCGAAGCAAAAGGCTTCCTGCCCGATATTGACGCCGTGACGGCGGAAACCTGGCAACGAGTCGCTATTTTCTGGATCAACTACCCCAACAATCCGACCGGAGCGGTTGCGCCGCTTTCCTTCTTCGAGCGGCTGGCCGAGCTCGCGATCGAGCACGATTTCCTGCTCTGCTCGGACGAGGCCTACAGCGAGATCTACTTCGGCGAGCGCCCGCCCTCGGCGCTGCAGGTGCCCGATCGGCGCAACGTCGTCGTGTTCAACACGCTCAGCAAGCGCTCTTCTATGCCCGGCTACCGCTCCGGTTTCGTCGCCGCCAGTCGCGAGGTGATCGACGCTCTCCGTCTGCTCCGCCCCACTCTGGGCACGACGCCCCAGGAGTTCATCCAGCTGGCTTCGATCAAGGCCTGGCGCGACGAGCTTCACGTCGAGAGCACACGCGAGCGCTACCGCGCCAAGCGAGAAGTGATGGCCACGGCGCTCGAGCGGGCGGGGTTGCGCGTGGCCGGGAGTCAGGCGACCTTCTTCCTCTGGATCGCGGTTCCCGGTGGCGAAACGTCGGAGGGGTTTGCAAAGCGCCTGCTCGATAGCGGAATAGTGGTTGCGCCAGGCGCGTATCTGGGCGAGCACGGCGAGGGATACGTACGCATGGCTCTGGTGCCCACGCTGGAGGAGTGCGAGCAGGCAGCGGCGCTGCTCGAGCGACTCTTGTGACACCATTGGGGCGATGAACAGCAAGGATTTCGACACTCTCGTCGCCGAGATCGAGGCCGCGGACGGATACGCGCGTCCGGCGGCGTTCGCCGTCGGACTGGCCAGCGTCAGCCGTTTCGGGCGCGTGCTCGACAGCTATTACCCGTTCACGAACCTCGGACAGGGCTTCGCCGCCGCCGCCGTTCTTTCCAAGGTCACCGGGCGCAAGGCCGGAGGCGGCAGCTTCGAGCTCGAGCCCGAGCAACTGAACGAGGCGATCGCATTGCTTGCTCCCCGTGCGAAGGGCGGAGAGCCCGACCGCACCCTCGAGGCGTTGCGGATGTCCCTCGCCGCTCTTCCCAAGGACGACCCGGCCTTTCGCTCCCAGCGCTCGCGTCGCGCGGTGGTCAGCTTCATCGGCGACCTCGCCGACCAGCCGGCGGACGTCGCAGACGTCTATCTGCGCCTCCATCTTCTCTCGCAGCGCAAGATCCAGCCCCACGGCTGCAACCTCGAAAACATCTTCGGACTCCTGCCGAACGTCGTCTGGAGCAACCGCGGCCCCTTCGACAGCGAGGAGTTCGAGCACACCAGGGCGGAGCTGATCGGGCAAGGAATCGAGCTCAAGGTTCGCTCGGTCGACAAGTTCCCGCGCATGACCGATTACGTGGTTCCCTCGGGCGTCCGGATCGCCAACGCGGACAACGTTCGCTTGGGAGCGCACCTCGCCAGCGGGACGACGGTCATGAACGCCGGCTTCGTCAACTTCAACGCCGGCACGCTGGGACCATCGATGGTCGAAGGGCGGATTTCGGCCGGAGTGGTCGTCGAGCCCGAGTCGGACGTCGGCGGCGGCGCTTCGATCATGGGCACGCTCTCTGGCGGCGGCGGCCAGATCATCCGCATCGGCTCGCATTGCTTGCTCGGCGCCAACTCCGGATGCGGCATTTCGCTAGGCGACGGCTGCACGATCGAAGCCGGTCTCTACGTCACCGCCGGCGCCCGGGTCACGATGCCCGACGGCAGTGTCGTCAAGGCGCGCGATTTGAGCGGGCGGCCGGGACTGCTCTTCTGGCGTAACAGTCAGACGGGCGCCGTCGAGGTGAAAGAGCGCGGCAACACCGTCGCGCTGAACACGGCTCTACATCAGAACAAGAACTGACCCGCGCGAAACGGCGGTGCGCTTCTCTTTCGCGTTCTGCTCGCCGGCTCTGGCAGAGCCAGCTACTCCCCCCAAGGCAGGCTGCTATCCAGTCTGACTGTCAGGTTCGTCTTGGTTACGCCCCGGCCCATCTTGAGCGTGACGGACAAGACGGGGGCCTTCCCTTGAGCGGCGGCGCAGTGCCTGGCCGCCGAAGGCGCACCGTCGCCGCCATATAGCTTGAAGTTGCCCTTGACCGTGAACGAGCGCCTGAACCAGACCTTGCGATCGATCGCCGCCGTTTTCAACGGCCAGGATCCGTCTTCGCCGCACTGAACGGTGTAGGAGAGACTGCTCGATCCGCCCTTCGAGTACCCCGTGAGCAGAAACGGCTGCTCGAAACGGTATTCGCAGACAGTGTTCGAGCTACGAGCCGCCTTGTAAGTGAAGCACTTGGCGCTGATAGAGCTGGTCGAGACGGCGGCTTGGCCGGTGCTCGAGCCGAATTGCAGAACACCGCAGAGCAGAGCCGTCGCCAGCGCTACAGCAATCCCAATCCTCAAGATCTCTCCCCCACCCTTGCGTCAGTTGCGACGAGATAGTCGGAGGATTATTAACAAAACGCTAGATCAGGAGCTCGGGTGAGAGCTCGACGGCGCAGATCTCCTGCGCCTCGCCGACGAGAGTCGCTTTACTCTGTGCCGAGAGCGAGACGATCAGATCGCCGCCGACCAGGTGAACGGTGACGGGACTTTCGCACCAGCCCTGCGCGATCGCGGCCGAGGCGGTCGCGACCGAGCTCGTGCCCGAGGCGAGCGTCTCGCCGGCGCCCCGTTCCCAGACGGCGACCGTGATCTCGTGGCGATTGTCCACGTAGACGAGTTGGACGTTCGTGCGCTCGGGAAAACGCGGATGGCGTTCGACGAGGGGACCGAGCCGAAGCAGCTCCGTGCGCTCGGGCTCGCGCGCGATGACGGCGTGAGGATTCCCGACCGAGACCGGGATGAACTCGACCTGCTCGCCCTTGAGATCGAGCGTCTCGGGCTCGCCGACGGTGACTTCGCCCATCTCCGTCTCGACCTCGAGCCCGCCGAGCATGTGCGCCTCGACCGTACGCTCACCCACGCGAATTCGCACGTCCGCACGCGCGTTTCGGCGCGCGAGCCAACGCGCGGCGATGCGAACGCCGTTGCCGGACAGCTCCGCGAGCGAGCCGTCGGGATTCCAGATTCTCGCTTCGGCTTCGTCGGCGCTCGTCGAGACGATCTCGACGATGCCGTCCGAGCCCACGCCGAAGTGGTAGTCGCAGAGCCTGGCGACCCGCTCGGGCGTCAGCTCGAGCGGCGGCTCAGACTGCTCGAGGAGCAGATAGTCATTTCCCAGCCCGTGCCACTTCGACAATCTCATCGGCCACCTCTTCCGCTGAACGGTTGGTATTGACTCTAATGAGCGCGGGGATGCGGCGCATCCACTTTCGTTGATAAGCGGCGTAACGACGGGTGCTCAAAGCGATCGCCTCGATCGCTTGCTCCGGGCCGAGCTCGGCCACTTCCCGCAAGCCGATGACCCTGCGCGCGGTGAGCGAGAGCGGCTGCTCGAGCGCATGCCGCACCTCTTCGGAGACGCCGTGCTCGAACATCTCGCGCGTCCTGCGTTCGATCCTGGGCTCGAGCATCGCGCGCTCGATCTCCAGGCCGAAGATGAGCGTCGGGTGGCGCAGGGCGCCCGACCAGAGGCGGCTGTCTGCGCGCACCAGTGAGTGCCCGGCCTCGTTCAGCTCGAGCGCTCGCACGACGCGGCGCTTGTCGTTGGCGTGAACTCGCGCGGCGGCGAGTGGATCGCGCTCGGCGAGAAAGGCGTGCGCTTGTTCGGGCCCCAGCTCGTCGTAGGTGGCTTGCCAGCGCTCGCGCGCGCCTGGAGCGGGAGCGGGCGGCAGCTCGATCTCGGCCAGCGCCGCCCTGAGGTAGAGACCGGTGCCGCCGACGACCAGCGGAGTGTGCCCGGACGCCAGAATCTCGTCGATCGCCGCATGGGCGAGCCTTGCGTACTCGCCGACCGAGGCCTCGTGATCGAGCGGCCAGATCCCGACCAGGCGCGCCGGCGACTGGTTGGTCAAGATCGGCAGATCGCGGTAGACCTGCATCGCGTCGGCCGAGACCAGCTCGGCGCCGATTCGCGCCGCGACGGCCGCAGCCACGGCGCTCTTGCCGCTCGCGGTGGGGCCGAAGATGGCGATCACGGGCATGTTCGCGCCGGCCGAGTCGTCTCCGTGGGGACGGACGAGCTCGGTTGTCGCTTTTGGGTGGCGGGCGTTCATATCCGGGTTTCGCGTGCTTTGCGCGCGTGGGTCGGGATAGCCCCTCCCCTAACCGGTTTCAGCCTATCGAGGAACTCCGCTCCAGAGGAGGCGAGATGCGCACCGTAAGCCGCGAAAGCGTGACAAAAGCGTCACACCCGCTAGAGCACGACCTGCGTGCCGCGCAACGTAGTCGAGCTCGTCGCTTCTACTCGGACGCCTACGAGCTCGCCTGCGCCGGCCGTGCCGGCGAAGTTGACGGTCGTGTTCCGGCGCGTGCGCCCGCGCAGGAGCGTCGAGTCGGTGCGACTCTGCCCCTCTACCAGCACCTGCTCGACTCCGCCGATCCGTCGCTCGTTCCGATCGCGTGCGGTCCTTTGCACCAGCTCGATCAACCGCTCGATCCGCTCCCGCTTGATCTCTTCCGGCACCTGATCGGGTAGCGACGCCGCCTCGGTGTCGTAACGCGGCGAGTAGACGAAGGTGTAGGCGCCGTCGAAACCGGCCTCTTCGACGAGACTCAACGTCTGCTCGAAATCCTCGTCGGTCTCGCCCGGGAAGCCGACGATCAGGTCGGTCGTGATCGCCAGATCGGGAATCGCTCTACGCATATCCGCCACAAGGGCGAGGAAACGACCTCGGTCGTAGGTACGGCGCATCGTCTTGAGAATTCGGTTTGAGCCGGACTGGGCGGGAAGGTGCGCGTGTTCGCAGACAGATCCGCACTCGGCCATGGCGGCGATCACGTCGCTGCGGAAGTCCTTCGGATGCGGGCTCGTGAAGCGGATGCGCTCGATCCCTGGGGTCCGATCGCAGGCGCGTAATAGAGAAGCGAAGTCGAGGCGTTCGGCGGCCGGCAGGTCGCGTCCGTAAGAGTTGACGTTCTGACCGAGCAGTGTGATCTCACGCACGCCGTCTACGGCCAGGCGCTCGATCTCGGCGACGATCTCCGGAGCCGGGCGGCTCATCTGCTTACCGCGCACGGTCGGGACGATGCAGTAGGAGCAGACCGAGTTGCAGCCCATCGAGATCTGCACCCAGCCCTGGAAAGGACGCTCGCGCCTGCTCGGCAACTCGGCGGCGAAACGGCGCTCGTCGCCGGTGCCAAAGCTGCCGCTTGCTCCATCGTTCCGTTCGGCCGTCAGCCACTCTCCAAGCGCCGCGATCGAGCCCGGCCCGAAGGCGAAGTCGATCTGCGGAAACTGCTCGAAGAGGCGATCTCGCTGCACCTCGGCGAAGCAGCCGCCGACCGCGAGCAGGCGCCCGGGATCGGCATCCTTGAGTGCCTTTGCCAACCCCAGATGTGCCGACAAGCGCGACTCGGCCTTCTCGCGGATGGTGCATGTGTTGATGACCATCACATCGGCGTCCTCGAGAGCGGGTGCCTCCCCCAGTCCCAGCTCCTCGAGCATGCCCTTGATCCGCTCGGAGTCGTGAGCATTCATCTGGCAGCCGAAGGTCGTGACGTGGTAGCGACGCACACGTCAAGCGTAGCTACGTGCGATCAAGCCGCTAACCGAAGCCTTCGCTCCCTCCGACGTCTTCTAGCGTCTCCGCGGAGAAACCGCGCGTTACTAGGCGGCGAAGCGTTCGTCGCCGATCAGCCGTGGCCGCTAGCAGTGCCCGCGCCCGCTCGACTTCCGGCTCGAGCGAGGTGATCGCCTCCTCGATCAGCTCCGAGCCGACCCGTTCCTGCTCGAGGATGTAGTGAACGGCGGCGTCCCCGTAGCTGCGCTCCGCGAGCGATCTGGCGCGCTCGAGCGCGTAGGAGCGATCGTTCAGGTAATGAGCCTGCTCGAGCGCCTCGACCGCTTCTTCGAGCGCGACCGGGGCGACGCCTTTCTTCTCCAGCCGCTCCTCGAGCAGTGCGCGCGGAAGCGGGCGCCGGGCGAGCATGCGCGTCGCCTTGGCCAGCGCCTCGGCGCGGCGCAGCTCGCGCCCGAGCAAGCGTAGATCCTCGCGCTCGAGTCGCTTACCGATGCTCAGGCCGGCGCGGGCTGCGGCTGTCAGCGGGATCTTGCGCCACGGCGCACCGTCGACCTCGACGAGCACATCGCTCGTCGAGGTCTCGCGTAGCCCGGTGATCTCGGGCACCTGTCTAGCTCCGACCTACGCCGCCGTTACGGCTTCCTTCGCCTCTTCCTCGGAGACCGCGCCGTTTGGAGCTTCCCGTGGCGCTTCTCCGAGCCGGGCGGAGACGATCTGCTCGGGCCCGACCAGCTCCTGGATGGCAGCGAGGATCTGCTGGCAGACGTCCTGGTGCTCGGTCAGGAAGGCGGCCGCGTTCTGGCGGCCCTGGCCGAGACGCTCGTCGCCGAAGGAGAAGTAGGAGCCCGACTTCTGCACGATCTTCCGCTCCACGGCCGCGTCGAGCACCGTCGCGTCCCAGGGGATGCCCTGGCCGTACATGATGTCGAACTCGGCCTGCTTGAACGGCGGCGCGACCTTGTTCTTGACCACCTTGACCCGGACCCGGTTGCCGATCGCCTCAGCGCCGTCTTTGAGCGTCTCGATGCGACGGATGTCGAGCCTGACCGAGGCGTAGAACTTGAGCGCTCGGCCACCCGGCGTAACCTCGGGCGAGCCGAACATGACGCCGATCTTCTCGCGCAACTGGTTGGTGAACAGGCAGATGGTGTCGGTGCGGTTGAGCGATCCGGCCAGCTTGCGCAGCGCCTGGCTCATCAGCCTGGCCTGCAGGCCGACGTGGGAGTCTCCGATCTCTCCCTCGATCTCGGCCTTGGGCGCCAGGGCTGCCACTGAGTCGACGGCGACGACATCGAGCGCGCCCGAACGGATGAGAAGCTCGGTGATCTCGAGCGCCTGCTCGCCCGTGTCGGGCTGAGAAACGAGCAGCTCATCGATGTTGACGCCGATTCGCTTGGCATAAGCGGGATCCATCGAGTGCTCGACGTCGATGAAGGCGCAGATTCCGCCGCGGCGCTGGGCCTCGGCGATCACGTGGTAAACGAGCGTCGTCTTGCCCGAAGCCTCGGGCCCGAAGAGCTCAACCACGCGCCCGCGCGGCAGTCCGCCGACCCCTAGCGCCAGGTCGAGCGGAAGCGATCCGGTGGAGACCGCGCCTATCTCAACGGCCGGCCGGTCGCTCATGCGCATGACCGAGCCCTTTCCAAACTGCCGCTCGATCTGACCGAGAGCGGTCTCGAGAGCATGCTCGCGATCCAAGTTCATCGACCTCCTAGCGCGACGGATCGGAGAACGTCGTACTGCGCCCCGTCGCGGCGCAGCACTGAATGGTAGGCAGCAGCCTCGGACGGCATGACCTGCCCGAGGACGGGCAGCTCGGGCTGCAGGCGAGGCGGCCTGCGAAAACGTAGAACAGTGACGTGCGGGAGCCAGGGACGAGCCTCGCGCTTGTAGACGCCGATCGCCTCCAGCCCGCGCTGAATCGCCTCCGCCACACGCGTGGCCTCCCCGCTTTCGTCCTCGAAAACGAGCATGCCGACGCTTCTAGTCTCGCGGTAGCGGCTGAGCTCGAGTGACATCGGCCCGGCGCCGGCGGCGGCGGTGCCGACGACCTCGGAGATCGGGTCGACATCCCGGCGCGGACGCTGACCGAGGAAGGCGATCGTGAAATGGAGCTGCTCCGGCGGAACGAGGCGCGCCTGGCTCCCGGCCAGCTCCGCCAGCTGCCAGGCGAAGAGGCGCTCACGGTCGTCGGGCGCAAGCGTGTAGGCGACGAAGAGACGGATTCGCTCATCGCCGCTTACGCTAGCGCCCGAGTTCATGCCTAACTGTGCCCGGTTTGCGCCAGAAGACGCCTCATGAGATGCAATGCGGCCACCGTCGCGTAGCGGCGAATCTGGTCGCGATCGCCCGAGAATCGGATCTCTTGAGCGAGCGTCTCCTGCTCGCTGGTGGCGCAAAAGAAGACGAGCCCAACCGGCTTGTCGGCGCTGCCGCCGCCGGGACCGGCTATGCCCGTGACGCTCAGCGCCACGTCCGACCGTAGTGCCTGTCTGGCTCCCGTCGCCATCTCCAACGCGCACTCCACCGAGACCGCGCCGTGCTCTTGCAACGTTTCAGGCGAGACTCCGAGCAGAGCGCTCTTTGTCTCGTTGGCGTAGGTGACGGCGGCGCCGAGAAAGACGTCGCTTGCGCCGGGCACCGCGGTCAGCCGGGCGCCCACGAGCCCACCGGTGCAGGATTCGGCCGTCGCCAGCGTCAGACCGCGTTCTCGCGCAAGCTCGAGCACCATCTGCTCGATCGGGCGCTCGTCGCGGGCAAAGAGCGTGTCCGGTCCGGCCGCGATGAGTGCATTCACCAGCTTGTCGGCACGAGCCTCCGCGCCGGGATCGACGAAGAGCTCGGCCAGAAGCTCGCGGTCGCGGGCGCAGATGGTTACCGTGACGCCGTCTCCGTCGCCGCCGGCGTTCTCGAGCGCGGCCGCCAGGGTCGACTCGGCCAGCCCGTAATAGCGAAGCGTGTGGCGTTCGAACGGCGGTACCCGCTCGAGCAGCCGCTGTAGTGGTGCGGATTCGAGTGCCGAGGGCCAGAGCTTTTGCAGCTCGTACGGCGGGCCGGGCAAGGCGACGGCGACGCAACCGTCCAGCTCGAGCGCCACACCGGGCGCGGTGCCTGCCAGGCCGAGGACGAGCGCGCCCTCGGGGATGCTCGCCTGCTTGCGCACGCCCTCCTCGTAGCCGTGGTAGCTCGATCCGACGTTGCGGGCATAACGGCGCCCGATCAGATCGATCTCGCGTTCGAGTTTGGGATCGACCGCCAGTTGCTTGCCGCCGGCTTTTGCCAGAAGCTCGATCGTGCGGTCGTCGTGCGTGGGCCCCAGGCCGCCTGAGATAAGGCACAGATCGGCTTCGATCCCGTCTCTGATCGCCGCTTCGAGCAGATCGGGGTCGTCTCCGACGATCGTGATCTTCCGGCAGCGCAGACCGATCCGGGCCAGCTCACGCGCCAGGAACGGGCCGTTCTCATCCGTTATCTCGGCGCGCAGGAGCTCGCTACCGGTTACGACTATGACCGCTTCGGGCCGATTCGCTAAAGGCAGCTCTCGCACGAGCGCGATGCTACCCGGTGAGGAATCTGTGCTCGCCGGGGGTGAAGAGGACGATCGCCGGCCCGAATCGATTGCTGGTGTCGACGGAGTTCCCGCCCGAAAGCGTCCAGCGTATGTTCTGAGCCGCGCTGACCTTGATCCAAAGCCGGGCCGCCGTGAACGGGTGGCTGCGCCCCCTGACCAGCGTCCCGCCGAAGAGCAGGGTTCCGTTCGGCCCTCCGGTGCGCGCCTCAACCGAGACGTCTCCGCGCACAGCGGTGAGCTTCACACTCGTGGTGCTCGCGGGCTTCGGGTTCGAGCTCGTCGTGCCTGTTTTGACGACGGTCCCGCGGTCGGGCGTATTCCTGATGAATGCGAAAACGAAGAGAGCGAGAAAGATGGCTATCGCCCCGACCGTGAGGACCACGGCCAGCGAGGCGATTCGGCGCGATTGGCGCGTCGGCGCCCGGCTTTCGCGCCTCCGAAAGGGGGCGCTCCCTTCCTCAGACACCGAAAATCGAGAGTTGAACTCATCTACGTAGAGCTGGCCGTCCAAGCCCAGTTCCTCGGCGTACACGCGCAGGAAGCCTCTCGTGTAGGCGAGCGCGGGAATGGCGGCGAAATTCTCTTCCTCGAGCGCCGTCAAATAGCGCGTGCGAATCTGCGTCTTTCGCTCCAGATCAGGGAATGAGCGTCCCTGGCGCTCGCGCGCTTCGCGCAGGCTGCTGCCGATCTCAAACATGGACTCGCATTCTAGAGGGAGATTGTGATTCGCCGCACATTATGCGGGAGCGGACGGCCGGTAGACGATCAGAGATGTGCAAGTAAGGCGTAGACAGCGAGCGAAATGCAGGCGCCCAGCCCGACTCCCAGCACCAGAGTGCCCAGCAGGCGCCCGAGAGCCGCTTGCCCCGCCCCGCCCATTCGCTCGAGCGAGACGACCCGGCGCAGTCGCGCCTTCTTGGCGAGAATCCGAGCGATCAAGCCGAGAACGGTGCAGCCGGCGGCAATGCCCCCGACCGCCATCGGCAGCGTTATCTCGGATACGCGAATGTGGACGAGAAGCGCAGCGGGCGCGAACAGTGCGCCCAGAAGGGCGACCAAAAACGAGAACCGAGCGCGCACGTTTCGCTGCTTGGTGTAGTCGTCGTAGGGCAGCACGCCTCTATTGTCGCTACTTCACGCAGGTCGCGCCGGTGTAAACGACGCAGGCCCGGAAGAGTGCGGCGACGAGCTAACGGGAGGATTGAAACGCGAGAACGCGATCAAGCTCGTTCTCTTCGACCAACACACGGCGTGGTTTCGAGCCTTCGTAGCCCGAGACGATGCCTCTTCGCTCGAGCATGTCGATCAGACGTCCCGCCCGCGTGTAGCCCACACGCAGGCGGCGCTGGAGCAGCGAGACCGACGCCGACCGCGACTGGACGACAACCTCGATCGCCTTTTCCAGCAGCGGATCCTCGTCGGGATCGAACTCGCCGTCGGTGATCGCATCGTCGGCGAAGGCCTCGGGCAGCTCGAGCAGCGACTCGTCCAGCTCCTGGCCCCGCTGGCAGCGGCACTGCTCGACGATCAACGTGACCTCTTCCTCGCTTACATAGGCGCCCTGAAGGCGCTGCAGGCGCGAGGTGCCGAGCGGCTTGAAGAGCATGTCGCCCTGTCCGAGCAGGCTCTCGGCGCCCGAGGCATCGAGGATCACGCGCGAGTCGGTCTGGCTGGAGACGGCAAAGGCGATGCGCGACGGGATGTTGGCCTTGATCATGCCCGTGATGACGTCCACCGACGGCCGCTGCGTGGCCAGGACGAGGTGGATACCCACCGCACGCGACTTCTGCGCCAGGCGGATGACGGCGTCCTCTACGGCCTGCGGTGAGGTCATCATCACGTCGGCGAGCTCGTCGATGACGACGAGCAGATAAGGAAGCGGGTCTTCACCGCGCTGCCTTAGCGCACGGTTCAGCTCAGGCAGGCCGCGCGCCCGCACGATGCTCATCTTGTCGTAGCGGCGCTCCATCTCGGCGAGCAGATTGGCCAGCACCGCGGCGGCCTCCTTGGGATTGGAGACGACCGGTGTGAGCAGGTGCGGGATCGACTCGTAGAAGCCGAGCTCGACGCGCTTGGGATCGACCAGAATCATGCGCACATCGTCGGGGGTGCAACGAAGCAGGATCGAGCTCAGGATGGTGTTGATACAGCCCGACTTACCCGAGCCGGTGGTGCCGGCGATCAAGATGTGCGGCATGCGCGCTAGATCGGTCCAGACGGAGTTACCGGCGATGTCCTTGCCCAGCCAGACGGCCAGAGGGCTGGCGGAAGCCGGAAGCTCGCCGAAGACGTCGCCGAGCGTGACCAGGTTGGGCGACTGGTTGGGGACTTCCACCCCGACCGCCTGCTTGCCCGGGATCGGGGCCAGGATACGGATCTCGGTGGTGGCGAGCGCGTAGGAGAGGTCGTTTTTCAAGTTGGCGACCTTGGCGACCTTGGTGCCCGGTGCGAGCTGGAGCTCGTAGCGCGTTACGCGTGGACCCGAAATCTGACCGCTGATGCGCGCTTCGATGCCGAAATTGGCGAGCGTCTGCACGAGCACCTCGCTGGTGCGCTCGCCGGAGTCGGCCAGTTGCTGAGAGACCGGCGGCGAACGGTGCAGGAGGTTGGCGTCGGGAAGCTCGTAGTCGCTCTTGGTGGGTGTGACGTCGAACAGGGTCTGCGCCTCGGCGGATTCGTGCTCGGAATCGACGAGAAGCGGCGGCGGTCCGTGCAGATCGTCTCCGACGACGTCGGGAAAAACGCGCGCTCCATCGACCAGCGATCCGTGCGGCGCCAGCTCATCGTGCATGAGCGGAAGAACCAGCGGCTCGGGGTAGGCCACGCTCGGCTCCGGCTTTGCTCGTTTCTCGCGTGCGGGACGGGCCTGGCGAATCGCCTCGCCCGAGCGCCTGAGCCAGGCCCCCAGCGAGGCGCCGGTGAGAAGCAGGCAGCCGACCGCCAGGCACAGCGCCGCAACGATCGTGGCGCCGGTATTGCCGAGGAGCTTGGAGATCGTGGCTTCCAGTCCGCGACCGAGGAAGCCGCCGTGCGCACGGCCGAGCGCCAGCTGGAGGCCGAAAAAGAGGGTCACCAGGCCGCGCCGGAAGGGGCGCAGCTCGATCAGCTCGCTGCGCACGAGCAGGAGCGTGCCGTAGGCGATCGCCGCCAGCGGCAGGGCATATCCCGTAACGCCGACTACGGCGACCATCGCATCCGCCAGCGCGGCCCCGACCACACCGCCGTTCCAGCCCAGATAGAGAACGCTGCCGAGGAAGATTCCGGCCGCCACCAGCACCAGCCCGAATAGCTCGGGATGGTGATGACTACGGGTCTTGGCAGCCTTACGGGTACGCGCCGGCTGGCGCGGCTTCAGCTTGCGCTTGGAGCGCTTCTTGCTCACCCGAGCGAGCTTCGACGCCGCGCCGGACGCTCCTGCCGCTTTTCGCGCTCTGACGAGGGATCGTACGCCTCACTTGAGCAGCGAGTGTGGTGACGATCAGGGGCGGTTGTCTGCGGGACGATTCTCTTCTCGCCCTCCCCCGAACCACCCACCCGCGGGGTCGTTGCAGAGTACCGTCCCAAGGCAGCGAGAAACGCGCATCGCTGTGCCGATTGCGTAGCGAGATCGGCCGCGAGCGCTCAGACTTCGAGCACTACTGGCAGGATCATCGGGCGGCGGCGCGTGCGGTCGTAGACGAGCTGCCCGATCCCGTCGTGCAGATGCTCCTGGAGCAGCTTGATCTCGGTGATGTCGTCGGCGAGTAGATCCTCGAGGATCTCGACCGCCTCGCTCTTGACCTCTTCCAGCAGCGCGTCTTGCTCCCCGAAGCCGCGGACGATGAGCTCCGGGCTGGCGACCATGTTGCCGTCGCTCGAGGTCAGGGTGGTGACGACGATGAGCACTCCGTCTTCGGCCAGATGGCGCCGGTCACGCAGAGCGACGTCTGCGACGTCTCCGACTCCGAGCCCGTCCACCAGCGTGACGCCGGATTCGACCTCGCCGACGATGCTCGCTCCCTTGGGCGTCAACTCGATCACCGCTCCGTTTTCGGCGATCAGGATCGACTCCTCCGCAATGCCCGCCTCTCGCGCCAGCCGCGCGTGAGCGGCCTGCATGCGGTACTCCCCGTGCACGGGCATCAAGGTCTTCGGTCTGAGCAGCGCGAGCATCGTGCGCAGCTCCTCGGCGCAGGCGTGCCCGGAGGCGTGCACCTCGGCGACCTCTTCGTGCAACACCTCGGCGCCGGCTCTGGCCAGGCCGTTGATCGCGTCGTGCACGCGCAGCTCGTTGCCGGGGATCGGCTTGGCCGAGATGATGACCGTGTCGCCCTGCTCGATCTCGACCGACTGATGGTCGTGGAAGGCGATCCTGGTCAGCGCCGAGAGCGGCTCGCCCTGGCTGCCGGTGCAGAGGATCATCTGCTCATACGGCGGCAACTGGCCCAGTTCCTCGGGCTTGAGCAGGATGTTGTCGGGAATGTCCAGGTAGCCGAGATTGCGTGCGATGTTCACGTTCTTGCGCATCGAGCGACCGATCACCGCGACCGAGCGGCCCGTCTCGATCGCGACGTCGACCGCTTGCTGAATGCGGTGGATGTTGGAGGCGAAGCAGGCTACGAGCACCCGCCCGTCGCGCAGCGGCACGATCTGGCGGAAGGCCTCCCCCACCCTGCGCTCGGACGGGGTCGTTCCCGGACGCTCGGCATTTGTAGAGTCGCCGAGCATCAGGTCGACGCCGAGGTTGCCCAGCTCGGCCAGGCGGCCGACGTCGGTGCGCATTCCGTCGACCGGGGTGTGATCCATCTTGTAGTCGCCCGTGTAGACGATGCGGCCGGCGGCGGACTCGATCACGACCGCTATCGCGTCGGGAATGGAGTGCGCGACGCGCACGAAATCGACCTTGAAGGGGCCGATGTCGACCGGGCCCTTACCGGGTATGGCCTCGCGCAGGGTGGTCGCGCGGCTTAGGCCGTGCTCGTCGAGCTTCGATTTGACGAAGCCGAGCGTCAGCCTGGTTGCCCAGACCTCCTGCACTTCGATCTCGCGCAGCAGATAGGGAAGCCCGCCGACGTGATCCTCGTGCCCGTGCGTGAGGATGACGGCGCGAACCGGCTTGCCTCTGGAGCGCAGGTAGCCGAAGTCGGGCAGGATGAGATCGACGCCGAGGTGCTCGTCGCGCGGGAAGGCCATGCCGGCGTCGACGATGATCGCTTCGCCGCGATGCTCGTAGACGGTCATGTTCTTGCCGACCTCGCCGAGCCCGCCCAGCGGAATGATGCGACAGGTCTTGGTCGATGGCATCAATCCGAGTGTATCCGCGCAGCTGGTTACGAGGCGGTTGTTGACTCCGCTTTCTCGTCAGGCGGCTAGGGGCGTTCGATCGCGCCAAGGCGTCATACGCCGCCGCTCGAGGAAGCGGGAAATCAGGCGCGGACTGCCGGCTCGAGCACGTCGGCTTGCTCGAGCAGCTCGCGGATCTGCTCGCTCTCCTCGGGAGTTGCGTCGACCAGCGGCAGGCGCAGGCCGCCGACCTCGAAGCCGGCCAGGTTGAGCGCGGCCTTGGTCGAGATCGGGTTGACGCAGACCGCGAGCGCGTCGACGAGCGGCTTAAGCTCCTCGTTGATCGCCTGCGCTCCGACCAGGTTGCCGGAGCGGAAGCGGCGCGCCATCTCCTGTACGCGCGGCCCGGCCAGATGCGTGTAGACACAGATTCCGCCGGCGCCGCCCATCTCCAGGAAGGGCAAGAGTAGGTCGTCGTTCCCGGCGTAGAGCTCGAGCGGCGTCTCCTCGATGATCTTGCGCGCCTGCTCGAGGTCGGAGTTGGCCTGCTTCACAGCGACGATGTTGGAGATCTCGCCCAGCTCCGCGAGGGTCTCGGGCTCGATGTTGACGATCACGCGGCTGGGGATGTTGTAGACGATGAGCGGCTTCTCGGTCACGTCCGCGATCGTCTTGAAGTGCTCGACGATGCCGCGGGCCGGCGGCTTGGAGTAGTACGGAGTGACGATCAGAAAGCCGTCTACGAACTCCGCTGCCTGCGCGGTCAAATGGGTCGAGTGGCGCGTGTCGTAGGTGCCGGTGGCGGCGATCACGGTCGCGCGCTCGCCCACCTCCTCGACGGCCGCGTAGTAGAGCATCAGCTTTTCGCGATCGGAGAGCGTGGTTCCCTCACCGGTCGAGCCCGTGACGACCAGTCCCTCGGAGCCGTGCTCGACGAGATAGCGCGCGAGCGCCTTGAAGGCCTTGAAGTCGACCGATCGGTCGGCCTTGAAGGGCGTGACGATCGCGGTCAGGATCGTGCCAAAGTCGTTCTGCTTTGCCGAGGCGGACATGCTGCGATTGTAGTTGAAGGTCGAAAGCGCCTATTCGAGGACCGCGCCCGAGGCCGCGCTCGAGACCTGGCGGGCGTAACGAGCGAGCCAGCCGCTAGTGAACTTGGGCGCCGGCTTCTTCCAGACAGCCTTCCGCTTCGCCAGCTCCTCCTCGCTCACCAGCAGGTCGAGCTTGCGGGCCGGGAGGTCGATCGCGATCTCGTCGCCGTCGGCAACCAGGGCGATCGGACCACAGTCGAAGGCTTCAGGCGAGACGTGCCCAACGCTCAGGTTCTTGGTGCCGCCCGAGAAGCGCCCGTCGGTGACGATCGCGATCTTGTCGCCGAGCCCTGAACCGGCGACGGCTGCGGTCAGGGCCAGCGACTCGCGCATGCCGGGCCCGCCCTTCGGGCCTTCGTTGCGGATGATCAGCACGTCCTTGGGCACGACCTTGCCCTCGCGCAGATAGGTCATCGCGTCGTCCTCGCTCTCGAACACACGCGCCGTGCCCGTGAAGCTCATCATTCCGGCCGAGATGGCGCCTTGCTTGACCACGGCGCCGTCCGGGGCGAGCGTGCCTTTCAGCACGGCGATTCCTCCTTCGACGGCGACCGGATTATCGAGCGAATGGATCACCTTGCCGTCGCCGGGCGGAACCTTGGCCAGGATCTCCCCTACCTTTCGCCCCGATACGGTCAGGCAGTCCTTGTTGAGCAGCGGCTCCAGGTTCTTCATCACGGTCGGGATGCCGCCGGCAAACTCGATGTCCTCCATCACGGTCTCGGCGGCGGGCTCGATCAGCGTGAGCTGTGGCGTGACGCGGCTGAGCCGGTCGAAGTCGGCCAGCGTGATGTCCACCTCGGCGTCGTGGGCGATGGCCGGGATGTGAAGCGTGGTGTTGGTCGAGCCGCCGAGCGCCATGTCCATGCGGATCGCGTTCTCGAGCGACTCCCTGGTGACGATCTTGCGCGCCGTCACTCCTTCGCGCACGAGGTCGCAGACGCGCTCGCCGGCGAGTTCGGCCAGGCGCATTTTCTTGGCCGAGCCGGCCAGGGCCGTGCCGGTGCCGGGCAGGCTCATGCCCATCGTCTCGGTAAGGCAGGCCATCGTGTTGGCGGTGTAGAGGCCCTGGCAGGAGCCCTCGCCCGGGCAGGTCTCGAGCTCCATCTGCTCCGCCTCGGCCTCGCTCATCCGCCCGGCCTGGCGCAGGCCGACGGCCTCGAAGGTGTTTCGCACCAGCGCCAGGCGCTGGCCGTGCAGGTGCCCCGCGCGCATCGGACCGGCGGTGACGACGATCGCTGGGATGTCGAGTCGGCAAACCGCCATCAGCATTCCGGGGGTGATCTTGTCGCAGTTGGTGAGCAGGACCAGCCCGTCGAGCTGGTGCGCTTGCACGATCGACTCGACCAGGTCGGCAATCAGCTCGCGCGAGGGCAGCGAGTAGTGCATGCCGGTGTGGCCCATGGCGATGCCGTCGCAGATGCCCGGCACGCCGAAGAAGAAGGGCACTCCGCCGCCGGCCGCGATCCCCCACTCGATCTTCCGCTCCAGCGCGCGCATGCCGACGTGCCCGGGAATCAGATCGGTGAAGCTCGAGCAAAGCCCGATGAACGGCTTCGACATCTGGTTGGCCGTAATCCCGGTTCCGTACAGGAGCGCGCGGTTCGGCATTCGCTCGATTCCCTGCTTGATCTGATCGCTGCGCATTTCGGCTTTCTCTCCTTCTCCGCGGACTGATGTCAGCCTAGCGAGCTTGGAGTGATAGAGCGCGGCGGACGGTGCCAGATGCCAAGCGGTCAGCCGAGCAGCGCATCCAGCCCCACGGTCAAGCCGGGCGGAAGCGTGTCGAGCTTCTCCAGCGCCAGCAGAACCCCCGACAAGAAGGCCTCGCGGGCGTAGGTGTCGTGGCGGAGCGTGAGCAGCTGGCCGACATCGCCGAGCAGAACTTCCTGATGCGCGACGAGGCCGGGTAGGCGCACCGAGTGGATCTCGGGGTTGGTGCCCATCGCGGCGGCGGTGGCAAGCGCGGTTCCCGAGGGTGCGTCCTTCTTCGCCTCGTTGTGCAGCTCGACGATCTCGGCGCGGGGCATGAAACGGGCGGCCTCGGCGGCGAAGCGCATCATCAAGACGGCGCCGATAGCGAAATTGGGCGCGACAAAGAGCGGCCTTCCCTTCTCCTTGGCCAGCGCGTCGAGCTGCTCGAGCTGCGCGGGGCCGAGGCCGGTCGTGCCGACGATGCAGGCGATGCCGTGCCCGAGCGACTCGGTGATGTTCTGCTCTACCGTGTCAGGCTGCGTGAACTCGATCATCGCCTCCACCCCGCTCGGATCGAGCTCGTCGCCGAGATCGATGCCCACGACCTCGTAGCCGGCCCGCTCCAACCCGGGGCAGAGGTCGCGGCCGACCTTGCCCAGGTAACCGAAGAACGCGATCTTCATTCCGCCGACCTCCTTGCCAGAACCGGGTTGACTGCGCCTGCCGCAGCATAGAAGACGTCCTCGTCGGGACCGATTCCGGCCACCGAGAGCCGCTCGGGAGCGAGCAGCATGCTCGCTAGCTCGCTGACCGCGTCGGGCTCGACGGCTTCCAGCTCGGCGATGATCCTCTCGGGCGAGAGCAGCTCGGTGTCGCTGATCAGCGAGCGCCCCAGTCGCGTCATGCGGGTCGCGGTCGACTCCATCGAGAGCATGATGCGGCCGCGAGCGTGCTCCTTGGCGCGCTCCAGCTCCCCGTCGAGGAACTTCCCGGCCGCGATCTCGGCGATCTGCTCGGCGACGATCTCCAGGCAGGCGGTGACGTTGTCTTCGCGGGTGCCGAGGCTGACGCCGATCATGCCGGTATCGGAGTACTGGGCGACGAAGCTGTAGACCGAGTAGGCCATGCCGCGCTTCTCGCGGATCTCCTGGAACAGGCGTGAGGAGGCCGAGCCGCCGAGAATCGAGTCGAGCAAGGAAGCGGCGAAGCGGCGCCTGTCGGAGCGTGCGATGCCCGGTGCCGCCACGCAGATGTGGTACTGCTCGGTGTCCTTGCTCTGGAAGTGGGCCGATGCCGGCGGCGTCTTGAGCAGCGGCTTGCGAACGTTCGGCCTGGCGCCGGCGTGCTCGCGCGCGTTGGCGGCCTTCGTCACCAGCGAGACGAGTCGCTCGTGGGCAACGTTCCCGGCCGCCGCGACGACGACGTTGCCGGGTTGGTACATGCTCTCGTGATAGCCGGCGATCGTGCGCCGGCTGACCGAGGAGATCACCTCCGAGCGCCCCAGTACCGGCCGTCCGAGCGGATGGTCGCCGAAGACGGCTTCGCTGACCAGGTCGTGAACACGATCCTGAGGAGCGTCGTCGAGCATGGCGATCTCCTCCAGCACCACCTCGCGCTCGGCGTCGATGTCGGTGAAGGTCGGGACGAAGACCATGTCGGTCATGACGTCGATCGCCCGCTCGAGCTGGTCGTAGGGCACGCGTCCGTAGACGACGGTGTGCTCGCGCGAGGTGGCGGCGTTCAGCTCGCCGCCTAGCTCGTCGAAGATCTCGGCGATGCGGCGCGCGTCATACGAGCGGGTGTCCTTGAACAGCAGGTGCTCGATGAAGTGCGTGAGCCCGGCCTTGGCGGGCGTCTCGTCGCGCGAGCCGACGCCGATCCAGAAGCCGATCGCGACCGAGCGCACAGAGGGCATTCGCTCCGAGATCACGCGCTCGCCCGAGGCGAGCTCCGAAAGGACAACCTTCTGCACGCCGCGATCGTAGCGAGTGGGCTTGCTTTGCGGGGTTCTCGGCGCTTGTTGAGGCGGGTGCCCCGCCTCCCATCCCCAATTCGAGCTTATCTCTCGAAGGCGCGTGAGTCTGTGTCAGAGGAGCGCTCAATCGCAAACGGCTCTTTGACCGCTCCGGGCGCGGAGAGGTCGGCGCGCGACGGCGTTCAGTGACCGTTTGAGAGCAGCTGCTCGGACTCTTGCAGGAGCTTCTGGCGGTCGACGCCGATCATGTGCAGGACGCGGCTGGTGATCTCGAAGCCCGAGCAGACGAAACCGTAGGTGATGTGCTCGGGCTCGAGCGTCCGGTGCCCGCGCATGCCGGCGGCCTCCGCCGCGGTGGCGAGGATGTTCGTGGCCTCAGAGGTGAGCTCGAGAGCGCCGAGCGCCTCGTCGGCCTCCCAGAGCGCCTCGGCGATCTGCGCCCTGGTGTCCTCGAGCGTGATGCCATGCTGGAGCAGGAGTTGGGCGGCCGGGCCGCCCTCCTCGAGCACTCCAACGATCAGATGTTCCGCACCGAGCTCGTGGTGATGAGTGCGGTCCATCTCGTCGCAGGCGAGCAGGAACGTCGAAGAGCCCCGCTCGCCGATGCGTACGCCCAACTCGCGCTGGAGCCGGGGCAAGTCGATGCGCGACCTACCGTCCTGCGTTACCTCGCGACTCTTCTTGCCCCAGCGCATGCGCGTTTCTCTCCTTGCCTCAGCGCCTGGGACCGGATGAGCGGCGCCGGCCTCTATCGTTGTCTCGGGCCGGGCGTTCTTGTCGCTCGCCTTCGGGCCGGTTGGCCGCCTTCTCCTTGGCGATCTCGATCAGCGCCTCGGGCATCACGAGCGTGTCGCCGTCGTGCTTGCCGAGAAGCTTGAGCCCGATTCGGCCGCGCTCCTTGTCGACCTCCTGCACGATCACGTCGATCACGTCGCCGCGGTCGAGCACGTCCTCGATCCTGTCGACTCGTCCGGGGCCGACATTGGAGACGTGGAGCAGACCGTCGGTTCCCTTCTTCAGCTCGACGAAGGCGCCGAACTGGGTCAGCTTGACGACCCGCCCGGTGTACTCGTCCCCGACCTCGGGGGTCTTGGTCATCGCATGGATGGCCGCTACGGCGGCGTCGGCGTTGGTGCCCGACGTGGCGTAGACGAGCACTGTCCCGTCCTCCTGGATGTCGATCTGCACCTCGTAGTCGGCCTCGAGCGCGCGGATCGTCTCGCCGCCCTTGCCGATGACCATGCCGATCATCTCCGGGTCGATCGAGACGCTCGAGATGCGAGGCGCGTGGCCTGCAAGCTCTGCCCTCGGCTCGGGGATGGCGGCGATCATCTTGTCGAGGATGTCCTCGCGCGCCCTTTTTGCCTGCGCCAGCGCCGAGCTCATGATCTCGTGCGTGACGCCGGTGATCTTGATGTCCATCTGCAGGGCGGTGATGCCCTCGCGGGTACCGGTGACCTTGAAGTCCATATCGCCGAGGTGATCCTCGGCGCCCTGGATGTCAGTCAGGATGACGTAGTCGTCGCCTTCCTTGACCAGGCCCATGGCGATGCCCGAGACGGGGCTCTTGATCGGCACGCCGGCGTCCATCAGGGCCAGCGTCGAGCCGCAGACCGAGGCCATCGACGAAGAACCGTTCGACTCCAGCGTCTCGGAGACAAGCCGGATCGTGTACGGGAACTCCTCGGCCGACGGAATCATCGGCTCGAGCGCCCGCTGAGCGAGTGCGCCGTGACCGATGTCGCGCCGCTTGGGGCCGCGCATGAAGCCGGTCTCCCCGACCGAGTAGGGCGGGAAGTTGTAGTGGTGCATGTAGTGGCGCTCGGCCTCCAGCGACAGGTCGTCGATGCGCTGGCCTTCCTTGGCCGTGCCGAGCGTTAGCAGCGTCATCACCTGCGTTTGGCCGCGCGTGAAGAGCGCGGAGCCGTGCGTGCGCGGCGATACCGACACTTCGCACGTGATCGGGCGGATCTCCTCGGTGCCGCGACCGTCGGGGCGACGCTTGTCGACGGCGATCTTCTGCCGGATCAGATCCTTGTAGATGGCGTCGGTCGACTTGCGGATGAAGCTCTTCGTCAGCTGATCCTTGACCGGAGCCTCGCCCTCGGCAGGCGCGGGGCCGGCCGGGAAGGGCAACTCGACCCCTTCGACGATGCTGTCGACGAGCAGCTGGCGCTTGGCGGCCCGCAGCTCCTTGGAGTCCTGCTCGGCGTCGGTCAGAGCGCGAAGCTCTTTACCGAACTGCTCCTGCACCTTGCCCTGGACGGCCGCGAGCTGCTCGCGCTCGAGAATCGCGTGCAGGCTGGCTCGAACCTGCGAGCGCCGGACGATGTCTTCCTCGGTGGAATCCATCGAGAGAGCGGGCGCGATCTCGCTTGTGATCTCCTCGACGAGGGCTGCCGCCTCGCGCAGACCGAGCTCCGCGATGCGCTCGCGAAGGCGCTTACCCTGCGCCTTCTCCAGTTTGGCGGTCAGCTCGTTGTCTAGCCACTTCGGCTTGCCGACGAGCTTGCGCAGCTTTTCTTGCGCCTCACAGAGCTTCGCGATCTCCTTCTGAGCGAGGGCGAAAGCTTCGAGAATCGTCTCCTCGGGAACCTCCTGGGCGCCCGCCTCTACCATCGTCAGTGCTTCCTTGGTGCCGACCACGAGCAGGTCGAGCTTGGACTCTTCCATCTCCTGCATCGAGCCGTTGATCACCAGCTCGTCATCGATCAGGCCGACGCGGACGGCTCCCACCGGGCCCATGAAAGGCAGCGGCGAGATCATCAGCGCGGCCGAGACGCCGTTGATGCAAAGCGTGTCGTGTGCCGTGACGAGGTCGGCGGAGAGCACCGTTGCGATGCACTGCACCTCGTTGCGGAAGCCCTTCGGCCAGAGCGGCCGGATCGGGCGGTCGGTCATGCGGGCGGTAAGGATCGCTCGTTCAGTCGGGCGCCCCTCACGCTTGAAAAAGCCGCCGGGGATCTTGCCGGCGGCGTACATGCGCTCCTCGACGTCGACTGTCAGCGGGAAGAAGTCGGCGCCCTCGCGGGCCTCCGCTCTTCCCTGCGCCGTCGCCAGCACCATGGTCTCGCCTGAGCGAACAACCACTGCGCCGCCTGCTTGCTTGGCTAGCTTCCCGGTCTCGAAGGTGATCTCGTGATCGCCAACGGTCACCGATACGGACTCAATCCGCCCGGTTCCAGTACTGGTCATCTCCAACTCCTCTGTTTGTCAGGTGGAGCGGGAGTTTGAGTGAGCCGGATCTTGGTCTCGGGCTCGCTCAAACTTCCACTCCCCATCTCTTCTCGAGCTCTAGCGCCTTAGGCCGAGCTCCTTGATCAATTCGCGGTATGCCTCGAGGTCGTGCTTCTGCATATAGGTCTGCAGGCGCCGGCGCTGCCCGACCAGCTTGAGCAGCCCACGCCGGGAGTGATGATCCTTGGGGTGGGTGCGCAGGTGGCCGTTCAGCTGGTTGATGCGCTCTGTTAGTAGAGCGATCTGAACCTTGGCCGAGCCGGTGTCCGACGCGGTTTCGCCGAAGCGCTTGAAAACCTCGAGCTTTGCTTCCTTCGTTAGGGACATGTAGTTCCTTCCGTTGCTTACTTGCCTTTGCCACTGATCCCAGTTCGCCGTCGGAAGCGCCTCGAACGATCGAGATCGTGGTTGCGGAAAGACTAGCAGTGCGGGGGGTTTTCGGCGGGATTGGCGGTCCCTCGCAGGAGGGTGTCAGACACCGGTCAGAGATTCCGGCGACTGTCAAGACGAGTCTGTGCCGAAAGCGGGACTTCCTCCCCACCGCTTCCTATGCTCAACCCGCCTCGGAAGCCATCGCGCCCGAAATTCCGGCCTTGTATCGTGCCGGTTGTGCGTGCGCTCATCTTCGATCTCGACGGTACGCTCGTTGACACGGTCTACCCCCATGTCTTCGCCTGGCAGCAGGCGCTCGCCGAGGCGGACATGCCGATCGACGGCTGGCGCATCCACCGGCGCATCGGTATGAGCGGCGGCCTGTTCGCTCGTGCAGTCGCGCGCGAGTTGGGGCGCCCACTCTCTACCGAGGAGACCGATGCGCTCCAACGCCGCCACGGCGAGCTGTTCGATCTACTGATGCCGACGCGGCGACCGCTCCAGGGCGCCGTCGAGCTGCTGCGGCACCTGCGCGAGGCGGGCGTCACGCACGGGATCGCCACCTCGGGCTCGCGGCCGCTGATCGACAGCTCGCTCGAGGCGCTTGGCATCGGAGACGAGACGGTCGTGATCGAACGCGGTGACGTTGCGCGCGCCAAGCCCGAGCCCGATCTCTTTTTAGCTTGCGCCGAACGAATGAGAGTGAGCCCGCAAGAGTGCTACGTGATCGGCGACGCCGTTTGGGACTTGCTCGCCGCGCGACGAGCGAACATGCTCAGCGTTGGGCTGTTGAGCGGCGGCTACGGCGAGGACGAGCTGGCCAGCGCCGGCGCTTACCGCGTCTACCGCGATCCGGCCGAGCTGAACGAGTCGCTCGACGAGCTGGGAGTGCTGCTCTGACGTCGTCCTTGCCGCCGGGCGTTGCCGCGGGACATCCGGCGACGGCTCGGGCCGGGCTCGAAGTGCTCGAGGACGGCGGCAGCGCCGCCGACGCGGCGATCGCTGCCTGCTTCGCATCCTGCGTCTGCGAGGTCGTGATGACCGGTCTTCTGGGCGGAGGGCACGGGATGATCTGGGACGCCGTAGCGGGCCACGCAGAGCAACTCGATTTCTTCACCACGGTGCCCGGTATCGGCGCTACCGCTCAGCTGCGTCCGCGGCTGATGGAGCTGGACGTGCCCTTCGGAGAGGAGCTGATCCGCTACGAGATCGGGCCCGGGTCATGCGCCGTTCCGGGCATTCCGGCCGGACTGTACGAGCTCTGGCGCCGCTCGGGGCGCCTCGACTGGGCGCGCCTGCTTGCCCCGGCGATTCGCCTCGCGCGTGAGGGCGTTCCGATGCCGGCCGCGCACGCCTCCTGCCTGAGAATGCTCGCTCCCGTCCTGACGCTCGACCAGGGCGAGCGCCTGTTCGCCCCGGCCGGGCACCTGCTCGACGAAGGCGAGCTTCTTGTTCAACCCGGGATCGCCGCCGCGCTGGAGCTGATCGCCGAGGACCCGCGCTCGCTCTACGCGGGGGCACTCTCGCGCAGCCTGCTCGAGCTGGTACGCGAACGAGGTGGCCTGATAACCGAGGAAGACCTCTCCTCCTACACCCCACTCTGGCGCGAGCCAATCGAGGCGTCTTACGCCGGAACGCGTTTCCTCACCCGGGGCGGACTGTCTGGAGTGCCCGAGACGCTGGCGCGGCTTCGCCCTCTGGTGGGCATTTCCGGGCGCGAGCGGGTGCTGGCGCTACTAGTAGCGCTCGGCGGAGAAGGCGCCGGCTCACACACCACCAACCTGGTCGCGGTGGATGGAGAGGGAAACGCCTGCGTGCTCACGACCAGCCTGGGCCTCGGCTCGGGCGACTATCTGCCCGGCTTCGATCTGCACCTGAACTCGATGCTGGGCGAGAAAGACCTTGTCGGCGGCGAGCTCGTGCCCGGCGAACGAGTGCTGAGCATGACGGCGCCGAGCGTCGCGGTTGACGAGCGAGGCCTGGCGCTGGCGATCGGGTCCGCCGGCGGCACCCGCCTGCGTTCGGCGCTGGTGCAGGTCGCCGCCGGAATCCTCGACGAGGGTCTGGCTCCCGCCGAGGCGATCGAGCGCCCTCGTTTGCATCCCGCGGGCCCGGTCTTGAACGCCGAGCCGGGCGTGGACGAGGAGGCGCTCGACGAGCTGGAGGCGGGCGGCTGGCAGGTTCGGCGCTGGTCGTCGCTCCACCATTACTTCGGAGGGGTCAGTGCAATCGGTCGGACCGGCGCGGCCGGAGATCCAAGGCGCAGCGGCGAGGGCCTACTACTCGGCTAGCTACTGAATTATCCCTAACGCCGGGAGTGCCGGATTGCCCAGGCGAGAGCCGCGACCATCATCACGAGAATGATCGAGAAAGAAGCGGCGAGAACAAGCAGGGCGGTCACTGGTAGCTCATGGCCTATCGGCCTCTAGCGCCGCCTGCACATCCCGCCCGATCTGCTCGCTGAGCGCCACGTCACTCTCGAACACCTGCTCGCCGCGCAGCCGCTGCCAAAGCTCTACGACCAGCCGCTTGCCGTAGAGGTCGGCCGAGAAATCGACTAGATGCACTTCGACGCGGCGCTCTCCGCCGCCGAAATGAATGTTGACGCCGATCGAGACGGCGGCTCGGTGAGCCTCGGTCAGGCCCGCGTAGATGCCGTCGAGCGGGACGAGCTGGTGCGGGGCGAAGGCCAGGTTGGCGGTCGGGAAGCCGAGGCGAGCGCCGCGTGCCAGGCCCGGGACGACGCGCCCGTCGAGCTCATAGGGGTGGCCGAGCAGCGCGGCCGCTCCGATCACGTCGCCTTCGTGCAGGGCATTTCTGATCGCGGTCGAGGAGACGCCGGGAACGGGCTCGACCAGCCGCGTGAGCAGGCCTTCCTCGCGCAACATGTCGAGATCGCCTGCGCGGCCGTGACCGAAACGGAAATCGGGGCCCGCGACGACGATCTGGGCGCCGAGCGGGTTCAAGTGGCGCAGGGTGAACTCTCTCGGCGTCATCGCCGCCAGCTCGCTGTCGAAGCGCAGCACGACGATCTCCTCCACCCCGTACTCGGCCAGCAGCTCGACCTTGCGCTCGAGCGTGGTCAGAAGCTCGACCGGCTGCCCCAGCAGCACGCGCGGATGCGGATCGAAGGTCAGCACGGCCACCGGAAGACCGGTCTCGAAGGCTGTGTCCAGGACCCGACGATGGCCCAGGTGGACGCCGTCGAAGGAACCGATGGCGACCGCCCGCGCAGTGCGAGGCAGGTCTATCGGATCGCGAACGACTTTCATACCGGCATCACCGTCTCGGATCTCACCGTACCGTTCTTGCCCGCTGCCACTGCGATCAATCTGCCTTCCCGGCACAGGCGCAGCAAGCCTGCCTCGTTTCGCTCCAGCGGCCGTCCGGCGCGGACGGCCGCGACCTCCTCCTCGTTCAGCTCCAGCGCGGGAAGAAAGGGAAGCGCATCGGTCGCCGGATGGATCCGCTCGCTGTCGGCGCTTTTCAGCGAGAACGGCCCGATCTCGAGCCGGCGCAGACTGCGGCAGTGGCCGCCCAGCCGGTCGGCAATCGCGCGCACGTAGGTTCCCGAGCTGACACGCAGATCGAGCCTGGCGACGCCGTGGGAGTAGTCGAGCAGGCGCAGTTCGTCGATGCGCGAGCGCCTGAGCGGCATCTCCGGCGCCTCGCCGCGCCGAGCCAGGCGGTAGGCGCGCTCGCCGCCGATCTTGATCGCCGATAGCGCGGGAACGCGCAGCTCGACCTCTCCGCGCAGCTCTTCGAGGCTCTGTTCGAGTTGATCGAGCTCGGGCGACTCCAGCTGCTCGATTATCTCGCCCGTGAGGTCACCGCTCGAGCTGCGCGCGCCGAGGTCGATCTCGGTCTCGTAGCGCTTGTCGAGGCCGACGAGATAGCGCGCGAGCCGTGTCGCGGAGCCCAGCAGCACCAGCAACAACCCGCTGGCGAACGGGTCGAGCGTGCCGGCGTGACCGGCCCGGGCGCCGGTCTTGGCGCGCAGGTCGCGCACGACCGCAAACGAGGAGGGCCCGGTCGGCTTGTCCACGAGCACGAGTCCGGATGGCTCAAGCGCCCGCGGAATAGCCACGGCCTATCCCGCCTGGCCCGACGTCTTGGCGACGAACTCCTTGCGCAAGAAGGCGATCAGTTCCTTGACGCCGAGGTCGCTCGAGAACCCGGCCGCCTGCCTGTGGCCACCGCCGCCGGCGACGCGAGCCAGCTCCGAGACGTCGAGGCGGTCGCGCGAAGAGCGAAGGCTGACCCGGCGCTTGTCCCGCTCGGGCGGCTCCGAAATCAGAGCCGACATCTCGACGCCGGCTACCGCGCGCAAGGAGTCGATCACACCCTCGGAGGCTCCGCTCGACGCCCCCGTTTCTTCGTAGTCCTTGTGCTCGAGGAAGGAGATGACCAGCCGCCCGCCCTCGTACACCTCGACGTGCTCGAGCGCGCGCGCCAGCAGCTTCAGCTTCGACAGCTCGATCGTCTCGTAGACGTGCTGGAAGATCCGGTGCGCGTCGGCGCCGGCCTCGATCAGCTCGGCGGCTAGGCGCAGCGTCTTGGGCGAGGTGTTCGCGTACTGGAATCGGCCGGTGTCGGTGACGAGCGCGATATACAGCGCCTCGGCGATCTCGGGCGTCAAGCGCACCTTCAGCTCGCTGAAGACATCGCGCAAGACCTCGCTAGTGGACGAGGCTTCGGCGACGACGAGATTGACGTTGCCGTAGCGGCTGTTGTCGTGGTGATGGTCGACGACCGCGACGAAGGGCGCCTCCGTGAGCAGGCGCTGGTCGCTGCCGAGGCGCGCCTCGTTGGCCACGTCGAGCGAGAGCAGAGGGCGGCCGAGAAGCTCGTCGGGATTGCCCCGGACGAGATCGTCCAGCGGCATGAAGCGATATTCGAAGGGAATTGGCGCCGAGCCGACGAGGAACATCGTGGCGCTCTTGCCGAGCTGATCGAGCGCCAGCTTGAGCGCGAGCATCGAGCCGAGCGCGTCACCGTCCGGGTTCTCGTGAACCGAGATGACGAAGTCGTCGTGGTCGCGGATTCCTTGCGCGACCGCCTTGAGATCAGCCTTCGTTATCGTCATCGGGCGGAGCCAGCTCTTCGATCAGTTTCGTCATGCGAACCGCATATTCGGCGGTCGGATCGTACTCGAAGGTGAGTTGCGGGATTCGCTTGATGCGAAGCTCGCGGTTCAGCCTCGCCTGGAGCACGCCGTGAGCGGCATTCAGCGCGTCGACCGCCTTGGCGATCTTGGCCTCGGAGCCGAGCACGCTGACGTAGACGCGCGCAGTGCTCAGGTCGGCGGTCGTTCTCACCGCGGTGATGGTCACAAAGCCGATGCGCGGATCCTTGAGCGAGGGCAGGGCTTCGCTCAAAGACTGCCGTAGCGACTCGTTGACTCGGCGCATTCTTCCGGACATCACTCTCCATTCAAGCGGTTTCGGGCGACGTCCCGCGCCGCAACGCCGCTTACGTCCGTAGCTGGGGCGAGTGGAATCGTGCATATAAATCCGCAGAAATCCGGAAGCGCGGCACTCGAGCCCTGCCCGCCGCCCCTGTAGCCGCGGTTCGACTACGTTTCCGCCATGCCCGCGAAACCGGCAGCGCGCCCAACGACCGACGCCTATCTCTTCGGCCACGTGTCGACGGGCATCATCGTGCGCATCGAGGGGTGGTTTCCGCAGCCGGACGGCTACGGCGAGATCATCGAGACGCTCGAGAACCACTGCGGTGAGGCCACCGGCAGCGCGATCGTGCTGGCCCGGCTCGGCGTCTCGACCGCGCTCGAGGGCAACTGGATCGGCGATACGCCCACCTGCCGCGGCACGCTCGCGTTTCTCGAGTCGCGCGGGATCGACTGCTCGGGACTGGTCGTAAAGCCTGGCTACCAGGGTGTGAACGAGATCACGATCTCCGACGGCGAGTCGCGCACGGTCTTCGGTCGCTACGGCGATCTGCTCGGCACGACGCGGCAGTGGGAGATGCCGAACCTCGCCCACATCGAGCAGGCGCGCGTCGTCTGCGTCGACCCTTCGTTCGGCGAGGCGACGCTCGCGACCGCCCGCGCCGCGAAAGCCGCCGCCGTTCCTCTCGTCACCTCGGATGCTCCTTACGAATCCGAGCTCGCCGCGCTGGCCGACGTGGTCGCGATCTCGGGCGAGCTGATGGCGCGCGACTACCCCGAGGCGCTCGAGTCGGAGGCGGCGCGGGAAGAGCTGTTCGAGCAGTATCTCGAGCACTGCGCGGGGCTGGTCGTCTTCACCGCCGGTTCGCGGCCGCTTTGGTACGCGCGCGGACGTTCGGGTCGACCGGCGAGCGGCCGGGTTCCGCCCGGCGAGCGACGAGAGCTCTCCCCGATCCAGGTCGAGATCGTCGACAGCGCGGGCGCCGGCGACAGCTTCCGTGCCGGCCTGATTTACGGCTTGCTTCAGGGCTGGAGCGACGACGAGCTGGTGCGCTTTGCCAGCGCTATGGCTTCGCTCGTTTGCACCACGACGCCGGGCTGCGTGAATCCGCCGACGCTGAAACAGGTGCGCGAGTTGCTGGAGAGCTCTTCTTTCTGATCGGGCATCACTCGTCGCCGGGCACTACGATGCTTCGACCCACGATCCTCGACTCGTAGGCCTGGCCGAAGAGAAAGCGCTCGACGCCGTCCATCAGGTGCTCGAGTGCGCCGGCTTCGGCGGACGCGAGTGCGACCACCAGCTGAGCCCGCTGCCAGACGTCGTGGAAGTCGGTCTCGGCCACCGAGGCGCCGAACCGTTTCTGCAGCTGGGCCTTGGTCGAGCGCAGGTGCTGGCGCTTGTCCTTGAGCGAGCCCGCCTCAGGAAAGCGCAGCTCGGTTACGAGGATGCCGACGTAGCCTCCGCCCACAACCCGTATTGAAGCGCTTCAGGCGCCGCGGCGGCTAGCTCGACTGAGCGGTCGGCGGCGGAACGGTCTCGTCGAGGCTGGTGCGCTCGGTCTCGCGCACCTCGTAGACCTCGAAGACGTCGCCTTCTTTGACGTCGTTGTAACCGTCGAGCAGGATACCGCACTCGAATCCCTCGGCCACCTCGCGGGCATCGTCCTTGAAGCGCTTGAGCTGGCCGATGGTCGTCTCGTGCACGATCGATCCGTCGCGCAGCAGGCGCACGAGCGCGCCGCGGCGAACGATGCCGCTGCGAACGTAACAACCCGCGATCGTTCCGATGCGAGATGCGCGGAAGGTCGCGCGCACTTCCACTTCGCCGAGAATGTGCTCGCTCGTGACGGCGGAGAGCATGCCGACGAGCGCCTTCTCGATGTCCTCGGTGAGCTGGTAGATGACCCGGTAGGTGCGGATGTCGACGCCCTGCCGGTCGGCGGCCGTGCGGGCCTCGGAGTTCGGGCGCACGTTGAAGCCGACGATGAGCGCGTTCGAGGCGGAGGCGAGCATGACGTCGTTCTCGGTGATGCCGCCCACGCCCGACTGAATGACGTTGACGCGCACTTCGGAGTGCTGAATCTTCTGCAGCTCGCTGGCGGCCGCCTCGACCGAGCCGACGACATCGCCCTTGAGGATCAGATTGAGGTCCTTGACCTCTCCCTCTTTCAGCTCGCTGAACAGCGTCTCGAGCGAGACGCGGCGGCGCGAACGCGTTGCCACCTCTTCGGAGCGGAGGCGCAGTCCGCGCTGCTGGGCGAGCGAGCGCGCCTGGCGCTCGTTGGCGACGACGCGGCAGCGCTCACCGGCCGCGGGCGGCTTGTCGAGACCGAGAATCTCCACCGGATCGCCCGGGCGAGCCTCCTCGACGCGAACGCCGCGGTAGTCGTAGAGCGCGCGCACCTTGCCCCAGGAGCCGCCGGCCACCATGGCGTCTCCGACTCGCAGCGTGCCGCGCCGGACGAGCATGGTCGCCACCGGACCGCGACCGACGTCGAGGCGCGACTCGATGATCGAGCCCGAAGCCTCGACGTTGGGATTGGATTTCAGATCGAGCTCGAGGTCGGCCACCAGAAGCACCTTCTCGAGCAGGTCGTCCAGCCCGATGTTCTTCTTGGCCGAGACCTCGGAGAACTGAGTCGTTCCCCCCCACTCCTCGGGCTGCAGGCCTTCGGAGGCGAGATCGCTCTTGACGCGGTCGATATTGGCGTCGGGGAGATCGATCTTGTTCACGGCCACGACGATCGGAACGTCCGCCGCGCGGGCGTGGGCGATCGATTCCTTGGTCTGCGGCATCACGCCGTCGTCGGCCGCGACCACCAGCACCGCGATGTCGGTGACGTTGGCGCCGCGCGCGCGCATCGCCGTGAATGCCTCATGGCCGGGTGTGTCGACGAAGGTGATACGGCGCGAGCCGTGCTCGACCTGGTAGGCGCCGACGTGCTGGGTGATCCCCCCCACCTCGCTGGCGGCCACCGCGGTCTTGCGGACTGCATCGAGCAGAGTCGTCTTGCCGTGATCGACGTGGCCCATGATCGTGACCACGGGCGGCCGCGGCTCGAGATCCTCGGGCGCGTCGGGCGTCTCCTCGGCGTCCAACTCGCCTTCCTCGTCGGCGGCGTGCTTGAGCTTGATCTCGCGCGGCGGAGACAGCTCGGCGCCGATCAGCACAACCGCTTCGTCGGTCAGCGACTGAGTGATCGTCACCATCTCGCCCATCCCCATCATGATCTTGATGATCTGCGCCACGGGAATTCCGAGCGCTTGCGAGAGATCTCTGACGCTTACGCCCGAGGGAACTGTGATCGGACCGGTCGGAGCGGGCGCCACCTTGCCGGGAGTGCGCCCTTCGGGGCGCGGATCGCGGGCTCCGGGAGCGCCTGGCCGGGCTCCGCCTCCGCGCGAAGGCTGGTTGTCGATGACCACGCGGCGCTTGCGGCGCGGGCCAACGGCGCCCTGGCGCGGGCGAATCGGTCGATTTGGTCGGCTTGAGCCTGAGTTAGCCATCGGCGTCAGTGTAGAGGTCGCGCAGCGCGGGATCGACCCGGACTGCCGTTCGCAGGGCTCGACTGAAGGACTTGGCGCTCAGCGCACGCTCGAAGCACGGCGCCAGAGCGCAGGTGTAGGCGCCCCGGCCGCGCGACTCGGGCACGGCCTTCAGCACACCGTTCACAGCGGCGAAGCGCAGCAGCTCGATTCGTGGCGCCTTCCGCCCGCAGCCGGCACAGGTGCGGATCGGAACGGCCATCAACTGGCCTCAGCACCGTCCCCCTCGACGGTTCCGGACTCGGGCTCCGGCTCGGCCTCGCCGGCGGGCGGTTGTGCTTCCTCTGCCTCGGGCGCCTCGGTCTCGGCGTCGGCGACAGCCGTCGCGGCGGCCAGCTCCTCGGGCGCCAGGCCTTCCAGCGCCTGATGCGCGGGCACGCCGCAGTAGTGCGAGCCCGATAGCGCGGCGTTGGGGCAGCGCTTGCCGTTGGCCAGGTTCGCGGCGCAGCGGCCGACGAACTCTTCTTCTCCGCTGGCGTAGGCCGCGTCAGCTTCCTGACGGGCGAACTCGCTGTCGGAGACGATGTCTACCTTCCAGCCGCTGAGTCGTGCAGCGAGGCGAGCGTTCAGGCCCTCCTTGCCGATCGCCAGCGCCAGCTGGTCATCGGGCACGACCACGGTCGACTCGCGCGTCTCGTCGTCCACGAGAACTTCGCGCACGCGCGCCGGCGCCAGTGCCTTGGCAATGAAGCGGGCCGGCTCCGGGTTCCAGGGGATGATGTCGATCTTCTCGCCGCGCAGCTCCGAGACGACCATGCGCACGCGCGAGCCGCGCGGACCGACGCAGGCGCCGACGGG
The DNA here is from genome assembly GCA_003132665.1 of Actinomycetota bacterium. GTDB lineage: Bacteria > Actinomycetota > Thermoleophilia > Gaiellales > Gaiellaceae > Fen-549. The sequence continues at coordinate 358,159 of PKYN01000009.1, forward strand.
GTCGACACCCTGGGTGTGCGAGACGACGGCGATCTTGGAGCGGTACCCGGGCTCGCGCGCAACGGCGCGAATCTCGACCAGGCCGTCGGCGATCTCGGGGACTTCCAGCTCGAACAGCGTCTTGATCAGCTCGGGGTCGCGGCGCGAAAGGATGACCTGCGGTCCCTTGGTGCCCGAGCGGACCTCGGTGATGACCGCCTTGATGCGGCTTCCCTGCTCGTAGCGCTCGCCGTCGACCTGCTCGGAGCGCGGAAGTAGCGCCTCCACCTTGCCCAGATCGACGAGCACGTTGTTGCGATCGCCGGCCTGCTGAATGATCCCGGTCACGACCTCGTTGACGCGGTCGACGTACTCCTCGTACATGATCTCGCGCTCGGCCTCGCGGGCGCGCTGCAGGAAGACCTGCTTGGCCGTTTGGGCGGCGATGCGGCCGAAGTTCTCGGGCGTTACGTCGGTGCGCTTGATCTTTCCCTCGGGCACCTGCGACCAGTCGAGCTCCAGATCGTCGTCGGAGATGAGCAGGTGCGAGCGCTCGCCACTCTCGGCCTCGAGCTCCTCCAGCTCCTGCAGCTTCTTCTCTCTGGCGTCGTCGAGCAGCTTCTCCTCCAGCTTGGGAGGAATCTCAATCGCGAAGACGCGAAAATCGCCCAGGTCGTCGAGCACGACGGTGGCGTGGCGCGCCGAGCCTGGGGTCTTCTTGTACGCGGCGAGGAGTGCGTCCTCGAGCGCGGCTACGAGCGCGCCGCTCTCGATGCCCTTCTCCCGCTCGATCTCGCGGACGGCGTCGATGATGTCCTGGCTCATTGGCTCCTACTCCTCGTCGATCAGGTTGCCCCGTACGAGATTCTCGTAGGGAATGTCGAATTCATCCGTCTCGGTTGCCAGACGAAAGGTTCTGTCGCGGGCGGCGACGACACGGCCCCGAAAGCGCTTGCGCCCGTGGATGGCGTCCGCTGTGCGAAGGGCGACGCTGCGTCCCAGCGCGTGCTGAAAATGATCGGGCCTGCGCACCGGCCGCTCCGTGCCGGGCGAGGAAACCTCGACCGTGTAACGATCGAGATAGTCTCGCAGCAGGTCGGTGACGCGCTGGCAGAGAGCATGGTCGACCCCGGCCGGATGGTCGACGAAGACGCAGAAACGCGTCGGCGAGGCGAGTTCCACCGCGAGCACTTCGACCTCGGGCAGAGCGCGCTCGACCAGTAGCGAAACCTCGCCGGTCAACTCTCTCTCCTTGTCGTAGGTGCTCGCCAATCTGCCCTCTCATGAAAACAGGCGCCCGAAGCGCCCATTTCGCCAGCTGGTGAAATGTGGTTAATACCAGGATAGCAGCCTATGGCTTGAAGGCCGAGCGCCGGCTCGGAAGCACGAAGGGTCGCGCCGGGGTCGACCGAAGCGGTCGTGGGCGGTCATTTCGAGCCACTCCGCCCGGGTCAGTGGAACCGACTGCGCTCTACACGTCGAGGATGATGGTGACGGGCCCGTCGTTGACAAGCTCGACCTGCATCAGAGCGCCGAAGCGCCCTGTCGCGACCGGCACTCCCTCGGCGCGCAGGGCGTCGCAGAAAAGCTCGTAAAGAGGCTCGGCCAGGTCGGCCGGGGCGGCGCCCGAAAAATTCGGACGATTGCCCTTGCTGGCGTCGGCGATCAGGGTGAACTGGCTGATCACGAGCGCCGAGCCGCCGACGTCCCGCACGCTGTGGGAAAAACGGCCCTCGTCGTCGGGGAAGATGCGCAGCCGCGCAAGCTTGCGCGCAAGCGTCGTGGCCATGCTCTCCTTGTCGCCGCGCGCCACGCCGAGCAACACGCAAAGCCCGCCCGTCACCTCTCCCAACACCCGCCCATCCTCCGAAACGCGCGCCCGTGCTACCCGTTGCACAACAGCTCTCATCAGGCCTCCGATGTAGACGAAAACCAGACTATGGAAGCCTCACGACTCCCCTGGATGCAGATCGGCTCGCTGCTCATACGAGACAGCGTAATCACTGGCGAGCAACTTGACGAGGCGCTGGCCGAGAAAGATCGCACCGGTCAGCGCGTGGGCGACATTCTCGCCGAGCGCGGTTGGGCAACGACCGCCGATCTCGCGCGCGCCCTGGCCGAGCAGTGGAACCTCGAGTTCGTCGACATCCTCACGACCGAAGTCGAGCCGGAGGCGGTCAAGCTCCTCTCCGAGCCGATCGTGCGCCGCTACCGGGCGCTACCGATTCGCTTCCTGTCGAAGAACCTGGTGCTGGTCGCGATCAGCGATCCCACAGACATTCTCGGTCTCGACAACATCAAGCTCTCGCTCGACGTCAATCTCAAGTTCTGCCTGGCCGACCCGAACGACCTGGAGCGCTCGATTGATCAGATCTTCAGTCAGCGTCCGACTCTGCACGTAGTAGACGAGGCGCTCGCGCCGGTCGAAGAGGGCGAGGAGCGCTACGACCTGGCGCTCGTCAGCGACGAAGCCTCTCCCGCCATCAGTCTCGTCAACCAGGTACTCGCACAGGCTATCCAAGACCGTGCCTCCGACGTCCATTTCGAGCCGCAAGAGCGGCAGATGATCGTGCGCGCACGCGTTGACGGTGTGATGCGCGAGCTGGCGACCGTGCCGAAGACAATGCAGCAGGCGGCTCTCAGCCGGCTCAAGGTGATGGCGCAGCTCGACATCGCCGAGCGCTCGCTTCCACAGGACGGCCGTTCGGTTGTGAAACTGAACGGAGAGCCGATCGACCTGCGCGTGGCCGTGCTTCCGACGACGTACGGCGAGAAGGTCGTCGTGCGAATCCTTCAACGCTCGTCGACCCACGCCTCGCTGGGCGAGCTGGGCATGAGCGAGCAGGCGCTGAAGAGCTTCGTCCATGCCATCGAGCAGCCGTTCGGCTGTGTCGTCGCCGCCGGGCCGACCGGCGCCGGCAAGACGACCACGCTGTATGCGGCGCTCGATCGGCTCAACTCGCCCGAGCGCTCGATCACCACGATCGAGGACCCCGTCGAATACGAGCTCGCGGGCGTCTCGCAGATTCAGGTCAACGCCAAGCGCGGACTCACCTTCGCGCGAGGCCTGCGGACGATCCTGCGCGCCGATCCGGATGCCTTGCTCGTCGGCGAGATTCGAGACACCGAGACGGCGGAGATCGCCGTCCAGGCCGCGATGACCGGCCACCTCGTGCTCACGACCGTTCATGCCCAGACGGCCGCCGCCGCCTTCGCCCGCCTGCAGGACATGGGCATCGCTCCCTACATGCTCGCCAACGCGCTCAACTGCATCGTCTCGCAGCGGCTGGTTCGGGTTCTCTGCCCCTCCTGTCGCAGCGTGACCGAGGCAACCGAGGCCGAGCGCGCCGAGCTTAGGCTCGATCCGGGCACTCCCGCCCAGCTCTACCGCCCCGTTGGTTGCCGCGCTTGCGGCAACACCGGCTACCACGGACGTACGGCGATCTACGAGGTTCTGCCTGTCAGCGGCGAGATTCGCAAGTTGATCGGCCGCACCACCGAGGAGATCCACGACGCGGCGGTCGAGGCCGGCATGGTCACGCTCGAGCAGGACGGTCACCGGATCGCCCTGACCGGGGTCACCTCGCTCGAAGAAGTCCGGCGCGTGGCCGGAAACAGCCTCTAGCGGTATCCGGCTCCGCATTCGCCTTTCTCGGACGGCGCGATACTCTGAGATCTACGCTCGGCTCGAACCCGAGCGATGGGTCTCTACGTGGCGAACAAGGAAAAAACGAATCCAAGCCGCGAGCATGCGCTCGGAGTGCTGCTGATCCGCAAGGGCACGATCAGCAAGGAGCAGCTCGAGCAGGCGCTCAGCGAGAAGGAGCGAAACGGGCGCCGCATCGGCGACATCTTCGTCGCACACGGCTGGGCGACTTCGCGCGATCTGGCCCTTGCGCTTGCGGAGCAGTACAACCTGGAGTTCGTCGAGATCCTCGAGACGCCGATCGAGCCCGAGGTGACGAAGCTGCTGTCCGAACGCTTCGTGCGCCGCTTCCACGCCCTGCCCGTCAAGTACCTGGGCAAGAACTCGGTTCTGGTGGCGATCGCCGATCCAACCGACATCGTCGCCCTCGACGACGTCAAGCTCGCGCTCGGGATCAATCTTAGGTTCTGCCTGGCCGACTCCGGCGATCTCGACAGCGCGATCGACCAGGTCTACTTGCAGCGCCCGGCCTTACGCGTCGTCGACGAGCCGATCGAGTTGGACGAAGAGATCGACCGCATACCCGATCTGCGAGCGATCTCAGAGGACGCCGCGCCGGCCGTGACGCTGGTGAACCAGATTCTCATCCGAGCGATTCAAGACCGCGCTTCGGATATCCATTTCGAGCCGCAGGAGCGGCAAATGATCGTGCGCACCCGCGTCGACGGGGTCGCGCGCGAGCTGGCTTCCATCCCCAAGACGATGCAACAGGCGATCATCAGCCGTCTCAAGGTGATGGGCCAACTGGACATCGCCGAGCGCCAGCTGCCGCAGGACGGCCGCTGTGCGGTTCGCCTGGCTGGTGAATCGATCGATCTGCGAATCGCCATCATCCCGATCAGCCACGGCGAGAAGGTGACCATTCGCATTCTCCAGCGCTCCTCGAAGAGCGTCTCGCTGAACGACCTGGGCATGAGCGAGCAGGCCTTCGAGGTCTTCAAGCGAGCGATCGAGCAGCCCTTCGGCTGCGTGATCGCCTGCGGACCGACCGGCGCCGGAAAGACGACGACGCTCTATGCGGCGCTCGAGCACCTGAACGGCGAAGAGCGCATCATCACGACCATCGAGGATCCCGTCGAGTACGAGATCGCCGGCGTATCGCAGGTGCAGACGAATGTGAGGCGCGGGCTGACCTTTGCGCGCGGCCTGCGCACGATCCTGCGCTCGGATCCCGACGTGCTCCTAGTCGGCGAGATCCGCGACGCCGAGACGGCCGAGATCGCGGTGCAGGCGGCTCTCACCGGGCATTTGGTTTTGACGACCCTGCACACCCAGACCGCGGCGAGCACCTTCGCGCGGCTCCAGGACATGGGCGTAGCACCGTTCATGCTCGCCAATGCCATCAACTGCGTCGTCTCGCAGCGCCTGGTGCGCAAGCTCTGCTTGAGTTGCCGGCGCGAGTCGACGCCGAACGCGGACGAGCGCGTCGAGCTCGGGATCGGCAAAGGCCAGGACGCGACGATCTATCGCGCGAAAGGCTGCAAAGACTGCAACGACATGGGTTATCTGGGCCGCAAAGCGATCTACGAAGTTCTGCCGCTGACCGATCAGTTGCGGGAGTTGGTCGGCCAGCCGACGGCGAAAATCCATGCGCGCGCGGTCACGGAAGGCATGGTCACGCTACGACAGGATGGTCACCGTCTCGTTCTCCTCGGCGAAACCTCGATCGAGGAGATTCGGCGAGTAGTCGGCGACGGTCACTGACCGCCGGCGGTAAGGGCTCTCGACCCGCTCGAGCTAAGAGTCGCCGGGCACCGACTCTAGCGGCGAGAGCATCCGAGCCAGCTTGAGTTGCCCGCGCGCCTCGTCCCGACGCCCCAGGCGGCTGAGCGAACGGCCCAAACCGTAGTAGCCGTAGGCATCGCTCGGTGTGATCTCGATCATCGCCCTGAACTCGGCCTCGGCCTCCTCGTAGCGGCGGAGCCGAAAGTAGGCGATACCGAGCGCCTCGCGGATCGAGGCCTTGCGCGGCTCGTAACGCTTTGCCCCCTCGAGCGACACGGTCGCCTGGGCGGGCCTGCCGTCGGCTAGGTGCTGCTTGCCTTTTTGAAAGAGCTCGAAGGTCTCCGACATCTGGGCCTTGAACAGGTGGGATTTCCGCGTCGACATCCAGCGTAGAGAAAACGACAGGGGTGAGATCGGACGCATTTCACCTCGCCTGACCGGACGAAGCGAATGCTCTGCGGTACGTATGAGGCGACGGCGGTTCCACCGCTTGCGCCGCGGACGCTCAGCGCCGGCGTTCGGGGAGTTGGCGCCGATGGGTAACTTACGACAAGAATGCTACGAAGCGGCTCCTATCTCGTGGCGACGACGCTTGCCCTGGTCATCGTGACCGTTGTTGCCACGGGCTGCGACACGGCGACCGACAGGAGCTACAAGGGGCACGGTATCTCCTTCCACTACCCGAAAGACTGGGAGCCGACCGTGTTCACGGGGGGAAGCGCGCAGAACGCCAGGGGTCTTTGGACGGAGGCATTCAAGCCGCGCTCGTCATCGTCCAAAGCGGACATCATCTTCATGAGCGAGTACCGGACGCACGTGGCCATCACCGAGCGGAACCGCGCGACCTATACGGCGGAGATCTCCTCCTCGGTCTCGAATCTTGCGACGCGGGCCGGTGGCTCGCTTCTGGCCGGGCCGACCATGGTCTCGATGGGAGGCCTGCTCGGCTATGGCTTTCGCGTCCGCACGAAAACGCGCGACAACCTGAGCAGCGAGAGCCGGATCCTCCTCGTCTGGAACGGCAAGGACGAGTACTACCTCAACTGCCGGCACGAGAACACGAACCGACACGCGGCCGACGTCGAGCGCGCCTGCGACAAGATCATTGGCTCCTTCGGGCTCGGCTGAACCGAAGGCGTACGCCGGAGGCGTACGATTGCCACATGACGCTCGGGTCATTCGCCAGAAAGGCGCGACGGGCCGCGCCGGGTGTGACCGCGATCATGTTGGCGACGATCGCAACGGGCTGCAGTGCGGGTTGCTCTGCATCGATCTCGGTCGGCCGAGATAAGGCGGGAGGCACCTACAGCAACCACGGCGTCTCGTTCACGATCCCCAAGGGCTGGAGACGGCTGAGCGATCTGACAATCCAGACGAAATCCGGAAGCGAGATCTGGTCGGAGGGCTTCGCCGCGGAACCGGGCTACGACCTCGTCGGTGTAACGGCCTATGCGACGAAGATTGTCGTCACGAGAAAAAACGCGAAAAAGGTTGCGCCGCAAGTCGCGGCTACGATGAGAAACCTTTTCGCGGCGGCGGGTGGAAGAGTCCTAAACGGTCCGATCGTGACGTCGCTCAGGGGCATGGCCGGCTATCGCTTCGAAACCACCTTTCCCGGCCAGAGCGGAGACATGCTCGAAAGTCGATTGCTCCTGGTCTGGAACGGTCACACCGAGTACTTCTTCAACTGCCAGCACCGAGCGGGTAGCTCGCTGAGCGCCGAGATCGAGCATGGCTGCGGGACGATCGAGAGCAGCTTCAAGCTCGACTGAGCGCGTCAGGCGCCCTGTCCGCGTAACCGTTCGACCTCGTCGAGGATGCCTGCGGCGATCTCGCTTTTCGGCGCCCGGCTCAGCACGACCTCGCCGGACTCGGTAATTAAAACGACCTCGTTCTCCTCGGCGTCGAAGCCGATGCCCGGCCGGGATATGTCGTTGAACACGATCAGGTCGACCTTCTTCGCTCGCAGCTTCGCCCGCGCGCGCTCCAGGCCCTGATCGCCTTCGTCCGCCGCGAACCCGATCAGCAGTTGCCCCTCGTGCCGCCGCCGTCCCAGATCGAGCAGCACGTCGGTCGTCGGTTCCAGCTCGACTGTCCAGTTCTGATCGTTCTTGTGGCGCTTGCCGCTTTCTTTCGCAGCCGGACGGTAGTCGGCGACGGCGGCGCTCATCAGGATCACGTCGGCATCACGCCCGAGCACGGCGTCGGTCAGCGCGGCGGCGCTGTCCACCTCGACCAGTTCGATGCCAGCGGGCGCCGGAACGGCCAGGTTGGCCGCTACAAGCGTTACCTCGGCCCCGCGCCGCGCCGCCTCGGCCGCCAGCGCCACACCCATCCGGCCGGAGGAACGATTGCCCAGGAAGCGCACCGAATCGAGCGGCTCTCGCGTCCCGCCGGCGCTGATCAAAACCCGCGTACCGGCGAGCGAGTCAGACACCGCGAGAAGCTGCCGGCAACACTCGAAGATCGCCTCCGGCTCGCTCATCCTCCCCACGCCGCTTCCCCCTTCGCCCAGTTCGCCGTGCTCGGGGCCGACGACGTGCGCGCCGCGCTCGCGCAGGACGCGCATGTTCTCCTGAGTGGCCGGGCTCGCCCACATGCGCGAGTTCATCGCCGGCGCCAGGACGAGCGGGCCGCGGTGTGCGAGCGCGCTCTCGGTGACGAGGTTGTCGGCGATGCCGCCGGCCAGCTTGGCCAGCGTGTTGGCCGTGGCCGGGGCGATGACGAACAGATCGGCGCGCTCGAGGTGCGGATAAGGGCCACCCGAGCCCGAACGTCGAGCGAGCGCATTCAAAGTTTGCGCGCTCACGAACTTCTCGCCCGCCGGGGTCAGAAGCGGCACGACCTCGTGCTCCGCCTTGACGAAGAGACGCACCAGCTCGCACGCTTTGTAAGCGGAGATGCCACCCGAGACGCCGACGAGGATCTTGGCCATGCCAAGAAGATTAGTCCCAGGCCTTGCTTGCCCGCACGCGGCGAGCCCGACGCTCGGATGGACGCCCGTTCGCTGAGCCGACCGTCAGGCGTCTTCGAGCGGAGCCGGGCCGAAGCGCCAGTTCCACTCCGAGCGGCGCATGAAGCGCGTGACCGCTTCTTTCATCGTAAGATCGAGATCTGCAAAGGCGGTGATCGAGGCGGCAAGCTCGGCGGCGGTCTCGATGCCCGGCGCCGTGAGTAGCGCATCGATCTGCGCCAACAGACCTTCGGGCTTCGCGGGAGCGCGCTCCAGCTCGTGCAGGAACCACTTGTGGTACGGATAGAGCATGCGGTTCAGCGCCAGCACCGTGCGCCCCGCATAGAGAGCGAGCCGTGAGCCGGCGAAGACGGCCAGGTAGCGGTCCTGGCGCTTGTCGGCCTCGCGCATGAACCATTCCATCAGCATCACGTGCCCGCCGAAGTCGCGTAGTTTCTCGTCGCGCTCGTGCGCGGGGTAGGCGGCAGCCGCGGCGATCCGCGCCTCCAGGCCCTCGACGCGTGAGAAGGCGACGAAGGCGTCCTCGAACGCCCAGCGCGCGGGCTCGCTGCCTCGAGCCGCCACCTCGTCGATGAAGCCGAGTGCGACCACCTTGCCGTCGAGGTAGCCGCCCTCGTAGTCGGCCAGCGTGTCGTCGAAGACCGTTAACTGGTCCTGCTCGATGCGCGCCGCGGCGACCGCGTCGGAGAAAACAAGCATCACGTCGAGATCCGAGGTCGGCGAGGCCAGCCCGTGTGCGACCGAGCCGCCGACTATCAACCCGAGCAGCTCGGGATCGGCCGAATAGTGCTCACACGCGCGGGCTATCAGACGTTCGTGCTGCGGAAGGAGCGCGCGACCCACCGACCGGGCTGGGTCAGTACTGCTTGTACTCGTAGGAGAGCTTGTTCTGCGCGACTTCTTCCAAAGCCATAGTCAGGTAGTTCTTGGAACGCGACTCGATCATCGGCGGCGGCGCCTCGTCGAAGGAGCCTTCACCGAGCATGTGGTGGTAGTTGTTGATCTGCCTGGCTCGTTTTGCGGCCACGATGACGAGTGCATAGCGTGAGTCAACGCATTCGAGCAGTCTGTCTACGCGCGGGTCGATCATGGTTCAATCGTAGCTGCGAGCGCAAGTTCCCGCCGAACCACGCGCTCCAGCTCGTCGGCGGCGTGCTCCAGCTCGTCGTTCACGATCACGTGATCAAACTCGCCGGCCTGCTCGAGCTGCTCGTGCGCGAGGCGCAGGCGCTCACCGATCTCGGTGTGGGTCTCGGTCGCTCGTTCCTTCAAGCGGCGCTCGAGCTCGGCCACCGACGCGCTGATGAAGATCGTGACCGCTCCCGGGACGGTGCGCTTGATGTTGAGCGCGCCTTCGGTCTCGAGCTCGAGCACGCAGATCCGCCCGCCCCGCGCGATTCGCTCCAGCTCCGAGCGAAGGGTTCCGTAGCATCGCTGCGACACATAGGTGACGTGCTCGAGGAACTCTCCCGCACGGACGCGGCGCGCGAACTCCTCGGGCGTTAGGAACCAGTACTCGCGCCCGTCCTGCTCGCCGGGGCGCCGCTCTCGCGTCGTGGCCGAGATGGAGTGCTCGAGCTGGGGAAGGCGGCGGAGCAGCTCGGCGATCAGCGTTCCCTTGCCGGCGCCCGAGGGGCCGGTGACCACGATGACCGGAGCCGGGCTCATTGCCGCAAACCTACTGCCTCGGTCGCGGTAGTGGCCTGGTCGCCGTTAGCGACGATGTGAGCACTGTCCACGGAGCGTAAAGGCTCTCAGCTGCGGCTAAAAAGGGCGATCAGCTCGCCGCGCTGGCGATCGGACAGGCCGCCGACAGTCTTCGACTGGCTGATGCGGCACTGGTTGAGGAGGCGGGCTGCTTTGACGCGACCGAACTTGGGCACCGCCATGAGGATGTCCAGAACCTTCGCCGTCTCGACGTATTCCGGTGGCTGGCCGAGGATGTCCTCAATCCGCGCGCCCCCTTCTTTGAGGTCACGCTTGAGTTTCGCTCGCCTGACGCGGATCTCGTTCGCTCGCTGCAACGCTTCCATACGTTGATCGAGCGAGCGAGCAGGCGCTTGTGCTTGCCCCTTCGAAAGCACCATGGGCGGCCATACTAACAATTCACGCGGAACGGTCAAGCGGGAAGATTCTCGCGGATTTACAGGAGTTTTCGGATCGGGCGCAGATCGGTCGCTACTGAGCTAGCCAGCGGAGGGCCGATGAGCGGCTCCGCGAGCCTCGCCCGGGCGCTCAAAACCACGAGCGAGAGCCTCTTGCTCGAGCTCGGTTCGCACCCTTTCGGGCGCCTCCAAGTCGCCGAACAGAACCGAGCCGAGAGCAACCGCAGAGGCGCCGGCGGCGATCAGATCGAGCGCCTGCTTTCCGTTTTGCACTCCGCCCACCCCGACGATCGGGACGGCCCCCTTGGTCGCCTCGTAGCAAAGGTAGACGGCCGCCAGGGCGACCGGCCGCATCGCTGCGCCGGAGTAGCCGCCAACGCCCCGGCCAAGCCTGGGCTCGAGCGTCCATTCGTCGAGAACCAGTCCGCGCAGGGAGTTGACGAGCGTGAGGCCGCTCGCTCCTGCTTCGATCACGCCCGTCGCGACCTCGGCGACATCGGGCAGGTGCGGCGAGAGCTTGGCGTAGAGCGGCTTGTCGCTGACAGCGCGGCAGGCCGCCACTATCTCGGCCGCTCCCGCGGCGGCCGGATCGACATTCGGGCAGGAGAGATTGAGCTCCAGCGCGCTCACCGACTCGCGCTCGCCGATGCGCTCGCAAACCCGGGCGTAGTCCGCGGCGTTTGCGCCGCCGACCGAGATCCAGAAGGGCATCCCCAGCTCCTCGAGCCGCGGCAGAATCTCGGCGCAGAAGCTCTCGACGCCCGGGTTCTGCAGGCCGATCGAGTTGAGCAGGCCGAAGTCCGTCTCGGCCAGGCGCGGTTGCGGGTTACCGGACATTGGCTCGGGCGTGATCGTCTTCGCCACGTAGATGTCGAGACTGCGCGCGACTCTTGGCGCCGTCAGTGCGTCGAGGCAGCCCGAGGCGTTCAGTATCATGCCTCCGCCTCCTCCTCTTCGTCGTCGATCAGCGGTAGAGCGGGAGGGCGCCCGTTCAGCACCGGGCCCTCGACGCAGAGCCGCCTCGATTTGCCGTCGAGCTCGACCACGCAGCCGTAGCAGGCGCCGAAGCCGCAGGCCATCGGCGCCTCCCAGGCAAGCTGGGCGTCGGGAACAAGCGCGTGCACCGCGTGCAGCATCGGCTCCGGGCCGCAGGCCAGCACGTCCATCGGAACTCCGGGGATGAGCTCGGTCACGAGCTGGGGCTCGATGCAGACCTCGGCCTTGGGAACGAGCTGCGCGGCCTCGGCCTGGCGAGCGGTGCGGAATCCGAGCACAACCGGTGGATTTCCCATCACCTGCGCGGCGTATGGGAAGGGCGCGACGCCGATGCCGCCGCCGACGAGAAGAGGTCGCTTGACGTCGGTGCGAAAGCCGTTGCCGAGCGGACCGAAGAGGCCGATCTTCTGACCGCGCTCCAGCTCGCAGAGCACGCGCGTGGCGGGCCCGACCGGATTGATCAGGAAGGCGAGCTCGTCTTTCTCGGCAAGACAGATAGAGAAGGGTCGCGGCATGATGTGACCGGGCACGTCGAGCATGAAGAATTGGCCCGGCAGTCCGGCTTCGAGCCCGCCGCGCTCGAGGCGAAGCAGCGTATACAGGCCGATTCTCTCGCTACCGCCGACGCGGCGCTGCTCCCTGCGAGGAGACGCCACTACGACGTCTCTTCCTCGCGACTGCGACCCTCCGGCGCCGCGCCGCTGTCCGCGGCGATTCGCTCCTGCAGCGAACACGATTCGCTGCTCCGGGCGTTGGCGATCGCCTGCACAGCCGCCGCCGCACCCGAGATGGTCGTGATGCAGGGAACGCGGGCGATCAGGGCCGCCTCGCGAATCAGGTAGCCGTCGGTGCGGGCGCCCGATCCCTGAGGCGTGTTGACGACGAGGTCGCAGCGGCCGCGCCGAATCAGGTCGACAACGGTGGTGCCTTCTTTTCCTTCGACCTCGGAGACCTTCAGCACCTCGCCGATCTCGATTCCGGCGCCGGCGAAGGCTCTGGCCGTTCCGCGCGTCGCGACCAGCTCGAAGCCCAGTCCGGCGAGCGCAGCGGCCACCGGCACCGCGGCCGACTTGTCGGCATCCCTGACCGAGAAGAAGGCCCTTCCGCTGGCGGGCAGCTCGCGTCCCGCCGCACGCTCGGCTTTGGCCAGCGCCGTCGGGAGATCCTCCGCGGTCGCCATCACCTCACCGGTCGAGCGCATCTCGGGTCCCAGCACCGGGTCGGCACCGGGGAAGCGTGAGAACGGCAGCACGGCGGCCTTGACGCTGTACTGGCGCGGTGGCCGCTCGGGCGGCAGGCCCAGCTCGGGGATCTTGACGCCGTCGCCGAGCCGGCAGGCCGCGGCGACCAGGTTCACGCCCGTCGCCTTGCTGGCGAAGGGAACCGTGCGTGAGGCGCGCGGATTCACCTCCAGCACGAAGACTTCCTCACCCACCACCGCCAGCTGAACGTTGAGCAGGCCGACGACTCCGAGCGCCGGCCCGAGGCGGCGAATGATCGTGGTTATCTCCTCGGATACCGCGGGTGTGAGCGACGGCGCCGGAAGCACGCAGGAGGAGTCGCCAGAGTGAACGCCCGCCTCCTCGACGTGCTGCATGATCGCGCCGATGTAGGTGCACTCACCGTCGGAGAGCGCGTCGACGTCGATCTCGACCGCGTTCTCCAGGAAGCGGTCGATCAGAACCTTCCGCGCCGCCGCGACGAGCGCCGAGCGCACGTCGTCCGGCCGGTAGCAGACGCGCATGGCCCGGCCACCCAGGACATAGGAGGGTCGCACCAGCACCGGATAACCGATCCGGTCGGCGATACCGATCGCCTCCTCGGAGGTCGAGGCCATGCCCCACTCCGGGCAGCGAATGGCCAGTCGCTCGAGAAGGTCGCCGAAGCGCTCCCGGTCCTCGGCCAGGTCGATCGCCTCGAACGGGGTGCCCATGATGTGGAAGCCGGCCGCCTCGATCGCCCGCGCGAGCTTGAGCGGCGTCTGGCCGCCGAACTGGATCACGATTCCGGCCGGGCGCTCGCGCTCGCAGATCGCCAGCACGTTCTCGATCGTCAAGGGCTCGAAGTAGAGACGGTCGGAGGTGTCGTAGTCGGTGGAAACGGTCTCGGGGTTGCAGTTGACCATCACGGCCTCGTAGCCGAGCTCGCGGAAGCTCTGCGCCGCGTGGACGCAGCAATAGTCGAACTCGATCCCCTGCCCGATCCGGTTCGGACCCGAGCCGAGAATCACGACGCTCTGCTTCTCGCGCTCAGGGTCGGGCGCCGCTTCGTCCACCTCGCCCCAGGTCGAGAAGTAGTAGTTAGACGCGGCCTCGACCTCGCCGGCGCAGGAGTCAACGCGACGATAGGTAGGCCTGATATCCAGCGCCAGCCGTTTGGCGCGAAGCTCCGGCTCCTCGCAGCCCGCGGCCTCGGCGATCTCGGCGTCCGAAAGCCCGAGGCGCTTCAGGCGCAGAAGCTCGTCCGCATCGAGGTGGTCGAGCGCCGGTATGCGCCCGAGCGCCAGCCGAATGCGCTCGATCTCCGACAGGAACCAGGGATGGATTCCCTCGGGCAGGTCGTCCAGCTCGAGCCAGGGCGAGCTCACGCCGGCGTCGAGCTCGCGCGAGCGGCGAGCCTTGAGGAAGGCCTCGCTGAAGGTGCGCCCGATTCCCATCGCCTCGCCGACCGATTTCATCTGCGTGCCCAGCGTCGAGTCGGCGCCCGGGAACTTCTCGAACGCGAAGCGCGGGAATTTGACCACCACGTAGTCGAGCGTGGGCTCGAAGGAAGCCGGCGTCGTCTTGGTCAGGTCGTTCGGGATCTCGTCGAGGGTGTAGCCGATGGCCAGCTTGGCGGCCACCTTGGCGATCGGGTAGCCGGTGGCCTTGGAGGCCAGAGCCGAGGAGCGCGAGACGCGCGGGTTCATCTCGATCACGCGCAGCTCGCCCGTATCGCGCTCGCGCGCGAACTGGATGTTGGAGCCGCCGGTCTCGACGCCGACCGCGCGAATGATCGCGATCGAGGCGTCGCGCAGCTCCTGGTAGGCCTCGTCGCTCAGTGTCATCTGCGGCGCCACGGTCACCGAGTCGCCGGTGTGGACGCCCATCGGATCGAGGTTCTCGATTGAGCAGACGATGACGACGTTGTCGAGGCGGTCGCGGATCACCTCGAGCTCGAACTCGTCCCAGCCCCGCACCGACTCCTCCACCAATACCTGGCCGATCGGGCTCTCGGAGAGGCCCACCGCCGCCTGGCGCTCGAGCTGGGCGCGGGTCGAGACGAAGCCGCCGCCGTGCCCGCCGAGCGTGAAGGCGGGACGAACCACCGCCGGCAGGCTCACACCCGCAAGATCGGAAAGCTGCGTGACGATTCGCGACTCGGGCACGCGCAGGCCGACGCTCTGGACGGCGTCGCGGAAGAGCAGCCGATCCTCGGCGCGGCGGATGACCTCCACCGGCGCCCCGATCAACTCGATTCCGAGCTCGTCGAGCACCCCGGCCTCCGACAGCATCGTGGCCAGGTTGAGCGCCGTCTGACCGCCGAGAGTCGGCAGCAGAGCGTCGGGCCGCTCGCGCTCCAGCACCGAGGTCACACCGGTCACGTCGAGCGGTTCCAAGTAGGTGCGGTCGGCGAAGCCGGGGTCGGTCATGATCGTCGCCGGATTGGAGTTGACGACGATCGTGCGGAAGCCCTCCTCGCGCAGCACCTTGAGCGCCTGGCAGCCGGAGTAGTCGAACTCGCAGGCCTGCCCGATCACGATCGGGCCGGAGCCGATGACGCAGATCGATTTCAGATCCTTCCGCCTAGGCACGTTCGACGGCCTTTCTGCGGCAAAGCTCGGCAACCCAGTCTTCGATCAGCAGCCGCGCGTCGTGCGGGCCGGGGCTGGCCTCGGGGTGGAACTGAACCGAGTAGGCGTCGAGCTTGGGGTAGGACAGACCCTCCACGGTGCCGTCGTAGAGCGAGATATGGGTTGCCTCCTCTTCGTCGGAAGGAGCGACGGCGAAGCCGTGATTCTGGCTCGTGACCAGCACTCGCCCGCTCGCGCGATGCAACACGGGGTGATTCGCTCCGCGGTGACCGAAGGGCAGCTTGTACGTCTCGTGGTCGGTTGCCAGGGCCAGGAGCTGGTGCCCGAGGCAGATGCCGAAGACCGGAACGCGCCCGAGCAGCTCGCGAATCGTGGCCACCTCGGCCACGAGCGGTTCCGGATCGCCGGGGCCGTTCGAGAGCAGGACGCCGTCGAAGCCGGCCAGCGTGCCCGAGTCCACGTCGTGCGGCATGAGCGTCACCATCGCGCCCGCGCTCGTCAGGCGGCGCAGGATCGAGCGCTTGGTTCCGTAGTCGATCACGGCCACCGATACGAGCCCGGCGTCGGAGTAGACGACGGGCTCGGGCGTGGAGACCTCGGCGGCCAGAGCGCGTCCTGCCATCGCCGGCTGCTCGAGCACAGTTTCGAGAGTGTCTTCGTAGGCGCTAGCGCCGGCGGCGACCGCCGCTCGCATCGAGCCGCAGTCGCGCAGGTGCAGCACGAGCGAGCGGGTGTCGATTCCCGTCAGCGCGACGATGCCGTTGTCGCTCAACCAATCCGTCCAGGCAGGCCCGCGCGCCTCGCGCATGATCGCCGCCCGGGCCTGCGGCCGAGCCGACTCCGAGCGGCCGCGGGCGACGCCGTAGTTACCGACCATCGGAGCGGTGAAGCAGATCAGCTGCTCGGCATAGCTGGGGTCGGTGAGGATCTCCTGATAACCGGTCATCGCGGTGGCGAAGACCGCCTCGCCGAACGCAGTGCCGTCGGCGCCCACCGACTCGCCGCGAAAGACCGTTCCGTCCTCGAGCACGACATAGCCGCCCGTTGCAAGCTCTCTCACGCGACCCGCTCCGCGCCGAAGACCACCCGTCCGGCGGCGATCGTGAGCGCTACTTCTCCGCGAAGCGCCTGCCCGAGCAGCCAGGAGTTCGTCGAGAGCGAGCAGAAGCGCTCCTCTTGCACCATCCAGCTGGCCTCCAGATCGAGCATCACCAGGTTGGCCGGCTCGCCCACGCCGATGCGCGGGACGGGCAGGTCGAAGGCGTGAGCGGGCCCCGCCGACATGCGATCGAGCAGCGTCTCGAGCGAGAGCAGGCCGGGCTCGACCAGGTGCGTGTAGAGCGCTGCGAAGGACGTCTCCAGGCCCGTGACACCGAACGGCGCCGCCTCGAAGGGAACGTCTTTCTCCTGGCGGGCGTGCGGGGCGTGGTCGGTGGCGACGCACGAGATCTCCCCTGACTTGAGCGCCTCGATCAGGGCCCGGCGATCGCGCTCGGCGCGAAGCGGCGGGTTCATCTTCAGGTTGGAGTCGAAGGAGCGCACGGCCTCGTCGGTGAGGCAGAGATGGTGCGGCGCGGCCTCGGCGCTCACTTGCACGCCGTCCACGAGCGCGTGGCGAAGCAGTTCGACCGACTCGCTCGTGGAGAGGTGCATCAGGTGAAGCGGCTGATCTTCATAGGCCGCCAGCGCAAGGTCGCGCCCGACGGCGACGCTCTCGGCCACCGATGGATATCCGGCTAGCCCCAGCTCGGCCGATACGGCCCCCTCGTGCATCTGTCCGTGTCGCGAAAGCGCTCTTTCCTCGCAGTGCAGCGCGAGGTGACGTCCGGTCGAGCCCGCGTACTGCAGCGCGCGGCGCATCAAAGCGGCCGAGCGAACCGGCTGTCCGTCGTCGGTGAAGGCGGCGGCGCCGGCCTCGGCCAGCTCGCCCATCTCCGTCAGTTCCTCGCCCGCGAGCCCGCGCGAGATCGCGGCCATGAAGCCGGTGGGCACCCTCGCCTCCTCCTGCGCCTGCTCGATCAAAGCTCCCAGAACGGCCGCGTTGTCGACCGTCGGCGAGGTGTTGGGCATGGCCAGGATGGCGCAGTAGCCGCCGGCGGCGGCCGCGGCGCTGCCCGAGGCGATCGTCTCCTCGTCTTCGCGCCCGGGCGTGCGCAGGTGCACGTGCGGGTCGACGAAGGCCGGCGCCAGCACAAGCCCCTCGGCGGCGACGCCCTTGCCCGCGCTCGAGTTGTTCGACGGCTGAGCGAGCTCGCTGATCACGCCCTTCTCGATCTTCACGTCGAGCAGCGCATCCACTCCGGCGCCGGGATCGAGCACGCGGGCGCCGCGAATCGTGAGCGAGGCGGAAGAGCCGCCCTTGCTGTGCAGGATCATCAGGCGACCTCGTTCATGTTCACCGTCGGCGCGAGCGAGACGGGGCCCTGCGTGAGCAGGTCGTAGAGCACCGCCATGCGGACGACCAGCCCCGAGCGCACCTGCGCCTCGATCAGCGATCGCGGCGAGTCGGCGACGCGGGGGTCGATCTCGACACCGCGGTTGATTGGCCCGGGGTGCATCACGACCTGGCCCGGGCGCAGCCGCTTCGGGCTGATGCCCCAGCGAGCCGAGTACTCGCGCAGGCTGGGCACGAAGTTCTCGCCGGCCGCGATCCGCTCCTGTTGCATTCGCAATACGTAGACCACGTCGGCCGTCTCGATCCGGGAGATGTCGCTCGAGACCTCGCAGCCGATCTGTTCGAAACCGCGCGGGATGAGCGCAGGCGGGCCGATGCAGATGGTGCTCGCATCGACCAGGTTGAGCGCCTGCACCAGCGAGCGTGCAACGCGTGAGTGCAGAACGTCGCCCACGATGGCCACCTGGAGCCCGGCCAGATGCCCGAGCGCTTCCTGCATGGTGTAGAGATCGAGCAGCGCCTGGGTTGGATGCTGGTGCTTGCCGTCGCCGGCGTTGACGACGTGCGCGCTCGTCGTCTCGGCGATCAGCTTCGGCGCGCCGATCTGGACGTGGCGGATGACGATCACATCGGGCTGGTAGGCCGTCAGCGTGCGGATCGTGTCTCTGAGCGACTCGCCCTTCTCGACCGAGGAGCCGCTCGCCCTGAGCGTCATCACGTCGGCGGAGAGTCTCTTGGCCGCCAGCTCGAAGCTGGAGGCGGTGCGAGTCGAGGACTCGTAGAAGAGGTTGACGATCGTGCGCCCGCGCAGAGTCGGCAGCTTCTTCATCTCGCGCTCGAGCGAGCGGGAGAAGTTGCGCGCCGTGGCAAGCAGCCTCTCGACGATCTCGCTGCTCAGATCCTCGACCGAGATCAGATGCCTCTTCGGCGCCGCCGCAGCGGTCTGCGCGTCGCCTGCGATCACGCGTATCTCAGCCATCTTGCTCAACCTCCTCGAGCAGCGCGGGAATGAGCAAAACGGCGTCCTCGCCGTCGACCTCGGTGAGGCGCACCTGAATGCTTTCTCTGCGCGAAGTGGGCAGGTTCTTGCCCACATAGTCGGGACGGATCGGAAGCTCGCGGTGGCCGCGGTCGATCAGCACCGCCAGCTGGACTCGCTCGGGGCGCCCGTAGTCGAACAGGGCCTCGATCGCGGCCCGGATCGTGCGGCCGGTGTAGAGAACGTCGTCCACCAGGATGCAGGTCTTTCCCTCGAGCGGGAAGTCGAGCGAAGTCGCCCGCACGACCGGTTGCGGATGGAGCGGCGCCTCGCCGCCGCGCACCTGCACGTCGTCGCGATAGAAGGTGATGTCGATGATCCCGAGATCGACGATGTGACCGGTGCGCTCGGCGATGAGTGCGCGTAGCCGCTCGGCGATCGGGACGCCGCGGGTTTGAATGCCTATCAGCGCGATGCGCTCGAGATCGTCGGCCTGCTCGATCAGCTCATGCGCGATGCGCGTCAGGGTGCGGTCGATCGACTCGGTGTCGAGAACGGTCTTCCCTACCGCGCCGCCGGAGGAGCTCAGAGCGGGTACCGGGTCGCGGGCCTACTTACGGCTGGGTAGATCATCTCTTCTCCTTTCCGGCCTCTCTGGACCGGCTTAAAGGGTTGCCTCGGCAAGAGTAGCGGGTAACCGTGACGAACGGTAGCCGGAGCGTTCAATCGGGCTCGGGCACGGCCGGCGTCAGCGGAACGGGTGCCAATCGCCCGAGCCCGCCGGAGAGCACGACCATCGCGCCGGCCGCGCCGAGCGACACGAGAAGCGCCGCCCGTAGCGACGTGATGCTGGCGAGACCACCGATGACCGGCGCGACGAGAAGGAAGGCGGGCCAGGCCGCCGCCATGACCGCGGCCAGCCCCTGCCCCTCGGGCAGCGGCAGCTGCCCTGCGGCGCGGAAGAGCGTTGGTGCCTGGCAGGAGAGGCCGAGCCCGAACAGCGCGAACCCGATGAGAACGATGAGTGGCGAGCGAACGGCCAGCGCCAGGCCCATGCCGCAGAGCGCCAACAATCCGCCGAAGCGCACCAGCCTTCCCACCCCCATCCTGAGCACGAGACGGTCGCCCCAGAGTCGCCCAACCGTCATCGTCAGGGAGTAGAGACCGAAGGTGAGAGCGGCGATAGCGCTCGAGGCGCCGATCGAGTCGTGCATGTAGACGCTGCTCCAGGATGACGCCGTCCCCTCGCAGAAGAGCTCGAAGAAGGCGACGGCGATGATCACCGCCAGCGGTAGAGACAGGCGCAGGCGGCGGCGGTGCGTACGCGGCGCCGGATCGGTCTCGATCAGGAAGAACCCGATGGTTAGCGCGATCGCCAGGAGAACGGCGGCCACGACCAGCAGGTGAGCGTGGTAGGAAATGTCGAAATGCGCCACTAACGCCGCGACCAGTGCGCCGGCCATCATTCCGACCGAGAAACCGCCGTGCATGGTCGAGAGGATCGTGCGCCGGTAGCGCCCCTCGAGCGCGATCGCCTGCGCGTTCATGCTCACTTGGACGTGCCCGTTGGCCGCGCCTGAGATAAACATCGCCAGAGCAAGCAGGGGAACCGAGGGCGCCAGCGCGATGCCGGCGAAGGCGAGGGACGCGATCGGCGCCGCGACGCGCAGCAGCGGACGGCTCCCGAAACGAGCGCTTGCGTAACCGGCCAGGGGCGAGCCCGCCACCGCGCCGAGGGTCATGCAAGCGAGCAGTAGTCCGAGCCGCGCCGGCGAGAGGTGGAACTCGCTCTTCACGGCCGGAATCCGCGAGGCCCAACTGCCGACGAAGAAGCCCGTGGAGGCGAAGATCGCCGTGAGTGAAACGCGAATCTGGCGATTGGTTGGCACCTGCTTGAGGCTACCTGTATCGCCGCTTGGTCCAGCCGGTTCGGCGCGGCGCCGCGCCCAGGTCGCCGGCTACATCTTCTCGGGCGCCTCGACCCCGATCAGGTCGAGGCAGCGGGCGATCACCGAGCGCGTCGTCTGGCAGAGGCCGAGCCGGAAGGACTGGGCCTTCGACCCGATCACGCGGCGATGATGGTAGAAGCGGTGGAAGTCGTCGGCGAGGCGGATCGCATAGGTCGGAATCGCCTGCGGCGCTCGGCGCTCGGTCGCCCCGTGCGCCACTTTGGGAAACTCGACCAGCCTCTTCAGCAGGCCGCGTTCCTCGTCCGACAGCTCCTCTGGCGGCTCGGCGTTGGCCTCGATCGTCCCGCCGGCCTTGGCTAGGATGCTCGAGATACGAGCGTGGGCGTACTGGACGTAGTACACGGGGTTTTTCTGCGAGTGCTCGGCGGCCAGCTCGACATCGAGCTCGATCGTCTGGTCGGGGCCACGCGAGACGAGATACCAGCGCGCGGCGTCCAGGCCGATCAACTCGATCAGCTCGTCCAGCAGCACGATGTCGCCGCGGCGTTTGGACATCTTCTTCGTCCGGCCGCCTTCCAGGATGTGCACCAGCTGGTAGAGGATGACCTCGACCTTTTCGGGGTCGTCGCCGAGCAGGCGCGCCGCCACCCGGTACCAGTCGCGCACGCCGTGGTGGTCGGCGCCGAGCACGTAGATCGCCCGCTCGAAGCCTCGCTCCAGCTTGTCGGCCAGATAGGCGAGATCGGCGGCCTCATAGGTCGGGTTGCCGCCGCGCTCGGGCGAGCGCACGAGCACGCGATCCTTCTCGTCGTCGAGGGCGGTCGAGCGCACGAAGAGAGCGCCGTCGGCGGTGTAGGTGTCGAGCTTTTCGAGCAGGGCGGGCAGGCGCTTCTCCATCTCGCTCTGGTACGCAAAGTTGTCGATGTGAACGCGGAAACGCTCCAGCGTTTGACCGATCGAGGCGATCATCGCCGGCACCGGATCTCCCTTGGCGCCGCGCGCGATCTCGAAGACGTAGTCGCCGAGGTAACCGCCTTCGGGCGGCTCCTCCCCACGCCGCCGGGCCTCCACCGAGGCGCGGAAGAGGTCTATCTGCGTGCCCTGATCGTTGACGTAGTACTCGCGCGCGACCTCGTTGCCGCTGAACGCGAGCAGGCGCGCCAGCGAGTCGCCGTAGGCGGCGTTTCGCCCCGACCCGACCGTGAGCGGGCCGGTGGGATTGGCCGAGACCAGCTCGACCTGAACGCGCGCGGGATGCGGCGAGGAAGCGGCTCCGTAGTCGATTCCCGCAGCCAGCATCTCGGCTAGCGCCTCGCCGTACCAGCTGGAGTCGAGAAATAGGTTGAGAAAGCCGGGCCCTGCGACCTCCGCTCGCTCGACACCGCGGATACGCTCGGCGGCCTGCTTCAGCTCTTCGGCCAGCTCGCGCGGGCTCGTTCGCCGCTCGGGCGCCAGGCGAAGCGCGACATTGGTGGCGAAATCTCCGTGCTTGGGATCGCTCGGCCGCTCCAGCTCGACTGCAGCACCGACCGCGCCGGCCAGCTCGCCGGCCAGACGCTCGAGTGCGAGGCTCACCTGGGCTCCCGCTCTTTCGGTGTGAACAGCTCTTCCAGCGCGCGCAGCTCGGCCGGCTTGCCCACCCCGATGATGATGTCGCCCTCCTCCAGTGGCAGCGAGCGAGACGGCGCCGTGTCGAAGCTGCCGTCCGCCTTGCGAACGGCGATGATCAGCGCGCCGGTCGTGTCGCGCACGCGCAGCGCTCCGATCGTCTCGCCCACATGCAGGCAGCCGGCGGTCACGACGATCTCCTCGAATTGGAGCTCGTCGGAGCCCGTCGTCGAGGCCACGTCGAGGTAGGCGGCCACCTGTGGCTTCAGTACCAGCTTGGCCATCTCGCGGCCGGCGGTCGAGTACGGCTGAACGATGCGGTCGGCGCCGGCCATGCGCAGCTTCTTGGCGGCGTCGTCATCGGACGCTCGGGCGACGATCAGGATGTCCGGGCGCGCAGCCCGCGCCGACAGGGTGATGTAGAGATTGTCGACGTCGGAGTCGGCCGAAGCCACGAGCCCCCTCGCCCGCTCGATGCCCGCGGCGATGAGGTTGGCGTCCTCCGTGCCCGAACCTTCGACCAGGACGTCGCCGTTTCGCTTCGCGGCCTCAAGCGCGTCTTGGTGAAAGTC
Source organism: Actinomycetota bacterium (assembly GCA_003132665.1). Lineage (GTDB taxonomy): Bacteria > Actinomycetota > Thermoleophilia > Gaiellales > Gaiellaceae > Fen-549. The sequence continues at coordinate 380,901 of PKYN01000009.1, forward strand.
GACTATCAGGTAGGGCTCGCCCGACTCGCGGAACTCGCGCGCGGCGCGGCGGCCGACGCGGCCGTAGCCGCAGATGATGAAGTGGTTGGTCATCGCTTCGATCGTCAAGCGTTTCCTCCGCTCTTGCCAAGCTCCTGTTACGAGACCACGGGCGATAGCCTCTGCGATCGCTCCCGCGACGTAGAGGAAGATTGCCACGCCGAAGAGAATCATGACGATCGTGAAGATGCGCTCGGCGTTCGTATCCGGCGCCGAGTCGAACCCGCTCAGCGAGATGGCCACCAGCGAGCGATAAAACGCCGCGATCCAGCCTTCTCCGAAACCGTGGAATCCCACCGTGCCCACGCCCAGCACAGCCAGCAGAGCGAGGATGGCAAGCTCGAAGCGGCGCAAGCCGACACTTTTCAAGTTCTTCATGATCTCGGCCTGTATCGTAGAGGCATGGAAGACGAAGGCCTAGACAGACAGCTGAACATTCATTTCGATCCGTCTCTTCTGGCGGGCGTGTACGCGAACTTCGCCAATGTCAGCTTCTCGGACTACGAGTTCACTATCACCTTCGCCCGCATCGATCACGAGGTCGAGGAAGGCGACGTACCGGGCGTCGTGGTTACGCGCGTGAACGCTTCGCACACCTTCATGCGCGAGCTGATAGATGCGATGGAAGACTCTTGGTCGAAGTGGACGACGACGCAAGGGATCAAGAACCTCCCCGAGGCTCCGCCCTCGCCCGAGCGCGACTAGGAACGAACGAAGCGAATGCGCGTCGCCGTCATCTCCGACGTTCATTCGAACCTGCACGCGCTCGAGGCGGTACGACGCGATATCGAGCGCGAGCACCCCGACGAGGTCTGGAACCTCGGAGACAGCGTCGGCTACGGTCCGCGTCCAAGCGAGTGCTGCGAGGAGCTCGGGCGCCTGGCGAGCCTGTCTCTGGTCGGCAATCACGACCTCGCCGCGATCGGGCGAATCTCGTTGGACGGCTTCTCTCCGGTAGCCGCAGCGGCCGCCGCCTGGACGCGAGAGCACCTCGGCAGCTCCAGCGCCTATCTCGAGAACCTGCAGCCTACGGCCAAGCTCACCGGTTGCGAGCTCTACCACGGCAGCCCGCGCGAGCCGGTCTGGGCTTACGTGTTGAGGGCGGTAAACGCCGCCGATGCCTTCTCGCTCAGTAGCGAGCCGCTCGTGCTCGTCGGTCACTCCCACTACGCTCTGGCCGCCTCGTTGGTCGGCGAAGAGCTGGGATTCGGCCTCGCGCCCGGCGGAACGACCATCGATCTCTCCACCGGCCGCTGGCTGCTCAATCCCGGCTCGGTCGGTCAGCCTCGCGACGGCGATTCGAGGTCGGCCTACCTCCTGCTCGACCTGGACGCGGGCAGCGCCGAGTTCAGGCGAGTCGCGTACGAGATCGAACGCACCCAGGTCGAGATTCGCGAAGCCGGACTGCCGGAGCAGCTCGCGAGCCGGCTATCGCGCGGTTTCTGAGCAGGTCGCGGAGCGCCGCTCAGCTCGAGCCGACGCTCTTACTTTCGCTCTCGCCGAGGATCGAAACCACGACGCCCTGCTCCTCGAGCGCCTGCTGAACCTCTTCCCGGGCCTTGAAGATGCGCCACTTGACGGTCGCCAGCGTCACGTCGAGCGTGTCGGAGATCTCGTTGTAGGAAAGCCCCGCGATGTCGCGCAACAGCAGCGCCTCCTTGAGATCGGGGCTCAGCCTGTCGACCTCGGAGAGGAGGATGTCGATCGCCTCACTTTGCTCGATCGGAGCGTCGACCACCTCGAGCTGCGGTGCGTCCTCGATCGCCACGAGAGACCTCGGCCGGCGTTCGGCGGCTCGCATCTCGTCGATCACGCGGTTCTTGGCCACCTGGAAGAGCCAGGTCGTGAACCGCGCACGGCGCGAGTAGCCGCGCAGGCCGCGAAAGACGCGCAGGAAAACGTCTTGAGTAAGATCTTCCGCCAGCGCACGATCGCCGACCATGCGCAGCACGTAGTTGAAGATGGGCGCTTCGTAAGCGCGCACGATAAGCGCGAAGGCGCGCTCGTCACCACGCTGCGCCCTGCGAATTACTGCCATATCAGGCTGCTGAATAGCCATGGCAGCCTGAGTATAGACCCCGCTATTTGCTTATTGAATGACCGAAACCCCGGTAATTGCTAAGGGTTTCCTAAGATTTAGCAAAGCAATTGCGGTCGGAATTAGGTCGGACAGCTCGCCGCCGGAGCGGAGTTTCGCGCCCTCCACGGTCACTATCAGCGGCACCTGACTGGTGGTGTGAGCAGTGAAAATGGAGACTCCGTCGTCGGCCAGCATCTTCTCGCTGTTGCCATGGTCGGCGGTGATCAGACACACGCCGCCCTGTGCGTGAACGGCCGCCACGACCTCGCCGAGGCACTTGTCCACCGCTTCCAGTGCTTCGATTGTGGCCGGAATCGAGCCGGTGTGACCGACCATGTCGGCGTTGGCGAAGTTGACGACCGCGAAGGCGTACTTACCGCTGCCGATCGCCTCGCAGAAGCGGCGCGCCACCTCGGGTGCCGACATCTCCGGCTTCTTGTCGTAGCTCGGGACTTCGCGCGGCGACGGGACGAGAATGCGATCCTCGCCCGGGAACTCCTCTTCGCGCCCGCCGTTGAAGAAGTACGTGACGTGCGCATATTTCTCGGTCTCGGCGATGTGCAGCTGCTTGAGCCCGTTCTCCGAGAGGAGCTGAGCCATGGTCTCGGTCACGTTCACGTCGTCGTAGGCGACCGGGCAATCGAGATCGTCGTCGTAGCTCATCATCGTCGTAAGGTCGTAGCCGCGCTCGAGCAGCTTGCTCGAGAGCTGACGCGCACGATCCGGGCGGAAGTTGAAGAAGATGAGCGCGTCCTTCTTGTCGATGCGAGGCCGCCCGTCGAGCACGATCGGCTTGATGAACTCGTCCGTGACGTCCTCGTCGTAGCTCTCCTGGATCGCGGCGGCGGGGTCAGAGGCCCGCTTTCCCTTTCCTTCGATCAACGCGTCCAGAGCGATGTCGATCCGGTCCCAGCGCTTGTCGCGGTCCATCGCGTAGTAGCGGCCGATGACGCTCGAGACGCGCTCGGGCGGGAGCTCGGCCACGTCCGCGACCGCCGCGTGCGGCGAAACGTCGCGCCCGTCGGTGAAGGCATCCACGAAAGTCTTCTCGTACATCCCCTGCCGCTTGGCTATTTCGAGCAGCCCGCGCAGGTGATCGATGTGGGAATGGACGCCTCCGTAGGAGACGAGACCAAGTAGATGGACGTTCCCACCTCGCTCGCGCGCCCGCTCGAAGGCGCCTAGAAGCACCCTATTCTCGAGCAGGGCGCCGCTTTCGACGTCGTCATTCAGGCGCTGCAGGCTCTGCTTGAGGATCCGACCCGACCCGATCGTCAGGTGTCCCACCTCGGAGTTGCCCATCTGGCCGTCGGGCAGGCCGACGGCAGCGCCCGAGCACTTGATGCTCGTGTGCGGATACGTCGCGAGCAGGCGGTCGTAAACGGGAGTGTCGGCCAGCGAGACCGCGTTGCCCGGGCCGGCCGGCGCCTCGCCCCAACCGTCGAGGATGACCAGCGCGACCAGCGGCACCGTCCTCGGCGACGAGGGAGCTTTCGCTCCCCCGTCGCTTTCAGCAGGCGCGGATTCGCTCACGCGACGACCGCTGCGGCCGCACAGAGCGAGACGAACGAGTCGACGTCCAGCGAGGCTCCGCCGACCAGCGCGCCGTTCACGTTGGGCTGGCTCATCAACTCGCCCGCGTTGTCGGGCTTGACCGAGCCGCCGTAGAGAATCGGGACGTCGATGATGCTGCGAATGAAGGCGTGCGCATCCTCTGCCTGAGCCGGAGAGGCCGTCTTGCCGGTGCCGATGGCCCAGACGGGCTCGTAGGCGATGACCAACCGCTCGTGTACGCCGATCTCGCTGACGATCGGGGCGAGCTGACGTGCCAGCACGGCCTCGGTCTCGTTCGCGTCGCGTTCGCTCTCGAGCTCGCCGACGCAGGCGATCACTTTCATCCCCGCGTCGATCGTGGCCTTGGCCCTTTTCGCCACCGTTTCGTCGGTCTCGCCGAAGTACTGGCGCCGCTCGGAGTGCCCGACAATCGAGCCGGCCGCACCAAGCTCGGCCAGCATTCCGGTCGAGATCTCTCCGGTGAAGGCGCCGTTCTCGGCCCAGTGAACGTTCTGGGCATAGACCGAGATCTCGCTGCCGGCCAGCTCGGCGATCGCATTTGCGAGTGCGACATAGGGCGGGCAGACGGCGACATCGACATTGCCGACGTCCCCGATCGACTCACGTAGTGCCCGGCAGAAGCTCGCGGCCTCCGACGGGGTCTTGAACATCTTCCAGTTACCGGCGATCAGCATTCGCCTCTCCTCAAGCCTCAGGGATTGCTAGGACGCCCGGCAGTTCCTTACCCTCGAGCAGCTCGAGCGAAGCGCCGCCGCCGGTCGAGACCCAGGAGATCCGGTTCTTGTAACCAAGCTCTTCGAGAGCCCGTACCGAGTCGCCGCCGCCGACCACCGAATAGGCGTCGGCCTTGGCGACCGCCTCGGCGACCGCCCGCGTGCCCTCGGCGAACACCGGGAACTCGAACACGCCCATCGGGCCGTTCCAGAAGATCGTCTTGGCGTGCGCGATGATCGAGCAGAAGCGCTCGCGCGTGCGCGGCCCGATGTCGTAGCGCTCCCAGCCTTCGGGAACGTCGAAGTAGTCGACGATCTGCGTGTCCGCGTCGGCCGCGAAGCGGTCTCCGATCACCGTATCGTCGGGAAGCTCGACGTCGCGCCCGACCGGATTGTCGGCGTGCACCTGCTCGGCCATCTTGCCGCCGATCAAGAGCTCGTCGGCCCGCTCGCCCAGCTTGCGCAAGACACCGATCTTGTCCTCGACCTTGAGGCCACCGACGATCACGACGAAGGGCCGCTCGACCTCGCCGAGGAGCTTGCTCAGCTCGTTCAGCTCGGCCTCGAGCAATAGCCCGGCGTAGGCCGGCAGCAGGTGGGCGACCGCCTCGGTGGAGGAGTGCGCCCGGTGCGCGGAGCCGAAGGCGTCGTTGACGTAGACATCGGCCTTGGCCGCCAGCTGCGCGGCATATTCGGGATCGTTCTTCGTCTCGCCGGCGACGTAGCGGGTGTTCTCGAGCACGCAGACCTGCGCGCTCGCGTCGTCGAAGGCCACGTCGCGCCCGAGCAGCTCGCTGAGGCGAGCTGCAACGGGCTTGAGCGAGAACTTGGGATCGGCTACGCCCTTCGGCCGCCCGAGATGCGAGCAGCAGATGACGTTCGAGGCTCCCTTTTCGAGCAGGAGCTTGATCGTCGGCAGCGCCGCGCGAATGCGCGTGTCGTCGGCAACCTTGCCCTCGTCGAGCGGAACGTTGAAATCGACGCGAACGAGGACGCGCTTGCCGGCGACGTCCGCGTCACGTACGGAACGTGGCTTGTGCACGGTTTTCGGCCTCCCCGACTAGAGCTTCTTGTCGATCAGGTCGACCAGGCGGCAGCTGTAGCCCCACTCGTTGTCGTACCAGCCGAACACCTTGGCCATTTTGCCGCTGGCCATCGTCAGCGAGCTGTCGAAGATGCACGAGTACGGCCAGTTGACGATGTCGGTGGACACGATCTGGTCCTCGGTGTACTCGAGGTAACCGGTGAGCGAGCTCGAGTCGGCTGCTTTCTTGAAGGCGGCGTTGACCGTCTCGACGGTTGCCTCCTTGCCGAGCCTGACTACCAGGTCGGTGATCGAGCCGGTCGGGACAGGAACGCGCATCGAGATACCGTCGATCTTGCCCTTGAGCTCGGGCAAAACGAGTCCGATCGCGCGGGCGGCGCCGGTCGAGGTCGGGATCTGGTTGATCGCGGCCGAACGGGCGCGGCGCAGGTCCTTGTGCGGGAAGTCGAGGATGCGCTGGTCGTTGGTGTAGGCATGGATCGTCGTCATGAAGCCCTGCTCGATGCCGAAGTTCTCGTGCAGCACCTTCGCCATCGGCGCGACGCAGTTGGTCGTGCAGGAGGCGTTGGAGATGATGTTGTGCTTCTTGGCGTCGTAGAGCTCGTCGTTGACGCCCAGCACGAGGGTGATGTCGGGATCGGTCGCGGGAGCCGAGATGACGACCTTCTTGGCTCCGGCGTCGAGGTGTGCTTGAACCTGCTCACGGCTGCGGAAGACACCGGTGGACTCGAGCACCACGTCGACCCCAAGCTCCTTCCAGGGCAGCGCCGAGGGATCCTTCTCGGCGAGCACTGAGAACTTCTCGTCGCCAGCCTGGATGCTCCCGTCGCCAACCTTGACCTCGCCCGGGAAGCGTCCCTGGACCGAGTCGTACTTGAGCAGGTGCGCCATCGTCTTGATGTCGCAGAGATCGTTCACTGCGACGATCTCCAGATCGGCGCCCATCTCTGCCTGTGCGCGGAAAAAGCTGCGCCCAATACGTCCAAAACCGTTAATTCCAACGCGAGTCGCCATTCGAATTCCCTTTCTGCGTTTTTCTGTCTTTAAGCTCGCCTGCGAGTGTAGCGGCGGTCACCTGATATCTGTTGATCAGAGCGGTTTTCGGACGCTCAGACGATCCGGCCGGGCTTTTCGGCGAGATCCTGCAAACGGCGCAGGCGACCGTGCAGCGTCGGCTTCGGGATACCGGCTCGCTCTGCGAGCTCCGCGACCGAGCGCTGAGGACCACGCAACCGCAGCTGGGCCGTCTCACGCAGTGCGGGAGATAGACGCTCCAGCAGTCCCACGCGCTGAAGGCGGCGGATGGCCCGAAGTTGAGCCAGCGCGGCCTGGCTCGCCCGAGTGATGTTGGCCTGGTCGGCGTTGGCGAGCCTGTTCGCACCCGCCCGCGCCTCTCCGATCACGGAGCGCTCGGCAAGGGAAAGCGCGATATCGGAGGCGCCCGTCAGCGCGAGCAGGCCGGTCACCGCGTCGCTGCCCTTGGCGTAGGCGACGGCGTGCCGGTCGCGCTCGGCGACCTGAAGCTCCACCTCCTCTCGTGCCGCGATCTCGGCCAGGAAGGTCGCTCCTTCGAGGCTGGTCGTGCGAATCTCGAGATGGAGCGAGGGCGGTGCGCTGAGCGAGCCCGAGCCGAGGAGCGCTCCGCGTAGATAGGCGGCGCGGCAGCAGGCGCGGGCGGTCACCCGCGCTGGAGGAACTTCGATCGGCGCCAAGCCCGCGTCGAGCACGCCGGCCTCGTTCAGGAGCTGAAGTGCCCGCGGCGAGCCGGATACGTGAAGCTGGTAGCGATTGTCGCGGTTGAAGGCGTGCTGGCGATAGGTGCGGATCTCCGACGAGATGCCAAAGGCGCGGAGTGCGGAAAAGGCTCTTCGCGCCACCGCCGCACCGGCCAGATCGAGATGAACCGAGATCTTCCCTTTACCCTCGAGGTGCGCCCTGCCGGCGCTGTGGAAGAGCGCCGAAAGCTCGGCCAGGCGATCGCAGTCGCGCCTCAGGGCGACGTGCGCAAGCTCCTCGTGAAGTTCATCGGAAAGCGGCAACTACAGAAGGGTACGGGCACCGGGGGGCGAGCGGAAGAGCGGCCGCTCTAGCCATGTCAGTCGACCGGCCAACAGAAGCCGGCGCGTTCGACTCGACCGCCGTGCCGCAACCCGGATTTTTGCGAACGCTGCGAGAACCTTAGAATCACTAACCATGTCCAATCACGCCAGCTTCCACGTTCCCTCGCCGGTCAACGAGCCCAACCTCTCCTATGCGCCCGGCACGTCCGAGCGCCGCGAGCTTCGCGCCCGTCTCGACGAGATCTCTTCTGCGGTAATCGCCGTCCCCTGCGTCATCGGCGGGGAGGAAGTTCGGGGCTCAAGTCCCTACCAAGCTGTGATGCCGCACAATCACGCGCACGTCCTGGCGAACGTCCACCGCGGCGGCAGCGCCGAGGTGGAGAAGGCGATTGCCGCGGCCGCGGAGGCCTGGCCCGCCTGGTCGCGCACGTCGTTCGCGGAACGAGCCGCCATCTTCCTGCGCGCCGCCGAGCTGCTCGCGGGTCCCTGGCGCCAGCGGCTGAACGCGGCGACGATGCTAAACCAGTCGAAGACCGCCCACCAGGCCGAGATCGACTCGACCTGCGAGCTGGCGGATTTCTGGCGTTTCAACGTGCATTTTCTGGAGCGCATCTACGACGACCAGCCTCGCTCGGCGACCGGAGTGTGGAACCGGATGGAGTACAGGCCCCTGGAGGGCTTCGTGCTCGCCATCACGCCCTTCAACTTCACCTCGATCGCGGGCAACCTCCCCACCAGCCCCGCGCTGGCCGGAAACACGGTCGTCTGGAAACCGGCTTCGAGCGCCGCGCTCTCTGCCTACTACCTGATGCTCCTGCTGAAGGAGGCCGGACTTCCCGACGGCGTGATCAACCTGGTATTCGCCGACGGCGCCTCGGTCTCGAAGACGGCGCTCACCAGCCCCGCGCTGGCCGGCGTGCACTTCACCGGCTCGACCGCGGTCTTCCAGGCGATGTGGCGAACGATCGGCACTCAGATCGAGAACTACAAGAACTACCCGCGAATCGTCGGTGAAACCGGCGGCAAGGATTTCATCATCGCGCACCCCTCGGCCGATCCTGACGCGCTCTTCGCCCAGGCGCTGCGCGGATCGTTCGAGTACCAGGGCCAGAAGTGCTCGGCCTCGTCGCGCCTCTACGTTCCCTCGAATCTCTGGCCCGCTCTACGCGAGCGCTTCGCCGCCGAGGTTCCGAAGATCAAGATGGGCGACGTGAGCGACTTCGAGAACTTCATGGGCGCCGTAATCGACAAGGCCTCCTTCGACTCGCTCTCGAAGGCGATCGAGGAGGCGAAAGCCGCGCCCGAGATGGAGATCGTGGCTGGAGGCGGCTGCGACTCGAGCGTCGGCTGGTTCATCGAGCCGACCGTGATCGAGACGAGCGACCCCCGCTGCAGGCTCATCCGCGAGGAGCTGTTCGGGCCGCTGCTGACGGTCTATCCATACGACGAGCGGCGCTGGACGGAGACGCTCGAGCTGGTGGACAGCACCTCGCCCTACGCTCTCACGGGCGCGGTCTTCGCCACCGATCGAGCGGCCGCCGCCGAGGCCGAGCACGCACTTCGACATGCGGCCGGCAACTTCTACGTCAACGACAAGCCGACCGGAGCGATCGTGGGGCAACAGCCCTTCGGCGGCGCTCGCGCTTCGGGCACGAACGACAAAGCCGGCTCGATGTGGAACTTGATCCGCTGGCTGAGCCCGCGCGCCGTGAAGGAGACGCTCGTCTCGCCGACGGACTATCGCTATCCATACATGGACGCCGGCGACTAGACCTTGCGGGGATGACCCGGGTAACACGAAAAGCGGGGCATTAGGGAGTCTCAGTGCTCATCCCGCTCGCATTCTCGCTTCACGCGGTCCTTCGCGGCGTCCACGTCTTCCTCGACCACCTGACGGACGTCAGGTGGAGTTTCTTGGCTGTCGTCGCCGTCTTGCAGGTGCTCAAGATCGGTTGCGCTGCCCGCGCCTGGCAGAACTCGATCATCGCGGCCTACCCGCGCAAGCGCTCTTCCTTCCCTACGGTCTTCGGCGCACTTTGCGCGGGAGTAGCCGTCGGCTCGGTCGTGCCGGCGCACGGCGGCGACGCGGTTCGAGTGGTGATCGTCAAGCGCCGTCTCCCAGGCAGCACCTACACCACGGTCGCCTCGACCATTCTCGTTCGCGCTCCGTTCGACACACTGATGGCCGGCCTCTTCTTCCTCTTCCTCCTCTGGGAAGGAGTACTGCCCGGCCACACCCTTCTACCCAACCGGCCGGCCTTCGACTTCAGATGGTTCTTCGCGCACCCCAAGGCGGCGGTCATCATCGTCAGCACCGTCATCCTCGTCATTACGGCCCTGGTGCTCTGGGCCTGGGTGTCGATCCGGGAGTTCAAGGAGCGCGTTCGCCAGGGCTTGACGGGCCTGCTCGACTGGCGCTTCTACTTTCGCCACATCTTCCCCTGGCAGCTGGGCGACTGGGCGCTGCGCCTGGCGATCGTTTTCTTCGCGCTGCTCGCCTTTCACATGCCCGCGACCCTGCACAACTCCCTGCTGGCCCAGGGCACGTCGAACCTCGCCACGCTGCTGCCGATCAGCCCCTCGGGAATCGGCACCGAGCAGGCGCTGCTGGTAACCGTTCTGCACGGTGCCGCCTCGGGCTCGATGATCGTCGCCTACAGCGTCGGCACGAGACTGTTCACGAGCCTGATCAACATCGTGCTCGGCTTCGGCTCGATCCTCATCTTCTTCCACACCTTCCGCTTCCAGCGCTTCGTGACTCAGGAGAAGGGCCGCTCCGGCTCCGGCCCGAAAAGCCGTAGGCCGCGCTCGCCCTGACTCGTCCGGCGAGGGTCAGGCGCCTCCCGCCTTGTGCAGCTGCGCGTAGATCTGGCGCGCCGTCTTCTCGGGCAGCCCGGGTGCCGCGGCCAGCTCCTCGGCGCTCGCGGCAAGGAAGCGCTCGGGCGAGCCGAAGTGCGTCAGGATCGCGCGCCGCCGCGCCGGACCAACCCCGCGCAGCTCGTCGAAAAGCGAGGTGAACGACTCGTTCGAGCGGCGCTGGCGGTGGTAGCCGATAGCAAAGCGGTGAGCCTCGTCGCGCAGGCGCTGCAGGAGCTGGAGGCCCGGCGAATGGCGATCGAGGCGCACCGGCTTGGAGAATCCCGGAACGAACACCTCCTCCTCGCGCTTGGCCAGTGAGACGACGGCGATGCGCTCGGTCTCGGGTGCCTTGCCCAGCGCTTCGAGGGCAGCGCCCAGTTGGGGCTTGCCACCGTCGACTACTACGAGGTTTGGCAGCGCCGCGAAGCTCTCGTCGAAGTCGCCCTCACCCGGCGAGCCGAGGTGTGCGAAGCGGCGAGTGAGTGCCTCGTTCATGCCGGCAACGTCACTCTGCCCGGAGAGCGTTCGCAGCGAGAACTTGCGGTAGTGAGCCTTGAGCGGCATCCCGTCGCGGAAGACGACCATCGAGGCCACGGGCGAAGCCTCCTGCAGGTTGGAGACGTCGAAGCACTCGATCCTGATCGGCAGGCTCTCCAGGTTCAGAGCCTCGCGCAGCTCCTCGAGCGCCTCGATTCTGCGCAGGCGCCCCGTCTCGCGGGCACGGGCCTCGGAGGAGAGAGCCAGCCTGGCGTTCTCGCTCGCCAGCTCCTGCAGACGCCTCTTCTCGCCCCGCGCCGGCGCGCGCAACTCGACCCGCGCACCGCGCAGCTCGCTCAAGAAGTCGGCCACGGCCTGCAGGCCGCCGGCCGCCGGCGGAACGACGATCAGCGGTGGAATCACCGGCGTCGATCCGTAGTACTCGAGGCAGAAGGCCTCCACCAGCGCCGCCTCGTCCTGCCCGGCCACGCCTTCCAGGTGAAAGCCGTGCCGATCGACCATGCGCCCGCTGCGCAGCGGAAAGACCTGAACGGCGGCCCGATCTCCCTCCAGCGCGAGCCCCAGCACGTCCGCGCTTCCCTCGCCGGGAAGATCGGCCGCCTGGCGCTCGAGCAGGTGCCTCACGGACACCAGCCTGTTTCGATAGCGGGCCGCTTCCTCGAAGCGCTGGTCGTCGGCGGCGTCCTGCATCGAGCGCTCGAGGCTCTCCTGAATCGGGTCGGTGTGACCGGAGAGGAACTCGATCACCCCGTCGATCAGGGCTCCGTAATCGGCGGGCGAGATCAGTCCGACACAGGGCGCGTAACAACGGTCGATGTGGTAATCGAGGCACGGGATGCCCGATCGCCGTCCCGGTTTCGGTCCCTCGCAGGGGCGGAAGCGAAAGACCCGATTGAGCACGTCGAGCGTGCTTCGTACCTTCTTGGCGTTCGCAAAGGGGCCAAAATAGAGAACTCCGCGCCGGTGACGCTCACGAGTGAACATCACGCGCGGATACTCGTCCTCCACCGTCACGGCGACATACGGAAACGACTTGTCGTCGCGCAGGCGGATGTTGAACGGCGGGCGGTGCCGCTTGACGAGGTTCTGCTCGAGGTGCAGCGCCTCGACCTCGTTTCGGGTCACGATCGTCTCGATCTCGACCACCCGCTCGACGAGCTGAGGAATCCCGGGGCGCCCGTCGCCGCCGCGGCGGAAATAACTGCTCACGCGCGAGCGCAGCGACTTCGCCTTGCCCACGTAGAGCACGTCTCCCTTCTCGCCGTGGAAGAGATACACGCCGGGCGCGGTCGGAAGCGACTGCAGCTGCTCGCTGAGCGATCTGGTCATGCTGCTCTCGTCAGCGTAGTCGTGGTCTGACCTAGTAGTACGTGTGCTGCTCGCGCCAGGCGCGCCAGATCGCGAGGCCGCAGAGCGGAAAGACGAGCAGCCAGGCGACGCCCGTCAAGCCGTCGATCTTGAGACTGTGAGTCGCGAACAGGCGCGCTCCGAAGTAGAGCCCGAGATTCGTCAGCGCAACGAGCGCAGCGCCGTAAAACGCCCACTGCGCTCGAGCCGGCCAAAGCGAGATCTCTCCCCTCCGCTCGCGCCAGAGCAGGTAGAGGAAGAAGGCGACGGCGAGAAAGAAGGCGATCTGGAGCAGGATGGCGGCGACCATCAGGGTCGCGTAGAGCTGGAAGATCACGATCAGGCAGACGATCGCGAGGATGATCGCGAAGGCGCGAAGGGTGCGGTGCTCTTTGCCGCGTGATCTCACGAGCCCCTCTTCCGCGCGCGCGGAAGCGCCGAATCGGGTCGGGTTCTCATGTCGGCCGGGACGGGTAGGAGATTCACGACGAACACGCTACCTGCCGAATGGAGGCTGCGCGAGATGATCGCGGAAGGCGAAATGGCACCGGACTTCGAGCTCGAGACCGACGGCGGCGAGAGTGTGCGGCTCTCCGACTACCGGGGCAAGCCAGTCATTCTCTACTTCTATCCCAGGGACAACACGCCCGGCTGTACGAAAGAAGCGTGCGCTATCCGCGACGCCTGGGGCGAATTCGAGCGCCGCGGCGCGGTCGTGCTCGGCGTCAGCGCCGACAGCGTCTCTTCGCACGAGCGCTTCAAGGCGAAATACCGTCTTCCCTTCACGCTCCTCTCCGATCCCGAGCACGAGGTGATCGAGCGCTACGGCGCCTGGCAGCCAAGGCATTTCGCCGGCAAGAGCTTCCTCGGCATCGTCCGCTCGACCTTCCTGATCGACGCCGAGGGCAAGATTGCCAAAGTCTGGCCCAAGGTCGATCCGGCCAAGCACGCCGACTGGGTTCTCGCCGAGCTGCCCGAGTAAGTGCGGCATTCGGGCACGTAGAGAATGCGGATGAGAGGACTTGAACCTCCACGAGGTTCTGAAGCGGGTTGGCGGGCGTTGGCGGGCGTTGGCGGGAGGTGTTGTTTTTGGCTCCATTGTGCGGGTTGCTAGCCTTCCGACCGCTCAACCATGCGGGCGCGGTTTCGGACGTTTTGCCCCGGATTTGCCCCGGCTAGAGTTTCCTTTCGGAAACCAGACGAGGTAAGGTCAAGCCGGGCCACGGTCCTCTGCCCTGGGATACCGGCGATAGGTAATTCCCGCTTCGCGCGGGATGCACCCGCCCCGGGACACCAGAGGGGAGCCGTGGCCTTTCCCTCACTCATTGACAGCCCGCCGATCGTAGGCATCGAAGGCCGCGCGGAGTCGATCATCCGTGCGCTGCAACCAGCGCGCGTAGGTGTCCTCGAGCTGAGTCGTCGACGTGCCCATTATCTTCGCCAAGTACCAAAGCTCTATCCCCTGCTCGATCGCCCAGGTGGCGAAGGTGTGCCGGCAGTCGTACAGGCGCCGATGATCGAGACCGGCTGCCTTGAAGGCCGGCGTCCAGACCCGGTAGCGGAACTTCTCGGATTCGATGTAGCCGCCGCGCGCACTCGGAAACAGGATCGGCGTGTCGATCCGCCGCGGCATGGAGTCGATCGCCTCGAGCACGACGGCGCGAAGCGGAACCGCTCGAACGGACCCGGCCGTTTTCCCGCCCTGCTTGAGTGTGCGCTGCGTGTAGCGGCGTTCTACCCTCAGAACGCCTGCCTGTCTGTCTACGTCGCTGCGGTGAAGCCCGAACAGCTCCTCGGGCCTTAGCCCCGTCCCTACTGCGACGATCGGAATAGCTGCGAAGCGCGGATCGAGCTCGGCGGCGAGCTGGCGGACTTCCTCCCAGCTCTCGAACGGAACCACGGCGCGGCGCTCGTGGCGCTTGCGCTTCGGATTCTTGATCCCCGTCGAAGCGTTCCGCTCGACGTAGCCGCGATCGGCCCCCCAGCTGATCGCCTGCCGAAACGAGCGGAAAACGCCGTGACGGGAACCAGGCGGGAGTGTACTCCGCCAGTCCTCAACCTCTACGCGGCGGATCGAGTCCGGGTGACGAGTGCCAAACTCGGCGCGGGCCTTGCGTAGCTGCGTTGTCAGGTTGCGCAGGGTCGCGGGGTCAACCGTGCGGCCGTGCTTCGCGAGGAAGAGATCGAGCAGAGCGTCGACCGTCGCCGGCCTATCCGCGACGGGCAGGAGGTCGCCACGCCGAAGCGCAGCGATATCCCCCACTTTCCGGTCTAGCCATTCACGGGCCGCGGTCTTGGTTGCGAAACCGCTCTGGGACCGCCGGGCCCCGTTCTCGTCCGACCAGCGAGCCTGCCAGCTCGCATCCCGCTTGACCACGTAGCCTCGCTGTTGGCTAGGCATGGTCGCCGCTCTCCAGCGGTAGATAGTGCCCTTTGCTGACCTTCCGCACCGCGTGCGGCGCGCGGTAGCGCTCCAGGCGTTTCGTATCCAGTTTCGTCATGTTGTGGAGCCGCTGACCAATCGGGTTTGACTCCTTCCGCCGGGCGTCGGCTCCCCATAGGTGCTGACAGATGTCCCAGGACGTGACGCCCTTCGGTTTCGTCGAGGCGAGGTCACGGAGCGCGGCGAGGATCGCTTCATAGGACGTGTCGCGGTCGCGGAAATAGAAGTGCGGCACCCCCTCTCGATCGCGCCACGTCGAGCCCTCTAGCTCGGGGTGCTCCTTTAAGAACGCGCGCCACGGCAGCCGCTCTTCTACGTATTCCTGAAGCCGCGCAAAAGCGTCCTTTAGGAGGTCGGCAGCCTCGAGCGCTTCATCGTCGGTAGACGGCCGCCAATCAGGATCGAGGATCGGCAGGTCAGACATGGGATGCTCACTTTCACCACTAAGGCCCCGACGCACAACGGATAGGGCCGCTGGCGCCGAGGCCAAGCGGATCGTATATCGCGCTGAGGATGCGGGCCCTATCCCACATGCCCGCATCATGCCACCGCGCTCGGTCGCCGTCCAGCGGCGCCGACGCGCCAGCCCTCGAGCGCCGCGTCGATCTCGGACTCGCGGAACCTCACCGGGCCGCCCTTGCGGCCGAAGAGACGGAAGCCGGGAAGCTCACCGCGCTCGAAACGATCGAGGATGGTTGCCGGCGACAGGCCGAGATGTTCGCCGAGCTCGCGGGCGGTGAGTAGAGGCTCAGAAGGGGATATCGCCACCCGTCTCCCCTTCCTCGAAATCGAGCCGTCCCGGTGACCCGTCCGCCGTCCCGTTCCCCCTTGTAGGGGGTAGACGGGTCGGACGGGTCGAAGTGTCACCCGTCTCCGACCGGGTCGCGGACGGGTCAGACGGGTCAGAGATCGAGTAGAGACGAGCACCACGAGCGCCAGCCTTTTCCTTGATCGTCTCCTCACTAATCAGGCAGTCGATCGCCTGCAAGACGTACTCCTTCGAGCCTCCGACCTCCCGCGCGATAGCGGTTCGACTCACAGGCTCGCCGCGTTCTTTCAGGTGTCGATAGACGCGCTCCATGAGCACGGTCGGTTTCCACCCGTCGCCGTGCTCTTCGGCTTGGTGCTGCGCCGGTCGTATCGCCCACGAGATCGCCCCGGTGTCAGGGTCGCTCGTTAACTCGAGCTCGGCCGCGTAGGGGCGCGCGAGAGCGCCGTGGCGATCCTTCTGGACGCGTAGCCGGGCGAGACCCGATCCACCGCGGGAGAACGCAGAGACGGGCTCGACGAGGATCCCGACGTCGGCGCCGCCGAGTTTCCGCTGAGCGCCGATGGGCCAGCGTCCGCGTGTCTCTCTGTCCTTCGTAACATGGTCGACCACGACGACCGCGGCGCCTGCAGCGCGGAACGGCGCCAGGGTGACGCTGTAAAGGGCTTCGACGTCGCTGTTCGAGTTGCCGTCGAAGCCGTGCAGCGCCAGGGCGCCGGCCATCGCGTCGACCACCACGAGCGAGGGTTCGGAGGTTGCGAGCATGGCCACCACGTCGGCGTAAATAGCTCGGTCGGAGATCGGCTCCGCCGGCGCGATGTATTGGACGCGGCCGAGTTCCTCATCCGTGGCGCCTAGGTCGACCAGCCGCGAGTGAATCAGCCGCGCGCTCGTTTCGAGATCGACGAAAACGACGTATCGGCCGGCGCGAACCTGCTCGAGCGCCAGGACTAGGCAAAGCCAGCTCTTCGTCGCCTCTGGTTCGCCGTAGACGAGGGCAAGCGAGCCCGGATAGACCAGACCGCTGATCGACGGCTCGGGCGGCGGATCATCGCCGAGTGCTGAGAGGTTTACCGGCTGCCAGGAATGGGAGGTCATGCGGCCACGCTCGCGATCTCAGCTTCCCGGGCTGCGAGTAGCGCGTCAGCGGAAAGCCGGTAGTAGCGGAGCTCGAATTCGCGGCAGAGTGGGATCAGCCGCTCGCGATCTCGCCCGCAGTCGAACGCGCGGTCGACTAGATCGAAAACGAGCGCGTCCTGCCAAGTGTCTAGCTGGACGGTCACGCCGCGCGCCTTCCGAGGTCGCCTTCGCGTAGCCGGGCGGTTCGCGCTTCTAGAAGATCGAGCCCGGCGTCGAGCGCGGCGAGTAGTTCACGGCCGAGGTCGCCGCGGCGGGCCGATAGATCCTCGAGCAACCTCGCTTCGTCGCCAGCGTGCAGCGCGTAGATTTCGGGCGCGGCGCTGCCTTCGAGATCGATCGCGAGCGTGAGGCGAGGAAGGCTCACGCTCGGACCCTCAGCCCCAAGAGAGCGCCGACGTGTCGAGCACTGGGAACTTGAGCCGGGTCGTCGCAGCGAGCGTCTGCCCTTTCGATGACGCGACCTTCGCCGCGAGCGAGTAGCAACTTACGAGCCCGCTCGATCGCCTCGGGCAAGCGGCCCTCTTCCTCGCCGCGCTTCCAAATTTCGAGCACTTCGCCGCTCAACTTCATCCCGGCACGGAAGGCCGCTTCGTTCTCGGTCGCCCGGCGCACGCTGCCGCGGGCGATCTCGAGCCAGGACCGAGCGCGGTCGGTATCGAGCGCCGGGCCCTCTGTCGGTTCATGGATTCTGCGCGCCATGAGATGCCGCCCCCTTCTGTTGGATTGCTGCGCGTTGCGTGCGAACCTGATCGCGCCGAGACCAGCGGGCGTCGGCAGCGTGCCGAGCTCGCCTCGCACCGAGCGACTCTTCGCCGAGTTCGCTGCCGAAGTCGAGCGCGGCCATCAAGCGAATGAGCACTAGGCGCTGCTGCCGCGATTCGATCAGGGCCGGATGTGCCACGAGCTGCCCGGCGCTGCCGAGTGAGGTCATCCCGTCTTTACGCAGCACGCGCTCGAGGTCGGCCAGGTGATCGGCGACGAGGGCGGCTTCGTTCAGTAGGTGCAACTCCCTCTGATCGAACGAATATCCGTCTGTGACGTCGCCCTGGAGCGCCTTCCAGAGCGCCTTCCCTGGAGCCTTCAAGCCTGCCGGACACCGCGCCACTGTGCGCTTCTCAGTCATTCAGCGCCCCGGAACCCAACGTTTGAGCAGTGCAGAGAAGGCTTTCGCCTGACCCCAGCGGTACTTTGAGGGATCTGTCTAGTGGTGGTACCCCACCCCTTCGAGAGCAAGAGCGCGGACAGGAGACGGCGCCGCGGCGTGCGGGTCGCTGCGCCTGTCCCCTCGCCCGCTTCGCTCGGAGAGAGGGCCGAGCGATCCTCTACCCCGACCGCGCTCAACCGCTGGCCGCGCGACCAGGAAACGCGAGTACGGCAAGCGACGCGGTCGGGGTGAGTCCTCATGATTCCTGCGCCTCCGAGACCTGACCGGCGGCGATGACTGCCCGCTGTAGTTCGCTCATCGAGGAGAACGCCTGCGCGATGGGCGCCGGCAGGGAAGGCCGGTACCTGATCGCGTCCAGTCCGCGCGCCGTGGCGCCGACCTTCGCGTATTCAGAGTCGAACGTGTCCAGCCACTCCAGAGGGGCGACCTTCCAGCTGATCTCGTCGAGAGCGTTCGCCGCTTCACGCACGGCCGCTTCAAGGCGGCTGCTTGCATCGCCTGCTTCGCGGCGGAGGCTGGCGCTCCAGGTCGTCTTCGCCTTCTCGATCTCGTCGAGGAGTCTGTCCCCTGTCCCGTCGACTGCCTGCTCGCAGACTGCGACCCGCCGGCGAATCAACTCGGCCGTAGCACGTGCGGCGTCCTCTTCGGTTCGATCGACTGGCGCGTCAAGACCATCGGCGAGCGCAACCGCTTCCGAGTTGATGTCTGCCTGTACCGCGACGAGAACAGCGTCCTCCGCTTCGATCAGCTCGGCGCGAGCGTCCGCGAGGTTGCCGACCAGTTCTTGAAAGCGGACGTTCACCTTGGCGACGCCGGCCGGGAGTTGATCCGGCACCTCGAAGCTCGTGACGACTGCGGCGCTACCTGGCGCCCCGAGCGCTGGATCTCTCATACGATCGCCCCGGTTAAATAGCCGAGTTCGGTGAGTAGCCGAGCGCTCGCCGCATCGGCTGGTGTCAGCCGCCGCTGCTCTATCTGCTTTCGATAGATGTCGCCGAGCGGGAGCGAGAACTCCCAGACGGCACCGCCGCTTCCACGCAGCTTTACTGTCTGTTCTTTGGGCTGCTTCTGGTCGGTCATTTTGTCCCCTTCAGAAGGTCATCGAGGCGCCCGTCAAGCCGGGCCTGGTTGATGGCCTCGGGCTTCATCGATGCAAGGTCGGCTCGCGTGAGCTGTGAGTCTTTGAGTTCCAGGCCGGCCTTCTCCGCTGCGAAGACCGCGAGCTCGCCAGCTTTGAGCGCGGCGGCGATCTGCTCGGCGGAAAGTCCTTCGAGGTTTCGGCGCTGCTTGATCTCGGTAGCCATCTAGTCCCTTCCCTTCGTCTTGGTTTCTGCGAAGCGGCGGAGAGCGTCGATTGGGATCCGGCGGGTGCCGAGGGCGACGTGCGGCAGCGCGCCGCTATCCAGGGCGCGCTTGATCGTGCTGGCGGATAGGCCAGTCCGGCGCGCCGCTTCTGTCTGCGTGAGAAGTTCCACGCTTTCACGGTAGAAAGGTGCGGTGTCGATCTCTGCCGCGGTGACCGGTTTTGACTCGTTTTGAACGGTTTTGACGGGTTGTGCCGTCTCGGCCGCCCACGCGCGCAGCTCGCGGAGCGCCTCCGGGAATGGGATGCGCTCGCCGTTCCTTCCCACGGAGTCATCAAGACGGAGCTCAAGATAATCGAGTCCCTGCTCAAGTAGGAAAGCGTCTCGGCGCTCGAGCTGGAGCAGGAAGGCCGGGCCGTCGATCCTCATCGCCCGCCCCCTCCTACAAGGGCAGGCCGAAGCGCCCGCGCTAGTGGCGGGTCAGGTTCAGGTGGCGGCGGCTCGTCGCCGCCGGGTTCGCCACTAGGCGAGCGAGAGCGCCGCGAGCCGGCGGTGTGTCGCTGGCTTCGCCGAGCACTCGGGCGCCGAGACGATCCACGGCGCGAGATGTTGTGAACCGGGCGCCGCAAGAGAGACTGCACGCGAGCAAAACGTCGCCAGCTGATTGGGCTCGAGCTGATGATCAGCAGAGAGCCGCTTTCGCCTACGTGGAACGAATCCCGTTTCATCGTCCTAGCCTCCTGCATGTGTAGCCGTCCGCCTTCGGTTAAGGCCTCGGCCGTGGAGCGCTCCACGGCCTCAGCGATTCGTCGGCTAGGACGTATCCAGAGAGTAGGCCGCAGGGCGGACAGCGTTAACGCGCCTCGTCGATGATCGAGAACCCTGCGAAGCGATGAAGCGCAGCCGGCAACGCCGAATCGTGACTGAAAGCCTGACTAGCAGTGGAGCGACTGCAGCGTTCGTTGCTCTGCTTTGAACTCTCGGCGCTTTCGGTTCGCGAAGGGAAGCCACGGAATAGATTTCTCGACTTCAGTTTCCCATTTGAGCTCAATGGGCTTGTTCTTCCAGCGTCGCTGGAAGTCGAGAATGGTGACGCCGACGAACTCCTTCGTCATCGGATCGAGCCGAACCAAGTGCCCATCGTCTGTCTCATACGTGATAGCCGGACGCGGGCCATCGCCGACCCACGCATAAAGAGTGTCGTCCTCTGAATCGTATTCGCAGTGAAGCTCGATCGCGCTTTCTAGAAGGAGGGGCAACTCTTCACTCCTCTCGCTACACGGAAGCATAAATCAACCTACTCTGATTATTCGACAAACGCGCGGGTAAATAAACCGTCCACACTTGGGCGGGTTTCATCTTATATCGAACGATCGCAGCCACGTAGCATCCCCTGAAGCGGTGATCGTCCGCGATGAGCCCCTTTGCGTAGAAAGCCATCGTCGGTATCTCCGACGGCATTTCGTAAACGAGGTTAGGCGCATCGAGGGTGCGCTTCACCTGCGCCAGATACGGCGCGACCTCCACATGGCGCTCCATCACATGTTGCCAGCGGCTCGCAGTCATGACGACCTCGCCGCACCACTCGTTCGTAACCACGAAGAGCGGCGGAGGTTCGATGCCTTGGCCGGTTTTCTTTCTGGTGATGCGCTAAGCATGTCGTCGTGATCGGACAATAGGTAAAAGCGATCTCTCGCTAGCCCCCAGCGGCAGCAGCGCGTTCATCTCGGCTCGATCTGCCCGACCAACGAGAAGCGGCAGGCGCCTTCGACGGTCAAGCGCCAGCGCCCGGCCGGCGTCCGTTCGGTTACGCCCTGACGCTCCCAGCTGCGAAGGAATCCATTGAGCGTCGCCTGCTCGACTCGTATCCCTTGCCGGCGCAGCCTCGCCGCAAGTTCGCCCACGCCGATAGCAGCGCTGTCGGTTGCAACCGCCTCCGGCGCCTCGTGAGCGCCGCTGAGCGCTTCCCGGGTCTCAGTGGCCACACTCACGCTTTCGCCTCAACAGTGACGAGCTGAAGCGCGACGAGATGCGAGCAGAGCCCGAGCGCTTGGCAGTCGCAGTACCAGCGCTCGGCGTCGTATCCGAGCCGGTAGACGCGGCCGTTGCCTCGGCACCGAGCCCGGATCGTCCGAGCGTCGACGAGCTCGACGAGCAGTCGGCCTTCAACGAGGTACCGCCTGCCCTTCGCCTCGGCGCCTTCACGCATGGCCGCGAAGCCGCCTATGCTCCTGGTCGTGCCTCACTACAACATCCGTGTCCCGCACGACTACAACATCCGAGTTCCGCACGACGTAACCGCGGACGAACTCCACCTGGAGGCAGGCGACGCCTTCAATTTCGAGGGCGCCCTGTGGAGGGTTGAAAGCGTCGTGCCGGGCGAGGACGGGGAAGCGGTCGTCACAGTCGATCTCGAACCGTGGCCGGGCGAGGAAACTCCCCCGGAGATTAAGAGCTTTCCGTAAGGCCGGTGGCGTTTTACCCCGGTGTTGCCCCGGAAAGCGCTTGTTTCGGCTATGCGGATGAGAGGACTTGAACCTCCACGAGCTTTCGCCCACACGGACCTGAACCGTGCGCGTCTACCAATTCCGCCACATCCGCGCGGCCAGACATTCTAGCTTCCGCCTCGCAACAGGTCCGCGCCACGCGCAAATTGTTCTTCACCAGATCAAGCCGAGCTCGCAGCCCAACTCGATCCCGTTACTTGCGTAGGATTCGAAGGCTTGAAGGCACCGCTCGTAGCTTTGTTCTGTTTGCTCGCACTCTCCAGCGCGGGCAGCTCGGCGACGATTCCGGTAGTCGCGCCTCAGACCGAGGTCGTGGTGACGCTCCCCGCGCCGTCGCTCGCGAGCGCGTATCGCGCCGGCCTGCTCGGCTCGGAGCGGACCAGGCACCTAGATCTTCGCGCCGGTTTCAGCCACAGTTACCTGGCGCGTCTCAGCTCCGACCAGACCTCCCTCTCGCGCCTGATCGAGACCGCTATTCCGGGCGCTCAGGTGCGCCGGCATTACCGAATCGTCGCCAACGGCCTCGCGCTGACGCTTCCAGCCGATGAGGTCTCGCGCCTGACCGCGCTGGCCGGCGTCGCCCACGTCTATCCCTCCTATCGCTACCGGGCGATGGAGACGAGCGTGCCCGGCAACGTCTCGGCCGTCGGCGCCCCCGATCTCTGGGGCACTGACCTGTCGACCGCGGGGCAGGGAATCAAGATCGGCATCATCGACGACGGAGTCGACGAGACGCATCCCTACTTCAACCCGAGCGGGTACGTCTATCCCAGCGGCTTCCCGAAGGGAGACAGCGCCTTCACGACGGCGAAGGTCATAGTCGCCCGCGCCTTCGCCCCCTCCGGACTCGACTACGCCAACGCCTCTCTGCCCGTGGATCCGAAGCTTTCCTCCCACGGCACCTTTGTCGCCGGCATCGCGGCGGGGAACGCCGGCACTAGTGCGAAGATCGCCGGCGATACGCGGATCCTCTCGGGCGTGGCGCCGCGTGCCTATCTCGGTAACTACAAGGCTCTGACCATCCCGACCGAGAATTTTGGACTCAACGGGAACTCGCCCGAGATCGTCGCCGCGGTCGAGGCCGCCGTATCCGACGGAATGAACGTGATCAACCTCTCCATCGGCGAAGCGGAGATCTCCCCTCGCAACGACATCGTCGCGCGGGCGGTCGATGCGGCGAGCGCAGCAGGCGTCGTTGTCGTCGCGGCGGCGGGAAACGAATTCGACGAGAACGGCCGGGGTTCGATCAGCTCGCCCGGAAGCGCAGCGAGTGCCATTACGGTCGGCGCCTCCTCGAGCGCCAGCACGGCCTCGGGGAAAGATCGGATCGCTTCCTTCTCCTCGTCGGGCCCGACACCGTACGGTCTTCTCCTCAAGCCGAACGTAACGGCGCCGGGCCTGGAGGTCGCCTCCTCGACCGCCAAGAACGAGGGCACCTGGGAGACCGCCGACGGCACGAGCGCGGCCGTGCCGCATGTCGCCGGCGCCGCGGCGCTCCTGCGCCAGCTGCACCCGAGCTGGAACGTCACGCAGATCAAGTCGGCGCTCGTACTCACCGGCACGCCGGTCAAGACCTCGAACGGGCGCGAGCTTTCTCCCCTGCGCGAAGGCGGTGGACGAATCGCCCTGCCGGCCGCGAACCAACCGCTCGTCTTCGCCTCTCCCTCGTCGTTCAGCTTCGGCCTGGTCAAGCGCGGACACGGCGCAACGCGGACGGTCAAGCTCGAGGATGCGGGCGCAGCGGTGGGCTCCTGCACAGTCCGCGCTCGCCGTTCCGAGTCGGTTCCCGGTACCGCGCTTCAGGCGCCGGCCTCGGTGACCGTTCCCGGAACCCTTTCACTGACAATGCGCTCGACGAGCAAGGCTCGGCAGGGCGACCTCGACGGATGGATCGAGCTGACCTGCGCCGGCCAGATGAGACGCATTCCCTTCTGGTCACACGTCTTCGCGTCGCACCTCGGCCAGAAACGGAAGACCAAACTCGCTCGTACCGGGGTCTTTCAGGGCGACACAAGAGGCGAGACTGCGCTTGTCAGCAGCTACTTGTATCCCGAGCTCGCGCCGGGCGTGCGTCAGCTGCTGAAAGGGCCCGAGCAGGTATTTCGCCTCTCGCTCGCCCGCGGACACCAGAACTTCGGCGTCGTCGTCATCTCACACGCCAGCGGCGTATCGGTCTCTCCCCGGATCGTTCGCGGCAGCAACGAGAGCAAGCTGGCCGGCCTCACGGCCTTGCCGATCAACGTCAACCCGTACCTCAACAGCTTCGACATGCCCGAGCCGGTTGCCGGCGTCCTGCGCCCGGCCGCAGGTGTCTACTACGTCGTATTCGACACTACCTCCGCAGCGAGAGCCGGACGATACCGGTTCCGTTTCTGGGTCGATGACACAAAACCGCCGCGAATCCGCGTGCTCTCGCGCCGGGCCGGCGTGTTGATCGTGAAGATCAGCGACAGCGGCTCAGGCGTCGACCCAAGCTCGATCTCGGCGACCGCCGGAGCGCGTCAGCTCTCGTCCGTCTACGACTCCCGCACAGGCATGACGATCATCAACGCCAAGTCGCTCGGGGCCGGAAGGCGCCAGCTGGTCGTGAGCGCATCCGACTACCAGGAAACGAAGAACGACGAGAACACCAGCCGGCTCCTGCCAAACACGGCCAGGCTGAGAGTCTCCATCTCGATCGCCAAGTAGGCGCGAGCCGGCGGGCTCAGTCGCGATCGTCGATCGTCGGCAACCGCTCCAGATCCCTGACCACACTCTCGGCGAAGGCCTCTCGGTCCTCGGCGAGCTCATCGGACTCGTCATCCTCGACGAGCACCAGGTGCGCACGATCACGTCTGCGGCGCCGCTTTCTGGCTGAATACCGGCCCACGAACGGGGCTCTGGACAGGCGTCCGAGCAGCCGCGGCCATTCAGCGGCCACCAGCACGGCAATGGCCGTGGCGAAAAGGCCGTATACGAGCCAAGTCACAGTTACGATTGTACCGCCCTTCGGTGGTCTGCAAACACGTCGATATGCGGCGGTTTTCTTACTCCGCCTTAACGTTGGAGGTCTAATCTGTTTGCAGGAGCATCCGATACGTAGATCATGACCAACTGGCTGCCATTCCTTCCTTACCTCGTCTTCTGGGCAGTCTCCATGCAGGCGATCCTGGTCTGGGCACGAGTTGTACCGCCGTTATGCGCGCGCTGCGGCCACCCTTTCGAGCAGCGCTACAACGGCCAGAGAATCTGTAACTGCTCCAATCACTGACCGCGGGTCAGCGATCCATTCCCGCAGCCGCGCGATCGTTCTCCCCCACGCTCGAACTCTGTTCACATTGGCGGCAGCCCGCCCCGCTCATGAGGAGCAGGCCGAGCCAGCGCCGAAGGCGCAACTCGGTTCTCAAAGAAATAAGCGGGAAATCGCCAGATTCCCCGCTTCAGACTCCCCGGGTAGGACTCGAACCTACAACCCTCCGGTTAACAGCCGGATGCTCTACCAATTGAGCTACCGGGGAAGGCAGCCAACGTCGGGATTCTAGCCAGAGGCGGAGTCACGCCTCGGTATGACTAGGCGAACTCGCGAATCGCCGCTCTCACTCGCGCCAATTGGCGCTGAAGCTCCGGCAGGTGGGCGCCGTCCGCGTCTGCGAGCTCACGCTGAAGCCGGCGCTCGCGCAGGCGAAGCAGCAACTGCTCTGCCGTCTGCTTGTCGATCGCGGCCGCACTGGCACGCGCGTCGAGCTCGGCCACGAGCCCGACAACCTCGTCGTCGGGCGTTTGAGGCGGTTCAATCAGATACTCGCGCACGCGCCGGTGCAGCTCGTCGTCGAAGTGCTCGGGCGTCAACTCGACCAGCAGCGGCTTGAGATCGGGGTGCGCCACCACTCCCGCCAGGGCGTCCCGCTCGCGGCGGGCGCCGGCCTCCAGCAAGTGCGGTGAGATGCCGCTGCCGGCCACCTTTCCGCTTCCCCTTCCGGCCACTCGTGGCGCCAGCCCCGACTGCACCTCCTTGGGCAGATCGAGCTTGTCGGAGAGGAAGCGCAGAGCCCGCTGCCGCTCGGGCGAGTCCTCGAAGCGAGCGAGCAGCTCGCGCACGCGCACGAAGGCTTCCTGGCGGTCGGGAGCCCGCTCGATCTCGATGCGAACGCGATAGGCGAGATAGCTCTCGGCCTCGTCCAGCCTCTCCTCGAATCCATCGGCGGCGTCGGCGGGATCGAGCCCGGGCGGAAGCGTGACCACGCGCACGTCGAAGCCCTGCGCGGCGGCCGCCTCCATTCCGCGCAGCGTCGCTTCCTGCCCCGCGGCGTCGGCGTCGAAGCAGAGATAGAGGCGGCGGCAGAGCCGCCCGAGTTCCTTTAGCTGGCGCTCGGTGAGCGCGGTGCCCATCGAGGCCACGACCGCCTCGAGCCCGCTCTGGCGCACGGCGATCACGTCTGTGTTTCCCTCCACGACCACGGCCCGCTCCTGCTTGGCGATCGCGCGCCGTGCCAGGTGCAGGCCGTAGAGGATGTTCGACTTGTGGAAGAGCGCTCCCTCGGGCGAGTTGACGTACTTGCCGCGGAGCGGATCGTCGTCGCGCAACTTGCGGGCGCTGTAGCCGAGCACGCGCCCGCGCGCGTCGGCGAGCGGGAACATCAACCGGAAAGTGAAGTAGTCCTTGCCGCGCCGGTTGGCCAGGCCGGCCGCAGAGATCTCCTCGGCCGAGAAGCCCTTCTGCCTGGCCTTCGGAACGAGTCGCGAGCCGCCCGGCGAGAGCCCCAGGCGGAACTCCTTGCAGACCTCCTCGCCAAGGTTGCGCGAAGCCAGGTAATCGCGTACCTGGGCGCCCGACTTCGTCTCCCAGAGATAGCGTTCGTAGTAGGTAGTCGCCAGCTCGAGCAGCTCGAGCAGGCGCCCGCGCCGCTCGCGCTCCCGCTCGGCGGCGGGCGACGACTCCTCGTGCTCGATTTTGACGCCGAAGCGCTCGGCCAGCCACTCCACCGCTTCGTTGAAATCGAGCTGCTCGGTCTCGCGCACGAAGGTGATCACGTCGCCGCGGGCGCCGCAGCCGAAGCAGTAGTAGAGCTTGTCGGCGGCGTTGACCGAGAAGCTGGGGGTGCGCTCTTCGTGGAACGGGCAGCGCCCGGTGTAGCGACCGCCCACCTTGCGCAACGCGGTGCGGGCCGAGACCAACTCGACCATGTCGGCGGCGGCCTTGACCTCGTTGACGGTGGTGTCCGCGATCCTGGCCATCAGATGCTCTCGTACAGTGCCAGCGCGAAGCGATCGGTCATGCCGGCAAGGTAGTCGGTGGCTCGTTCGACCGGCTCGCCCTCTTTCTCGGGAATCGCCTCGGGGTGCTCGAGCAAATGGCAGAAGAGAGTTCGCACGACCATCGTCGCGTGCTCGTTTTGAGCCTCGGTGTGCGAGGAGAGGTAGACGCGATCGAACATGAAGCGGCGCAGCGAGAGCATGGCTTCCGAGATCTCGTCCGACTGGACGATGTCTCCCGCCTCGCTCGAGCTCTCGACGATGTCGTGCACGAGTCGGTCGATCCGGCGCGAGCCAGATTCGCCGAGGGTGGCGATCGCTTTACGCGGAAGATCGCTTGCCTTGACGGCGCCGGCGCGGATCGCGTCGTCGATGTCGTGGTTGATGTAGGCGACGCGATCGACCAGGCGCACGATCTTTCCCTCTAGTGTCGCGGGCTCGTTCTCACCTGTGTGATTGAGAATGCCGTCGCGCACCTCGACGGTCAGGTTGAGCCCGCGCCCGTCGCGCTCGAGCACGTCCACGACCCTGAGCGAGTGCTCGTTGTGGTGGAACGAACGCCCGAACTTCTCCGCGAGAATCGCGTCGAGCGCCTTCTCGCCGGCGTGACCGAAAGGCGTGTGGCCGAGATCGTGACCAAGCCCGATCGCCTCGGTCAGGTCCTCGTTCAGGCGCAGCGTCCGCGCCACGCCGCGGGAGATTCCTGTCGTCTCGAGCGTGTGCGTGAGCCGCGTTCGGAAGTGATCGCCCTCGGGATCGATGAAGACCTGCGTCTTGTGCGCGAGACGTCGGAAGGCTTTGGAATGAACGATGCGATCGCGGTCTCGCTGTAGCGGCGTCCTGAGCCGGCACGGCTCCTCGGCTCGGACTCGCCCGCGTGTCTCGTAGGAGTGCACGGCCAGCGAGGAAAGCGAGCGCTTTTCAAGCTCCCTGACGCGGGTTTCGAAGGAGTCGGCAACCTTCCCGGCGGGCTCGGGCATAGTAGGAGCCAGCCTAACCGCAGCGGCGGCCGCTCGCTTCTAGCGATTCACGTTCGACATGTCCGGATAGCGCTTGCCCGCGGTGGCGCCGCGCGGGAAAGCCTGCTCGATCCGCGACAGGTCTTCGTCCGTCAGCTCAATCTCCAGCGCCGTCAGGTTCTGCTCGAGGTGCGAGACGCTCGTCGTACCCGGAATCGGGACGATGTCGTCGCCCTGCGCGAGCACCCAGGCGAGCGCGAGCTGAGCCGGGGTCGCGTTCTTCTCGCGAGCGATCTCGGCGATGCGGTCGACGAGCTTGAGGTTGCTCTCGATATTCCCTTCCTGAAAGCGTGGGTTGTGGACGCGGAAGTCGCCCTCCTCGAGATCCTCAGGGCGGCGAATCTGCGCGGAGAGAAAACCGCGTCCGAGCGGGCTGTAGGCAACGAAGCCGATTCCGAGCTCGCGCACCGTCGGCAGGATCTCGTCCTCGACATCGCGCGTCCAGAGCGAGTATTCGGTCTGCAGCGCCGTGATCGGATGAACGGAGTGGGCGCGGCGGATGGTCGCCGGCGCAGCCTCTGAGAGACCGAGGTAGCGCACCTTGCCCGCCCGGACGAGCTCGGCCATCGCGCCGACGGTCTCCTCGATCGGCACACTCGTATCGACGCGGTGCTGGTAGTAGAGGTCGATCGTCTCGATACCGAGGCGCTCGAGCGAGGCGTCGCAAGCCGCTCGTACGTACTCCGGGCGCCCGTTGATGCCGACCCAGCTTCCGTCCGGGCGCCGCTCGTTTCCGAACTTGGTCGCCAGTTGAACCTCGGCGCGGCGAGCCGCGATCGCCTTGCCGACCAGGCGCTCGTTCTTGAACGGCCCATACATGTCGGCGGTGTCGAGGAAGATGACGCCGAAATCGAGTGCACGCTCGATCGTGGCGATCGCCTCGCCCTCGTTGGTCGCGCCGTAGAACTCCGACATACCCATGCAGCCGAGCCCGAGCGCCGATACTTCCAGCCCCTGCTCGCCGAGTCGCCTCTGTTCCATCTCCCTGCCTCCTGTGGGTCATGTGCCTGAGCGCTGAGCGTATCGCTGCGAGCGCGCTCGAAGTCAAGAGCGACGACGAACGATCGTGTCGCCGATCCCCGGACGCTGTTCCCGTATTGCTGCTTCTCGCAACGCGTAGGCGCTCGCGACGCGCGAGGTCTAGATGATTATCGGCACCGTGCCGCCGTCCACGCTCCAGGCGGCGCCGGTCACATAGCTCGAGCGCTCGGAGCAAAGAAAGACGATCGCCGCCGCGATCTCCTCGGGCTCGGCCAAGCGCCCAAGCGGGCGACCAGTGCCCACCGCGGCGAGCACCTGATCGCGTGACACCTCTGTGCCCGAGCGCGATTGGTCGGCCAGTCCGCCGTCGCCCAGCCAGGCTTCGGTGGCAGTCGGGCCGGGAGCAACCGCGTTACAGCGAATCCCATCCCCGGCGTAGAGGTCGGCGACCAGCCGCGAAAGCGAAAGCACCGCGGCCTTCGAGACGGAATAGTTCGGCATTCGCGTCGAGGGTCGCTTGCCGGCCGTCGAGGAGACGTTGACTATTACCCCGCGCCGGCGCGAGCGCATGCCCGGCAGGACCGCTTGAATCGCCCGCACGTAGCTCATCACGTTGAGATTCCAGATCGAGCTCCAGTGCTCCTCGCTCAGCTGCTCGAAGGCGACCTGGT
This sequence comes from Actinomycetota bacterium, assembly GCA_003132665.1. GTDB lineage: Bacteria > Actinomycetota > Thermoleophilia > Gaiellales > Gaiellaceae > Fen-549. The sequence continues at coordinate 410,348 of PKYN01000009.1, forward strand.
ACGCGACCCCGACGTTGTTCACGAGCACGTCCACTCGGCCGAGCTCCTTCTCCGCCGTGCGAATCAGCTCGCCCGGGGCGGCAGGATCGGATAAGTCGACGGCTACGGCGAGCTCGGCGCCGGCCTGTTCTCGCGCCTTCCCGGTTCGTTTTTCGTCGCGGCCGCAGACAACGACGCGCGCGCCCTCCTCAGCGAGCATGCGGGCGGTCTCGAAGCCGATTCCCGAACGCGAGCCGGTGACGACGCAGACGGTGCCCTCGAGGCCCAGATCCATGGTGCGTATCGTAAGTCGTTCGCCGCCAACCCGCCTCGGCGCTGCGGGTTGGAGGACGACCCAGGGGTAGACTGGATTTGCGGTGGACGACTACACCAACAAGTACAAGGGCGAACGGGTCGAGATCGCGCTTTTCGGCGGTGACTATCAGGAAGGCGTCCTTACTGCCTACTGCATCGTCGACGATGTCGCCCACGTCGAACTGAACGGACACATCCTGATTCCGCTGCAGAACATCGCCTCGCTTCACTGCTCGTCGCGCTGCGATGCTCCCGAAAGTGACTGGCCGCCGCAGGGCCTGCGCGACATCGACTCCGGGGACGAAACGTAAAGGAGAGCAGTCTTGAGCGTTCGGCTGTCAACCGCACGCAATCTCCTCAAGCTCGGGCTTCTGTTCGTGGTTTTCGCGCTTCCGCCAAGCGCGATCGGGTACGCGGTCGGCGGCTGGAGCGCGGCGACCGTCTTCCTTTTCGCCGCACTACTCACCGCCGCGACCATTTACACCTACTGCGATCGCTTCGTGCTCTCGATGCTGGGGGCGCGGGACCTCGTCATCGGCGAGCGGCCGGCTCTCCATTCGACGGTCGAGACACTGGCGGCCAAAGCAGGCGTCGTCAAGCCTCGCCTCTATCTGATCAGTGATGGTTATCCGCGCTCGCTCTCCGTCGGCCGGGGGCCGATTTCGAGCAGCGTCGTAATCAGCCTCGGCCTGCTCACGGCCGCATCTCCCGCCGAGCTCGAAGGATTGATCGCACACGAGCTGGCGCACGTACGCAACCACGACGTGGCCGTCCAGACCGCATCGGTCGCCATGGCCTCGACTCTCATAGAGTTGAGCCGCCTAGCGGGCTTCTTCCAACGCGGCTTGCTCTTCTTCCTCGCGCCGGTCGCCGCCGCCGTCGAGAACCTACTCCTCTCACCAAAGCGAGAGTTCGCCGCCGATTCGAGCGCCGCCACGCTCTGCGGCTCGCCGCATGGGCTGGCCGACGCGCTCCTGCGCATCGAGCAGGCCGGCGAGCTCGTGTCCTTCGCCGCCAGCCCGGCGACGGAGCCTCTCTACCCGATCAACCCGTTCGACCGGGAAGACCGGCTGGCTCGGATGTTCGAGACACACCCGCCGCTGCCCGAGCGGATAAAACGCCTTCGCGCGCTCGATCCCGATTGGCGCGAGAAGCTACTCGTCGCCTGAGCGCCCGTCTATTTCAGAGGGCAGAAGCGAATGCATGATCACGTCGACCCGCGTGCCTCGATTGTCCATCCAAGCCCGCAAGATGCCTTCGCGCTTGAAGCCGGCTTTCTCGGCCAGCCGAGCCGAGGCGGCATTCCCGACCATCACGCCTAGCTGAAGCCGAGCGAGACCGAGTTCCTGAAAGGCCCAGCGGCTGACTAGCCTGAGCGATCGCTCGCCTATCCCGCGCCGGCGGTAGCCGGCAAAGACGAAATACCCAACCTCGCCGATCGCGCCGTTGACTGAAACCCCAATCGATCCGATCGGGCGCCCGGTCGCAGGCTCGGCGATAGCGAAGCCGTAGAACGTTCCCTCTTCCCAACCTTTCTCGGAGTGCGCGAGAAACTCGCGCGCATCGCTCTCGTCGTACGGAGTCGAAATGCGTGGCATCCAGCGAATTGCGTCGGCGTCCCGACAGGCGGCGACGTTCGCCGCGATGTCGCCTTCATTCCAGCGCCGGAGAAAGATGACTTCGTCCTTCAGCTCCGGAACAGGAACACGCATTCGTCGATTCTAGTGAAAGAAAAAGGGCCGCTCGCGCGACCCTTAAAGAACTGGCGGCGACCTACTCTCCCAGGAAGTTGCCCCCCAAGTACCATCGGCGCGAACGGGCTTAACTTCTCTGTTCGGAATGGGAAGAGGTGTATCCCCGTCGCTATGACCGCCAAACTGTCAAAGGCGCGCAAATTGCGCACCCTCAAAACTCCATAGCGACTCATACATACGTGTTCAAGTCAAGACCTCGGGCAATTAGTACGGGTCCGCTGAACACATTGCTGTGCTTACACGTCCCGCCTATCAACGTGGTGGTCTCCCACGGCCCTTACTCCTTCTAGAGGATGGGGAACCTCATCTCGAGGTGGGCTTCCCGCTTAGATGCTTTCAGCGGTTATCCCTTCCAGACGTAGCTAATCAGCAACGCCGTTGGCACGACGACTGATACACCAGAGGTCTGTTCATCTCGGTCCTCTCGTACTAGAGACGACTCCTCTCAAGTTCCCAACGCCCATGGCGGATAGGGACCGAACTGTCTCACGACGTTCTGAACCCAGCTCGCGTACCGCTTTAATGGGCGAACAGCCCAACCCTTGGGAGCGACTACACCCCCAGGATGCGACGAGCCGACATCGAGGTGCCAAACCGCTCCGTCGCTGTGGACGCTTGGGAGCGATAAGCCTGTTATCCCCGGAGTACCTTTTATCCGTTGAGCGACGGCAATTCCACTCTCTACCGCCGGATCACTAAAGCCTGCTTTCGCACCTGCTCGACTTGTCAGTCTCGCAGTCAAGCTCCCTTATGCTTTTGCACTCTACGCACGATTTCCAACCGTGCTGAGGGAACCTTTGCGCGCCTCCGTTACATTTTAGGAGGCGACCGCCCCAGTCAAACTGCCCACCTGACGCTGTTCCCGACCCGGATAACGGCATCGAGTTAGAAGCCCAGAACACAAAGGGTGGTATCCCAAGATTGGCTCCACGAGAGCTAGCGCCCCCGCTTCAAAGCCTCCCACCTATCCTGGACGATATATCCCAAACTCCAACGTCAAGCTGCAGTAAAGGTTCACGGGGTCTTTCCGTCCAGCCACGGGTACTCGGCATCTTCACCGAGACTACAATTTCACCGGATCCCTCGTTGAGACAGCGCCCAAGTCGTTGCGCCATTCGTGCAGGTCGGAACTTACCCGACAAGGAATTTCGCTACCTTAGGACGGTTATAGTTACCGCCGCCGTTTACCGGGGCTTGGGTTCAAAGCTTCGCCTTGCGGCTAACCTCTCTCCGTGACCT
>PKYN01000001.1 GCA_003132665.1 Actinomycetota bacterium
GGCCTCCGAGCCGACTGTCTTGGCAGCGGTGGTGACGGTTTTCGTCTTCCCTGATGCGTCCGTCGCAACCCCGATGAAGAAGGCGACTACGAACGCGACAGTAAGGATGAGTTTTCGCTTCAAGGTTGCCCCTCCGTGAGGTCACTTCTCCCTTGGCTTCGCCGTCATCGTAGTCGCCCCTTTTCGTAATTGACTAGGAAACGAGAGAAGGAGAGCATAAACCCGATGCGACCGGGTGGTTTCTTCTGGCCGCTACACGAACTCCCCTCGCCGGCTTCCGAGCACTCCGGCATACTTAGGCGTGGAAGGCCGATGGAGCGACTGGCCAAGATCCGGCAAGGAAAAACCCCCGCAAAAGCGAGGGTTTTCATGGGCGGTACTGGGCTTGAACCAGTGACCCCCAGCTTGTCGAGCTGGTGCTCTCCCAACTGAGCTAACCGCCCTGGTCGCAGCATTCTAGCGACCAATCACAAACGCCCGACAGCTCTCAGCAAGCGCTCCGTTTCGAGAAGAGCTCGTTAGAACATCTCCGGGCACCACGGTGCCACCGGCGTCGCGAACAGCCGGTCGGCGCAGGCGATGCCGCCCGGGCGCAGCTCCTCGATAAGACCGGCGCGGTGAAGCTGGCTGAAGCTGAAGGCGCCCATGAAGACGCTTGCCAGCTCGCGCACGTCGAGGCGCAGGTCGGCCTCGCCGCTCGCACGCGAGACCTCGCCCTCCTCGATCCGGTAGCAGCTTTCGTTCCAGGGGCAGAAAGAGTCCATGACGTCGAGCACCAGCTGCTCGCCCGCGGCGAAAGAGCGAGCCCTGAGCGCCGCCTCCACGTCGACCAGGCGCAGCCAGATGCCGTCCTGGGCGCGCAGGCGCAGCCGCCGCGGCTCGGCCAGCATGAAGAAGAGCGGATGGTCGATCGGCATGTACTCGGCGTGGATCTGCGCGATCAGGTCGATGTCGAACAGGTAGCGCCAGACCTCGGCGGTCGCGGCGGTGTCGACGCCGATCGCCTCCCTGACCTCGAGCGTCGAGTTCGAGCGGCCCTCGACGAACTCGGTGTGGTGGCTGTAGAGCGCGTAGCCGGCCGGCTTGCCCTCGCGCTCGAACAGAACACGCTGCAGCGGCCCGGCACCGTGACGGGCGCTGGGATCGTCGAACAGCTGTCTGATCTCCCACCAGTCGCGCGTGCGCGAGAGCATGCCCGGGCTGCGTGGCGCCACCTGCTCGTAGACGGAGCGGAAGCTATCCAGCGCCTCCTTGCTCTCCACCTGCCTCGCCACGAGCGCTTGCTCCCAGTGCTTTCGATAGTGAGTGTGCGCGCGGTCGATGCGGATCTCGCCGTTGATCGAGCAGATGCCGCAGCCGAAGCGGCCGTAGATCGTCTCCTCGGCCACCCAGAGCGCCGCGATCGGCTCGCCGTGCTCGTGCGCGCCCTCGAGCAGCTGCTTCATCAGCTTGCTCAGGATGCCCTGGCGCCGGTGGGTCGGGCGAACGCCGACGAGCGTGATGCCCGCGGTCGGCACCGGTCCGCCCGGAATCGTCATCCGGAAGGAATAGGCGCTGGCTGAGCCGACCACCTGGTCGCCGTCGAAGGCCGCGTTGATGCGACCCGCCGGCAGGATGCGGCGGAAGTTCTCGACGATCTCCTCCTTCGGCTCCTCACTGAAGTACTGCCAGATCGGGCTGATGCCGGCGGCGAACTCGTCTTCTTTGCAGGTGCGGATATCGATGCTCATGCCAGGCGCGTATTCCAGCAGCAACCGGCTCCGCCCGCAATCGAGAGAGCGAATTCGGGCGGACGACCGCTCAGCGCGAGATCTTCTCGAGCGGCGCGTACTCCAGCATCAGCCTGCGCTCGCCGCTTTCGCCGGCGAAGCGCACGGTGACGACGCCGCCGGGCTCGATGCGGGTGATCACTCCCTCGCCGAGGGTGGAATGACGCACCGAGTCACCGGTCGACAGATCGGGCAGGTCGGTGCGCGGGGTGACGGCACTGCCCGCCGGCGGCCTGTGGCCCGACCAGGACGAGGCGCGCAGCCGGTCGCGCTTGATCCAGCGTTCGGGCAGCTCGTCGAGGAAGCGCGAGGGTAGGTTGGAGTCGTGGCGCCCGTAGAGCGAGCGCGAGGCGGCGTGAGTGAGCGTGAGCCGCTCCATCGCGCGGGTCATGCCGACGTAACAGAGACGCCGTTCCTCCTCGATCCCCTGCTCTTCGATCGAGCGGGAGTGCGGGAAGATCCCCTCCTCCATGCCGATGATGAAGACGACCCGGTACTCGAGCCCCTTGGCGTTGTGCAGTGTCATCAGGGTCACGTCGCTTCGCTCCTCGGCCAGCGCGTCGGAGTCGGAGAAGAGCGAGATCTCCTGCAAGAACTCGGCCAGAGCCGGATGGTCATCGCGAGCAGCGAACTCTCCCGCTACTCCGACCAGCTCCTCGAGGTTCTCGATCCGCCCTGCCGACTCGACCGTGCGCTCGGCCCTGAGCGCCTCCAGATAGCCGCTTCGCTCCAGCACCGCCTGGACGAGCTCGGGCAGCTCCAGCTCCTGCGCCGCCGACTGGAGCGACTGGATCAGCGTGTGGAAGGCCTTGACCGCACGCAGCGAGGCGGCGGAGATTCCCGCCTCGTCGGCCCGCCCGAGCGCCTGCCAGAGCGGGATCCCCTGCGCGTCGGCGAAGCTCCCGAGCCTGGCCAGCGTCGTGGAGCCGATGCCGCGCCGCGGCCGGTTGGCGATGCGAAGCAGCGAGACCACGTCGAGCGGGTTGTCGATCACCTGCAGGTAGGCGACCAGATCCTTGATCTCGGCCCGCTCGTAGAAGCGCGGGCCGCCGACCACGCGGTAGCCGATCTCCTGGCGCACGAGCACGTCCTCGAGTACGCGCGACTGGGCGTTGGTGCGGTAGAAGACGGCGATCTCGGAGCCCGAGTAGCCCTCGTCGACCAGCCGGGCGATCGAAGCGGCCAAGTAGCGGGCCTCGGCGTGCTCGTCCTCCACCTCCACCACCTCGACCGGCTCGCCGTCGCCCAGCTCCGACCAGAGCCGCTTTTCCTTGCGCTCGCGGTTCTGCACGATGACGCCGTTGGCCGACTCGAGGATCGACATGGTCGAGCGGTAGTTCTGCTCCAGCGCGATCTGGCGCGCCTCGCCGAAGTCGCGCTCNNCGGATGTCGGCGCCGCGGAAGGCATAGATCGACTGGTCCGGATCGCCGACGGCGAAGACGTTCTTGTGCTTGGCGGCGAGCAGCTGCAGCAGCCGGTACTGAGCGTGGTTGGTGTCCTGGTACTCGTCGACCAGCACGTAGCGAAAGGCCTTCTGCCAGCGCTCGCGCGCCTCGGGGAAGCGCTCCAGCACCTGCACGGTCAGGTAGAGCAGGTCGTCGAAGTCGAGCGCGCTCGCCTCGAACAGCTTGCGCTGATAGAGCTCGTACACCTCGGCGACGGTGCGGTCGTAGAAGGAGGAGACGCGGGCCATGTACTCCTCGGGGCCGACAAGCCGGTTCTTGGCGTTCGAGATCTGAGAGTGGATGCCGCGCGCCGGAAAGCGCTTGGGGTCGCGCTCCAGCTCCTTAAGGCAGATCGTGACCAGACGCACCTGGTCGGGCTGGTCGTAGATGGTGAAACTGGACTGGTAGCCGAGGCGCGGGATCTCCGAGCGCAGGATGCGGCCGCAGGCGGCGTGGAAGGTCATGATCCAGGCCCGCTCGGCCGGCGGGCCGAGCAGCGCGGTGAGGCGCGAGCGCATCTCCGCCGCCGCCCTGTTGGTGAAGGTGATGGCCAGGATCTCGTGCGGTTTGACGCCACAGGCGCGAATCAGGTGAGCGACCCGATAGGTGAGCACGCGCGTCTTGCCCGAGCCGGCGCCGGCGATGACGAGCAGCGGCCCCTCGGTCGACAGGACCGCGTCGCGCTGAGTCTCGTTCAGCTCGCTCAAGTAGTTCTCGGGAAAGGAGGAGGCGACCACTCGGCCCATGCTATCCGCGGTCGCGGGGCGCGCCGGGCGCGCCCCGTCTCCCCCGCTCTACCGGGCCGCGGAAAGGCACAGTTTCGGCACGCTTCGGGCTCTGTTTCGCGGTTGACTCGGGGGTACGATTGCAGCGGGGAGGAGGTTGGTGCTCCTTCGTGCCGCGCGTGCCATGAGGCTAGTCGTTCTCCGGCATCGGCACCTCGTCCCGGGCTTTCAACCGTCTATATTCGTGAAGTGAGGCATTCGAGGATCGAGATCGTCGCTATGGTGGTCGCGGCGCTCGTCTTGGCGTCTGTTGGCGGCGGAGCCGTGCCCGACACTCGCATCGCCGGAGTGGCGGAGAGTTGCGGCGGACACGCGCTTTTTCTGCAGCACCCGCACTGCACTCCGCTAGAGGGGTCCGCGTCGATCTGGGGCGCCAAGTACAAGATCGACGCTACTAGGCCCTTGGCGAGAGGTCACTTCTCCTTCGCTGTCTTACCCGGTCGCTACAAGCTCACGCTGACGGTCGGTGGCTACCAAGTCGTACAGAGCGTGGACGCCGTCGCGCACAAGACGACCAAACTCGAATTCGACTCCTCCGCCGCAACGTATTAGAGATCCTTCGCGCCGGCGTATCGGTTATACGCTCGCCGTTCTCCGGGCAGCGGCGCCTCGTCCCAGACGATCTCGGTGTGCAGGCGGCGACCGAAACGCTCGAGCATGCGAACGAGCTCGGGCCCGACCGCTAGCGCGATCGCGAAGGAGCCGAGCGCGTGCGCCAGCGTGAAGGCAAACCCGCTGATCACCTGCGCGGTCAGCCCAGCCCAGGTGTGGGCGTAGGCGTACCACCAGTAGGCGACGTCCATGGCCGTCGAGAAGCCAAACGCGAGCACGGCGCAGAGCAGGGCGAAGGCCAGGCGCCGGCTCGCCAGCCGGGCGGTCAGCGCCCCGACCCCGCCGCAAGCCGCCCAGAGAGCCATCTGCCAGGGCGTCCAGGGGCCCTGGATGAGGAAGAAGTTGGAGACGAGCGCGCCCAGAGCGCCCACCGAGACGCCGATCCGTAGCCCGAAGGCGGCGCCGCTGGCGATGATGATCACTGTCATCGGCTGGACGCCCGGAAAGGGATGGACGAGCAGCCGTCCGGCCACCGCGATCCCCGTCAGGGTGCCGATCAGCGCCACCTCCTTGGCGGAGTCGGGGCCCGATTCGACGAAGGCGCCGAGCGCGAGCGCGAGCGCGACGCCCAGCGCGATCGCGGCCATCACCCACTGTCCGCTGATGAATCCGAGCGCCAGGGCCAAGACGGCCACCAGCAGGGCGAGCCCATAGCCGTGCCAGCTACGCATCTGCCCGCACCCCCTCGAGCGCGACGACGCGGTCGGCGACGCTGCGCGCGAAGGCGAGATCGTGGCTGACGAGCAGAGTCGCCCGGCCTTCCGAGCCGGCCCGAAGCATCTCCCCCAGCTCGCGCTTGCGCTCCGGATCGACTCCTCGCGTCGGCTCGTCGAGGACCAGCAGGTCGGGCTCGGTCGCCAGCACCGCCGCCAGCCCGAGGCGCTCGCGCTCGCCGCTGGAAAGGTCGCGCGGATGGCGCCGCTCGCTCCCTGCCAGCCCGAGCTCGGTAAGCCAGCTGCGAGCTCGCGGTAGATCGCCCGCGATTCCCAGCGCGACCTCGTCCTCGGCTCGTTCGCAGACGACGTAGCGACCCGGATCCTGCGAGAGATAGCCAGAGCGGCCGTGGCACAGCGCCCGTCCCTCCTGCGCCTCGAGCAGGCCGCAGGCCAACTTGGCCAGGGTCGTCTTTCCGCATCCGTTCGGCCCCGCGAGCGCGACGATCTCGCCGCGGCACAGCTCGAGCGAGACGTTCTCGAGCACCGGCACTCCGGACTGGTAGGCGTATCCGATCCCTTCCAGCTCGCAGACGACCTCCCCGGGCTCGCCGTCTTGTTTCGATGCTGCTTTCGGGGGCTCGACGAAGGCGGGCGCGTTTTCCTCCAGCCACTCGATCGCCTGCGCGCGCGGCGTGTCCAGCAGTAGCCGCCCCTGCTCGAGGAAGAGGACGCGGTCACAGATCTCCAGCGGCAGAGCTGGACGCTGCTCGCTCAGCACGATCGCCATCCCGCGCTCGCGCGCCAGCGCTCCGACGAGGTTGAGAAAGGCGGCGGCGCCTTCCGGGTCGAGCTGCGAGGTGGGCTCGTCTAGCAACAGCAGTTGCGGCTCGAGCGCCAGTGCCGAGGCGAGGCAGATGCGCTGCAACTCGCCGCCGGAGAGATCGCGCGTCGAGCGATCGAACAGATGCTCGGCGCCAACCGCGGCAAGCGAGGAAGCGACTCTTCGCGCCACTTCGCCGGGCTGGAGGCCGAGGTTTTCGGGACCGAAGGAGACCTCGCTCGCCACGCGATCGAAGACGATCTGATCCTCCGGATCCTGAAACAGGGTCGCCACGGTTCCGGCCAGCGCGGCCGGCGCCGTCCTGCGCGTGTCGAGGCCGGCGACAGTGACCGAGCCCGAGAAGCGACCGCCGTGGAAGTGCGGCACGAGCCCCGCCAGGGACCTCAGCAACGTCGACTTGCCCGAGCCCGAGCGCCCGAGCACGAGCGCGACCTCGCCCCGCTCGAGCTCGAGCGAGACGTCGACGAGCGCCTCCGCCTCGCTGCCGGGATAGCTGAAAGCGAGCCGCTCGATGCAACCGATCCGAGCGCTGATCGATTCGCCGGGCGCGAGTGCCGGTCGCGGATAGCCGGTTACAGCCATAGCAGCGAGGAAACGATTAGGAGAAGCGAGAACGCCAGCGCGGTTCGCTCGCGCCAGCTGAAGCGGGCACGTGCCACGCGAGCGCGGTCGGGACGGCCGTAGCCACGAGCCTCCATCGACTCCGCCAGGGTGAGCGCGCGTTCCAGAGAACTGGCCACGAGCGGGGCAAGCAGGCGCGACCTGCCGCGTAGCCCCTCGACCTCGACGCCACGACCGCGCAGCGCCTCGACGAAACCGGCTGCATCGCGCTCGAGCGTGGGGATGAGCCGGGTTGCGAGCGCCACGATGAGCACCGAGCGCCGGGCCAGCCGCGTCTCGCGCACCAGCCGGTCCTGATCGAGCCTGAGCGCCCAGAGCGCGAACGCGAGCGCTACGGTCGCCAGGCGAAGCGTCTGCACGGCCCCGGCCGCCAGCTCTTCCCTGGTCACGTCGAGCGAGCCGAGCACCGGCAGTATCGGGCCGTTCCAGAGCGGATGGCTGCCGACGTGCGCGGTCAGCGGCCAGATCAAAAAGAGGCCGAAAGACGACACGGCGATGCCGAGCAGAAAAAGACGGGCGCGCCGCCAGGGGGTTTGCATGAGAAGTACGAGCAGCACGCCGGCCAGGAGCGTTTGCGAAAGCGGATGAGCCATGACGAGCGCCGCGACGACGCATGCGCCGAGCAGGGCCAGCGCGGCCGAAGGTTTCATGGGTTGTTCCCTGCCGCCGCCTGATAGCGCCGGCGAGTCAGCGCGGGATTGCGAGCCAGCGACCGCGCGAAGGCACGCCCGCTCACGACGAAGCGCACGGGCTCGCCCGCCCGCTCTCCGCTGCGCAGCCGCGCGGTCATACCCGGCCGACCGGTGGTGACGACGAGCAGATTGGCCGCAGGCGCAACGGGCCTGCCGAGCGCCGCTACCGAACCGGCGCGAACGACTCTGGCCAGAGCGTGCGCCTCGGCGCCGAGCCCGGGCCCGAAGCGAACGGCAGCCGCCCGGCGCTTCCCGTCGTAGCCGTGCAGGAACGGCTCGGGGAAGGCGCCGACGACCACGGGCGCCCGCTCGGAGCCGCGCCAGGAGCGGTAGTCCCACCACTCCACGTCGCCGGCGCGGAGCCGGTAGGCGGCCGCGCCGCGGTCGGCCTCGTAGCCGTTGACGAAGAAGAACCAGTCACGCTGATGCAGCCTCGAGGAGGCGACGCCATCGATCTTGCTGACGAAGGCGCCGCCGTAGCCGGTCTCGACGGGGGTGAGCCGGTCGAGCCCCTGTAGCGCGGTCAGCCCGGCGGGCACCCGTCCCTCGTCGAGCAGCGTCGCGCCGCGATCGCGTGTGACCCAGACCTGCGCCTTGCCCTTCTCCCCCTGGCCGCAGCCGGCGAGGCTGACTGCGGCCAGGAGAATCAGGCAAACCGAAACGAAGCGCCGGTTCACGTCAAGGCGTTGGAGCGGACGGCGCCGCTGAGGGTCGCCCGCACAAGCAGGCCGCTGTGCGCTCCCAGGCACGCTCGCGTGTTCTTCGTCTTGACGGCTCGTCCCGAGCCGGCCTGAAGAACCGCGCCGAGCGCCGGCGTGGTCACGCCCTTGTCGTCCTGGGCCGAGACGGCGTAGCAGGAGAGCGCCTTGTGGCTGCGGCGCACTTTCTTTCGCTCGGCGCTGGTGAGATTGCTGCGCGTGAGTAGCAGCGTCTTCGGCCCGGCGAAGGTCACCGGATCGAAACCGGCCCAGTACCAGAGCACGCGGTCGCCGTCTTTCAGCGTGACCGCGTTCGCGCCGACCGGTGGTTGAGCCCCGTTGACCTTGAACATCCAGCCGCCCGTGCTGGTCGCCGGGTAGAGGCCGATCTGGTCGACGTAAGAGCCGAACGAGCTGACGGTGAGGTGAAAGTAGAACTCACCGCTCGTCGACGCGCTGCTGAGTGCGTCCAGAGCGGTCGAGGCAGCCTGCAGACGGGGCTCGGCAGAGCCGAAGATCGTCTGCGTCTTGCCCTCCACCCGCACGGAAACCGAGACGGCACCGGCAAGAGGCGCGATGACGCCGGCCAGGACGACAGATACGACAACTGTGACGAGAATGCGCTTTCGCACGAATCCTCCCTTCCTCGAGGGGTTCGGTTTGCGGCGAGCGACAGGTCTTCTGACTCGGGGCACCCTCCCTCGCCGTCTTCCCAGCCCTCGGGCCAGTGACGTCGTGGCAAAGGAGCATCTCCCCTTACAGCGGCGGGACCGTCCCGGACTTGCACCGGGTTCCCCAACCGCTCGCCGTTATGTGCGAGCGAGTTTATCATGGCCGCCGGTCATGTCCCGCCTTCCCCGAGCTCTCAATCTCTGGCTTCCGGTCGTTGCCTGGGCGGCGGTGATCTTCGCCCTTTCTTCGATCCCGAGCCTCAGCTCCGGGCTCGGCACCTGGGATCTCGTCTTGCGCAAGCTGGCTCACGGGGCGGAGTACGCGCTGCTGGCGGCCCTGCTTCTGCGCGCGCTGGCGAGGCCCTGGCTCGCGTTCCTCTTTGCACTGGCTTACGCCGTCAGCGACGAGTTCCACCAGCACTTCGTGCGCGGCCGCGTCGGGGCGCCGCGGGACGTCGCGATCGATGCCGCCGGCGCCCTGATCGGCCTGGCAGCTTGCGTCTACGGACGGCGCCTCTTCGCTCGACCGGCGCCGCCGAGCCCGGCCGCTCACGACGAGTGACTCGCGGGCCGCGGCAATAACACCGTCTCTGCCGGCCATGCCCCGCGCCGGCACCGGAACGGTGGAAAAGACGTGCGAGGAGACCGTGCGGGCTGCCCGGGTTACTAGAGTCTGGCCATGCACGAGATCATCCGTTTCGCCAGCATCGTGCTGGTGGTCGCCGGTGGGCTCGCCTTTGCGCTCGCCTGGAGCAGGCTGACCGAGCGGATACCGATACCGGCGGCGGCCGTCTTTCTGATCACCGGCGCCGCTCTGTCGGACATCTTTCCCCAGCTCGAGCGGCACGCCTCGATCCAGACGGTCGAGCGGGTCGTGGTCGTGGCGGTGGTCGTCATCCTGTTCGACGGCGGCATGCACATCGGCTGGCGGCGCTTTCGCTCCTCGGTCGTGCCGATCTCCTCGCTCGGCCTGCTCGGCACCTTCGGCACGGCGGCGGCGGTCGCCGCCGGCTGCCACCTGCTGCTCGGCTTCGGCTGGACGACCTGTGGGCTGATCGGCGCAGCGCTGGCGCCGACCGATCCGGCGGTGATGTTCTCGGTTCTCGGCCGGCGCGAGGTCGGTGGTCGCACCGACACCATCCTCGAGGGCGAGTCGGGCGCCAACGACCCGGTTGGAATCGCGCTGATGCTGGCGATGATCCAGTTCGCCAACTCCAGTCACGGCTCGTTTCTCATCGTCCTCAGGGAGTTCGCCCTGGCTACGAGCGTCGGCCTCGCCTTCGGGATCGTCGCCGGTCGCCTGCTCGTTCCGCTGATGCGTCTCAGACTGCCGAGCGCGGGCCTCTACCCCGTTCGCACCCTGGCGGCCTGCGGCGTCGTCTACGGAGTAACCAGCGTCGCGCACGGCTCGGGCTTTCTGGCCGTCTTCGTGGCCGGGATCCTGGTCGGCGACGAGCGCGCTCCCTTCAAGGCCGAGATCGAGTCCTTCCACTCCTCGCTTGCATCGCTCGCGGAGGTCGCCGCCTTCGGCGGGCTCGGGCTGACCGTCGATCTCTCCTTCGTCGCTCACGACTGGATCTGGCTCAAGGGCCTGGCGGTGGCCGCGCTCGTCGTCTTCGTCGCGCGCCCGCTGGTCGGCTCGCTACTACTCGCGCCCGTTCGCCTGAACAGGGGCGAGCGTCTCTTCCTGCTCTGGGGAGGCCTGAAGGGGGCGGTGCCGATCTTGCTCGCGGCCTTCGCGGTGCTGGCGAAGGTGCACGACGCCCAGCTGATCTATGCGCTCGTCTTCGTCGCGGTCGCCTTCTCGGTGCTCGTGCAGGGAACGACCGTGCCCTTTGCCGCGGGGCGCCTGGGCATTCCGATGCGCCTGATCGAGCAGACGCCCTGGAAGATCTCGCTGCCGCTGCGCAGCGCGCCCGAGAGCGTGCTGCGCGTAGTGCTGGCCGCGAGCGCGGCGGCAGCCGGCATGCGCATCCGCGATCTGGAGCTGGGCGACGCCTGGGTCGGGCTGATCGTGCGCGAGGGCGAGCCGATTCAGGCGCGTGGAACGACACGGCTACAGCCCGGCGACGAGCTTCTGATCGTCGCCGGCGACGAGTCGATCGATCAGGTCGAATGGCTGTTCGCTGCGGCGGAGGAGCCGTAGAGCGCCGTTAGCTCCGGCTCAGTGCTTGAGCAGCACGCGGCGCAGCTCGTCTTCGCAGCCGGGCTGGAGAATGGCGAGCACCCGATCGCCGGGCTCGAGCTTGGTCGAGGCGGTGGCGATCTCGGAGCGGCCCTCGCGGGCGACGGAGATGAGCCTCGTGCCGTCGGGCATCTTCAGCTGCTCGATGCGCTTGCCCAGCGAGGGGGAATCGTTTCCGATCGGCACCTCGACGATCTCGAGCTCGTCCTCGCGCAGCTGCAGCAGGCGGATGATGTCGCTCTCGGGCACCTCGTGCTCGATCAGGGCCATGATGCTCGAGGTGGCACAAACTGTCGGCGCGACGCCGAGCATGTCGAAGTGCGTCTGGTTGCGCGGGTCGTTGACACGCGCGATCACCTTCGGCACGAAGTAGCGCTTCTGGGCGATCTCGCAGATGACGATGTTGTCCTCGTCGTCGCCGGTGACCGCGAGCAGTAGATCGGGCGGACGGCCGATGCCTGCTTTCTCCAGCACGTGCAGCTCGGTGGCGTCGCCGCGCTGTACGCGGTAGTCGAACTCCTCCTCGAGCACGCGGAAGCGATCGGGGCGCTGCTCGATGATCGTCACCTCGTGGTTCTGGCGCAGTAGCGAGCGGGTCACGTTCGCCCCTACCTTGCCGCCGCCTGCAATCAGCACGTACATCAGATGCTCGCGCCCTCGGTCGAGACCATCTCGCTGACCAGCGCCGCCTCGGTGAGCGCGCCGATCGCGATCGAGGTCGGGCAGACCGTGTGCAGCCCGCGCTCGGCGAAGAAGGCGGCCCGGGCCGGGTCGAGAACGCGCACGACCACTCGCTCGACGTGGAAGCGTCGCTGCGCGATCAGGCCGATGACGATGTTCGTGTTGTCGCCGTCGGTGGAGACGACGACCGCCTCGGCGCTCTCGATGCCGCTCTCAACCAGCACGTCGATGTCGAGCCCGTGCCCGACGATGAAACGTCCCGGCCAGCGCGTCCCGAGATTGGACAGAGCCTCCTCGTCCTCGTCGACCACGACGACTTCCCAGCCGGCATCGTGCAGATGATGTGCGACCGAAGAACCGGTACGGCCGCATCCGATGATGATCGCCTTCATTACGTCTCAGACTAACCGAAAGAGCGGCGCTCGGGACCGGCTCCGATCATTTCCGAATCAGCACGAGCGTGCCGCTCGGGACGATCTTCGTGAACTCCCTGATGGCCCAGTTGTACAGGCGCACACAACCGTGGCTGGCCCAGGTTCCGATGTCCCAAGGAGCGTTCGTGCCGTGGATGTAAAAGCCGCTCGGCCATCTACGCGTATTGGAGAACCTGTACAGCGGCCGGCGCAGCACGCCCCAGGAGCCCGAGGCCGGCCGCGCGGCGCCGAGCTTGAAGTAGCCGTTGGGCGTCGGCGTCGAGGGGGTGCCGATGGCGATGTCGTAGTGCCTGACGACGAGCTGCCGGCGCACGTCGTAGAGCGTCATCGAGCGCTTGTCGACCAGCACGTAGTTGGCGCGCTCGGGCAGCTTCGACAGCGGCCCGAGGCTGAAGACAGTCCGCGCCGGAGACGGCGACGACGCCCCGAAGCCGTTCGACGCCCTGAGGCGGAGCTGCTCGACTCCGTCGGGCACGCGCAGGTCGCTCAGCCGAATGTGGCCGTCCGCGCCGCTCGTCAACGTCGCCTGCCGGGTCAGCGGCTCGGGGCCGGCCTTTACCTCGACGCCGGTGACCGTTCGGTCGGCCTCGGCCTGCAGCGTGTACGAGGGCGCGACGATGCTGCCGCCGGGCAGGCTCAGCCTTGGCGTCGAGGGCGTGAACGTCGCCGGACTCAGGCCGAACTTCGTCACCCCGAGCGACGCGCCCCGCGCGTCGAGGAAGTCGGCGCCGAACCTGGTTGGCGCTTGGAGGCGATACGGAACTCCGGAACTGACCGTGCCGGCGACCGTAGGATCGGCGACGGCGACCGTGGCGAGCGGTTGCCCGCTCACCGAGAAGAAGACTTTGCTCGTCCCGGCCGGGTAGTCGGCGGCGATAGTGACGGTGCCGGCCAGCCAGTCGATTCCGGCTGCGGGCGCGCTGAGCCCGGGTGCGGCGGCCCGGGAGTCGGCCGGCGCCAGAGCGGCTGACGCAATCAAGGCGAGCGTTACGACGAACAGTCGGCGCTGGCTCATTTCGATCTCACGATGACCTGATACACACGCTTGGTGCTGTTCAAAACCCAGAAATCCGTATAGGGACGCGCGCCCAAGACGTAGTGATCGAACTTCGGTGTGTGGCTTCGCTTCATCCCGGGATAGGCGCTAGTGAGGTCGGCCTCGCTGCTGCCCACCTTGATCCCCCGGGCGGTCACGTAGACGGGCGAGTTGAAGCTGAACTGAAAGACGCGGTGAGTCGAGTTGGAGAGCATCTCGCACGGATAGCGGCCTGCACGCTTCGTTCCGAAATCCGTCACGTACACGACCCGGCTACCGTAGTTCGGGTCGCGCTGCAGCCCGGTGTGCTTGCCGAGGAAGCGCGCCACGCTCGTGTCGATCTGGCCGAGGCGCGCCTGCCCCGCGCCCTTTCCCTCGTGAATGACGGTCGCGGTCGCGATGGAGGCGACGGCCAGCGCAACCAGCGCCGCAAAAACTAGTAAGCCGAATCGTCGCTGCATCTTCACCGCTAGTACCCTCCACAGTCGTTGCCTATGCGAGGGTACCCGACCCTGCGTCGGCGAGATGCTAGTCTCGGCCCCGTTCCAGGGTCAACTCGGCACGAGAGCCTGCGCTCGGGAACAGAGATCCCGTGACGAGAAAACACACGAGCGCCGGCGCCGAAAGCCCGCACGGGGCGGGGCGACTCACGCGAGGCCGGCTGATCGTGCGCCTCGTCACGATGGTCGCCGCCCTGGTGCTGATCGACCTCGTCGTCGCAAACTATCTGAGACCCGGCCAGAGCTACGACGCCGATTGGCGCCTGCCCCGGACGCAGTCGATGTCGGCGCTGCCCGGCTACGTCGACCACATCGAGGGCTTGCGCCCGGATCCCCGGCGGCCGCGCGTGCTGTTCCTCGGCGCCTCGCCCACCTGGGGCGAGATGAACCGCGACCGGCACCGAACCTATACGGCCGCCTTTGCCCGCACCGCCCATGCCGCGGGCGTGAATGCGCGCGTCTACAACCTCGGCGCCGACGGCGCCCTGGTCGCCGACGACTACTTCATTGCCGACCGCCTCGCCGGGCACGCCGACCTGCTGGGGATACAGCTCACGTACCACACCTTCAACCCCGCGGCGCGCGTCGACGGAGCGGCGCGCTTCTCGGAGCTGCCGCGAATGCTGGGCGAGCCGGTCGATGCTCAGGTGGCGAAGGTGCTCGCGATCCATCGCACGATGCCGTTCAACCTGAGCGGCACGGTAGACCGCACGCTCGACCGTAACTGGCTGCTCTTCCGCGAGCACGACGAGCTGGCCACGCGACTTTTCGGCCGCCCGGCGCGCGACGAGCTGTACTCGCGCTGGCAGGAGCTGACCGGGAATGAGCCCAAGAAGCTTCCGCTGGCGCCCGCTCTGGCCAAGAACACCCGTTTCGACCAGCTCGACCCCGCCCGGCAGACCGAGATCGTCGAGCGCTACGCCGACTTCGCGAACTTCCACATTCGCCGCGGCGACTCCGAGCTGCGCATGCTCGACCTGCTCTGCGCGCAGCTGGAGCGCCGTCACGCTCGCGCCGTCTTCTTCATGTCGCCGCTCAATCTCGGCGCGCTCGAGAGCTTCGGCGTGTTCGACCACCGTCTCTACTCCGCCAACGTGGCGATCATCCGCGCGGTCGTCGAGAAGCACGGCCTGACCCTGATCGACTGGAACCAGCCGGGGAAGGAGCTGCCCTCCTCGGCCTTCGCCGACGCCACGCACACTACCGACCGGGGCAGCGCCGTCTTCGCGCGGCGGCTCTATCGGGCGCTGGCGCCTGAGCTCAGCAGGGAGGCGCAGCCGTGATCTTCGGCGAGGCGCTGTATTTCATCGCGCTCGCGGCGGCGGTCGCCCTCTTCCGCTTCGCGCCCGGAAAGCTGCGTCCCTGGCTCATCTTCGTCTTCGGACTTTCCTTCTACGGCTACTACGCCGGCCGTTTCTGGCTGCTGATCCTGGGCGAGGCGCTACTCGTGTACGTGCTCGGACGGGTCATGCGCCGGCCGCGGATGGCCTTGCCGGCGTTCGCGCTCGGCCTCGCCGGCACGATCGGTGCGCTGGCCTACTTCAAGTACTCGCGCCTGCTCGGCCCGATCCTCGGGCAGGCGATGGGCTCGCACGGCGGGGCGCTGCCGACCTTCCAGGACATCGCCGTGCCGCTGGCGATCTCGTTCTTCACCTTCGAGTTCATCCACTACGTCGTCGACATCCGCCGCGGCACGATCGAGCGTCACGGCCTCGGCGATTTCCTCGCCTTCGCCATGTTCGCGCCGACCATGGTCGCCGGTCCGATCAAGCGCTTCCAGCAGTTCTCGCCCCAGGTTAAGACGGTCCGCGCCGACGCGTCCGATGTCAGCGCCGGCATCACACGCATCGCGGTAGGGCTGGCCAAGAAGTTGGTGCTGGCCGACACGTTCGCGCTCTGGCTGGGTCCGCTCGGCTCGACCGGCGCGCTCGACCAGGCCTCGAAGTTCCAGATCGCGAGCGCGCTCGTTGCCTATTCGCTGCACATCTACTTCGACTTCTCCGGCTACTCCGACATCGCGATCGGCTCGGCGCGACTGTTCGGCATCAGCGTGCCCGAGAACTTCGCCTGGCCTTACCTGCGCCCGAGCATCCGCAGCTTCTGGCGCCACTGGCACATGACACTCACCCGCTGGGTGACCGACTACGTCTACATCCCGCTCGGCGGCAACCGCCGCGGCCTCGCCATAACGTGCTTGAACCTGATGGTGGCGTTTACCATCGTCGGCATCTGGCACGGCGCCGCCTGGCACTTCGCTGCCTGGGGCGTCTTCATGGGCCTGCTCCTGGTGGGGCACCGGCTCTGGACCGAGCTGGGAAAGAAGCCTTTGCTAGCCGCCGTCCCCGCCCTGAGCAGAGGAGCCGCCGGAAAGCTCCTCCACTACGGCGGTAGCGCCGCCGGCGGCGTGCTCACATTCTCGCTCGTGACCCTGGGTTGGGGTCTATTCGTGATGCCCTACGACCGCTTCTGGCACATGCTTACGAGGTTGCTGTGAGGAAACTAGTGAGCACCCGCGCGAAGCTGCTCATGGTCGACATCGCCGTCGGCCTCGTCTGGGCGTTGCTTCTCGCCGCCGCGGTCGCCTTCTCCAGCGGCATCTCGCAGTTCATCTACATCGACTTCTAGTCGAGGCATCGACTTCTAGACCGAGCCGCCGGGCGCCGTGCCTCCCGGCTCGGGCTCCGGCAAGCCCTCGAACGCGTCCTCGGGGAAGGAGACGATCATCACCTCGCAGGGCGCCTTGCGCAGGACGTACTCCACGGTGGGCGAGAAGAAGCGCGAGTGGCGGCGCCAGCGCGCGCCCGAGCCGATGACGATCAGGTCGGCGGCGACCTCGCGCGCCTGCTCAACGACCGCGGCTCCGATCGAGCGCGTACGCACCGAATAATCGCGCATCGGCACGTCGTTCTCCTCGGCGAGAGCCCGCGCCTCGACGAGAGTCTCGGCCGCGCGGCGCTCCTGCTCTTCGAGCGGCGCGTCGAGCGACTGTTCGAGCGGCACTTCGATCACGTTCAGGGCGATCACCGAGGCGCTGCGCTCCTGGGCGATCCGCACCGCGGTCGCCATCATCTCCTCGCCGATGTCGCCCATCTTCATCGGCACCAGGATGGTCGCGAAACCCGCTTCCGGCAGCTCCTGCTCGCCGCCGCCGCCGACCTGTTCGAGCAAGCCGGTACCGCGCTGGTGGCGAACGAGGCCGAAGATCGCAATCCCCAGGATCAGCCAGAGCGGACCGCCGTAGCGGGCGGCCGGATGGGTGAGCATCGTCAGAACGAAGACGAAGATCGTGAGCACGGCGCCGAGCAGGGCGGGCAGTGGAAGCTCGCCGCCGAAGACGCGGAGCGAGAAGGGAACGCGGTAGGGACGGAAGAGGTTCGGCGCGCTGTAGCGGAGCCTGATCACGGCGAGCTGAAGGGCGCTGAAGGCGATCAGGACGCCGAACGAGAACAGGCTGGCCAGGAAGGTCGCCTGCCCTTGCAGGCCGGAGTGATGCAGCGACTCGGTGGCGATCAGGAGCCCGCCGGCGATGAGCACGACCCCCACCAGCGCCTGCGGCGACACGAGCGTGCGGTGGTAGAGGCGACCGAACGGCGCGGGCAACATCCGGTGCTCACCGAGCGAGCGAGCCAGGCGTGCGAAGCCGGAGATCGCGGTCGTCGCGGCCAAAAGCAGGATCGCCACGCCGCTCAGGCCGACGAACACTCGCAGCGCCGAGGCGAGAAAGCTCGGCATGTGCGGAGAGAGGGCGGAGACGATGCCCATCAAGGGAGCCCGCCTCCATTCGTCGCCGAGCGCGGTATGGCCATGCGCTACCGGGAAGGCGGACAAACCAACAACGGCGATCAACACGTAAACGCCGATCACGGTTCCGATCGCCGCAAAGAGGTTTCTCGGCAAGTTCTCCGGGCTTCGACTTTCCCGTGAGAGGTTGGCAACAGTCTCGATGCCCGTGAAGGCCAGCATCGCCAGCGGCAGGGCGAAGGCGAGCGAGCCCCAGCTCGGCACGCTGCCGAGATGCACGCCCGACGCCAGCCCGTGCCAGGAGAAGAGCAGCGCCAGGCCGAGCCCGATCAGGGCGACCTGGGTAGCCAGGTCGAGAACGGCAAGGACGATGCCGAAGCGGTAGAGGCTGGGCCGGAACGAGAGGCGCATCAACGCGAGGGCGAGCACCAGCCCCACGCCGAACAGCGTGTCGAAAGGCGGCCGCCGGATGGTCGAAAGATTGAAGGCGGCGCCCAGATAGTGCGGCACGAAGAGCGTCGTCAGGGCGATGACGATCAGGTAGTCGAGCATCAGCACCCAGCCGACCACGAAGCCCGCCACGTCGCCGAAGGCCCGGCCCACGAAGTTCGCGGCGCCGCCCGCATCCGGCGAGGAGGTGATCGCCTCGGCATACGAGAGAGCGACGACGAGGAAAAGCGCCCCGACGGCCAGCAGCACGCCCGGCGTCAGGCCGAGCGCGCGCGCCGCGACGATGCCGAGCGCGAAGTAGATCGAGGAGGCCACCTCGCCGTAGGCGATCGAGTAGAGATCTCGCCCGCCGAGAACGCGTGTCAAACGTGGACGTTTTCTAGCCATCTGCGCCGAGCTTAACGGCGATGCGCCGAGCCTGATTACGTAACCGGCCGAGCTCGAGAGCTTCGAGATGGCACTGGGCGGACCGCTGCATCAGTGACGGCGCGTGAGGTACAGGCGCCCCAACCCGGCCGCGGCAAAGAGCGGCCCGAGCAGGTAGCCGACGACACCGCCTCCGGCGAGCGCGGTCCGCACCACGATCGCAACGCCGAGACAGATCAGCGCTACCGAGGTGAAGGTGATCGATAGACGGTAGAAGCTCATGCCGGAGGGGCCGAAGCCGAGACGACCATCACCCTACAGGGCGCGTGCTTCAGCACGTAGTCGACGGTGCTGCCGAAGATGGCCTTGCGCATCCGCTCGCTCTTGCGAGTCGCACCGAGCACGATGATCTCGGAACCACGGCGCATCGCCTCCTCGACGATCGTCGGGCCGGCCTGCCGGCCGCGGGCCAGGCGCTCGACAATCTTTACGCCGTAGGACTCGCCGACCGCGTCAGCGTCGTCGAGCAGGTCGTCCAGCATCTCTTCCTCCTCGGGCACCTTCGCGTCGAGGCGCAGCTGAAGGCGATCCCTGCTTGCGGACTTGCAGCCAAACACTGCATCCGACTGCGCTGAGCGATAACTTTCCAGCGCGATGAAGATTTTCATGGTCGGAGCCGGTCAGGTGGGGACGACGATCCTCGAAGCGCTGCGCGGCGAGCACGAGTTCAGGGTGGTCGACCGCGACCACGAGCGTCTGGCCGAGCTGGTGCAGAACTACGGCGTGACGACGGTCGAAGGCGACGGCACCAGTCGCCGCGTGCTCGAGCAGGGAGGCGTCGACGAGGCCAACCTGTTCATCTCCTGCACCTCGCACGACGAGGCCAACCTGATCGCCTGCTTACTCACGCGCCGCCTGGCTCCAAACGCCAAGACGATCGCTCGCGTCTCCAACGAGGAGTACCTCGAGGTCTGGCGCGACCGTTTCCTCGACGTCGATTTCGTGGTCTCCTCCGAGCTCGAGGCGGCGCTTGCCGTCTCGCGCATCATCGGCATCCCGGCGGCCCGGCAAACCGACGTCTTCGCCGACGGCCAGGTGCAGATGGTCGAGTTCGAGGTGCCAGGCGGGATCGCCTCCGGGGCGGTGATCGGCAAGCGCCTGCGCGAGAGCGCCGTTCCCTACGACTCGCGCGTCGTCAGCATCATCCGCGCGGGGAAGCGCATCGTGCCGCGCGGCAGCGAGCGAATCGAGGCCGGCGACCGGGTCGTCGTGATCGGATCGCCCAAGGCCATCAACCTTTGGAGCGCGATCGTTGCGAGCGGCGAGCAGCGAACAGGCGACGTCGTCGTCTTCGGCGGCGGGCGCACGGGCGTTGCGATCGCACGAGTGCTGCTTTCTCAGGGCAGCCGCGTGCGCATCATCGAGGCTGACGCCAGGCGGGCCGATCGGATCGCGGAGCTGCTTCCCCGGGCGCGGGTGCTGGTGGCGACCGGCATGAATCCCGACTTTCTCGACCGCGAGCAGATCGGGCGCGCAGAGGTAGCCGTTTTCGCCATGCGCGAAGACACGAAGATCCACTACGCGGCGACGCTGGCCAAGCTGCACGGCGTCCCCTTCACGATCGCCATCGTCCACGACGAAGTCTCGATCGAGGTGTTCGAGAAGTCTGGAATCGACGTCGCCCTGAACCCGCGCCTGATCACCTCGGAGGAGATCGTCCGCTTCGCCCACGATCCGCGCACGCGCCAGGTCTCGATGCTCGAGCGCGACCGCTTCGAGATCCTCGACGTCACGGTGCGCGAGGACAACGAGCTGATCGGAAAGCCGCTCAGCGAGCTCCCGGCCAAGGGCACGATCATCGGCGCGATCATTCGCAACGACCGGGCGATCTTCCCGCACGGCCACGACCGTATCCAGCGCGGCGATCGCGTAATCGTCTTCACCGAGTCGAAGCACGCGGGCGAGCTCGAGCGCGAGCTGTGACGGCGAGAAGACGGTTCCAGCGCGCCGTCAAGCGCCGCTCGATCGGCGTCAGCGTTCGAGCCAGCCTGCACGCGCTCGGGCGCGTCCTCGAGGTCGCCAGCCTGACGCTCGCCTTGCCCGCGCTGGTCGCCGCGGGCTACCTCGAAAATCCATTTCCCTTTCTTGTTCCGCTTGCGATCGGGCTCGCTATCGGTTTCATCTTGGAGCGGACCAATCGCGGTCGGGGTCGCCTTGGGACACGAGAGGTGTTCCTCGTAATCGTGCTCGCCTGGCTGGCGGGGGCGCTGCTCGGCAGCGTTCCGTATTTGCTCGCCGCCCACGGCCTCGGGCACTGGCCGGACGCCTTCATGGAGTCGATGGCCGGCCTAACCGGCACCAACATCAGCGTTCTTAGCGATCCGAGCAAGCTGCCTCGCTCGCTCCTCTTCTGGCGCCAGTTCAGCCAGTGGCTGGGCGGCCTGGGAGTGATCGTGCTCACACTGGCCCTACTGCCGCGCCTGCGCGTCGGCGGGCGCGAGCCCACCATCGCCGAGCCGCCCGGCCAGGAAGTGGAGCGCCTCTCGCGCGGCGTGAAGATCGTGATCCGCCGTTTCGGCTTTCTTTACATCGGCCTCACCGTCGTCGCGGCGCTCACGCTTGTCGGGCTCGCTCTGTTCGACATCGACGATCGCTTAAACGTCTTCGACGCGATCGGTCTCGCCCTCAGTACCGTCTCGACAGGCGGCTTCTCGACCCACGCCGGCTCTCTCGCGGACTTCTCGGTCGCGACGCAGTGGGTGGTTTTCGCCTTCATGGCGCTGGCCGGCGCGAACATCGTGCTGCTCTTCAGGGGGCTGATGCGGCGCGAGGTGCGCCCGCTCGTGCGCGACGGCGAGACCCGCCTGTACGTCGTGATCGCTCTGCTCGGGGCCGGGGGCATCGCGGCGGCACTCACCGCCGCCGGGCATATGACAAGCGGTTGGCACTCGATCCGCGAGGGGCTTTTCCAATCGGTCTCCTTCCTCACGACGAGCGGCTTCACGATCGACAACATCTCCGCCTGGCCGCTCGCCGCCACCGCGATCCTGGTCGGGCTGGCGCTGATCGGGGGCTGCGCGTTCTCGCTCTCAGGCTCGCAGAAGATTCTGCGCGTGCTGATCATCGGCAAGCTGCTGCGCCGCGAGCTGACCCAGACCGTCCACCCCGAGGCCGTCCTGCACATCCGCGTCAACCGGCGCCGGATCGACGAGCGGGCGGTGCGCGGCGCCGTCGCCTTCGTCCTGGTCTTCTTCGGGCTGCTCGCCCTGGGCGTGCTGGCGCTCGAGCTGGACGCGGCACGGATGGATTTCACGCTGAACGTCTTCCCGGCGCTCGCCGACGCCACTGCAGCGCTCTCCAACGGCGGCCCGGGCCTCGGCTTCGCCGGCCCGTTAGGCTCCTTCGCCCCCTTCAGCGACGTCTCCAAGCTGACGCTCTCGGCGCTGATGTTGCTCGGCCGCCTGGAGATCATCCCGATCGCGGTGCTGTTCAGCCGGAGTTATTGGCGCCCTTGAACCGACGGAAATCTCCGATTTCCGTCGGTTAACCTGAGAGATATTCGCCCGGTAAGTCGTGCCTCTTTATGATCAACCCGTGCGACGAGTACGAGTCGGTTTCTTGGTTCTTGTTCTGTCAGCTGCGCTTGCCGCAGCCGGTTGCGGTGGAGGCAAGACTGCCGCCGCATCCGCGAAATCTTCCTCCGCGCACCACTACATGGTCATGCCAACGTGGTCGCCGGACGGCTCGCAAATAGCCTGGGCGGAGTCCTCGGGAGGATCGAAGGAACGGATATGGCTGGCGTCCTCGAATGGGTCAAACGCGCATCCGGTCACGCAGCCGATCGACGCCCTCTTCCAGTTTGCGTGGCTTCCCAGTAAGCAGCTCTTGTACGACGCGAATTTCAGCCTCTTCCGGCTGCCGCTGAAGACACTACGCCCCGTCCTCTTCGAAATTGGCCCCGAATCCTTCACGACCAACCGAACCGGCACGATCAGCGCATCGGGGTCGGTTTCCTGCTCGCATTGCGGCGGGCCGATCATCGTCAAGTCGATCACGGGGGACTTACGGACGAGTATCGGGGGAAGAAAGGTAGACAACTACTTGCCGACGCTCTCGCCCGACGGTCGCCTCGTCGCGTTCTCCCGCACGTTTTGGAGCAAGGCCGCCGGCGAGTATGACCAACCCGCGGGGATCTGGGTCTCGTCCACGGCCGGCGGGCCGCTGAGGCAACTGACACGCAGCGGCCAGGATCCGAGCTGGTCGCCCGACGGGCGGCGGCTCGTTTACCTCGACCGTCGTCCCAATAACCTTCCCTATAACAACACCCTCCGACTGGTCTCGACCAACGGCCGCTCAAACGTGCTCCTGCTCCGGGGTAACGTCCTCCAATACCTGTCATCGCCTCCGATGTGGTCGGCGGACTCGCGCAGCGTCGCCCTCGTCAGTGACACCGGCCAGCTCCTCGTCGTCAACGTCGCAACGCATCGGGCCAAGGCCGTAACCGAAACGGCGATCGGTCGGGTGGATGGATTCGCGTGGTCACCGAACTCGAACACGCTGCTCGTGACCGCGCAGTCGAAGACGACCGGCTGTGCGCTCTGGGCCATCAAGGCGAGTGGCTCAACGAAGCTCCTGCGGCGTACCTGCTAGACGTCGGCTTCTTTTTTCGACGTTCTCGAGACGGGACTAGCCGGCACCCGAGCACGTCCCCGGAGGACCGACCGATCTCGAATGCGTTTTCGACGAACTACTGTGCCGCGAGCCGGCCCGATCGCGGAAGAAGCCCTCGTCATCGAGGAGTCTCCTGGCGCCGCGCAACCACGAGGCCGGCGTTCCAACCGGGGGCCCGGCCACCGGTCGGCGGCCGGATCGATTCGGCGTCGAGGTCGCTGGTGGCGAGGAGCCAGGCGATGATCGAGTTGGAGTTCCACATCTCCCCCGCGCGCAGCTCGTCGCGTCCCCACACCGGCGTCGGCACCTGCGGCACCAGCTCGAGCAGCCGGCGCACACAAGCGGGATCTTCGCTGAGCCGCCGCGGACTCTCGACCGCCTCGGCGACGTCCGGAATGACTCCGTCGCGCCAGCGGCGCACCTCGTAGCGAAAGACTCGGAAGCGCCGCGCCCAGCCGGCGCCGACCGCTCCTCCCGCGACGGCGCCGTGTCGATCCTCACCGTCGACAGAGGCCGGCGTCTGCTCGATCACGAAGCGCGCCTCCGGCACACGCACCTCGAGCGCGGAGTGATAGAGATCGCAGGCAGGCCGCCGCTCCATCCGCGAGGCCACCGCCTCGAAGACCCGGCCGTTCAGCCGCACCGAATGACCGCCCGCCCCAAGCGGAAGCCAGTACAGATCGATGCTCGCCTCAGATCGAGCAGTCGTATCCGCTTTCCTCTGCTCGCGTCGCTTCATCTCCAGCTGCGGCCGAGTCTATCGACGGTATGGCATCGCACTCTCGCATGAGGGCGGATCGCGGCCGGCCGACCCGGAACGAGCAAAGGGGCCTCGCGGCCCCCTCGCTCATTGCCTTGTCTATCCGGATCGACTAGCCGTGGATCGAGGCGATCAGCGGAATCATCAGGATCGCGACGATGTTGGCGATCTTGATCATCGGGTTGATCGCGGGGCCGGCGGTGTCCTTGTAGGGGTCGCCGACCGTGTCGCCGGTGACACCCGCGGCGTGCGCGGGCGAGCCCTTGCCGCCATAGAGGCCGTCCTCGATCAGCTTCTTGGCGTTGTCCCAGGCGCCTCCGCCGGAGGTCATCTGGATGGCCAGGAAGATCCCGGTGACGATCGTGCCGATCAGCAGCCCGCCGAGCATGTCGGCGGAGATGATGCCGGCCGTGATCGGAATCGCGATCGGAATCAGCGCCGGAAGCAGCATCTTCTTGATCGCCGAGCCGGTGACGATGCTGACGGCACGGGTGTAGTCGGGCTTCTGCTCGCCCTTCATGATCCCGGGCATTTCGCGGAACTGACGCCGCACTTCCTCGACGACCTGGCCACCGACCACGCCGACCGCCTGCATCGCGAGCGACGCGAACAGGAACGGCATCAGGCCGCCGATGAACAGGCCGGCGATGACCCACGGGCTATTTAGCTGGAAGTTGGTGTGAACGCCCTCGGCGCCCAGCTTGGTCGAGTACTCGGAGAAGAGCACCAGAGCGGCCAGTCCGGCCGATCCGATCGCGTAGCCCTTGGTCACGGCCTTGGTGGTGTTACCGACCGCGTCGAGCGGATCGGTGACGCCACGTACCTTCTCGTCCATGTCGGCCATCTCGGCGATGCCGCCGGCATTGTCGGTCACCGGCCCGTAGGCGTCGAGAGCGACGATCAATCCGGTCATCGACAGCTGCGCCATGACCGCGACGCCGATGCCGTACAGCCCCTTCTTGGCGTCGCCGTCACCGCCGGCCAGGTAATAGGCCGAGAGGATGCCGGTGGCGATCACGATCACCGGCGCGACCGTGGCCTGCATGCCCCAGGCGAGCCCGGAGATGATGTTGGTCGCGTGCCCTGTCTGCGAGGCCGAGGCGATCGACTTGACCGCGTGCCAGCGCGTGCCGGTGTAGTACTCGGTGATGGCAACCAGCAGGAACGTGATGGCGAGGCCGATCAGTGCCGGCAGGTAGAGCTGGCGGAACGAGAACTGCCCGCCGTCGTAGGCCATCATGATCGGGATGAAGCCGACAGCGGAGAGCACCGTGGCCACGATCACGCTCTTGTAGAGCGCGTTCATAATCGAGCCCGAGCGGCCGATGCGGGCGAAGAAGGTGCCGATGATCGAGGCGAAGATCGAGACGCCGCCGATCGCAAGCGGCAGCAGAATCAATCCCTGCACCTTGAAGTGAGTGGCCAGGAGCATCACCGCGACGGCGGTGACGGCATAGGTCTCGAACAGGTCGGCCGCCATGCCGGCGCAGTCGCCGACGTTGTCACCGACGTTGTCGGCGATCACAGCGGGGTTACGAGGATCGTCCTCGGGGATACCGGCCTCGATCTTGCCGACCAGGTCGGCGCCGACGTCGGCAGCCTTGGTGAAGATGCCGCCGCCGAGTCGCGCGAAGACCGAGATCAGCGAGCCTCCGAAGGCCAGTCCGACCAGATCGTCGACGGTCTTCGCCCGCGAGACGTCGAAGCCCGCGGTGAGAATCCAGTAGTAGCCGGCGACGCCGAGCAGGCCCAGGCCGACGACGAGCAGTCCCGTCACCGAGCCGGCGCGGAAAGCGATCTTGAAGGCCGGTTTGAGTCCGCCCTTGGCCGCTTCGGCCGTGCGAACGTTCGAGCGCACCGACACGTTCATGCCGATGAAGCCCGCTGCTGCCGACAGAGTCGCGCCGACGAGGAAGCCGACCGCCGTTCCCCAACCGAGCTTGTTGTAGAAGCCGATCAGGAGAAACGGGATCACCGAGACGACGGCGATCGTCGTGTATTGCTTGCGCAGATATGCGCGCGCGCCCTCCTGGACGGCGTGCGAGATCTCGCGCATCCGCTCTGAACCGGACGGCTGCTTGAGCAGCCAAACGATCAGAGCGACTCCGTAGCTGACGCCGGCCGCCGCGGCTACAAGCGCGAACAGCACGGCGTGGTTCTGAAAGAAGTCCATTTCCCTCCGCTCTCACAAGGTCCGCGCCGAAGGCTGTCGGCGCGGCGTTTTTGTATCACAGAAGCGGCTCAGCGAAGCGGTTTCAACCGCCGCGAGCGCGAGCTGGTGGAAGCATTCCCGAGCCGAGCTAGCGGCCGGAGCCGGAAGCGCCGGCCTCCGGCGAGGAGCCGCCGTCGGGCTCGGGCGCCGATGCAGCGGAGCCGGCCGGCTCGGCGTGCTCGTTCACGGCCTCGGCGAAGGCCAGCTGCATGCCGGCGACCGCACGCTGCAGCTCGTCGGCGAGCTCGCTGGAAAGCTGCTCGCGCACGACCGGCTCCAGCGCCCGCAGGGAGTCGATCGCCAGACGGGCCTGAGCGAGGTCGCGCTGGTCGCCGGCCAGGCGCAGCGAACCAAGTGAGATGAGACCGCTAGCCGCCTGGACGAGGAGATCGGCGACCTTGATCGCTTTCAGCTGCTCGGCGGCTTCCTCGGCGCTCGCGCTCTGCGAAGCCTGCGGCTCCTCGTCAGCCACCGACCCGCTCCGACCCCTTGACCAGCTCGGTGTAGATCTCCTGCAGGCTGGCTCCCTCTTCGAACCGCGCAATCTGGCGCTCGGCGGAGTTCTGCTCGGGAACGGCCAGGAAGGGCGCGGCTCCCAGCTCCTCGGCGACAGGCATGACCCACTCGATCAACTCCTCGACGGCCGCCCTGGTCGGGCGCACGTCGCCGCTTTGCAGGTCGATCATCTCGCCCGAGAGGCCCCAGCGAATCGCGCGCCAGAGGTTCTCCTCGATCATCCGGTGCGGCTGCCAGATGACCGGCTCGCCTTCGTCGATGGCGCGCGCGCAGCGGGCCACCAGTGAGAAGGCCAGGGCCGCCAGCGAGCGCGACTCGGCCAGATCGGGCTGGGCATCGGCGATCCTCACCTCGACGGTCGGGAAGGCGAGGTGAACGCGAACGCTCCACCACAGCTGCGTGTGCTCGGCGATCGAGCCGGTGCGGAAGAGGAAGCGCACGAACTGCTCGTACTCGCGCCAGTCGGCGAAAGCATCCGGAACGCCGCAGCGCGGGAAGGTGCGGGTGAAGATCTGCGTCCGGGCCGAGTGCAAGCCGCTCGAGACGTCCTCGACGAAGGGCGAGGAGGCCGAGAGCGCTAGCAGCTCGGGCAGGAAGTTGCGCATCGCGCTGGCGATCTCGACCGCCCGGTCGGCGCCGCGAATGCCGACATGAACGTGCTGCCCGAAGGTGTTGTTGCGCCAGACGACGTAGCGCAGCAGCTCGTCGTTGCGACGATAGTGAGGCGTGTCGATGATCCGCTGCGCCTGCCAGGGGCTCCAGGGGTGGGTGCCGCTGGCGCCGAGTAGGACTCCGAGCTCGTCGGCCAGCGCACTCAGCTGCTCGCGCCGCTCTCCCATCCTGCCCGCCGCTTCGACGAAGCTTTCGCTGCGCCCGGTTCGCACCTCCGCCTCCGAGGCGATCAGCTCGCCGACCAGATGCGACTCGACCTCTCGCCCGGCGGCCAGAGCCTGCAGCTCCTCGAAGCGATTGTCCAGCGAGAGCGTGTCGGGATCGAGCAGCGCAAACTCCTCCTCGACCGCCACGGTGAAGTCGCGCCCGTTCTCGAGTTGCTCGCGGGCCAATGCCAGCTGCTCGTCGACCGAAAGCGTCTGTTCCTCGCCCATTGCTTCAAAGAATAAAGAATTACGGTCGATACTTCAAATAGTAAAGGGCTGAAGCAGCCGCTCGGCCACCGTCCCCCAGCTCCAGTTCGTCACTGCAGCGCGGCGCGCGGCCTGCCCGAGCAACTCGCGCTGCGCCGGGGATAGTGCCAAAAGCGCCTCGAGCTTGGCGCGCAGATCGCCGGCGTCCCCATTCTCGAAGCCGGCCAGATCGCGCTGATCTGCGGGGTATTCGCACTCCAGGCCCTCGGCTATCTCGGCCAGACCCGAATGACGGGCGACCAGCGGCGGAACTCCCGCCGCCGCAGCCTCCGCGGCGACCATGCCGAAGGCCTCAGGAAAGATCGAGGGAGCCACCGCGACATCCGCCAGCGGCAGCAGGTTGGCGAGGTTACGGTGCTCGAGCGCGCCCGTGAAGAGCACATTCGGCCCCGCCATCCGCTCCAGCTCGGCTCGGTAATCGCCGAAGCCGACCACGATCGCCTTCGCGTCCAGCCCCTCGAGCGCCTCGAGCAACAGGTGAACGCCCTTGTTCTCGAGCAGCTTGCCCACGTAGACGACGGTCGCGCCGGCTTGCGAGAAGAACGCTGCGAAGCGCTCGGCGTTGCCCGGATCGGGCAGGCGCTCGTCGGCGCCCGCGGGGTTGGCCGGATCGCGCCTCGCTTCTTCGAGCAGCGCCGCGAGCGCCTGCTCGCGCGGCCTGGGCGCGAAGGCCTCGACGTCCACGCCCGGCGGAACCTCGAACACCCGCTCCTGTGGCCCGACCACCTGCTCGAGCGCGCGCCGGATGTGAGCCGAGCCGACGAAGACCGCCGTCGCCCGCTCCAGGCTCGCCCGCCCCAGCTGTTCGAGCTCGGGACGGCCGCGTATCGAGTACTCGAGCTCCGAGCCGTGCGCCTTGACCGCAAAGGGCGCCCCCACCGCGGCCGCGACCGCCGCTCCCGGAAGGACGTGGTTGGCGAAAACGAGGTCGGCCGGGAGATGACGCCTGAGCGCCTCGGCGTTCAGCTCGATATAGCGCTCGAGCTCGGCGCGGCTCAGGTCCTGAAGAAGACGAGCTTCGAGCCCTTCGTAGCTGTCGAGCACGAACACCGGTAGAAGCGTCCCGATCTCGGGCCGCACAAGCCTTGCCGCGCCGATGTCGTAGCGCTCGGGATGCCGCTCCTGACAGAACAGCACGATCTCGTGCCCGGCTCTGCTCCATTCGCGCGCCAGCGAACGCGTGTAGACGTTCGAGCCCGTTCCGCCGAGCAGGTAGCCGTGCCAGAGAAGGATGCGCACAGCGGGCAGGTTACGTGCTTCGGGCTCGCTTCAACGACGAACGGCGGAATGCCTCAGCCGGCGGGACTTCTCTGGGAGAGCATCGAGAGCAGCTCGGCCCCCGGATTCAGCGTGCGCACGGACACGTCGCTCGGAACGTCGAGCAGCGCTTCGGAGTAGTTGAAGAGGACGCGAACGCCCGCTTCGACCAGCTCGTCCGCGACCCCTTGAGCGTCCTGCGCCGGTACGGCGATCACGCCGCCGCTGGCGCTGTGGCGCTTGACCTGCTGCTTGAGATCGCCGAGCGGGCTGACGTTCAGCGACCCGATCCGCTTCCCGATCTTGCTTGCGTCGACGTCGAAGATGCCCACGACCTCGAGCCCTTGCGTGTCGGAGAGCTGGGAGGAGAGCAGGGCCTCGCCAATCCGGCCGGCGCCCACGATCACCACCGACTTGTTCTCGTCGGCGCCGAGGATTGCGCGAAGCCGTTCGCAGAGAAGATCCGTCTCGTAACCCGAGCCTCGCTTGCCGAACCTGCCGAAAGAGGAGAGATCGCGCCGGACCTGAGTCGCGTTCACACCCGTGTAGGCGGCGATCTCGTAGGACGAGATACTCGCGGCGCCGTTTTTCGCCGACCGCCTCGCCACCTGCAGATACCGGCTCAGCCGCGTTGCAACACTCATCCTCAGTCGCTCAGCCAACTTATGAAACCCCCCTAAACGAATCGCGATCGCGAGGGCGCAACGCTAGCAGCGCCGCGAGGGGCGTCGCGCAGGTAGCGAAATCGATACTCAACCCTTGCCGACAGCGGCGCCGCAACCCGGGCAAAGCTGCGAAAACCAGTCATATTCGTGGCCGCAGCCCGCGCAGATCCACCTCCGGCTCTGCTCCGCCGACCACTTCTCGAGGCCGATCTGGCTCAGTCTCGCCATCATCTCGGGAACGTCCTTGTGGTACGGATAGCTGGCGTCATCCAGAAAGCGCCGCGACTTCTCGCACGGGAAGTCGGCGCACTGCAGGCAGTAGCGAACACCGCGCTCGCGAGCGCAGATCTTGATCTCGCAGTCCGAGCACCAGATGCTCAGCTCGCTCGAGTTGCAGCCGCGACAGGTGGTGACCGAGCCGGACTCGTACTCGATGCCCCCGCCGGCCGCCGTGGCCTGGAAAACGCCGCAGCCGCCGCAATACAAACCGCAGTAACCCAGCGCCTCGTCGAGGCTCATCGCTTCACCGTCTTTCCCGTTCCACTCGTGTTTGTCGTGGCGGTGGTCTTGGCTGGAGTCGTGGCGGTGGTCGTCGTCGCGCCCGTGCTCTTCGGCGCCGGCTTGATCGTGAAGCGAAGCGAGCGAACCGAGACCTTGCCGCCGCCGCTGGGGAAGGCCGTGATGCGCAGACGGTAGGGACCGGGCGCAAGCGCCGCTCCGGCCGGGCTGCGACCGGTGAGCCCGAAGACGTAGTGACCCGGGAGAACGTCCCTCATCCTTGCCAGCACACCCAGGTAGCGGCCCGCACCGTTCCAGAGCGCCACCTCGACCTTGGTCGCCGGCTCGATCCGGCGCTCGAGGAGCCCGCTCACCCGGCCAAGCCCAAGCGTGAGCACCTCGGAAGCGCTGTCCGAGACGCTGACCGAGCGGCGCGAGAGACTGGCCGAGGAGATCAGATCGCCGGGGCCCGACGCGTAGCGAACCGACCAGGGGATGCGAAGCAGCGTACGGTCCGAGAGCAGAACCGTGACGGTTCCCTGCGCGCTCGAACCACGATTCTCTCCAACCAGGTCAACCCGCAACTTGACCTGCCTGCTGTGCCCGCCCCGGATGAGGAGGCGACCCGGCGAGATCCGCACGCGCATCCAATCGGGGTTGCCCTCGCGGCCGACGCTCAGCGCGGCCACGAGCTTGCCGGCGCCGAGATTGCGCAGGCCGAACTCGAGCGTCGCCTGCTTCCGCGCGCCGCGCATGAGCGGGAACGTGAGCGCCGGCGATGTCGACGCAACGGAGGCGCGTGCGGCCGCCGCCAGATCGAGTGCGCCCATGCCCTGGGACGTGAGCGAGAACCCCCCGAGGCGGCTCGCGCTTGCCGCGAGCGACGAGCGGAGCTCACTCTCGCTCAGGTCAGGGCGAGCCTGCGCGAGCAGCGCTGCGGCGCCGGCGACCACCGCGGCCGACGCACTCGTGCCGCTGACGGTGGCGAAGGCCGGATAGCCGCTCGCGGTCGTACCGGCATCGGCGCTGGCGATCCCGACGCCCGGAGCAACCAGATTGGGCTTGATCTCACCGCTGAAGGAGAGACCTCGCGAAGAGAAAGCGGCGATCTTGCCGTTATCGGAGTTGGGGACGGCGAAGGGCTTGCCGATCGAGACCTCGACCTTCTCTCCCCGGCTCAGCCTGACGCTCGCTTCCCTACCGTTGCGCCCGGGGATGCTGACCACCGGCACGGTGATGTTCTCGTCCAGGCCGAGCGCTCCGCTCGGCAGCGAGGTGCCGTAGAGAACCACCGCCGAGGCGCCCGCGAGCCCGGCGTTGAGAGCGCCGCCACGGGGATCGTCGCCGGCCGGTACGAGCGCCGCCCTGCCGGCCACGAGGCTGTAGCCCTTCGTGTTGAAAAAGCGGCTCAGCGCGGGCGCCGGCTGCAACTCCTCGGCGTTTGCCGCAACCGCCAGCGGACGGCCGAGCAACCTGGTCAGCGCCGTCTTCGGCGCCGCCGAGCCTCCCAGCGACACCGCGTCGTTATAGAGAACATCGAGCCCGCTACGGATGACGACGCGCACTCTCTCGCTCGTCTGGCGCAGGTCGAGCGCACCGACGGTGAGGGCGTCCGAGGCGCCACCAGGGCTCCCGATCGAGCCCTGTACGCGCCCGGAGCCTCCATCGTTTCCGGCCGGCGCGACGACGAGCATGTCGAGCGCCGCGGCGCCCGATACCGCTCGTGCCTCGGGCCCGTCGCTGAAGCCCGCGAGCGGCGCCGAGACGCCGATCAGAGCGATGCGAGCAGCGTCGTGCGCGTCGCCGTCGCCGTTGGGATCAACCGCGCGCTCGAGTCCGGCGATGAGCTGATCGGTGCGCCCG
The DNA here is from genome assembly GCA_003132665.1 of Actinomycetota bacterium. GTDB lineage: Bacteria > Actinomycetota > Thermoleophilia > Gaiellales > Gaiellaceae > Fen-549. The sequence continues at coordinate 31,772 of PKYN01000001.1, forward strand.
TAAACCTGAAAGGCGCCGCTCGTATCGCGCTGCCAGCCCGCTACGCGGATGGGCAAGACAGAGGCGCCCGGCGCAACTCCGCCGAAAGCCGCCGGACCGACGATGATCCCGGCCAGCTGCGTTCCGTGGCGCTCGAGTTGAGTGCGGTCGTCGGGGTTGGGCGCGGCGTCCGCCTCGGGATCGCCTCCGACCACGTCCAGCCCGGGCTGAACATGACCACGCAGGTACTCGTGCAGCCGGTCGACGCCCGTGTCGAGCAGCGCAATCGTCACTCCGCGGCCTTCGTAGGGCGGAAGGGCCACCTCGCTGTGATAGCCCCTGGTCAGCGCGGGCGGATTGCCGAGCGACTCGGCGTCGAGCGAGGTGGGATAGGTGACGCGGACCGGGTAGATGGCGCGCACCTCGGACGAGCGCTCGAGCACGGCGATCGTGCCCGCGTCGAGTGCGGCCGAGAAGCCGTTGATGACGCGGGTGAAGCTGAACTCGGGCTTGATCGAGGCGCCGCGTAAAGCGAGCTTGGCGATAATCGACTTCTGGTCGGTGACGGCCTGGGCATTCCAGGCGCGCTCCTCCTCGTCGCTTGCCAGGCCGCCGGCGGCCGCGACGTGGTCGGCCAGCGACTGGGCGCGAAGCACGACGATCACGCGCTCGCCGACCGAGACGCTCGAGCGGGGCGATCCGACCAGACCGGCCCAGTCGCTTGCCGCCGTCCGGTCATCGCTACCCCCTCCTCGCAACGCCAGGCCAAGCGCGATGGCGCCCGCGAAAAAGAGCACCACGAGCGCGAGGCGCGAGAACTTACGCAAGCTGCCGGGAGGCGTAGGCATCGAGACCAAGATAGCCGGGCGGATTAAGAGGCTTCAGGTAACGCGCGGCCGAGGCGATCATGGCCGCGTTGTCGGTACAGAGCTCGACCGGCGCCAATGCCGCACCGGCAAGCGCCCTGCGCAGCTCGGAGTTGGCTGCCACCCCGCCCGCAACCGCGATCTGCCGGGCGCCGATCTTCTCGGCCGCCTGCAGCGTCTGCTCCACTAGTGCTCGCACGATCGCGTGTTGATAGGAAGCGGCCAGATCCGCGCGCCTGCGTTCCAGCTCGGCGGAATCGAGCCCGCGCACCGCGTAGAGCAAAGCGGTCTTGAGACCCGAGAAGGAGAAGTCGAGGCCGTCCAGGCGGGCGACCGGGAACGAGTAAGCGCCGGGATCGCCTTCACGCGCCAGCATGTCGAGCGCGGCGCCGCCCGGATAGCCGAGCCCGAGCAGGCGCGCCCCCTTGTCGAAGGCCTCTCCCGCCGCGTCGTCCAGCGTCGTGCCGAGCAGCCGCAACGAGGTGTGCTCCTGCACGTCCAGGAGCAACGTGTGGCCGCCGCTCGTGAGCAGGCAGAGGAAGGGAGGCTCGAGCCGGACCGGCTCGAGGTAGAGCGCAGCCACGTGCCCGAGCAGATGATCGACCGGAACCAGCGGCAACCCCTTGCCCCAGGCGATCGCCTTGGCGGCCGAGATACCCACGAGCAGCGCCCCGATCAGGCCGGGCCCCTGCGTGACCGCGACCCGGTCCAGCTGGTCGAAGGTCAGCTTCGCCTCGTCGAGCGCGCTCTGCACGACCGGACAGATCAGCTCCAGATGCCGCCGCGAGGCGACCTCCGGCACGACGCCGCCAAAGCGCGCGTGCAGCTCGGCCTGAGAGGAGACGACGTTAGCGTGTAGCCGACCGGCGTCGTCGATCAGCGCCGCCGCGGTCTCGTCACAGGAGGTCTCGATCGCCAGGATCACGGTCTCGGCGCCTTCACTCTTCGTTTCCCGGTTCGGGAGAGTTGTCTCGCCACATGATCAGCGCGTCTTCGTAGTCGTCCAGGTAGTAGCCGCGCCGAATCCCGCGTGCCTTGAAGCCGAACTGCTCGTAGAGCCGAATCGCAGCCTCGTTCGACTTGCGCACCTCGAGCGTGTAGCCGCGCTCGCGACCGCCCGCGCTGCGTGCGAGAAAATCGTTCAGCAGCTGGCCGGCCACGCCGCGCCGCCGCCAGGCCGGATCGACGGCGAGGTTCATGATGTGCCAGTCGTCCACGAAGAGCGAGACGATCAGGTAGCCGATCACCCTCTCCAGCCGGAAGGCGCCGAGGCAGATCGAGCTCGACTTGATCAGCTCGCCGGCGAACATGGCGCGCGACCAGGGCAGCCCGTAGCACTCCTTCTCGATCTGCTCGACCCGGTCGAGATCGACGAACTGCAGCGGAGTGATCTCGGGTCGCCAGAGCGCCTCTCGATCCTTTGCGCTCGTCATCGCTCCAGTGCCTTCTCGGCGTCGGGAATGCGCAGGTAGAGCGGCTCCACCAGCTCCGCCGACCCGAAGTCGGTAGCCAGGCGAGCATGGAAGCGGGCCCTGACCAGGTGCAGCTCGCTGGCGTCGGGAGGAACCTCGGCGCCCGCCGCCTCGAGCAGGGCGCGGTAGCGAACGGCGCCGTCACCGACGCAGAGCGTTCCCGGCGCCGGCGCAAGCTGCTCGGGCCTGGTCACGGCGGGCCGGCCTTCGATCAGCGTGAAGATCTCCTTGCGGCTGCCGTCGATCACGGGCAGGGAGCCGGGTACTCCTTCTCGCAGAGCGTCGAGCGTCGAGACTCCGGCCAGCGGAAGCGCAAGCGCCAGAGCAAGGCCGCGCGCCGCGGCGAGGCCGATTCGAATTCCGGTGAAACTGCCCGGCCCGGTCCCGCAGACGATCCGGTCGAGATCGGCGGGCGTGAAGCCCGCCTCGGCGAGAAGCGCGTCCGCCGCGGCGAGCACCGAAACGGCCTTCGTCTCGCGCTCGCCGAGGAGCTTCTCACCCTCGAGCAGAGCGCAGCTCGAGCGGGGAGTGGCGGTATCAAGGGCGAGCGTCAGCACGATCGAGACCGGCGAGCAGGGTTGCGTCGGAGCTGTCGATGGTAATGCGCCTGCGACTGACGCCGTCGTGCTCGATCGAGACTTCGGCCCGCGGCGGCGGCAGCGCGCCGGCGCCGGCCTCGGGCCATTCCACGAAAACCGCCGCGTCGGAGAAGTACGGCTCGAGATCGCCCCACTCCGCCGACGAGATGCTCTTGAAACGGTAGAGATCGAGATGAGAGATGGTCAGGCGCCCCGTGTAGCGATGTCCGATCGTGTAGGTCGGACTCGTCACCGGCCCCTCGACGCCGAGCGCGCGGCAGGCGCCGCGCACGAAAGTCGTCTTGCCGGCGCCAAGCTCCCCGGCGACCGTGACGACATCGCCCGGCACGAGCGTCGCGGCCAGCTCGCCGGCGATGCGCTCGGTCTCTTCGACGGAACCACTCACGAACTCCATTTACGAAGGCTAGCGAGACGCCTCCTCCTCGACCTGACGGTCGGTGACGCCAGCTGAGCTCAGAAGAGGTCGAGCTGGGCTTCGAGTTCCGCCGCAACCGGCGTCGCGTCAGGCGCCGGAGAGACGGGCTCGGACGGGACGAGCGCCGGCTCGCGCCCGAGCAGCTGCGGCAGGCGCGCGAAGTCCTCTTCGAGCACTCCCAGCATGGCGCGCGTGTAGAGCGCCGCCGCCGGGTGGTAGATCGGGAAGAGCAGCACCTCGCTGTTTCCAAGCCGGACGCTCTGCTCTACGCCGTGCACTCGGGTGATCCCGGCCGGGTTGCCGGAGAGCAGTTTGGTGGCGAAGTTGCCGAGCGTCGCCACGATGCGCGGTTGAATCAACTCGATCTGGCGAAAGAGGTGATCCTGGCAGGCCTCTATCTCGCCCAGCTGCGGATCGCGGTTACCGGGCGGGCGGCACTTGAGCACGTTACCGATGAAGACGTCTTCCCTGCCGAGGCCGATCTCGCCGAGCAGGCGCTCGAGCAGCTTGCCCGCCGCGCCGACGAACGGAATGCCCTGTTGGTCCTCGTGGAAGCCGGGCGCCTCGCCCACGAACATCAGCTCGGCGTCTGCGTTTCCGGCGCCGAAGACGACCTTGGTGCGCGTCTCGGCCAGCGGACAGGCGGTGCAGGAAGAAACAGCGTCGAAAAGCGACACGAGCTCGGCTCTGCGAGCCTCGCTAGTGGCCACCGCATCCACCGCAATTACCGCCGGCGCAGCTACCGCAAGACTTGCTCGGGCCGCCCACGGTGGCGAAGCTCGAGTACTTGCGGGTCACTTTCTTGGCCGCACAGGATGGGCAGGCGGGCGCTTCGTCCCCGTGGACGAGCTCCTCGAAGTGATGCTCGCATTTCATGCAGACGTATTCGTAGATCGGCATCTCTTGGAGTGTAGACGGCGCTGCCGACCCCAGGCCGAGGCCTCGCTGCGATTCCGGGTGGAACGGACTTTGATGAGACAGGCGGTCGTTCGCAGGGCACTTCTCTCTTCGCCCGCCGCCGAGCCACCCGCCCGCGGGGTCGTTTGAAGGTAGCGTCTTTTCGAGGCGCGGAACGCAAGATCTCGTGCCGAATCCGCATCCATTCTCGAACACAGGAATAGCCCGGCCGGCTCGCCCGCTTTACGACCATGTTCCCAGGCGTCGCGGCAAGTCCCCGAGCCGGCAACTGGCAGCAGCGCGCTCGCTCGGACTAGACTGAGCTAAGGATCGCCCGGTATCCAAATTGGAACTGGAGCAAGGGTATGAGTCAATCGAAAAGAAGCGAGCGGGCGTGAAGATCGTCCGCACGAAGAGCGACCTGAGGGCTCTGCTCGAACCACTCCGCGGCGGTCGCGTCGGGCTGGTGCCGACGATGGGCGCCTTTCACGAGGGGCACTTGAGCCTACTCCGGGCCGCCCGCCGGGAATGCAACACCGTCGTCTGCAGCCTGTTCGTCAACCCGACTCAGTTCGGCCAGGGCGAGGATCTCGAGCGTTACCCGCGTAAAGACGCGCGCGACCGAGAGCTGGCGCAGGCGGAAGGCGTCGACTTCCTCTTCGCGCCCGCGTCCGAGGAGATGTATCCACCGGGCTTCGAGACCTGGGTCGAGCCGGAAAGGCTCGCGCTGGAGCTCGAGGGCGTGATCAGGCCCACCCATTTCCGCGGCGTCGCGACGATCTGCCTCAAGCTGTTCAACATCGTCCGCCCGAACGTCGCCTACTTCGGCGCCAAGGACGCGCAGCAGCTGGCCGTGATCGAGCTGCTCGTGCGCGACCTCGATCTGGAGCTGGAGATCCGGGCGATCAAGACCGTCCGCGACGAAGACGGTCTGGCGCTCTCCTCGCGTAACAGCTACCTCTCTCCCACCGAGCGCCGGATCGCACTGGCGCTGCCGAACGCACTGGCTCGCGGCGCCGAAGCCGGACGAGACGGCGGCGACCCGGTCGCGGTGGCTCGCGCCGCGCTCGACGAGGAGCCCGGCCTGAAGACGCAGTACGTCGCCGTGGCCGACTACGACGGGCCGCGCCTGCTGGCCGCGGTGCAGGTCGGAAAGACTCGCTTGATCGACAACGTGTCGCTGAAAGGAAGCAAGATATGAGCACTCCTCCTCCAGGAAAGCTCGGGCTGCCCGAGCTGGCCGCGATGAAGAGCCGCGGCGAGAAGATCGTCATGGTCACCGCCTACGACGCGCCGGGCGCCCGCTTTGCCGAGGACGCCGGCATCGACATCCTTCTCGTCGGCGACACGGCCGCGATGGTCGTGCTCGGGCACGAGTCCACCACCGTGCCGGTGACCGTCGAGGAGATGCTCTTCCTCACGCGCACGGTCGCCCGCGCCGCGACGCGCCCGATCATCGTCGGCGACCTGCCCTTCGGCTCCTATGAGGTGTCCGACGAGGAGGCAGTCTCGACCGCCATCCGTTTCGTAAAGGAAGGCGGCGCCGACGTCGTCAAGCTCGAGGGCGCGGGCACCTCGGTCTCGCGGGCCCGGGCCATCGTCGCCGCCGGCATTCCGGTGATGGGCCACATCGGCCTGACGCCTCAGTCGGCGACCATGCTCGGCGGCTTCAAGACACAGGGAAAAAACGCGAAGCGAGCGCTCGAGCTGGTGAGCGAGGCGCTCGAGCTGCAGAGCGCCGGCTGCTTTGCGCTCGTGCTCGAGGCGGTTCCCTCTGCGGTCGCCTCCCGGATAACCGAGCTGGTCGAGATTCCCACCTTCGGCATCGGCGCGGGCGCAGGCTGCGACGGTCAGGTGCTCGTCTACCACGACCTGCTCGGCCTGACCGAAGGCCATCTCCCCCGCTTCGTCAAGCGCTACGCCAACCTCTCGGCCGAGATCAAGGGTGCGCTCGGCGCCTACGCCTACGAGGTTCGCAGCGGCGCCTTCCCCGACGAGGAGCACGCGTACACGATGGACGCAGAGGAGCTGGCCGAGTTCGAGGCGGCGCTCCGGAGCCGACAGCTCGTCTCGGAGTGAAGCGCCACGCGAGTCGTGACCGCTAGATCCGGTCTAGCCAGGAAAAAATGCATCGCCGCTTCGCCGCTCCGAACGCGCCGAGCGGCGCTCGCCGAAACGTGTAGGCCGACGCGCTTCATATTCTTTCTGGTCCGGTTGGATCGAAAGAGGCGCGGGGAGCGCTGATCATGAATCGAGCGGAGCTGGCAGCGAGCTACACCGACGCGCTCCGAAACTACATCGCGAAGGCCAGCGAATCGACGCTGGAGCGCGCCTACGAACTCGGACGCCAGGCGATCGAGAGCGGGCTCAGCTCGACCGATATCGTCGCCGCCCATCACCATGCGCTGCGCACCCTGGAACTGGCGCTGGGCAGCGAGCTGACACAGGGGCGAAAGGAGCGGTTTCTGATCGAGTCTCTCGGCCCGCTCGAGATGACTCGTCACGGCTACATCCAGGCCAACCGCGACCTGCAGCGGCTTTTCGAGGAGATCTCCGAGCGAACGGCGGAGCTGGAGAACGCGAACTACGAGCTCGAATCGTTCAACTACTACATCTCTCACGATCTGCGCACCTCGTTGCAGGCCGTCCTCGGCTTCTCTCGCACGCTCGAGAGCCACTTCGGCGGCGAGCTCTCGCCGGCCGCCTACCGCTGCGTCGAGCAGATCTCGAACGGCGCCGGGCAGATGGCGGAGCTGATCGACGGACTGCTCAGCCTCGCTCAGATCGGAGGAGCTCGGCTCGAGCGACGGCCGGTCGATATCGACGCGCTCGCGCACAAGGCGATGGGCCAGCTCGAGACGCAACTCACTGGCCGCAAGATCGACGTCGTCTACGAAGACCTCCCGCTCGTCCGCGGCGACCCGGTGCTGCTCGAGCGACTGCTCGTCAACCTGCTCGCAAACGCGATCAAGTTCACGGGCTCGCGCAAGCGGGCGAAGATCGAGATCGGCTCGTTCGAGCAGGACGGAGAGCGGATCATCTTCGTGCGCGACAACGGTGTCGGCTTCGACATGAAGCGCGCGCGGCGGCTGTTCGGGTTGTTCGTGCGCCTGCACAGCGCCGAGGAGTTCGAGGGCACCGGAATCGGGCTCGCTCTCGCCAACCGCGTCGTCGCCCGTCACGGCGGTCGAATCTGGGCAGAGGCGGCGACCGGGAAGGGCGCGACGTTCTACTTCACGCTCGAGAAGGCGAAGCTTTCCTCGCCGCACTCGACCTGAGAAAGCGCGCTCGATCCCCGCGGCTCCACCAAGCGATCATCGATTCCGGCTCGACCTCAATAGATCCAGCCGTCGAACCAGACCATCAGCCCGATCAGCCCGTGCGCCGCAGCCACGGCGACGATGCCGAGTCCGTTCCAGCGGTGCACGCGACTGGGCACCTTGATCACGCGCAGGCCCGTCAACACTTGGAAAGAGAGCATCACCGCGAGGACGACCCCGAACCAGATGTTGATCGGCTTGCCGTGGAAGAACGGGATGGTTACTACGGCGAGCGGCGTTGTGAACATGGCCTCCTCCAGGGGCGGGGTGATCGAGCCCGCCTAGTATCTCTCGCCGAGCGCGATCGGCCAATCCCGACTACGAGAAGCGGACGTCGCGATTGTCAGGCTGCGGCGACAGTGCTCGGGAGGACCTCGCGCAGATACCGCCCCGTGTGACTGGCCTCGACCTCGGCCACCTGCTCGGGCGTGCCGGTGGCGAGCACCTCGCCGCCTTCTTCGCCCCCCTCGGGGCCAAGGTCGACGATCCAGTCGGCCTGCTTGATCACGTCCAGGTTGTGCTCGATCACGACCACTGTGTTGCCGGCGTCGGCGAGGCGCTGCAGCACCTCGAGCAGCTTCTGGATATCGGCGAAGTGCAGGCCCGTGGTCGGCTCGTCGAGGATGTAGAGCGTGCGCCCGGTGGCGATCTTCGACAACTCGGCGGCCAGCTTGACGCGCTGCGCCTCGCCGCCCGAGAGCGTCGTCGCCGGCTGGCCGAGCTTGACGTAATCGAGCCCGACGTCGTGCAGCGTCTGCAGGCGGCGGCGGATCTTCGGGATCTTGACGAAGAACTGCAGCGCCTCCTCGACCGACATCTCGAGCACGTCGGCGATCGACTTGCCCTTGAAGTGCACCTCCAGCGTCTCGCGGTTGTAGCGGCGCCCGTGACAGGTCTCGCAGGGAACGTAGACGTCGGGCAGGAAGTGCATCTCGATCTTGATCTGGCCGTCGCCGCGGCAGGTCTCACAACGGCCGCCGCGCACGTTGAAGGAGAAGCGCCCGGGGCGGTAGCCGCGCACTTTCGACTCGGGCGTGAGCGAATAGAGCTCGCGGATGTGGGTGAAAAGATCGGTGTAGGTGGCCGGGTTGGAGCGAGGCGTGCGCCCGATCGGCGCCTGGTCGATGTCGATGACCTTGTCGAAGGCCTCGATGCCCTCGATGTCGTCGTGCGCACCTGGCTTGACCCGCGCCCGCTGTAGGCGGTTGGCCAGCGCCTTGTAGACGATCTCGTTCACAAGGGTCGATTTTCCGGAGCCCGAGACGCCGGTCACGCAGACGAACTTCCCGAGCGGAAACTCGACATCGATTCCCTTCAGATTGTGCTGGCGCGCGCCGAGCACCCTGAACGAGCCGCGCTCCTCGGTTCTCCTCTCGGGCACCGCGATCGAGCGACGATGGGAGAGGAAGTCGCCGGTGACCGAGCCGGGCGTCTCGGAGATCAGATCCGCCGGCCCCTCGGCCACGACCTCGCCCCCGTGCTCGCCGGCGCCGGGACCCATGTCCACGATCCAGTCGGCCGAACGCATCATCTGCTCGTCGTGCTCGACCACGATCACCGTGTTGCCGATGTCGCGCAGGTGCTCGAGCGTGACGATCAGGCGCCCGTTGTCGCGCTGATGCAGCCCGATCGAGGGCTCGTCGAGGATGTAGAGCACGCCGACCAGCTGCGAGCCGATCTGGGTGGCCAGGCGCAGACGTTGCGCCTCCCCGCCCGACAGGGTCGCCGAGGCGCGATCGAGCTGCAGGTAGCCGACGCCGACGTCGTCGAGAAAGGTGAGCCGCGCCTTCAGCTCGCGGATGATGCGCTCGCCGATCAAGCGCTCGGTCTCGGACAGCTCGAGCCCATCCAGGAAGACGCGCGCCCGCGTGACCGACATCCCCGTGAAGTGGTGGATGTTCTTGCCACAGATCGTCACGGCCAGCACCTCGGGCTTGAGCCGGGCGCCATGGCAGACCGGGCACGGCCTGAGGCTCATGAACTCCTCGATCTTCTCGCGCGAGGTCTCGGAGTCGGTCTCGCGGTAGCGCCGGGCGAGGTTGTTGAGAACGCCCTCAAAGGAGGTCGAATAGGCACGCCGGAAGCCCATCCGGCTGCGATAGCTGACATGGATGCGCTCGCCCTTGGTGCCGTCCAGAACCAGGCTGCGCTCGCGTTCGGAGAGCTCCTCCCAGGGCGTCTCGAGATCGATCGAGTAGTGCTCGGCGAGGCCCTGGATGATGCCCTCGTAGTAGCCGTTGTGACCAACCGGCCAGGGCGCGACCGCCCCTTCGCTGATCGACAGCGTGGGATCGGGAACCACCAGCTCCGGATCGATCTCCTGCTGCGAGCCTAGACCGGTGCAGCGCGGACAGGCGCCGTGCGGCGAGTTGAAGGAGAAGACGCGCGGCTCGAGCTCGGGCAGGCCGATGCCGTGCTCTGGGCAGAGCAGATTCTCGGAGAAGGTCATCGGCTCGCCGCCCAGCACGTCGATCGTGACCAGCCCGTCGGCGAGTTGGGCTGCCGTCTCGATCGACTGGGTCAGGCGCGTGCGCAACTCGGGCCGCATCACGAGCCGATCGACCACCACCTCGAGCGTGTGCTTGAACTTCTTGTCCAGCTCGATCGGCTCCTCGAGCAGGCGCTCGGCGCCGTCCACCTTCACTCGCGTGAAACCTTCCGTGCGCAGGTGCTCGAGTAGATCCTTGAACTCGCCCTTGCGATCGCGCGCCACGGGCGCGTTGACCGTGAAGCGCGTCTCCTCGGGCAGGCGCAGGACCTGGTCGACGATGGTGTCGATCGACTGGCCGGCGATCGGGCGGCCGCAGACCGGGCAATGCGGCTTCCCGACGCGCGCATAGAGCAGGCGCAGATAGTCGTAGATCTCGGTCACCGTGCCGACCGTCGAGCGCGGGTTGCGCGACGTGGTTCTCTGGTCGATCGAGATCGCCGGCGAGAGGCCCTCGATCGACTCCACGTCCGGCTTCTGCATCATCTGCAGGAACTGACGAGCGTAGGCCGAGAGCGACTCGACGTAGCGACGCTGACCCTCCGCGTAGATGGTGTCGAAGGCCAGCGACGACTTGCCCGAGCCGGACAGGCCGGTGATGCAGATCAGCTTGTAGCGCGGCAGCCGGAGCGTGACGTCCTTGAGGTTGTGCTCCTTCGCTCCGTGAACGATTAGCTCTTCGCCGGTCTTCTCTCTAGCCATCTCAATTCCAGTCTAGCCCCGCGCCTGAAGACGAACACTTGTTCGTACGCGGAGAGTATCAACTCCGCAGCGGACGTGCGAACAAGACGCTTTTCCCCCGGCTCGTAAGACCGAATCGGCCACAGCGATGCCGCACCATCCGCGTCGGTTGGCAGAAGTCAGGATTTGTCACAGGATTTGCGCGGTCTCGCGCAACCCGCGGCGTAGATGGACGGTATTCTCGAGCCACCCCGCGGGCGGGTGGCTCGGTGGCGGGCGAGAAGAGAATCGCCCGGCGCACGCTCGCCAGCGCTACATCACTCCGTTAGCAGCACGGCAACTAAGCCGCTTGCCGCGACTCCGTCAATCCTGTGATCAGCTCTTGCAGCTCGGCCGGATCGGGCACGAAGTCGATCTCCAGTTCGCCGGCGATCAGCGTGCCGTAGCGAAGCAGGCGCCCCCAGACGGTCTGCTCGATCTCCAGCGCTCCGACGCTCGAAAGGCTCACGCTCGCCGTCCGCCGCCCGAGCACGCCGGTCGCTACGCTGAGCCGTTCGCTCGTGAGAACGACCTTGGTGCGATCCCAGCGCCAGGCCGCACGCAGGGCCACGAGCGCCGCCAGCACCATGGCGACAACGCCTCCCGCCGACCAGGGCCAGTCGAGCGCAAGCAAGGCCGCGCCTGCGCAGGCCAAGATGAGCGCCTTGGCGACGCTGCCGCCGAGCACGATTCCGTGCTGGCGCGTCTCCAAGAGCACCTGTTCATGCGGGGAAAGGCGCATACGTTGAGCGTTCGAGCCGCCGATTTGATTACCTTCGCGCTCGTGAGCCCCAGAAGTAGCGCAGCGATCCTGGTGAGCTTGGTGCTTGGCGGCGCGCTCGCCGCGGGGCTCGTGCTCTTCCGCGGCGGTTCCGAGCAGCTTCGTTCCAGCCCTCTGACCGCGCTGACCGCTCAGGAGTTGGTGGATAAAGGGGCAACCAGCGCGATCGTCTACGTAGCCGACGGCGCCCGGCGCTACGAAACGACCGCGGCGAAGCACGGAGCAAGGCCGCCGAAGCCCGACCAGCGCTTTGGGGTCGGTAGCGTGACCAAGACCTTCACGGCCGCGATCGTGCTCGAGCTCGCCGGCGAGGGGAAGCTGCGCCTCGACGCCCCGCTCGCGCGCTACCTGCCCGGAGTCGTCAAGGGAGGCGACAAGATCACGGTCCGCGAGCTGCTGCAGCACCTGTCAGGTCTGGCCAACTACACCGATTACGGCACCTGGGCACTCAAGGCGGCGCTGTCGCCGAGTCTTCGCCCGCTCGACATCCTCCGCTTCGCGGCGAAAAAGTCGCGCGTTTTCAAGCCTGGGACATCCTGGTCGTATTCGAACACGAACTACATCGTGCTCGGCCTGATCATCGAGCGCGTCAGCGGCCACCCCTACGAGCAGGAGCTCCGCCGTCGCATCACCGGGCCGCTTGGACTAAGCCAGACCGGACTCGCGACCAGAGAAGATGTTTTGCACCTCACCGGCGAGGTCTACAACCCCCGTATCTCCTGGGCGGCCGGCGCAATCGTTTCCGATGCCGAGGATCTCGCCCGCTTCTACTCGGCGCTGCTCGGCGGACGACTGCTACCCCGCTCCGCACTCGCCGAAATGCGAGAGACGATCGATACCAACTCTCTCGCGGGGCTCGGCGCGCGGGACGGCCTGGGCATCTTCTCTTTCCCGCTCGCCTGTCGGACAGGCTGGGGACACCAGGGCCTGATTCTCGACTTCAACACCCTCGCCATCGCGAGCGCAGACGGGCACAGAGTCGCGATCGTCTCGGAGCGCGGCCCTACACTTATCGACCCGCAGCTCGGATCTCCGCTTCTCTGCGAGAAGCTTGGGTAACTGCCGGCTAGTGGCGCTTCTTGCGCCGGCCGAAGAGCACGCCGCCGGCGGCGAAGCCGAGCCCGAACGTGCCGACCGAGAACGAGCCGATGGCGATCACCTTGCGTGCGGTCGAGAGTCGCTGCCAGCGGCTGAGAGCTTCCTGTTCCTCGGGCGTCAGTTCCTCGCCTCGGCGCAGCTTGCGCGCAGCGCCGCCGGCGCGGAGACCAAGGTAGAGATCGTCGAAGACTTCGGCTGATTCAGCTGACTCGTCGGCCATATGCAGCAGTGTATAGGGTGCCGCGGAGGTGCTAGTGCGCGTTCTACATCTGTCCGATCTACACCTCGGCTCGAAGGGCGGCGAGATCGGAGGCCCCGGGCTCGAGCAGTTGATCGAGCGCGCGGGCCCCGAGCTGATCGTGGTCAGCGGCGATCTGGCCAACCGCGGTCGCCGCGGACAGCTCGAACAAGCGGCGGCGCTGCTGCGCTCGCTCGGGCCGGATGTCGTAGCCGTCCCGGGCAATCACGATCTCCCCTACACCTTCCCGGGTCGCTTCAGCCATCCCTGGCGCGAGTTCGAGCGTCAGTGGGCGACGACCGAGCCGATCCACCGCTCCGAGCGGCTGCTCGTGGTCGGGCTCAACTCCGCCCGCCCCGGTCGCCAGCAGTCGGGGAAGCTGCGCCGTTCCTCACTCGAGCGAACCGCGCGCCTGCTGGCCGAGACTCCGCCCGAGGTCTACCGGCTCGTCTTCCTACACCATCACCTCACCTGTGCGCCCTGGCGAGCGCGCAAGCGCCCGCTCTCGGGCAGGCGCCGCGCCTTGCGACTGCTCGCCGAAGGCGGCGTCGACCTGATCGCCTCGGGACACATCCATCAGGGCTCGGCTATCGAGCGGCACGAGTTCGATGTCGGCGCCGGCAAGCGAGCCCTGGTCGTTGCAACGACGCCGGGCTTCGGCCGCCCCAGGCAGCGCCGGCAGGGCGAGGCGCACGGGCTCCAGCTCTACGGCTTCGACGAAGGCGAGATCAGCGTCGAGACGTACATCTGGCACGGCGGAGAGCTGCGCCTGAGCGGCGAGCGGCGGTTTCCGCGCTAACTGTTTCCACGCGCGTCGTAGAAGAACGCGAGGCGAATCAGGAAGTTCGGGCCAGCTCCAGAACCCGCTCGGGATCCCCGGCGCCCAGGCGCAGCACTACCGGCTCCGCTCCGCTGAAATCGATCACCGTGGAGGCCGTGCCGGGCAGCTCGCCGGCGTCGAGCAGCGCGCCCGCCGCGGCGCGGATCTCTACGGGAATCTGCTCAATCGTCCTCGGGTCGGGCTCGCCGTGGCGATTGGCGCTGGTCGCAGCAACGGCACCGAATTGCTCGAGCAGCTCCCGCGCCTGCCGCGGCAGCTGGGGCACGCGGACGCCGATCGTCGCCTCGTGCCCGGGCGAGAGCCAGGCAAGGCGCCGCTCCGGATTGGGAAGCACGAGCGTGTACGGCCCGGGAAGGAGCGCCTCGAGCAGCCTCTGCCAGCGTCCGGCCAACTCCGGAACGCACTCGACCAGGGCCGGCGGCGAGGCAGCGACCAGCGCGATCGGCTGCTTCGTCCTGCCCTTCAGCTCGTTGATGCGGGCGACCGCCGCCGCGCTGCGCGGATCGGCGCAAAGCCCGTAGACGGTGTCGGTGGGAAGGACGACCAGGCCGCCGGCCTCGAGCACAGCGACCGCGTCCGAGCCGGCGCTCATGACTCGCCCGCTCAGCGCGGGACGGGCAGCCGGTTGACGATCACGTGCCGGAAGGAGCCGTCGGCGCCGATCTCCTTGACCACGAGCGCTACCCTGAGAATCGAATCGAGCCGCTCCCAGCTCGACTTCGCCAGCTCCTCGGGGCTGCCCTCGAGACGCACCCGGTAAGGATCGCCGTGAAAGCGCCGGATCGGATCGCCGTTACCGGTGTAGGTGTGCATGCAGAGGCCATTGCCGGGCTCGAGCGGCGCCGCCTCGAAAAAGGCGTGGCCGTTCTTGCCAATCTTGGAGAAGCGGACCTCGTCTCCCTTGACGATCGCGGTGATGCGCGGAGTCCAGATCGGCGGGTCGTTTTCGACCGAGCGCGTCCTGAGCGCCTGTTCGAAGGAGCCGTCGCTACCGAGCGCCTCGGCCACGGTCGTGACCTGGTCGCCGTTGCCGATGATGTGGGCTTCGTTCTGCGAGCAAAGCGCGGTGTAGAGGGTGTAGGTGCCGTCGACGTCCTTGGAGCGGTCGGCGGTGACGGTGCGGATCTGCCCCTCCTCTTCGACCAGCACGCGGTTACGCGAGTTCTCGCTACGGCCGCTCAACCAGTAGATCTGCAGCCAGCTCTCTCCGTCGGCCGAGAGCCCGACGATCAGCCCGCGCCCCGAATAGCGATCGGTTGGAAACCCCTCTACGGCCATCTAGCCACCACCACTCTCTCTCGTCCGGTCAGGTCATTGGTGATCGTAGCCGCCTCGTAGCCGAGGTCGCCGACAAGAGCAGCATAGGCCGCCTGCTGCCCTTCTCCCAGCTCGATCGCCAGCCAGCCGCCCGGCACGAGCAGCTCGCGTGCGCGCTCAGCTACTGCTTCGGGCACTCCCACTCCCACCAGCGCCTCTCTCGGCTCCCAGTCGCGCACCTCCGGCTCCAGCAGCTCGATCTCTTCGGGCAGGACATATGGCGGGTTGGAGACGACCAGATCGAACTCGCCCGCGACTGGGTCGCGCGCGATCGGGTAGCGCAGATCGCCCTGCCGGAGCTCGATCTCGAGGCCGCAGGCCGCCGCGTTCTCGCGCGCGAGACCGAGCGCCTCAGCCGAGCTGTCGATCGCCACGACGCGGGCGCCCGGATGCTCGTCGGCGATCGCCAGGGCGATTGCGCCCGAGCCGGTACCCGCGTCCAGCACACGCGGCTGTTCGAGCTGTTCGATCAGCGCCAGCGCCCGCTCGACCAGGATCTCGGTCTCGGGCCGGGGCACCAGCGCCCGCGCGTCGGTCTTGAGCGTGAGGCGCCGGAAGCCCCACTCGCCGAGTACGTAGGCCAGCGGCTCGCGCTTGCCGCGGCGCTCGACCAATTCCAGCGCCCGCCCGCGTTCCTCCGCCGTGAGCGGGCGATCCAGATCCATGTAGAGCTGAATGCGACTCAGCCCCAGCGCCTGCGAGAAGATCAGCTCGGCCTCGAAGCGAGCGCGCTCGATACCGCGGCGGGAGAGGTATTCGTCCGCCCCGGTGAGCGCCCGGCGCAGGGTGACGGCCTCGCTCACGCCGTGGCGGCCTCGAGCGCTCTGCGCTGCTCCTCGGCCGAGAGTGCGTCGGTGAGCTCGTTCAGGTCGCCGTCCAGGATCTGGTCGAGCCGGTGCAGCGTCAGCTTGATGCGGTGGTCGGTGACACGGCTCTCCGAGTAGTTGTAGGTGCGGATCTTCTCCGCCCGCTCGCCCGAGCCGATCTGCGATTTTCTCGCCGCCGCCTGCTCGGCATGCAGGCGCTCGCGCTCTTGTTCGTAGAGCAGGGCGCGAAGAATGCGCATCGCCTTGGCCTTGTTCTGAAGCTGCGAGCGCTCGTCTTGCATCGCGACGACGAGGCCGCTGGGAAGGTGCGTGATGCGCACCGCCGAGTCGGTCGTGTTGACCGACTGGCCGCCCGGACCGCCCGAGTGATACACGTCGATCTTCAGATCCTGGTCGTCCAGCTCGACCTCGACCTCGTCCGCCTCGGGCATCACCGCGACGGTGGCGGTGGAGGTATGGGTGCGGCCCTGCGACTCGGTCGCGGGAACGCGCTGCACCCGGTGCGTGCCGCCCTCCCACTTGAAGACGGAGTAGGCGCCGTCGCCTTTGATCGCAAAGCGCACCTCCTTGATGCCGCCCGCCTCGCTGAGGCTCGAGGAAAGCTGCTCCCAGCGAAAGCCGCGCCGCTCGGCGTAGCGCGTGAGCATGCGCATGACGTCGCCGGCCCAGAGCGCGGCCTCGTCACCGCCGACTCCCTGGCGGATCTCGATGATCACATCCTTCGAATCGGCCGGGTCGTGCTCGACCAAGGCCAGGCGAAGCTCTTGCTCGAACCGCTCCAGCTCCTGCTCGGATTCCGCGGCCAGCGACGCCAGCTCGGAATCGTTGCGGGCGTCGGCGAGATCGGCTTGCGCCCGGCGCCATTCCTGCGCCAGCTTGAAGGGGCCTTCCAGCTCCTTAAGCCGCTTGCCCGCCTCGGCCGCCTGCTTGTGGTCGTTGTAGACCGCGGGGTCGGACATGCGCTCCTGCGCCTCGCTGTAGGAGTTCTCCAGCTCTTCGACTAGATGTTCGATTCCGGCCACTCCACGATGCTAGCGGGCGTAGCTCGACTTGCCAGGCGATCGCTACCCTTTCCGGGCAGCCAAACAGCGTTATCAGCTCACAATCACTAGGATCGCCCTGTGACGTTTCGCCGCCTGCTCGTTGCCATATGCCTGATGGCCGGAGTGACCGGGCTCGTCCTCTGTCCCTCGCGCAGTGCGGGCGCCGCCCCCAAGAGCGGCCCGGTGGTCGTCGCTCACTACAAGACGACGATCGACGAGCTCGGCAGCCGCTACCTGAGCGGAGCGCTGCACCAGGCCGAGAGCAAGAACGCACAGGTGCTGATCGTTCAGCTCGACACGCTCGGCGGCTCAATCACTTCGATGAAGAAAATGGTCGGCGACATACTTGCCTCGCGTGTACCCGTCGTCGTCTGGGTGGGTCCTTCGGGAGCCGGGGCAGCGTCGGCCGGGACGTTCATCGCGGCCGCTTCGTCCTTCCTGGTGATGGCACCCGCGACCAACATCGGAGCCGCGGCCGTGGTCGGCTCGCAGGGCCAGAACCTGCCCTCGACCGAGGCCAAGAAGACGACTCAGTTCGTCGCATCGCTGATGCGCTCGATCGCCGTCAAGCGCCATCGCCCTGTCCTCGCCCTCCAGGCGACGGTATTCAAGGCGCAGGCGTACTCGGCCGAGGAGGCCGTCCGGCTCGGCATCGCCAACGCCGAGATCTCCACTCTAGACGGGGTGATCAAGAAGCTGGACGGACTCAGTCTCGCCACCAGCGCCGGCCCGAAGGTCGTGAGTACGGCAGGCGCCCCGATCGATACCATCAACATGGGCTTTTGGCAGCGCCTGCTAGGCGTTTTGAGTGATCCCAATCTCGTCTTCTTGCTGCTCAGCCTGGGGGGACTCGGTCTTGTTGTCGAGATCTGGACGGGCGGTAACTCCTGGGTCCCCGGAGGGCTCGGGATCATCTGCCTGCTGGCGGCCTTTGCTGGGCTCAGCGTTCTGCCCTTCTCGTGGGCGGGGCTGGCGTTGATCCTGCTTGGGATCATCTTGCTCGGCTTCGAGCTGCACGCACCGGGTCACGTCGTCTTCGGCGCCATGGGTACGACCTCGATCATCCTCGGCGGGATCTTCCTGCTCGGCTATTTCGGCAGCCCCGGGCTACCCGGATACAACCCGATCGTCAATCGCTGGTTGCTCTTCTCGCTTGCCGCGATCGTCGGTCTGATCGTGCTGCTGATGGCGCGCGAGGTGCACCTCTCACATCACGGCAAACGCTACGTCAGCCCGGTGGAGAAGAAGGCGCTCGCCGGTCAGACCGCCGAGGTGAACACGCGCCTGGCGCCGAACGGCGAGGTCTGGCTCAACGGAGAGGCATGGCAGGCGAAGCTGGAAGGCGGCGGCGCAGCCGAGCCGGGCGAACATGTGAAGGTGGTCGCGATCGACGGGTTCAGCGTCACCGTGAAGCGGATCGCCGAAAAATCCAAGAAACCCAAGAAGAGCTAGGAGAAAACAGATGCCGATCATCAACTTTGTGCGCGATTACGAGCGCGTCGCGCGGTTCCGTCTCGGCCGCTTCGAAGGCATGAAGGGCCCGGGCGTCGTCTTCAAGATCCCGATCCTGCATCAGGTCATGAAGGTCGACACGCGCACCGAAGTGCTCGACATCCCCAAGCAGACGAACATCACCAAGGACAACGTCGCGATCGACATCGACTTTCTCGTCTACATGCGGATCGACATCAACCAGGCGCAGAAGTCGGTGCTCGAGGTCGAGGACTACCGGCTGGCCGTCGTCGGCCTGGCGACCACGACGCTCCGCGCCGTCGTCGGAGACATCATCCTCGACGACGTTCTCTCGCAGCGCGACAGGATCAACGAGCTGATCCGCAGCCGGCTCGACCACGAGACCGAGCGTTGGGGCGTGAAGGTCACCAACGTCGAGATCCGCGAGTTGACCGTGCCGCCCGAGATCCAGGAGGCGATGAACCGCCAGATGTCGGCCGAGCGCGTGCGCCGCGCGGTCGTGCTCGAGGCCGAGGGCACCCGCCAGGCGAACATCACCGTCGCCGAGGGCGAGAAGCAGGCCGCGATCCTGCGCGCCGAGGGCCAGCGCCAGGCCGCGATCCTAAACGCCGAGGGCCTGGCCAAGGCACTGACGACGATCTCCGCCGAGGCCAAGAAGGTCGATACGAACACGATGGGCCTGCAGTACCTGGACGCGATCAAGAAGCTGGCCGAAGGCCCGGCGTCGAAGTTCTTCTTCCCGCTCGAGCTGACCAAGCTGGTCGAGCAGTTCGGGCCGGGGAAGTAGAGCTCTTACTCTTCGCGGCGCGCCTGGCACACCTCGGTGCCAGGCGCCGCCACGGAGCGTTGGCAGAGCGGTCGCTCGAGGCGCGTTCCGGCGCCCGGAGATGGCTCCAGCTAGGCGGCTGCCGGCTCGAACGCCGTCACCGCGAGCGTGATCTCCAGGCCTTTCAGCGCCTGGGAAACCGGGCAGTTCGTCTTTGCCTGCTCGGCCTTGGCCCGGAACACGTCCTCGCTGAGACCGGACACGCGGCCGCTCAACTCGAGCTCCGACTTGGTGATGCCGGTGCCCGGGATGAAGGTGACCGTCGAGCGCACGTCGAGCTTTTCCGGCGGCGTCCCGCCCTCGGCCAGGAGCATCGAGAAAGCCATGGCGAAGCAAGAGGCGTGCGCGGCGGCGATCAACTCCTCGGGGCTGGTCTTTCCATCCGAGGACTCGGCCCTGGCGAGCCAGGTGACCGGCAGCTTGCCGAGTGCTCCGCTACCGCTCGACTCGATCATCCCCGCGCCGTCGAGCAACCCACCCTTCCAACTGACGGCTGCAGTTCTCTTGGCCATCTCGCGCTCCCCTCTCGCTCACGACAACGCCTGTCAGCACGGGGTTTATCCGGCGACCGCGAGTCCAAACCCCGGCGCAGCGCCCCGCGCTCGGAAGCTAGGCGATCACGTCGATCGGCCGCGCGGTGGCGCCGATCGAGAGCTCTGATGCGCGTGCGGTCTCGAGCTCGTAGACGCGCTTGAAGGCGGCGATCGACACCTCGAGCTGATCGCGATCGGGCTCGCGAGTCGTCAACCGTTGAAGCCAGAGGCCCGGTGCCAGAAGCGTCTTCAAGATCCGGTTCGAGCGATGCTTGCCGGCAAAACGGATCAGCTCGTAGGCGATGCCGGCGATCGGGAAGAGCATGACGATCCGGCTGACGATCAGCCAGGGCAGGGTCAGGTGCCCGACGATCAAGCCGAGAGTCCAGTAGACGAGGATGGCGATCACCATCACCCAGAGCAGGAAGGCGGTGCCGCAGCGAGGATGGATGACGCTGTAGGGCTCGACCTTCTCGGGGGTCAGCTCCTCTTTCGCTTCGTAGGCGTTGATGACCTTGTGCTCGGCGCCGTGGTAGGACCAGAGGCGGCGTATGTCCGGGAGCAGTCCGACGAGCGCCATGTAGGCGATCAGCACCGTCACCCTGAGCGCGCCCTCGACGAGCACGAAGGCGCCGTTTGAGAGATGCGGAAACACGAGGCGCGTGGTCGCCGCCGGCCCGACCTTGAACAACGCGAGCGCAAACGCGATCGAGAAGACGAACATCAGGACGATGGCCCAGCGGCCAAGCTCTACGCCCTCCCCCTCCTCCTCGCCTTCGGCGGCGTACTCGGTCGAGATGGCAAGCGCGCGGAAGCCGATCGCGAGCGACTCGCCGAGCGCCATTACTCCCCTGATGACGGGCAGCCTGAAGATCAGGTGGCGCTTCATCAGAGAATCCACCGGATGCCAGACCTCAGCCACCTCGCCATTTGGCTTGCGCACCGCCAGCGACCAGTAGGAGGGGCTGCGCATCATCACGCCCTCGATCACGGCCTGGCCGCCGTACATCATCTTCGACTGCTTGGCGACCAGGGGTAGCGAAAGCAAGCGCCGTAGACGCCTTCCCTCGGGTTTTACCGTCGCAACGCGGACGACCGGCTTGCGCGACCGAAAGAGCATCGGCCCGGGAGGCTCACGCCTTCTTGGCGCGAGTTGCCTTGTCGGCCTTTTCTAGCCGGCGCTGGAAGCGCTCGACGCGGCCGCCGGTATCGACGAGCTTTTGCTTGCCCGTATAGAAGGGGTGGCAGGCGGAGCAGATCTCGACGTGGAGCTCGGGCTTTACCGAGCGCGTCTCGAACTCGTTGCCGCAGGCGCAACGAACGATCGTGCGCATGTATTCGGGATGGATATCAGCCTTCATCTGGATCGAGGATACCAGAGGCGGTACGGGGCGCCACGTTGCCACCGGAGACAACAGCTATCACGGTCGTCCCGGGCTCGGGCTTGTAGACGCCGGCCAGAAGCGCAGCGGTCGAGACGGCGCCCGCCGCCTCGCAGGCGAGCTTGGCGCGCTGATAGAGGAAGCGCATGCCCTCGCGAATCTCCTGCTCGCTGACTAAAACGACGTCGTCGACCTTGTCCTTGGCGATGGCAATGCAGTGATGACCCGCAAAAGGCGCCGAAAGTCCGTCGGCGATCGAGTCGGGCTTGACGCGAACCCACTGGCCTCCGGCCAGACCCGCGTACAGCGCCGCCGATTGCTCGGGCTCGACGCCGATCACCTTGACGTCGGGCCGTAGCGCCTTGACCGCGACGGCGATGCCCGCGACGAGCCCGCCGCCACCCACAGGTACCAGGATCGCGCCGACCTCGGGATTGTCCTCGAGCATTTCCAGCCCGAGCGTGCCCTGGCCCGCGATGATGAAGGGGTCGTCGAAGGGATGAACCATGACCATCCCGGTCTCTTCGACCAGCTCGTCGGCGCGGTCGAAGGCCTCGTTCGCGTCGGCGGCCTCGAGATCGACATCGGCGCCGTAGGCGCGCGTGGCGGCGATCTTCTGCGGGCTGGCGCCCTCCCACATCACGACCCTGCTGGCGATTCCCTCCAGCGAAGCGCCGTAGGCGATCGCCTGGGCGTGGTTGCCCGCCGAGACGCCGATAACTCCGCGGGCCTTCTCCTCGTTTGTGAGCGTGGCCAACTTGGAGAGGACGCCTCGGGCCTTGAAGGCGCCCGTGCGCTGGAAGAGCTCGGCCTTGAGCAGGACGTTCGCGCCGGTGAGCTCGCTCAACTGAGCCGAAGAGAAGGTCGGCGTGTGGTGCAGGCGGTCGCCTATCGCCTCGCGTGCTGCGAGCACTTCGTCGATGCCGATCTTTCTCAGCTCTGAGTTCATGAGCTAATCGTATCTTTCCGGCCAAAAGTCCGCCCGCAAAGCGGGCGAGGACTTTCGGCCGTGTGACCTCTGTTTACGAGTCACCGCGCCAGCAGCGCGAGTGCCTCGTCTGCTCCTAGATGTGTGCTCGGCTGGCCGTGAGTGTGGTCAGTGTTCGGGGTGAGCAAGCCGTGGGTTGGCGTTTTGTGAGCCGCGTCCGCGCAGGTCGGTCGCGGCGGCCAGGAGCAAAGCGCTTTCCACCGACGAAAGTCGCCAGACTTTTGTCGGCTAGAGCGGAACAGCTTCCATGGACATTGATAGGGTCCCGCGCTGCGGTCTGCTGGGCACACGAAATGCGGAAGAGACACTTTCTACAGGGGCTCTCGCTGGCGATCGTCGCCTCGGCGCTCGTCGTGCCGCTCGCCTCGGGCGGTCGCAGGGCCGTGCCGCGAATCGTCTTCCCGGTCGTCGGGCCCGTCACCTACACGAACGACTTCGGCGACTCGCGCGGGCGCCTGTCCCATCAGGGCAACGACATCCTCGCGGCGAAGAAGTCGCTCGCAGTGGCCGCGGAAGACGGCAAGGTCACGTTCTGGACCAGCTCGGTCAGCGCCGGCTGCATGCTCTACCTGTACGGGCGCAGCGGAACGATGTACGAGTACATCCACCTGAACAACGACCGCACGATGAAGAACGACAACAAGGGCAAGTGCGTCGCGGGCACCTCCTACGCCAAGGGCCTCTCCAACGGCGCTCGCGTCGTGGCCGGGCAGCCGATCGGCTTCGTGGGCGACTCGGGCGACGCCAACGGGATCGCTGCCCATCTCCACTTCGAGGTACACCCCCGTGGCGGGCATGCCGTCAGTCCCTACAGCTATCTCAAGCGTGCTCGGGTGCTTCTCTTCGCGGCCAAGCAGGGCGCGCAGGTATCGCTGACGTTGAAGGGGAAGCTGATCGCAATCGATTCCACGGTCGGGACTCTGAGCATGCAGGTGAGCGGCCTGACCAGCTCGACCGGGCTCAACCTCAAGAAGTTCTCGCGCACGGTCACTCTCGAGCTTTCGCCCGACACGACGGCGGTCTACGACTACGGCGCCGATCTCTCCTTCGACAAGCTCGGCGACCTCGCTCCCGGCTCATCGATCGTGGTCGAGACGGCAGCCTCCCCGGCGACGCTCGCGACCGAGTCGGGCGCGGCGCTGTCGCTCGTAACCTCGGCGGTTACGATCATGACCGACTAGGCGAAGCGGCGGCTCGGAAAGGAGCGCGAGAAATGAAGGGAGTGGAGGCGCGCCGTAAGGCCCTGGCGCTCGTCGAGAGATCCGGAATCGCCCTGGTGGGATCGAACAGCGGCGACGGCCATCCCTGGATCAAGGCGATGCTGAAGATGGAGACCGAGGACCTGAAGACGGTCTGGTTCAGCACCAACACCTCCTCCAAGCGAGTGGCGCAATTCCGGGAGGATCCTCGCGCCTGCGTCTACTTCGTCGATTTCTCCGATTGGATGGGCCTGATGCTGATCGGGCAGGTCAAGATTCTGAGCGACCCGGAGTCGAGGCAGAGAATTTGGCGCGAGGGGTACGAGACGTACTACCCGCTCGGCGTCAGCGACCCCGATTACACCGTGCTGCGTTTCAGTGCCGCGAGCGCGAACTACTACCACCAGATCGACAACCTCACGTTCGAGCCCTAGAGTCGCCGGGCGCGCCGGGCGGCGATTGCCGCGACAAGCTTTCGGCGGACTAGTTGATCTGCTCGCGCAAGAACTCGACGATCGCCCCGGTCGTGGCGCCCGGAGTAAAGACCTCGGCGACGCCGCCCTTCTTGAGCGCTTTCGCCTCGTCGTCGGGAATGGTTCCACCGACCAGCACGAGCACGTCGTCGGCGCCTTGACGATGCAGTCCCTCGACCACTCGCGGAACCAGCGTCATGTGCGCTCCCGAGAGGATCGAGAGCCCCACCGCGTCGGCATCCTCCTGAATCGCCGTCTCGACGATCTGGTCGGGCGTCTGGTGCAGCCCGGTGTAAATGACTTCCATGCCGGCATCGCGCAGGGCGCGCGCAACCACCTTGGCACCGCGGTCGTGGCCGTCCAGCCCGGGCTTGGCAATGACTATCCGGATCGGATCGGGCACGGCCGCAGTATAGGATCCCGCGCCCCTATTCGGAGGCACCCGGCCGCCAGAGCCGCTCGCCCGCGTCGGCGGAAGCGACGCGGGCGAAGATGAAGAGGAGATCCGCGAGCCGGTTCAGGTAGACCGCGACGAGGGAATTCTGTGGGCGCTCATGCGCCGCGGCGAGCACGTCCCGTTCGGCGCGGCGGCAGACCGTTCGCGCCAGATGCAGGCGCGCTCCGGCCTCGCCGCCGCCGGCCAGGACGAAGCTGCGCAGCGGCTCGAGCTCGGCGTTCAGCTCGTCGCAGAGTCGCTCGAGCGACTCGACACGCTCCGGACCGATGCGCAGCCGCTCGCGCGCACCTCCGGCCGGCGGGACGCTGAGATCGGCGCCCAGATCGAAAAGCTCGTTCTGAATTCGCTCCAGCGGCAAACGCAGTCGCTCGGGTGGAGCGGCGGCCAGCGCCAGGCCGATTGCGGCACCCAGCTCGTCGAGCGATCCGATCGCCGCAATCAGAGGATCGGTCTTCGCCGTTCGCGTACCGTCGCCGAGGCTGGTCTCGCCGCCGTCGCCCGCGCGGGTGTAGATGTGCGTGAGGCGAACCGGCTCATCCCGTTTGGACTCCGTCATTTCTCCCTTTTCCTTCGACGTCACGATCGCCTATTCTCATCATCTACCTGTTTCGGTTCTATCTTTACCGACAACGAGCGATAGATACTCAGGCTTCAGGGCACACGCGCCGATACAGGCACCAAGCACGAACGGCCGTGACAAGGAGAAGACGATCAATCCATGAGCGATCAAGGCGCAGAAGGACAGGTTCCCGAGCCCCCCGGGCTTGAAGGTAGGGGCGAGATGCCGCCGCGCCCAACGGTGCGCGAGAGCTTCCGCCGCGGCCTCTTCGTTCGCCTGCCGACCGAAGACGATGCCGAAGGGGTCGCCGGATCCGAGCAGGGCCAGGGTATTGCCGACCAGTACCCCGAGCAGGTCGCCGATCCGTACCCGGGTTGGCGCCAGGCGGCCGACGGCAGCTGGGAAGCCGTGAGCCCGGAGGCCATCGCCTACGTCGAAAGCACCGAGCCGGCCGCTCCCGAGCCCGCCTATCCCGAGATCGACCAGAGCGCGAACTTCGCCTCGGTCGCCGGTGGAGAGCCGTTCATCCACGACGAGGCCGCCGCCGACGCTCCGGCCTGGACATTCGCTCCCGAGCAGGATTTCTCTCAAGTCGCCGAGGAGGCGGTCGTCCCTGTGACGCCGCAGCTACCCGAGATCGTGGCCGGAGTAATGCCAGAAGTCGCGCCAGAACCGGTTGCGGAAGTTGCGCCCGAGCCCGCGCTCGACGCGGCGCCCGAGCAAGTGGCCGAGGTCGCTCCCGAGCCGGCCGAAGTCGCGCCCGAGCCGGTGGCTGAGATTGCGCCGGTCGTCGAGCCCGTGCCCGAAGCGGCGCCCGAGCCGGTGGCGGAAACCCCGCCTGAGGCGACGGACGAAGCGTCACCGGCCGCGGAGGATTCTGTCGCCGGAGCCGGTCTCTACATCCCGAGCGACGTCGAGTTGCTCGAGGGCGACATGCCTCTCTACGGTGAGAAGGAGAACGTGCCGCCGCGCTTCGCGGGCTCCGGACTCGGCGAGCCTTTCTTCATCGAGTTCGCCGACTTGGCGCGAACGCTGACCGGCCTGCGCCGCCTGCTCCCGAAGGGAACGCGGCTCACGTACAACTACGACTACGAGCGGGCCTGGGTCAGGACCTCCGCCGACATCGATCTTCCCTCCTTCGCCGAGCGCATCGAGACGCCCGCGGCAGAGGGCGAAACAGCGTCGTCCTGACGTTCTCGGCAGATTCTTATTTGACGCAGGGACCTGTCTGGCCGTACTCTCAAGGGGATGACGAACTCGACCCCGCGGATGACTTGGGTGTGGCTCTGGCGCAGCGAGCGGGGCGGGAGCGTCGCCTGGACCTGATCTAGGACGCAAACCCGTTTCGCTCGAGACCTTCCACCGGGAGGTCTTTTTTCTTGCCCTTTTCTCCACTCGACGAAAGCCATGACACAGACAGAGAACATTCCAAGATCGATCGCCTCAGACCTCCTGACGCCGCTCGGCGCCTACCTGCGCCTGCGCAGAGAGGGCAGCGCGTCGTTTTTGCTCGAGTCGGTCGAGCACGGCCGGCTGGGTCGCTTTTCGCTGGTCGGTTACGGCTCGCGCATCGTCGACTTCGACGAGGCGGAGCGCCTGGGCGAGCCGGTCGTCGGCTATCTCTCCTACGACTACGTCGCGCGGCTGGAGCCGACGGTCTCCCTGCCCGACCCGGGCCCCGGCGATCCCGAGAGCCAGTTCGTCGTCCCGGAGACGCTCGTTCGCTTCGATCACGCGCGCGGCGTCGCCGAGATCGTCTACGGAGACGCCGACGAGACGATCGCACGCCTGACGGGGCCGAGGCCGGCGATGCCGAACGGTCGCGGCAAGCGAGGCCCCCTGCGCCGCTACCCCGACCAGGCGACCTACGAGAGCTGGGTGCGGCGCTCGAAGGAGTACATCACGGCCGGCGACGCCTTCCAGATCGTCGTCTCGCAACGCGCCGAGCGACCCACCTCCGCCAGCGCGCTAGACCTCTACCGAGCGCTCAGGCGGATCAATCCGTCCGAGTACCTCTTCCTGCTCGAGCTTCCTAACGACCTGGCGCTGGTCGGCTCTTCGCCCGAGACGGTCGTCAAGTGCGAGGGCATCCGCGCCAGCCTCAACCCGATCGCCGGCTCGATCAAGCCGGGCGAAGGTGACGAGCAGGCGCTGCTCTCGTCCGAGAAGGATCGCGCCGAGCACGTCATGCTCGTCGATCTCGGACGCAACGACCTCTCGCGCGTCTGTCTGCCGGGGAGCGTTCGGGTCGAGCGCTTCATGCGGCCGGAGCGCTTCTCACACATCACGCACCTGATCTCCGAGGTGGTCGGCGAGCTCCAGCCCGGCACGACGCCCTTCGATCTGCTGCGCGCCTGCTTTCCCGCCGGCACCGTATCGGGCGCGCCCAAGATTCGAGCGATGCAGATCATCTCCGAGCTGGAGCGCTACCGCCGCGGCATCTACGCCGGCGCGGTCGGATACTTCGACCCACAGACGTCGTCCTTCGACACCTGTATCGCCATCCGCTCGCTCGTGCTCTCCGGCGGCGTCGCCCACCTGCAGGCCGGCGCCGGGCTGGTGGCCGACTCCGACCCGACGTCCGAGCACGAGGAGTGCCTGAACAAGCTGGCGGCCGTCGAAGCCGCAATCGAGCTGGCGGAGGCCGAACAATGATCCTGCTGGTAGACAACTACGACTCGTTTACCTACAACCTGGCTCACCTCTTCGGCGAGCTCGGGGCCGAGGTGATCGTGCGGCGCAACGACGCGATCACCCCCGAGGAAGCCGAGCAGCTCGCGCCCTCTCAGCTCGTCATCTCCCCCGGCCCCGGTGTGCCGGCGAGCGCCGGCGTCTCGATCGAGCTGATCAAGCGACTGGGCCCACGCGTACCGACGCTCGGCGTCTGCCTTGGTCACCAGGCGATCGTGGAGGCGTTCGGCGGCACGGTCGGCGCGGCGGGGACGCTCGTCCACGGCAAGTCGAGCCCCGTTCATCACGACCGGCGCGGCATCTTCGCGGGCTTGCCACAGGATTTCGAGGCCGGTCGCTACCACTCGCTCGCCGCCCACGAGGTTCCCGACTGCTTCGAGATCTCGGCCTCGGGCGGCGACGAGGTAATGGCCGTACGGCACAAGCAGTTCCCCATCGACGGCGTTCAGTTTCACCCCGAGTCGGTCCTGACACCCGCCGGTCCCGAACTGGCGAAGAACTTTCTGGAGGGAAGACGATGACCATCCAAGAAGCGATCGCAAAGGCGCTCGAGAGAAGCGACTTCACGCGCCCGGAGGCGCGCGAGGTGATGAACGAGATCATGTCCGGCCGGGCCACCGAGGCGCAGATCGCCGGCTTTCTCGTCGCGCTCAGGGCCAAGGGAGAGACCTCCGAAGAGATCGCCGGCTGCGCCGAGGCCATGCGCTCGCACGTGGTGACGGTGGAGCCCAAGCGAACCGATCTCGTCGACGTGGTCGGAACGGGCGGCGACGGTCAGTGCACGATCAACATCTCGACCGCGGCCGCGCTGGTGGCCGCAGCGGCCGGCGCGGGCGTGGCCAAGCACGGCAACCGCGCCGCCTCGTCGGCCTGCGGCTCGGCCGACGTGCTCGAGGCGCTGGGCTTCAACCTCGACCTCACGCCCAAGCGAATCGCCCGCTCGATCGACGAGCTGGGCTTCGGTTTCATGTTCGCGCAGGCGCACCATCCGGCGATGAGATACGCCGGAGGAGTGCGCAGAGAACTGGCCACGCGCACGATCTTCAACATCCTCGGCCCGCTCACCAATCCGGCCGGCGCCCGCTGCCAGATGATCGGCGTCTATTCGAAAGAGCTGGTGCGGCCGATCGCCGAGGCGCTGGTGCAGCTGGGGAGCGAACGCGCCTTCGTCGTTCACGGCGCCGGCGGGCTGGACGAGCTCTCGCCGATCGGCCCCAACAACGTCTGCGAGGTCAGGCACGGCGAGGTGATCGAACGAATCATCGATCCGCTCGACCTCGGTGTGCCGCGCTGCGGGTTGGAGGAGCTACGCGGAGGCGACTCGGTGGTCAACGCCGCCGCTATCCGCGAAGTCTTCCAGGGCTCGAACGGAGGCCGCCGTAACGCCATCCTCCTGAACGCGGCGGGCGCGATCGCCGCAGCCGGACTGGCCGAAGATCTCGCCGAAGGGCTGGCGATCGCCACCGAGACCGTTGCTTCGCGCAAGGCCGACGAACGGTTAGGGCAGCTGGTCGCCTTTTCGAACGAAGCGCTGGGAGTCGCGAGCTAATGGAACTCCTTTCAAAACGAAGCACTCCGCCGCCCGGCCGCGCTCGGCGGCGCGATGCCGCGTCCTCAGTCGCGCCCGTAGCGCCGCTACGAACGCTCCCTGCGTCCTTGCCTCGCACCACCAATCGCACCCAGTCGTCGGGTCTTCGCTCCGAAATGAGTTCATGATGGGACGATTCCGCGAAGCTCTCGCTCGGCCCGGCCTGCAGGCGATCGCCGAGGTCAAGCGGCGCTCGCCCTCAGCCGGCGACCTACGCCCGGGCGCCGATCCGGCGGTTCTGGCGAGGAATTTCGCTCTGGCGGGCGCGGCGGCGATCTCGGTGCTGGTAGACGAGCGCTTCGCCGGCTCGATCGCCGACCTGCGCGCGGCTCGCTCGGCAACCGACGCGCCGCTGATCGGAAAGGGATTCTTCTCCGAAGAGGCTCAGATTCGCGAGCTGGCCGAGGCCGGCGCCGACGCCTTCCTGCTCATCCTGCGCGACCTCTCCGACGAGCAGGTGGTTCGACTGCGCGCCTACGGCGCAGGGCTCGGGTTGGACGCGCTTGTCGAGGCGCACGACGCCGAGGAGCTGGCGCGCGGACTCGCCCTCGGCGCCGATCCTATCGGCGTCAACTGCCGCGATCTGTCCAGCTTCGCGATCGATCGACGCAGGCAGCTCGAGTTGGTGGCCGGCATTCCGCGTGAGCGCGTGATCGTGGCCGAGAGCGGAATCTGGTCGCGCGCCCAAGGCGCGGCAGCCGAGCTGGCCGGAGCGAGCGCCGTCCTGGTCGGCTCGGCGCTGATGCGCGCCCCCGAGCCGGCGACCAAGCTCCTGGAGCTGATCTCGCGACCGCTGGTCAAGATCTGCGGTCTCACCCGTCAGGAAGACGTGGACGCCGTGGCGGAGGCCGGTGCCGATCTGGCCGGCTTCATACTGGCCGAGGAGAGCCCGAGACAGGCACCCGGCCTGCTCGCCGTGCCCGAGACGATGCTCTCGGTCGCGGTGCTGGTTGGCGAGCGGCGCGACAGCGGCGCCGATCTCACTCAGCTCTACGCCCGCGAGAACGGGCACCGTGGCCGCGACGCCGTTCTCTACCTGGGCGAGGAGCCGGTCGCCGAGGTGCTCGACCTACCCTGGGAGCATCAGGACGACGGTCACCTGAACAGGGTCGCCACGGCCGCGCGGGAGAAGAGGGTGATGCTCGCCGGCGGGCTCGGCCCCGACAACGTCGCGGCGGCGATCGAGCGAGTTCAGCCTTGGGCCGTCGACGCCTCCTCGGCGCTCGAGACGGCGCCCGGAATCAAAGACCACGAACGCGTGCGCGAGTTCGTGCGGGCGGCTCGACTCGTCGCTCACACGCGCGTGTAGATAGAACAAGAGAGAGGAGCTTTCACTTTGCCATCGCCATCAGCCAAGAAGATCTCCCCAGCCGAAGGCCGCGGTCTCTACGGCGGCTACGGCGGACGCTACGTTCCCGAGACGCTGATTCCCGCGCTCGAGGAGCTGGAGACGGGCTGGCGCGCGGCGCTCGCCGACCTGGACTTCATAAGCGAGCTGAACGAGCTTCTGGCCAACTACGGCGGCCGGCCGACGCCGCTCACATTAACCGAGCGCTTCTGTCCCGAAAAGCGCATCTACCTCAAGCGCGAGGACCTGCTGCACACCGGCGCGCACAAGCTGAACAACGCGCTCGGCCAGATCGTGCTGGCGCGCAGGCTGGGCAAGAAGCGCATCGTCGCCGAGACGGGCGCCGGTCAGCACGGAGTCGCCACCGCCACCGTCTGCGCCCGCTTCGGGCTCGACTGCGTCGTCTACATGGGCGTCGAGGACATGCGTCGCCAGCGACCCAACGTCGAGCGCATGCAGCTGCTCGGCGCCGAGGTGCGTCCGGTCGACATCGGCACGCAGACGCTGAAGGAAGCCACCAGCGAAGCCATCCGCGACTGGATCACCAACGTCGAGACGACTCATTACCTGATCGGCTCCTGCGTTGGGCCTCACCCCTACCCCGAGATCGTGCGCGTGCTGCAGTCGGTGATCGGGCGCGAGTCGAGAGAGCAGATCCTGGAGCGCGAAGGGCGCCTGCCCGAGGCCGTGATCGCCTGCGTCGGCGGCGGCTCAAACTCGATCGGGATGTTCGCGGGCTTCCTGGACGACGCCGAGGTGAAGCTGTACGGCGTCGAGGCCGCGGGAGCGGCCAGCCTCGGCTCGGGCCGGGTAGCCATCTTGCACGGCGCTCGCTCGCTCGTTCTAGCCGATGAGGACGGTCAGATCGCGGACGCCCACTCCATCTCGGCCGGGCTCGACTATCCGGGTGTCGGTCCCGAGCACGCCGCCCTACGCGACTCGGGCAGGGTCAAGTACCTGCCCTGCACCGACGACGAGGCGCTGGCGGCCTTCGAGCGCCTGACCAAGACCGAGGGCATTATCCCGGCGCTCGAGTCATCCCACGCCCTGGCCCGGGCGCTCGACGCCGACGAGTCGTTGATCGTCGTCTGCCTGTCGGGCCGCGGCGACAAGGATCTGGACGAAGCGCTCGCGCAGCTGGGGAGGCAGGCATGAGCAAGAAGCTCGTCATCTTCTTGATGTCCGGGCGCGAGACGCCCGAGCTGGCCGCGGCGGCCGCCCAAGGCGGCGCCGACCTGATCGAGCTCGGCTTCCCCTTCTCCGACCCGCTCGCCGACGGGCCGGTCATCCGGCGCGCCGCCGAGAGGGCGCTCAGTGAGGGCATGCGCACGAAGGCTTGCCTCGAGTGCCTGGCGGAGATTCGCGGACGCGTGCAGGTGCCGCTCGTGCCCTTCGTCTACTCGGCGCTGCTCGAGGCCTACGGCCACGAGCGCTTCGTCGCCGACGCGGCGAGCGCCGGCGCCAGCGCCATTCTCGTGCCCGATCTTCCGGTGGACTCGCATCCCGAGCTGAGGCGCATCCAGCTGGTCGCGCCGACCTCCACCGACGAGCGGATTCGACTCGCGGCCGAGACAACCGACGGCTGGCTCTACCTGGTCACCCTGACCGGCACGACCGGCGCGCGAGCGGAGCTTTCCTCGGCGCTCGCGGGTCTGGCCGAGCGCGCCCGTCGCCTTGCCCCGCCCGAGCTACCGCTCTACGCGGGCTTCGGCATCTCCACGCCCGAGCAGGCCAGGGCTGCGGCCGAGATCGCCGACGGCGTGATCGTGGGCTCACGCGCGATCGAGGTGGCCGAGGACGGCCCCGAGCAACTACGCCGCTACGTCTCATCGCTGCGAACAGCGATCGACGCGGCGAGATAGGAACGCGTGGCGGTGTTTCTCAAGTCAACTCCCGGACGACCGATCTCAACGGCGTGAGCGACAAGCGTTCCAGCAGCGAGATCGTCGAAGCCCTGATCGCCAACCGAGCCGTGGGTGTGGAGCTACGCGAGCGCGCGAACGCCCTGGCGAGCATCGGCCGGCGCCCGGCGATGCGCGACGGCGCGGAGAGGCAAGCGATAGGCCTGGCGACGAGCTTCGGGCCGATTGAGAGCTTCCACCACCCGTTCTACGACGACGTCTTCTACGGCGTCAGGGAACGCGCCTGCGCGTCGGGCTACGACATCCTCTACTTCACCATGCCGGGCTGGCAGTGGGGGAGCAGCGCGCCCTATGTCGAGCTCTGCAAACGCTACGGGCTCGTAGGCATCGTCGGGCTGGCCTTCTCGTTCGACGAGCCGGGACTGAGCGAGCTCCTCGCGGCTGAGTTTCCTTGCGTCGCGGTCGATCTACAGCTTCTCGGCCGCCGCGCGAGCTACGTCACCTCGGACAACATGTCCGGTGCCGTCATGGCGGTTGAGCATCTGTACGAGATCGGTCGCAGAAGGATCGCTTTCATCGGCGGCATCGAGGATGCGATGACCGGGCCCGAAAGACGGCTCGGTTACGTGTCGGCATTGGAGGAACTGGGCCTCGAACGGGACGAGAGGCTCATCCGAAACGCCGGCTGGGACATCCTCGCCGCCCGCGAGCAAACCAAGGAGCTGATGAGTCAGACGCCCGCCCCCGACGCGATCTTCTGCGCCAGCGACGTGATGGCGATCGGTGCTCTCAGTACGCTCGAAGAGCTCGGCCTCGGCGTCCCCGACGACGTTGCGGTCGTTGGTTTCGACGATATCGATCTGGCCCGTGTCGTCACTCCTTCCTTGACCACGATCCGCCAGGACAAGGTCGGACTAGGCGCTGCGGCGATCGAGGTGATGACCCGGATCCTCGAACGGCCGGATTCCCCACCCCCCGCGTCCGTGCTCCCGGTGGAGTTGACGATCCGCGACTCGACCTCCGGCGATCCCGGGTCGAGCTCCGCTCGGAAACATCCGCCGAGCTAGCGAAACCGGCGCGAGCCTACGAAACAGCTCAACTCGCTCCCGATCCGGCCGACCTTCAGAAGGTGGAGGGAGGATCGAGCCAGCGGCTACCACCCGGAGCGGTCTACGAGCTGCTCAGCGAAGCGAACCTGGAAAGCGTTACGACCCTGGCTCAGGCCAGCGCGCTGGCCGAGGATCACCACGGCCCCTCCGGCCGGCGGCGCCTGATCGGCGTCGCGATGAACCTCGATCCGCGGATGCTGAGCCTCAAGGGCGGACGCACGCGCCAGCATCCCTTCTTCGATGACGTTCTGTTCGGAATCCGGATGCGCGCAGATGCCGGCAACGTCGATCTCCTTCTTCTTACCGCGCCGTCCAAACAAGTCAGCGGCGAAGCCAGCCACTACCGCGATATTTGCCTTCATCACGGGGCCGAAGGCATCGTCCTCGCTGCGTTCATCCCGGACGAGCCCGAGCTGGCCGAACTCGTCGCTTCCGGGTTTCCCACGGTTGCGATCGATACCCAGCTGTTCGGGCCGCGCGCCAGCTTCATCAGCTCGGACAACGTCGGCGGAGCCGCGGCGGCGGTTCGCCACCTGGCCGAGCAAGGCCGGAAACGCATCGCCTATATCGGCGCCTGGGGCCCGGAGCTGACAAACATCGACCGCCGTCTCGGCTACGAAAGCGTCCTAGGCGAGTTCGGGCTCGAGCTGCACGAGGAGTACGTGATGCACGCCGGCTGGCTCCATCGGCCGGCTCACGACTTGACCCGTCAGGTACTGGAGCTTTCGGAGCCGCCAGATGCCATCTTCTGCGCCAGCGACGTGATGGCGATCGGAGCGATGTCGGCGATCGAAGAAGCGGGGCTGCGAATACCTGAAGACATCGCCGTGGCGGGATTCGGAGACAGCAACTACGCCTCTCTCGTGGCTCCCTCACTCACCAGCGTCCGCCAGAACCGAACTGGAATGGGGACCGCGGCAGTCGAAGCGATCCTGCGCATGCTCGACTCACCGGACAGCCCTCCACCCACATCCGTCCTTCCCGTCGAGCTGGTCGTGCGCGAGTCGACGGAAGCGCAGGCGCCTTCGAGCGCAAGTGCTTCAGCGAGCGGCGGCGAGGCGCGGCGCGACCGAATCGAGATCCTGAGCGGACCGGTGATCGGGGAGCCTGCCTCACGCCTCTCTGCCGCGGCGCTGTTCCGAATCCTCGACGAGACCGGCGATGCCCTTCCAAAGGCTCCCAAAGCCGCGTCGGCGAAGCGGCTCCGGCAGGAGTGGCGGCCCGACAAGCGGCGCCTGGTTGCGCTCGCGCTCGATACCGCGCCCGACCAGAGCTTCCGTCATGCCTTCTTCGACGAGCTTTTCTATGGGCTTCGCGCACGCGCCTACATGCGAGGAGTCGATCTCCTGCTGATCACGAACGTGGGCACGAAGGCGGACGAACCACTCCCGCCGTTTCTCGAGCTCTGTACGAGATATCGAGCAGCCGGACTGATCGTCGGGTCGTTGTCGCTGGAAGAGCCCCCCGTGCAGGCGCTTGCCAGCTCGGACTATCCCTGCGTAATGCTCGACGTCGACCTGCTCAGCGATCGTGTCGCCTTCGTCATGTCCGACAACGTCGGCGGCGGCGCCAAGGCGACTCGCCACCTGATCGAAACGGGTCACCGGAGAATCGCCTTCATCGGCGGCCGGGGCGAAGAGCGGCCCAGCGTCGATCGACGTTTCGGCTACCAGAGCGAATTGGCGCGCTCGGGCTTGCCTTGCCCCGAGGGATACGTCAGCATGGCGCGCTGGCTGCCCGATCTGGCCTTCGAGGCAACCCGGGCATTCCTGGCGCTGCCCGAGCCGCCAGACGCCATCTTCTGCGCCAGCGACGTGATGGCGATCGGAGCGATGGCGGCGATCGAAGCGGCGGGACTGCGAATTCCCGACGACGTGGCGGTCGTCGGCTTCGACGACATCGACTACGCCCGCCTGGTCAAGCCCGCGCTGACAACCGTGTGCCAGAGCCAGGATGCGCTTGCCGAAGGCCTGATCGCGGCGATGCTCGATCTGCTCGAGCATCCGAATGCCCCGCCGACGGTGTCCGTGATTCCGGTCGAGCTGGCGGTGCGCGAGTCGAGCGCCTCGGACGACGGCGAGCAAACGAGTGCTCAAGTCGCCGGCTCGACGACCGACAGTTGAGGGTGTGGAACGAGGACCCGGACAGCGACTCTCACCCCGAGCGCTTTACGAGTTACTCGACGCCTCGCATGCCGAGAGCGCCGCAGCGCTGACGCGGACGAGAGCCATGGCCGAGAACCACCCGCAGCGCAGCCGCGAGCGACGACTGATCGGCGTGGCCACCAACGCCGTTCCCTGGCAGATGGATCTTTCGGCCGGGTACTGGCGTCACCACGCGCTGGATGACATCCTCACCGGGATTCGCGCTCACGCCGACGCCAGCGAAATCGATTTGCTCGTGCTCACCGGCCTGTCCAGCGAGGTGACCGGCGAGTCCACGCACTACGGCGACCTCTGCCGGGCTCATCACGCCGAGGGCATCATCCTCTCCTCGTTTGTGCCGGAGGAGCCCGAGCTGGTGGCTCTCGCCGCATCCGAGTTTCCCTGCGTCTCGATCGATACGAGCGCGATCGGACCGCGAACGAGCTACGTCGCTTCCGACAGCATCGGCGGCGCGGTGGCAGCCGTCCGCCACCTGGCTTCGCTCGGTCGCACGCGCATCGCGTTCGTCGGAGGCTGGGGTCACGAGCCGGTTTCGATGGATAGACGCCTGGGCTACGAGAGCGTTCTCGCCGAGCTCGGTCTGGAATCGCGCGAGGACTACATCCTCGAGGGAGGCTGGCTGCACGGCCAAGCGCATGAGGAGGCTCTTCGAGCGCTTGCCCTTCCGGAACCTCCGGACGCCTTCTTCTGCGCCAGCGACCGGATGGCCATCGGCGTGCTGCTCGCCTGCGAGGAGGCCGGGCTCGACGTCCCCGGCGACATTGCGATCGTCGGCTTCGACGACGAGTATTTCGCCGCTCTGTGCTCTCCGTCTCTTACCACCGTCCGCCAGGATCGGATCGGACTCGGGACAGCCTCGGTCGAAGCGGTGTTGCGCATGCTCGACCAGCCCGAGGCGCCACCGCCCACGATCGTTCTTCCGGTCGAGCTCTTCGTCAGGGAATCGAGCGATCCCGAGAGCTTCTCCGCCGGCAGCGGAGATGACGATGCTGAAGGCGCTCGCGACTTACCGCTGCGAGAGCGGCTTTCGGTCGGTGAGCTGTTCGATCAGCTCGGCACGGCTGAGGTGTTTCGACCGAAGGCGCTCGGAGACACCACCGCCGGGCGGCGCGAGCAGTGGAAGCCGGAGGAACGGCGAACGATCGCGCTCGCTTCCGACACGACACCCGATCAGAGCTATCGGCATGCCTTTTTCGACGAGGTCTTCTACGGTTTGCGGGCCGCTGCCCATTCGCGTTCTGCCGATCTGCTCATCCTGACGCACGTCTGGCCCGAGGTCGGTGTGTTTCCTCCCCTGCTCGACCTATGCCGTCATTACGAGGCCGACGGCATCATCGTCTCCTCGCTGCCACCCGAAAACCCGGAGATCGTCACGCTGACCGAGTCGGGCTTTCCCTGCGTCGCCTTCGACGTCGAGCTCCTGGGAAGAAGAAGCGCCTTCGTTTGCTTCGACAATGTCGGCGCCGGCATCGAGGTCGTACGCCACCTCGCGCAGTCCGGCCGCAAGCGAATCGCGTTTATCGGCGGACGCGGCGACGAACGTCCTTCGGTCGACCGCCAGTTTGGCTACAAGAGCGAGCTCGCTCGGCTCGGACTTCCCAGCCGCAAGGAGTACATCCACACGGCGCAGTGGCTCCACGATCATGCGTACCGGGCAACCCAGCACATGCTCGCACTCTCGGAGCCGCCCGACGCGATCTTCGCCGCGAGCGACATCATGGCGATAGGCGCGATGGCGGCGATCGAGGACGCGGGCCTCCGGGTACCCGGCGACGTCGCGGTCGCGGGAATCGACGACATCGATGTCGCGCGCATGGTCAATCCGTCCCTGACGTCCGTCCGGCAAAACCAGACCGAGCTCGTCACAGCGCTAGTCGACGCGATGTTCGACCTGTTCGACCACCCGGAAACGCCGCCTCGCGTGAAGGTGTTGCCGATCGAGCTGGTCGTGCGCGCTTCCAGCGCTGCCGAGTAGCCGGCGCTGGAGATACGCGAGCCGGACGATGACCGGCCGGGTGAGCCTCGCGGCGATTTCCCGTGTAGTCGCAGCGGCTGTCGGGTAGTAGCTGCATGAGCACTTACCGCAACCACCTTCAAACGGGAGGAGACTTCTATGCCTTTTGAGCTTCCGCCGCTCCCCTACGACTACGCCGCACTCGAGCCCCACATCGACGAACAGACACTGCATATCCACCATGACAAGCACCATCAAACCTACGTCGACAAGGCCAACGCAGCGCTCGCCGGCAGCGAATGGGCCGACGTGGCACCCGATGAGATTCTGCTCAACCTCGGCACGCTTCCCGACGACCTCCGTACAGCCGCGCGCAACCACGTCGGCGGCCATGCCAACCACACCTTTTACTGGGAGAGCATGGGCCCGGGCAAGGGCGGCGATCCGAGCGGCGCGCTGGCGGCCGCGATCGAGCAGGCGTTTGGCGATCTGGCCGGCTTCAAGCAGGCGTTCACGGACGCCTCGGTCAACCACTTCGGCTCGGGCTGGGGCTGGCTCGTGCAAGACGGCCCAACACTCAAAGTGATCTCCACTCACGACCAGGATTCGCCGCTCTCATCAGGGCTGACGCCGCTTCTGACCTGCGATGTCTGGGAGCACGCCTACTACCTGAAGTACCAGAATCGCCGTCCCGACTACGTCTCCGCCTGGTGGAACGTCGTCGATTGGGACAGGGTCGCCGGGAGACTCGCCGGTTGAGCCGAGGATTCGCTATTGACAAGCAGACGACGGGTCCGGGCTCTTGGGCTCGGGCCCGTTTTAGTTATCGCAGAGCCAAATCTCCGTCACGCGCGGGCGCGAGTAATGCTTCGGCGCTAAATCGGCACAGTTCGTGCGCTTTCGCCCGCTACCGTTTCACGACCCCGTGGGTGGGTGGATAACGGCGGGGGGGCATAGAACTG
Source organism: Actinomycetota bacterium (assembly GCA_003132665.1). GTDB lineage: Bacteria > Actinomycetota > Thermoleophilia > Gaiellales > Gaiellaceae > Fen-549. Next base: position 70,242 of record PKYN01000001.1, read on the forward strand.
TGGCGCCATCCAGCGCCCGATCGATCGGCCTTCGTTCGACCGACGTTTCTCAGCCATAGTTCTTGCGCCTAAAGACGTCGCGCGAGAGCGACTCAACCCGGTCGAGAAAGAGCAGCCCGTCGAGGTGGTCGATCTCGTGCTGGAGCGCACGCGCCTCGAAGCCGCTCGCTTCGATCGACCGTGCCTCGCCCGCGCGCGTCAATCCTTCGATCACGACGTCCGTGGCGCGGCGAACGTCGGCGGTGAAATCGGGAACGCTCAAGCAGCCCTCGCGCGCGACTTCGGACCCGGTTGCGAATACCACGCGCGGATTGATCAGCAGTATCTCCCGGGCGCTCGGATCGCCCTTGGGATGAAGCGAGACATCGACGACGACGATGCGCACCGACTCGCCGATCTGCGGAGCCGCCAGACCGACGCAGCGCGGGAAGCCACGCATCGTCTCGACGAGATCGTCGGCGACCCGTTCGGCCCGCGCCCACTCCTCCGGAGTGGCCTCGATCGCCACCCGTTTCAGAACCGGGTCGGGAATACGAAAGATCTGCCGAACAGCCATGTCAGAGAGTTTCTACCTGACCGCACACCTGTCGCGACGGCACCGCGTAAGTTGGCGAAGCTCAGACCGGGCATGACCGAGTTAGCGGCCGCCGCAGCCGACATGCTCGGCTTAGCCGACAAAAGTCTGGCGACTTTCGTCAGTGGAACGCTGCTTTGCTTCCGGCCGCCGCAGCCGACATGCGCGACTGCGGCTCACCAAACGCCATCCCCAGGCTCCTACGCTTCGAACACTGATCACAACCGCCGCAAGCCGACCACGCTCCTGGGAGCAGACGAGGCACCCGCGACGAAGTCGCGGTGACTCGTACACCGCGGTCATACCGCGAAAAGTCTTGGCCGGCTTCGCCGGCCGACTTTTCGCGGACTTATAGGGCAACCTGGTCGAGCAGTCGAACCGTCAGCTCGAGCTTCTGCTCACGCGCGACCTCACGCAGGGAGGTCTCGAGTCCCCGGCCGGTGAGGTCCTCGGGCACGCTGACCTCGAGGATCATCATGTAGGTGGGCTCTGTCTCCTCACCGACGAGGTGTGTATCGAGATCGGTGATGTTGACGCCTCGTTCCGCCAGCGCCGAGGCGACCGCGTTGACGATGCCAGGGTGATCGGCGCCGTAGAGAGTGATCACGTGCGAGGGCTCGTCGATCCTGGCCTGGGCCTCGTCGATCTCGGAGAGCGAGATCGCCTCCAGCTCCAGCTTCGCGCGCGAGTGCTCTAGGTCGGAGCGCAGCGCCTCCACGTCGGTCTCCGTCGAGGCGACGAGCACGATCATCATGGCGAAGTGGCCGCCGAGGATGGCCATTTGCGAGTCGGCCATGTTGACGCCGTGGCGAAGCAGGGTGCCTGTCACCTCGGCCACGATCCCGGGCCGGTCGCGTCCGATCGCCGATAGCGCGTATGACGCCATGGCCCAAGGATAGAGGCCGGCGCGGTCCAGGGCGAGTTCCAGAGCGGAAGTAAGGACTTCCAAGGGAAGTCTCAATCCCCCCATTGGGGTATGAACGTACGCCAAAACGGGCCGAAAATCCGAGTAACGCGCAGTGGCAAACGAAGAAAGCGCGTATGCGGCATCACCTCAATACAAAGAAGCAACACGTTCTACCCCGCTCGAAAACGCTGGGTAGCGGTCTCGGCCGCGCCCCACATCGCGCTCGAGGGGATCTGGCATCTGGACACTAGAACCGGTTCCAAACCAAGGAGAACAACAATGAAGAAGCATCTATCCAAGAAGCGAGTCGTCTTTGCGACGATCGTCGCGGTCGCGCTCGCAATCGCCAGCGGCGTTGCTTACGCGTACTTCACGGCAACGGGCGCAGGCTCGGGCAACGCAACGGTCGGTAGCCCGACGAACATCGTCCTGACCCCGACCTTCACCGGCACGCTCTATCCGGGCGGAACGCCGGTGTCGGTGAGCATCCTCGTCAAGAACAACGGTGCGGGCGCGCAGCACGTCGGAACGATCACGGCCAGTATCGCGACTGACGCCGGTCATTCCGGCTGCACGACCGCTATAGGCGGGTTCTCGATGGCGGATGTCACCGTGAACAAGACCCTGACAGCCAGCCCCAGCGCAGGCGACAGCACAACGGTCACCGGCTCGCTGGTGATGGCCGACACCGGTGTCAACCAGGACCTCTGCCAGGGCGCAACGCCGAAGCTGAGCTTGACGAGCAACTAGCGGACAGGCCGTGGCGAGGTCGGAAGACAGAGATCGGAAGACCCCAGCTTTCGCCGGTGGGCCGGCGACGCCATCGGCAAACACGGCCGGTAAATCGAGTTTCGTGAACCGGTTCCAAAAACGAAGAGAGGAAAAATGAGAAAGCACCTATCAAAGAAGCGGGTCGTCCTTGCGGCGATCGTCGTAGTTGCGCTGGCTATCGCCAGCGGCGTTGCCTACGCATACTTCACCGCGACGGGCGCCGGTTCGGGCTCGGCAACAGTCGGTTCTTCCGCGGGGCTCACGATCACCAGCACCGCCGTTACCGGGCTTTACCCCGGCGGCGCCGACGTGACAGTCCCTGTCCACATCACCAACAGCACCAGCAGTAACGAGTACGTCAATCAGCTCAGCGGCGCATTCGTTACCAACGGCAGCTGCGTGACGGGATGGTTCCACGTCGACACTCAGACGGTCGGGGCCACCGTCAACAAGGGGGCGACGCTCGACACGAGCGCGACCGTCCGGATGCTCGACCCAGGCGTCGATCAGACACTGGCCTGCGCCGGCAAGACCATGACCATCGACTGGAGCAGCAACTAGATCGCTCATGGAGGGGCGGCCTCGGCCGCCCCTCCACCACTTTGCCGTGAATAAAGAACAAACGAGAGCAACCGAACAGGTCGGAGACAGGTGACAGGCGAACAGTCCAGCGAAGCACCCAGGGAAAAGAAGCGGCGGCGCCTGCTCTTGCTGCTGCTCGTTCTCCTCGCCTTGCTCGGACTGACGGCCGCCTCGGTCGAGTGGCGACGCGGAGCATTCAGCTCATCCTCTTCAGACAACCCGTCCGGGAAGTCGGGATTGAAGGGCGCACGCAAGCTGATCGACCGAACCGCGCCGATGTCACCGACGATCAGCTCAAACCAGTCCGACCCGACTTCTCAGACCGACGCGAGCTTCAGCTTCACCTCCAGCTCGCCGGATGCAGCTGGCTACCTCTGCCGGATCGACTCGAGCGCCTACGCGGCTTGCTCGGGCTCCAAGAGCTACTCCAACCTTTCGCAGGGAAGCCACACCTTCGCCGTCGAAACAACCGATGCAGCGGGCAATACGAGCAACGCCTCGAGCGTCATTTGGGTCGTGGACACGACTCCTCCGCCCGACCCGGCAATCACCTCTCACCCGACCTCCAGCTCGCGCTCGAGCGACGCGACGCTCGCCTTCAGCGACGCCGAGGCCGGAGTCACATTCGAGTGCAGCCTCGACGGTGGAGCGTGGATGTCGTGCGACAGCCCACAGGTCTACGCGAGCCTCGCGGGCGGCAGTCACGCCTTCAGCGTTCGCGCCGTGGACACCGCCGGCAACCGCTCGGGCGAGGCCTCCTTCGCCTGGCGGATCGTATCGGCCTCGGCTTCGTCCACGGTGCGCGGCGGCGGGAACTCGGTGGCCCAGGTGAGTGGAATCAACTTCAAGATCGCAGGCGCCGTGGCAAACCTGACGATGGAGCGGACGAAGGTCATCCCGCTCACGCTGACCAACCCGAACGGCAAAACGATCTACGTCACCGCGCTGACGGTTAACGCGTCGGCCGACAGCGTTCCGCCCGGCTGCGAGAGTAAGACCAACCTCGACATCAGTCAGTCGAACACCTCGAGCGTCAACCCGATCGCCGTCCCCGCCAAGGGGAAGGTGACGTTGACGAGCGCTCCACGCGCACCGCAGGTAACGCTCCTCGACCTGCCCGGGGTGAACCAGGACGCATGTAAGAACGCAAGCTTCGCTTTGACCTACAGCGGGAGCGCGCACTCATGAGCAAGGCGACTACTTCAGAGGCGCTCGAGCGAATGCTCGCCTTTGCTCGCCGGACTCTCCTTTTGAGTCTCGGTTGCGCCCTGCTCTTCGCTTTCACCTCCACCCTCGCACGCGCCGCCTCGGGCAAGACTTCCGCCGAGATCTCGGCTCGCCTGACTGTGACGGAGTTTGTGGCCTCACAGGCGAAGTCGACCAAGCTCATCTACAAGTTCCCGGCCTCGAGCAAGAGCTTCGTTTACCGGCTCAGCGTGAAGAGGGGCTCGAATTGGCTGAGCGTGAACAGCGCCAGGAAGACGGGAAATTTCGCGAGCCCGAAGCGCATGTCCATTGGCGCGCTCTTTGGCGGCAGGACGATCAAGGTCGGCAGCTACCGGCTTCAGCTGTCCAGCGCCGGGGCCAGTAAGTCGCTCAGCTTCCGCATCGTTCCCTTCTGCGGGCGCCTGACCAAGAAGAGCTTCGCGATCGCGGAGGCGGGCTCGATCAGGTTGATCTACGCGTTCTCCAAGCCGAGCAAGAGCTTCGCTTACCGGCTCGCCCTCAAGCAGGGCTCGAAACTGCAGGCCTTGAATAGCGCCAAGAAAACCAAGAAAGCACGGAAGCTCTACTTCATAGGCCAGAGAACGGCGACGCTCAAGAGCCTCTTCGGGAAAAAGCCGATCAAGCTCGGTAGCTACCAGCTCAGGATCTCCTCCGCCTATTCGACCAGGAAACTCAACTTCAATATCGTCAAGTCCGCCAAGCCCGCCACCTCGACGGGTGGCAGCGGAACCGGCAGCGGAACCGGCAGCGGCTCGACCGCCGGCGCCGATTTCACCATCTCGGGCGGTGTCACCGGTCTCGAGCCCGGTCTGACCTTGCCGGTCACGCTGACGCTGACCAATCCCAACAGCACGAAGATCTACGTCACTCACCTGACGGTCAGCATGGCGGCCGACAGCACTCCCTCGGGCTGTTACCGCGATACGAACTTCAGAATCACTCAGTCGGCCGCCACGAGTACCGACCCGATCAGCATCCCGGCCAAGGGAACGGTGACGCTGACGAGCGCTCCCTACGCCCCGCAGATCACCTTCCTAAACCTGACCACCAACCAGAATGTCTGCAAGAACACGAGCCTCGCGTTGACCTACAGCGGGAGCGCCAACTCATGAGAACAGCCGCCGAATCCGGAAAGCGAAAACGGCTCTTCGCGTTAACGGTGCTGGCAATCGCGCTGATGGGGGTGGCAAATGCCCAGGCCTACTTCACTGCGAACGGAAACGGCAGCGGCAACTCCAACGCCGGGACGCTCAGCGCTCCGACGCTCGGCGGGACGCCCGGAGCGGGAACGGCCACGCTCTCCTGGAGCGCCGTCACTCCCCCGGGCTCGGGATCCGTCTCCTACTACGTCAAGCGAAACGGTGGCGCTCCGAGCGGTAACTGCCCGACGTCCGCGGCGCCGACGGCTGTCCTGACCTGTGTCGACAGCGGACTGAGCGCCGGCACTTACAGCTACACGGTGACGGCGGTCTGGCGCACTTGGACGGCGGCGAGCTCGCCTGCGACACAGGTCACCCTCGCTTCGGGAGCCCTCGATCATTTCGTACTCTCCGCCGCGACGACGACGCCCACTGCCGGCCAGAGCGACAACCTGACCGTCACGGCCAAGGACACAGCCGGGAACACCGTGACGGCCTACGGCGGCTCGAATAACCTCACCTTCAGCGGCGCCGGCACGATCGGAACGTTCAACCCGACCGTGACCAACTCGGGCGGCACGGCGATAAACTTCGGAACTCCGACCGCTATCAACTTCACGAACGGCGTCGCCACCGTTACAGGCTCGTCGAACGGCGCGATGATCCTCTACAAGGTCGAGACGGCAAACATCGTCGTCAGTGACGGCACGCACACGAACGGCGCCGGCCTGGCAATCACGGTCGGGCCCGCGGCGTTCAACTCCTTCACCTTCCCGACTCCCGCAACGCAGACCGCCGGCACCGCTTTCAACGTCTCGCTCACCGCCAAGGACGCCTATGGAAACACGGCGACCGGCTACACCGGTGCGAAGAGCGTCGTCTTCACGGGTGCGGTGAACAGTCCGGGCGGTACGGCGCCAAGCTACCCGGCGTCGGTCACCTTCGCCGCCGGCGTCGCGACGACCATCCCGATCACGCTCTACAACGCGACCTCGACGACGCTGACGGCGACCGAGGCCGGCAAGAGCGGCGCGACCGCTGCCTTCACGGTCGGCCCGGCCGGGCTCAACTCGTTCACGTTCCCGACGCCCGCGACGCAGACTGCCGGTACAGCCTTCAACGTCTCGCTCACCGCCAAGGACGCCTATGGAAACACGGCGACCGGCTACACCGGTGCGAAGAGCGTCGTCTTCACGGGTGCGGCGAACAGTCCGGGCGGAACGGCGCCGAGCTACCCGGCGTCTGTCACCTTCGCGGCCGGCGTCGCGACAACCATTCCGATCACGCTCTACAACGCGGCCTCGACGACGCTGACGGCGGCCGAAGCCGGCAAGAGCGGCGCGACCGCCGCTTTCACCGTCAGCCCGGCCGGGATCAACTCGTTCTCGCTTTCGGCCGCGGACACCAACCCCACCGCGGGCGCGACCGACAACCTGACGATCACCGCGCTCGACCTCTACGGCAACACGGCCACGAGCTACACGGCCAGCCACAACCTCACCTTCTCGGGCGCTAGTAATGCTGCCGGACCGGTCCATCCGACCGTGACCAACGCCACCGGCACCGCGACCAACTTCGGAACCGCCACGGCGATCACCTTCACCAGCGGCGTCTCGACGGCGGGAGGCGTGATGCGCCTTTACGCGATCGAGACGGCACACGTCATCGTCGCCGACGGCACCCACAACAACGGAGCCGGACTCGCCGTAACGGTCGGCCCCGGCTCGTTCGTGGTCTCGACACCGGCCACCCGGACGGCCGGAGCCGCGTTCACCGTCTCGATAACCGCCAAGGACGCCGCCGGTGCCACCGCGACGAACTACACGGGAACGCAGTGCCTAGTCCTCTCCGGCCCCACCGCGAGCCCGAACGGCACGGCCCCGCTCTATCCGACACAGGGCACCTGCCCCGCCGGCCAGAGCGCCGTCACCTTCACCAACGGCGTCGCGGCAGCCGTCTCCATCACGCTCTATGACTCGGGCTCGACCGTGCTCACCGCCACTGACGGTCCGTCCGGGGCAACCGGCTCGAGCGGCGCCTTCAACGTCAACCCGCTCGCGATCAGCAGCTTCTCGCTCGCTGCCGCGACAACCACCCCCACCGCGGGCGCGGCCGACAACCTGACGATCACCGCGCTCGACCAGTACGGCAACACGGCCACGAGCTACACGGGCAACAAAAATCTCACCTTCTCGGGCGCCGGCTCAATCGGCTTGTTCGATCCGAACGTGCTCGATCGCAACAACAACGCCGTCGACTTCAGAACCGCCGAGTCGATCACCTTCGCGAACGGCGTTGCCACTCGAGCGATGACGCTCTACAGGGCCGAGACCGCTCAGATCGTCGTCAGCGACGGCACCTCCAACAACGGCGGCGGTCTCGCAGTTACGGTTGGCCCCGCCGCGTTGAGCAACATCGCCCTCTCGGCCGAGAAGGTCGTCGTGAGGCCCGGCGCGACCGACAATCTGACCATCAGGGCGGTGGATACCTACGGCAACTCGGCGCTCGGCTACACCGACGGCACGCACAACCTCACTTTCTCGGGTGGGACCGGGACCAGGACTGTGACCGACTCGAGCGGCACCCAGGTCAACTTCGGCACCGCGACCTCGATCACGTTCGCGAACGGCATCTCGACGGCAGGCGGCGTGCTGCGGATCAACACCGCCCAGACGGCGAGCATCACCGTCGGCGACGGTACTCACACAAGCGCCCCGCTCCGGATCGTCGTGAGCAGCGTCTCGGCCACCCAGGTCAGCGCCGGCGGCTTCCAAACCTGCGCCCTCCGCTCCGACGGTACGGTCGAGTGCTGGGGCAGCGACAGCAGTGGTCAGCTCGGCAACGGCAACCCGCTCACCAACAGCTCGACCCCCGTCATCGTCAGCGGGCTCACGAACGTGACTCAGATCGCCGCCGGCAAGTACCACACCTGTGCGCGACGCAACGACGGCACAGTGTGGTGCTGGGGCGAGAACGCCTACGGTCAGCTCGGCAACAACTCGACGACCGACAGCTCCACGCCGGTGGAGGTGCGAGGGGTCGGCGGCACGGGGTACCTGACGGGCGTTACCGAGATCGACGCCGACGGCCAGTTCACCTGCGCCCTGATCAACGACGGCACCGTTCGTTGCTGGGGCCACGATCAGTCCGGGCAGCTCGGAATCGGCTCGATCAACAACAACGCGATCGGGACGCCGCAAACAGTCGTCGGCGTCGGCGGACACGGAACGCTCGGAAACGTGACGCACATCACGGTCGGCGCCAACCACGCCTGCGCCCTGATCTCGGGCGGAGGCGTCGATTGCTGGGGCCTCAACGACCACGGTCAGCTCGGCGACGGCTCGACAACTGACAGATCCGCCCCGGTGCAGGTGCGAGGAGTCGGCGGCACTGGTTACCTCGCCGGGGTCACCCAGATCAGCGGCGGCAGGATGCACGTCTGCGTACTTAGCTCCGACAGCACGGTCTACTGCTGGGGACGAAACGAAACGGGAGAGCTCGGCGACGGAACGACGACCAACCGCTCTTTCCCGGTACAGGCCGGCGATATCACAACGGCCACCTCGGTCAGCGCCGGCGAGTATCACAGCTGCGCCCGCCTCCAAGACGGGACAGCGCAGTGCTGGGGCGCGGCGGCGTTCGGCCAGGTTGGAGACGGAACGACTGCCAATACGTCCACTCCCGCCACGGTCATCGGCCCTGGTGGATTCGGTGTGCTCTCCGGCGTCGCCGCGATCAGCGCGGGCGGCGGCGATGTCAGCGAGACGACCGATTGGGAGCACAGTTGCGCGCTCACGACCGACCAGACCGTCGTGTGCTGGGGCCAGAACAACTACGGGCAGCTCGGCGACGGGACGACCACGATGAGCATCTCCCCGGTCGGCGTGGCTCTGCAATAAGAGAGCGCTAGCTGCGAACGCCGAAGTCGGCCGTGACGATGGTCACCGCCATGTCCTCGTAGGCCCCGGGCGCCGACGACGAATGAACTGCGGCAAGGCCGATCTGGCGCCAGCGCGGATTGAGCAGGTTGGCTCGATGCTCCGGACTAGCCATCCACATCCGCACGGCCCGCTTGGCACCTAGTTCGGGCGCCGCCCAAACGAGGTTCTCGCCGACCTCCCAGTAGCCGTAGCCGGTGGAGGGATAGAACCGCTTGATCCGCGTCCAGAAGACCGAGCCATCCGCCGAGCGGTGAGCGAAATACCCTTTCGCCGCCATCGAGCGGGAGTGACCGGAGGCCGCCGCGGCAAGCATCGAAGAGTGCTCGAGCGGCACCAGGCCGTGCGCCTGGCGAACGCGATTCAGCTCACGCAGGATCTGACCGTTGAGCGGAGTCACGGCTTTGACCTGGGCGCGCGCGGGTGCCGAGAATGCCACCGGTGCCACCAGTAAACCGGCAAGCCCACCACACAGCAAGGCGGCGCCGAGTAGGAAGAGTGCGAGCTTTTTCTTGCCACCGAGACCCATACCACTGAGATCGACCTCGCCGTCGAGCCCGGCCATCCTCGGAAGAGAGCGGCTTCAGCCCCCGCTTTCGCGCCGTTTCGCAAGTCATTTACGTAAACGGCGGGCTACAGCTTTTTGACCTAGATAGATGAATCTCTATGTTCGTGGCCGAATTCACCCGTCCGGGTCATGAACGTACGCCAAAACGTGCCGACGATGTGAATAACGCGTAGCGGCCAACCGAAAACGCGTAGGCGGCGGCACCTAAAACAGATTTCACACCAGGTATCCGCCTTTAAACGACAGCCTGGCCGATCCGGCACGGGATCTGCGGCTAGAAGGAGAACAGAGCAAATGCAGCAGAAGAAGAAAAGGCGCGGGCTGCTCGGGACGCTGCTTCTGACGGCGATCCTGGTTACGGCGGTCTTCGCGTATACCAACACCATCAGCGGCCTCAATCCTCCGGCTGTGGCGGCGGACGCCTCGGTCGTCCACGGTTTCGCGGCCAGCAACATCAACTGGGTCTCGGCGGCCGGCAAGACCGTCGACGGAGTCACCTTCGATCTCGCCCCGACGCCCAGCGTCGTGCGCGTGAGCCTCAACGGCGGTGTCACCTGGCAGAACTGCGCCGCAGGCGCAACTGTCACCTGCAACTTCGCCGGCGGCGTTGACGCGCAGACGATCGTCAGCCTGGACGTATACGCGCAGGAATAGGCGCCGCGAGTAGTACGCGGATCACAGGTATCAGCCAGAGAAGGGGCGGGGTCAACACCCCCGCCCCTTCTGCCGAATAGGGAGTAACTGCGGAAGAAGTCTCGAGCAATGGCCAGACCTTTCAGACTCACCCTCTCTTTCATCGGCGTCATCACGCTTGCCGTGGCCTGGTATTTCTTCGCCCCGACCCAGATCGG
>PKYN01000017.1 GCA_003132665.1 Actinomycetota bacterium
CGCAACCTCCGCGCCCGCCCGCTACTCCCTCGGCGGCGCCTGGAACAGCTCCTGCGCGCCCGCCGCTACCGACTTCGTTGGCACAGCCGACTCCGCCTACTGGCGGGCCGAGCGCCGGAAAACCGGCCGCTTCGCCGCCGGCCTCCTCGCCTCTGGAAGCGTTGCGCGCCTCGGTCGCTGGGGATATGCACGCCCAGGAACCGGAGAAGAAGGTTCCCTTCTACAAGCGCGAGATCTCCTTCGGAGGCAAGAAGAAGAAAGCGCGGGCGTCCAAGCCGATCGAAGCAGCAGCTCCGGCCGTCGCGGGCGCCGAAATCCCACTGGCGGGCGCTGAAGCGCCGCCGACCATTTCGCCTACGCCGGTCGGGATACCGGAGAAGAAGGTTCCTTTTTACAAGCGCGAGATTTCTCTAGGCGGTAAAAAGAAAAAGGCGCAGGCGGCCGAGACGATCGAGCCGGCCGCGGCTTTCGCGACGCCCGCCGGGATACCGGAGAAGAAGGTTCCCTTCTACAAGCGCGAGATCTCCTTCGGAGGCAAGAAGAAGGCGCCGGCGGCCAAGCCAATCGAGGCGGCAGCTCCGGCCGTCGCAGGCGCCGAAGTACCACCGGCCGGTGCCGAAGCGCCGCCCGCCATCGCGCCCATCGCTGCACCTCCCGTGTTGCCTGAGAAGAAGGTTCCCTTCTACAAGCGCGAGATCTCCTTCGGAGGCAAGAAGAAGGCGCCGGCAGCCGCGAGCGCCGCGGCCACCCCGACTGGCACGCTCGACAAGAAAGTTCCCTTCTACAAGCGCGATCTAGCGCTCGGGCACAAGGCGGCTTCCGCATCGACGCCGAAGGGCAGCGCGCTTCGCCAGAAGGCGCTGGTGGGAGTGAAGATCGGCGCTTCCGGGATCTCTGCGGCGCGCGTCGTGCGCAATGGCAAGCTCGAGCTGCTCGATCTCGTGCGCGAGCCGTTGCAGCGCGGTGTCGTTGTCGCCGGCGAGGTTCGCGACGCAACAGCTCTCGCCGCGGCGCTTGCTCATCTGTTCAGCGTGAACCATCTGCCGAGGAAAGCGGTCAGGCTCGGTATCTCGAACAACCGCATCGGCGTTCGCATCATCGAAGTCTCGGGCGTGATGGACGCGAAACAGCTCGAGAATGCGATTCGCTTCCGCGCCCAGGAAGTGCTCCCGATCGCCCTCGAAGACGCCGTGCTCGACTATCAGCAGCTCGGCGAGGGCGTCAATGCCGACGGCGAGCTCGTTCGCCGCATCCTTCTCGTCGTCGCCTATCGCGATTTGATCGATCGCTACGTGGTGGCGTTCAAGGAAGCCGGAGTGCGCCTGGTGGGGATCGACCTCGAAGCCTTCGGACTGCTTCGGGCACTGATTCCAGAGCACCCCGGAGAACGCTCGGATGCCGCTCACGTTGTCGTATCGATCGGTCACGAGCGATCGACCTTCGCCGTCTCCGACGGGCATATCTGCGAGTTCACGCGTGTGCTCGAGTGGGGGGGCTCGACCCTCGATGTCGCCATCGCGCGCCAGCTCAACCTCGCACCGTCCGAAGCCGAGCCGGTCAAGCACTCGCTCACCCTCGACGGCTCCGAGCACCCGCGCCTGCCCGGCGTGACCGAAGAGCAGGTCGCCACGGCCGCCGACATCGTCCGGCGCCAGCTGCAGACCTTTGCGCGCGAGCTCGTTTCCTCGCTCCAGTACTACCAGAACCAGCCCGATTCGCTGGGTATCGGCGACATCGTGATTACGGGCGGGACATCGCTCCTGCCGGGTCTGGCCGGAGAACTACAGCGCCTGATCGGAGTGAGCGTGCGGGTCGGCAATCCGTTCGAGCGTGTCTTGCCGAGCAAGGGCGTCATCGTCAACGAGAGCCAGCGCTCCCTCGCGGCTGCGGTCGGCCTGGCTATCGAGGATTGAACTAGGGGATAGATTCATGCGAGCGGTCAACCTTCTACCCAAGGACGCGGAACGTGCCAGGCGCACGACTCCCGATCCCGCGCTGCTGATCGGAGTTGCCGGTCTCGCCATCGTGCTCGCGGCGCTCTTCTCCATGTATCTGAGCGCGAGTTCGAAGGTGCAGGACCGGAAGAGCACGCGCGCCGATGCGGAACTGGAGTACAAGCAGCTGACCGCGCACAATCCGCCGCCGAGGGTACTACCCGTTCAGGAGAAGCTGTCTTTGCTCGAAGGCGATCGGATTACCGCGGTCTCGAGCGCTCTCTCCTACCGGGTTCCCTGGAGCAACATCCTCGGGCAGATCGCTCTCATCATGCCCAGCGGCGTGAAGCTGACCGCACTCACGGCAACGACTCCGGTGTCGGCGAACACGCAGATCCTCACGGCTGGGTCTGGATCCACGGCCAATCTCGTCATTACCGGCTGGACGTACTCCCAGGAATCCGCGTTCCTCCTCTGGACGAGGTTGAAGATCCTTCCGCCTCTGACCAACGTGGTGCTCAACTCGACCACGAGGAACGGCGGTGCGTCGCCTGTGACCTTTAACTTCTCTATCTCCGCCGAGATCCGAGCGCCCGGGGCGACCTCATGAGCCCGGCGCCGAATATGAAGAAAACACCGGTTGCGATCAGGATCGCGGTCGTCGTAGGCGGTCTGATTCTGCTCGCGGTCGCCGGCTACTTCTTCCTGATCGCGCCGAAAAAGAGCGAGGCCAAATCGCTCGACCAGAAGATCGCGCTACTCGATACTCAGATCAGTGAGCAACGCGCGGAAGCCACGCACGCAGCCGGGCTGTCGAAGATCCTCGTTGCCAACTTCAACAAGCTCCAGGCGGCGATGCCCGATGAGGCCAAGGCGGACGAGATCTTCCAGCAGTTGGGCGTGCTCGCCAAAGACACGGGCATCAGATTCGACAACTACCAGCCGGGGACGGCCATCGATGCCACCGCCTATCAGGTGCTTCCAGTCACAGTTACCTTCCAGGGCAGCTTCGACGAGCTCTCCGATTTTCTCTATCGCCTGCAGTCGCTCGTGCTGGTCGACAACCACGAGCTGAGCGCGACGGGGAGACTATTCACAGTTGATCAGGTTTCGTTCGCCGAGGGCGAAGGCGGCTTTCCTCGGATCCAGGCGACGCTTCAGATCGATGCCTACACCTTCGGTCATCCGGTCGAGACCGCCGCGAACGCCGCCGCGAACGCCGCCGCGTCCGGCAGTTCGACGACGACCACGTCCACGACCTCGACAACCGGCACAACTACGTCCTCGAGCGAGGGCACCACGACATCGGCGACAAGCGGGGGTTGATCCTGATGGCAGCCAAGCAACGCGCGGATTTGCAGAAAGAAAAAGAGAAGAAGGAGAAGATCATCCTCGCCGTGCTCGTTGGGCTGCTGGTCATCGTGGGAGCTTTCGAATTACCGAAAATGCTCAAGAAGGGTGGAAGCCCCACACCCGCCGCGGCGCAGACGACTTCTACCTCGCCGAGCGCGACCTCGCCGAGCGCAACCTCGCCGGGCGCGACCCCGGTCGGGACCGCCGCCTCCGGTCCAGTCGCGGTCGGCTCGCTGCCCAACTCGAGCACCTATCAGGCCGCCGACGGACAACTCAGCCAGTTCAGCCTCTTCAACGGCCGAGACCCGTTCGGCAGCTCCAACCCGCCGATAGGCGCAACCACGACGCCCGGCCAATCGACTAACACCACCACCACGTCGGCGAAGCCGCCGAAGGTCTATTCGGCGGCGAACATCACGGTCAACGGCGCCTCCCAAGTCGTGCTTCCGAAGGCAACCTTCCCCGTCTCCTCGCCGGCGTTCGTTCTCCTTTCGATGAAGGCGAAGCAGATCACGATAGGCGTCAACGGTGGGTCTTTCGCGAGCGGCCAGGCGAAAGTGATAATCGCGAAGGGCCGAAGCGTGGTGCTCGTGAACACCGTCGACTCGATTAGGTACGTGATCAAGTACGTCGGTCCGCTGACCCTGGAGCAAGCGGCGGCATTGATGAGCACGACGAGCACGACCGGAACGACGACCGGCGGCACGACGACCGGAACGACGACCAGCGCGACGACGAGCGCGACGACGAGCACTACTCCGTGACCCACTTCGCGAGCGATCTTTAGTGGTTTTCGGAAGCTGCCGATAAAGCTAAGCGATGGCTGCCTTCGCATACAGCGCGATCAACGCGCAAGGAGTCGTGAGCATCGGTGAGCTACAGGCGACCGATCTCGAGCAGGCGCGCGAGCAGCTTCGCCAGAGAGGGCTACTCGCCGAGCGCCTGGATCGCGTCGCCGAGGCGGGAGGCGCCGCCGCGACGTCATCCGGCAAGAGGGTTACGGCGAAGGCTCTTCAGGTCTTTTCGCGCCAGTTCGCGACGCTGATCTCGGCCGGTGTCAGTGTCGTCGCGGCGCTCGTGATTCTCGAGGAGCAGACGGAGGACGACAACCTCGCGGTCGTCATCGCCGATGTGCGCGCCAAGGTCGAGCGCGGTCTTCTTCTCTCGGAGGCGATGGGCTCTCATCCGAAGGCCTTCGACAACCTCTACGTGGCGATGGTCGAAGCAGGCGAGGCAGCGGGTGTTCTCGACACGGTGCTCGATCGCGTCGCGATTCAGATCGAGAAATCGGAGGCGATCAAGCGACGGGTGAAGAGCGCGATGATCTATCCGACCCTTGTTCTCTGCTTCGCCACCCTGGTCTTGATCGGGATGCTGATGTTCCTCGTCCCCATCTTCGTGAACATGTTCAAGCAAAACGGGGGCCAGCTGCCGACGTTGACGCAGTACATCGTGACCGCCTCGAATATCGTGCGTAGCTGGTGGTACGTGATCTTCCCCATAGCCGGAGGGGTAATTTGGAGCATCGCCCGTTTCAAGAAAACGCAACAGGGGCGAGACCTTTGGGACGCGCTCGTGCTCAGGCTGCCGATGCGGGTCGGCGCCACTGTTCTCAAGGTTGCGATGGCGCGGGTCTCGCGCACGCTCGCGACGCTCATCGCCGCGGGCGTAGACATCATCAAGGCGATCGACATTACGGCCCACACCTCCGGCAACGCGGTCGTCGAGAAGGCGCTACTGGACGTCGAAGAGAGGGTGCAAGAGGGCATCCCGATCGCTCAGCCGTTGCTCGAGAGCCCAGTCTTTCCGATCATGATCAGCCAGATGGTCAAGATCGGCGAGGAGACGGGAGAGCTGGAGCTGATGCTCTCGAAGGTCGCCGACTTCTACGAGGACGAAGTCGACGCGTCCATCTCGTCGCTGACCTCGATCATCGAGCCCGTGATGATGCTCGGCGTCGGCTGCATGGTCGGTGTGATCGTCATCTCCATGTACCTGCCGATGTTCAAGATGCTGCAGTCGATTCACTAGTCGTCGTCAAACGCCGTATTCCGCGTTTGGTCGGCGCACCGCTCCCGACGGTCTCTGCATCGATTGTGTCGCCGAAAGCGCCACGGTCTTGACCGGGGAACCCCTGCTGCTACCCTTCGAGGGCCGTTAACCATCACGAGCGATCGAGGGATCTGGCCCGATGACGTCGCCGCAACCGAAGCTTTGGCTTGGCAGGTGCGAACTCCAGCCGCAAGCCGGACCGTCCCGGGCCGAGGAGCGGGAAGATGGGAACACGGAGCGCCCGCCATACCGGCGGGAGCAAGAAGGGCCTCCGGGATAGGAGGCCTTTTTCGTTCCCGGGACAATTTCCAGGTATGGAAGGGAAGGAGCAACAGATGAGTGAATTTCGACCGGAGACGCTGGCTCTGCATGCGGGCCAAGAGCCGGATCCAACCACGGGCGCCCGCGCGGTGCCCATCTACCAGACGACGTCCTTCGTCTTCGAGGACACAGATCATGCGGCCGACCTGTTCGCGCTCAGGGTGCCGGGCAACATCTACAGCCGCATCGGAAACCCAACCAACGCCGTGCTCGAGCAACGGGTCGCGGCACTCGAAGGAGGCGTCGGCGCGGTCGCGACGGCTTCGGGGCAGGCAGCGAATACCTACGCGGTGTTGAACATCACGCGCGCGGGCGAGAACATCGTCTCGGTCTCGACGCTCTACGGCGGCACATACAACCTGTTCGCCCATACGCTGCCCCAGTACGGGATCGAGGTGCGCTGGATCGGTCCCGACGAGCCGGAGAAGCTGGCCGAGCTGGTCGATGAAAAGACGCGCCTCGTCTTCGTCGAGACGGTCGGTAATCCCAAGTTGAACGTCATCGACCTCGACGCCTGGGCGACCGCTGCGCACGAACAGGGGCTGCCGCTAGTGGCCGACAACACCGTTCCGACGCCGATCCTCTGCCGCGCGTTCGATCACGGCGCCGACGTCGTCGTGCACTCGGCGACAAAGTGGATCGGCGGACACGGAACCTCCATCGGCGGCCTCGTCGTCGACTCGGGGCGCTTCGACTGGCAAGCGCAGGCCGAGCGTTTCCCGGGCCTGACCAAGCCCGATCCCTCTTACCACGGGATCGTCTGGACCGAGGCGCTGGAGCAGGCCGCCTACGTCGGTCGTGTGCGAACCGTTCTGCTCAGGAACACGGGGGCGGCGCTCTCGCCCTTCAACTCCTTCCTCTTCCTGCAGGGTCTGGAGACGCTGCCGCTCAGGATCGAGCGGCATTCCAGCAATGCCCTGCAGGTTGCGCAGCACCTCGAGGCGCACGCGGGGACGGCCTGGGTGAGCTATCCGGGGCTGGAGTCGAGCCCGTACAAGCAGGTCGCCGACCGGATTCTTCGCGGCGGCTCGGGCGGGCTCGTTACGTTCGGCATCAAGGGCGGCCGCGAGGCCGGAACGCGGTTCATCGAGGGCCTGAAGCTGTTCAGCCACCTGGCGAACATCGGCGACGCAAAGTCGCTTGCGATCCACCCGCCGACCACGACGCACGCGCAGCTGAACGACGAGGAGTTGGCGGCAGCCGGCGTCACGCAAGACACGATAAGGCTCTCGATCGGGATCGAGCACATCGACGACATCCTGGCCGACCTCGATCAGGCGCTCGGCGCAGCCGCGAAACCGGAACGCGGAGGAAAAAAGCGAAGATAGAGGCAAGCGATGGCAGGATGTAACAAGTGACTCACGAGACTCTGGGATCCGGCGCTGGAATGGGGGCCAGCGCCGGCCGCGTCGAGACGCAGCACGTTCGCCTGCACGACGAGGACGACCCGTTCGTGCTCGAGTCGGGTGAGAAGCTCGCTCCGGTCGACGTCGCCTACGAGACCTACGGCGAGCTGAACGCCGAGCGCTCGAACGCGATCGTCGTCTGCCACGCGCTGACCGGCGACGCGCACGTCGCCGGGCACCACGGAGAGCCCAAGACGGAGGGCTGGTGGGACTCGATGATCGGGCCCGGCAAGCCGGTCGACACCGACACTTACTTCGTCGTCAGCTCCAACCTGCTGGGGGGTTGCGCGGGCACGACCGGACCGTCCTCGATCGATCCGGCGACCGGAAAGCCATATGGGTTGCGCTTTCCGCACTTCAGCGTTCGCGACCTGGCCAAGGTGCAGCGCTCGCTGCTGCGAAAGCTCGGAATCGAGCGCCTGTATGCGGGCATGGGCGGCTCGCTAGGCGGAATGCAGATTCTGCAGTGGGCGCTCGATCATCCGCAGGAGATGAAAAACGCGTTGCTCATCTGCGCCTCGTCGCGCCTGACACCCGAGAACATCGCCTTCTCCTCGGTCGCGCGGAACGCGATCATGCGCGACGTCAACTTCCAGAACGGCGACTACTACGGCACCGACCGGCAGCCCGACTCGGGTCTGTCCGTCGCCAGGATGCTCGCTCACATCACGTACGTCTCCGGGCAGGCGCTGGAACGGAAGTTCGGGCGCGAGCGCAGGGAAACCGAGGGGCCGACCTTCGGGATCGATTTCCAGATCGAGTCCTACCTGGATCACCAGGGCGACAAGTTCCTCAAACGCTTCGACGCGAATACGTACCTGTATCTCTCGCGCGTTATGGACTACTTCGACCCCTTCGCCGACGAGGCGGCTGCCGTCGAGCGACTGCGTGGCAACCCAACCCGCTTCCTGGTGGTCAGCTTCGACACCGACTGGCGCTTCTCGACGGCGCACTCGCTCGAGATCGCGCGAATCCTGGAGAAAGCGGGCTGCGATTTCGTGCGCGAGGAGATCGCCTCGCCCTGGGGGCACGACTCCTTCCTGTTGCCGGTGCCCGCCTACCACCAGCTGGTGCGGGATTTCCTCGCCGGGAAGCGCTAGCTAACGCTGTCTCCGCCGAAGGCGGCGGGACGGTCTTCAGGATCGAGCTGCCGCGCGAGCGTCGTCACGGTGAGCCGAGCGGTGATCTTGCCGGACGCTAGCGCCGGCGCGCCCCTTCCTTCGAATAGAGCGCGCTAGAGAAGCTCGCTTTCACCGTGACGACGGGCGCGCTCGCCGCTGCGTGACAGGCGTGGCGCCCTCCGATGCCGCCGGGAATGCGGCCGAGAAAACGCGCGAGTTGCTCGAGGTCGTGCGCCGTTTCGCCAAGACCAGCTAGACTGGTGACCGGCGGCGGGTTAGGCCGCTATTCTTTCGCGCTCAGAAACCTCAGAGGGACATGGCAAAGACCGGAGTCAGAGTCGCTGTTACGCTCGCCTGCACCGAGTGCAAGCGGCGCAACTACCAAAGCGAGAAATCGAAGCGGAACACGCCCGATCGGGTCGAGTTCAACAAGTACTGCCGTTGGTGCGGGAAGCACACCCTGCATCGGGAGACCCGCTAGCGGGGACGAGGCATGGCCCGCCCAACTCGTCAACAGCGCCGCGCTCGCCGTTCCACGCGCTCCGATTCGGCGCTCGCCGAGCAGACTCGTGCTTCTAGGCAGGCGTCTTCGCTTCGCGTGCAGAAGCCCGAAGTCGCGAAAAGAGGGCTCCCGGGCATGGGCTTCATCCGCTTCGTCGGCGAGTCGTCGGCCGAGCTGAAGAAGGTCGAGTGGCCGGGGCGCCAGCAGCTGGTACAGGGCACCGTCGTCGTGATCGTCGCGTGCGCGATCGTCGGCGGATATCTGGCCCTCGCCGATCTAGCGTTCAGGCATCTAGTCCAAAACATTCTTCTGGGTTAATAGGAGTCGCGGGAATGTTCCTCTGGTACGTGATCAACACTTATTCCGGGCACGAGAACAAGGTCAAGGCCAATCTCGAGCACCGGATCATCTCGATGGGCCAGCAGTCGCGCTTCCGGCGGGTTGTCGTGCCCACCGAGAGCGTGATCGAGACCAAAGACGGCCAGAAGGTTCAGGCCGAGAAGCGCGTCCTGCCCGGCTACGTGCTCGTGAACATGAATCTCGATGACGAGGCTTGGATTCTGGTCAAGAACACGCCGGGTGTGACCGGCTTCGTCGGTTCCGGCTCCAAGCCCGTGCCGCTCTCCGAGGGCGAGATCGAGCGCATCCTGCACACCGGCAAGAGCCAGGGCGAGGGCGCCCGCCCGCGTGCCCAGGTCGAGTTCTCGCTCGGCGAGTCGGTCAAGATCACCTCCGGCCACCTAGCGGACTTCGACGGCGAGATCGTCGACGTCAACCCCGACCAGCAGAAGCTGAAGGTGCTGGTCAACATCTTCGAGCGCCAGGTGCCGGTAGAGCTGAGCTTCGAGATGGTGAAAAAACTCGATTAATCCCGTGCCAGACTTCAGTCTGGCTCGGGCCTGCAATTCGGAACAAGGTCCGAGCCGCAAGAAGAAGCAGTTCGGCTCGGGCGCCCAATCCGGTAGCATCCGCTGCCGCAAGAAGATTGATCCCGGGCCTGCCCCGGAGACATTAAGAGAAAGAAAGTAGACGTGGCCAAGAAAGTCCTGACCTTAATCAAGCTCCAAATCCCCGGCGGACAGGCCAACCCGGCGCCGCCGGTCGGTCCCGCGCTGGGTCAGCACGGGCTCAACATCATGGACTTCTGCAAGGCCTTCAACGCTCAGACGCAGGCCGACAACGGCCGCATCATTCCGGTCGAGATCACGGTCTACGAGGATCGCTCTTTCAGCTTCATCACCAAGACGCCGCCGGCTGCCGTCCTGATCAAGGAGGCGCTGCGGCTGGAGAAGGGCTCGGGCGAGCCGAATCGCACCAAGGTGGGAAAGCTGACGCGAGCACAGCTGCGCCAGATCGCCGAGACGAAGATGAATGACCTGAACGCCAACGACGTCGAGGCCGCGATGCTGGTCATCGCCGGCACCGCGCGCTCGATGGGAGTCGAGGTCGAGTCGTGAGCGGCCGCGGTAAGCGCTACACGAGCGCGCGCTCCCAGATCGATCGCGAAAGCGTCTACGTGCCGCTCGAGGCGATTCACATGCTCAAGGAGTTCGCGGGCGCCAAGTTCGACGAGACGGTCGAGGTTCACTTCCGGCTCGGGCTCAACGTTCGCCACGCCGATCAGCAGCTGCGCGGCACGCTGATGCTTCCCAACGGAACGGGCAAAAACGTCCGCGTGGCCGTTTTCGCCGAGGGCGAGAAGGCCAAGGAAGCCGAGGACGCCGGCGCCGACGTGGTCGGCTCCGCCGATCTGGCCAAGCGCGTCACGGAGGGCTTCACCGATTTCGACGTTGCCATCGCCACTCCCGACCAGATGGGGAACGTCGGCAAGCTCGGGCGCGTCCTGGGCCCGCGCGGCCTGATGCCGAACCCCAAGACCGGCACGGTCACCTTCGATATCTCCAAGGCGGTGCAAGACGCCAAGGCCGGCAAGGTCGAGTACCGCACCGACCGCGGCGCCAACGTGCACGTCTCGATCGGCAAGCGCTCCTTCAGCGAGCGAGCGCTGCTCGAGAACTACGCCACGCTGATCGAGGAGATCATGCGGGCCAAGCCGGCGGCGGCAAAGGGCCGCTACATCCAGGCCATCACGCTGACGACGACCATGGGCCCCGGCATACACGTCGACACGACCAAGGTCAGAGACTTAACCGAAGAGCTCGAGGGGGAGCAAGCGGTTAGCGCTTAGTCAACCAAGCCCGTCGCCAAAGACAGCTGGCAGCTCTTGTAGCGGAAGCCCAGCCCAGGCGGCCCGGAACGGCTATTCGCCTCTCTCCGAGCTCGCCTTCAGTGCGGGCTCGATTTGTTTCGAGGAGGTGATCAGATGCTTAAAACCGACAAGGAGCGCGTCATAGCCGAGCTGGCCAAGCGTCTCAAGGAGACCGAGACGCTGATAGTCACCGACTACCGCGGCCTCACGACGAGCGACCTCGCCGAGCTCCGCTCGAAGCTTCGCCAGAGCGGCGCCCGGTTCAGCGTCGTGAAGAACACGCTGGCCAAGCGAGCCGCCGAAGAGGCCGGAGCGTCGAACCTGCTCGAGCTTCTCGAGGGGCCGACGGCAATTGCGTTCCTGGAGTCGGATGGCGATCCAGTGGGTGTGGCCAAGGTGCTTGGAGATACCGCCAAGGCCACCAAACTCCTGAGCATTCGCGGTGGAGTTCTGCAGGGCTCGGAGATCCGAGCCGAGCAGATCGCGGATCTGGCCAAGCTGCCTACGGCCGCGGTTCTGCAGGCGCAGCTCGTTGCTGCCATCGCCGCTGCGCCGACGGCCATCGTCGGCCTATTCACGGCTCCTTTGCGCGATCTAGTCGGAGTGCTGGACGCGCGTGTCAAGCAACTGGAATCTGAAGATCTGTAATAGGAAGGGGTAGTGCAAGTGCCAACCGATACTGCAAAGCTTGTTGATCAGCTCGGCAAGATGACCGTGCTCGAGCTGGTAGAGCTGAAGAACGCGCTCGAGGAAACGTGGGGCGTCACCGCCGCGGCGCCGGTCGCCATGGCGGCCATGCCGGGTGCCGTCGCCGGGACCGAGGAGGCAGCCGAGGAGCAGACGGCTTTTGACGTCATGCTCACGGTGATCGGCGACAAGAAGATCCAGGTCATTCGCGTAGTGCGCGAGGTCGTTCCGGGTCTCGGTCTCAAAGAGGCCAAGGATCTGGTCGAGAGCGCGCCCGCCGCAATCAAGGAAGGCGTCACCAAGGACGAGGCCGAGCAGATCAAGGCCAAGCTCGAGGAGACCGGCGCCACGATCGAAATCAAATAAACCCTGAGCCAGACCAAGTCTGGCTCGGGAGCCTCGGCGCCCGTGTTAGCGCCGGATCGGCATCGAATCAAGCTGCCGGTCGGGGACGACCGTATCCCCGACCGGCAGTGCTTTAGCGTCCCCTCGCGCAGCCGGCCGGATCCTGTTGCCAGATCGGAGTGCTCGCTTTCGCCGATTGGATGAGATTCGATTCGCTCACCCTGACGCGGGTAGAGGTAGTAACGATGGTCGCCCGCCAGGGGCCGGAGCTGCAGACGGCGATACGAATCGAGCGAGGTTTTCCAAGCTCCAGTCGAACGCGCCGCTTGAGCCCGTTAGGGGACTTGATCAGAAGCTCGGCTCGACCGGTGCTAACGCTCGCCCTCGCGCGAAACGAGACGAAACCGGAAAGACGCCCGCCTGTCTTCGACGGCCACAGAGCCAGAGCCGCGCGTGGACCTATCCAACCCGAGCCGAAGCCAGAGGCGTACGAGACGAAGCGTGGGTGGCCCGCCGGCAGCCAGAGCACGAAGTTCGTCGAGTGGCCGGCTTCTCTCGCACCTCGCAGTTCGATGGTGTGCATGGCATCGTCGATCAAGAGCGGACCGTTGAGCGGCTTTCCGCCCATCGACAACGCACCGTCGGGGCTTATCCTCAAATGCGGCCAGGGCAGGACGTCGGGGCGCGAAGAATCGGGCAGCAAAAGGGCTCGGTCAACCGAGCGGTTCCAGAACAGGAGGTCGAGGGTCGAGCTGCGCGTACCGTAGCCCTGGAGAAGAACGGCTTGGCCTCCGGCCGTGCGGCTCTGGTTGATTCGCGAGTCTACCCAGCCCGGGTCCGGCGCTTGCTGGCGGATGATCCTCGAGCCGTTGCTCAAATCAGTGCTGATGGAGATCGCCATCACGCCGATCGAAAGCGCGATCGCCAGCGCGAAGATCCCAGGCGCGCCCAAGCGCGAGGAGAGCGGGAGAGCGGCCGCGGCCAGGGCGAGTGCCGAAACGACGAGCGCAACCAGAAGCGCGGCGCTCCCGATGCCCATGCCCTGCTCGAGCCGGAAGACGGCATAGAGGAAACTGGACTGATCCAGACGTGTGCCCACCGCATAGGTGGAGAGCGGAAGCGCGGCGACGAGAGCCAGGATCGGCAGCATGAGGAGAGCGTGCAGCCGCAGCAAGGGCCAACCGCGCTCTGCGAGAAGCGCCAGCGAAAGGGCGAGGACCGGGGCGCAATAGAAGATATAGCGCTCCTGCGGAATCGTGACCACGCCGAAGAACGACGCCTGCAGGAGCAGTCCGAGCGTGACGAGTACCGCACTGCAGACGAAGGCGAGCTCGACGCGGGAACGGGGCCGGACGAACGCCAACCCGAATCCGATCAGCGCGCCGGGCACGATGATCCACGAGCCGGCGAAGAGGAGCCCGATCACCTGAGTGCCGAAATGAAAGGCGAATCTGCCGGGCGAGAGATCGACGTGGCGGATTCCGCCGTAGAAGCCGAAAACACTCGCGGGCACAACCAACGCCGCGATCGCGAGCAATGAGCCGGCGCCGATCAGGTAGCGGCGCTCTCTGAGAAAGCGGTGGAACCTACGCTCCCGCGCGGCCATGAGCGTCGCCGCGATGACGTAAGCGACAGGAAGGACGAGTAGCTGGAATCTCGCCAGTGAGGCGAGCGCGAAGAGGACAAAAGCCGGGATCAGCCAGCGCTTCTCGCCCGCGAGAGCAAGAACGCCCATCGCGAACCCGGCAAGGAAGAGCGGATAGGCAACGGCTTCGGCGATCAGCCAGGAGGAGTAGAGCATCGAGGGGGTGGCCAGCGCGAGTGCCGAGGCTGCGAGCGCGAGCCAGGCGGAAAGACCGAGTCGGCGTCCTAGCCAGTAGACGGGCAACGCCGCCAGCGACATGACGATCGAGTTAAGCACCATCGAGGCGCGAAATCCGGTCTCGACGCTCCCAAGAAGCCAGCAAGGGGCGGTGAGGATCGGCTGTAGGAGCGACGGGAAGTAGATCTGGATGCCGCGTACGAGCGGTAGGCCGCTCGTAGAAAGCGAACGAGAGAGCTCGCTATAGAGATACTCATCGGGAAGAAACACGATGCTCGAGCGCGAAAGGGAAACGATCACATGCCCCAGCGCGCTCAGGCTGACGAGCGCAAACAGCGCGTAGCCGACGCGAGACTTGGGCCACGGGCGACGCTTGAGTCGGGCGCCGGTATCTTTGGCCGGCATCGTTTGCTCGCGCGGGGCGATTGGGCTCTGAGGAGTGATGGTCAACGAGACGGTGCGGTTTGGCGGTGTAAAAACGGTTGACGAATCTTTGCGCTCGTATTGAATCGGCACGCTTTCGACACGAGTTGAGCGCGAAATCCCTTTCCTTCGCTGCAGTTTTCTCGCGCTGGCGGCTTGACTCCTTCGGAGGCCGAGTTATAGTGGGCCGGCAGGCGATGCAGGACACCGCCGGATCCTCCTTGCGAAAGGGTGGCCATTTTCGCTACCGTTGAGAGTTGCGCCACGTTCCGCCTGTCCGCATTTTCTGTTAGACGCCGTTAAGGGAGGCTGTCTCATTTGATTAGCACCGTTGCCGCGCCTCGCGTGCGTAAGAGTTTCTCACGCCTCAAGCACGTTCTCGACCTCCCCAATCTCATCGATATTCAGAAGGCCTCGTTCGACTGGTTCTTGAGCGAGGGCCTAAGGGAGACGATCGACGACATCTCGCCGATCGAGGATTACACAGGCACGCTCGCTGTCGAGTTCGCCGACTACCACTTCGCCGAGCCGCAGTTCTCAATCAAGGAGTGCCGCGAAAAGGACCAGACCTATCAGGCTGCGCTCTCGATGACCGTTCGCTTCGTCAACAAAGAGACGGGCGAGATTCGCGAGCAGACCGTCTTCATGGGCGACTTCCCGATGATGACCGAGTGGGGCACTTTCATCATCAACGGCACCGAGCGCGTGATCGTCACGCAGCTCGTGCGCAGCCCGGGTGCCTACCTGATGGAGCCCAAGGACGCGGCGAAGCAGGTCTTCATCGCCAACCTGATGCCGAGCCGCGGTTCCTGGCTGGAGCTCGAGATCGACAAGAAGGGCATCTGCTACGCCCGTATCGACCGTAAGCGCAAGCTTCCGATCACGACTCTCCTGCGGGCGCTTCCGGCCGAGGATCCGACCACGGGCTACAAGCTCGACACGAGCTCGAACGAGGCGATTCTCGCCTTCTTCAACGACTCGCCGTATATCCAGTACACGCTCGAGAAGGACCCCTCCACTCGTGAGGAAGAGGCTCTGATCGAGGTCTTCAAGAAGCAGCGGCCGGGCGAGCCTCCCACACTCGAGAACTCGCGCAACCTGCTCCGGGCGCTCTTCTTCGACCCGAAGCGCTACGACCTGACCAAGGTCGGCCGCTACAAGCTCAATCAGCGTCTCGGCGTAGGGGTTCCCGACGACGTGCGCGTTCTCACCACCGAGGACATCGTGGCCTTGGTGCGCAGGCTCCTCGAGCTACCGGTCAAGCTCGGTCTCGACTACGAGGCGAAAGACCTCGCCGCCGAAGCCGCGTCGATGAACCGTGACCCGATTCGCGGCGAGCTCGACGAGTACGAGCACTTCGGCAACCGCCGTCTTCGCACGGTCGGCGAGCTGATCCAGGAGGCTTTCAGGGTTGGCCTCTACCGCATGGAGCGCGTCGTGCGCGAGCGCATGACCACCGAGGACGTGGACACGATCACGCCGCAGACGATCATCAACATCCGTCCGGTCGTAGCGGCGCTGAAGGAGTTCTTCGGCTCTTCGCAGCTCTCGCAGTTCATGGACCAGACCAACTCGTTGGCCGGGCTCACGCACAGGCGGCGGCTATCGGCGCTCGGCGCCGGCGGCCTCACCCGCGAGCGGGCGCCGATCGAGGTGCGCGACGTGCACACGACCCACTACGGGCGCATGTGTCCGATCGAGACGCCTGAAGGCCCGAACATCGGTCTGATCGGGTCGCTGGCCTCTTTCGCGACGATCTCCGAGTTCGGTTTCATCCAGACTCCTTACCGGCGCGTCACCAAGGGCAAGGTCAGCGACGAGATCGTCTATCTCGACGCCGCCGAGGAGATGAACTACACGATCGCCCAGGCCAACGAGCCGGTCGACCCCAAGACCGGGAAGTTCGCCAACGAGATGGTGCTTTGCCGCTCGCGCGAGGGCGAGGCCGTCACCGCGGCGCCCAAGGACATCCAGTTCATGGACGTCTCGCCGGCCCAGCTGGTGAGCGTGGCGACCGCGCTGATCCCGTTCCTCGAGCACAACGACGCCAACCGGGCGCTGATGGGCGCGAACATGCAACGGCAGGCCGTACCGCTGATGATCACGCAGGCGCCGCTCGTCGGCACCGGGCTGGAGCATCGCGCCGCGGTCGATACCGGCGACGTGGTTCTGGCGGCTCGCGGCGGCACCGTCGTGGACGTCGACGCGGAGAAGGTCGTCATCGAGGCGCGAGGCGGCGAGAGAGACGAGCACGTGATGACGAAGTTCATGCGCTCGAACCAGGGCACGCTCATTCACCAGAAGCCGGTCGTCAAGCTCGGTCAGAAGGTGAAGTCGGGCGAGGTGCTCGCCGACGGTTCGTCAACCGATCACGGCGAGCTGGCGCTCGGCGCCAACCTCCTCGTTGCCTTCATGTGCTGGGAGGGATTCAACTTCGAAGACGCGATCGTCCTTTCGGAGCGGCTGGTCAAGGAGGACATTCTCTCCTCGATCCACATCCACGAGTACGAGGTGGACGCACGCTCGACCAAGCTCGGCGACGAGGAGATCACGCGCGACATCCCCAACCGCTCGGAGGACTCACTGCGCAATCTCGACGAGCGCGGCATCGTCCGCGTCGGCGCCGAGGTCGGCTCGGGCGACCTGCTCGTGGGCAAGGTGACGCCCAAGGGCGAGACGGAGCTGACCGCAGAAGAGAAGCTGATTCGCGCCATCTTCAAGGAGAAGGCGCGCGAAGTCAGGGACACCTCGCTCAAGGTTCCGCACGGTGAAGGCGGCGTCGTCATCGACGTCAAGACCTTCTCGCGCGACGCCGGCGACGATCTCTCGCCGGGCGTGAACGAGCTCGTGCGCGCATACGTGGCCACGAAGCGCAAGATCTCCGAGGGCGACAAGCTGGCCGGGCGCCACGGCAACAAGGGCGTCATCGCCAAGATCGTCCCCGAAGAGGACATGCCGTTCCTCGAGGACGGCCGGCCGGTGGACGTCGTGCTGAACCCGCTCGGCGTTCCCAGCCGTATGAACATCGGGCAGGTGCTCGAGACGCATCTCGGCTGGGCGGCCGCACACGGTGTCTTCTCCGATGTGACGGGCGTCGAAGGATCGCCGACGATCGGCGGTCGCCAGAACGTTGCGGGGCGCATGCAGGTCATCGCCGCGCCGAATCCAAGCCCGGTGGCCACGGCCGTCTTCGACGGCGCGACCGAAGAGGACGTCGACAAGGCGCTGGTCGCGTGGACGAAGCGGGGCGACTCGGCGATCAAGATGGTCGTCGATCCGAAGCGCCCTGTGGGTCGCCACTGCTCGGGCAAGGTACGCCTGTTCGACGGAAAGACCGGCGAGCCCTTCGAGCAGAAGGTGACGGTCGGCTTTATGTACATCCTCAAGCTGCTGCATCTAGTCGACGACAAGATCCACGCTCGCTCGACCGGCCCCTACTCGCTCGTCACCCAGCAGCCGCTGGGCGGCAAGGCGCAGTTCGGCGGCCAGCGCTTCGGCGAGATGGAGGTCTGGGCGCTCGAGGCCTATGGAGCGGCCTACACGCTGCAGGAGATGCTCACCATCAAGTCCGACGACACCGTAGGGCGCGTCAAGGCTTACGAGGCGATCGTCAAGGGCGAGAACATTGCCGAGCCCTCGATCCCCGAGTCGTTCAAGGTGCTGCTCAAGGAGATGCAGTCGCTCTCGCTGGATGTGAACGTGCTCTCCGAGGAGGGACAGGCCGTCGAGGTCAGGGAAGAGGACGATGAGCTGCTCCGCGCTGCGGAAGAGCTCGGCATCGACCTCTCGCCCGGCTCGCTCCGGGCAGCCGCGAGGCCGCCCACGGCCGAGGAGGTCGAGGAGGGCCAGGAACGCGTCGACGAGGCAGGAGAGCTGGCGCTTCCCGCCGACGAGTCGCTGGGTGACCTCGAAGAGGTCGAGGTCGAGCCCGCAGCCTCCGAAGTGACCGTCGAAGAAGAGGGTGCCTGATGGTCAACCAGACGAAATTGCAAGCACGACACAGAGAGAGCGGGGGACAGAAGTTGCGCACCCTTAGAGAGGCCGCCGGCGCGGTCGGAGGTAGGCGGAAATGATCGATATCAACGAATTCGACGCCATCCGCATCGGGCTCGCATCGCCGAAGCAGATCCGTGACTGGTCGCACGGCGAGGTAACCAAGCCCGAGACGATCAACTACCGCACGCTCAAGCCCGAGCGCGACGGCCTCTTCTGTGAGCGCATCTTCGGCCCCACCAAGGACTGGGAGTGCTACTGCGGGAAGTACAAGCGCGTTCGCTACAAGGGAATCATCTGCGAGCGCTGCGGTGTTGAGGTGACGCGCCAGAAGGTGCGCCGCGAGCGCATGGGCCACATCGACCTGGCCGCACCCGTTTCGCACATCTGGTTCTTCAAGGGCGTCCCGAGCCGCATCGGCTATCTGCTCGATATCGCACCGCGCGAGCTCGAGAAGGTGCTCTACTTCGCGGCCTCGATCGTCACCTCG
Source organism: Actinomycetota bacterium (assembly GCA_003132665.1). Taxonomy (GTDB): domain Bacteria; phylum Actinomycetota; class Thermoleophilia; order Gaiellales; family Gaiellaceae; genus Fen-549. The sequence goes on from PKYN01000017.1 coordinate 18,659, forward strand.
GTCGACGCCGAAAAGCGTGCGACCGACCTGGCCGATCTCGAGGACAAGGTTCGAGCCGAGTCGGAGCGCGTCAACGTCGATCGTGACGAAGCGCTGGCTGCCCTCGAAGGCCGGTTGGCTCGGCGGCGCGAGTACTTCAGGACGAGCAAGGAGCGCGACTTCGACGAGGACGACGACTTCTGGACGCGCGGACTGGGCAACTGGGCCGAGGAAGCGGGTCTCCCCGCTCTCGCGGACGTGCGCGAGCTCGTCTCGAGCATCTTCGTCGAGCTCGTCGACGTGATCACAACCGAGGACTCGAAGCGCATCCGCGAGCTCGTTCGCAACGCCGCGATCCGCGACGACCGGCGCCTGAGCCCGCGTGAGCTCGACGCTGTCGCGACTGCGGCGGCGCAGATTCGGCTGGCGTTGGAGCCGCTCCTGAGTGCGCTCGCCAAGGCCACCGGCTCGAAGAAGGGCGCGCTGACCAAACACCTGAACAAAGTCAGGGACGCTCTCCTCTCGGGCACCGAGCTGAGCGGAGACGACGTAGAGCTGGTCGCGAGCATCGAGACCAAGACGCTCGACCGGGCGCGCGAGCTCGGCAACGGCCTCCTCGCGGACGTGCTCGCACAGGCCGAGCCCGACGCCGACCAGGTCGCCTTGCGCGAGCTGGCGAACGATCTCTGTCTCAAGACCGATGGACGTATCCAGAAGGAAGACCTGGACGCGGTCGTGCAGTGGGCGCTGAAGGTGCGCGAGATGTACCTCGACATCGAGGCCCGCCGGCAGGACACGCGTGAGGCCGCGGTCGACGGGGTCAACCGCCTGGAGCAGACCTGGGTTCTGTTCCGCGAGCTCGATCCGAAGATGGTCGTCAACGACGAGCAGCTCTTCCGTGAGCTCAAGGACCGGTTCGGTTCGCCCTACGGCTTCGGGATCTACTTCCGCGGCGGCATGGGCGCCGAGGCGGTGCGCGACCTGCTCAAGGACCTCGACCTCGCTGCCGAGGCCGCTTCGCTCAGGGATACGATTCTCACGTCCAAGGGCCAGAAGCAGCAGCGAGCGATCAAGCGGCTCAAGGTCGTGAACGCCTTCATCACCTCGGGTAACCGCCCGGAGTGGATGGTGCTCGAGGCAGTCCCGGTCATCCCGCCTGAGCTGCGGCCGATGGTCCAGCTCGACGGTGGCCGTTTCGCGACCAGCGATCTGAACGACCTCTACCGGCGCGTGATCAACCGCAACAACCGCCTGAAGAGGCTGCTCGACCTGGGCGCGCCGGAGATCATCGTCAACAACGAGAAGCGAATGCTGCAGGAGGCCGTCGACGCCCTCTTCGACAACGGGCGCCGCGGCCGCGCCGTCACCGGCCCGGGCAACCGCCCGCTCAAATCGCTCTCCGACATGCTCAAGGGAAAGCAGGGTCGCTTCCGGCAGAACCTGCTCGGTAAGCGCGTCGACTACTCGGGCCGCTCGGTGATCGTTGCCGGGCCGAGCCTGAAGCTGTATCAGTGCGGGCTGCCCAAGATAATGGCGCTCGAGCTGTTCAAGCCGTTCATCATGAGCCGGCTGGTCGAGCGCAAGAGCGTGCAGAACATCAAGGCGGCCAAGAAGCACGTCGAGTCGATGGTGCCCGAGGTCTGGGACGTACTCGAGGAGGTCATCGCCGAGCATCCGGTGCTGCTCAACCGCGCTCCGACGCTGCACCGCCTGGGCATTCAGGCCTTCGAGCCGGTGCTGGTCGAGGGCAAGGCGATCCAGGTTCATCCGCTCGTCTGCCACGCCTTCAATGCCGACTTCGACGGCGACCAGATGGCCGTGCACGTTCCCCTCTCGGCGGAGGCGCAGGCCGAGGCGCGCATCCTGATGCTCTCGGCCAACAACATCCTCTCGCCTGCGAGCGGACGCGTGCTGGCGACGCCGACCCAGGACATGGTGCTCGGCACCTACTACCTGACCTACTGCGAGACCGACCTTCGCAATAGCAAGGCCGAGGATCTCGATCCGCGGCCGAAGCGATTCCAGAACGAGGAAGAGGTCGAGTTCGCGCTCGACGCCAAGCAGGTGACGCTGCAACAGCCGATCGAGTATCGCTGGAAGGACAACGTCATCCTGACCACGGCCGGCCGCGTCGTCTTCAACGCCGAGGTCGACCGGGCGCTCGAGGAAGCCGTGCACGTCGAGGTCGAAGGGCCTCTGCACGAGTTCCTGAATATCGCGCTCTCGAAGAAGGAGCTGGGCGATTTCATCGGCGAGCTGGTCGATCGCTACGGCGCGCACGCGGTAGCGGCGACGCTGGACAAGATCAAGCAGCTCGGCTTCCACTACGCGACGCTGGCCGGGATCACGATCTCCAAGAACGACATCGTCATCCCGACCTCCAAGGAGCAGATCCTGGTCGGTTACGAGGAGCGGGTCGCACAGGTCGCGGCGCAGTACCAACGCGGCCTGATCACCGAGGAAGAGCGGCACGAGTCGATCGTGAACATCTGGACGGAAGCGACCGATGAGGTGGCCAGCGCGATGGAGGACACCCTCTGGGAGCTGAACCCCGTCTTCATGATGGCCAACTCCGGCGCCCGCGGCTCCTTCAAGCAGATCCGCCAGCTGGCCGGTATGCGCGGCTTGATGGCCAACCCGAAGGGCGAGATCATCGAGCGCCCGATCAAGGCCAACTTCATGGAAGGCTTGTCGGTGCTCGAGTACTTCATCTCGACCCACGGCGCCCGCAAGGGTCTCGCCGACACCGCCCTTCGCACCGCGGACTCCGGTTACCTGACCAGGCGCCTCGTGGACGTCTCGCAGGATGTGATCGTGCGCGAAGACGACTGCGGTACGAGCGACTTCGTCGAGTTGCCGATCTTCCTTCCCGACGGGCAGAACAAGAGCCTCGGCGGTCGAATGCTGGCCGGCGATGTCTGCCGCCCGCTCAAGGACGGCAAGCCCGGCAAGACCGTAATCGCCGAGAAGGGCACCGTGCTGAGTAACCCGGTCATGCGGATGATCCTGGAGGAGTTCGGTGAGCATGCCCGGACGGCCGCTCTGCCGGTGCGCTCCGTGCTCAAGTGCCGCAGCGAGTCCGGCGTTTGCCAGGCCTGCTACGGCATCTTCCTGGCCACGGGAACGATGTGTGAGATCGGCGACTCGGTGGGCATCATCGCCGCGCAGTCGATCGGCGAGCCCGGTACGCAGCTGACCATGCGTACCTTCCACACCGGTGGTGTGGCCGGCGCCGACATCACGCACGGCCTCCCGCGTGTGGTCGAGATCTTCGAGGCTCGTAACCCCAAGGGGGCGGCGCGGCTGACAGAGGTCGCAGGCCGAGTCGAGGTCGAGAGCACCGATCGCGGCTACCGCGTGCTCGTGCATCAGGACGGAGTCGACGACAAGGGCGAGCCGCTGCAGCCCAAGGAGTACGCGTTCCCGCGGCGGAGCCGCATACTCGTCACAGAGGGGCAGATGGTCGAGCCCGGCGATGCCCTCAACGACGGCTCGCTGTCACCGACCGAGCTGCTCGAGCTGAAGGGCCCGACCGCCACCGAGCTCTACCTCGTCGGCGAAGTGCAGAAGGTCTACAAGTCGCAGGGCGTTGACATCCACGACAAGCACGTCGAGTTGATCGTGCGCCAAATGTTGAAGAAGGTGCGCGTCGACAACTCGGGCGAGACCGAGCTCCTGCCGGGGCAACTGGCCGACCGCTCGACCGTGGAGAAAGTGAATGCCAAAGCTCGCGCCGAGTCGAAAGAAGAGGCGACCTACGGTCCGCTCATCCTCGGCATCACCAAGGCGTCTCTGGCGACCGAATCGTTCCTCTCGGCCGCTTCCTTCCAGGAGACGACGAAGGTGCTGACCGACGCAGCGATCGAGGGCAAGATCGACCGGCTGGTCGGTCTCAAGGAGAACGTGATCATCGGCAAGCTGATTCCGGCGGCAACGGGTCTCAAGCGCTATCGAACGATCGAGATCAAGCCGGCCGTGAAGGTTCCGGTGGCCGCGTTCGTCCGCCCGGAGACGGGCGAGCAGCTGCTCGCCGAGCTCGAGGAGATCGGCTCGGACGCCGGCGGCGGGCTGGCAACGCTCGGGCTGGAGGACGAGCCGGAGGCCGGAGCATCGGCCGACGTCGACGGCGAAAGCTCGCCCGAGAAGGAATAAGCAGCGAATGCGAAGGGGTAGCCGCTAGGTCGAGCCGATCTCGCGACTACCCCTTCAATACTCGCGAATGCAGGCGTTTCCGGCACGATTCGGAGGCACTAGGTGTACGGATTCCCGAAGCGCTAGTGTGAGACTCCGGCTCTGCGCTAACCTGTCTTCCTGCCGGCTCGACCATCAGGTCGGAAGCGGGCAGAGGGGCGGTGGCCGTTTGACGCTAGAGCTGGCCTCCGCTAGCATCCGCAGTCCGGTTGGCGGGTCGTCGCCCGCCGGCCTTTGCTGTGTAAGAAGGCAATCGCACAAACTCTATGCCCACCATTAATCAACTCATCCGCAAGGGTCGCGTCTCGAAAAAGACGAAGACCAAGACGCCCGCGCTCCGGAATGCTCCGCAGAAGCGCGGCGTCTGCACACGCGTCTACACGACCACGCCGAAGAAGCCGAACTCCGCGCTGCGTAAAGTCGCGCGCGTCCGCCTGACGAACGGCATGGAAGTCACGACCTACATTCCCGGTGAGGGTCACAACCTGCAGGAGCACTCGGTTGTGCTGATCCGCGGCGGTCGCGTCAAGGACCTGCCGGGCATTCGCTACAAGGTGGTTCGGGCCGCCCTCGACACGTCGGGTGTCGGCGATCGTCGCCAGGGTCGCTCGAAGTACGGCGCCAAGAGGCCATAGGTAACGATGCCGCGCCGTGCAGAGATAAAGCCCCGTACGATCGAGCCCGATCCGGTCTTCAATTCTCGCCTCGTTGCCCAGGTGATCAACCGGGTGATGCGCGAGGGCAAGCGCTCGATGGCCGAGAAGGTCGTCTACGACGCGCTCTCGATCGTTTCCGAGCGCACCGGGAAGCCCCCGGTGGAGGTGCTCGAGCAGGCGATCAAGACGCTGACGCCGGTGCTCGAGGTTCGAGGACGCCGGGTCGGCGGCGCCAACTACCAGGTTCCCGTCGAGGTTCCGCCTCGGCGCGCACGCACGCTCGCTGTTCGCTGGCTCGTCACCTTCGCCCGCCAGCGCCGTGAGAAGCGGATGCCGGACAAGCTCGCCGGCGAGCTTCTCGACGCGCTCGAGCAGCAGGGCGGCGCCTTCAAGCGCAAGGACGACATCTACAGAATGGCGCAGGCCAACCGGGCCTTTGCGCACTACCGCTGGTGATGGCCACGATGACGAAGACCAGCGCGGCCGCGGGCCTCGAGAATGTGCGCAATATCGGCATCATGGCGCACATCGACGCCGGTAAGACGACGACGACCGAACGCATCCTTTATTACACCGGCCGCACACACAAGATGGGCGAGGTGCACGAAGGCGCCGCGACCATGGACTGGATGGCCCAGGAGCAAGAGCGCGGCATCACGATCACGTCCGCGGCGACTACTGCGGAGTGGCGCGGTTTTCGTATCAACATCATCGATACGCCCGGGCACGTGGACTTTACGATGGAGGTGGAGCGCAGCCTGCGAGTTCTCGACGGCGCGGTCGCCGTGTTCGATGCCGTAGCCGGCGTTCAGCCTCAGTCCGAGACGGTTTGGCGCCAGGCCGACCACTACGAAGTGCCGCGTATCGCCTTCATCAACAAGATGGATCGCACGGGCGCTGACTTTTTCGCCTCGGTCAAGTCGATGGTCGATCGCCTGGGAGCGGTTCCCGTTCCGGTGCAGATCCCGATCGGACAGGAGGACCGCCACCTCGGTGTCGTCGATCTGGTCGAGATGCAGGGCATCGTCTGGAACGACCAGCTGGGCGAGACCCCGGAGATCGTCGAGATTCCGGCTGAGCTCGCCGAGCAGGCGCATACCTATCACCACCTGCTGATCGACAGAGTCGCCGAGTTCGACGACGAGCTGATGGAGACCTACATCGAAGACGAGGAGTCCGTAACCCCCGACATGCTTCGTCGTGCGCTTCGCGCCGGCACTCTGGCCAATGGCGTTACGCCGGTTCTGCTTGGCTCCGCCTTCAAGAACAAGGGCGTGCAGCCATTGCTCGACGCGGTTGTCGAGTACCTGCCGAGCCCGCTGGACGTTCCGCCGGTGCATGGCATCGAGCCCAAGAGCGGCGAAGAGATGGAGCGCGCAGCCTCCGAGGACGAGCCCTTTACGGCGCTCGCCTTCAAGGTCATGTCCGATCCTTTCGTCGGCAAGCTCACCTACTTCCGCGTCTACGCCGGTAAGGCCAAGACCGGCCAGCGCGTGCTCAACGCCTCGAACGGCAAGACCGAGCGCATCGGTCGCATCCTTCAGATGCACGCCAACCACCGCGAGGAGCGGGCCGAGATCGGCCCCGGCGAGATCGCAGCCGCGGTCGGGCTCAAGTTCACGACCACGGGCGACACGCTGACGGGCGAGAAGGCACCGATGCTGCTGGAGACGATGACCGTCCCCGACCCCGTCATCTTCATCGCCATCGAGCCCAAGACCAAGGCCGATCAGGACAAGCTCACAAACGCCCTCGCGCGTCTAGCTGAAGAGGACCCGACCTTCCTCGTCCGCCAGGACGAGGAAACCGGGCAGACGATCATCGCCGGCATGGGCGAGTTGCACCTGGAGATCATCGTCGATCGCCTGATGCGCGAGTTCAACGTCGAAGCCAACATCGGCCGGCCGCAGGTCGCATATCGCGAGACAGTTTCCAAAAAGGCGGAAAAGATTCGCGGCAAGTTCGTTCGCCAGACCGGCGGCTCGGGCCAGTACGGTGACGTCGTCATCAATCTGGAGCCGGCCACTCCGGGAGAGGGCTACAGCTTCACCGACAAGATCGTCGGCGGGAAGATTCCCAAGGAGTACATCTCGTCCGTCAACGCCGGGATTCAAGAGGCGATGGCGGCGGGCGTGCTGGCGGGTTATCCCGTCGTGGATGCCAAGGTCGAGTTGATCGACGGTTCCTACCACGAAGTCGACTCCAGTGAGCGCGCTTTCAAGATCGCCGGCTCAATCGCTTTCAAAGAGGCTATGAAGCGCGCTAATCCGAAACTACTCGAGCCGACGATGGCCGTGGAAGTCGAGACTCCCGAGGACTATCTCGGCGACGTGATGGGCAACCTCAATGCTCGTCGCGGCCGCGTCGAAGAGCTCCAGCCGACGAAAACCGCCCAGCTGGTCAAGGCCAGTGTGCCGCTGGGCGAGATGTTCGGCTACGCTACCGATCTTCGCTCGATGACACAGGGTCGGGCGACCTTCACCATGCAGTTCGACCACTACGCGGAAGTNNAGGACGTTTTTCCGGAGGAAAAAACATGGCAAAGCAGAAATTCGAGCGCTCCAAGCCGCATCTCAACATCGGCACCATCGGTCACATCGACCACGGGAAAACGACGCTGACGGCGGCCATCACGAAGGTCTTGCAGGAGCAGGGACTGAATACCACTTTCCGCTCCTTCGATTCGATCGACAACGCGCCTGAAGAGCGCCAGCGCGGTATCACCATCAACACGGCGCACGTTGAGTACGAGACGCCGAACAGGCACTACGCGCACGTCGACTGCCCGGGGCATGCCGACTACATCAAGAACATGATCACGGGCGCCGCCCAGATGGACGGTGCGATCCTCGTCGTTTCGGCCGCCGACGGCCCGATGCCGCAGACGCGTGAGCACATCCTGCTCGCTCGCCAGGTCGAAGTGCCGTACATCGTCGTGGCCTTGAACAAGGCCGACATGGTCGACGACCCCGAGCTGCTCGAGCTGGTCGAGATCGAAGTCCGCGATCTCCTCACGAAGAATGAGTATCCCGGTGACGATATTCCGGTCATCACGCTCTCGGCGCTCAAGGCGCTGGAAGGCGACCCGGAGTGGACGCCCAAGATCAACGAGCTGATGGAGGCGGTCGACGCCTACATCCCCGAGCCCAAGCGTGATGTCGACAAGCCGTTCCTGATGCCGATCGAAGACGTCTTCACGATTACCGGTCGCGGCACTGTGGTCACCGGCCGCATCGACCGGGGCAAGATCGAGACCGGCAACGAGGTCGAGATCATCGGTATCCATCCCCAGGTAACCAAGACGGTCGTCACGGGCCTCGAGATGTTCAACAAGACGCTCGACTATGCCCAGGCCGGCGACAACGCGGGCGCGCTACTGCGCGGTATCAAGCGCGAGGATGTCGAGCGCGGGCAGGTGCTCGCCAAGCCCGGCTCGATCACTCCGCACACCCACTTCAAGGCCCGCGTCTACGTCCTCTCGAAGGACGAGGGCGGACGCCACACGCCGTTCTTCGACGGCTATCGGCCGCAGTTCTACTTCCGCACGACGGACGTGACCGGCTCGATCAAGCTGCCGGAGGGCCAGGAAATGGTCATGCCGGGCGACAACACGGACATGGACATCGAGCTGATCCAGCCGATCGCCATGGATCAGGGCCTCCGCTTCGCGATTCGCGAGGGCGGCCGCACCGTGGGCGCCGGCGCAGTCACCGAGATCATCGAGTAGGAGAGACAGGAAGCATTGAACGCGGGAGAGGTCGAAGCGGCGCCGGCTCGGCGCTCGGAGATCTCTCCCATTAACCAGGAGCCGTAGGCTTGCCACAGCACAAGATCCGAATTCGCCTCAAGGGCTATGACTACCAGCAGCTCGACAAATCTGCCTCGCAGATCGTCGAGACGGCCCAGCGCACCGGTGCAACGATCACCGGGCCTGTCCCCTTGCCCACCGAGCGCAATGTCTATTGCGTGATCCGCAGTCCTTTCAAGGACAAGGATTCGCGCGAGCATTTCGAGATACGGACGCACAAGCGCTTGATCGACATTCACTCACCCACGCCGAAGACGGTCGACTCGCTGATGCGGCTCGACTTGCCGGCGGGCGTCGACATCGAGATCAAGCTCTAGGTGGGCTGGAAGAGAACGTGAAAGGCATAGTCGGCAAGAAGCTCGGGATGACCCAGCTCTTCGATCCGGAGAGCGGCGTCGTCACGTCCGTGACCGTGATCGAAGCCGGTCCCTGTCCGGTCGTGCACGTGAGGAAGCCCGAGACAGACGGCTACGAGGCAATTCAGCTCGCGTTCGAGCCGGTCGCCGAGCGCAAGATCACGAAGGGCGAGCTCGGTCACCTGCGCAAGACCGGCGCCGGCGCGCATCGCCACCTGGTCGAGTTCCGCGGCCCGAGTGAACTTGCCAGCGGAGACACCATCACCGTCGCGATCTTCCAGCCCGGCGACAAGATCAAGGTTTCGGGCATCTCGATCGGCAAGGGTTACCAGGGCACGATCAAGCGTCACAACTTCGCCAGCGGCCCCAAGTCGCACGGCTCGCACAACGTCCGCAAGCCGGGCTCGATCGGCGCCTCCGCCTGGCCGTCACGCGTCATGAAAGGCATGAAAATGGCCGGGCGCATGGGCGGCAAGCGGGCCACGCAGGTTGGCCTGACGGTGCACGAGGTCGACGCGGAGCGGAACGTGATCATGGTCAAGGGCGCCGTGCCCGGTCCGAAAAACGGCATCGTCGAGATTCGCGAGGAGGCGAGATGAGCCCCGAGCAAGCGCCCGAGAGCAAGATCAAAGCTCCGCTCCTCAAGCTCGGAAAGGCCGCGGGCGAGGTTTCGTTGAGCCAGACCGTGTTCTCCGCCGAGGCCAAGCCGCACCTGCTGCATCAAGCTGTCCGAGCCGAGCTGGCGGCGGCGCGTCAAGGTACGCGCGGAGCCAAGAGCCGCGGGCTGGTCGCCGGCGGGCGCTCCAAGCCCTGGCGCCAGAAGGGCACCGGCCGGGCGCGAGCGGGAACTACGCGGGCGCCTCACTGGACGGGCGGCGGCGTCGCCTTCGCACCCGTTGCCCGCGACTTCGGCTTCAAGGTCAATCGCAAGGAACGCCGCGCCGCATTCGCAGGAGCGCTCTCGGAGCACGCCCGCCGCGGTTCGATCGCCGTCGTCGACGGAGCCGCCATTAGCGAGCCCTCGACGAAGAAGGCGCTCGAGTTGCTCGCCGGCTGGGAACACGCGCTTCCGCTACTGATCGTCGTTCAGCCCGACGAAGAGGCGCTTGTGAAGAGCGTCCGCAACCTTCCCCGCACGTTGGTCGTCCCGGCCAGCGAGCTGGGAGTCGCGGCTCTGGTCTGGGCGCGCTCGTTGCTGGTCAGCGAAGCCGCGCTACCGCTGGTTCTAACCAAGGCCGAGGCCGCTCCGCGCAAGGGAGAGTCGAAGTGAAGCTCGACCCAACCCAGATTCTGATCGCGCCTGTGGTCTCCGAGAAGAGCTACCACATGATCAACACACGCCAGTACTGCTTCCGCGTTCACCAGGACGCTCACAAATTGCAGATACGCCAGGCCGTGGAGGCGCAGTTCGACGTCGAGGTCGAGTCGGTCAACATCATCTCTGTCCCGTCCAAGCCGAAGCGGCGCGGCCGAAGCAGCGGCCGCCGACCCGGTTGGAAGAAGGCCATCGTGAAGCTGCGCGAGGGCCACTCGATCGAGATCTTCCAGGGCGCGCAGGTCTAGCAGAGAGGATCGAGCGAGATGGCCGTACGCAGATATAAACCCACCACCCCCGGACGCCGCTTCATGTCGGTTGCGACCTTCGACGAGGTCACCAAGACGACGCCCGAGAAGAGCCTGCTCGAGCCCTTGAAGAAGCAAGGTGGGCGCAACGTCTACGGCCGCATAACCACTCGCCATCAGGGTGGTGGCCACAAGCGCCGCTACCGCCTGATCGACTTCAAGCGGCTCAAGGACGGTGTTCCGGCCAAGGTGGCCGCAATCGAGTACGACCCCAACCGTTCGGCCCGCATAGCTCTACTCCACTACGTCGACGGCGCCAAGGCGTACATTCTGGCTCCTGCCGGCTTGATCGTGGGCGCCACCGTCGAGTCGGGGCCGAGCGCCGACATCAAGCCGGGCAATGCCTTGCCGATCGCCAACATTCCAACCGGCACGATGCTGCACAACGTCGAGCTGAAGCCGGGCAAGGGCGGCCAGATCGCTCGCAGCGCCGGCGCCAGTGTCCAACTCGTCGCCAAGGACGACCCTTACGGCGTGCTGCGTCTCCCCTCGGGCGAGATGCGCCGCGTACCGCTAACCTGCCGGGCCACGATCGGTCAGGTTGGCAACGTCGACCACTCGAACATCACCATCGGCAAGGCGGGACGCAACCGCTGGCGTGGAAAGCGCCCCACCGTGCGTGGATCAGCCATGAACCCGGTTGACCATCCGCACGGCGGCGGCGAGGGCAAGTCGAAGGGCGGGCGCCATCCGGTGACTCCGTGGGGCGTGCCGACGCTCGGTAAGCGCACTCGCCACAAGCACAAGGAATCGAACAAGTTGATCGTCCGTCCGCGCAGGCGCGGCAAGGAAAGAAGCCGCTAGCCCGCCGGGCGCGCGTGCTGTCGAGAACGAGTCAGAGAGGGATTTAGAGCGTGAGCAGATCGTCGAAAAAGGGGCCGTTCGTGGAAGAGCGCCTGTTGGCGCGGGTCAAGAGCATGAACGACACCGGCAGCAAGCAGGTCATCAAGACCTGGTCGCGCGCCTCGACCATCTTCCCGGAGATGGTTGGGCACACGATCGCCGTTTACGACGGGCGCAAGCACGTGCCGGTGTTCATCGACGAGGCCATGGTTGGACACAAGCTGGGCGAGTTCGCCCTCACGCGCACTTTCCGCGGCCACGCCGGCGACCGGCAGGCGAAGGTCAAGAGACACTGAGACAGGCGAGATGGCACAGGCACAAACACAGACAATCCGCGAAGTACGGGCCCAAGCAAAGTGGGTTCACTGCTCGGCGCGCAAGGCGCGACTCGTGCTGGACGCGATCCGTGGACGCAGCGTGCCCGAGGCGCGAACCGTTCTCGCTTTCTCGACCCGGGACGTCGCGCGCGACATCGACAAGGTGCTGCGCTCGGCCGTTGCCAACGCCGAGGCGAATCACGGCTTCTACGGCGACGAGATGATCATCTCGGCCTGCTTCGCCGACGAAGGCCCGGTCTTGAAGCGCTGGAAGCCGCGCGCTCGCGGCCGCGCCGATCGCATGATCAAGGGGACCTGCCACATCACGATCAGGCTTGCATCGCTCACCCCGCCGCACGAGATCGTCAAGCCGGCGAAGCCGGCCGCGACGAGCGCGTCCGCGCCGAGCGAGGCGCCCGAGTCGACCGTCGCGGGAACCCCCGCAGAGACTGAGGCAAGCGCGGTAGAGGCCAAGCCGAAAGCGCCGAGGAAGGCAGCCCTCAAACCACGCGCAAAGAAAACCGACAAGGGCGAGGCCAAGCCGAAAGCGGCAAGGAAGCGCAAGCCCTCGAGCAAGAAGACAGAGGAGTAGGGATGGGTCAGAAGGTTCACCCGGGCGGTTTGCGCGTCGGCGTCATCCAGAACTGGAAGTCGAACTGGTTCGCCGGACCGAAGGAGTTCTCGAGTTGGCTGATCGAGGACGTGCAGATCCGCGATCACATCTACGGCAAGCTCGCGCACGCCGGGCTTTCGGACATCCTCATCCGCAAGGACAAGCAGCGCGTCACCGTGGATATCTACACGGCTCGCCCGGGCATCGTGATCGGCAAGTCGGGCGTCGAGGTGGACGCTCTGCGCCGCGAGCTGCACGCCATCACGCACAAGAACGTTCACATCAACATCAACGAGATCAAGCGTCCCGAGCTCGATGCGAAGCTGGTCGCCCAGTCGGTGGCAGAGCAGCTCCAGAACCGGGTCAGCTTCCGCCGCGCGATGAAGCGCGCGCTTGCCTCGGGCATTCGCTCGGGCGCCCAGGGAATCAAGATCGCCTGCTCGGGGCGGCTCGGCGGCACCGAGATGAGCCGATCGGAGAGCTACTCCGAGGGCCGCGTTCCGCTGCACACGATCCGAGCCGATATCGACTACGGCTTCACCGAAGCACGTACGACGTTCGGACGAATCGGCGTCAAGGTTTGGATCAACAAGGGCGAGATCATGCCCGAAGGCTATGAAGGCCTCCAGGGCGGTCGCGAGTCGCGGCTGGGCGAGCAGGATCAGGCCCGGCGCAGGGGCTCCGGCGGCGGCGAGGGGCTCGCCGGCGGTCGCGACGGTGGTCGCGGGCGCAGCGTCGACCGAGAAGGATTAGGACCAGTGCGCAAGAGCCGTCGTTCCGGCTCGCGCGGTCAAGGACGCCCGGGGGGCCGGCCGCGTCCCGATGCCTCGGCCAAGCCGGGCGAGGCGGCGGCCTCGACCAAGCCGGTCGAAGCGGTGCCGCAGGCTGCGGCGGTCACCGAGCCCGTAACCCCGGTCGAGACGACCGAGGCCGTAGTCGCGAAGCCCGAGGTCAAGGCCGAGAAGCCCAAGATCGCCCCCGAGGAGACGAAGGCAACGGCCGCCAAGGCCAAGCCCGCCGAGCCGAAGGCAACGGCCGCCAAGGCCAAGCCCGCCGAGCCGAAGGCAACCGCCACCAAGGCCAAGCCGGCTACCGCCAAGGCCAAGCCCGCCGAGCCGAAGGCAAAGCCAGAGGCAGACGAGAAGGCAGCGGCCGCCAAGGCCAAGCCTGCCGACGAGAAGGCGAAGCCGGCCGCGAAGAAGGCTCCCGCAAAGAGCAAGGCAAAGGCCTCCGAGCCCGAGACCCCGAGCAAGCCGGCCGCCAAGCGGGCGCCGCGCAAGAAGTCCGAGACCGAGACCAAGGGTGAGAGCTAGTGCTACTTCCGCGCAAGACCAAGTTTCGCAAGATGCACCGTGGGCGGCGGCGTGGCTATTCCAAGGGCCAGACGACCGTGCAGTTCGGCGACTACGGACTCAAGGCACTCGACGCTGGTTGGATCACCAACCGGCAGATCGAAGCTGCTCGTATCGCCATGACACGTAAGATCAAGCGCGGCGGCAAGGTCTGGATCAACGTCTTCCCCGACAAGACCTACACCAAGAAGCCGGCCGAGACGCGCATGGGCAAGGGCAAAGGGTCGCCTGAGGGATGGGTGGCCGTGATCAAGCCCGGGCGAGTCATGTTCGAGCTGGCCGGGGTTGCCGAACCGCTTGCGAAAGAGGCGCTGCGGCTGGCAGGCCAGAAGCTTGCCGTCAAGACGAAGATCGTCGCGCGGGAGAGTGGTCCATATGAAAGCTAAGGAGATACGCGAGCTGAGCGACGAAGAGCTGGAGCGGAAGTTGACAGACACCCGCCAGGAGCTCTTCAATCTTCGCTTCCAGTCTGTGACGGGTGCGCTGGAGAACCCGGCGCGGATCACGCTCGTGAAGCGTGACATCGCGCGCATCATCACGATTCGCGCTGAGCGCCAAGCGGCGCCGGAGAGGCAATAAGTAGATGGCAGAGAACAAGAGCAATTCGAGCGAAGACAAGGCCGCAGCCGAGGCCGCAGCCGAGGCTGCGGAGACGGCCGCCGAGGTGACCGAGCAGGCCGCCGAGGCCACGCCCGAGCCGGAGACTGCTTCCGAGCAGCCGGGTAGCGACGTCGAGCCGGAAGCGGAAGCTACGCCGGAGCCCGACGCGGCGCCCGAGGCCGAAGCCGCGCCAGACGAGCCGAAGACCGAAGCGATGCCTGAGGCCGCAGCCGCGCCGGAAGAGCCGGAGGCCGAAGCGACCCCCGAGGCCGAAACCGAGGCAGCACCGGAAGCAGCCGAAGCCGAGACTGCAGCGAGCGCGCCAGAAGCCGAGGCCACGCCCGAGCCGGAAGCCGCGCCAGCGCAGCGGCCGAAGCGAACACGCCCTCAGCGTCATGTTCCTCGCAGCGAGCGCCGTAAGCGCCCGGTGAAGGTGCGAGCCACGAAGCCCGCCAAGAAGGGCACTCGCAAGCCGCTCGTCCGGCTACCCAAGCCGGAGGCAGAGCGCGGAAGCCGCCAGGAGCGCCGTGGTGTAGTCGTCTCCTCAGTGATGGACAAGACGATCGTCGTCAAGGTTGACACGATCAAAGCGCACACCAAGTACCGCAAGGTAGTGCGCCGCTCGAAGAAGTACCACGCTCACGACGAGGAGAACACAGCCAAGGTCGGCGACATCGTTCGCATCGTCGAGACGCGTCCTCTTTCGGCCACCAAGTCCTGGCGTGTCGTGGAGATCGTGGAGGTTGCCAAGTGAGGACGGAGGCGACCAGATGATTCAGCAAGAGTCGCGTCTCCGCGTGGCCGACAACACCGGCGCGCGCGAGCTTCTCTGTATTCGCGTCATGGGCGGCTCGCACCGTCGCTACGCCCGCGTGGGCGACATCATCGTCGCCACCGTCAAGTCGGCGACTCCGCAGGGCCAGGTCAAAAAAGGCGACGTCGTCAAGGCGGTCGTCGTGCGCACCAAAAAGGCCTATGCCCGCGAGGACGGCACCCAGATCGCCTTTGACGAAAACGCGGCTGTGATCATCGACGCCCAGCGCAATCCGCGCGGAACGCGCATCTTCGGCCCGGTTGCCCGCGAGCTGCGCGAGAGGAATTTCATGAAGATCGTCTCCCTGGCACCAGAGGTGTTGTGATGGCAGTCAAGCTGAAAATCAAGAAGGGCGACCTGGTCGAGATCTTGAGCGGCAAGGACAAGGGCAAGCAGGGCCGCGTCATCGAATCGCGCCCGCGCGAGCGCCGCGTCGTCGTCGAGAACCTGAACCAGATCAAGCGCCACACCCGGCCGCGGGCAATGAAGAACGCCAGTCGCATGGGCAGCCCGCAAGTAGTGCCCGGCGGAATTATCGAGAAGCCGGCTCCGATCGACGCCTCGAACGTGATGATCGTCTGCCCGGTCTGCAACAAGACAACGCGGGTCGGCGTGAAGGTCGTTGAGCGTCATGGCGAGATGCGCAAGGTGCGCGTCTGCCGACGCGAAGGATGCGGTCAGGAGATCGACAAATGAGTCCGAAAAAGGCCACCACCACCGCTTCCGTCGTGCCTCGGCTCAAGGAGCGCTACGAGAGCGAGTTACGCCCGCAGCTCAAGGAAGAGCTGGGCCTGAGCTCGATCATGCAGGTGCCCAGGCTGGCGAAGATCACGCTCAACATGGGCGCTGGCGAAGCCAAGACCGACATGAAGGTGCTCGACGCGGCGATGGAGGAGCTGACCATCATCGCCGGCCAGCGCCCCCAGATGCGGCGCGCGCGCAAATCGATCGCGGCTTTCAAGCTGCGCGAAGGCATGCCCGTCGGCGCCAAGGTGACTTTGCGCGGAGCGCGCATGTACGAGTTTCTCGACCGGCTCGTCTCGGTGGCGCTGCCGCGCATTCGTGACTTTCGCGGGCTCGACCCGGGCTCGTTCGACGGCCGCGGCAACTACTCGCTCGGCGTTCGCGAGCAGATCATCTTCCCCGAGATCAACTATGACGACGTCACCCAGGTACGTGGGCTCGACGTCACGATCACTACCACGGCCGAAAGCGACGAGGCGTCGCTGGCGCTCCTGCGAGGGCTCGGCCTGCCATTCGCCACAGAAAGAAGGGAACGTGGCTAAGAAGTCACTAGTAGTCAAGCAAGCTAGGTCTCACCGCTTCAGCACGCGTCGGTATTCGCGCTGCCAGCGTTGTGGCCGCCCGCGCGCGGTTTTCCGCAAGTTCAAGCTCTGCCGCATCTGTTTGCGCGAGCTTGCTCACGAGGGTGTCATTCCTGGGATGACCAAGAGTTCCTGGTAGGAGGGTGCGACCGTGCAGACCGATCCAATAGCCGACATGCTTACCCGTATCCGCAACGCCAACAAGGCGCTGCAGGAAGAGGTGCGCATGCCGACCTCACGCATCAAGGAGTCGATCGCGCGCATCCTCGTCGAGGAGGGCTACGTGCGCGACCTTCGAGTCGAGAAGGGCGAGAGCTTCGACTCGCTGGTCATTCAGCTCAAGTTCGGACGCAACCGCGAGCGGGTCATCAGTGGCCTGCGCCGTGTCTCGCGTCCCGGCCGTCGCGTATACGCCAAGGGCGATCGCCTGCCGCGCGTACTCGGTGGCATGGGCACCGCTATCCTTTCCACCTCCAAGGGCCTCATCACGAGCCGCCGCGCTCAAGAGGAAGGCATCGGGGGCGAGGTCATCTGCTTTGTTTGGTGAGTACCGACGAGAGTCCGGCGCTTTTTGCCGGCGAGTGAAGGGCGTTTACTGACGTGAGTCGTATTGGCAGAAAACCGATTGAAGTACCGAGCGGAGTCACCGTCACGATCGCGCCTGGGCGCGTCGAGGTGAGTGGGCCGCTGGGCACCCTCTCGCAGGTCGTTCCGCAGCGGATGAAGATCGAGCAGGAAGACGGTCAGGTCGTCGTCACCAGGCCGACCGACCGCGGCGACGATCGCGCTCTGCACGGCCTCACTCGTACGCTCGTCGCGAACATGGTGGAGGGAGTTGCCAGGGGTTTCTCCAAGCAACTTGAGATTCAGGGAGTCGGTTACCGCGCGACGCTCAAGGGGAAAGACCTCGAGCTTGCGGTCGGCTACTCGCACATGGTGGTCATCAAGCCGCGCGACGGAATCGACTTCGAAGTCCCCGCCCCGACTCAGGTCATCGTCAAGGGCACCGACAAGCAGAAGGTCGGGCAGACCGCCGCCGAGATTCGTGCCGTGCGTCCGCCCGAGCCCTACAAGGGCAAGGGCATTCGCTACGTCGGCGAGCACGTACGCCGGAAGGTTGGTAAGCGGGCATGAGCACTCTCACTACACGTGAAGCACGCATTCGTCGCCATCGGCGCGTGCGCAGCAAGGTCGCCGGCACGGCCGAGCGGCCGCGCCTGGCTGTCTTCCGCTCCAACCGGGGCATCTCGGCCCAGCTCGTGGACGACGAGAGCGGACGTACGCTCGCCGCCTCCGCCTGGACGGGCCTGCCCAAGAGCTTCAAAGGCAACAAGACCGCCCAGGCAGCTGAGGTTGGCAAGCGCCTGGCGGCGAGCGCGAGCAAGGCCGGGGTCGAGGCCTGCGTCTTTGATCGTGCCGGTTACCTCTACCACGGTCGTGTCAAGGCGCTCGCGGAAGCGGCGCGCGAAGGAGGACTCAAGTTTTGAGAAACGTAGATTCATCCGAGCCGCGTGAGCTGAAAGAGCGCGTGATCGAGATCAACCGCGTCGCCAAGGTAGTAAAGGGTGGCCGGCGGTTCTCCTTTACCGCGCTGGTGGCGATCGGCGACGAGATCGACCGTGTCGGCGTCGGCTACGGGAAGGCGCGCGAGGTTCCGCTGGCGATCACCAAGGCAGTCGAGGACGCCAAGAAGAACATCTTCACGGTGCCCAAGCACAACACCACGATCACGCACGGGACAACCGGGAAGTTCGACGCGGCGCGCGTGATGCTCAGGCCCGCCAGCGAAGGCACCGGCGTCATCGCCGGCGGCGGCGTGCGAGCGGTGCTCGAGCTCGCCGGCATCCACGACATTCTCGCCAAGAGTCTTGGCACGACCAATCCGATCAACATGGCCAAGGCGACGGTAAACGCTCTCAAGAGCCTGCGCCGGCCCGAAGACGTAGCGCGCATTCGCGGCAAGTCCATTGCCGAGGTGCTGCCGCCGCGCGCGGCCGCCAAGACGACGGAGGCATCCGCCTGATGGCTCGGCTGCGCATCACTCAGACCAAGAGCGTGATCACTCAGAGCCCCCGGCACCGCGGAACGCTGCGCGCGCTCGGGCTTGGACGCATCGGTCGCTCGGTCGAGCACGATGAGAGCCCGGAATTGACCGGCATGCTCCGGCAGATCAACCATCTCGTCAAGGTCGAGGAAGCGAAATGACGGACGAGCTCAATCTCTCGAACCTATCTCCGGCCCAGTCGCGCAAGTCGCGCAAGCGGGTCGGCCGTGGCCAGGGCTCCGGCAAGGGGCGCTACTCGGGCCGCGGGCTCAAGGGGCAGAAATCCCGGGCCGGCTCGCACAAGATGCGCGCGGGCTTCGAGGGTGGCCAGATGCCTCTGGCCATGCGCCTTCCGAAGCTGCGCGGCTCGACGTCGAAAGACGCCATGCCTGTAGGCCCTTTCCGCACCGAGACGCAACCGGTCAACGTTCGCGATCTCGAGCGCTTTGACGCCGGAAGCGATGTGACTCCCGAGCTGCTGCTCGCTCAGGGGCTCGTCTCGAACAACCGCGTCGACATCAAGGTGCTGGGTGACGGCGAGCTGACGAAAAAGCTGACCGTCACGGCGCACCGCTTCTCGACCGGCGCCAGGGTGAAGATCGAGAAGGCGGGCGGCAAGGTTGTGTGCCTGCGCGAGTCGGTCGCCAAGGCCGCGCCCAAGAAGCGCAAGGCGAAGTCTGCGGCGAGCGAAGAGGAAGCTCCGGCCGAAGCTCCGGTCGCCGAGCCGAAGGAATAACGAGGACGCATGCTCTCCTGGCTCGCCAACGCCTGGAAGATTCGTGAGCTTCGCAAGCGCGTCATCTTCACTGCGTTCGTCCTGGCGCTCTACCGGCTTGGTTGCTGGATGCCGGCCCCCGGCGTCGACTCGGTCAAGATCAAGGAAGCCTTCCAGAGCCAGGGCGGCACCGTTCTGAGCTTGCTCAACCTGTTCTCGGGCGGCGCGCTCTCCAAGTTCTCGCTCTTCGCGCTCGGGATCATGCCCTACATCACGGCCTCGATCATCATGCAGCTCATGACCGCGGCCGTTCCCCAGCTCGAGCGGATCCAGAAAGAGGGCGAGTCCGGGCAGGCGAAGATCACCCAGTACACGCGCTATTTCACGCTGGGACTCTCCTTCATCCAGGCGATCGGCTGGACATACCTGTTCCATCGCCAAGGCGTCCTGCCCGGGAATGGGGGCCGCTTCATGTTGATCATCCTCACGCTCACAGCCGGTTCGATGCTGTTGATGTGGATGGGCGAGCTGATCACGAAACGAGGCGTGGGTAACGGCATCTCGCTGCTCGTGTTCGCGTCGATCATCTCCGGTCTTTACGGCGGCCTTACGGTCTGGATCAACGGCAACTCAACCGAGCGCCTCTTCTTTCCGATCCTCGTGATTCTTGTCATCGTGGCTGTCGTATTCGTCCAGGAAGGCCAGCGAAAGATTCCCATCCAGTACGCGAAGCGCGTGGTGGGTCGCCGCATGACGAGCGGCGGTTCGACCTATATGCCGTTGCGCGTGATCATGGCCGGCGTAATCCCGGTCATCTTCGCGGCGGCGATCATGTCCTTCCCGCCCACGATCGCGCTCTTCTTCCCGAACACGCAGCATTTCATCAACTTGCACTTCAGGCCGACGGGCAACCTCTATATCACCCTCGAGGCGCTGCTCATCATCGGCTTCACGTTCTTCTATACGGCCGTTCAGTTCAACCCGCTTGATCAGGCCGACAACCTGCGCAAGAACGGTGGCTACGTCCCCGGTATCCGGCCAGGGCCGCCGACCGCGCAGTACTTCGACCGCGTGATGACGCGTCTGACCTTGCCTGGCTCGCTCTTCCTGGCGCTGATTGCGATCTTCCCCGTGTTCGTGATCAAGTACGCGGGCTTTTCGCACGCGAGCAGCCGAGCTCTCGGCGGAACCTCGATCCTGATCGTCGTCGGCGTCGCGCTCGACACGATGCGCCAGATGGAATCGCAGATGATGGCGCGCTCCTACGAAGGGTTCTTGAAGTGAGCGAGCTGAGCATCGTGATGCTGGGCGCCCCGGGCGCCGGCAAGGGAACGCAGGCGGTGCGCATCGCTGAGACGCACGGAGTTCCGCACATCTCGACCGGTGAGATGCTGCGCGGCGCGATCGCCGCCGGCTCGGAACTGGGCCGGAAGGTGAAGGAGATCGTCGAAAGCGGGGCACTCGTTCCCGACGAGCTGGTCGTCGAGGTCATCCGCGAGCGGCTGTCTCAGCCCGACGCCCAAAACGGCTTCGTCCTGGACGGCTTTCCGCGCACGATCGGCCAGGCCGAGGCGCTCGACGCGCTCTTGGCCGAGCTCGGTCGTCCGCTGGAGATCGTGCTCGAGCTAGAGCTGGCGGAGGAGACTGCGGTGGAGCGCATGCTCGGTCGCGCTGCGGAGCAGGGCCGCGCCGACGACACGCCTGAGGTGATCAAGAATCGGTTCGAGGTCTATCGCCGCCAAACAGAACCGCTCTCCAACTACTATCGCAGCACGGGGATCCTCGTCGCCATCGATTCCTCGCCCGGTATGGACGAGGTGTTTGCCGAGATCGAGCGCGTGCTCGCCACCCTTCAATGATCATTCGCAAGTCGCCGTCCGAGATCGAGCGGATGGCGAGGTCCGGTGCGCTTGTGGCGCGCACGCTCGCCGTAGTCGGAGCCGCGATTAGGCCGGGCGTGACGACCGCCGAGCTCGACGCATTGGCCGAGGAGTTCATTCGCTCGCAGGGCGCCGAGCCGACCTTCAAGGGCTACCGTGGCTATCCGGCCTCGATCTGCGCCTCGCCGAACTCCATGGTCGTGCATGGCATTCCGGGCGGCTACACCCTCGCCGAGGGGGACGTTCTCTCGGTTGACGTCGGCGCGACGCTGAATGGTTTCGTCGGCGACGGCGCCTTCACATTTCCGGTCGGAGAGATCGATCCGGCAGCTCGCGAGCTGCTCGAGACGTGTCGCGCAGCACTTGCCGCGGGAGTGGAGCGAGCTCGGGCGGGAAGCAGGCTCAGCGACATCTCCCACGCGGTGCAGCAAACGACCGAGGCCGCGGGTTTCTCGGTCATTCGCACCCTCGTCGGTCACGGTGTCGGTCGAGCCATGCACGAAGATCCGCAGATTCCCAACTTCGGTGAGTCTGGGCGCGGCCCGGAGCTGAAGGCGGGCATGACGCTGGCGATCGAGCCGATGATCACGGCCGGCTCGCCGGACGTATTCGTGCATGAGGACGAGTGGTCGATCTCGAGCACCGACGGCTCGCTGGCTGCGCACTTCGAGCACTCGATTGCAGTCACCGAAGGCGGGCCGCTTGTCCTTACAACGGCGCCGGACGTCGATCTAGCCGCATTAGCTGGGCTTTCGGCGAGCTAAAGCGGTCGAAGAGTGCGACGACGCGGCTGTAGCTGCTACGATTGCCTGCCGCGGCGCTGCGCGTCCAAGTGCGCGCGCGTACCGCAGGTATCACCGCGCTCAGCTGAGCGCGGTTTCCGTGAGAAGGATGGCGAAGAGCGAAGAGAAAATCGAGGTCGAAGGCGAGGTCGTCGAAGCGCTTCCGAGCACGATGTTTCGGGTGCAAATAGATGGCGGCGGACACAGCGTGCTTGCGACCATCTCAGGAAAGATGCGTAAGCACTACATCCGAATCCTCCCCGGCGACAAGGTAAAGGTCGAGCTCTCGCCTTACGACCTGACACGCGGCCGGATCACCTACAGGCACAGGTAAAAAATATGAAAGTTCGTCCCTCCGTAAAACCGATCTGCGAGCGTTGCCGCGTCATCAAGCGCCACGGTGTCGTAATGGTGATTTGCTCCAATCCGCGCCACAAGCAGCGGCAAGGGTAAGGGGACCAGTCGATGGCACGTATCGCCGGCGTTAACCTGCCGAATCAAAAGAGACTCGAAGTCGGGCTGACCTACATCTTCGGAGTCGGGCGCTCGACCTCGCTCAAGATCTGCACCGAGCTCGGCCTCTCGCCCGATACCAAGGTGCGCGACCTCACCGACGAGGAAGTCACCAAGCTTCGCAACTACATCGACCAGAACCTCGAGGTCGAAGGCGACCTGCGGCGCGAGCGCCAGCAGGCAATCAAGCGCCTGATCGAGATCGCCTGTTACCGGGGTATCCGCCACCGTCGCGGCCTGCCAGTGAACGGTCAGAGGACGAAAACGAACGCTCGCACTCGCAAAGGCCCGAAAAAGCTGATCGGTAAAGGCAAGAAGGGAAAATAGTTGGCACCTCCGAGAAAACCGACGCGCGGTCGTACCCGCCGGCGTGTCAAGAAGAACATCGCAATTGGCCAGGCGCACATCAAGACGTCGTTCAACAACACGATCGTCGCGCTGACCGATCGCGAGGGCGCCGTTATCGTCTGGGAATCGGCCGGCTCGGCGGGCTTCAAGGGGTCGCGCAAGTCGACGCCGTTCGCCGCGCAGGTGACGGCCGACTCTGCGGCGCGGAAGGGCATGGAGCACGGATTGCAGAAGGTCGAGGTTTTCGTCAAGGGCCCTGGATCGGGTCGCGAGACGGCCATTCGCTCGCTTCAAGCCGCCGGGTTGGAGATTCTCTCAGTGAAAGACGTCACGCCGCAGGCTCATAACGGCGTCAGGCAAAAGAAACGGCGCAGGGTGTAAGCGGATATGGCACGGAACCTGGGACCAAAGTGCAAGCAGTGCCGCCGCGAGGGCCTCAAGCTCTTCCTCAAGGGAGAGCGTTGCCTGACCGAAAAGTGCGCCGTCGAGCGGCGCAGCTATCCGCCGGGCGAGCACGGGCGCGGTCGCATCAAGCAGAGCGAATATCTGCTGCAGCTGCGCGAGAAGCAGAAGGCACGCCGCTATTACGGCCTGCTCGAAAAGCAATTCCGTGGCTATTACCAGAAGGCCGCGCGCGGTTCGGGCATCACCGGCGAGACCCTGCTGCGCCTGCTCGAGACCAGGCTCGACAACGTGGTTACGCGCCTCGGTTTCGCCTCTTCGCGCTCGCAGGCCCGCCAACTCGTTCGCCACGGGCACTTCCAGGTGAACGGGCGTCGCGTCAATATTCCCAGCTATCAGCTCAAGCCCGAGGACGTGATCATGATGAAGCCGGGCTCCGACGCCGAGCCGCTGATTCGCGACGCCACCGATCTCACCGCCTCGGTGCCGGGCTGGATGCAGGCCGATCACGAAGGCCTGACGGGAACGATTCTGCGCTTGCCTGAGCGCGAGGAGATCGACACACAGGTGCAGGAGTCACTAATCGTCGAGCTCTATTCGAAGTAACCGACCGGGACACGTTTTAGGGAGAGGGAAAGGAACGGCAACTTGGCTACTCGCACGAGCCTCATGGAATTTCAGGTTCCCAAGATCGTCCACGAGGAAGTGGACGAGCGCCGCGGCATCTTCGTGATCGAACCACTCGATCGCGGCTTCGGCTACACCTTCGGGAACTCACTTCGGCGCGTGCTGCTCTCCTCGCTAGAGGGCGCCGCCGTCACCTCGGTGAAGATCGAGGGAGTCGCACACGAGTTCACAACCATCCCGGGAGTACGCGAGGACGTGACCGACATCGTCCTCAACCTGAAGAACCTGATCTGTCGCCTCTACGGCGACTCGCCCGAGATCGAAGTACGGCTCTCGAAGAAGGGGCCGGGCCCGGTTACGGCCGGCGATCTAGAGGCGCCCGCCGATCTCGAGCTGCTGAATCCGGAGCTGGAGATCGCTCATCTCTCGGATCGCGGCAAGCTCGAGCTGACGCTCACGATCGGCCGCGGCCGCGGCTACGTCCCGGCCGAGCTCAATCGCGGGCCCGAGCACACGATCGGAGTGATTCCGGTCGACTCGATCTTCTCACCGGTTCGCCGCGTCGCCTATGACGTCGAGGCGGCTCGCGTCGGTCAGCGCACCGACTACGACAAGCTTCGCATCGATATCACCACCGACGGCTCGATCGATCCACGCGAAGCGGTAGCGCAAGGGGCCGAGATCCTCATCCGCCAGCTCGCCATCTTCACCGACGTGGAGAAGATCGAGGGGCTGACCCAGGTGGCCGCCGCCGAGATAACGCCAGAGGCAACGGTTGCCCACGGCATGGAGAACTTCCCGATCGAAGAGCTCGAGCTGGGCGTTCGCTCCTACAACTGCCTCAAGCGCGTCGGCATCGAGACCATCGGCGACCTCGTCACCAAGACAGAGATCGAGCTGGGAGCGATCCCGAACTTCGGCAAGAAGTCGATCGAAGAGGTCAAGGAGACGCTTGCGGCTCATGGCCTGAACCTGCGCGGCGAGGACTAGAGGTTTCGGGACGATGCGGCATCAGCACAAAGGCAAGAAGCTCGGACGCGACTCTGCGCACAGGCACGCCCTCTACGCGAACCTGGCGTGCGCGCTGATCGAGCACGGGCGCATCAAGACGACCGAGGCTAAGGCCAAGGCCGTCAAGCCGTTCGCCGAGCAGATGATCACGCTCGGCCGGCGAGGCGACCTGGCCGCTCGTAGGCTAGCCATCTCGAAGCTGCGCTCGGTCGACGTCGTGCACATCCTCTTCACCGAGGTAGCGCCTCGTTTCGTCGAT
This sequence comes from Actinomycetota bacterium, assembly GCA_003132665.1. GTDB lineage: Bacteria > Actinomycetota > Thermoleophilia > Gaiellales > Gaiellaceae > Fen-549. The sequence continues at coordinate 43,717 of PKYN01000017.1, forward strand.
CGGCCCGGCGGCTACTCGCGCATCGTCAAGATCGGCCCTCGCTCGGGCGACGCCGCCGAGATGGTCTATCTCGAGCTCGTCGACTACGTGCCCGGCTCGGCCGACTGAGCCTCGGCGTCCCAGCTCGCTGAAGCGCCCTCGCTCCCGCGGCTAGGCTGTTCGCGTGCTCTTGCTAACCGCGATCGTGCTCGCAGTATTCGTTCTGCCGGCGCCCTGGAACGGGCTCGTGCTGGTTTTCGGGCTCGTCGGGGAGGCCGGCGAGGTGGTATTCGGAATCTGGTACTCGCGCCGCCGCCGGTCCGCCGCCGGCGCCGCGCAGATGATCGGCAGCACGGTAAGGGTGATCGAGCCCTGCCGTCCGCGCGGCCGCGTCAGCTTCAAGGGTGAGCGCTGGGATGCCGTCTGCTCCGAAGGAGCGGATGCCGGCGAGCGTGTGCGGATAGCGGCGATTGACCGGTCGACGCTGGTTGTCGAGCGAATTGAGAACTCGTGATAGCGCGGGCCGAGGATCTGACGATCGGGCGCTTCCGAGAGAGCGATCTGAACGAAGTCTGCGAGCTCGTGCGGGAGACGATCGACACGAGCTACGCGGCGGTCTACCCGCCACGCGTGATCGAGTTCTTCCACCAATACCACGAGCGCGCCGTCGTGATCTCCGACGCGGCCTCCGGGCACACGGTCGTGGTGCATTCGGGCGGGAAACTGGTTGCGACAGGGACTCGTGCCGGGACAACGATCAGGCGGGTGTTCGTCCGCGCCGACCGGCAACGCCGCGGAATCGGTCAGATGGTGATGGCGGAGCTCGAAACCGCCGCGCTCGCAGCGGGAATCGAGCGGCTTGACCTGAGCGCCTCGCTGCCGGCGAAGGAGCTCTATCTGCGCCTCGGCTACGAGGTCGTCTCGGAGGAGGATTACGAGGTCTCTCCCGGCCAGCATCTCGAGTACTACGAGATGGCGAAAGAGCTTCGGCGCTAAAGAAAAGGCCTGTGCTTGCCCTCTCTCAGGCGTATGGACAGGCAGACACGGACGATCGAGGACGTCTATCGGCGCCGCTACCAGAGCTTTCGCGGCGCACTGGCAGGCATCGTCGGCAGCTACGAGCTCGCCCATGACGTGGTGCAGGAGAGCTTCGCTCGAGCGCTGAAGAGCCGGGCCGATTTTCGAGGAGACGGACCGCTCGAGGCCTGGATCTGGAAGATCGCCCTGCGAGTCGCGTTCGAGATGCGCGGGCAGGCGAGCCAGGTTGAGCTAGTCGACGCGTTCGAGCCCGAGCTACCGCAGCCCGAGCGAGACGAGGGGCTGGCGGCGGTGCTCGAGGAGTTGTCTCCGCGCCGGAGGCTGGTGGTCTTCCTCCGCTACGTCGCCGATCTCGACTATCGCGAGATCGCCCGTGTCTGCGAGATAAGCGAGGGAACGGTGGCCGCGACGCTGGCGCAGGCGAAGGCCGCGCTGGCCGCGTCGCTCGACTGCTCGAATCCGGAACCGTGCGAGTTGCGAGAGGCGGCGGAGTGATGAAGAGGCAAAAGACAGACGGCCTGGACAGGCAAATTTCCTACCGGCTCACGAAGGCGCTCGACGACGACGGGCGAGCCGACTGGCTCGATGTGCGCGAGCGTGCCGGAATGAGCCGGACGCTGTGGCGTTGGTCGCAGCGGCGCGTGCTTCTCGTGGCCGGCGTGCTCGTTCTGGCCGTTGGAGCAGCCGGAGCGAGTACCGGGATCATTCCCTGGCTCGGTGAGGCGCCGAAGCCGATTCCTCCGACGATTTACCCGATCTGCGGGGCGAATGACGTCCAGGCGAAGCTCCACCTACATAAGAGCAGTCAATCTCGCGAACTGTCGGGATCGATTGAGCTGATCAACACCGGCGACAAGCTCTGTGCCCTCGAGGGACAACCCAAGGTCTCGCTCATCGGCTCCGGCGCTGATAGCGCTCGGTTACAGGTCGAGATGTTCAGTCCGGTTGCCAAGCTGAAAGACGCCGACAAGACCATGTTCGGCTTTGGGGGCTCTGACCAGACTCTGCTTGGGCGATCACTCGAGCCTCCGGACAGATCGAGTGTCTCATTCGGATGGGAGAACTGGTGCGGCTCGGATTCCGGGGAGCTCACTCTGCGAATTCAGATACCGAACGGCAGCGAGTTTGCTTTTTCGGTCACCAAGCTGCCCGAGTGCATCAATCCGGCCAGGGCGTCGCGCCTGGTCTTCGGTACTGCGAATGGTGCTCCGCCGCCGGTGGGTCCGAGCTTCCCACTTCGCCCGAAGATCCTTCCCGCTAAGGACGGAGAGCCCCTAGTAGTCGAGCAGGGAAAGGTGTTCCACTACCGGGTCGCGCTCACCAACACGAGCACGAGCCCCTACCGCTTCGGAGAAGGCTGCCCGGCCTATGGCGAGCAAGCGCACATGGGTCGCTGGGCTAGCGGCGCGGCTAGCGTCCCAGCCTTCGCCCTGGGTCAGTACGTCCTCAACTGCCACTCGGTTGGCGTAGTTGAGCCCGGGAAGACGGTGACGTTCGAAATGGAACTACCCGCGTCCAAGGAGCCGCTGGACTCGAAGGCAGAGGGAGAGATCTACTGGGGGCTAGATTGGCGGCTGATGGCGAAGGCGCCGATTACGATGGTTGGCATTCCACCCAAGCACTCGCCCTCCGACGTTTACGGCGTATTCGCGCGGAGCATTCCGAACGCAACGTTTTCCGCATACATCGAGAATGTCGTTCGGGAAACCACATCCGGCGAAGGATCAATCGTTCCGGGCTCGAGCAGAGTCTTGCTGCAGATGGACAAGGCGAGTGAGTCCGTCTACGCGTGGGAAACTGTGACGGGAAAGTTCTGCTTCTATTTCGACAGGGTCTCCGGCTGCGCCGAAGCGGCGCAGTATATGAAGCCGGTGTTCCTGGCCCTCGACGGTTTCAGCAGCGTCGGGCCTTCCGTAATCGGGGGATTTGCTCAAGACCGAGTGAAGAGGGTCGATATGGCCGTCGACGGCAAGCTGTCGCCCGTGAAGCTCGAGCGGAACACGTTTTTCGCCGAGTTCCCCCACGGCGTTAGGGTCACCGCGATCGTGGCGACACTGAACGATGGCTCGAAGATGGAAATCAAGCACGACCAGTTGGACGCCGCAGGAATGGTCCCTGTGGGTTGAGCTTCGCTTCCTTGGCGCGGTCTCGTTGCTGACGCGCGCGTCTTTCCCGAATAGGATCGACGTCGGGGAGGGAGGAGTGGCGGCCTCCCGGGCGGCGAGCTCGAGAGTCGTGTGTAGCCGCCGCAGCAGGCGGGAAGAAGTGACGCGTGTCCGATTACGTAATCGTCGGTGGTGGGCGCGCCGGCATCTCAGCCGTGGAAGGGATTCGCGAGCTCGACGCTTCGAGCTCGATCTTGATGATCGCCGCCGAGTCTCACCTGCCATACGACCGCCCGCCACTGAGCAAACAGCTCTGGTCGGGCAAGAACGAGGTCTCCGACATCTTCGTTCACGACCGCGCCTACTTCCAGCGCGCGGGTGTCGAACTGGTGAGCGGCGAGCGGGTCAGCGAAATCGATCCCGCCGAGAAGACGATTCTCACCGAGCGGGGTCGCAGCGAAAGCTACGGAAAGCTCCTCCTTGCCACCGGCGGAACACCGAAGCGCCTGCGGATTCCGGGCGCCGAGCTCGAAGACGTCATCTACTACCGCACGCTCGACGACTACGTCGAGCTGAGTCGTGACCCGCAGGGGAAGTCGATACTCGTCGTTGGCGGAGGCTTCATCGGCGCGGAGATCGCGGCGGCGCTGAGCATGCACGAGGCGCACGTGACGATGATCTTCCCCGGCCGGCTGATGCTGGAGCGCATCTTCCCCGAGGCGCTCGCCCGCTCGATCCAGGATCAGTACGAGCGGCGCGGGATTCACATTCTGAGCGAAGACATCCCGATCTCATTTGCGCCCAGGGGCGGCTGGCTGGCGGTCGAGACGCGCGAGGGCGAGCATCTGGCCTGCGATTCGATCGTGGTTGGAGCCGGCATCGCTCCGGAGGTCGGACTTGCTTCTTCGGCCGGGCTGACGGTCGAGAACGGCATCGAAGTGAACGAGTTGCTCGAGAGCTCCACTGCAGGCATCTTCGCCGCCGGCGACAACGCCAACTTCCCTTATGCGGCGCTGGGTAAGCGGATGCGCGTCGAGCACTGGGACAACGCCATTGCCCAGGGAAGGGCGGCCGGACGCAACATGGCCGGGGCGGGAGAGCCGTTCGACTACATGCCCTACTTCTTCTCCGACCTGTTCGACTTCGGTTACGAGGCGGTCGGGGACGTCTCCTCGTCGCTCGAGACCTATGCCGACTGGCAGGAGGAGAACGAGACAGGCGTCGTCTACTACCTGGAAGACGAGCGGGTGCGGGGCGTGATGCTCTGCAACATCTGGGGGAAGCTGGACGAGGCGCGGGCGCTGATCCAGGCCGGCGCACATGTGAGCGAGCGTGACCTGCATGGTGCAGTCCACGCTTAGGTCGGGAATTCGGAGGGAGAGAAAATGACGGTGCACGGAGAACAGCTTTCAGAGCAGAAAGTAAAAGAGCTGATGGCCTCGGTTCCCGATTGGACGCTCGGGGAAGACCTCATTTCGCGGGAGTTGAGGTTCGAAAACATCCGCGAGTCGATGACGTTCGCAGAGAGCGTCGTCGACCTCGCAGAGGAGCAGGCTCACCACCCTGATATCTACATTTCCATGAACCACGTGACCCTTGTGCTGTCCACGCACAAGGTCGGGGGATTGACGCAAGACGATTTCAGACTTGCGCAGGCCATAGATCGTCTGCTCTGATCCCTGCAGCATGGAAGTGGCTGCGAGGAGACTCGAAGGGAAAAGCGCGCTGGTCACCGGTGCGGCCAAGCGCATCGGCCACGCCATCTCGCTGGCGCTGGCGCGAGAGGGCGCGAACGTCGCCGTTCACTATTCGGGCTCCGAGAAGGAGGCTTTATCGCTCGTCGCGGAGATCGAGAAGCTCGGCGTTCGCGCCGCGGCGCTGCGCGCCGACCTGTTCGACAAGCGCGAACTGGAAACCCTGCTCGATCGCGCTCGGGAGGCGCTCGGAACGATTGAGATCCTCGTCAACAACGCCTCCATCTTCCCCTCGGACACGCTCGGGACGGTCGAGCTCGAGAGCTTGGAGCGGAATCTGGAGATCAACGCCTGGGCGCCGCTCGTGCTCACCCGCGCCTTCGCCGCGCAGAGCGAGCGCGGCCACGTCATCAACCTGCTCGACTCGCGCGTCTCGGGCTTCGATCACACGCACGCCGCCTACATCTTCAGCAAGCACGTTCTGAGCGCAATCACGCGGACGGCCGCGCTCGAGCTGGCGCCGGGGATCGCGGTCAACGGCATCGCGCCCGGGCTGATCCTACCGCCGGCCGGGAAGGACGAGAAATACGTAGATCGCCTGGCCCAGACAGTCCCGCTCAAGCGCCGCGGCTCTCCCGAGGACATCGCCGCCGCCGCGGTCTTCCTCGCCACGAGCGAGTTCGTCACCGGCGAGACGATTTATGTGGACGGCGGACGCCATCTCAAGGAGTATTTCCCTGATGGACCGGATAGTCGTTAGCGATCTCGTCTGCCGCTGCGTGATCGGCGTCGAGGAGTGGGAACGGCGCGAGCCCCAGGACGTGCTCGTTTCGCTCACGCTCGCGGCCGACCTGACGCCGGCCGGCAAGAGCGACCGGATCGAGGATGCGCTCGACTACCGCGCGCTCAAGAAAAGAGTGCTGATCGAAGCCGAGGCTTCACACTTCCACCTGATCGAGGCGCTGGCCGAGCGCGTTGCGGAGATCTGCCTCGAGGACGAGCGGGTGGAAGAGGTGCAGGTGCGAGTCGAGAAGCCGGGCGCGCTGCGCTTTGCGCGCACCGTCGCGGTCGAGATCAGCCGGCGCAAGTGAGCGTGCGCGCCTTCATCGCGGTCGGCTCCAACATCGACTCCGAGCGAAACGTGGCGAGTGCGCTCGAGCTGCTCGGCCGGCGCGTGCGGATCGTCGCCGCGTCTCGCTTTTTCCGGACGCCGGCGCTGGGAGCGCCGGACAGCCCGGATTTTCTGAACGGCGTCGTCGAGATCGAGAGCGAGCTGGGGCCGAGCGAGCTGAAGCGGCTCGTCTTGCTCGAGGTGGAGAACGAGCTCGGACGCGAGCGCGGCGCCGAGAAGAACGCGCCGCGCACGATCGACCTCGACCTCGTCCTTCATGGCGAGGTCGTTTGCAGCGAGGAAGGGCTCGTTCTGCCGGCTCCCGAGATTCTCGAGCGAGCCTTCGTCGTTCTGCCGCTGCTCGAGCTCGAGCCGGAAATCGTGTTGCCGGGGATGGATCGTCCGCTCCGCGAGCTCGCCGCCGGGCTATCGTCCGCTGAGATGGCGCCGGCTGAGTTGTTCAACGCGCGCCTACGACGTGTAGAGAGGTCGAGGAAGGAAAGCGGATGAACAAGCAGAGAGTACAAGAGCTGATCCGCGAGCTGCTGATCGAGCTCGGCGAAGACCCCGAGCGCGAGGGCCTGGAGCGCACGCCGGTCAGGGTCGCGGAGTCATTTGCGTTCCTGACCTCCGGCTACAAAGCCGAGCCCGGGGAGCTGATCAACGAGGCCGTCTTCAGCCACGAGGCCGACCAGATGATCATCGCCCGTAACATCGACGTCTACAGCCTCTGCGAACACCACTTGCTGCCCTTCTTTGGGCGCTGTCACGTGGGCTACATCCCGGGCGGTAAGGTGATCGGCGTCTCCAAGATCGCCCGTCTGGTGGACATGTACGCCCGCCGCCTGCAGATTCAGGAGCGCCTGACCGAGCAGATCGCCTGCGCCATCAACAAGGCGATCGAGCCCCGCGGCGTCGGCGTCACGATCGAGGCCCGCCACCTCTGCATGACCATGCGCGGCGTCGAGAAGACCGACTCGCTGATGGTCACCTCCTCGGTGCTCGGCTCCTTCCGCGCCTCCGAGGCGACCAGGGCGGAGTTCATGGCGCTGATCCGGCAGTCGCAGTAGGGTCTTGCCGAGTTACGGCGAGGTGGTCGTAGACAGGTTGGGCGCGCGGACGAGAAGGGCGGAGGCGCGCCTTCGTAGAAGCTTGGTACGTTTCGAGGCGCCAAAGCTGCGCGAAAGAGGCTTTACGCGGCTTCGCAGTGAGAAAAGAACGAGGTACCAACGGCGACGTTAACGACGAGTAGCGCGATACTTATGCACCTAATGGAATCGCAGGACGTGATGGCGTACGTCGACGTGGTCGGCGCCGAACGGTAGCCGCTGTAGCCTGAGTTTGAGTACGTGCCTCGAGCGGACATTCAGATAGAAGTCGCGGAACCACAGGAGGAGAGATTGATGACGGAAGTGACCAAGGAGCAACTCGTCGAGCTACTCAACAAGGATCTCGGGCTGGAGTACACGGCCTGCGTGCAGTACACGCAGCATCAGGCGGTATTGAGCGGCGCGATGTACCAGTCGATTCAGAAGGAACTGATCATTCACGCCCAGGAGGAGCTGGCCCACGCCACGATTCTGGCCGACCAGATCGATTACCTGGGCGGGGTTCCGACGGTGGACATGCCGGTTCCGGCGATATCGCCGGAGAACGTGACGATGCTCGAGCAGGATCTGGTGGGCGAGAATGACGCCATTGCGCGCTACAGCGCCCGCGTCAAGCAGGCAGAAGAGCTGGATCTGTATCACCTTGCCCAGCAATTGCGCGGCATCCTCGCGATCGAGCAGGAGCACGCGATGGATCTCGAGCAGGCGCTCGGGAAGTAGCTCAGACTCCGTTCGCTGTAGCTTTCGGGGAAGCTCGGGGTTTCGGCGCGCGTTCGTTACGCGTGCGGCTCGGTCTGTTACTGACACGCGCGCTTTTTCCGATTAGGCTCAGCAGCGGGGAGGGAGGAGTGGCGGCCTCCCGGCCGGCTAGCAGGACGAAAAGGAGGCGCTGAACGTGCAAACGCTCGAAGCGATCAGCAAGCGATGTAGCCTGAAGACCCATCTCTCGAAGAAGCCCGTCGAGCCGGAGAAGATCGCCCAGGTTCTCGATGCGGCGCGGCTCGCACCCTCGGCGCGCAACCTTCAACCCTGGCGCTTCGTCGTCGTGCAGGGCGACGAGGCGGTCGCAGAGCTGGCGAATGCCTTCAACGAGACGAACCAGGAGGTGCGAAACGCGGCGGTCATCATCGTGATCTGCGCCCGCGAAGAAGACGACGTGACCCGCGACGGTAAGCCTTATTTCCTCTTCGACGCCGGCCTGGCCGTCGAGAACCTCCTGCTCGCGGCGACGGAGCTGGGTCTCGTCACGCACCCGATTCTCAGCCTCGACGAGGGCGAGACGAGACGAATCCTCGAGATACCGGATGAGTACCGCGTCGTTCTCGCCACGCCGCTCGCCTACCCGGTCGAGTCGAGCTACGACGAGGCGGCCGAGGAGAGACTGCGCGAGCGAATCAGGAAGAGTCTCGACGAGATCGCGTTCTACGGAAAATGGGAAAAGCGAGGGACGGTCTGAACCGCGACTAAAAGACCGGCAGACCCCCATGATCGATCACACCGGCATCAACGTCTCCGACTTCGAGCTGAGTAAGGCCTTCTACGCGAGGGCGCTCGCGCCCCTCGGCTACAGCATCCGCCTCGAGCTCGAGAGCGCCGCCGGCTTCGGCGCGCAGCCCGGCGCGCGAGACGACCCCGGTGGCGACTTCTGGATCGCGGCCGGCGAGCCGCAGACGCCGCGCACCCACCTCGCCTTCCGCGCCGCGAGCGAGCAGCAGGTGAGAGAGTTCTACAGCGCCGCGATCGAAGCCGGCGGCGAGGACAACGGGCAGCCGGGAGAGCGCCCGCACTACCACGCGGGCTACTACGCGGCCTTCGTTCACGATCCCGACGGCTACAACATCGAGGCGGTCTATCACGGCGCCGCCAAAGGGGAATCCGGGCGATGAGGACGGTTCTGTACGTGACCGTGAGCGCCAACGGCCTGGTCACCCAGGCGGACGAGACGCATCCGGTTCCGCCCGAGATCCTGAGAGATTTCGCGCAGCAGGTTCAGCGGGCGGGCAACGTAGTCGTTGGCAGGCGCACCTTCGAGCTGATGGCCGCCCAGGGGGCTTCTGGCGCGATGGCGGGAATCGCGACGGTTGTGGTTACCGGCTCCGGCCTGAAGGTCGACGGCATCGAGACCGCCGTGTCGTCGCAGGAGGCGCTGGAGCTGCTCGAGCGCAGGGGATGCGAGACGGCGCTCGTCGGCGGCGGCGCCGCGCTGGACGCCTCGTTCCTCGCGCTGGGTCTGGTCGACGAGATCAGCCTCAATATCGAGCCGGTTCTCACGAACGCGGGCCTCGCGCTCGAATCGGGCGCCGACCGTGCAATCAGCTTGCGTCTCGTCGACACGGCGACACTGGGCGATAACGTCGTCCAGCTTCGCTACGACGTGGATCGCTAGACGCCCGACAACGGCTCGTAAGCATCGACCTTCCGCCCGGCTCGAGCGTCGGTGTTTCAGCCCAGAGAGGGCATGTCTTTTGGCGTAAAACTCTTCAGGCAGGGGAAGAAGAAAAGCTCTCGGGTTTCCGCGGTGGGGAAAGCGCAGCGAGCGCGTGCCGATCTCGTGCCGGATCGGCGCGGCGGCGAGGTGGGAACGCGAATGGCAACGATAGACACGAGCATCGATCTCGATAGGGATCTCACCATTCACACCGTCTCCGGAGAGGTCTCGGCCGACGAGATCCGCGGCCGCATACGCTCGTACTACGAAGGCGAGGTCACTCGCCTGCTCCTGTGGGATTTCACCAATGCGGAGATCGGGGACATCAGCGCCTCGGACGTGCGCTATCTGGTCGAGCTGACCAACTCGTACGCTGCTCGGCGCCGCGGCGGAAAGACGGCGCTCGTCTTCTCGTCGGCATCCGCTTTCGGCATGGGGCGGATGTACGACCTCTCCAAGGAAGCCGACGACCGCCTCGTAAGTCACGCGTCGTTCCACGACCTGAAGGCGGCTCTGGAGTGGTTGGGCGTGGCCACGGACGAGTGAGCGCGAGCCGCACGCTAGTCTCCGCTGGTGCGCCTGAGACTGACGATCGAGTACGACGGCACCGCCTTTCACGGCTGGGCCGCGCAGCCGGGGCTGGAGACGGTGGAGGGCGAGCTGCGCAAGGCGCTGGAGCGGGTCTTTCCGGACTACCAGGGCCTGGCGGTCGCCGGCAGGACCGACGCCGGCGTGCATGCGCTCGGCCAGGTGGCGAGCGTCGAGGTCGCGACCGGGCCGCCGCCCGAGCGAGCGGCGGCCGCGCTCAACGCGGAGCTTCCGCAGGAGGTGGCGGTGATCTGCGCCGAGCAGGCGCCGTCCGACTTCCACGCACGCCACTCGGCTCGCTCGCGCAGCTACCGCTATCGCATCTACCGCCGCTCCTTACCCTCACCGTTCGAGTCCGGGCGCAGCTGGTGGTTCCCACGCCCGCTCGACGAAGATCGGTTGGCCCACTCCGCCGAGCTGCTGCTCGGTGAGCACGACTTTCGCGCCTTCACGCCAACCGACACACAGCATGAGGTCTTCCTGCGCAACGTCATCCGCGCCGCTTGGTTCCGGCGCGGCGACGTGCTCGAGCTGGAGATCAGCGCGGACAGCTTCCTCAAGCACATGGTGCGCTCGCTCGTGGGCACGATGATCGAGAAGGATCCCGAGGAGATCCGGGCCCTGCTCGACGGGCGCCCGCGCAGCGAGGGCGGCTCGACGGCGCCTCCTTGGGGCCTGTATCTCGAGTCGGTCGAGTACTGAGGCAAGTCCCTGGCCGGTTCTCGCTCGCGCACCTCACACTTGGTGTCCGACAGCGGGCGCGGCGGCTACGATGGCCGCCCATGCTCCTGGCGGCGATTCTCTTCGATCTGGACGGCACCGTCATCGATACGGGGCCGCTGATCGCGGAATCGTTCCGTCACGCGGTTCGCACGGTGCTGGGCGAGCCGATCGATGACGAGGAGATGCTCGCCTACGTCGGCGGCTGGAGCCTGCGCGAGCAGATGTACAGGCTTTCGCCCGACCGCTGCGAGGAGTTGGTCGAGGCCTATCGCGCCTACAACGAGCCCCGCCACAGCGGGCTCGAGTTCTGCGCCGGCATGCACGAGCTGCTGCTCGAGCTCCACGCGGGCGGCGCGCGGCTCGGCCTGGTCACGGCGAAGCGTCGTTCAACTGTTGAGATTGCATTCGGTCATCTGCCGGGGCTGGAGGGTCTCTTCGACGTGATCGTGACCTCCGAGGACACCGAGCTGCACAAGCCCAACCCCGAGCCGCTGCTACTCGCTGTGCGCAAGCTCGAGACGACGCCCGCCGAAGCGGCCTACGTCGGCGACTCACCCTTCGACGTCGAGGCGGCGAACGCGACCGGCCTGCGCTCGATCGCGGTCACCTGGGGCGGGATTCATCCCGAAGAGCGCCTGCGGGCCGCCGGTCCTGACCTGGTCGTGACGGCGCCGGCCGAGCTCGTGGCTGCGCTTAGAGCTCGTTCCAACTGAAGCACTCAGCCGCCTGACCGCGCTCGGTGGCGCGCTGTGTCGTCCTCAGTCGCGCTCGTAGCGCCGCTACGAGCACTCCCTGCGTCCTAGCATCGCATCCACCGATCGCACCCAGTCGGCAGGTCGTCAGTCGAAACGAGCTCCTGAAGGTTTCTCCGGCCTAGCTCACGGCTAGATTTCCCAGCATGGCCGATGCATCTGCTGAAGAGCGCGCTCGAGAGCTGCGGACGCAGATCGAGCACCACAACTACCGCTACTACGTGCTCGACGATCCGGAAGTCTCGGACGCCGCGTATGACCGCCTGTTCGACGAGCTGAAGGCACTGGAGCAGGCTCACCCCGAGCTCGCAAGTCCCGACTCGCCCACGCAGCGCATCGGAGCAGCGCCCTCCGAGCGCTTTCAGAAGCTGCGGCACCTGCAGACGATGGGCTCGCTGGAGAAAGTGACCAAGCCGGACGACATCCTTAAGTGGGCCGAAGATGTACGCCGCCGCCTCGACTCGGACGAGCCGGTGGCGTTCGTGACCGAGCCCAAGATCGACGGCTCCGCCATCTCGCTCGTCTACGAGAACGGCCGTTTCGTTCGCGGCGCCACCCGCGGCGACGGCGAGGTGGGGGAGGACGTGACCCGCAACCTGCGCACGATCCGCTCCATCCCGCTCACGATGCGCCTCGCTTCCGGCGAGCAGGCCCCGCCGCTGGTCGAGGTGCGGGGAGAGATCTACCTTCCGCTGGAGGGATTCAGGCGCCTGAACGAGCAGCTCGCGGCCGAAGGCCGAAAAGCCGCGCCCAACCCGCGCAACGCCGCCGCCGGCTCGCTGCGCCAGCTCGATCCGCGCATCACCGCCGCCCGCCCGCTGGCGATCTGGGTCTACGGCATCGGCGCCAGCGAGGGGCTTACGCTCGAGACGCACTGGCAGGCGCTGGCGTGGCTGCGCGAGCACGGTTTCCGCGCCAATCCCGGCGCCGAGCGGCACGAGTCGATCGAGTCGGTGATGAGCGCATGCGCGGAGTGGGAGCGTCGCAGGGCCGAGCTCGACTACGAGATCGACGGGCTCGTGATCAAGCTCGATTCCTTCTCTCAACAGGCAATCCTCGGCTCCCTGCACCAGCGCCCGCGCTGGGCGCGCGCCTTCAAGTGGGCGCCGACGACGGCGCAGACCGAGCTGCGTGGGATTCACGTTCGCGTTGGCCGGACCGGAGCTCTCAATCCCTGGGCCGAACTGGAGCCGGTGGAGGTGGGCGGAGTCACCGTTTCGACCGCCACGCTGCACAACGAGGAGGACATCAACCGCAAGGACATTCGCGAGGGCGACACGGTGATCGTCCAACGCGCCGGCGACGTCATTCCGCAGGTGGTTGGGCCGGTGCTGCCCCATCCGCCCGGTAGCGAGCCCTTCCGGATGCCGGCGCGCTGCCCGCTCTGCGACGCCGAGATCGTCAAGCCCGAGGGGGAGGCGATGCACCGCTGCCCCAACCGCGCTTGTCCCTCGCGCGGGCTGGAGACGCTGATTCACTGGGTGCAGTCGGCGATGGATATCGAGGGCATCGGTGAGAAGTTCGTGCGCAAGCTCTGGGGCGAGGGGCTGCTTCGCTCGATGCCCGACCTCTACCGCCTGCGCGTCGAGCAGTTGACCGGGATCGAAGGCTACGGCGAGATCTCGGCCCGCAGCGCCGTCGATTCGATCGAGCGCTCCAAGCAGCAGCCCTTCTTCCGCGTTCTCTTCGGGCTCAACATTCCGTACGTCGGCTTCGTCACCGCGCAGGCGCTTGCCTATCACTTCGGCTCGGCCGAGAAGCTGGCCGCGGCGACGCAGGAGGAGATCCAGGCAGTCGAGGGAATCGGCCCGGTCGTCGCCGAGGCGGTCGGGGAATGGTTCTCCGACGAGGAGAACACACTTCTCGTGGCCGAGCTCGGCGAGCTGGGGCTGCGGCTCGAGCTGGGCGACGAGGAACGGCCCGCCGAGGGACGGCTCTCGGGCGCGATCTACGTGATAACCGGCACGCTCGAGCGTTTCAGCCGCGCCCAGGCGCAGGCGGCGCTCGAGGAGCAGGGCGCCAAGGTCACCGATTCCGTCTCGGCCAAGACGACGGCGGTGATAGCCGGCGAGAACCCCGGCTCGAAGCTCGAGAAGGCGAGGCGGCTGGGTCTGACGATCCTCGACGAGCAGGGCTTCGAGCAACTACTGCGCGGCTAGAACGGTCACGAAGCGGTCCTGCGCCGCGCGCGCCCGGGCGGCCGCGACCGGGCTTCCGTTCTGCAGGATGACGAAGGCGTAGCGATCTCGAACGTAGCCGGATAGCGCCGAGGCCGAGTTGGTCGTCCCGGTCTTCGCAAACACCTTGCCGAACGTCGGGCGCAGGCGCAGGCGGTGACTGAGCGTGCCGACGCGGCCGGCAATCGCCAGTGAGCCGACGAACGGGCTCCGCAGAGTCGTGTCGTCCCAGGCCGCGACAAGGAGCTGGGAAAGAGCGGTGGCGGTGAGCCGATCGTTCCGCGACAGCCCGGAGCCGTCGACGATTCGCACCCCGGCGAGCGAAATACCGGCGTTCGCCAGCACGGTTTTGACCGCGGCGGCACCGTTCGCCGTCGTTCCCTGTTCGTTTTCGTAGGCACCGATCTGCTTGAGCATCAGCTCGGCGCTGTAGTTGTCGCTCTCCCGGTCCATGAAGCGGAGCAGCTTCCAGAGCGGAGGCGACTCCACAGAGGCGACCTGAAGCGCCTCGGCGGAGGCCGTGCCCGGGCGCGGATCGCCCGTCACGCTCACGCCGTTTGCGGCGAGCAGCCTCGAGAACGCGCGCGCGGCGACCAGCGGCGGCGACGCGCTGGTGACGTGCCCGCGGTCGACAGAGAGAGCCGACAACGGCGCGCACTCGTTGATCAGGAAGGAGCTCTTCCAGCCCGGCGCCGTCCTACTTCGGTCGAAATAGCTCTCGTCGGCGATCAGGCTTCCCGAGACCGAGCGGATGCCCGCGGCGCGCACCTGCCGCGCGAGCTGTTTCAGGTTGCCCGTCGAAAGACCGGGGTCGCCGTACCCCTTCAGCACCAGGTCGCCGATCCACTCGCTCCCCTGTTGCTCGCCCTCGCCCAGCACTTCGGTCGGGATGCGGTACCCCGGGCCCAGCAGCGTCAGCGCCGCCAGCGTGATCGGCAGTTTCTCGTTCGAGGCCGGCGCGAGCGGGCCGGTCGCGTGCCGCGAGAAGAGAACCTCGCCGTTCGTGAGGTCGACCACTTCGGCCGCCCGCTGCGACGAGGGGATCCTGGCGCTTGTCAGGGCGGCGTTGAGCTGGCGGACCAGCTCTGTTCGCGCCGCATTGTTCTCGCCGGCGGACCGTGCGGCCTGCGGCGCCAGCTCGAGGGCAGTCGAGCTGGCGCAGAGCGCCAGGCCGAGCGTGGCGGTGAGCGCCAGAGCGGCCAGACGAGAAAAGATCGGCCTCGTCCCCATTCGCCGCCAGAGAATACCCAGACCTTCGGCGTGGGGCTAGCTAGAGGATCGTAATGGTGAGCGTCTGCCGGCCGTATGCGGCGGCTTTCGCGCAGCTTGCTACCCAGAGATCGATGGTCAGCCCCTGGACGGCGGAGCCGGTGTCGGCGGCGACGGCGTTTCCGTAGCCAGGTACGGAGACGCGCGTGCCCAGTGGAATCACGGACGGATCGCTGGCCATGATGCCGGGGCCGACCGGAAGGCCGCTGGCCGTGGATCCCTTCAGGCAGTAGTTAGTGGCGGACACCGTCAGCTGCTGCCCTTTTTCGAGCGAGCCGCCCGAGGGAGGAGGCGGAGGCGTGCCGGACTCGGTCGTGGTGGTCGGGGGAGCGGGGGCCGCTTGACTCTCTGTCTGGACAGACTTTGTCGCAGCTTTCGTCGCCTGCGTGGAGAGGCTCGCCAGTTGCCGGCTCGTAAGGGCGCGCGCGCTCGTGAGCCGGTGGATCGTGGCGGCCTTGCTCGAGCGCGCGGCTTCGAGGCTGCGGGCGTTGGCCAGCGCTGTGGCGTGAAGTCGATCGAGCGCCGCCCGGCGCTCGGCCAGGTCGGCCTTCAGGCGCAGGAGCTTGCTCTGCGTTTGCGTAGCCCGGCGCAAGACCACGTTCTGCTGGTTGGCGATCTGCCGGATGTTCTCGAGGCGGGTAACGGCGCCGTCGATCGACTCAGCGCCGAGCATGATCGCGATCGGATCGTTTACGTTTCCCGACTCGTAGAGCGCCCGCGCTCGAGCGCCGAGAGTGCGCCGCGTGGCGGCAATCACGCGCTTTGCCAGGCGCAAGCTCGTCAGCGTGGATGCGCTCTCGCGTTCGAGCTGGTTTCTCTGCCCGTCCAGAAGCGCGATTTGAGCTCTCGCCCGCTCGAGTCGAGTCTCGATCGAGTAGAGCTCGAGCAACGCGTTGTGAGAGCGCTGCCCGAGCTGAGCGCGCTGCGCGCTGAGCGATGCCGCGCGCTGACCACCTGGCGCGCCGGTCACGGCCGCCGGCAGTGCAATACCGATCAGTACCGCCGCACAGAAGGCGAGCGCTACCAATCGCAGCGTCTGTCTGCGTGCTCGCACGAGGCGCGGACCGTAGCACAGCCGCCCCCACTGCGACCCGGTTTTCGGCGCTGTAGGTAAGCTTTCCGGGCTCCCTTGTCGGTTGCACGCATCCGGACCGCTTGCTAGGGTGCTGAACTTGACCGGGCCCGTTGTTTCCGGCCCCGCTGTCCCATAAGCAGCCCGTGAACGGCTTTACTAAAAGACAGCTCACCGCGTTCCTCGTAGCCGTACCGGTTCTGGTCGGCATACTCGCGCTGGCCGGAAGCGCCTTCGCCACACCCACGGTCAGTTCCAAGCGCGCCGATGCACAGCGGGCGTGGGAGCAGATCAACCAGATGGACCAGCAGATCGAGGTAGTCGGTAACAAGTGGCAGGGCGCCCAGTACCACCTGAAACAGACCACCAACAAGCTGAGCGCTACCAGAATCTCGCTCGATCTTGCGCGCAAGAGCCTCGACGCCTCGCGCCACGCTCTCGCCCGGCGCCTCATCTCCGTCTACATGGAGCAGGGCGATGCGAGCGATTCCACGGTCGCCATTCTCTTCCAGGCGACGAGCATCCAGGACATGATCGATCGGGTCGATGCGGCTCAGCGCATCTCCGATCACGACACGCGAGTCGTCAAGCAGGTCAGGACGCTGCGCGATCAGACCGCCGCCGAGGCTGCGTCGCTCGAGAAGCTACAGGCGAGGCAGCAGAGTTACTCGAACCAGATCTCGTCGCAGTTGAACGCCCTCAAGAGCAAGCAGGCCGAGCGTGAGGCCTACTACAAGAGGGTGAAAAAGGAGATCGCGTCGCTGCAAGCCGAGGCGCAGCGCCAGGCTCGTCTGGCAGCGATACAGGCGAGCCGGACAGTCGCCAGCTACAACAAGCCGGTCTCCTCTCCCACCAGTCCGTCCACTCCTTACGTTCCCGTTCCTGCGTCGTCGGTCGGGGCGGCTGTCGTACAGGCCGCCATGTCGAGGCTGGGAAGACCGTACGTCTGGGGCGCCGCGGGACCGGACGAGTTCGACTGCTCAGGGCTCGTGGTCTGGTCGTTCGCCCAGGCCGGCAGGCCGGGCATGCCGCACTACACCGGCAGCCTGATGGCCGGCGGAAGCCCGGTTTCCACCAGCGACCTCCAGCCGGGAGACCTGGTCTTCTTCTACGGCGGCAGTCACGTCGGCATCTACATCGGCGGCGGGCAGTTCGTACATGCGCCGCACACCGGCACGGTCGTCCAGGTGGCGAGTCTGGGCTCCTACTCGGCTGTCACCGCCGCCGTTCGTTACGGCTAGCAGTCACTACAGCGGCACGGGTAAGAGACGAGACGGCGCCGGCGCGTCGGCGCTCCTGATTCTGTCTACGTCAAAGCACGGTCGAGCAGGGCGATTCGCCCGACCGTGAGGCGATCTGGCTTTTACCTACGAGGCGCCGCTGCGCCCAGCGCCGCGAGTTGCGCCTGGAACAGGTACTTGTCGATCTTGCCGTGATAGATCGGCACGCCTTCCTTCATGCAGACGCGGATCACTTCGTCACGGTCGATCCCCATTTCCTTGGCGATCTCCTCGGGCGTCAGGTGGTTTGCCATCTCGCTCCTTTCGAAAAAGAAAACCCGCTTGTGCAAACGCACCAAGCGGGTCTATCCATTCCTCCGCAAATTATGTGTGGCGGCCATCAGGCGCACCGCCGAACCGAGACACTCATTAACTGCAGCATAGAGCGTTCGGATGACGGAAGCAACGGACCGGCCTAAACGGGATTCGGAAGCTCGACGAACTCCCAATCGATGCCGAAACGCTCGCCGATTTTGGCGGCCAAGGCCTGGATTCCGAGCCTTTCGGTGGCGTAGTGGCCGGCGGCCAGGAAGTGGATGCCAAGCTCGCGCGCGGCATGCAGGCTCGGCTCCTTGGGCTCGCCGGTGAGAAAGAGGTCGTAGCCCTCCCGCGCCGCGGCGAGCAGGCTTGGGCCGCCACCGCCGGTGACGATCGCCACCGTCTGTACGACCTCGGGACCGTGCAGGAAGGCGAGCGGCTTGCGACCGAGCTTTTCCTCCACACGCGCGGCGAATTCCTCGCCCGCGAGCGGCTCGAGCAGCCGTCCGCCCGTGCCGAACTCGTCGAAGACCCGCTCGGGCTCGATGCCGAGCTCGCGGGCCAGCAGCACGGCGTTTCCGATCTCGGGGTGGGCGTCAAGGGCCAGGTGATAGGCGACGAGCGAGAGATCGGCGTCGAACAGCGCCTTCAGCCGCCCCTTCTGGCGGCGGTCGATCACGAGCTGCTCGCTCGCCCAGAAGAGTCCGTGGTGGACGAGCACCATCTGGGCTCCGCGCCCGCGCGCAGCCTCGAAGAGCTCGCGCGAGGCCGAGACGCCGCAGACGATCTTCTCGACCTCGCTCGCTCCTTCGACCTGAAGCCCAACCGGTCCGTAGTCGCGGAAGCGGTCTACTTGGAGCAATTCGCTCGCAAAGGCGACTATCGCGTCACGCTTGGCCACGCCTGGATTCTATGGCTCCATCATCATGAGGGACAATGCGGCACGGTAAGGGGCTTGTCGCGAGCCAGTTCGCGAGGATCGCGGTCTTCTCTGATGTATGCCCCGTAGCGTGGCACTTCGAAGGTGACCGCCCCGCAGCTGGCGAGAACCTCGATCCGGCAGGCGTACAAGCCGTCGCCGCGTTTCTTGCAACCCGTGACGGACACCTTGTTCGGCGCGATCCGGTCGTACGTGCGCTGGATGTCGCGTTGTGCGCCGGTGGGATCAGCGGGGTAGGGGCCGACGTGTCCCAATTTCGTAGTACCGCAACCCCATATATCGAAAGCGAGGAGCCCGATCGCAAGGGCGGACAAGACCCCGGTTGCTGCGCTAACCCAGCGGCGTCTCGAGTCCACCCTGCGATTCTAGGCTTTCCTCATCTAGGCATCCGCGTTTCTACTCAGGCCGGTACGGCCTCTTTGTTCTTCGCCGGCGCGGTGCCCGCCTCTTTGTGCCGCGGCTTGGAAAGGAACTGAACGCGGCTTGCGACAACCTCGATCGCGTTGCGGCGCTTGCCGTCGGGGTCTTGCCAGGAGCGGCTGCGCAGGCGGCCGTCGATCGCCACCTGATCACCGCGGGCGAGATACTCGGCGCAGATCTCGGCCTGCCGGTTCCAGCAGGTGACGCGAACGAAGTCGGCGCCTCCGTCCGCGCTCTCGCGGTCGACCGCGAGCAGGAAGCTGGCCAGCTTGCGCTCCTCTGCCAGCTCCTTCAGCTCCACGTCGCTCGCCAGGTTTCCTACCAGGGTCACGCAGTTCACTTCTCCTCCTCTCGTTGTCAACACAGGCAACGTAGCGGTCAAACTCAAACGAGAGACGCACGCTTCCGCGCAGCTTCGTGTCGGATCCGCGGCGGAGTAGCTAACGTATGGGGCGCTCGGGGTGTGGCGCAGCCTGGTAGCGCGCTCCGTTCGGGTCGGAGAGGTCCCCAGTTCAAATCTGGGCACCCCGATAAGGCGGCCGGAAATCTACGATTTCCGGCCGCGAGAGCTTCGTAGAGTTGAGCGCGCCTGGCGGCGCTTGCTCAACTCCTGCTCCTTCAAGTGGGGCGGGCTGGCCGTTGGTGTCTTGCGGTGTCCGAGGTGTGTTGGGGACGGGCGTGTGGTGGGCCGCGCCCGCCGTGTCGGTCGCGGCGGCATCGCGGGCATCGACGCGCTCTGCGCTTGACCCCCGCGAGCGTCGATGGCCAGTATCTCTTCGGCCTACAGCGTGGGAGCGAACCGCCCCGAGCGGCGAGCACTTGCGGGGCTATCCTGCGCAGGTGCCCGATTCTGTCCGTATCGCCTGTGTGCAGCTCACGGCCGGCGCCGACAAGGCGGCCAATCTCGAGAACGCTCAGAGGTTCGTCGCCCGCGCGGCGTCGCTCGGCGCCGCGCTGGTCGTGCTGCCTGAGAAGTGGAATCTCGTCGGCGGCCCGGAGGTGCTTCACGAAGGCGCCGAGACGCTGGAGCACGGCGAGTCTGTGCGAGCCATGGCCGGCTGGGCGAAGCAGCATGGCGTGGTGCTGATCGGCGGCTCGATCGTGGAGCGGCGCGAGGGGCGCGAGAAGCTCTCCAACACGAGCCTCGTCTTCGACGCAGGCGGCGATCTGATCGCGCGCTATCGCAAGCTCCATCTGTTCGACGTCGAGGTCGGTGGTCAGGTCTATCGCGAGTCGCAGTCGGAAGAGCCGGGCGACGAGGTCGTGCTGACCGAAGCCGGCGGCTGGAAGATCGGCTTGACCATCTGCTACGACCTGCGCTTTCCCGAGCTCTACCGCTTGCTCGCGCTGGCGGGTGCGGAGCTCGCCGCGGTGCCCGCCAACTTCACGCTGCGCACGGGAATGGCTCACTGGCATGCACTCCTGCGAGCGCGCGCGATCGAAAATGCGTTCTACGTGGCGGCGCCCGGCCAGATCGGCGAGCCGATGGCGGGCCAGCCGAGCTACGGGCACTCGCTCGTCATCGATCCCTGGGGAACGGTGATTGCCGAAGCGCCGGATCGCGAGACCGTCGTCGTGGCCGAGCTCGAGCGCCGGCGTGTGGATGAGAGTCGATCGAGCCTGCCGGTTCTGGCCCAGCGGCGCCCGGACGTCTACCGCCGCTTCGAGCCGAAGTGAACATCAAGGCCGTTCTCTTCGACGTCGATTTCACGATCTGCCGGCCCGGACCGGAGTTGCGACCCGAGGCCTACGCCGAGCGCGGTCGCGCCTTCGATCTGCAGCTCGACCCGGATCTGTTCGAGCCGAGCCGGCGAGCGGCGCTGGCCGAGCTACAGCGCCATCCGGAGCTCGTGCACGAGGACGAGCTTTGGATCGCGTTCAGCGAGGAGATCATCCGCGGCATGGGCGGCGGAGGGGAGGGCGTTCGCGCACTCGCCGAGGCGATGGTGCTGGCCTGGGAGCAGGCCGAGCACTTCGAGCTCTACGACGACGTGCTGCCGGTCTTCGCCGAGCTACGCGGCTACGGGCTCAAGTTGGGGCTGGTCTCGAATACGGCCCGCGATCTGCCGGCCTTTGTCGTCCATCACCGACTCGACGTCGACGTTGCGATCGACTCTCGCGTACACGGAAAGACGAAACCGGATCCGTCGATCTTCTCGGCGGCGCTCGCGGCGCTCGCCGCCCTGCCGGAGCACGCGGCGATGGTCGGCGACTCGCCCGAGGACGACATCGCCGGAGCGCGTGCGCTGGGCCTTTGCGCCTTCCTGCTCGATCGAGGCGGCGACTACCCGGACTCGCCCGGAAGGCTGCGCGGGCTGGACGAGCTGCCCGGTGCGCTGGGACTGCGCTAGGCCGCCGCGGAGCCCAGGCATCGGCGTACGACAACTGGCGCCCGCCCTCCGGGAAAGCGCGGGCGCCCTGTCGCTAGAACTCGGTATCAGGTGGAGGTGATTACCGGTCGGACGTGCCGGCGTGCAGCCGGCAGGTAGAGGTTGGCGCGCTCGCCACAACCTGCGTGTCGAGCGCAGACGAGCGCGCCTCCCACTGCCTCCGCCGTGTGGCGGAGCGCCGCAAGACTCGGCCGCTCGAGTCGTTGCGGCGATCCCATCCGGGTGGTCCACGCGTTTTCTGCACCCTCCGACCAGCCCCCTGTGTCGGAGACGCTGACGCGGACGTACTCACCCGGTGGTAAATCGATCTCTTCGCAAGCTTTCTGATCGAGCCTGACCCGCGACGTCTCGAGCGAGAGAAGCCCGCCCTGATGCATGTGGTCGCAGGCGCGCCGGCTGAGGCCGAGGAGCAGCTCCTCGATCAGCGCGCGGTCGGCTCTCACGCCCGTCCAGCGGTCGCAAACCAGGCAGAGGCGCACGGCGACGCCGGCATCGCCCAAGAAGTCGAGCGCGCGGACGATTTGCTCCACGAGCTCGTTGACCGGCGCGGGCGGGCCGACGCGCGCGGGCGTGGCGCTCGCTCTCAGCTCGCGCTGCTCGCAGTCGTCTCGCAGCAGGACGCTCACGGCTCGAGAACCTCTGCTTCGAGGATGCGATCGAAGGCGATCTGCGCCTTCTCGAAGCACGCCGCGATCGAGTCGGCCGAATCGCTGTTGAAAAGGCAGAAGCTGACTTCGTCGGCCGGCATGTAAATGGAGCTCAAGTAGGCGACCGCGCCCTCCTCCGCGCTGCTCAGACCCTTCGCCGCCTTCGTGACGCGCTCACCTTCCGCGCGCAATTCGTTTGCGGTCGATCGAGGGACGTATCTTTCAACGACGTAGGTAGGCATGAGGTGTTGTCGGCGCGCAGGGGATCTATCCGACACTGACACCTTAGAAAACTGCCTGCAAAACCGAAATAAGCGATTCCCGCAGACTTTCTCGCGCGCGAATACGTGGTCGAACGCCCAGGAATCCGTGGAAAACGATTGTGGAAACGTTTTCGCGGACTTTCGGGGGCTATGGCGCTGTTTTAGCGTCGCCGCGTAAGCGGCCGGCAAGCTCAGAACGCGACTCGATTTCGAGCTTGCGGAAGATCTTGGACAGATTCGCTTCGACCGTGCGCACGCTCACGAACAGGGCGGCGGCGACGTCCTTATTCGATTGTCCGCTCGCGACCAACTCGGCGACGCGACGCTCGGTCGGCGTGAGCTCGTTGCCGCCGGCGCGCTGGCCCGCGCCCGTTCGAGCGAGCTCGCCCTGTGTTCTCTTCGCCCACCCGGCGGCACCCATCTTCTCGAAGCGCTCGAGCGCTCGAGTGAGCATGCGTCGTGCCTCGCCTCGGCGTTTCGCGCGGCGCAGCGTCGTTCCGAAGTACAGCTCGGTGCGCGCCAGCTCGAACAGGTGCGATGTACCGGCATGGGCCGCGAGCGCTTGCTTGAAGTCTTCGCGCGCGGATTCCAGATCGCCGCGTAGTGCCGCGAGCAGAGCGCGTGAGCGGGCTGCCAGGGCCAGAGCCAGTGGCTGACGAGTCTGCTCGGAGATCTTCGTCAGCTCGTCGACGTAGCGTTCGGCCTGCTCGCTCTCGCCCAGCGCGAGCAGTAGCTCCGCGGCGAGCGAGCGGGGCAGGATGATGCGCGGATTGTCGACGCTGGGGCGCCCGTCCGAGAGCGCCTCATCCTCGTGAATCTCGAGCAGAGACGAGATCCACCGCCAGGCCTCGGAGAAGTCGCCCTTCGCCTGGTCGAACAGGGCCAGGTAAGCGATCGCCATGTTGGCGGCCTGGATGTGGGCGCTTCGCAACCCTTGCTCGTAGGCTTCGATCAGGCCCGAGCGCGCCTCTTCCTCGCCGCGCATCGATCTCAGGCCGAGGTGGATGACCTCGAGATTCTGGACCAGGTAGGAGATGTCGACGTCCCGTGCCTCCGGCAGGGATTGCTGGCAGTAGCTCTCGGCGAGATCCCAGTTTCCGACCCGAAGCTCGACGTTGATCAGCATCGGGATGAGATGCAGCCACTCGGTCAGCTGGCCTTCGGCCAGCGCCCGCTCGGTCTCGCTCTGCACGATCGGCCGGGCGGCCTCGATCTCGTCCAGCCAGAAGAGCTGCCATCCCTGCCACAGGCGCGGGCTGCGCCTCCCCGGCAACCCGCCGATCTCGCGCTCCAGCTCGAGCGCTCGCTGCATCGAGGCCTCGTCGATCGAGCCGCCCAGAAGAACGACGGCATTCGCCACACCCTGCAGGGCCTCGATCAGGAGCTCCTTGTCACCGGCGAGCTCTGCGTGTTTGAGAGCGATTCGCGCGGCCTCCAGCTGCTCGGCGTTTCGGTTCTTCCGTCCGAACGAGGCTCCGAGCACGATCGCGGCTTTTGCGGCGCGGGCGTTGTCGCCGGACGCCTCCTCGAGCGCCTGTCTGCAAAGGCGTACCGCCTCGTCGAGGTCGGGAACCGTCTCGGAGAGAAGGACGAGCGCGTCGGCGCGCTGAGGGCAGGGGCCGAGATCGTCGATCAGCGCCTCGAGCAGGGTTCGGCAGCGCTCGGCTTCGCCGGTGACGAAGAGCTGCTCGGCGGTCGCGAGGCGCCGTCGTGCGAGCGCTTCGCGGTTTGCAAGCGGCGTGAGCTTGGCTGCGAGCTCGCTCAGCTCGGCGGCGGAATCGGGGGCCGCTCGGGCGGCCGCGGCGGTCGCGGCTTGCTCCAGTTCCTCCGCCACCTTCTCGTCTGGCCCGGCGCTGGCCAGAGCGAGGTGGTGTGCGCGCTCGCCGGCGTTTTTCGTCAGAGCGGCGGCACGAGCGTGCGCGGCGCGCCGTTCCTCGGCCGAGGCTCCGGCGTAGACGACAGAGGCGGGAAGGGGGTGCGTGAAGCGGATGATCCCGCGCTCGATCTCGACGATTCCCGCATCTACGGCTTCGACCAGGCTCGCGCCGTCGGCTTCACCGAGCACGCTGACGGTGGGTTGCGAGAGCGTGGCCGAGATCAGGAGCGCCTTTCGGGTTGAGGGCTGCAGCGCCTCGAGTCGCGCTTCGATCAGCCCGCCCAGCGACTCGGGCACGCGCAGCGGCCTCCCGGGCTCGATCTCCGTTCGCTTCAGCTGAGCCCGCGCCAGCTCGAGCGCGTAGAACGGATTGCCGCCCGACGCGTCGCAAATCGAGACAATTACCTGACGCGGCAGGCGAGCGGCGAGGCGGGTGCGGATCAGGTTCTGGAGCGCACCGAGGCTGAGCGGACCGATCGTGCGGCGCTCGACCGTCCCCGGCGACCGCGACGCGAGCTCGACGTTGAGCGGCAGGGCCGGCCCGCCTTCCCGTTCGATCCGTCGAGCCAGTAGCGCTCGGCAGCGGTCGAGCTCGATTCGGCGAAAAACGAAGGCCAGTACGCGAGCCGACGAGGCGTCGAGCCACTGAATGTCGTCGATTGCGATCAAGAGCGGCGTCTCGTTCGCAGTGGCCCGAATCAGGGTCAGCGTTGCGAGCGAGACCGCCCGCTGATCGGGCACTCCGCCGTCGGCCTCGCGCAGGAGCAGGCCGATCTCGAGCGCGCGCCGCTGGGGAGGAGGAAGCTGACGCAGCATCTCTTCGCCCAGCTCGCCGAGCAGGTCGCCGAGCGCCGAGAAGGCAAGCGGCGTCTCGGCAGGCGAGGGTCTGCAGGACAGAACGCGAAAACCGTGCCCGCGCGCGACCTCCAGCCCCCGGAGCCAGAGGGTCGTCTTTCCGATTCCGGCGATGCCCTCGAGCATGAGGATGCCGGGCCCTTTGGGGGCCTGAGTGAATAAACGCTCAACCGCAGCCAGCTCCTCGGTGCGACCGAGCGGTTCCGCGCTCGACATAGTCGCAGCCTATTCGATTGCCACGGCGCCGCAAGAAGCCGCTCTTCCGCGACCCGCTCCGGCGCCGCGGCGCGCGAAGCGGCGCTAGTTGTCGTCTACCGCCGACAAACGCGCCGCCAACTCGGCGCGCGACTCGAGCCCCAACTGGCGGTAGATCTTGGAGAGAGTCGCTTCGACCGTGCGCACGCTCACGAACAGAGCGCCCGCGACCTCCTTGTTCGAACGGCCCTTGGCCACGAGCTCGGCGATCCGCTGCTCGGTCGGCGTCAGTCCGAGCTCGCCGCCTCGCTGTCCGCTGACCCGTTCCAGCGCCGCGTGGGCCTTTTGCGACCAGAGGCGCGCTCCCAGCCGGTCGAAGATGTCGGCCGCCTGCTCGAGCGCCTCGCGCGCCGTCCGCTTCTGCTTTGCCCTCTGTCTGACCGTTCCCGCAACGAGCATCGTGCGACCGAGCTCGAAGGGATCGGCCAGCGCCTCGTGCCCGGCGATGGCTCGCTCGATCGCGGCAGCGGCGCCGTCGAGATCGCCCCGGCTGGCGTCGACGAGCGCCCGGCAGCGCGCCGAGCTGACGACCGCGTTCGGGCGCTTCGTTGCGGCGACGTGCTGCTCGAAGCTTTCGAGCAGGGCCTCGGCTCGATCGAGCTCGTCCAGGGCGATCAACGTCTCGATCGCATTTGGACGGATCGTGAACAGGGGCAACGAGATCGAGATGTCGCGGCCGAGCTTGTCCTGCAGCCCGAGCGCCGGTTCCAGCCAGCGCCAGGCTTCCTGCGCGTCGCCGAGCGAGAGCTCGAGAAAGCCCGCGAGCGATGTGAGAGCGAGCGTCCGCCAGTGGGCCTTGGCTCGCTCGGCCTCGGCCATCTGTTCCGCCAGCTCCAGCCTCGACTTCTCGACCTCTCCGCGGAACACCGCCAACTGGAGGTGCTGAAAGCCGAGCGCGCGGATGTTGTACTCGTAGCCGGTGTCGATCGCCTGCTCCAGCCCGTCGCCGGCCATCCGCCCAGCGAGATCCCAATTGCCGCTCCGCATCTCGACCTCGATCAGCGGAGCGAGAATCTGAAGACTGTCGATCAGCTCGCCTTCGTGCTGGGCTCGCTCGAACTCCGCGCTGAGAAGTGGCCGGGCGCGCTCCAGCTCGTCGATCCAATAAAGCTGCATGCCGTACCAGAGCGAGGGACAGTGGAAGGCAGGAAGAGTCACCTCTTCGCGGTCGATCGTTATTGCCTGCTGCATGAGCTTCTCGTCGATCGCGCCGCCGCTCAGGACGGTCATGATCCCGACGCCCTGCAGCGCCTCGACGAGCAGGCGCTTGTCGCTGCCGCGCTTGGCGTGAGCGAGCGCCTCGTGTTGGGCATCGATCTGGCCGGAGAAGTCGCCCATTATCGAGCGGGTTCTGGCGATAGCGATGTAGGCCGTCGCCAGACGGTCCTCGTCGCCTTCGGCCTCCTTTACCGCCTGCCGGCAGAGCTCGGTTGCCTCCTGCTCGTCTTCGACGATATTTGCGAGCAGAACAAGCATGTCGGCTCGCCAGGGACCGCTGCCGGGCTCGTTCAGCGTCTCCTCGGCGATGGCCCGGGCGCGCTCGATGTCGCCCGCCGCGAAGTGGTGAGAGGCGGCTTCGTGGCGACGGCGGTGGATCTCGCCCGACTGTTCGGGCGGCGTCAGCCGCGCGGCATGCTCGTACAGCTCGGCGGCCGCTTCGGGCGCTCCGCGGGCGGCGGCGTGCGCGGCAGCCGCGTCGAGCTCCCCGGCCACTTCGGAGTCGGGCGTGTTGTTTCCGAGCGCCAGGTGCCGCGCGCGTTCCTCGGCGCCCAAGGCGACCGCGGCCAGGCGCTTGTGTAGCTCGTGCCGGCTTTCTGGCGTCGCCTCGGCGTAGAGGACAGAGGCGAGCAGCGAGTGGGTGAAGCGGATCCGGTCCCCGTCCAGCTCGACAGCGCCGCTGGAGATCGCCTCGCTCAGGCTTCCGCCGCCCGCCGCCTGCACCAGCTCGACGGTCGGCTCGGCGAGAGCCGCCGCGATCAGAAGCGTCTTTTGAGTCGCCTCGGGTAGTGCGATCAGGCGCTCCGCGACGAGCGCGCGCAACGGCTCCGGGACGGGAATCGGCTCGCCCGGCGCAGCCGGTGTGTCTCCAAGCCCCGAGCGGGCGAGCTCCAGTGCGTACAGCGGATTGCCGCCCGCGGCGCGGTAAAGCTGATTGAGCACGGCGCGCGGAACGCGGTGCCCGGTGCGCTCGGTGAGCAGGCGCCGGATTGCGCCGAGGCTGAGCGGACCGATCGTGAGGCTCTCGGTGGCGCCCCCCAGCCCGTCGCTCGTATCCAGATCGAGCGGCGGTTTCCCGCCGGCGCCCTCGTCGCTCCGGCGCGTCATGAGAAGGCCGATCGGGCCTTCGCGCAGGCGCCGCAACACGAAGGCCAGCACCCGAGCCGACGAAGCGTCGAGCCATTGCACGTCGTCGATGGCGATCAGGATCGGTTTTTTCGCCGCGAGCGAACGGACGAGCGTCAGCACCGCAACCGAGACGGCTCGTTGATCGGCCTTTCCGTCGCCGGGCTCGATCAGAAGCAGGCTGGTCTCGAGCGCCTTGCGCTGCGGCGGCGGCAGGCGCTTGTGACTCGAGAGAGGAACCTCGTCGAGCAGGTCTCCCAGGGCTGCGAAGGCAAGCGGTGTCTCGGTCGGAGTGGCTTCGCAGGCCAGCACACGAAAGCCGCGCTCGCCTGCCAGCGCGATTCCCTCGCGCCAGAGCGCGGTCTTGCCTATCCCCGCCTCGCCGCTCAGGAGAAGACCGGCCGGGCCAGCTTTCGCCCGGTCCATCAACTGCCGAAGCACGGCTAGCTCGTTGTCCCGGCCGAGCAGCTCCGCCGTCCCCATGTCTCCGAGCTTATCTCAGCGGTTTGTAGAAATCGATGACCTGTTGTCAACGGCGCAAGCGGCCCGACCGCACGGGTGTTTTCCGGTCGATACGCATAGATACACTTGCGTGCTCTCTGCAAGCGCCGTCCCGTCTTTCGGATATGAGTCCTTACCAGCACACCTCCCGGCCCACCAGCCATCCGCGCAGCCGGCACCGGAAGCGCAAGTCAAGGCGCTCGCTGGCCCTGATCGTGCCCGCCGTCGCCGCACTCGCCGTGCTCGTCATGGTCGGTTACGCCTTTGCGGGATC
This sequence comes from Actinomycetota bacterium, assembly GCA_003132665.1. GTDB lineage: Bacteria > Actinomycetota > Thermoleophilia > Gaiellales > Gaiellaceae > Fen-549. Next base: position 72,064 of record PKYN01000017.1, read on the forward strand.
GTCCGATCGCATCGCGGCCGGCGTAGAGATCGCGGGCATCAACGTGGGTGGCTTGACCTCGTCCCAGGCGCACCAGAAGCTGGAAAAGGCTTCGAGGAAGCTGACTTGGGTACCGGTCAAGCTCGTTGCCAAGGGCAAGCGCTTCGAGGTTGCCCCCGCGCAGCTTGGAATCGCCGTCGACTGGGACGCGGCCATCGCCAGGGCTCGTCGCGACGGCGACGGAACCGGCCCCTTGCGCGGCTTCAAGCGCCTGGAGATGCGTCTCCTCGGCAGTCACATCAAGCCGCCCGTCAAGCTTTCCCCGCCGGCCCTGAAGGCGCTTCTCGCGACGATCGCGAAGAGGGTGGACAAGTCCGCACTCGAGCCGGCGCTCGTCGTCAACGGGTCGCAGCTCAGCGTCGTTCCGGGGCGCAAGGGTAGAGAGCTGGACAAGAAGCGGGCAGCCGACATGGTCGTCAAGACTCTCGGCTCGCTCACTCGCGGCACGGTCGTGCTGCCCGTGCGCGTCGTCGCTCCGAGGGTTCGCCGCAGCGATCTCGTGCGCGTCGAGGGCCAGGTTCGGACTGTGGTCTCGGCGCCTGTGCAGCTCAAGCTGGGGGCGGTACGCTGGACGATTCTTCCGGCGCAGATAAGGAAGATGCTCGAGTATCCGCACGACGGCGAGCGGAATCTGAGCATTGGCGGACACGATGCCGACGTTTTCCTGGCTTCCCTCGCCAAGCAGCTCGATCGGCCCGCCAAGAACGCCGCGTTCGGGATCGCCGGCCGAAGCATCCACGTCGTTCCGGCTCGCATCGGTCGCGTGCTCGATCGAGAGAGAACCTCGAGCGCGATTCTGAGCGCCGCGCGCCGCGCCTTCGGTCGAACCGCTTCTCTGGTGATGAAGAGCACTCAGCCGCGACGGACGACCGAGCAGGCCAAGGCGATGGGTATCACCGGGCTCGTCGGCTCCTACGAGACGTCGTTCACCGGGATTGCGAACCGCATTCACAACGTCCAGCTGGTGGCCAAGTTGATCGACAACAAGTTCGTCGCCCCGGGCGCGGTCTTCTCGTTCAACAAGACCACCGGACAGCGTGACTCGAAGAAGGGCTTCCTGACCGCGCCCGTGATCATGAACGGCGAGGTCACCGAAGGGCTTGGCGGCGGGGTTTGCCAGGTCTCGACCACGACGTTCAACGCCGCCTTCGAAGCGGGCCTCGACATCCTCGAGCGGACGAATCACGCTCTCTACATCAGCCACTATCCGCTTGGACGAGACGCCACGGTGAACTGGCCGAGCCCCGATCTCAAGTTCCGTAACGACACCGACCACTGGCTGTTGATTCGCACTTTCTCGGGCTCGGGCACGCTGCTCGTAGCGCTCTACGGAGAGCCCCAGCACCGCAGGGTCGAGTCATCGGCGACTCCGCTTCGCATCACCGGCGGGCCGCCCCTGAAGAGGATCCTCGATCCCAGCCTGGCCGTCGGGACGAAAGAGATCGAGGACCCGGGACAGTCCTCCAGCACGACGAGCGTTCACCGGCTCGTCTACGGCGCGGACGGCAAGCTGCTGCACGACAACACCTGGTATTCGAGCTACCGGTCTTCGCCCAAGATCGTGCGTGTCGGAACGAAGGCGCCGAAGAAGGACAAGGGTAAGGGGACGACCGACACGACGACCACCGACACGACGACGACAGATACCACGACGACCGACACCACGACCACCGATACAACGACGATCAGTACCGGCTAACCGCGCTGACCGGAGCTAGAAGGCGCCTCCGTCCTGCTTGCCGGGCAGGTACGTCGAGGGGCAGATGAAGCGCAGCGCGCCGGAGATCTTTTCCGCCCGCTCGAGCTCGGCTTCGCTTTTTGCGTGCTCTGCGGCGAGCTGTGCGTCGAACATCTCCGAGAAGGCCTTCCTGGCCGCGTCGTGGCGAGCTTCCGCGCTCGGGAACTCGCTTCGGATCACGTTCAGCTCGCCCGCGTCCAGCCAGATTCCGCCACAGCTCGGACACTCGTCAACGGCGGCCTTGCGTGCGACGCTCTCGAAGTGGCGCATCATCACCGTCTCCGGCCCGCATTTGGGGCAGCTCCGCCGCCGGTCGGGGTCAACCGTCAGCGAGGGGTCGCCGGGTATCGCCAGCAAGGTCGCGCCCGCAGTCTCGCTCTGCTCGTCCACCTTCTCGAGCTCGAAGTGATCGAGCCAGATCCCCGCGCAGCCATTCGCGCAAACGTCGGCTTCGATCGGACCGGCGGTCATCGTCGTCAACTCGCGGCCACAAGCGGGACAGTTCATCTCATCAGTCCTTTCTGACTCAACTGTGACTTGTCAATCGAGGAGTTGTTGGATTCGGCCACTTTGATCGCCTCTCTCAACCAAGCCGGCATACGGGTTGGTCGAAAGGTGCGCGAATCGACCAGCGCATGCAGGCTCGAGCCTTCGGCCAGGCGCTCGCCGTCGCGCTCGACGACGTACTGGCAGCGGAAGCGGGCGCCGCGGATATCGAAGATGCGAGCGTAAACACGCAACTTGTCGTCGAAGCGGGCCGGGGAAAAGTAGCGGACGCTTATCTCCACCACCGGCGACTCGATTCCCTTATCGCGCAATGCCTGGTATCCGCCGGCATGCTCGGCGAGATATGCGACGCGGGCGGCCTCGAACCAGACGAGGTAGGCGGAATGATGAGCGATTCCGGCCGCGTCGGTCTCGGCGAAGCGGACGATCACCTCGGTGGAGAAGTGGAAGGGCAAGGTGGAGGAACTCTAGAGCCAGGAGAGTCGTGGCGGTACTGCCTGCGGGAACCGGCTCGACTGATGAGGTTCGTCTCTCGGGCGACCGAAACGCTCGGCTCAGGCCCGCGCCGGGATAAATAGATGGCTCGGCCGCTATTCTCGGCTAAAGCGAAACGGCGCTCGCGCTCGCTGCGATCGCCTCAGCGGGCCACGGGCTTCTTCGCTCTCGCAGCTAGGCCTCGAGACGAGCGTCACGCAGCAGCGCGCCGAAGCGGCCGCTCGGAGAGGATCTCGTGGCATTCGCCGCAGAAGGTGCGCTCGACCTCGTAGGGCACGCCGCCCTGTTGACCGAGCACGCGAACCGTGACCTGCCTGTGAGTGTGCCCTTTCTTCTTTGCCGGAGCTTTCATGCGTTCTTCCAGATTACTTTTAGTATCGGCGGGACACGTTGCGTTGTTGAGCCCGGTCCCTTACTTGTATAGACGGTTCGCTGTGGTGAGGGTTTGCACCGCGAAACGGGGATCGAAAGAAGAGCCCTGCTATCGATCACCTGAGTAGCGATTCAAATGCAGACTGCGGCCACATCCCCCTTGCTTTCGTCTGATGCAATAGAGGACGACGCGCGACTCAACGAGCCGCGGCTGGAGAGCGATGAGCTGGCCGCCGCGAAGGCCGAGCTCGAGCAGGTTCGGGCGCAACTCTACGGCGTGCTCGAGGGAGCGCGGGCGGCATTCTCGGCCGAGGACGGCATCGTGCGGGCTCTCGCCGAGGCCGAGCAGATCGACGAAGTTGCCGATTCCGTGCTCGAAGTCCTCTGCGAGTCCTTCGAATTCGACACAGCGACCTTCTGGCTGCTCGATCCCGAGGACGGCAAGCTTTGCGCCCTCGCCCACCGCCCGGCTCCGACCCGCAGGGCGCGTTTCTTGGAGGCGAGGATTCGCTCCACGCAGCTGGCATTGAACGAGGGAATCGCGGGACGCGTGTACGTAGAGAGGAAGGTCTTCCTGAGCGACGACGCTCCCTCCGTCTCGGAGAAAGAGCTGGGCATGCTGCTCGAGGACGACAACCTGCGCACTGTCTGCGCCTTCACGATCAGCGGCACGCGCGCACCCCTCGGCGTAATCGAGCTTGAAAGGCGCTTGCCGCTTGCCCCCGACCAGGCGATCGAGTCGGCGGCGCGCGTCATCGGCGATCGTATCGGCGCGTTCATCGAGTTCAGCCAGCTTCGCTGGCGCTACTTCTCTCTCGTCGCCGACATCAATCGCGGCGCGCACAAGAGCTCCAAGGCGGCGAAGAGCTCCGAATCGGCAGAGAACGTAGTTCCGCTCAGGCACGTCGCCTAGGCTCATTTCAGAATGAAGCACTCCGCCGGCTGGGTGTGATCGGTGGATGCGATGCTAGGACGTAGCGCCTCGGTCGTAGCCAAAGCTACGGGCGAGGCCGAGGACGACGCAGCGCGCCTCCGAGCGCGGCCAGATGGTGGAGTGCTTCGTTTTGAAAGGAGCCCCTAGCAGCATCTCGCAACTAGAATCATTGCTCTGCGCAGGTTGCTGCTTCTCGGTCTCGCTGGGCTCGCCGTGCTGGCGATCGGCTTGCTGGTGCGCGGCTTTTCCAGCGACGATGCGCGGCGGTCGGTGGGCGACGGGGCGAAGCGGGCGACGGAGACGACTCGCCACTGTCGCGTGGGGGAGGTTGCCCTCGGCTCGCGTCGCGTCTCGGTCGTCGCCTTTGTGCGCACTCGGGCGAACGTCTACAGGCGCCCGGGCGGCGACCGGCTTAGCATCCTGTCGCGCTCGAGCAAGAGCTTCGTCGAGACGAGCCGTCGCGGCGTGCCGACAGTAGTCGCCGCGCTGGGCGAGGTGCGAGCAAGTGATTGCCGAGCGCTCTGGTACAGGATCAGGCTCTCCGGCCGACCGGGAATCTCGGGCGGGAGGGAGGGCTATGTCTCCGCGCGCAGCGTCGCGCTGGAGGAGGTGCACACGCGCGTCCTCGTCGACCTTTCCCGGCGTCGTTTGACGCTGTACGAGGACGGTGCTCCCGTGCTGCGCGCCGCGGCCACCGTCGGGGCTCTATCGACGCCCACTCCGCGCGGAAGCTTCATCGTGCGAGAGCGCATCCGCATCGCCGATACCAGCGGGGCGTACGGGGCCGCCGCCATCGCTCTCTCCGGCTTTTCCGAAAAGCTGATCTACTGGCCCGAGGGCGGGCCCATCGCCATTCACGGCACGAACGATCCCGGCTCGATCGGCAAAGCCGCGTCCCACGGCTGCGTGCGGCTCGGCGCCGCCGATCTGAAAAAGCTGTTCGAACGGGTGCAGGTAGGCACTCCGGTCGACATCGTCCAGTAGCGCCCGGTCGCCCCGCCCCTTTCGCTACTGCCTCGAGCTAGCTACGCTCCACTTAGCGCTCACTACCGAATCTAGGAGGAGATGCCAGGTGCCTCAAGGTACGCCGGAAATCGTCAGCAAGCTCGCCGATAGAGGCGAGGAAGCTCTGCAGAAGATCGCTTCGACGCCGGCCGCGCAGAAGCTGCTCGACGCTCTGACTGGACTGCGAGACCGCATGGACGAGCTGCAACGGCGCGTCAGCGGGGTAGAGGCGCTCGAAAAGCGCGTCTCGGATCTCGAGAAGCAGGTCAAGGCCCTGGGCAAGCCGGCCAAGCCGGCCGCGAAAAAGCCGGCCGCCCGCAAGGCGCCCGCGAAGAAGCCCGCGAAGTAGTCGCGTTTTTCAGCCGCGCGGAGGCACGCGTAGGCGCAGCGCGCCTGGAATCAACTCGAACTGAACCGGGGTCGTTCCCGGCTGCTCGCCGTCGAGCTGGATCGGCAGCGGCTCCTCGGCTTCGATCGATACGAGCGTGCCACGCAGGACCTCGACCTTCGGGTGGGAGAGATGAGTTCCCCGATAGGTCTTGTGCAGGTTGCGGGCGAGGTCGGCCTTGCTCAGGTCGCCGAGGATGAGCACGTCGAACAGCCCGTCGTCCGGGACGGCATCGGGGCAGAGCTTCATGCCGCCGGCCTGGTAGCGACCGATCGCCGCGATCACCTCGTGCATCTTTCCCTCGCGCTCCTCGGTGTCGACGCGCAGGCGCACGTTGCAGTTGCGCCAGCGCGGAAAGACCGAGAGCACCGCCAAGGCGTAGCTGCCCTTGGCTCCGAGTCCCTTCGCTCCGTCGTTGACACGGCGGGCGATCGCCCCGCTGATACCGGTGCCGGCGGCGTTGGCGAAGTACTGCTCGGCCTGTTTCCCGTCCCAGGCGTGAAACGTCGCTTTGCCCAGGTCAACCGGGCGTAGCTCTCCTTCGAGAGCCACCTGAACCGCCCCTTCCACACTGTGCGGAATCGCGTGCTCGCGGACGAAATCCGAGCCCGTGCCACGCGGAATCAATGCCAGCTCGATCTTGCTCGTGTGCTTGCCGAGGCCGTTCACGATCTCGTTCAGCGACCCGTCGCCGCCCACGAGCACGAGCCGGCGGGCCCCGGCTTTGACGGCCTCGCGGGCCAGCTCTCCCAGGTGCCCGGGATGCTCGGAGAAGTACGCATCGCCGACGAGGCCGGCGTTGGCGGCCTGGTGCGCGATCTCGGGCCAGCGCCTGGCGGTGGAGCCTCCGGCCGAGGCGGGGTTGACGAGGAAGACGGTCTCGCTCATTGCGGGTTCAAGAGTAGTACGCGACCCGCTCTGGCAGGATAGGGAGGTGGCGAAGCTCCGCACGCCGCCGCTGGAACAGGTTCTTGCCTTCTGCGCCGAGAATCCGGTCGAGCGCGTCTTCCTGGAGGATCTCGCTCGGCGTGGGCTGGGGCGCTTTCTCGCCGTGCCTCAAGACGGCTCGCTCCAGGCTCTCTGTCATTTCGGAATGAACATCGGGCCGGCCGGCCTCGACTGTGGCGTCTTCGCGCGGCGCGCGCTCGCGAGCGGGGCGCGCATGATCGTAGGCGCCGAGAGCTCGGTGAACGACCTCTGGGACGGCATTGCGAGGCATCGCCCGCCTCCGCGCCGAGACAGCCCCTCGGAGCCCGTCTACGAACTGCGAGAGAAGCCCGCCCCGGGCGACAGCGGCCTGCGCCTGGCTACGAGCTCGGACCTCGATCTGCTGCTGCCCGCCTGCGCCGCCGCGCACGAGGAGGAGTTGAGCGTGAATCCGCTCGAGTGCGACCCGGTCGGCTTTCGCCAGCGCACGCGCATTCAAATCGTGTCCGGCCGCTCATGGCTCTGGAGCGAGGACGGGCACATCCGGTTCAAGGCCGAGGCCTCGGCCTGGACTCCGTCGTCGATTCAGCTCCAACAGGTCTGGACCGATCCGGAGCTGCGTGGGCGCGGCTATGCACGCCGGGCGCTCGGCGACCTCTGCCGGCTGCTGCTCGAAAGCACGCCGAGTGTCTGCCTCTTCGTTCGCGCCGAGAACGAGCGTGCGATCGGGCTTTACGAGTCGATCGGGATGAAACAGGTCGGGCTCTTCCGCAGCATCGTTCTGTAACGGACGAAGGCTTTTCCATTCGACCTGCGCATGCCGGCGGGCGCGACGAGAGAGGAACGAGCGCGGCAGTTGCGAATTACTCCACGCCATGCGGCGATTGGCTTTGCTGACCCCGCTCGTGGCTGCGGCGGTGCTCGTGGCCCCGAATCCGGCTCTCGCGATGGGCAACTCGAAGATCGCGGCGCTACAGGCTGCGCTCTGGCAGAGAGGTCTCTATCACGGAAATGTGAGCGGGATCACGAACCGGGCGACGGTGCGGGGAGTGAAACGCCTGCAGCGCTCGTCCGGGCTGGTCGTGGACGGCATCGTCGGGCCCAAGACGCGGCCCTTCTTAGGCCGGCTCGGCGCCCCGGCGCTTGGTAGCCGTACTCTGCGCCGCGGCCGTGTCGGAGGCGACGTCGTCGAGCTCCAGTACCTCCTCGCCGAGCACGGATTTCCCTCTGCGCGCTTCGATGGAGCGATGGGCGCGCACGTGGTGGCTGCGTTGCGCCGTTTCCAGCGCTACGCGGACTTAAAGGTAGACGGGCGTACCGGACCGAGCACACTCGCGGCGCTGGCGCAACCGCCGCCGCAGGCGCCCACCGGCGTCCTCGACAGGCCGCTGGCAGGCCCGATCTCCAGCACCTTCGGTCCCCGCCTCAACCGCTTTCATGCCGGTATCGATTTCGCCGTCGCCAGTGGCACGCCGGTGCGGGCGGCGGCGGCCGGCAGCGTGGTTTCCGCCGGTCCGGGCGGAAACTTCGGGCTTCTGGTCGTGGTTGCGCACAGCGGGGAACTGCGTAGCTACTACGCCCATCTCTCGCGCGTCGACGTCACCCCTGGGCAGAGCGTAAATAGTGGTACTCAGCTCGGGCTGTCTGGGCAAAGCGGCGAGGCGCGCGGTCCGAATCTGCACTTCGAGCTTCGCCTGAGGGGCGCCGCGGTCGACCCGCTTCCCGCACTGCGCTAGCTTGATCCCATGCAAACGGTTCTAGTCGCCCGTCACGCTGAGAGTGAGTGCTCGGCTCGAGGCATCGTCAACGGCGAGCCGAACAGTCGCTGTCCCCTGACCGAACGCGGGGAGAAACAGGCTCGCGCGCTCGGTCGCTCGCTGGTGGGGCGCCCGATCGACCTCTTCTCGACGAGCGAGTTCCCGCGGGCGCGCCGGACGGCCGAGATCGCCTTGGCCGGCCGCGAGCCGCCCTGGCTCGAGCTGGCCGAGCTGAACGACATTCGCGTTGGCGCGTTCGAGCAAGGTCCGCTCGAGCAGTACACGTCCTGGGCGCACACGCACGGCCCCGAGGATCGGCCGCCGGGAGGAGGCGAGAGCCGGAGTGAGTCAGCGGCGCGGTTTGCCCGCGGTTTCCGAATCGTGCTCGCTCGCGCCGAGCCCGTCATTCTCGTCGTTACGCACGGTCTGGCCGTCAGATACTTGCTCGAGGCGTCGGCCGGCGAGGGGTTTCACGCCCATCACGTCCCGGTTCCCTACGCGCGCCCGTTCGAATTCGGCGCCGAGGAGTTTGCCCAGGCGCTCGACCGGCTCGAAGCCTGGCTGCTGGATCCGCACTGGAGCGAGTAAGCACCCGGCCTGACGATGCGGTGCGTCTCGACGGGGGTGAGCTGCTATTCGCTCGGTCGCGCCTCACGCAGTGCCTTGATCATGGCTGCGAGTTTCGCGTCGGGGTCGAAGCCGCCCGGCCACGGCTCAGCGAGCACCTTGCGAGCGCGATCGTCGAGCGGCGAAAGCAACCCCGCGTCCGCGAACAACTGAGCCTCCTCGATACGGGGGTCGCGCGGCGGGAGTTTCCGCACGTAGCTGCCAAGATCCTTCGCTTCTCGGATCGGCGGGCTCACTTCGGCCCGCGTGGAGCCGTACTCGATCATCATCCCGCCGTTGAGCCTTTCCGCCTCTTCGTCGAGCGCCCTGGCGAGCGCGTTTCTCGCGAGTTTGAGCCTCGCATCCTCGTCGGCGACGCGGTTCCGCGCGCGCCGCTCCTCGAATCGGTTCCACAAACTCATTCCTCGCAACCTCCTGTTCGGGGTGGAAATCTCAACGCAGTATTACGCGCTCGACCGCCCAGAGCGACAAAGACAGTGCGACCAGCAAGGTCGTCTGACTGCGAGTGGGGTTGATAGGGGCGCTCTCCGGTTGCCTTTGCCCGCCCGTTGAGCTCGGCTCCGAGGAGCTCGCCCAGGCGCTCGACCGGCTCGAGGACGGCTGAAAAATCTGCGCTGGATGTGCCGTTTTCTCCGATCGCACCGCCAAGTGCTGGGGCCGTAACAGCAACGGTCAGCTCGGAGACGGCAGTACTACGCGGCGCCTGAGCCCCGTTCCCGTGATCGGGCTGAACCGACCTGGACGCCGGCCGCGATGGTCGGGAGCCTGCGACAATCAACTCATGGACAGTGTTCAGCTCCGCGAGCGAATCGAGCAGCTGATCCGGGCCGAGAACCTGATCGAGCCCGGCGGCGAGGTGCTCTGCCTGGTCTCGGGCGGCGCCGACTCGACCTGCCTCTGGCACGCGCTCGGGGCGCTCGGCTACCGGGTCAGCGCCCTGCACGTGAACCATCACCAGCGCGGAGAAGAGTCTGAACAGGACGCATCCTTCTGTCGCGACGTTCTCGGCGCCGAGGTGGTAGAGGCCGGAGAGCCGGGGATGAGCGAAGCCGAGCTGCGCGAGCTGCGCTATTCGTTCGGCGCCGGGCGCCTGCGCGCGACCGGGCACACGGCCTCCGATCAGGTCGAGACGATCATCTACCGGCTGGTCTCGAGCGGGAGTACTCGTGGGATCAAGCTGAGGCGCGAGGACGGCGTCGTGCGCCCGCTGCTCGGCCTCTGGCGCGACGAGACTCGGGCCTACTGCCTTGCCGAGGGTCTTGGTTATCGCGAGGACTCGAGCAATCCCGGCACCGTTAGGGGCGTGATTCGCAGTGAGGTCCTGCCCGCGCTTCGCCGTCTGCATCCCGCGGCCGAGGAGAACATTCTTGCGTGCGCGCGCGAGCGTCCACGCCTTCCGCGCGGGCTGGAGGGGGCGCTGCTCGAGCTCCTGGGCTCGCACGATGGCTCGAAGTCGGTTGATCTGAGCCCGGCGCTGAAGGCCGTGCGGGAGTACGACCGGCTCTTCATCGAGCAGGCGCCCTTGCCGCTCGAGGGCAGGGTGCGCATCGGCCCCTGGATCCTCGAGTCCGGGATGGAGGGATTACAGGTACGCTGCTTCAAGCCCGGCGATCGCCTCGCCGGACGAAAAAAGAAGATTCAAGACGTGTTCGTAGACGCCAAGATTCCCCGTTCGCAGAGGAGCTCCTGGCCGCTCGTGGCCAAGGGCGAGGAGATCGTCGCAGTGCCCGGGATCGTGGCGGCGCCGGGCTATGAAGACGCTGTGAAGGCGACGAGAGAAGATGAAGCGGCGCCGCCGACGATGAAGTCTCTCGAGCAAGGAGACAGGTGACTGTGAACGATGCTCATCTCGACCCCGGTGTGGGTGAAGTCCTCGTCTCGGAGGAGCAACTGCGCGAGCGCGTCGCCGAGCTGGGCCGCGAGATAGCGGCCGAGTACGAGGGGCGCGAACTCCTCCTGGTCGGCGTGCTCAAGGGAGCCGTCTTCTTCATGGCCGACCTGATGCGCGAGCTCCCGCTTTTCTGCGAGGTCGATTTCATGGCCATCTCCAGCTATGGCTCGGCGACCGACTCCTCGGGCGTCGTGCGCATCCTCAAAGACCTGGACATCAACATCGAGGACCGCCACGTCCTGGTCGTCGAGGACATCATCGATTCCGGGTTGACGCTCTCCTATCTGATGAGAAACCTTCGCTCGCGCGCGCCGGCCTCGCTGGAGGTCTGCGCCTTATTCGTCAAAGAGTCGGCGCACAAAGTTCGCAAAACGGTGCGCTATGTCGGCTTCGACATCGCCGACCGCTTCGTCGTCGGCTACGGGCTTGATTTCGCCGAGCGCTACCGCAACCTCCCTTACGTCGCGGTGCTCGACGATTCGCTGCTTCCCGAAGGAATGTGAAGCAACCCGGCTCCCGCCGGGTCGGATTAGCGCCCTCGAAGGGCGACTCAACTAAGGCGGAAAGGGGAAGTACTACTGCTACGCTCCGCGTGGAGGTTTATCTATGGGCCGGTTCTTTCGCAGCGCGCTTTTCCCCTTGGTTCTGATCGTCGGAGCCGTCTTTCTCGTGTCTCAGCTTCTGCCGAGCTCCAGCAGCTCGAAGAGCAAGGCGCTCACCTATTCGCAGCTGATCCAGTTCACCAAGGCGAACAAGGTGCACGAGGTGACCTTCACCCCCAATTCGCAGCAGATCAAGTACGTGCTCGATATCCCCGCGGGATCTCCCACGGGCACCAAGCCCGTCAGCGGCAAGGTCAACTACCCGAGCGCTCAGTCAGAGGCCAACTTCGAGCAGATTCTCCAGCAGCACCGCGTGCTCTACGCCTCGAAAGGCACCGGCTCCTCGCCCTGGCTTTCGATCCTCGGATACCTGCTCCCGTTCGTGCTCTTCCTCGGAATCTGGATCTTCATGATGAACCAGATGCAGGGCGGCGGTTCGAGGGTGATGAGCTTCGGCAAGAGCCGCGCCAAGCGGATGACGCCCGACGCGCCCAAGATCACCTTCCGCGACGTCGCCGGGGTCGATGAGGCCGTAGAGGAGCTGCAAGAGATCAAGGACTTCCTCGAGAACCCGAAGAAGTTCCAGGCGCTCGGGGCGCGCATCCCCAAGGGCGTGTTGCTCTATGGACCGCCCGGAACCGGCAAGACGCTGCTCGCCCGCGCTGTCGCCGGTGAGGCCGGGGTGCCCTTCTTCTCGATCTCCGGCTCCGACTTCGTCGAGATGTTCGTGGGCGTCGGCGCCAGCCGCGTGCGCGACCTGTTCGAGCAGGCCAAGCAGGCATCGCCCTGCATCGTCTTCATGGACGAGATCGACGCTGTCGGACGGCATCGCGGCGCCGGGATGGGCGGCGGCCACGACGAGCGCGAGCAGACGCTGAACCAGCTCTTGGTCGAGATGGACGGATTCGAGCTGAAGGACAACATCATCCTGATTGCCGCGACCAACCGGCCCGACATTCTCGATCCGGCTCTGCTTCGCCCCGGTCGCTTCGATCGGCAGATCGTCGTCGACCGGCCCGATCGCATCGGCCGGCGCAAGATCCTCGAGGTGCATTCCAAGGGCAAACCGCTGGCCGCGGAGATCGACCTGGATACCCTTGCCGCCGGTACGCCCGGCTTCACCGGTGCCGACCTGGCCAATCTCGTCAACGAAGCCGCGCTGCTCTCGGCTCGCCGTGGCCGCAAGCAGATCGGCCAGGAGGAGCTCGAAGAGGGGATCATGCGCGTGATCGCCGGTCCCGAGAAGCGAACGCGACTTCTCTCCGAGTCGGAGCGGAAGATCACCGCCTACCACGAGATGGGCCACGCGATCGTCGGCTACTTCCTCAAGCACACCGACGAGGTTCACAAGATCTCGATCATCAGCCGTGGGCAGGCGCTCGGTTACACGATCTCGCTGCCGCGTGAGGATCGCTACCTGACCACGCGCGCCGCGCTGATGGATCAGCTTGCGATGTCGCTCGGCGGTCGAGCCGCCGAGGAGATCGTCTTCGAAGAGGCCACCACCGGCGCCGCCAACGACCTCGAGAAGGTCACCGCGACCGCCAAGCAGATGGTGATGCGTTACGGGATGAGCGAGAAGCTCGGCCCGCGCGTGCTCGGCCATTCGGCCGACATGCCCTTCCTCGGTCGCGAGCTGGGTCGCGAGCCGGACTACTCGAACGAGATCGCGCGCCAGATCGACGACGAGATCAGAAACATCATCGAAGAGGCTCATCAAACCGCGCTCTCGGTGCTGCGCGAGCACGACACCGACCTGCGCCGGATGGCCGACCTCTTGGTGGAACGCGAGACGATCGACAAGGAGCAGTTCGAGCGCCTACTGGCGGGCGAATCCGAGCAGGACGTGTTCGCCGATTCCACGCCTCCGGCCCCGACGGGCAGCGAGGGCAAGAAGGCGCGTAAGCCACGCGCGACCAAGACCAAGCCCTATCCGGTGCCCGGCGCGCTCTCGAAGCCTCCGCCGCCTGAAGCCGCCAAAGGCTAGATGAGCGGCAGCGGCGACTCGCGGCGCGTCGTGTACGCGTCGCTCGTCGGTATGGCCGTTTGCTTCGGCGGGACGTGGCCCGCGGGGAAGGTGGCGGCCGCGCACGTCGCTCCGGCGACCGTGGCGACAGCGCGATTCGCCGTCGCCTGCGTACTGCTTGTGATCTGGGCGCGGCTCAGGGGACGACGTATCCGCTTTCCCGCGCGGCGAGAGCTTCCGCTTGTGCTCGCGATGGGCCTGACCGCGGTCGCCGTGTACAACCTCTGCTTTCTTTACGGGCTGCGGCTAGCGCCGGCGAGTGACGGCTCGATAATCGTCCCGGGTCTGATCCCCGTGCTGACCACGCTGTTGGTCTGGCGGCTGCTCGGCGATCGGCCCGGGCGATCGACCGCGATCGGCTTTGCGCTCGCACTTGCCGGGCTAGTCCTCGTTGTCGACCCGGTTGGGGGTATCGATGCGCGGCGGCTCACGGGCGACGCCATCCTGATGGGCGCCGCCTTGTCTTGGGCCTGGTACTCGATGGTCGCGCGCCGAGCTTCGGCTCACTTCGACTCGGTCACTGCGAACGTCTATCTCGCGGGCGCCGGCGCGTCGCTGCTTCTGCCACTCTCGTTTTTCGGCGGGGGCTGGGGGCGCCTCGCCGAAGCCTCTGGAGCCACCTGGACGGCGATCGCCTATCTGGCCGTTGTCGGAACGGTGCTCGGCTTCGTGCTCTTTTCCGAGGGCGTTCGCATTGCCGGCGTAGCCTCGACGTCGGCGTTCACGCTGCTCGTGCCCGTGTTTGGCGTTCTCGGCTCTGTGCTCGTTCTCGGCGAGCCGCTACGAGCGACGCTCGCAGCCGGCGGCGCTCTCGTGATAGCCGGGTTGTGGTTCGTCCACCGCCCGATGACGGGCGGCGTGCGACGATACCGGGAGTGAGACTCCCGATCGAGCAGAGATTTCCGCGCCCTGCGGTTATGGGGATCGTCAACGTCACACCCGACAGCTTCTCGGACGCCGGCCTCAACTTCGAGCCCGAGGCGGCGGTCGCCTCGGCTCGGCGCATGCTCGCCGAGGGCGCGGCGATCGTCGACGTCGGCGCCGAATCGACCCGGCCGGGCGCGGACGCGGTGAGTGTCGACGAGGAGTTGCGCCGCGTCGTACCGGTGCTCGAGGAGCTGCACGACGCTCCGCTCTCGATCGACACGAGCAAGGCCAAGGTCGCTCGCCGCGCGCTCGAGCTCGGGGCCGAGCTGGTCAACGACGTCACGGCGCTGCGCGGCGACCCAAAGATGGTCGAGGTGGTGGCGGAGTCGGGCGCCTATCTCTGCTTGATGCACATGCTCGGCGAACCGCGCACGATGCAGGACGAGCCGAAATACGCGGACGTCGTCGCGGAGGTGGCCGCGTTCCTCGAAGAGCGACTCACCTTCGCCATCTCGCACGGCGTGCGCGAGGATCGAATCTGCCTCGATCCCGGGTTCGGTTTCGGCAAGACGGTCGAGCACAACCTGGCGCTCGTGAGGCGGCTCGACGTTCTGCTCGCGCTCGGCCGCCCCGTTCTGGTCGGCTTCTCGCGCAAGCGCTCGCTCGGGCGCCTGCTTGGCGATCCGAAGGCGACCCGTGGAACGACGGCGGCCTCGATCGGCGCGGCGCTGGCGGCCTTCGATCGAGGCGCCGACATCTTTCGCGTGCACGACGTGCGCGAGCACGTCGAGGCCCTGACGATCGCGGCCGCGATCGAGGGCGGCGACGGCTCATGACCAGGGCGTACGTGGGTTTGGGGGCCAACCTCGGCGATCGGGAGGGAATGCTGCGCCTCGCGCTCGAGCGCCTCGCCGCCGAGCCGAGCGTCGAAGTGGTCGCGTCGTCGACGCTGCGGGAGACCGAGCCCGAGGACTTGCTCGACCAGCCGCGCTTCCTGAACGGCGCCGCGGTCGTCGAGACCGATCTCTCGCCCAGGCAGCTGCTCGCGCGCCTTCAGTTGATCGAATGCGAGCTCGGCCGGCGGCGCGCCGGTCCGCGCTTCGGCCCGCGGGTGATCGATCTCGACCTGCTTCTCTACGGCTCTCTGGTCATGAGCGAGCCCGAGCTCGAGCTACCCCATCCTCGCCTGCACCGGCGCCGCTTCGCGCTCGAGCCGCTGGCCGAGCTCGAGCCCGATCTCGAAATCCCCGGCTGGGGGCCGGTGAGAGCCTTGCTCGCGGGGCTAGACTGACTAGTGCTATGTCACATCTCGATGATCTCGATGAATACGAAGCCGAGCTCGAGTTGCGGCTGAAGAAGGAGTACACGGCCGTCTTCGGTCTCTTCCGCTACTGCATTCTCACCCCGGATGTGACCTATCTCTGCAACAAGCTCGACGTCGAGCAGGCCAGCCAGCCGAGCTATCCGTACCTGCACCTGCGCATGGAAGACGTCTGGGTTTGGGACAAGAACCGCCCGGCCCGAATCATCCCGCGCGCCGAGGTCTTCACCTCCGGCGACGTGACCATCGAGGAGCTGAACAGCGGTGAGGGCTCGCAGCTGACCGCCGCCGCTCTGGCCGAGCGGATCGGAGAGCAGCTCCAGTCCGAAGACGATCTCTAGACTCTCGGCATGCTGCTCGCCGTCGACGTCGGAAACACGCAGACTGTTCTCGGGCTGTTCGAGGGGGAGCGGCTCGTGCAGCATTGGCGGGTTGCCACCGAAGCGCACCGAACCGGTGACGAGCTCGCCTCTCTCTTTCGCAATCTGATCGATTTCGAGTCCGTCTCGGGGGTCTGCCTGGCCTCGACCGTACCGGCGCTCGTTCGCAGCTACGAAGAGCTTTCCGAGCGCTGGCTCGAGCGCGAGCTGATCGTGCTCGGCCCTGGAACCCGTACCGGTATCGCCATTCGCTTCGACGATCCGCGCGAGGTCGGCCCCGACCGCATCGCCAACGCGATCGCGGCGCTCGAGCGTCATGGCGCTCCGTGTATCGCGGTCGATTTCGGGACGGCAACCAACTTCGACGCGATCTCGGCGGAGGGTGAGTACATCGGCGGCGTCCTGGCGCCCGGGATCGAGATCTCGATGGAGGCTCTCTTTGCCCGGGCGGCGCGACTGCGCCAGGTGGATTTCGCCGAGCCGGCGAACGTGATCGGCAAGAGCACCATCGCGGCGCTCCAGTCGGGCCTCGTATTCGGCTTCGCCGGTCAGGTCGACGGCATCGTCGAGCGTATGCGCGCCGAGCTCGAGGGGAAGGTCAAGGTGATCGCCACCGGTGGCCTCGCCGAGCTGATCGTGCCGCACTGCCACACGATCGAAGCAATCGACGAGTTTCTCACTCTCGAGGGACTGCGTCTCGTCTGGGAGCGCAACCGCCCCGAGTAGGCTCGCCGGAGGCGCCCACGGTGTATAAAGGGCGCCATGCCAACCGCCGGTTCCTCCGCGGCTGACGAGGCCAGGGCTCCTTCGGCGCCGAGCGAAACGGCATCTATGCGGACGCTCCGGTTGAGCAGGCTTTGGCCAGGTGGTTTCTCCGACCTTGCGATCGCGATTCCTCTCGCCGCGATGTTGATCATGCTCGTGATCTGGGCGGGCGATCAGGGCGGGTTCCCGGTGACCGTTTGGTATCCGGGAGCGCTGATCGCGCTCTGGCTGCTCGTGATCTGTGTCTTCGACTCGCGCTATTCGCTCCGCCTGCGCGAGTGGCGGACCGCAGCCCTGGTGCTGTTTGCCCTCTTCACGCTCTGGAGCTTTCTTTCGATCGTCTGGGCCGAGGTGCGGGGCGATGCCTGGGACGGCGCCAACCAGACGCTCTTCTACTTCACCGTTTTCGCGCTCTTCTCGCGCTGGCGCACGAACGCGAGGATCGCGGCCATGTTCGTATCGCTCTACGCAGTCGCGGTGGCCGCGCTCGGCCTGATCACCATCGAGCTTGCCGTGCACGGCGGTCACCCCTCGTCGATCCTGTTCGGCTGGCGGCTCTCCTCGCCGATCGACTATCCGAACGGCGAAGCCGCGCTGTTCTTGATCCCGCTCTGGCCTTTGCTCTATCTCGTCTCGAGAAAGGAGCTGCCACCGCTCGTGCGCGGGCTGCTCGCCGCGAGCGCGAGCCTGCTCCTACAGATGGCCGTGCTCGCGCAGAGCCGGGGATCGATGTACGCGTTCCCGATCGTGTTCTTGCTCTTCGTCGCCCTCGTCAGCGGCCGCGGCCGGGCGCTCGTAACGGCGCTTCTCGTGATCGCCGTATCGTTGCTCAACCTGAGCAGGTTACTCGATGTCTACCAGGCGGGACAGCGAGACAACGGCGGGCTCGCTCGGGCGCTGGCCCAGGCCCGAAACGGCATGATCCTACCCTTCTCCCTTTTACTCGTCCTGGGCACGTTGGCAGCCGTTCTCGACCGGCGCATCGGGTTGAGCGGGGCAGTCGCCCGCCGGTTCGAGCGCGGCGTTGTTGCCGGATTCGGTCTCGCGCTTGTGTTAGCGGCTTCGATCGCGGTCGTCGCGGTCGGTCATCCCATACGGCATGTCGATACCGCCTGGCACAACTTCTCGACCGGGGCGGAGGGCGACTCGAACTCGAGTCACTTCACCTCCTTCTACGGCACACACCGTTACGACTTCTGGCGGGTCTCGGTGGACGAGTTCCGCGCTCACCCGATTGGTGGAGTGGGCGCCAACAACTTCGCGGTCGAGTACCTCCGCATGGGGCGAAGCGACGAGCAGCCGGCGAATCCGCATTCGCTCGAGTTCAAGGTGCTGCTGCAAACGGGAGCGATCGGGGCTCTTCTCTTCATCTCCTTTGTCGCGAGCGCGCTGGTGGCCGCGCGGCGGAAGGCGAACGATCCCTTCCGTAATGGCCTCGCCGCTTCGCTGGTCGTCGGCTTCGCCTACTGGTTCGTTCACGGCTCGGTCGACTGGCTCTGGGAGCTACCCGCGCTCGCGACGGCGGCCTTTGCCTTTCTCGGGCTTTCGGTCGCCCTCTCGGCGAACGGGAGGAGCGCGGAGGAGCGCGCCGGCCGCCGCTCCCGCGGGACGCTCGTCATCGTGCCGCTGGCGATCGTTGCAACGCTCAGCTACGCGGGCCCCTGGCTTTCGGCGCGCTATACGGACGCGGCGTCGCAGGTGTGGCGAGCCGATCCCGCGCTCGCAACCAAACAGCTCGATCGGGCTCGCTCACTCAATCCGCTTAGCGACACGCCCGATTTGATCGCGGGCACGATCGCGGGGCGCAGGCACGACTACCCCGGCATGCGCGCGGCGTACACAAGGGCGCTCGCGCGCAACCCGGTCGGCTGGTACGCGCACTTCGAGCTCGGGCTGGCTGAGTACTTACTCGGGAACCGGCGCGAGGCGCTTCTCCATCTCAGGCGCGCCAGGCAACTCGATCCCCGGGAGCCGTTGATCCCCGAGATAATCATCCGAGTTCGCATGCGAAAGGCGATCGATCTGGCAAAGGTGAACAGCGCCTTCCTCACCTACGCGCTCGACCTCGCCGCCGGCGCGCGTTAAAGGGTTTCGATCGGTTCAACGCGGGGAAGGCAGCGAAGCGTGAGTTCAGCATTGACGAAGAACCGATACGACACTAGGCTGGGGGTACCCCCCTCATTCGAGTGACCCCTGGGGCTACTAACTATGCAGAGGATGATTGGTATGAAGCTAGGCGTAGCGTTTGGAATGTTCTGCGCACTCCTCATGGCGGTTCCGACCGCTCTTGGCAGCGTCGGATCCGTTCAGAAGGTGTATGCGGGGACGGCAGGCGTTTCTCAGGCGCAGGTTGCTTCGAGTACTTCGCCGTCTTCTTCGGCGCTGCCGTTCACGGGTCTCGATCTCATGCTGCTTGCCGGCGGCGGGCTACTACTGCTGCTCGTCGGCGTCGCGCTTTTCTTGATCTCGCGACCGCGCACCACGGCATAAATCGCGTTTTGGCCGCCTGGAGGTGTTGGGGGCACCTCGGGGCGGCCGAGAGGCGCTCTGCTTGTTGAGATGACAGCCCGCTCGGTGCGTCGGGCTAGCAGCTAAACCAGCGCGAGAGCAAAGATCCGGATCTTGCCGGCGGGTGAATCGGGATCGGGCTGTTCTCGATTATCGCTGTCGGCACCTCGTGCACCAGCCAGTTGGCCAGCCGCGGGTCACCGACCGCCGCGGCGGCTGAGCTCAAGCCGGCTCGTCGCAATCCGGGCCAGTGCGCGTCGCTGGCGATCAAGTGTGCGCATCCGGCCGCCACCAGTCTGTGCGCGGTGCGCTTGTTGCGGCGGCCGAGACGACCGTCCAGCGAGGCTGCCGTGAGTTGCACAAGCGCGCCGGCTGCTACGAACGGCGCGACCATGCTCGGATCGAATTGAACCTCCGGGTTTCGCTCCGGGTGAGCCAGTACCGGCGTGATTCCACGCTCTCCGAGATTCCAGATCTCGGCTTCGAGCGAGAGCGGCCAGCCAGAATAGGGGAACTCGACCAGCAGATAGTGGGGATTGCCGCCCAGACCGAAACGGCGCAACTCATCAGCGTCGAGCGCTTTCAGGCTCGAAATCGCAATCTCCGCACCGCCGAGTATCCGCAGTTCGACTCCCTTCTCGCGCAAAGCCTCTTTGAGTTCGAGGACGAGTCGCTCCATCGTCGCCACGGCGGTTGGGAAATCGCCGCGCACGTGCGGGGTCGCGGCCATGACCTTGGTGCCGTCGCGGGCGGCGGCGATCGCGATCTCTACGCTCTCCTCGAGCGATCGCGCGCCGTCGTCCACGCCCGGGAGGATGTGGGAGTGCAGATCGACCATGGTGTCCAATCTATAGGGCTGGGCTAGCCGAGTGGAGCTGCGGTTGGAGTCTCGGTCGCCGTTTCCAGCGAATTCGAGTATCTGGCTGCGAGCTTGACCGCGAGCGTCTCGGCGTCTGGCGCCGCCGCGAGCAGAAGCTTCTCGGCGGAAGACAGCGTCGGCGCATCTACGATCTCTCTTCGAAGTTGCCTGGGGAACCGCCCACGCCTCAGGTACCAGCCGTAGAACTTCTTGAGAAAGCTCTGAGCGCGCCTTTCGCCGAGCTCGCGTGCGACCTCGCGCATGAAGTGAATGAGCTCGGCGGCGACCTCGGCCTGTGACGGCTCTATCTCCTCTCCGCTCAGAATCTCACTCAGGAGCCAAGGGTTGCCCTGCGCCGCCCTGCCGACCATGACCGCGGCGGCGCCGGCGTCGAGGAGCGCGCGCGCCTGTTCGCCGGAGCGGATATCGCCTGAAGCGATGACAGGTATCTCCACGAGCGCTGCGAGCTCGGCGGTGAGCGAGTGATCGGCGCTGCCGCCGTACATCTGTCGCTGGGCGCGAGGATGGAGTACGAGCGCCTGCGCGCCGGCTGCGGCCAACTGCGGCCCGAGCTCGATGCAAGCTCTCGAGCCCGGCTCGATTCCGCTGCGTAGCTTGACCGTGACCGGGGTCGAGACTGCGGTGGCCATCTGCTCGACGATTCGACAGGCGAGCTCGGGCCGTTCGAGCAGTGCCGAGCCGGCTCCGCTTGCCATCACCTTGCGTACCGGGCAGCCGAGATTGAGATCGATTACGTCGGCGCCGGCCGTCTCGGCCATGCGCGCCGCCTCGGCCGCCTGCGCCGGCTCCGAGCCGAAGATCTGCAGCGCGATCGGGTGCTCGCCCGAGCCGACGCGAAGGTAGTCGCGCGTACGCCGGCTTCCGTGCTCGAGGCCGGCGGCGCTGACCATCTCCGACCAGACCAGACCGGCTCCGAAGCGTCGAGCCTGGCGCCGGTAGGCCTGCACGCTGACTCCGGCCATGGGCGCCAGCGCGAGCCGCGACGGTATCTCGACGGCCCCGATCTTCCAGCTCTGGCGAATGTCGAGCTCCATGCTGCAATCTAGTCTAGGAGCCAGGTCTTGACTAGCAACGCCGGTAGCGGTACCATGCGCGCCCGCGCTGGCGAAAATGCCACGCTTTTTCTTTATGACGCGCAGGAGGCGGCGGTGAAGGAAGTCATTCTCACTCTCGAGGGGTACGAGAAGCTGAAGAACGAAGTCGAGTACCTCTCAACCGAGAAGCGGCGAGATGTCGCCGAGCGCATCAAGGTCGCGCGCGAGTTCGGTGACATCTCAGAGAACGCCGAGTACGACGACGCCAAGAACGAGCAGGCGATGCTCGAGCACAGGATCGCGCTGCTCGAGCAGCGGATGCGCGATGCGAGCGTCATCGACACGAGCGACGTCTCGGCCGACGTCGTCTCGGTGGGAACGCTCGTGCGCCTGCGCGATCTCGAGGCGGGCAAGACGATCGAGTACCATATCGTGGGCTCCGCCGAGGCCAATCCGGCCGAGAACAAGC
>PKYN01000016.1 GCA_003132665.1 Actinomycetota bacterium
ACCACGCCTCCCGCGACCACGCCCCCCGCCACCACGCCTCCCGCCACCACGCCTCCCACGACTACGAGCACGACTCCCGCGGTGACTCCTCCTGCACCGCCCGCAGCCACACCGGTGGCCGCACCGGTGGCCACACCGGTCACCACGCCGACCGTGGCACGCCCGGCTAGTCCGTCTCACGAAGCGCCGGCGGCAAAGGAGCCAAAAGCTCCGAAGGAACCGAACGCCCCCGGCTCCCACCATCCGAAGGGCAAAGACCGCGGACACCAACGGGGTTCAGGGCCGGGTAGCCCGCAGGTAGACCAAGCGAGCGCAGGCCCGACTGGGCAGACGCAGCCCGGCAATCCACCGCCCTGCCCTCAACCGCCGCAGGACAACTACGGGCAGGCTCCGCAGGACAACCACGGCCAGTCTCCGCAGGACCACCACGGCCAGTCTCCGCAAGACCACCAGCCGGGCGCCAGCGACCCCACCGGAAATGGTCACGGCCACAATCAAGGCTCCGGGCACGATCGAGATCAACACTCGGATAAGGGCCATCACTAGTAGGCCCCGCTCGGTAGAGCGGCCTTCCTAGCCGAAACGCCGGTCTCGTTCGCTCGTTACACAGCGGCGAATTGGGTACAAGAACATTGACTGGACCGAAAAGCGATCGATTGGAGACTCCATGGTTCTCTTTCGTTCCCTCTTACGCTTGCTAGTTCGCACCAAGGGACGGACATGGGTTGCGCTCACCGCGTTCCGCGTCTACCAACGCCTGCCGCGTTTCGCCCAACGTCGTGTTCGCAAACGAGCATTTCGCGCCGCTCTGCCCCGCCTCGTCAGCAAGCTGACAGACAAGACACATAACGGCCCTCGTTAGCCAGCCGCTACTAACCGGGCTGGGCCGTCAGCTCGCCTGCTCGGCGATCGGGCCGCGTTCGCGCGCGCGAAGGTCGCCATAGAGAACGACCAGGAATGCGACATAGAACGGGGCGACGAACAGTTCTCCCAACCCAAACCCGACAAGCGTGACGATCAGGATCACGTTGCCGCCGCCGAGAGAGAAAACCGAGACGAGTATCGCTACGAGAACGCCGGCGAAAAGAGCGAGCACCGCGCCGAACAGAATCGTTCCCAGTGCCCGGAAGAGGCTCCCGCGAACGAGCAGCGCAGAGCGGCGTAGAGAGTCCTTGATGCCCTTCTCCTCCAGCAGCATCGCCGGCAGGGCGACAGCCCACGTTCCCGACGCCCAGAGCGAGAACAGCGCCAGGATCAGCAGGAGCAGCGAATAGCTGCCGAGCGCCGTCAGCCCGGGGAGGGCCAGTAGGGCTACCGCCGGCGCGGCCGCAACCACCACTAGCGCCGTGAGGGCGAGAACCGGGCGGAACCGCCGGAGCACGAGCGCGATCGCTTCCCGTGCGCTCGGGCTCGCGCCGCTATAAGCCTCGGCGGCCACCTTCAAACAAGCCGCTCCCGAAGCCATCGCCGCGAGCGCGTAGACGACGCCCACCGGCACGAGTATCCCGAGAGCAAAGTCGTGGCTCGAGCCCGAGCTGTTGTCCAACCAGAAGACGGCAGCGCTGAACAGCAAGCCGATGGGCAGAGTCAGCGGCGTCGTGATGCGCAGAAAGACGAGTATGTGACGAGCGGCGAGCCCGGCCCCGCTTTCGAGGATGTCGCTCACGGCTCGCTTGCGTTGTTCCGGCTCGTTCATGCCCGCGGACGATACCCTCTTGCGCTTCGATGAGGCGTACGATCTGCCGGCCGCCGTAGGATGAGCGCCCCGTGAGTAAAGACCTCGACATCGGCTCCGACGGGCTCGGGCGCTGCTCCTGGGCATCGGCCACGCCTGAGTTGCGCGAGTATCACGACAGCGAGTGGGGCCTCCCGGTGAGCGATGACGGCGGGCTGTTCGAACATATCTGCCTAGAGGCTTTTCAGTGTGGGCTTTCCTGGCTCACCATCCTGCGCAAGCGCGAGGCCTTCCGGCAGGGATTCGCCTCGTTCGAGATCGAGGCGGTGGCGAGATTCGGCGACGCCGACATCGCGCGTTTGCTCGCCGAGCCGGGGATCGTGCGCAATCGCGCCAAGATCGTCGCCTCGATCGAGAACGCGCGGCGCTCGCAGGAGGTGA
Source organism: Actinomycetota bacterium (assembly GCA_003132665.1). Lineage (GTDB taxonomy): Bacteria > Actinomycetota > Thermoleophilia > Gaiellales > Gaiellaceae > Fen-549. The sequence goes on from PKYN01000016.1 coordinate 2,117, forward strand.
TCGCAGAGGACGGCTCGCTGGCGCAGCTGATCTGGCCCTATGCTCCGCCGCCGGCGGCTGCGCCCCGATCCTACGCCGAGGTGGCGACCGTTACGCCGGAGTCTCGAGCTCTCGCGCAGGAGCTCAAGCGCCGAGGTTTTCGCTATCTCGGCCCGACCACCGTGTGCGCACTCATGCAGGCCTGCGGCCTGATCAATGCCCACCTCGCCGGCTGCCACGCTCGCGAGCGAGTCGACGCAGCTCGCGTGGAGGTCCTGAGCCGGCTCGATTGATTTGTCAAACCGCAAGACTGAAGCTAGCGTACGGCGAGAGATGAATCTCCGTTCGACCGCCTCGCGCCAGTTCTCGCTGCTTCGGTATGAGGGCGTGCGGCGCCTGTTCTGGGCAACGCTGATCTCGAGCGCGGGCACCTGGCTCGCTTTCGTCGCGCTCGCGCTCGACGTCTACGGCCGAACGCACTCCTCGGTTTGGGTCGGTGCGCTCTTCGTGACCGAGACACTGCCGATTGCCCTGCTCGGCTTCCTGTGCGGGCCGCTGCTCGACCGTCTGCCGCGGCGCTCGTTGATGATCGGCGCCGATCTCTTCCGCGTAGCGGTGTTCGTCGCCCTCGTCTTCGCGCCGAGCGCCTGGGCGATCTTGGCGCTCGCGATGCTGGCCGGAGTGGCGGCCGGTCTGTTCACGCCCGCCGTCTACGCGGGGCTTCCGAATCTCGTCGAGGAGCGCGATCTGGCCGGCGCCAACGGGCTCTTCCAGACGGCCACTAGCGCAACGATGATCGTCGGGCCGCTCGGCGGCGGAGCCATCGTCCTTACTGTCGGACCGCACTCGGCCTACCTGTTCAACGCCGCCAGCTTTGTCGTATCGGCGCTTCTCATTGCCGGTATCCGACCGTCCGGTTTGCAGTCGGTGACGGCGGCGTCGCGCGGCTACCTGCGCGATCTCCTCGACGGAGCCGCTGCCGTCTTCCGCTCGCGGCCACTTCTGACCGTGTTCATCTCCTGGAACGTGGCGATGGTCGGCATCGCCGCGATGAACACGGCCGAGGTCGAGTTGGTCAAGCGCGACTTCGGCGCCGGCGATCTCGGCTATGGAGTGTTCATGGCCGCGACCGGCCTCGGTGTGCTCATCGGCGCCTTGAGCGCACGGGCGGTCTTCGCGCGGATTGCCTTCGCCACCGCCTACGCACTCGGATTCGCACTGCTCGCGCTCGGCATGGGCCTCGTGGCCCTTCTTCCTCCCTTCGCGCTCGCGGTCGCGATTCTCCTGATCGCCGGAGCGGGCAACGGCTTGCTTCTGACAGCCAACGCGATGCTCGTGCAACAAGGCGCGAGCGATGATCTGCGCGGTCGCTCGTTCATGCTGATCATGAGCGCCAACGCCCTCGTTCTCACGGTCGCCTCGCTCGGAGCGGGCGTGCTCACCGACCAAAACGGCGCCCGATTCGTCTGGGCGCTGGCCGCGGCCGCGACGGTGCTCGCCGGCCTGATCGGTGTGCTGCTCGCCCGCCCGCTTGCTTCCCCCGGGAGGGCGATGGCGTCCGATTCGGCACCCGAGCCGTTACCCGAGTTGTCGACCGAGTCGCCGCTCAATCTGTAGTCTCCGCGTCCGCTTCGATCAGGCGGCGACCGGTAAGAGCGTGATCGATTTAGCTAGCTCGGGGCGCCCGGGATCGGGAACGCTGCCGTCAGCTCCAGCACCTCGGCGGCGATTCGCTCGATCGCGCTCTCGTCCTCGCGTTTCGCCGCCTCGACGCCGTCGTCGATCCAGCGGGCGATCTCGAGCATCTCGGGCTCCTTCATGCCCCGGGTGGTGGCGGCCGGAGTGCCGAGACGGATGCCCGAGGGATCGAACGGCTTGCGCTGGTCGAAGGGCACGGTGTTGTAATTGAGCGTGAGGCGCGCCCGGTCGAGCGCCTTGGCGGCGACCTTGCCGGGGACGTCTTTCGAGGTCAGGTCGATGAGGATCAGATGGTTGTCGGTTCCGCCCGAGACGAGATCGAATCCGCGCTCGACCAGCGCCTCCGCCAGCACCTTGGCGTTGGTCACGATCTGAGCGGCGTAGGCCGAGAAACTCGGCCGGCTGGCCTCCCCTAGCGCGACCGCGATCGCCGCGGTGGTGTTGTCGTGCGGACCCCCCTGCAGCCCGGGGAAGACGGCCTTGTCGATCGCCGTGGCGTGCTCCTCGGTGCACATCAGCATCGCGCCGCGCGGGCCGCGCAGCGTCTTGTGCGTCGTGGTCGAGAGCACCTGGGCGTGGCCGACCGGGGAGGGATGGGCGCCGCCGGCGATCAGGCCTGCGATGTGGGCGATATCGGCAACCAGGATCGCGTCGATCTCCTGCGCCACCTCGGCGAAGGCCGGGAAATCGATCGTGCGCGGAATCGCCGTGCCACCGCAGAAGATCAGCTTGGGACGTTCCTTGCGCGCCAGCTCGCGCACCTCGTCCATGTCGACGATGCCCGTCTCGCGGCGCACGCCGTACTGAACCGCGCGGAACCACTTGCCCGTCGCCGAGACGCCCCAGCCGTGGGTGAGGTGGCCGCCCATCGGCAAGGCCATTCCCATCACCGTGTCGCCGGGCTCGAGAAAGGCCATGTAGACGGCGAGGTTGGCTGGCGAGCCCGAGTAGGGCTGGACGTTGGCGTGCTCGACGCCGAAGAGCTTCTGCGCCCGCTCGATCGCCAGCGGCTCCAGCTCGTCGATCACCTGCTGGCCCTCGTAGTAGCGGCGGTGGGCGTATCCCTCGGAGTACTTGTTGGTCAACACACTCCCCAGCGCGGCGAGCACGGCCCGGGAGACGTGGTTCTCGGACGGGATCAGACAGATCGTCTGCGACTGCCGCTCGAACTCCTGCTCGATCAGCCCGGCGACGGCCGGATCGACCTGCTCGAGAGTCTGATTTATAGTCTCCTGCGCGCTCACTGGAACACCTCCTGATTGGATCTGGGTGCCCAGGCGCTCGGCTGGAATTGCTGCCGTTCCCCGGTGGTGTGCTCCACCTCTCCGCGCCAGTCGCGGCAGCACGCTCAGTCTAGCGCGCGGCTTCGTAGTGAGTCGAGGATGCGCCTACGGGGCCGGCCGCTTCAGCTCGCGGGCCAGATCGAGCAAGATGCGCGCTCCGATCCCCGGTGGATCGACGACCAGCGCGCGCAGACGACGCATCGGGACCGGCGCGGCAAGCGGCTTCAACGCGATGTCGTCGCGTAGCGCCACCGAGATCCACGGTGAAGAGAGCGAGACGCCGAGACCGGCGGCGACGAGACTCTGGGTCGCCAGGGGGTCGTCGGTCTCGAAGACGACGCTCGGCTCGAAGCCGGCGGCGATGCAGGCGTTGACGATGATCGACGAGGAAGGATCGGGGGCGCCGACGATCCAGCGCTCCTTGGCCAGGTCGGCGAGCTTCACTTTTGCCTTGCGCGCCAGCCGGTGCTCGCGCGGCAAGAGGGCGAGCATCGGCTCCTCCCCCAGCTCGGCGATCTGGATGCCGATGGGCTGCTGCGCGATGTCCGGGCGCGAGAAGACGAGCGCGAGATCGAGCTCGGCGCTACGCAGCAGCGACAGCGCCTCGTCGTGCCCGCAGCGCTTGAGGATGATCTCCGCCTCGGGCGCGTGAGCGCGCAGTCCGCGAACGAGCTCGGGAATCATGCCGACGAAGGCGCTCGGAAACCCGCCGATACCGACGGCCAGGCGCGCTCCCCCCGAGAGCTCCGTGAGCGAGGTCTCCAGTTGAAGCAGCTGGCCGCGTATCGCCTCGGCGTGCTCGACAACGAGGCGCCCGGCGGCGGTCAGGCTCACGCCCTGGCGGCTGCGTACGACCAGCGGCATCCCGATATCGCGCTCGAGCTGGGCGACCTGCCTGGAAACCGCCGGCTGGGTGAAGTGCAGCGCAGCGGCGGCGGCCGAGAACGAGCCGCGCTCACCGACTTCTCGAAGGGTTTGAACGAAGCGAAGGTTCATAACGGTTTCTTTGGTCATACACGATTAATCGTACTTGCGCTCATACTATGCCTCCGCCACACTCTCCTTGTCAACAGCGAATCTCGCGGAAGGAAGTTCGATGGAGAACATGGTTGGAACGGCAAGGCGGAGGCTCGGACACTCCGACATCGAGGTCAGCGCGATGGGGCTCGGCTGCTGGGCGATCGGCGGCGCCTGGAGCTGGGGCGATGCCCCGGTTGGCTGGGGCGAGACGGACGACGAGGAGTCGATCTGCGCCATTCGCGCCGCGATCGACCTCGGCGTCGACTTCTTCGACACCGCCGACGTCTACGGCTGCGGTCGCAGCGAGCGCGTTCTCGGCAAGGCGATCGCAGGTCGAGCCGACGAGATTGTCGTCGCGACCAAGTTCGGCAACGTCTTCGACGAGGAGACGCGCAGATGGACGGGCGAGGACATCTCGCCGGCGCACATCCGCGCGGCCTGCCAGGCGTCGCTCCGGCGCCTCGGGCTCGATCGCATCGACCTCTATCAGCTGCACATCTGGTCGCTTCCACAGGCGCAGGCGGAAGCGGTCGCCGAGACGCTCGAAGAGCTGGTGGCAGAAGGCCTGATTCGCGCCTACGGCTGGAGCACCGACGACCTTCCCTGCGCGCGGCTGTTCGCGGCCAAGCCAGGTTGCGCGTCCATCCAAAACGACCTGAACGTCTTCAAGGATGCGAGCGAGATCCTGACCATTTGCGACGAGCACGACCTCGCCTCGATCAACCGCGCCCCGCTTGCGATGGGCATCCTGAGCGGTAAGTTCGGGCCCGACTCGAAGCTGCCGGAAAACGACGTACGCGGCCAGCTCGGTCCCGAGTGGGTGCAGTTCTTCAAGGACGGACGGCCACAGCCCGAGCTGCTGGAGAAGGTGGACGCGCTGCGCGAAGTCCTGACCTCGAACGGGCGCACGCTCGTGCAGGGCGCGCTGGCCTGGATCTGGGCCCGCAGCGAGCGCACGATTCCGATCCCGGGCTTCAAGAGCGTCAAGCAGGCCGAGGAGAACGCGCGCGCGCTCGAGTTCGGGCCACTCACCCCCGCCCAGATGAGCCAGATCGCCGAGATCCTCGCGGGCGACTGATAGAACGACGAACGCAAGGAGCAACCAGGAATGGAGACAGAACAAGTGACGATGAAGCGCACACTCGGACGGTCGGGCATCGAAGTCAGCGCCATGGGCCTCGGCTGCTGGGCCATCGGCGGCCCGGTGGTCTGGGAAGACGGCACGGAGTTCGGTTGGGGAAAGATCGACGACAGCGACTCGATCGCGGCGATCCGGCGCGGACTCGAGAGCGGAGTTACGTTTTTCGACACCGCCGACTCCTACGGCGCCGGCCACAGCGAGCACGTTCTCGGTCGGGCGCTCGGCAAGGATCGGGACAGGGTTGCGATCGCGACCAAGTTCGGTTGGACGTTCGACGACGACGGCAGCCGCCGTTCGCACGGCTCGAATGCCTCGCCCGAGTACGTCCGCAGCGCCTGCGAAGCCTCGCTGCGCCGGCTTGGAACCGACCGCATCGACCTCTACCAGCTGCACATCGGCGATCTGGAGCTGAGCGCGGCCGACGCGGCCGCAGAGGTACTGGACGAGCTCGTGAGCGAAGGTTCGATTCGCGCCTACTGCTGGAGCACGGACAGCCTCGAGCGCGGCGAGCGCTGGCTGGCCAGACCCGGATACACGGCCATCCAGCACAACCTGAACGTGTTCGAGGACAGCCCGGCCCTGCTCGAGCTGTGCGAACGCGAGAACCTCGCCAGCATCAACCGGAACCCGTTGGCGATGGGCTTCCTGAGCGGGAAGTACACGAAGGACACGCGCGTCTCGCCCGACGACTTCCGCGCCTCGGGCATCGAGTGGGTTGCGGTCTTCGACGAGAACGGAGCGCCGCGGGCGGAATGGCTGGCCAAGCTCGACTCGGTGCGCGAGATCCTCAGCTCGAACGGGCGCACGCTCGTGCAGGGTGCGATCGCCTGGATCTGGGGCCGCAGCGAGAAGACGATCCCGATCCCCGGCATCAAGACCGCGGCGCAGGCCGAGGAGAACGCGGGCGCCATGCAGTTCGGCCCGCTCACGCCGGCGCAGGTCGCCGAGATCGATGCCATCCTCGGTCGCTGATAACGCGCTGCGACCGAACGAACGGCAGAATGGAGAGCCGGCTGCGAGCGCAAAGCTCCGGCCGGCTCTCGACGCCCAACCCGGAAAGGACTCGGCCGTGACCAATCCCGATTCGACGAGTGAGCAGGCGAAGGCCTGCGCCGAGAGGTGGAAGGAACTACTCGACTGGCTCGACTTCTGGTTCCAGCCCGAGAAGGCCGAGGCGCACGACTTCGATGCGGGCGAGCGCGAGCTTTTCGCCTCACTGGCTCCCGCCTGGCTCGCAGCAGGACCGGGCGAGGGCAAGATCGCCGTGCTCGAGTCGATGAGCGAGCGCTTCGGTCGCCGACGCGTCTTCGCCTTGATCGAGAAGATGTGCGAAGACGAGACGGGCGCGTACTGGCGCGAGCTTGCTCGTAGCGAGGGCGGAACGCTCGACGATCTCGTGCGCATGCTCTGGGCACCGCTGCCCGAGCTCGGCTTCGAGTTCGCGTCCGAGCCGCGCCCGAACGGACTCCAGTTCTGCGTAACGCGTTGCCCGCACGCCGAGCTGGGCGCGCAGCTGGGTGCGGCGGACTGGCTCTACGCACTCGTTTGCGCCGGTGATCCGCACATTGCAACGTCGTTCGATCCGCCGATCAGCTTCGAGCGCACCAAGACGCTGATGCAGGGCGACGACTGCTGCGACCACGCTTACTTCACGGACTGAGAACCGGCGACCTCGGCGACCTTACTGTCAGCCCGGCTCGACTCGCTCTACGGACTCGACTTGATCGAGCGAGCGGTAGAACGAGGCAACCGCACCGACTCCGCTTCGCTCGGCGCCGGCCGCGAGATAGGCGGTGACGAAATCGAGGCGCTCCAGCTCGTAAAGCTCGAGCGCGCGTAACAGCAGCACCTCGTCCAGCACGACGATGGCCGGAAAGGCGATCGTCGCCCGAACCAGCTCGGCGACCTGTCCGCGCTCGACGCGATAGACGGTCTCGAGCGCGTAGACGAGCTCGGCAACGACGATGTCGGGAAGGATCAACTCCTCGGCGCCGGCGAGGAATGCCGTCGCCCGCGCCGCTTGCTCCGGCGGATCCGCTGTCAGGTGCCGCACGAGCACGTTCGTGTCGAGAACGGCCCTCACTTCTTCTGCCGGGCCCGCGTCCTGCGCAGCTGACGCCGTACCTCGTCCCAGCCCGCCGAAAGCTCGGCCGGCGCCGCCGTGACCGAGACCGCACCGGCCAGCTCGAGCAGGTCGGCCGTGCGCGCCAACTCCGCGCGCTCGCCGGCCACCCGAAACACGACTCGGTCGCCCTCCTTCAGCTTCAGAGCGTCGCGTACCGCCTTGGGCACCGTCAACTGACCCTTGCTCGTTATGTGCGACACGACATCCACTGTGTTCCTTACTTTTCTCTCAATGTAAGGACTCCTCGCTACTGTTCAACCCCAAAAGTGGGCCGCGACCTCTTTTGCCTGCATACGGTACTTTCCGGCGCGGCGCGTAAGCCGCCGTCAGGACCACTCCTTAACGTGTGCGCTTGTGCCGGGACCCGTTCTCTTCCTTGGCGAGACGCTCCTCGATTTGATTTGCGAACGCCCGCTCGCGAGCTGGTCGCAGGCAGACTCCTTTGTCCCGCACTGCGGCGGGGCTCCGACCAACGCGGCAATCGTCTCGGCGCGCTGCGGCGCGCAGGTCGCTCTTGCGGGCGGCGTCGGAGACGATCATTGGGGTCGCTGGTTGGAGGACCGCCTGCGGGCGGAGAAAATCGACCTGCGCTGGTGGAAGCGCGTACCGGGGGTGCAAACAGGAGTCGCCTTCGACGTGATCGACCAGCTCGGGGTGCCCGACTTCCTCATCTACGGGCAGGGAATAGAGCCGGCGCTGGAGGCGCTGGAGCCCGAGCTGGAAGCGGCCGTGTCGGCCTCGGCCGCGCTCGAGCTCGGTTCCAACACCCTCCTGGGCGAGCGAGAGCGCGCGATCTCGCTACGGGCTCGTGAGCTGATACTGGAGGCGGGCAAGCCTCTCGTCGTCGACGTCAATCTCCGCCTTAACCGTTGGGAAAGTACTGCTCAGGCCGTTAAAACCGTGCTCTCGCTTTGCTCGGGCGCTTTCCTCGTGAAGGTCAATCGCGAGGAGGCGCAACTACTGAGCAGCGAGAACGATCCCGCGCGCGGCGCCGAGGCGCTCTGCGCGCAACTCGGTGCTCGCATCGTTGTTCTAACGCTCGGCGCCGCGGGAGCGTTGGTGCGCGGCGAAACTCGCGCGAACGCGGCCGGTAAACCTGCCAACGTTGTCGACACGACCGGCGCAGGCGACGCATTTCTCGGCGTCCTCATTGCCGCCCTGGCAGCCTCGGGCTTCGACCCGGGTGCGGCGGCGGAAGCTTTGCCGCACGCGACGACGATTGCGGCACGCTCGACCGAAGGCTATGGCGCGCTCGACGCGCTGCCGAACTCAATCGCGCTCACGGGCGGTCGCTAGAGGTTGGCCCCGCACTTTCGAGCGCCGACATCTGCGGCGGCGGAAGCACCTCGTACCCGACGACGTCTTCCGCCTCGACCGTAGACAGCACGAAACGAAGCTTTCCGCTTGCCGTGCGCTCGATTTCGTCGACGTAGTCGATCGTAACTTTCGAATCGTCGTGGATCGTCTTCTTTATCGCCGCTCGCAGAAGGTTCTCGTCTTCTTTTGTGTAGCCCGCTCCGGGTTGCACGAGAACCTGTATTTCGCCGATTACCGCTTGCCGGATTTGCGCTTCCCGGATGTTCTGGAATCCGAAAACGATCCGGTCCAACCGACCAAGTCGTACGCCGCTCTTTAGCACCACGTAATCGTCCTGCCGACCGTCGATTCGCGTGACGACGCGTCCAGGGCGTCCACAAGGGCATGACTCTCCGGAGTCGATAGTCACATGATCGTTACACTCGTAGCGAATGAGCGGCATCGCCGGATTCGACATGTTCGTTCCGACGACGCGATAGAGGTTTCCGGAAATTGGAATGAATTCAGCGGCTCCAAGCTCTTCGTCTACGTGCAGCTTCCCTTTATCGCACTCAGAGAAGTTCGCGATCGCCTCGGCCATTCCGTAGTGCCGTTTCGGTCTCACGCCGAATGCTTTCTCGATCAACTCCGCGTGCATCGAAAGCAGATTCTCGCTCGAAGTCGTCACCCAGCGGACCTCGTATCCGAGATCGGTTTTCGTTTCGATCAGATACGACGCGATCAAGGCGAGTTGCGAAGCGAGACCGGAGAGCCAGGGCGGTTTCTTTCGACGAAGCTCCGCGACGTAATAGCGCAGATTTTCGAAAGAGGTGTGGAGGCTGCTGAATACGAGCTCGCGCCCAGGTCGGTTGTATCTCCAGAAGGGCGGCGCTTGCTGAAAAGGAGAGACGGCGCTCGGGCTCCCTAGAATCGCATTCCACGTTCCGCGCTCGATGCCGTGCCAGCGCCAGCAGCGCCACCACGTCGCCCACTGCTCCTGAACCGCTTCCAAGGTAGTTGCCACAATCAAGCCGGAGCCGGTGCTTCCGCTGGTGGACAGAAGCTTCCGGCCGCGCCGCGGAACACTCGACGAGAGAAACTCGCTTCGGCGCTCCTGTACGTCGGCCCTGCTCGTAATCGGGAGCAGAGCGAGATCGTCGAGTGTCGCAACCTCCTGCGGACGCAGCCCCGCTTTGTCGAACAGTTCGCGATAGTAGGGAACAGTCCGGTACGCGTGCAGAACGAACGCTCTCAGCCTAGCGTCACGAAGTTCCTGGATATCGCGGCTATCGACGAATGCTCTCGCCTCGTACTCAGCGAGCAGTCGCGCGAATCCGCGGCCGCGAACTGTGAGATCGTTGTGCCAGCCGACCGTGCCGAGTGCCGCGTTTTGAAGTGCGACGGGAAGATGCGGATACGTGCGCCGGTAGATGGTTTTCAGTCGGGTGAGCGTGTCTGTCATTCGCCGGAAGGTGACGGCCGCAAGCACAGCGGCTCGAGTCGTTTACTCTCGCTGCACTCTACTTCAGGCGTCCGGCGGCGCTCTAGTGCTTCAGCGCGCTACTTGCCGGCGGCCCAGCGCTGGTAGTAGTAGTTGAGCAACGGTACGAACTCGGCGGTTGCCTTGCGATTCCCGGCCTGCGAGGGATGACTGTCCCCGGTTGGATAAGCGAGGAAGTTGCTCGAGCCGGTTTTGCTGTGCTGAACGCTTCCGTTCCACCAGCGGTGGTGGTTACCGCCGGATGCGCCGAGGTCGTTCTTATTCGCGCTTCCGCCGTTACTCGTCAACACGTTATAGAAATCGAATACGGCGACGTTATTGTGTGTGTAGCCGGAAAGCCACTTGTTCACGAGCCAATTTGCTACCGCTCGAGCGTTCGCCGCCCGCGCTGAGTTCGTCGCGCTTTCAACGAGCGGCGGCGGAACTATGAGCACGAACAGCTTGTCCTGATGGGCGGCGAAATAGGTCAAGATGTCGTTGTATATCCCCTTGACGTTGGCGACGGTCATGGGCCCGCCGCCGCGCAACGGGTTGTTCCCCGCTTTGGCCGGGTCGTCCGGGTTACCATCGATCGCCGAGCTCGGGAAGCACGACTTGAACATCACGATCTCGTTCTCGCGACTCGAATCCGGATCGGAAGAAAGGCGTGTGTAGCCCGAGAGCTGTCCGAATTCGGTATACAAGGCTTGCATATAAGTATTGCTTTTCGGACCGCGGAACCAGTCCCACCAGTTCCCCGTATCTGTCCGGTCGCCGATTACGTCCGGTCCCCAACCGTAGTTGGTATCGCTGACGAAGTAGTTGTTGTTCTTGAGCTCGATACCCAGCCCGCCGTTGTCGTCGGCGAGCCAGTTCTGGCCAGTGGAATGGTGTATGAAAATAAGCTTCACAGGTTTTGCCGGCTTGGTAGGCAGCGGAGCGCTCGGCACGATCCTGAAGCCGAGCCGCACGCGGTTCGCATCGGCGCTGAGGTCGAGATGGTAACTTGCGGCGGTTACGGGCTTCGAGCCGAAGATCGATTTCACGCTCTTGCTGTAAGAGCCCCCGAAGCGTCCCATGCGCGCGACCGCTCGCAGCTTCACCCACTGGGCTCCCGTCTGCCTCGAGAGTTGGTAGGAAAAGCGCTTACTCGCCGGAGCGAAGCTGTAGGCGAGCTTGACCGAGCGTGCCTCGGCGGCGGCGAAGCTCTTCTTGCTCAGACGGGCGCGGACCTTGCCCGACACGCTAGTCGAAGCCGGAAGCAGGACCAACCGCGCGGAGACCGCGGCCGTGGGCGCCGGCCCCGCGCTTCGCGCCACCGCGTCGGCGGGGACGCCCCCGGCAGAGAGGAGAGCTAGCGATCCTGCGACGGCGAGGATTGGGGCAACCGACTTCGCGCTGAAGAGCATCTCGCTAATAGTGGTGTCTGTTCGCTGGTAGCGCAATACTCCGGCGACGCCGGTTGACGAGACAGCCGCGAGCGAGACGTACTTCCGATGCGGTACCGTCTCGTAAACAAGCTCGCCCACAACAATGGCCTCACTCGCAAAAAACGCTCCGGGAGACCGCGAAGCACACAGATCGACAGCGCCGTGCTCGAGGTGACGGGCACGCTGCTAGCCGAGAGGGGGTACACGGCGACGAGCATCGAGACGATCGCTCGCCGCGCCGGGGTCGGGAAGGCCGCGATCTACCGGCGCTGGCGCTCGAAGGAAGAGCTGGTCGTGGAGCTGCTCTCGCATGTCGCCGCGGGCGTCGAGCCGGTGCCCGACCTCGGCGATACGCGCGGCGAGCTTCTGCGGCTGGTCGGTGAAGCGATCGACCACCTCACACGGACGCCGACTGGCGGCATCATCCAGGGGCTCGCGTCCGAGCTCTCGCGCAATCCGAAGCTCAGCCGTCTCGTGCGCGAGCGGGTGATCAGCCTCCGCCACGGCGAAGTTGGGACGGTGCTCGAGAGAGGCATCGCCCGCGGCGACCTCCGCGCGGACACGGACGCGGAGATCGCGCACGAGCTTCTCATCGGGCCCGCCTACTACCACCTCCTGCTCGGAGGCAAGCGGCTCGACGGGCAGTTCGCCGTTCGTATCGTGGATGCGTTTCTGCGCGGCGCTCGCGCGGACTGAGTGCCCCGGCGCCGCGCTAACAACTCGACTCGAGCGACCGATGAGGTAGTTACGATACGGTATCGTCTCGTTATTACTTACCCATCACTCTTGAACGCGAACAGAGGGAGCCCGATGCCGAAACCACTGGTCCGCAGCCCGCTTGTCTGGATCGCCGGCGCCCTCGCCTCTGTTTTGGCGATCGTCTTCACCTACGCCTATCTCGGCGCATTCCTCGACCCGGGCCAGAACGCGCGCGACGTGCCTGTCGCCGTGGTCAGCGAAGACGCCGGTGCGACCGTTCACGGCATCAAGCTGAATCTCGGCAAAGAGCTGGCCGGCTCGGTCTCGTCGGGAGAAGTCGCGAACGAGTCGGTGCGTTTCACCGTTCTGCCCAGTCGCCGAGCGCTGGTCGCGCAGATGCGCGACGACAAGGTGTTCGCGGCCATCGTCGTGCCGCGCGGCTTCTCGCAGCGAGTCGCGAGCCTGATAGCCGGCAAGCCGAGCTCGAGCGACCGGCTGCGGATCGAGATTCTCACCAACCCGGCAGCAGGCACGATCGCGAGCTCGTCGGGAGAGCGGATTGCGAAGGAGACGGCGCAGACGTTCGAGCAGGCAGCCCTGACGAGAATCAGCGCGGGCCTGCGTCTGCTCGGCCTTTCGCCCTCCGACAAGCTCGCCGCGGGTTTCGCCGATACGGGGGTCGTTACCGTGCATCCGGCCGTCGCCCTACCGGCGAAGAGCGCGCTCGGTACGGGCCCGTTCTTCTTCCAGCTCACGGTTGCGCTCGGCGGCTTCTTCCTGGCGGCGATCATCAGCGCCGCGGCGGAGATAGCGGCCGGTCGCAGCAAGCTGCATCTGCTCGGCCGGACGTTGGAGCGACCGGTCGCGAACGTGTCGCGGTCGGGGCTGGTAGCGCTGAAAATCTCTCTCACGCTGCTCTTCGCCGTGCTCACGGCTCTGCTGCAAACGCTGTTCGCGGTCAAGGGCCTCGGGATGGAGACGACCAACCCGGTCTCGCTCGCGTTCTTCTCGGCGCTCGGATCGGCCGCCGTAGCGATGATCACGCTCTTCTTCCTGCTGACGCTCGACGTCGTCGGCAGGATCGTCGCCGTCCTCGTGACGATCCTCTTCGCCGTGCCCTCGTCGGGCGGCGTCTATCCGGCGCAGACGCTGCCGAGCTTCTTCCGCTTTCTCGGCGACTGGTTGCCGCTCAGGCGGATGACCGACGGCGCGCGCTCGCTCACCTTCTTCGGCGGGAACGGCGCCGCGGGGCTCGACACAGCGATCTGGGTGCTCGCTCTCTATCTGGGCACCTTCACGCTGCTGACGCTACTCGTCGCCTGGAACAGGCGTGGAGCTACTCTCCAGGGGGCGGAGAAAGTCGCTTGACCGGGGCGGATTCGCCGGCCCTCAACAAGAGGGGAGTCGAGAATGATGCATGGCTGGCACCACGACATGGATGCCGCGGCCTGGATCTTCATGGGGATTTTCTGGGTCGTTCTGCTCGTAGTGATCGTCTGGGTGCTCTCGAGCGTTTTCGGTCGCGGTGGTTCCAGCGAGGGGCGCGAGCGACCGGAGGAGATTCTCGATCGAAGACTTGCGGCGGGTGAGATAGACGTCGCGACCTACGACGAGCTGAAGGCGAAACTGCGAGCCCCCGAGAAGCAGTCCTGAGCCGTCGATGACGCCGCGAGGCCGTCCGCCTCAATGCAAGTCCGCCGCCTAGAGCGACTCGATCGTCAGGCAGAACGCGTTCCCCGCCGGGTCGCGGACGAGCTCGCCGCCTTCCACCGGCTCCGGCTCATGTCCGCCCTCGCGAAGGCGATCGAGAATCTCGCCAAGCGCTTCCTCGCTGGGCACCAGAACAGTGAAGCGCCGCAACCCGGCGCTGCCGCCCGGAGGTTGCGGGGCACCGGCGCCGGCCCAAACGTTCAGCGCCAGCCGGTGCGGGAACGCACCGCCCGCGCTGAGATCGGCGAAGCCGAGCTGCGGCGAGTAGATGTGCTCGCGAAAGCCGATCAGGTCGCGATAGAAGGCGAGGGCCGGCTCGAGCTCGGCGACGTGAAGATGGACGTGACCGATCTTCGCGTCCGGCGGTAGAAGCGGCTGATCGAAATTGCGATCGGGCAGGTGGGCCAGCACTTCGTTGACGTCGAGCGGCTCGGCGATGCTGTGCGGGTTTCCCTCGGCGTCCATCATCTGCACTCCGTCCGCTTCGTTCCGCCAGGAGCCCAGCCGCTCGGGCGTCTCCAGCACAAGCTCGACGCCGAGGCCGTCGGGGTCGCTCAGGTAGGTGGACTTCGACATCGTGTGATCGGTGGGCGCCTGCGGATAGCCCGCGACGATGAGCCGCCAGAGCACGCGCGCCAGCTCGGTCTCGTCCGGCAGGTGGATAGCCAGGTGGTATAGGCCGCTGTGACCGGGCACCACAGCGCGCTTGGCGCCGGAGTGCAAAACCACGAGGACATGCCCGGCGGCGCCGAGTCGGCACTCCTCGTCACAACGGTCGACCACGTTCAACCCGACGATGTCGTGCCAGAAGTCGAAGGCACGCTTCACGTCGGTGACGTCGAGGTGCACCTCGCCGTAGGCCAGAGTATCCGCCCCAACCGCCGGCTTCGAGGCGCAATAAATACGAGTGCCCATCTCCAAGTTAATATGCTCGGAGTTGCCGGAAGCGAAACGCGCCACCCCCACATGGCAGCGTCGTTCGAGCTGATGATCGCGCCTAGGCTGAAGGTTGCGACGACGATCAGGCTCGAGAGGCGGTTGCGCGCGCCCGCAGCGACACGCCGCTACGCCATACGACGGCGAAGAGGAAAACCGCGGCTCCGGAGAAGACCCCAAGTGCTGCAACCGAGATGGCGACAGCGACGGCCTGAGAGCCTCCGATGCCGGTACCGATGAGCGCCGCCGCGCCCGCGCCGGTTTGCGTGGCGGCGCCCGCGGGGCCAACGGGAAGTGCAGCCGCTGCGGCGCCGGCGCAGAGAAAGAGAAGGGCGAGCGGAACCGAGAAGCCGATTCCGAGCGTACCCAGGAGGAGGAAGAGCGCGGCCCCCCGGACGATCCAACAGGCCGAGACGAGCAACCAGGCCTCGATCGCTCGTCTTGGTGACGTCGTGCGTGGGCTTAGCCAGCGCCCGAGCCGATAGTTTTCGACGCGCCTGCTCCTCGCCAGATGGGGCAGACCGAGAATCAGGGCGGCGGCCGTGACGCCGGCGAGAGCCACCAGCGCCAGCCCGGCGCGTACGCCGACGGCGGCACCCGTCGCCGCGGCGCCGACAGAGGCGAGTGGCACCAGGGCGACGCTGTCGATCAGGCCGAGCATGACGAGCGACAGGCAGAGCGTGCTCACGCTGGCCGGGCAGCCCGGGTAGCGCCGAACGACCGCGACGCGCATCGCGTCATCGAAGCGGCCGGGAAGAACGACTCCGATCAGCGCGGCGCCGCCGTTGCCCGCGGCGAGCGCGACCACTTTGGGCCGCTCTTCCGGCGTAAAGAGCCGTCCCCAGCCGTACGCCTTGAGCGCCTGGGCGCCGATCAGCAGCAGCCCCACCGCGACGAGCAAGCTCGGCCGGCCGCTCGACAGCGGCCAGGAACTGGTTGCGTAGTGGTGCACGGCCAGCAAGCTCAACGCGACCACCAGTGCGCCCGAGCCGCCGGCTAGCGTCCAACGGCTCTTCTGCGAGCGGCGCAGGCGCGCAAGTGCTCCCAGAAGCATGCGATACCTGCCCTCGAGCACGATCGGCGTCGTGGAGGCGGCAATCAGCTCCAGCGGGTCGTGGTGCTCCGCGGGCTGAGACGGAGGGTTCTCGTCGTTACTCATGGCGTCCGTCCTTCGCACTGTAGTTGTCGTCGACTGCCCCTGATACCACACAGGATCGAGAAGAGACGCCTGAGCTTTCGGCTCGCCTCGTCGAGCTCAGTTCTCGACCGTGACGAGAGTGCCGATCGGCGTGTAGGGCCAGACCTTGGCCGCCGCGGCGAGCGGCAGTTCGACGCAGCCGAGGCTCTGCGGCGTGCCGAACGACCCGCGGTTGAAGGCGTGGATCGCTTCGCCGTGGTTGAAGTAGCTGATGTAGCGGATGCCGGGATCGTTGTAGTGCGAGCCGTTCGGGTTCGTCCCGCTCATCGTTCCGATCGGGATATGCTCGAACACCGGGAACGTGCCGAGCTGTGTCGGGGCGGCGGGCACGCCGGTGTTACCCGGCGAGCTGAGAACCAGTTTCCCGTTGTGCCAGAGGTTGAGCGACTGGGGCACGCTACGGTGCACATAGACGTAGCTGTAACCGGCGGAGTGGCGCTTGTTGGCAATAGCATCGGCGATCAGCGCCCGCCAAACCCTCGGTCCCACCAGCGCGTCGACGACGAGATTGTGCGTGTCCTGGAACATCATCACGGCGCCGCGCGTGATCTGGTTCGGCTGGCCCGCGCGCCAGATCGCATGCAACTCCGTGGGCGTGTTCGGATAGCGCCAAACGAACTGTCCGTGCGGTGGCGAGAGCGCGGCCGCAAGCTGCGCCTCCGGCGACGGCGGTACGACGGTGGTGGTTGGATTCCAGAGCAGCGGTAGATAGCCGAGCTGCGCGAGCAGCTGCTGCAATCGGAGAGTCGAGCCGCTCGCGACCTGCCAGTTGAACGAACGGGTCAGCTTCCTGCCGGCTCGGCCAACGAGGTGGGCGGCTTGCGGCAGCACTACGCGCACGTTCTCTCCGAGACCGAAGCCGAGCTTGCCCGGCCGGAAGGCGAGCGTGTGCGCATCGAGCAGGCGCCAGTGCCCCGGCGTCGCCGGCGAAAGCCGCGGACGGCGAGTGCCGAGCACGTCGCTCACCGTGCTGGAAAAGGCGAGCGTGAGCTGCCCGCCCGGCGCGAGTGGCGCACCCGGTTTGGGCTCGGCCAGTAGCTGTAGATAGGGGCGCTCGGGAAACCAGCTCACCCACACCGGGGCCGGTAGGCGCTCCCAGGAGCGAGCGACGGCCGCGACGTTCATTCCACCGGCGCTGTGTGAGCCGCGTGCGACGAGCCCGAGCGGCACGACCGCCCGGGGACTGCTCAACCGCCGCGGCGGCGCTCCTCCGAGCGAGACGCGGCTGACCGGTCTGTCAAACGTGACTGTGATCGGCGCGCCGGTCTTTACCTGTAGCCAGTGGCCGAGCAGATGCGCGCTCGGCGTCTCGATCGTGAAGGTGCGCTGCTTGCTGTGCCCGACCAACCAGCCGGCCCAGCCCGGTCGTCGCACCGTGACGGTCACGGTCAATCGCTCGCCGGCGGCGAGCTTGCCGAGCGGCCAGAGGCTCCCCTGCGACAGCCGCACCGGTACCGGCGTCCCGTCCGCCGAGCGAACACGCACAGCCGTGACGCTCCCGGCGAAGCCGGCCAGATCGACTCGGGCCAGCGCTTCATCGGCGCCGGCAAGATGCGGGCTCGGCCAGGCGAGAAGCGCCGCCCCGGCCAGCCCCGCCAGCACGACGCCGAGCACGACGGCCGACACCATCCATGCGCGCGCGTGCTCTCTCAGCCGGCTCTTGCCCCCCCGTCGATTGCTCAACTTCCGCGGACTATGTAGCAAAAGAGTCGCGAGCGCCGCACTCACTAGCGCCTACGAAACGCTCTACGTGGCCTCCTCGTCGCTCTCGATCATCTGGCCTTTGCCATCCGGCTCCAGCACGAAGACCTCCGCGGCGAGAAAGAAGAAGCCCTACGGAAGTTCGTACACACACATAGCTCTCCCGGCGTTGCCGAGCAGGAAATCGCGGTGGTACTCTTACTGTTCAGACCGTGTCCGCAAAGCCGCTACAGCGAGATACCGGCGATCGTAGTAACAACGACTCCGCAGCGCCGAAGCGGGAACTTATGTTGCGCCGCGCGCTCTTCAGGTCGGTCAACGAGCAGGTCGCGCGAGTGAACAAGCGCCACGACACGCTCGAGAGAGCCGCTCTTTCGCTCTTCTGCGAATGCGGAAGCCCGGATTGCGAAGAGCGCGTCGAACTGACGCGAGCCGCGTATGAGCGAGCACGCGCGCACCGGGCTCGCTTCGTCCTCAAGACAGAGCACGCCAGTCAGGAGTTCGAACGGCTAGTCGAGGAAGCCGACGGATGCGTCGTGGTGGAGAGAAGCGATCCTCGCCTCGATGACCTGCTGGAGTCATTCGACTCTGGTGCGCCGGACAGCTAGATCGCGCCGTCGCCCGCGATACGAGCCGCCGGATCGTCGCCATGTTCGACCCTGAGTTGACCCTGATTTCGACGGGACGGAGCGGCGTATAGCCTTTACGGCCATCGCGGCGCGATTCTCTTGAATCCTGGGATTGACGAAGGAGAGGCATGAAAGCGATCGTCAACAAGAAGTACGGCTCGCCCGATCTCCTGCAGCTCCAGGAGATCAACAAGCCGGCGGTCGATGATGACGGAGTGCTCGTGCGAGTCAGTGCGGCTTCCGTGAACCCCTACGACTGGCACTTCATGCGAGGCCAGCCGTATGTGATGCGCCTGATGACGGGCCGCCGGAGACCGAAGCAGAGCGTTCGGGGCGTCGACGTGGCGGGGTATGTCGAGGCGGTCGGCAAGAACGTGACGCAGTTTCGACCGGATGGCGAGGTGTTCGGCGCGGGCTGGAGCGGCGCCTTCGCGGAGTACGTGCGAGGCGGAGAGAACGACTTCACGCGGAAGCCGGCGGGCCTCACGTTCGAGCAAGCCGCCGCCATACCGATGGCGGGATGCACTGCCATCCAGGCTGTTCGCGATCACGGACAGCTTCAGCCCGGGCAGAGCGTTCTAGTCAACGGCGCCGCGGGAGGAGTCGGCTCGTTCGCCGTGCAGATCGCGAAGGCGCTCGGTGGCGAGGTGACCGGCGTGTGCAGCACGAGTAACGTCGACATGGTCCGATCGATCGGCGCCAACCAGGTCGTCGACTACACGGTGGAGGATTTCACGCGGAAGGGCCGGCGCTACGACCTGATCCTCGACACGGTCGGGAACCGCTCGTTAACAGCGCTCAGGCGCGCACTGACGCCCAAGGGAACCCTCGTGCTTCTTGGAGGCGCGGGCGGCCGTTTGCTCGGACCGTTGCCTTACTTGCTCAGAGCCCGCGTCCTATCTCGGTTCGTGGGCCAGCGGTTGCTCATGTTCATGGCACAGCTCCACAACGAGGACCTCGTCGCTCTCACGGAGCTCGTCGAAGCCGGGAAGATCAGGCCGGTCGTCGGCCGAACGTACCCCCTGAGCGAGGCACCTGAGGCGATCCGCTACGTAGAAACGGGACACGCCCGAGGCAAGACGGTCATCACCGTGTAAATGCCCTCTTGGATTGCCCTCTTGGCGCCGGCTGAGGTCGACCCAAGCTAACCCCGCCTCTCGCGTTCTCTGGGCGCCGCTAGCCGACACGGCGGGCGCGGCCAACAAACGCCATTCCCCAGTCGCTGTTGTCTCTCACCGCCGAAAGTCGTCATGCCCTCCACAGGAGGGCGGACTTTCGGCGGTGAAGTGGAACTAAACGGGGCACGTTCGAACCCTCGACTCCAGGTTCAGCTCTCCCGGCTTAGCGCGATTCACGAGCGGCTGCTCGCGACAGCAGCGGCGGGACCGCTCGAGCCTCGACCCGCGCCGCCGAGACCCAGCCCGGTGCTCGAGACGATCACGCTGGTGCTAGCGCGGGCCGGACAGCCGATGCGTGCGGGTCAGATCCATGCTGCAACAAAGCAACTCGCCGGCGAGCCGTTGCTCTGGACGTCCGTGAAAGCGGCGCTGGCTGCCGGGGCGTCGGGCCAGAGGCCGCGCTTCCAACGGGTCGGCCACGGCATCTACCAGCTGACCGGCTCGGCTGCTCGATAGCCATAGCTCCCGCTCGAACGCGTCCGGACAGCGGCTGATTGGCGCAGTTGGACGCTCGGCTTGGCCGATTCAGTGAACTGCGCGACACAGCTCCCGTTCTCATTGGGCTCCGCTGCTAGGCCGCTCGCGTGGGAGGCGCGCTGGCCGCTGCCGTCGGCATCACGAATCGACTGATCAATGAGGACGCCCAGAGCGGCGTTGGGAAGAGGGGATCACTCGGGAACGATCACGGCCGCCATCGCCGCTTCAGCTCGTAGCCGGCGTCGATCCGCAGCAGCCGCGCCCAACGGTCCCGGTGGCCCGCAACCCAGCGGTAGACGCGATCGGTGATCCCCGGAAAGGAGCGGAAGACGAAGGCCAAGGGCCTGCCGCCGGGGAGCAGCCGCGCGAGCGGCTCGGCGGCGGCGCCGGCCGAGAGCACTTGGCGCGCGGGCGTCACGAGGTGCCAGGAGTCGAGCCGCGTCTCGCGGTCCACGGCGGCGAGCAGGCGCTCCCCCTCCTCGCCCTGGATCGGCACCGGGCGGAGTCGGCCGCCGCGGTCCCAGACGAGGATCTTGTCGAGAGACCACTTGCAGAACCCGCAATCGCGGTCGTAGAGGAGGACATGGTCGCGGGGCATCCCCGTCATCGTGGCGCCGATCGCGCCTCACAGTTAGGGACATTCCCGAAGCGTCGACCACGCGGCGGCCTACCGCGAGTAGAGCGGGCGGGGACCGCGCTGGAAACCCTCGCGACGACGCACAAGCAGGGAAAGCTCGCGATCACGATCGCCTAGTGGTCTGCCGGTTCAGTCGGTCCACCAGTCTTTCGCGGGAACGCCGTCGCCGCCTTCCGGCCGGTCGGCGCCGATCGCGATCAATTCGAGGCCGTCGGGGCCGCCTTCGAGCGCGCGCACGGTGTTCGGCGCGACGCGTACGGTGTCCCATTGGCGGAGCGCGACGATCTCGTCGTTGAGCTTGATCCGGCCGGAGCCGTTGAGGACGACGTAGACCTCTTCCTGCTCGCGGTGGCTATGGCCCATCGGTGAGCGGAAGCCGGGGCCGTAGCGGAAATAGCTGACGCCGAGGTGCTCGGAGTCGAGGTGCTTGCGGGCGAAGTGCGCCTCCAGGTTCGGTGCGTATTCGCCTGCGGAGTCGTCAATCTCCTTGAGGTTTGCGATCGTGTAATCGGACATGAGCTGATGATCCTCCTCTCGTACTAGCTCGAAGCAGTGGCCGCGAGCAGTCCTCAGCCAAGTCTTGCATGCAACGAGCAAACACGTCCGCGCCGCAACAGGGCTCCGGAGTGCCGCTCGTATCCGGTTTGGGCGCTCCTCACGTCGCAACCGCCGCCGCGACCGGCATGACGGGCGCGGCTCACAACGGCCTGGATTCACGCGCGTAACCCAAGCGAATCATTATGGTCTGCGCGTAGCGCAGGCCGGATTCGCTTGGGTAGTGGACAGTGGCGGATACGAACTATGAGGCCACGCACAGGGGTTCGTATGTCGCACCTTAGGTCATAGACAGCGGAGCACGTTCGAACCTTTTTGGAGGCAGGCGGGTTCGAACCGAGTCGCTTCTCGCCCACTGGGGGCGCCGCTGGCGGTGCGAGCCCGGAGTGGCACGACCGTGCGCGTGCTCTTCCCGCAAAGGCGGAGCTGGACGAGCCCGAGAGCCACGTCGGCTGAGCGTTGCCATCCCCAGGCGCTGCCGAGCCTGCCCCTACGACATTACCTGCTAGCGTTGCCCTCGACCGCGACGAAGGAGACGCTGCAATGGACTACCGCAAGCTGGGCCGACTGGGGCTGCGAGTCAGTCCGCTTTGTCTCGGAACGATGAACTTCGGCTGGGAGGCCCGCGGAACGAGCGAGCGGGACGCCTTCGCGATCATGGATCGCGCGCTCGAGCAAGGTATCAACTTCTTTGACACCGCCAATGTCTACGGCTGGCGCGGCGACAACCAGGAGCGCCGCGGTGAGGGAATCACCGAGCAAATCGTAGGCCGCTGGCTCGCCCAGGGCGGCGGCCGCCGCGACAAGGTCGTGCTCGCGACGAAGGTCTTCGGACCGATGGGCCCCTGGCCGAACGAGGGCCGGCTCTCGGCCCTCCACATCAGGAAGGCCTGCGATGCGAGCCTGCGGCGGCTCCAGACCGACTACATCGACCTCTACCAGATGCACCACATCGACCGTGACACGCCCTGGGAGGAGATCTGGCAGGCGGTGGAGCAGCTCGTGCGCGAGGGCAAGGTCCTCTACGTCGGCTCCAGCAACTTCGCGGGCTGGCACATCGCGCAAGCGAACGAGAGCGCCCGCTCGCGCAACTTCCTCGGGCTCGTCTCCGAGCAGAGCCTCTACAACCTCCTCGCGCGCAGCGTCGAGCTCGAGGTGCTGCCCGCCTGCGAGGCGTACGGGCTGGGCGTCATCACCTGGAGCCCGCTCGCGGCCGGCCTGCTGGGCGGCGCAGCGGCGAAGGCGCAACAGGGACGTCGCGCCAGCCCGGACACTCAGGCCCAGCTCGAGCGTGAGCGCGACAGGATCGAGCGCTACGAGGCGCTCTGCGCCGAGCTCGGCGAGCAGCCGGCCAACGTCGCGCTTGCCTGGCTACTGTCGAACCCGGTCGTGACCGCCCCGATCATCGGGCCGCGCACGCTCGAGCAGCTCGACGAGATGATGCGCGTGCCGGAGATCGAGCTCGACGAGGAAACGCTCCGCAAGCTCGACGAGCTCTTCCCCGGCCCGGGCGGGCCCGCGCCCGAAGCGTACGCCTGGTAACCGCGGTTCGGAGCGCCGGCACGGTGCAGGAAGCGCCGCGCCGGCGCTTCCATGCTCGATGTCGCGAGGCTCAGCGCACCGGTCCCATGTGCCTGAGCGCGAGCTCGAGCCAGGCAGTCGCGTGCGCGGTCCAGAGCGAGGTTCCGTGGCCACCCGGGTACTCCTCGAACACGTGCGCCACGTGTGCCCGCCGGAGCTCGAGATCGAGCTACTCTTTCTCGCCCCGGAAGAGATCGTCGCTCTCGCCGACGTAGAAGGCGAAGAAGGTGGGGTAGTGCTGGAGCCAGGCGGGTTCGAACCAGGCGCCTCTCGCTTTCTCGGGGCGTCGCTGAGCGCGCGTAGATCGAGGGACAGTGCTTCGCACGGCCCGAAGGGCGGAGTGCGGTCAGCGACGTGAGTCGGCTCCGCGAGTCGGTCGCGCCCGGCCGGAAGGAGCCGCCGACCGAGGAAGCGAGATGGAACTAAACGGAGCACGTTCAAACCCTCGAGCCGGAGTTGAGCTCTCTCGGCTGGGTGCACTCCACGACGAGCTGCTCTGGAAAGCCATGGCCAATCCCCGTGAACCTCGACCTGCCCCCGCCAAAGTGAGCCCAGTACTTGAGACCGTGACGCTGGTGCTCGAGCGAGCCCGGAAGCCGATGCGAGTTCGAAGGCTCGCCGGATTTGTGAGCGAGTTAGGCCAGGCAGTTCGGTCGAGCGCCGGCGTGGTAGAGACGTCGGGAGTGATCGCTCGTCTCTCGACGCCGGACCGTTTCCTGCCGCTCTGGATCGCGCTGGCGATGGCTGGAGAGCTGGCTCTCGTCCGGTTTCGGCAGGATTCAGCGCTGCGCTAGATCTTGAACTTCCTCGTCGCGGGAGTCTGATCGAGCTTGCCGCTGGCGTCCTTGGCCCGCACCCGGAAGACGTGCTTGCCGCGCTTCAGGTGCTTGTAGCTCTTGCCCGAGCGGCACATCTCGTACTTGCCCTTGTCCAGCTTGCACTGGAAGTTGAGCTTCCCCCTGCCGCCGGAGCCCGAGAACCTGAAGATCGCCGTGCGCTTCTTGGCGTTTATCGCTGCCTTGACGATCTTCGTCTGCGGGGTTGCCTGAACCTTGACGGCTGGACTGGCGGTTCCGTTCGTTCCGTTCGTTCCTGCTGGGCCGGCAGCACCGGTAGCACCAGCGGGACCAGTAGCGCCGATGGAACCAGTAGCGCCGGTAGCGCCGGTGGAACCAGTGGGACCGGTAGCACCAGCTTGCGGGGCGTAGGTGTCGATCTGGATCGCCGGCTGTCCCCAGCCGTGCGCGACGTCCCAGCAGCCCGAGTCGAGCCTGAAGATGCCCAGGGCGGTGCCCGAGCAGTATGCACCGGTCCAGAAGGAACTCAGGTAGGCAGAGTCGGGCAGCGGGTCGGTACCCACGAAGGGAGCGTTAACGACCGCCACATTCAGCGAGTCGTACCCGCAGCCGCCCGATCTGGAGTGGCATGGCGCCCCGTAGCCGATCGGCTGGTAGCCCCAGTCGCTCGTGTTGTACATGACCGAGACAATCACCTGGTCCGGCAGCGTCACGCTCTGCCCGCCCACCAGTGGCAACTCGCAATCTGCGTTGCGACATCTCGGCAAGTTGGGCAAACGGTTACCGCGCGCTCGGGGAACATTCCTGAACACTCGGGCACCCCACCCTTGGGGCGTGACACGGTATTAAACGAAATGAGCCGAACCGGGGCACAGTTCCCGATTACAACTCGCCCTCGACCATCGCCTACACATAAGTGTCGAGATAGCACGGTGTTCCAGCAAGCAGTGGAGCGAAAGGAA
Organism: Actinomycetota bacterium; assembly: GCA_003132665.1. Classification (GTDB taxonomy): domain Bacteria; phylum Actinomycetota; class Thermoleophilia; order Gaiellales; family Gaiellaceae; genus Fen-549. Next base: position 26,629 of record PKYN01000016.1, read on the forward strand.
TACCCTCTTAACTCGATGGCCGCTCGACATATAATCTGGAAATGGGCGAGCGTCGTGGATGACGTTCGGGGCTGCTTGCACACGAGAGGCGGTGTGGCTCAGCTAGGCGGCGGTTCGGCCGACCTCCACGGCGATGCATGACGAGCTTCGTCAGCGACTGACGCCTCGGGCGATCTTCGAGCTTCTCGACGAAGCCAACGTAGCGAGTACAACGACGATCGCCCGGGCCAGCGCGCTGGCGGAAGATCACCGCACTCGAGACGACCGGCGACGCCTGATCGCAGTCGCGATGAACCTCAGCGGTTGGATGCTGAGGCTGGAGGGTGGGGACGGCCGTCGGCATCCCTTCTTCGACGACATCCTCTTCGGAATCCGCGCGCGAGCGGACGCCGGTAACGTCGACATCCTCCTTCTCACCGGAGCGTCCAGCCAGGTCAGCGGCGAGCCGACGCGCTACCTCGATCTCTGCCGGCGCCACGGGGCCGAGGGCATCATCCTCGGCGCCTTCGTGCCCGAGGAGCCGGAGCTCGCCTCGCTCGCCTCCTCCGGGTTTCCCTGCGTCGCGATCGACACGCAGCTGATCGGGCCCAGGGTCGGCTTCGTCACCTCTGACAACGTGAGCGGAGCGGCCGCTGCGGTTCGCCACTTGATCGAGCTCGGCCGCAAGCGAATCGCCTACGTCGGTGGCTGGGGCTCCGAGCCGGCCCACATCGATCGCCGTCTCGGTTACGAGAGCGCGCTCGATGAGTCCGGGCTCGAGCTGCGGGAGGAGTACGTGGTGCTCGGCGGCTGGCTACACCAGCAAGCGCATGCCTTGACTCATCAGTTGCTGGCCCTGGCCGAGCCGCCCGACGCCATCTTCTGCGCCAGCGACGTGATGGCGATTGGCGCGATGCTCGCCATCGAGGAGGCCGGGCTACGAATCCCGGAAGACGTAGCGTTGGTCGGCTTCGACGACAGCGACTACGCGACGATGACGGTGCCCTCACTGACGAGCGTTCGCCAGGATCGCGTCGGACTCGGGGCGGCGGCCGTTGAGGCGATGCTACGCGTTCTGGACCATCCGGACAGCTCTCCGCCATCCTCCGTTCTCCCGGTGGAACTGATCGTGCGCGAGTCGTCTGCGCGAGACTTGGCAACAGGCGCCAACGCCTCGCTGAAAACTCCCGGCGAGCGAGCCGAGCAGGCTGCGATTCCAAGCCGACTGGGGATCGAAGAGTCCGCCCAGCGCCTGTCCGCCGCGGCGGTCTACCGCCTGCTCGGACGAACGCCCGGCTCTCCCCCGAAGCGACCGGACGAGCCGCCCGCGAACGTTCTCAGGCAGGAATGGCGCCCGGAGAAGCGCCGCCTTGTTGCGCTTGCGATCGATACCGCTCCCGATCAGAGCTTCCGCCACGCCTTCTTCGACGAGCTCTTCTACCGAATCCGCGCCCACGCGCACGCGCAGGACATCGACCTGCTCGTTTTCACGACAATCGGGACGACGTCGGGAGTGCCTTTCCCGCCCTTCCTCAAGCTTTGCCGGCGCCACAGAGCGGATGGGCTCGTGATCGTCTCGCTGGCGCCCGAAGAGCCCTCAGTCGCGGAGGTCGCGAGCTCCGACCTCCCCTGTGCCACGCTCGACGTCGACCTGCTCAGCGATCGCATAGCCTTCGTGATGTCCGACAACGTGGGCGGCGGCGTCAACGTAGTTCGCCACCTGATCGAGACCGGGCACCGCAGGATCGCCTTCATCGGCGGCCGCGGCAACGAGCGACCGACGGTCGACCGGCACTTCGGCTATCAGAGCGAACTGGCGCGCTGGGGATTGCCCCATCCGGAGGAGTACGTGGCCATGGCCAACTGGCTTCCGCGCAGAGCCTACGAGGCGACGCAAAGGTTTCTCGCCCTTCCCGAGCCGCCCGACGCCGTCTTCTGCGCCAGCGACGTGATGGCGATCGGTGCCATGGCGGCGATCGCGGAAGCGGGACTTCGCATTCCCGAGGACGTCGCGGTCGTCGGCTTCGACGACATCGACTACTCGCGCTTGGTTACGCCCGCACTGACCACCGTTCGCCAGAACCAGGCGAAGCTCGCCAAGGGGCTGATCGAGGCGATGATCAACCTGCTCGAGCATGCGGGCGAGCCACCGACGGTGTCGGTAATCCCGATCGAGCTGGTCGTGCGCGGGTCGAGCGTCCGCGAATAGCGGCGGTGTGACAGGCGAAAAGCTAGAGGTTCCTATACTCAATTCAGGGCTCTGACGACTGAAGCGCCCAAGGTTCGTACGTCGCACCTTGGGTCATAGACAGCGGAGCACGTTCAAACCTTTTTGGAACTAAACGGGGCACGTTCGAACCCTCGAGCCGGGGTTGAGCTATCTAGGGTCAGCTCGCTCCACGGCGAGTTGCTTCGCAGAGCCTCGGTGAATCCACGTCAACCCCGGCCTGTTCCGGCCAAGGTGAGCCCAGTGCTTGAGACCGTGACACTGGTTCTGGAGCGAGCCGGGGGTCCGATGTGGATACGTGAGATTCACGCAGCCGCCGAGGAGCTCGCAGGCGAGCCCCTGCTTTGGACATCGGTGAAAGCAGCGCTGGCCGCAGGTACGTCGGGCAAGAGTCCGCGCTTCCAGAGGATATGCCGCGGCGTCTACGAGACGGCCAAGAGCGTGAACGCTCGCCGAACTCGGCAGGGATAGAGCGGCCGCCGGGCGCTTATGGGCGACTGCTCCTTCGAGTGCTCGTCGCTCCGCTAATGCCGATGCGCGACACGTAGTCTCCGACCTGTTGCCTCATTCGCTCCGCCTCGTACGGTTTCCCGGCCCAGCGCAGCATGTCTGCCCGGTCACGAGCAATGAGGGCCGCCTCGCGCCAGAGCTTGCCCTGTTCCGCGAGCGTGAGCACTCGTTGATACACCTTGTCGGCCGCGTCGTAGTCAGCATGCGCACCGAGAGCTAGAGCTTTCGCGTAGAGGGCGGAGGCCTGCTCGAAGGTGTGCTCGGGTAGCAGCTCAAGAGCTTCATCGGCCGCGAGGTTGGCTTCCTCCATGCGGTCCTGTCGGGCGGCGAGCAAGGCCTCGTGCCCACGCAGGATTCCCCAGTCATTCGCCTCGGCATGGGCTGGGAACAGCGCCCGAGCGGCACGAAGGTGCTTAGCTGCGCCGGTAGTCTTGCCGCCCCACAAGAGGATCCCGACACAGAGCACATGAGCGCGCGCGAGGCGCAACGTATCCTCGGATCCCTTGAGCAGTGAGATCGCGGTACGCAGATGCCGAAGCGCGAGCAGTCGATCGTCCCGTGTCGCCGCGACTCGTGAAAGCGACCAATGAATCCTTGCTCGTGCGTACGGGTTCGCGTTCTCGAGGTCGCCTGCGTATTCCTCAAGCACGCGCTCGGCGCGTTCGAAGTCGCCGTTATCAGAGAGCGTCTGGCTTAGCTCTGTGGCGAGGATTGTCCGCGGAGTACTGTCCTCGACTTCGCTGATCGCGCGCTCGCATAGCACCACCGCATCCTCTGTCCTGCCTAAGGAACAATAAGCTCGGGCTAGAGTCGCATAGACATCGGGGAAGACGTCCGGCCTCATGAGTGGATGAGTGATCGCTTCTTCGAGTTGCTCGACAGCGTCACCTACTCGCCCCCGGCCTGCCGCAGTAGTACCGAGCGCGGCTCGTGCTTTGGCAACGACATCGTGTGCGCCCTCACGTTGTGCAAACGTGATGAGAGTCCGGAGATCGCGCTCGATTGCCTCGTCGCTGGTGTCGAGACGTATCCGTAGCTCCATGTCGGCGAGCGTAAGCTCGAGCTCCTCGCGGGTCGTGATATCAACCCCGGTTTCGAGGTACTCGGGCGAAACTTCGAGCTTGCGCGCAATACGGCGGACTGCCTTGATCGATGGCGCGCGCTTCCCAGCTTCGATTCGAGAGACCTGCGCGGCCGTCACGCCGGGGCCCGTGAGTGCGCCTTGGGTTAATCCCTTTTTCTCGCGGAGCCGGTGAATCCGCTCGCCGATGGTCTCAGCGCTACGACGTTCGATGTGACGATTCTCCAGCACTTACTAACCGATTCTGGGCGTTGTCAAGGGGTAAGTCAACTGGTACCCCCCTTGCCTCTTGGTACGACGCATGGAAAGGTCCTTTTGTAAGCGTAATCGAATCAACGAGGGGAGGGAATCATGCGCGCAAGGATCATCTTGCTACTCGGCGCCCTCGCGACCATCGCGAGTTCCGCCGCCTTCTACATCAAGTGGTAGATAGAAGTCGCGCTAGCACCGATCGCATCCAGGAGGCGGGGCGAGCGCTCGCCCCGCCTCCTCCGATCGGGCACAGTGCGACGCCTCGTGCCGGACAGAACGACCCTCGCTCAGATGATCTCCTCGGGGCGGTAGCGCTTCTGGGGGCATGATCTGACTCCTCCTTTGCGGTCCGAAAACCATGACCTCAGGGTGGACCGATTTTAGGGGGTCAGGTCACGTCGGCGCGGCGGACACGCCGTCGAGGGCTTCGATGGTTGGTGTCCGGGTCGGAACTCCTACGTGCCTTCCAGCACGACCCGCCACCCGCTTCACTCCCGATCGTCGGTCCCGCGTCGTCGCGTGAGGCCCTACCCCATGGTGACGGCAACTCCACTGCTCCGACCCGATCACCGCACCACGGCCTGGGTGCCCGCGGAACACCTGCGGCGATGACGTGACCATGCGCCGAAAGACGGCGGCCGAACGATTGAGGGGCGCCCGGCCGGGCGCCCCTCTATCTGCTCTAACTTGCGAAGTGCTAGATCCTGAAGCTCTTCTTGGCCGGAGTCAGATCGAACTTGGCTCCCGCCTTGGCCCGCACCTGGAATACGTGCTTGCCACTCTTCAGGCTCTTGTAGGTCTTGCTGGAGCGGCAGGACTTGTACTTCCCGTTGTCCAGCTTGCACTGGAAGCTGAGCTTCCCCTTACCGCCGGAGCCCGAGAACCAGAACTTCGCCGTGCGATTAATGGCGGAGATCGTCGCCTTAGCGATCTTCGTCTGCGGGCGTGTCTGAGTCTTGACGGCAGGACTGGCGGTTCCGTTCGTGCCGGCTGCTCCGGTAGCACCAGTAGCGCCGGTGGGACCAGCGGGGCCAGTAGCGCCAGCGGGGCCGGTAGCACCAGCGGGGCCGGTAGCACCAGCGGGGCCGGTAGCACCAGCGGGGCCGGTAGCACCAGCGGAGCCTGTCGCCCTGACCACGGTAACGACGGTGTTGTCGGCGCCGGAGTCACGGCTGTAGTAGCCGCCGATGACGGTGCCGACGGTGAAGCTGAAGTCGTCCGCCGTACCGACGTCCACTCCGATCGTGCACGTCGCGGTGGCCTTGCTCGAGTTATCACCGCTCGTCGGGCCGAAAGACGCCGTACAGAGCGGTTCGTTCTTGTCCCGGTTGACGAACGTCACCGTCGCGTTCCGGATGTCACCGGAGGTCGTGTCGCCGGCCGCATCGGACGTCACGGAGACGTCCTGCACGGTCGTCGCCAGAGTGACCGTCGCCACCGAGATCTTCGGCGAGAAGGTCGGCACAACCGTCGCACCGACGTAGGTCGCTCGCGCGTCCTCCTGAGCGACGTTGACGGTGAATGACGTCTCGCTGTTCGAGCCGCCGGGATCGCTGACTGTGACGGTGACCGGGTAAGAGCCCGGCGCCGCCGTTGTCGTGCCGGACACCTTCCACCTCTGCGTGCCCGGGAACGTTCCCTCGTCGGACGTCGAGGCGGTCGCGAGCGAGAGACCCGCCGGCAGCCCGACGGCGTTCGCCGTCAAGCTCGCCCCGGCCTCGTCCCCGACCGTGCCCGTCACGGTCAAGTCGGGAACACCGTCGCTGTACTGGGTGTGCGCGGACGATGCGCTGCTCGTCGCCGTGACGTCGGCCGGGATAACCGACGAATCGGTCGAGCCCGTGTCCGTGCTCCAGTTGACCTCACCGACGCGGATGCCGAGGCCGTTGCTGCCGATATAGACGCGGCCGAAGACCTTCGAGTCGCCCGAGAGCGCACTGAGGAGGCCGAACTGGTGCTTATTGTCGTTGATTCGCTTCCAGGTGGCGCCGCCGTCGAGCGAGCGGTACTGACCGAAGTACGCGGCCGCGGCCGGGGACACGGAGTTGTCGGAGATCACGCCCGCCGCATAGAGGGCTGGAACAGAGTTGTCTCCAACGCCCAGACCCTCGCCCACCCACTGGAAAGTGCTGGTGGTACCGGGGCTGACCTTCGCCGAAGTCCATGTGCCGGTGGAGGTGTCGTAGGTGACGTGGACCAGACCGCCCGCAGTCGTGTTGGGCGCCAACCAGATGCTGCGCGTCTTGTACACGTCGATCTGGACCTTGCCGCCCGGGATGCCGACGCCGCCGACCGTCTGCGCGTGGAACGTCTTGCCGCCATCCTCGCTGACGTACATCGTCGTGCCGGTGAACGCGTAGAACACGTCCGGGTTGAACTTGTCAGAGTAGATATTGACACTGCCGCTGGTCACCAGCGTGCCGGTCGCACTGTAGAACGTGCTGGGTGTCCAGGCCGTGCGGTCGCCGTTCTTGACGACCTGACGGATCTCGCTCACGGCCACCGGGCGGGTGGAGTCGGAGCCCACCACCGCGCTGTCGGGGCCTTGGGAGACATCCGCGTAGTAGGTCGAGGTGATGCGTGTGTTGCCGACCTCCCACACCACCGTCTTGGCGTCCGCGCTGATCGAGATCCAACCCGAACTGCTCTGCGCGGTCGGCTCAGTGGCGTTCGACGGCGCCGCGAGCGGCGTCGCCGTCTTGCCCTCGTCGAACGAGATGACGCCGGCGCTCATGTTCGTGTTCTGATAGTTGCCGGACGGCGTAGAGACCATCACGTTCTGCTTCAGGCCCGCGTAGTCCATGTTCGCGCCGTTGATCCAGCGCTCGTAGTAGCCCGGCTTCACCTGCTTCTGGACATTGTTGTAGAAATCGAGGTCGTAGCGTGGATTGCCGTTCGCGTCGAAGGCCGGATCCAGGTACTTGACCTGTTGGACCGGCGACTCGGTGTTGACCTGGCTGTTCTTCGGAGAGACGGTGTAGTCCTTCCCCCACGACATGACGCCCCAGTCGCCGAGGGTACTGATGAGGTAGTCGTCCGTATGGGTCGGGCTCATCAGGCTCAAGACGGCCGTCTGCTCGATACCGTCGTCCCAGAAGCCCCAGACGACCTGGTTGTCCTTGGTGATGGGCTGGTCGGCGACCTCCAGGTTCTTGGTCATCCAGACGCCGTTGCCCGTGTTGAACAGCGCCATGTTGCTGTCGTACGGGTTGATCTGGATGTCGAACGCCCAGTGCACGGCGGAGCCCCAGCCGTTGTTCTTGTCGACGTAGCCGACGCCGCGGTAGTCCATCTTGCCGACCACCTCGCTGTGGATCACCTTCCAGTGCGCACCGTAGTCGTTCGTGTACCAGACCACTTCCTCGGAGAAGTCCTGGTGCCGGTGGAAGCTCGAGGCGACCATGACACCCGGGCGTTCGGGATCGACGGAGATGCCGCCGATGCCGCCGCGCTGCATGACCTGCCCGCTCGCGATCTGAGCCGGCGTGAGGTCCGGGTACTGCTTGGTGTAGACGTTCTGCGGGGTGATGTTCTCGGACGTTCCCGCGTTGACGTCGAAACGGTAGACACGGCCGTCCTGCGCGAAGTTCGAGTTCGAGCCAACCTGTCCAAAGTTGTTCAGGTTGAACTCGGCGTAGGCGACGACGAGGTTGCCGTTCGAGTCCCACGCCGGGTGCTCGGCGACGAAGCCTCCGTACTGCCGGGTCGGGTTGGCCACAGGCTGGCCGGGCAGCTCGGTGAACGTGCTGCCGCCGTCGTTCGTAATGTAGAGCGACTTGTACGGACGCTGCTGCAGCGGGTCGACCGCCACGGTGGGCGGAGTCGTGCTGGTGGCGCCGATGGTGCCGACGACGATCCGGGTGGAATTGCCACTCGCGTCGACCGGACTATTCGGGTCGATCGTCACGAACGTCGGGTGGAAGTCAACGGGGGTACCTGTGGCGCCCGTGACACGGGCGAAGGTCTGACCCGCGTCGGAGCTCTTCCACAGGCCGGCCGACTGACTTGCGTAGTAGACGATGTTGTTGTTCTTCGGGTCGATCGCCAGCCGCGGACCCGTGCTGCGGTTGCTCCCGTCGTTGCCGTTCATGGAGATGCTCGGCTCCGGGAACCGCTGCCAATTGGCGCCGTAGTCGTCCGACCGGTAGATGGCGGCGTTGGTAGCGCTACTGCCGGCTGCCATGTACACGCGACCGGGCTGAACCGGGTCGGGCATGATGCCCGTGACGAAGGTCTCGCCGTCGCCCGGGCCGTTGGGACTGGTCGCGCTGTAGGCCGAGCTGGAGGAGGTGGCCTCATCGGTGAGCGCGACCCAGTAGTCGCGGCTGAAGTCGTAGCGGTAGGCGCCACCCATGTCGGTCATCGCGTACAGGACGTTGGGCTCGATCTTCGAGAACACCTCGCCCGTCACGTAGCCGCTACCGCCGACCTTGGCGGAGCTCCAGTTGTAGCCGTTCTCTGTCTTGGATACGACGTGCACGGCAAAGGTCTGCGTGGCTTCGGCATAGCCGGCCTCCGCAGCGGTCACCTCGACGTACATCGTGCCGGCTTTTTCCGGGGTGATGACCAGGCTGTCACCGTCGGCGACGACCTTGGCCTTATCGGTGCTGCTCGTCCTGATCGCGATAGTCGCGTCCCCAGGGTCGACCGTCAGTGGAACGGTGGTCGGCGTGGTCGTAACAGTCCCGGGGTAAATCGCCAGGGTCTGATCCGGAATGGACGCAAGGCTGATCGGCGGAACGCCGGCACCAAGGCCGGCCGGGACAGAAGGCAGCAGCAACACCGCTGCAGCAACCGCCAGGCCTAAGAGCAAGTACAAACGCTTCATCTCATCAATCCTCCTTATGGGAACCGCATATCTCAAAACCACAGTTACAATCGTTGCAATCAGTTCGCTCGACTCGGATCGGCCAGAAAGGGGCGCTTTCCGCAGCGCCACTATATAGCAATTACGATACGGGTCCGCCTCGTAACGAAAGTTACACTCACGCCAATGCCGCCGCCTATCAAGAAATGTTCCGGAAGACCGCGAAACGCGGAGATCGACAGCGCCGTACTCGAAGCGACGAGCAAGCTACTTGCCGAGCAGGGTTACGCGACTATGGGCATCGAGATGATTGCCCGCCGCGCAGGAGTTGGGAAGGCGGCCATCTACCGGCGCTGGAGTTCGAAGGAGGAGTTAGTCGTCGAGCTGCTCTCGCACACCGCGCCCGCTATCGAGCCGGTGCCCGATCTCGGCGATACGCGCACCGAGCTGCTGCGAGCGGTCAGCGAGACAATCGAGAACTTCACGCGGAGGTCGACCGGCGGCATCATCCAAGGGCTTGCGGCCGAGTTGTCGCGCAACCCGAGGCTCAGTCGCCTCGTGCGCGAGCGCTGGATCGGTCCTCGCCGCGACAAGCTCGGGACGGTGCTCGAGCGCGGCATCGCCCGTGGCGACCTACGTGCGGATACGGACGTGGAGATCGCACACAATCTCCTCATTGGGCCGGCCTACCACCGCCTTATTCTCGGAGGCAAGCGGTTCGACAAGCAGTTCGCCGAGCGGGTAGTCGATGCGTTTCTGCACGGCGCAGGCGCCAAGGAAAGCTCGCCGCGTAGCCGATGAATTAGTTACGATACGGTTTCGTCCGGGTAGGCTGTCACTCCTCCCTCCCTGGTGCGATCCTATTCGGGAAAAGAGTAATAGCGTTTTGCCCCTCAAGCGACCGGGCTACAGAAGGTGCTCCTGAGCAGCAACAACGTTGTGTTGATCACAACGGATGGAGCCAGGCGGGTTCGAACCGCCGACCTTCTGGCTGCCAGCCAGACGCTCTCCCAACTGAGCTATGGCCCCAGGGTAGGGGTTAATTGTAGCGTCGAAACGAGGGTGCTCGTATAGCCTAGATTCGTGGAGGAAGAGCGGAGGTCGTTGCGGGATCGGCTACAGGCGAAGCGCGAGCGTCACCGCGAGCGGCGACTTGTTGTGCGGATCGTTTTCGCGGCCACCGGTCTCGTCGTGCTGATCGGAGGCCTGGCGATGCTCGTTCTTCCCGGCCCCGGAATGCTCACGGTCGCGATCGGGCTGAGCATGCTCGCGCTGGAGTTCGCCTGGGCAGAGCGTTTGCTCGCGAAGGCGCTCGACCGACTCGAGCGGATTCGCCCCAGAGAGCGCTCGCCGCTGGTGCGGATCCTTCTGGTCGCGATGACCGTGCTCGGCGTATTGAGCCTAGTTGCGGGGATTCTGGCCGCGCTGTTTTTCGGCCTGGCCTAGGAGGCGCGATCGGGTCCGGCTAACCCGTTGCGGCTTTTGTCAGCTCGACCTGGGGTACGTCGCCCCAGAGATCCTCGAGGGCGTAGAAGCTACGCGTCTCCGGCGCGAAGACGTGTAGGACGACATCGAGGTAGTCGACGATGATCCAGCTGCCTTCGCGCTCACCGTCGATGGAGCGAGGCACGATCTTCTCGCGCTTCATGCCGGCGTGCACCTCGTCGGAGATCGACTTGGTCTGGCGCGGGTTTCCACCCGAGCAGATGACGAAGTAGTCGGTGAAATCGCAGACCGAGCGCATGTCGAGTACGACGATGTCTTCGGCCAGCTTCTCGGCCGCCAGGGCGGCTATGCGGCGTGCTTGCTCGAGCGGAGTCAGTGAGATACGTCAGTCCTTGGTTGCCTTCCCTTCAAGTGTAGCCGGGGACGGCGCCGACGCAGCCTGATCGGCTCGAGAGCGGCACCAACGCTTCCTTTCGAACCGGAGCGGGAACTCCGGGCGTGAAACGGTATCGATTAGTTCCACTCACGAATGTGCCGGCTGTGTGCCAACCCGGAGCACATTGGACAAACTGCTCTCGACTTCCGCGCGATATCAGTCTCGGTAGAGACCAAGCCGATCTATCTCGGTGGCGACCGGACGCGGAACGAGATCGTCGATCGGCAGCCCGTCGTGAGCGTGGGCGCGTATCTCCTGCGAGGAGACGGCGTGGGCGGGGATCTGGAAAAAGGAAACGCGCTCCGGCCGCTCGAGCGCGGCCAGTACCCGCTGCAGATCCTCGTCGGGATAGCCGGGACGGTTTGCAACGGCAAGCGTTGCCAGCTTGAGCAACCGGTCGGGCTCGCGCCAGCTCAAAAAGCCCGCGAACTGATCGGCGCCGACGAGAAGAGTCAGATCGTTGTATCGCTCGCGCAGGCGATGAAGCGTGTCGATCGTGTAGTGAGGCCCGTCCGGCGCCAGCTCGAGTCGCGAGATCTCGACCTGGGGAATACCTGCGAAGGCGAGCTCGGCCAGGCGGACGCGAATCTCGGCCGGTGTGGCCACGTCTTTGTGCGGCGGATCGCCGGCCGGCACAACGAGAAGGCGTTCGAAGCCGAAATGCTCGAGCGCGGCGCGAACGAGGGCGACGTGACCGAGATGGGGTGGATCGAAGGCGCTTCCGAAGACGGCAATGGTCACATCTTCTCCTCTCTTCCAGCGATCTCGATCACCGAGTCGCTGCGCGCACCGGCCTCGGCGAGCGCCTCCCGCAGCTCCTCGTCGTCCGACACGTCACCCACGACGCGGAAGCCGCGATCGGTGCGGTAGATGCGGAAGGAATGCCTGCGGCGCGAGCGCGGCCGGTAGACGAGGAAATCGACCAGACCCTGGGCTTGGAGCTCGTCGGCGGCGCGCGGCTCGGCGCGCGGCGGACACAAGCGGAAGAGCGCCCGCTTCAACTCGTCCACCCCCTCCCCCGTCGCGCAGGAAAGCTCGATGACCTGCGCGATCCGCTCGTCTTGGAGCGAGAACTGCGGCGGCGTTCCGAGATCGACCTTGTTCAGCACGACGACCTGAGCGCGCTCGTCGAGGCCGGCGCCGTAGGCGGCGAGCTCGGCGTCGATCAGGCGGAAGCGCTCGAGCGGACCCGTTTCTGAGCTGTCGATCACGTGGATGAGGAGTTGCGCGCGCTCGAGGTGGGCGAGGAACTCGTGTCCGAGCCCGAGCCCCTCGCTGGCGCCCTCGATCAGCCCGGGCACATCGGCGACCGTCAGCTGGCGTCCGTCCGGCCCGTCGACCGTGCCGATCACCGGCGCGAGCGTGGTGAACGGGTAGTCCGCCACCTTGGGCTTGGCGTTCGAGATGCGGCGCAAAAGCGAAGACTTACCGGCGTTCGGAAGCCCGGCCAGGGCGGCGTCCACGACCAGCTTCAGGCGCAGCTCGAACCAGCCTCCCTCGCCCGGCTCGCCGGTCTCGGCGAAACGAGGCGTGCGCCTGACCGGGGTTGCGAAGTGGCGGTTTCCCCTTCCACCGCGACCGCCGCGGGCGACGACGACACGGGCCCCGACGCTGGCGAGATCGGCCACGAGCTGGCCGTTCTCGTCGTGAATCTGCGTTCCAATCGGCAGGTGCAACTCGACCGAATCACCGTCGGCGCCATGCTTGTTACGACCCTTCCCGGGCTCGCCGCGACCGGCCTTGAACTCGTGCCGCGAGCGCAGCTTGGAAAGATCGCGCAACTCGGGATCGGCGATCAGGATCACGTCGCCGCCGTCGCCGCCGTCGCCGCCGTCGGGCCCGCCTTTGGGCACGTATTTCTCGCGCCGGAAAGAGAGGCTGCCGTCGCCACCCCGCCCGGCCAGTACGTAAACGCGGGCCTGGTCGTGAAAGGGAGACTCGCGGGTTGCGTGCTCGCCTTTGTTAGCGCCCGGGCTCATGTCTAGAGCCTATCCCGTAAGGAAGGCACGCATCAGGCGCGGGAATCCAGAGGAATGGAAGAGCCGCGGACTCGCCTAGGAGTCGCTGGAATCGACCGAGATGGTGCGGCGCTTGCCCGAGCGATGGAAACCGACGAAGCCCTCGCGCTTGGCGAAGATCGTGTCGTCGCGCCCGAGACCGACGCCGGGGCCCGGATGGAATCTGGTGCCGCGCTGGCGCACGATGATCATCCCGGCCTTGACCTTCTGGCCGGCGAAGATCTTGACACCGAGCCGCTTGGAATTCGAATCGCGACCGTTTCTGGAGGAACCGAGACCTTTTTTATGTGCCATAACTAGCTCTCTGCCTTCTTGCGCGGCGCCGCTTTCTTGGCAGCCGGCTTCTTCGCCGTCTCAACTTTAGCCTTCGCGGGCGCCTTGGCTGCGGTCTTCTTGGTCGCGGCCGGCTTTTTGGCCGCGGGCTTCGCCGTCGCCGGCTTGGCCGCTACAGCCTTGGCTGCCGGTTTGGCTGCGGCCTTCGCAGGCGGCTTGGGCTCGACCTCAGGCTCGATCGCGGCGGGCTTGACGGCCTTCGGCTTCGCTGCAGCAGGCGCTTCAGCGACGGTTTCGGACTTGCCGGCTCTAGCTGCCTTGCCCGTGCCGATCGCCTCGATCTGAATCTGTGAGAGCTGAGCGCGAAAGCCGGTATGGCGCCGGTAACCCTTCTTGGGCTTGTACTTGGCGATGCGGATCTTCTCGCCGAGCGTGTGCTTGAGGATGCGCGCGCTGACCGCGCCTGCGCTCGGTTTCAGGTCGAGCGTGCCGGCATCGACGAGTAGGACATCCGGCTGGAAAACGGCGCCCTCATCTTGCGCAAGCCGATCTACGAGCAAATGCTCGCCCTCGTGAACGACGTACTGTTTTCCGCCGACTGCAATTACTGCGTATGCCATCTCGTCCCTCGACGCTCAAATCGCGGGCATTCGCCCGCGAACCGGGGCGCATACTAGCAAGAGCAGCCTGCCTATGCGCTCTCGCTCGGTGTGCTCGATCCCTGCCCGGAGCCTGTCGAGCTCCCCGGGCTTGGCCCATTTCCGGAGCCGGGCCCGCTTCCGGAGCCAGCCCCGTTTCCGGGGCGCGCGCCTGCCTGTGAGGGCTTGCGATGCCTGCGCCCGCCGCGCGAGCCGCGCCGCGTGCGCTTCTTGGGCTTGGCCGGCTCGTCCCCGGCGGGCTGAGACTGATTCGACTCGACAGCGCCAGGTGCGGCTTCGGCCTCTGCCGCCGGAGCGGCGGCTTGTCCGCTCGAGCTCGCGGCTGCCGGCCTGGGCGGGCGCCTCGTCGGCGCCGGGTGTGGCTTCGGTCTCTCCGTCCTCGGGGGCTGGGCCCTCTCGACTGCCGCGGCCGGCGCCGCGCCGGTGTTTGCGTCCGTGCCGGTCGTTTCGGTGGTTGCATCGGTGCCGATCGTACCGCTGCTTGCATCGCTACCGTTCGTACCGGCGACAGCTGCGCCGGCCGGCTTGCGGCGCCTGCGGCCTCCACGCGAGCCTCGCCGTGTGCGCTTCTTGGGCCGAGGCGGTCCCTCGGTCGCGCTCTCGCCGCCGGCTTCGCCGGCGGTGGTGCCGATGGCGGCGGTTGTTTCAGATTTCCCAGCGGCGACCGGAGCCTCGCTCGGCTTCCCGGTCTTTGCGACGGCTGCCGGCGGCGCGGGCTTCGCAGCGACGGCTGGAGTCGCCGCCTGCTTCTCGCTGGTCGTCTCGGCGGGCGCAGCCTCGGCGGGCGCCGCAGCGTCCGCCCTGGCGGATGCCTTCTTTGATGGCGCCCTCGTCGGGCGCTCGGCCATACTCTCGGCCGTCAGAGGTTGATCTTCCTCGCGCTCGGGCTCGGGCAGACTGGCGTAGGCGGCGGCGGCGAGCGCACGCTCGATTCGCGCCTTCACCTTCTTGCCGACGAGCTTCGCCGCCGCGGGCACGTTCACCTCGTAGTCGCCGACCTTGCCCACCGCCGCCTGACTGTCGTAGAGGCCGACCTCGACCAGCGTCAACTCCAGCTCGGCGCCCTCCTCCACCGGCGTCGACGGTCTCATCTCTTCGACCGCTCCCTGAGCGACGACGACGAAGTGATCGAGTGCCTCGCTGTCGACCAACTCGAGGAAGAAACGGCGCTTGCTGCGCTCTTCGATCTCCACGAGGCGAGAGGCGCCGGGGCCGACGAGCAGGCTCGCCACCTTCGCGTTCACCTCGATGCGGAAGGCCTTGCTGCGCGAGCCGAGCGCGGTCTGGCGCAAGCGCCGCTCGAGATCGATCGCGGCCGAGGCTTCCGAATAGACGATGCCGTCGCCGGCGCAGACGGGGCAGGGCTTGGTCAAGATCTCGCGCGGACCGTCGGTGACGTTCTGGCGAGTCATCTCCACCAGCCCGAGCGGCGAGATCTCGACCACGTAAGTCTTGGTGCGGTCACGCTCCAGCTCGTTTCGCAGAGCCTCCTCGACCGCCGCCCGGTTCTTCGGGTTGGCCATGTCGATGAAGTCGATGACGATAATGCCGCCCACGTCGCGCAGGCGAAGCTGGCGCACGACCTCCTTCACCGCCTCGAGATTGTTCTTGGTGATCGTGTCCTCGAGGCGCGCCGACGAGGAACGCGAGCGCGAGCCCACAAAGCGTCCGGTGTTGACGTCGATGACGGTAAAGGCCTCGGCGTAGTCGAAGACGAGGTAACCGCCCGAGGGAAGATCGACTCGCCTCGAGAGCGTCGAGCGGATCTCGGCGTCCACGCCGTAGGCCTCGAAGAGCGGTGTGCGCTCCTTGTAGCGAACGACTCGCTCGACCATGTGCGGAGAGGTCTTCTTCAGGTAGCCGACGACGCGCTTGTAGGTGCGCTCGTGGTCGACATAGGCCCGTTCGAAGTCGCCGGTGAACAGATCGCGGGTGACGCGCAGCGGCAGCTCGGCTTCCTGGTAGACGAGCGAAGGCGCCTTGACGCGCTTGGCCCGGTCCTGAATCGATTTCCAGAGTCGCTCGAGAAAGACCAGGTCGCGCTCGATGTCCTCGGCCGATGCGCCTTCGGCGGCGGTGCGAACGATCACGCCGCCCTTCTTGCGCTCCAGCGCCTTGACGATCTCGCGCAGGCGGGAGCGCTCCTCGTCGGGCAGGCGCCGGGAGACGCCCAGCCCCTCGCCGTTGGGAACGAAGACGACGAAGCGGCCGGGCAACGAGATGTCCGTGGTCAGACGGGCGCCCTTCGTCTTCATCGGATCCTTGACGGCCTGGACGAGAATCTCCTGGCCGCGCTGAACGAGCTCCTGAATCTTGCGGCCCTGGCCACGACCCTCGAGCTCGGGAACGACGATCTCGTCAACGTAGAGGAAGCCGTTCTTCTCCAGCCCAACTTCTACGAAGGCGGCTTCCATGCCCGGTAGAACGTTGTCGACTACGCCCTTGTAGACGTTGCCGGCGATCGAGTAGCGTTCGGGGCGCTCGAGGTAGACCTCGGCGACCTTCTCGTCCTCGAGCACGGCGACGCGGCGTTCGCCGGCGTCCACCGAGACGAGCAGCTCGCGCTTGGCGGCCGGCAGAGGTACCCGTCGCGGCGCACTGCGACGACGACCGCTGCGGTCGTGACGCTGCGATGCTCGCCGCTCGGCCGCCTGTGACTTGGTCGCCTGCTCGGGCTTTTTGGCCTCGGGCTTCTGATCGGGCCGGGCTTCGCCCGACGGCCTCTTGCGACCGCGACCACCGCGACTACCGCGGCGGCGGGGTGGGCGTTGCGCTCCCGCTTGGGCGGGAGGTCTACTTTCAACTGCCTTCGAGGGAGCTTCCGCCCGGGGGGCGGAAACCTCCTTCTTCTCTGGAGCTTGTTCCTTGTTGCGTCTGAACCAACGAGGCAAGGGAAACCTTCTCTCTCAAATGAGTGCGCGCGAGCGGCACCCTGGAAGCGGGCGCGCGGGTCGCGCTGCACGGAGGTATGGAAAACTTCATCTAGCCCCTAAGGCTACCAGGGTTGGGCGCTACCTCCCTTCGCCCTGGCTCGAATCGCTCCGAACACCGGCTCGCAGCGAAGAAGCGCCGTCCGAAAGCGAACCTAGGATCGATCGCGTAGTGGCTGCGAGCGTAGAGACAGCGAGCCCACTCAGCCAAGACACGGCTCGGTCGAGCCCTGCACTCTACGGACGGCGATGAGGATAGGGCGATCCAGAGAGGACGTTCGCGAGCTGCTCGAGATCGAGGAGGCGGACGCCTGGTTCGAGTATCTCCGCTCGACTCGCGAAGCGCCTGCGTCGTGCTACGCGAACGTCGAGCGCTGGGCCTGGGCGCAACTGAACGGGCGCCTACGCTCGATCAAGGCCAGGCGAGCAGAGCTCGTTCCCGTGGCCTAAGAGCCTATTTCGGTAGGGAGGCGCCGTGCGGGCCTATCGAAACAGGCTCTAAGAGCGCGTTCCAAATCAAGCACTCCAGCGGTCGTCAATCGAACCGAGCTCTACGGATCTATTCCGAGGCAAACGCCGAGAAGTAGCGAAGCGCAGCGTCGCCTAGGGCTCGCGTTCCCGCATAGGCGATCGAGCCCTGCAGAGCCCAGGCTGGAAAGAGTGTCTCGTACCGAACCCGGCGGGCCAGTCGGCGCAGGCCCAGGCCCGCCGCGAGCACCGCGGCGATCTCGACTCCGCGCGCCGGCTCGAGCCGGCGATTGTGCGCATAGCCGAGACGAAGAATCAGGCGTGCCTGCTCGAGAAAGAGGGCCGGCAAGTCGGCGGCCGGAACAAAGGTGGAGGCGCCGATAGCTCCCGCGCGGCGAGCCGAGCGTTGAATCAGTTCGTCGCAGACGCCCGCTCGCAGGGCCGGTATGCGTGCGGCGAGCGCCGTCGACCTGCCCTCGAGCCGACGTGCAAGCAGCCTGCCGAGCTCTTCAACGGGCACCGGTCCTTCGCTCTCGAGCTCGATGACGTCGGTCGCGAGCACTCCCGGAAGCGAGCTCTTGTCCCCTCCGATCCTCACGCAGATGATCGGGACTCGCGCCGCTTCTGCCGCTCTGAGCCGGCGCAGGTCGTCGCTCTTCGGCCGGCCGCGCAGCAGATACACGAGCGCCGCCGCCGGCTCGATATCGTCATCCTGCCGAACGCTGTCGGGCGCAGCGGATCGCGAGAGCTCACGCGCCAGCGCCGCAACCGGTCTGCGCGCCCCGGAGAGAACCAGCGGGCCGGTCTGCTCGTTCTCGAGCTCGCGTTGCTCGGTCGCCAGGCCAAGCAGTGCGCGCGGAGAGAGGGAGGAATGGCCGGCCACGACCTACCTCAACCTCCCGCGCGCGCCCTCGCCGCGCATCTGCACGCCGATCAAAACACCGAGCGCCGCCAGGTTCGCGATCAGCGAGGAGCCGCCGACGCTCACCAGCGGTAACGGAATGCCCGTGATCGGCGCGATACCCATCGTCATGCCGACGTTGACAAAGACCTGGAACACCATGGTGGCGACTATGCCACCGATGACCACCGCTCCGTAGCCGTCGCCGGCGCCCGCGAGCGCGCGCAGGCCGCGCCAGACGACGAAGAGGTAGAGAGCGAGCAAGATCGAGGTGCCGACGAAACCATGCTCCTCGCCGATCGCGGCGAAGATGAAGTCGGTGTGATTCTCGGGCAGGAAGCCGAGGACGGTCTGGGTGGAGCCGATAGTTCCCCGCCCGTGCAGACCGCCCGCGCCCAGAGCCACCTTCGACTGCGCGACGTTGTAGGTCGCATGGTTGGGGTCGAAGCTGGGATGGATGAAGCCGGTGAGACGCTGGGTCTGATACGGCCTGAGTACCTGAACGCCGAGTGCGGGCAAGATCCAGACCAGGAGCGCAGCTCCGATCAGCGTCGCCGCGACCAGTGTCCCGAGGTGCAGCCAGCGTGTGCCCGCAATGAGAAGCACCGCGGCGGTGACGGCCGCGTAGACGAGCGCTGTGCCGAAGTCCGGCTGCATGAACACGAGCGCCGTGGGAATGGCGACCAAGATCAGCACGCCGATCACCGTGCTTCGATCGCGCAGGGCGCGACCTCGCTCGGCCAGGAACCCGGCCAGCGCCAGCACAACGAGGACCTTGGCGAACTCGGAGGGCTGGAACTGGAAGGAGCCGATCTGCAGCCAGCGCCTGGAACCGCGCTTGGCGACTCCGAGCAGCGGGACGAGAAGCAGTGTCAAGATGGCAACGACGTAGAGCGCACGCCAGTAGCGGCGATAGAGATCGGGATGGAACGCCGCCGCGAGGAGAAGCATGACGGCGCCCACTCCGGCGTAGAGCTCTTGCTTTGCGAGGTAGTAGTGCGGCTGCCCAGGGACTTCGTGGCCGGTGACCCCCGCGACGGCCCAGAGACCGTAACCGACGAGAGCGGCGATCCCGATCACGAGCAACCAATCGACCTGGCGGAGGATGATCGCAAGGGGAAGCTCGCGAGTCTTCGCCAGCGGCGTGCCCAGTGGTCTTGCGCTCTCGAGCATCAGTCCGTTTGGGTCGGCAACGTGTAGGTATTGCTTTTGTGGAAGAACTGCCGGAAGACCTCGAGCGCCGCGGGCGCCGCCGCCGTACCGCCGTGCCCGCCGTTCTCGATCACGGCGCAGACGACGAGCTCGGGCTTGTCGGTCGGCCCGTACCCGCACCACCAGGCCTGGTTGAAGTTGCGCTGGTACTGGTTCGAGTACTTCTCCGCCGTTCCGGTCTTGCCGGCGATCGGAATCGGGAAGCTGCCGAAGACGGCCGACGAGGTCCCGATCGTGTCGTGCGTTGCCATGAACAGCCCCGTGCGGATGATGTTCAGCTTCTGGCTGAAGTCGGAGCCGGGCGCGATCGCTTCGGGCGCCTTCGAGATGCCGAGCTTGATCGTTCTCTTGTCGCGCTGGACCGAGGCGAGCAGGTGCGGAGTGACGAGCTTCCCGGTTGCGATTCCGCCGTAGAGGCGCGCCATCTGCAGCGGGGTGACCTGCAAGTCTTTCTGGCCGATGGAGAGGTTGATCGAGTCACCCGGCTTCCAAGTCCTATCCTCGGGGGCCTTGTAGTGGCGACGCTGCCATTTCTTCGTCGGCACCAAGCCAGCGTAATCGCCGATCTCGATACCGGTGTGCTTACCGAGCCCGAAGATCTTGGCCCATTTCTGGATCGGCTCGCCGTTGATCTTCGGCAGGCCCCAGATCCGCTGCCCGAGCTGGTAGAAGTAGGTGTCGCAGGAAAGCGCAAGCGCCGTCGGCAGGTTGATCCAGCTGTTCGCGTTCGGGTCCCAGTTGTCGAAGCGCGTGCCGTGATCGATCAGCTTGCCCGTGCAGTGCAAGTTTGCCTCCGGATCGAGCACTCCGGACTGGATGGCGGCGATCGCCGTCACCGGCTTGAAGGTCGAGCCGGGCGGATAGAGGCCCATCGTGGCTCGATTGAGGCCCGGGTAGTTGTCGGCCAGACCGCTGGAGGCCGTCAAGCCCCAGCGAGCGAGCTTGCGATTGGTGACGTGGCCGGCATAGACCGCCGGCGAGTAGCTCGGGTAGGAAGCCAGCGCCAGCACCGAGCCGTCGTTCGGGTTTAGCGCGACGATCGCGCCGCCGTTCGCATTCCAGCAACTGGCGCATGAGTTCTTCGCGATCTGAATGCCGTCCTTCAGCGCCTTTTGAGCCACCGACTGCAGATCGGCGTCGATCGTCAATTGCACCGTGTCGCCGGGCTGCGGCTCGGGGTTGGCCACCAGCTCGCTGCGCGGTCGTCCCTGCGAGTCGATGCGCTGCGAGGCTACCCCGGGCGTCCCGCGAAGGTAATCGTCGAAGGCCGCCTCGACTCCGGATTGTCCAACCAGATCGCCCGGCTTGATCGAGGGATTGTTCTTGATCTCCTGCTCTGTGGCCGAGCCGACATAGCCGAGCGTCTGCGCCGCGAGCCAGCCCTGTGGATAGTCGCGAACGTAGTGCGACGCGACCTCGACGCCGGGGAACTGGTCGGAGCGCTCGAGAATGTAGTCGCTCTGCCAGTGATTGACATCAGCCTTGACGACCACCGGGTTGAGCGGATCGACCTTCCTGGCGTCTACCTCGCGATACAGGCGCTTCGGCCTGACGTTCAGAACACCGGCCAGCTTCTTGAGCACATCGTGGCGGGTTGGTCGGTCGCCCTTGCCGGGCAGCTCCGCGTACCAGACGCGCACCTCGTGGGTGAGCCGGTTTTTGACCAGAACCCGGTTTTTGATATCCACGATCGAGCCGCGCGGAGCCTGCAGGCGAACCGTTCTCACCTGGTTGTCCTGGGCGATGCGCAGGTACTCGTTTCCCGAGATGATCTGAAGCGCCCAGAGACGGACGATCAGCGTCACGAACAGCGCGATCGCGATCGCGCCGAGAATCCCGGCCCGCAGAATCGTCTGCTGGTTGACGTGCCAGGGCTCGCGGGTACGCGGATCGCCCGGTACGAAAGAGCCGAAACCTCCCGGTATCTCAGGCAAGGACCCTCACCTCCGGGGCACCCAGCTCATCGCCGTGCTTGCCGACTGCCCGGCGACAGAGCACGTAGACCGGCGCGATCAAAAGCAGGTTGAGTACCAGCTCTCCGGGGAGAGTCCCCAGAACGAGCTTCCCGAAGGGCGCTGGCTCACCGATCAGAAAGCGGACGAGCAACCCGCCCAGCTCGTAGAGAACCGTGATGACGGCAACCGAGAGGAAGGGTGCGTGCGCCCGGTCGCGTCCCGTCGTCTCGCCATAGCGACCGGTCCAGAAGCCTGCAAGCGTGAGCAGCAGTGAGGTTAGGCCGAGCTGGCCGTAGGTCGAGATGTCGAACAGTAGCCCGGCCGCAAACCCCGCGCTGGCGCCGAGAACCGAGCCACGCAGAAGCGCAAGTGAGACGACCACGACGAGCAGCAGGCCGGCGCTGCCGGAACCGAGCGAGAGCGCGTCGAACCAGCTGCCCTGCAGGATCGCCGCGGCGAAGACGATTGCAGCCGTCTTCAGAACCAACCTCACGGACCACTCACTTGCCTGTTGTTCGGGATCAGCACGATAACGGCCTCGAGCGATGAGAAGTCGACGGTCGGCTCGACCTGAATCTGAATGTTCGGATCGACATCGGTCCGGCTGTAGCTGCTGATCCGCCCGATCGAGATCTGGGCCGGGTAAAGCGAAGAGAGATCCGGCCGGCGCCAGCCCGAGGTGATGATCGAGTCGCCCTCTCTCACCCTCTGGTCGGTCTTGACGTTGTCGAGTATCAGCACGTCGCTGCCCGTCGCCGGGTGGCGGACGATTCCCTCGGCGCTGGTGCGCAGGTCGCGGGCCGAGGCGGCGAAGCTCGGGTCGCTCACCAGCGTCACCTTCGACGTCGTCGGGCCAACCTGGGATATCCGCCCGACCAGGCCGTCACCGACGACAACGGAGTCGTTGATCCGGATGTCGCGATTCTGCCCGGCGGCTAGCACGATCGTCTGCTCGAAGGCTCCGGTGGCCGGAGTCATCACCTCGACGTTCACCTTCTGATAATCCTGCGGAAAGCGCGACGAGTGCTCGTAATGGAGCAGCGCCTCCAGCTGCACCACCTCGGCCTCGGCATTCCTCTGCCGCGCGCGCTGCTGGCGCAGGCTCTCGAGTTCCTGGCGCATCTGCTTGTTCTCGTTCTTGGCTGTGAGCATGCCGTGAATCCAGCCGTAGCCGTCCTCGAAGGGCTGAGCGACGCGATCGGCAACTACCTGGAAGGGCTTGGTAGCGGAGCTTCCGTAGCCCTGGAAGCGATGCAGTGGGCCGTTCGACGACTCGCGGAAGGAGACGGTCAGAAGCGCCAGCGAGAGCAGCACGAGCACAACGACGATGACTCGACGCCGAATTGTCCTCCGATCCCGAGCCAAGGATGAAGAGGCGGACGCTCGCCGCCCCGCCGAGCCCAGGACCCCGAACCGTGGTGTGCGGTTACGAGGCACGTAGCGAGACATTCTAGAGAGCCGTGCAACCCTAGGCGCCGGTCACGGGGGCGGCGGCGCGGGGAACGCAGGCCTGGTCAGCGCTTGTTGTGTCGCCGCCGCGAGCGCTCGCTGCGGTGAATGACGTCGAACTCTTCCAGGCTCTTGCCCGATCCGACCGCGACGCAGGTGAGCGGTGACTCGGCAACCTGAACGGGCATGTGCGTCTCGTGCCTGAGCCGTTCGTCGAGTCCCGTGAGGAGCGCGCCGCCGCCGGCGAGTACGATGCCCCTGTCCATGATGTCGGCCGCGAGCTCGGGCGGCGTGCGATCGAGGGTGGCCCGAATCGCGTCGATGATCTGGGTGACCGGCTCGTCGAGCGCCTGGCGAACTTCTTCCGAGGAGATGATCACCGTCTTCGGCAGGCCGGTGAGCATGTCACGCCCGCGCACCTCGGCCTGAAGCTCTTCGCGCAACGGATAGGCCGAGCCGACCTCGAGCTTGAGCTCCTCGGCGGTCTGATGGCCGATCAGGAGCTTGAACTCGCGCTTGAGGTAGTTGACGATCGCGTCGTCCATCTCGTCGCCGCCCAGGCGAAGGCTCTGCGAGACTACGATCCCGCCCAGCGAGATGATCGCTACCTCGCTGGTGCCGCCGCCGATGTCCACGATCATGTTCCCGGCCGGCTCGCCGACGGGCAGCCCGGCCCCGATCGCGGCGGCCATCGGCTCCTCGATCAGGTAGGCGCGGCGCGCACCGGCGGTGAGCGTCGCCTCCTCGACGGCGCGCTTCTCGACACCGGTCACGCCGCTCGGCACGCAGACGACCACGCGCGGATGAGCGAAGCGGTTCTGGTGCACCTTCTGGATGAAGTGGCGCAACATCGTCTCGGTCACGTCGAAGTCGGCGATCACGCCGTCCTTGAGCGGACGGATCGCCGAGATCGTTCCCGGGGTCCGGCCGAGCATGCGCTTGGCCTCGACACCGACCGCATGAACCTCACCCGTGCGCTGGTCGATAGCGACCACCGACGGCTCGGAAAGGACGATGCCGCGGCCCCGCACGTAGACGAGCGTGTTAGCCGTCCCCAAGTCGACGGCCATGTCGCGGCCCCCAAAGCCGCCGATCGAGCTGAAGATGCCCATAGCGACGTGCGAGTCTAGCTGTTTTGGCCTTTCAGGGGCGGTTGCGGCCGTCAGGCGAACGCCGCAAGAGGGGCTCGAAGGAGGTCATACCGCCACGTTTGCTAGATCGCTCCGCGTTCCGGTGCGGGGAGGGCGAACGTGGCCGGGCGAGGCGAGTCGGCGCTCGTATCCGGGCCGCTATCCAAGCCCGTAAACGCCGGGGAAGCGCCGGGCGAGAATGCTCACCAGTAGCGCCGCCGGGAGTCCGACAACGTTCAGGTAGTCGCCCTCGATGCGAGCGATTTGCCGCGCACCGAGGCCCTGGATGGCGTAGGCGCCGGCCCGCCCGCGCCACTCGTCGCCGGCGAGATAGACATCGATCTCGCGCGCGCTCAGCTCGCGAAAGGTCACGCGCGTGATCTCGTGTTCGAGCTCCTCCCAGCCCGGGCCAATCAGGCAGAGCCCGGACACGACCTCGTGCGTTCTTCCCGCCAGACGGGTCAGCATGGCCCGAGCCTCGCTCTCGTCGGCCGGCTTGCCGAAGACGCGCCCGTCCAGCAGAACCGCGGTGTCGATGCCCAGCACCGGACGGTTCGCCGCCTCGCCGGCCAGCGAGCGCGCCTTGCCGCGGGCGTGCGCGCGCATCAGCTCGATCGGATCGGCGCCGGGATCATCCTTCTCGTCGTAGCACGGACGGGCCACGTCGAAGGGAAGTCCCAGCTGGCCGAGTATCGCGCGCCGCTGTGGCGAGGTCGAGGCGAGCAGAAGCGGCGTGGGCGCGCTGCCGCTCACAGTTTCCGCGCGACCCAGATCTCCTCGGCCGGCCATTTCTGAGCCCACTCGACGCTGACGAAATCCCAGAGGGGGTTGTCACTCGCTCCCTCGGGCGCGTACAGCTCGACCAGACGCTCTAGCTCGAAGCCGGCTTCGCGAAGCAGATCGATCCATTCGCCGTGCGAAAGCTGAAACTCGCTGCCCTGACCGTCATCGTCCACCCAGTCGATTCGGTAGAGGCCGGGTTGCGGCCGCTCGAGCTTTTCCTGAACAACCCCCTTTTCGTCACTGCAGAGCACGAGCAGGGTGGAGTTGCGCATGAAAACCAAGCGGCCTCCGGGCCTCAGCAGCCGCCTTGCCTCGGGGACCCACTTCTTTGGATCGCACCAGGTGCTGGCCCCGTACTCCGAAAGCGCGAGATCGAAAGAATTGTCCGGCAGCGCTACTTCCTCGGCGTTCGCCTCGATGAGTGGAAACTCGAGCTCAAACTCGCGCTGAAAACCGCGCGCCCGCTCGAGCTGATCGGGATTCAGGTCGACCCCCACCACGCGCGCGCCTCGCCGGGCCAGCCAAGCGGAGAAGTACGCCGTCCCGCAACCGAGCTCGATCACATCGGTCTCATAGAGCCCGGGCAGCACATTGATGGCGTTCTCGGGCACGCGGAAGATTCCCCAGCAGATGTCTTCCGTCGCCCACTGGGCGCGTCCCCACTCCTCCTGACCGCGGCCGTATATCGACCACAGAGCCCTATTGTTCGCCGCGTAATCGGGCAGTTCAGACGGCGTCATCGGGGAACCAAAGGGCCAACTCTCGCCTCGCCGATTCGGGCGAGTCGGAGCCGTGCACGAGGTTGTCGGGCATCGATAGCCCCAGGTCGCCGCGGATCGTCCCCGGCGCCGCCTTTGCCGGATCGGTCGCGCCCATGGTCGAGCGGACGACGGTCACCGCCGACTCGCCCTCCACAACCAGGGCGAGCGTCGGGCCCGAGGTGATGAAGGAGACGAGTCTTGCGAAAAACTCTTTGCCGCGATGCTCGGCGTAGTGGGCGCCGGCCAGCTCCTCGTCGACCTGAACGAGCCGGGCACCGCGCAGCGCCAGGCCCCTGCGCTCGAGGCGGGCGACAATCTCGCCGCATAAACCACGCCGGACCGCATCGGGCTTGACGAGCACCAATGTGCGCTCAACAGCCATCAGACCGGAAGTCTAGTGAAGCGACCTAAACAAGAGCTTAGATTGCGTTAGTTTCACTCGGCCGAGTGAGAAGTACGACCCTCGGGTTAACCCCGAACGGATTGTCGACCCACTGATTGGGTGCGATCGAAGGAGTGCTTCGTTTCGCTAGAGGTTCACCGTCCAAGCGGGAAGAAGATCGACCGCTCAGCGTGATCGGCGCAGGTGCGGAGGTCGCTCCCAGGTTTCCTCGGCGACCGTTTCCTGCGGCGCTACCGGCGCCTCGCAGTAGGGGCAGATTTGCCAGAGCGGCTCGAGCGGCGCCTTGCAGCGTGCGCAGGGCTGCTTGAGACGCGTGGTGCAAACCGGGCAGACGAGGTAGTTGGAGTCGATGTCCACTTGGCAGACCGGGCAACGAGTCACGCGCTTCCCGAGGCGCGCTTCCATTTCCTTGATCTCCAGCTCGCGCTCGTGCACCTCGTCGAGGTACTCGGGCGGGCGGAAGAGCATGTAGATGATCGCGCCGAAGAACGGGAAGAGAAGCGCGAGCGCCGTCGAGGTACCGATCAGCCACGGATCCTCGATGCGCCGCCGCGCATCCTTGTTGACCCAGTAGGCGACCGCGAGCCAGAGGACGGCGATGAAAAAGAAGGACAGATTCCTGATCACGTCCCAGAGGTTCGAGTCGAAGAAGCTGCTCAGCGAGGCAACGGTAATTGGGGCGAGAAGTGAATTTGTCATACGAGCAGTTTGCCTACGAAGTATCCGATTCCGAATGCAGTACCGAGAACAATGACGACGACCAGAAGCAATACGAAAAAAGCGGTTAAGCCATGGCTTGCGTTCTTCATTCCCCCACAGCTTCCTCTATCGACGCAAGATCGGCAAGAAGGTAGAGCGATCCGGTAACGAGAAGGTACCCGTCGGGCGCCGCCAACTCTCGCCCCCGAGCGAGAGCCTGCGCGGGATCATCGACCGCCACGACACGCTCGAAAAGGCCTTCGGCCCGCGCCGCCAGCTCGGCCGCCGGGAGCGCTCGCGGGCTCGAGGAGCTGGTCGCTACGAGCGTGCTCGCGAGCGGGGCAAGCGTCTCGAGCATCGAGTCGACATCCTTTTCGCCGAGGATCGAGCAGACGAGGGTCCAGTCGTTACGAGGCAGGCGCCGCACGAGCCAGGCAACACCGGCCGGATTGTGAGCGCCGTCCCATAGCTCGCGCTCATTACGCCACTCGAACCGGCCCGGCACGATCGCGGCGACCTTCTCGTTTCCGATCGCTCGACCGAGCACGAGCTCGACCGCCGTGCGCGCTATCTCGTCGGAGTCGCCGATCGAGATCGATCCCGCGCCCGCCGCGCGCGCCAACGTTTCCCACTCCCCTTCGCCCAGTACTACCTTGGCGCCGGGCACGATCACGGCCAGCTTCTCGAGTGCGATCTGCCCACGCGTCGAGCCGAGCCACTGTGTGTGCTCGAGCGAGACGTTCGTGAGCACGACGACCTCGCTTGCGATCACGTTGGTCGCGTCATAACGACCGCCAAGCCCGGCCTCGACGGCGGCCACTTCGACCCCGGCAGCGGCAAACTCCGCGAAGGCGGCCGCCGTGATGACCTCGAACTGGGTGGCTTGCAACCGCTCCGCGGACGGCCGCACGCGGGCGAGCGCCAGCTCGAGATCGGCCTCGACCCCATTCACGCTGATTCGCTCTGCCCAGCCGCGCACGTGCGGCGAGACGGTGGCGCCGCTCAGCACACCCTCGCCGGACAGCAGCGCCTCGATCCGTTTCGTCGTCGTCGTCTTGCCGTTCGTGCCGACGACGTGAACCGAGCGAAAGGCGCGCTCCGGACAATCTAGCTCGGCGAGCAGCTCCTTCATCCTCTCCAGGCCGAAACGCTCCGGCCAGGGGTTGAGAGAGCTGAGCCAGGCCGCATTCGGGCCGCCGCGCGGATCAACCGGAGAGGGCATCGAGCTCACGCCTGTAACGGGCGAGCTTCTCGCGCTCGGCCTCGACGACCTCGGCTCTCGCGCGCTCGACGAAGCTCGGATTGGAGAGCATCTTTTCGCACCGGGCGATCTCCGAGTTCAGCCGCTTGGTCTCGGCCTCGATGCTCACCGCCTCGACCTTCATCCGCTCGGGCTTGACGACGGCCTCGAAGATGCGCTTTTCATCGTCTGTGAGACTCACGCGCAATCCGCTACGGCGGAAGATCGCCGCCGCGTCCTGAATCCGCTCCAGCGCATTCGCGTCGGCCGCGTAGCCGTCGTCGGCCTCGGGCCAGGGCGAGACGATCAGGCGAGCCTTGCGAGCCGGCAAGTTCGACCAGATCTCCTCGGTCACGTGCGGCATGACCGGATGGAGCAGCGCGAGCAGGCGCTCGAGCGCCGCGAGCGCCGTCGAGCGAGCGTCCGCGTCGCCTTCGTAGAGGCGCGGCTTGATCGACTCGGCGTACCAGTCGCAGAACTCGTCGAAGGTCAGGTGGTAGAGCCGGGTCACGACTCCCGCGTAGTCGAAAGCGCTGAAGCACTCTTCGATCTCTCCTCGCGTCGCCTCGAGCCGGGCCAGGATCCAGCGCTCGGCGACCTCGCCGGGGCGGGCGCCGGGCTCGGCATCGCCGACGTTGGCGAGGATCAGGCGAGAGACGTTCCAGAGCTTGTTGGCGAGCTTGCGTCCCTCCTCGACGGCGCCGTACGAGAAGCGCACGTCTTGAGTGGAGGACATCTTGAGCAGGCCGTAGCGCACCGCGTCGGCGCCGTGACCTGCAATCACCTCGAGCGGATCGATGCCGGTGCCGAGACTCTTGGACATGCGCCGGCCGTCTGTGGCCAGCACGGTCGAGTGGATGACCACGTCCCGGAAGGGAACATCGCCGAGCAACTCCAGCCCGGCGAAGATCATGCGGTTCTCCCAGAGACGGATGATCTCGCGCGCGGTGGTCTGCAGGTTGCCCGGATAGAACGTGCGCAGATCAGCTGTCTCGTCCGGCCAGCCGAGCGTGGCGAACGGCCAGAGCGCGGAGGAGAACCAGGTATCAAGCACGTCCTCGCTGCGTGTGAGCTTCGTAGACGCGCACTCGGTGCAGGCGCCGGGCTCCGTCTCCTCGACCGTCAGGTGGCCCTCAGGGCACTCCCAGATGGGTAGCTGATGGCCCCACCAGAGCTGCCTGGAGATGCACCAGTCGGGCGCCTCCTCGAGCGACTCGATCGCGAAGCGATGCTGCGACTCGGGATGGAAGCGGACGCGCCGCTCGCGTAGGGCCTCCAGCGCCGGCTTCTTCAGCTCCTCCATCGAGCACCACCACTGCAACGAGACACGCGGCTCGATGCGGGTCTCGCAGCGCTCGCAGAGGGCGACCGCGTGACGGAAGGGCTCGCGTGAGACGAGCAGATCGCGCTCGGCGCACCAGGCGAGAATGCGCTCTGTCGCCTCTTCCTGAGTCAGGCCGGCGAGCTCCGCCACCTCGTCGTTCATGCGTCCGTCGGGGCCGATCACGCTCGGCTCGCCCAGCTCGTGCGCACGCCCGATCTCGAAATCGACGGGGTCGTGCGCGGGGGTGATCTTGAGCGCCCCGGTGCCGAACTCGGGATCGACGTGCTCGTCGGCGATCACGGGCACGCGCCGCTCGACGAAGGGCACGAGCACTTCCTTGCCGACCAGATCGCGGTAGCGCTCGTCGCCCGGGTGCACGGCTAGCGCGACATCGGCCGGGATCGTGGCGGGACGCACCGTGGCGATGGCAATGTGGCCCGACCCGTCGGCGAGCGGGTAGCGGATCGTGACCAGCTCGTCGTTGGCGTCGATGTGCACCAGCTCGAGATCGGACAGCGAAGTGCGGTGAAAGGGGCACCAGTTGATGATCCTGTTGTCGCGATAGATCCAGCCCTTGCGATAGAGATGAACGAAGAAGCGCAGCACCGCCCGGGTGTAGCCCTCATCCATCGTGAAGCGCTCGCGCCGGTAGTCGAGCGAAGCGCCGATGCGCCGAAACTGCGTCATGATCTTGCCGCCGTACTCGTGCAGCCACTCCCAGACGCGAGCCTCGAAGGCTTCCCGCCCCAGCTCCTGGCGCGTCTTCCCCTGGGTCGCGAGGTACTTCTCGACAGCGTTTTGAGTCGAGATGCCGGCATGGTCGTAGCCGGGCTGGAAGAGCACGTTGAAGCCCTGCATGCGCTTCATGCGCACGACCGAGTCACCAAGCGCCAGCTGGAGGGCGTGACCGATGTGCAGCTCGCCGGTGACATTCGGCGGCGGGTGGGCATCGACGAACGTCGGGCGCGAATTGTCGGGATCGGCGTTGTAGAGACCCTCCTCTTCCCAGGTCTTCTGCCAGCGCTCTTCGACGCCTGCGGGTTCGTAGAGCGGATCCATGTTGCTGGGATTCTACGGATGAGGCGGTCGCGGGCAGCTGAAGTGCATTCGCTTGCGCGAGTCGAGGGCTAGTTCGTTGAGGAGTTCGCTGCGGCCGTTCTCGAGCCGCTTTGTGAGGCAAGATCGGCGCCCTTGTGCAGCAGAAAGTCTACGGCGTCGCGCCGAGCTGATCTCCGTCGAGATCCAGTCGATCGACGAGAAGGGCATGGAGCTGTGCTCCGGCAGCCTCTGATCTATCGCTCTCTGATCAGGAGGAGCGTCAGGTTCGGCCGGGCCAGAAGCTGCTGCACGACCGACGGATCGAACCAGCCGGCGACTCCGCCGTGGACATGAGTGACCAGGATGATCAGGTCGGCCGGTAGCGATTCGCTCGCGGCGAGGATGGCGGCTCCGGGCCGCCGCAGGTCGACCGCGGTTTGCACATCGGACACCAGGTCTCGTAGCCGTGCAGCGAGCTCATCCAGCCGCTGCCGGATGTCGTCCTGCTCGAACTGGCGGGCCAGCGCCGTTGCGCCCGGCAGCAGCTGGCTCTGCGCAGGGGAGGGGGGCTCCGGCACCGAGAGCAGCGTCACCGAGGCGTCGAAGGCCCCGGCCAGAGTGCCGGCCGCGTCGAGGGCGGCATCGATGTCGTGGCCGAAGTCGATCGGCACGAGGAGCTTCCTGAGCTCGAACTCAGGGGCATCCGAATGCCGCACTGTGCGAAGCAGAATCGGGATGCTGCCGCCGCGCAGGACGCGCTCGGCGATGGACCCGAGCAGCCGGTCGAGCGGCCCGGTGCGACCGTGCGCGCACATCGCGATGAGATCGGCCGCCTGCTCGTGCACGTGTTGATCGATGGCGGCCGCGACGTCGTCGACGGGCCGCTCGTGCACGTGTACCTCCACCGTGGTCCCGCTTCGGCTTATTCGCCCGGCCTGCTCGTAGAGATAGGCCTCGGCCGCGGCCGCACCGGCGAGATGCGGCTCGCCGTGCACGCTGGTCGGAGGTGCGTGCTCGAGCACGTGAAGCAGCACCAGCGACGCCCCGAGCTTCTGCGCGAACGAGGAGGCGGCAGGCAGCACCGCCTCGGCGAGGCGTGAGCCGTCGAGCGGGACGAGGATACGCCGCACCTTCACAGCCCTAACACCTGCGCAAGGAGGAACACGTTAAGGGCGACGATCAGGATCGTCAGACCCCAGAGCGGAGCCGAGACGGCGGCGCGATTTCGGAAGGAGCCCATGACATCCATCTTGCCCGTAAGCCAAGCCAGAGGGATCAGCGCCTGGGGGATTCCGAAGGAGAGCACCACCTGGCTGAGCACGAGCGCGCGAGTCGCGTTCACACCTATGCCGGCGATGACGAGCGCCGGGATCATCGTGACGGCGCGACGAAACCAGATCGGAAAGGTGCGGTTCAGGAAGCCACTCATGATCACCTGGCCGGCGAAAGTACCGACAGCAGAGGCCGAAAGTCCCGAGGCGAGGAGCGACACCGCGAAGATGACGCTTGACGCGCCCCCGAGTATCGGCACGAGCGTCTTGTGCGCCTGCTCGATGCCGGAGACGCCGATCAGGCCGTGGGCATGGAATGTTGCGGCTGCCATCATCACCATCAACACGTTGACAACGCCCGCGAGCGCCAGCGCGATCACGACGTCCGTGCGCTGCGCGCGCAGCATCCGCCGCAGCTTCTGGGGGTTGTCTCGTACGCCCCGTTCCTGCATCAGCGCCGAGTGCAGGTAGATGACGTGCGGCATCACGGTGGCGCCCAGGATCCCGGTTGCGAGCAGCACGCCCTCCTGACCGCCCAGTGACGGCGGCAGGAAGCTCCGCCCAGTGGCCAGCAGATCGGGCTTTCCGAGGAATGTCTCGGCCGCATAGCTAACGGCTATCACTCCGATCAGAGCCGCGATGATGGCCTCGAACAGGGGCATGCCCCAGCGCTGGAGCGCGAGCACGACGACCGTCCCCGCGCCGGCGATAATCGTTGCCGGGAAGAGCGGGATGCCTGTCAGCAGCTTCAATCCGAGCCCCGCGCCAAGCAGCTCGGCGAGATCAGTCGCCATTGCGACTACCTCCGCACCGAGCCACGCCGCGACGACGAGGCGCCGCGGCGCGCGTTCCCGGATGTGCTCGGGCAGGTTGCGGCCCGTCACCAGCCCGAGCTTCGCCGACTGAAGCTGGATGACCATCGCGGCGATGTTCGCCACCACGACGATCCAGACCAGGCGATAGCCTGCCTCCGACCCGGCCTGGATGTTCGTCGCGAAGTTCCCGGGATCGACATAGGCGACGGCAGCCACGAACGCCGGGCCGAGGAACAACCATGTCCCCCTTACGCGGTGTACTCCGCTCGAGCGCCCGAGGCTGCGTAGGAAGCGGAACCGGGTGCAGGGGTTCAGGTCTTGCATGTGCAACGCCCGTATCTTGATCGCTCGTAGCGACCGATGCGGCGGCTAGCGAAAAGGGGACCGCAGTTTCAGACAGGCGTCGCTGTTCGTGACCCCGGTCATCGCCCCGATCGCCATGGCCGTGCTCTCGTTGGTGCTGCTCGCCGCGGCGGCGATCAATCCAGGCGGGTTCTAGAGGCACCTGAGCCGGTACGAATCCGTCGAGGAGCCCGTGCAGGACCGGGCCGAAGAATCGGCGCCGAGGCGGCGGTACTTCTCTTCTGCCCGCCCCCGAGCCACCCACCCGCGGGGTCGTTCGAAGATACCGCCCCGAAGCGCAAGAAGGCGCACTTCAATGTGCCGATTTCGTCCCGATTCGCGGCTGAGCGGAGAACCTACGCCGACTCTTCGGCGAGCTCTTCTTCTTCAGGCTCGTCGGCGGCGGCGCCGCTGGTGACCAGGGTCGGGCGCTGGCCCTTGGAGATCGTCTCCTTGGTGATGACGCACTTGGAGACGTCCTTGCGCGACGGCAGCTCGAACATCACGTCGAGCAGGGCGGCTTCGATGATCGAGCGCAGGCCGCGGGCTCCGGTCTCTCGCTCGAGCGCCTTGTCTGCGATCTCCCAGAGCGCATCCTCGGTGAAGACGAGCTCGACCTCGTCGTAGCCGAAGAAGCGCTGGTACTGCTTGACGAGCGCGTTCTTCGGGTCGGTCAGGATCTGGACCAGGTCTTCGCGCTTGAGCTGATGCACGGCCGAGATGACCGGCAGGCGGCCGATGAACTCGGGGATGAGACCGAAGTTGAGCAGATCCTCGGGCATCACATCGGCGAGCAGCTCCGAGCTCTCGGTGTCGTTCTTGGAGCGAATCTCGGCGCCGAATCCGACGGCGTTCTTGCCTGCGCGGCGGCCGATGATCGCGTCCAGGCCGGCGAAGGCGCCACCACAGACGAAGAGGATGTTGGTGGTGTCGATCGAGAGAAACTCCTGGTGCGGATGCTTGCGCCCGCCTTGGGGCGGTACCGAGGCGACCGTGCCCTCGAGGATCTTGAGCAGCGCCTGCTGCACACCCTCGCCCGAGACGTCGCGCGTGATCGACGGATTGTCGGCCTTGCGCGCGATCTTGTCGACCTCGTCGATGTAGATGATCCCGGTCTCGGCCTTCTTGATGTCGAAGTCGGCCGCCTGAATCAGCTTGAGCAAGATGTTCTCGACATCCTCGCCGACGTAGCCGGCCTCGGTCAGCGCCGTCGCGTCGGCGATCGCGAAGGGCACATTGAGGATCCGTGCGAGCGTCTGGGCCAGCAGCGTCTTTCCGCAACCGGTCGGGCCGAGCAGCAGGATGTTCGACTTCTGCAGCTCGACATCGGAGTCCTCGACGACCATCTGAACGCGCTTGTAGTGGTTGTAGACCGCTACAGCCAGCGTTCGCTTCGATTCCTCCTGGCTGACGACGTAGTCGTTGAGAACGCCGTAGATCTCCTTGGGCTTGGGCAGGTTCTCGAGATCGAGCTGGACCGGAACGGTCAGCTCTTCGTCGATGATCTCGTTGCAGAGATCGATGCACTCGTCGCAGATGTAGACACCCGGGCCTGCGATGAGTTTCTTGACCTGCCTCTGCGACTTGCCGCAGAAGCTACAGAGGAGCTGCTCGTTGCCGTCACTTGCTCTGGCCACTTCTACTCCTTGTAACTCGAAATCGTCGTTTCGGCTAGCTCCAATCGGCGCCGAGCAGTCGTGGCTGCGGCGACGCTCACTAGCTCTCGACCTTCTCCGGCACCGGCGTGGAGGAGCGGTGCTCCAGCACGCGGTCGATCAATCCGTACTCGAGCGCCTCCTCCGAGGTCATGAAGTAGTCGCGCTCCATGTCCTTGGCGACCTTCTCCATCTTCTGACGGGAATGCGCCGAGAGGATCTCCTCGAGCCGGCGCTTGATGTTGATCACTTCGCGCGCCTGAATCTCGATGTCGGAAGCCTGGCCCTGGAAGCCGCTCGAAACCTGATGGATGAGAATCTTCGAGTTGGGCAGCGCAGCGCGCTTGCCCTTGGTGCCGCCGGCCAGGAGAACCGCGCCCATCGACATGGCGATGCCGACGCAGGTCGTTTGCACGTCGGGCTTGATGAACTGCATCGTGTCGTAGATAGCGAGTCCGGCGTACACGGAGCCCCCGGGCGAGTTGATGTAGATGGAAATGTCCTTGTCCGGGTCTTCGGACTCTAGGTGGATCAATTGAGCGATCACCAGATTGGCGATCTGATCGTCAATCGGCGTGCCCAAGAAGATGATCCGCTCGTTGAGAAGCCGCGAGTAGATGTCGAACGAGCGCTCGCCGCGCGATGTCTGCTCGATGACCATTGGGATCAAAGGACTCATGAAGTCTCCTCACTACCAGGGGTCCACAGTTTCGTAGCGGAGGCCGGCTTTTCCTTCCCCGGCGTCCAGATTTGCTCGCGCGCCTCAGCCTGAGCGAGCGGAATCGGTTTGACTTCTTCGCAGATGCGATCGAGGGCGGCGCTCATGCGCATGTCCTCTCGCAACTCCTCGTGGCGGCCCTGGCGCCAGATGTCCGCCACCAGCTCGTCGGCGTCCTCGCCCGCCGCGCCGGACTGCTCGCGCACGAGCTCCTCGATCTCGTTGTCCGAGATCTTGAGCTTCAGCTTGTCGGCGCCGACTTCGAGCACCAGCTCGCGGGCGATCGAGCGGCGAGCCTCGACTCGCACCTCCTCAACGAGCTGTCCGGCGTCCTGGCCGGTCAGCTGGAGGTAGAGGTCGAGGTTCATGCCACGCTGCTCGAGCGACCGAACCAGGTTGGCCAGCAGGGCGCGTGCCCGTTCTTCGACGAGCACCGGATGCACGTCGATGTTCGAAGCATCGACCAGCGCGTCGACCGCCGCCTCGCGGAAGGCGATGTCGCGCTCGGCCTCGGCCTGGGCCAGCAATCTTCCTTCGATCTCGGAGCGCAGCTCGTCGAGAGTCTCGAACTCGCTCGCGGCGCGCGCCAGCTCGTCATCGAGCGGTGGCAGGTCCTTCTCCATGATCTCTTTCACGGTCACCTTCACGGTGCTCGTGCTGCCATCGGTGAGGAAGAAGGGAATCTCGCGGCTCTCACCGGCCTCTGCCCCGATCAGCCCCTGCTCGAGCTCGCGAGTCAGCTTGCCCGCACCGAGCTCGACGACCTGATCGCGGCTCTCCTCTTCGCCCTCGCTGACGAAATCGACGACGAGCGTGTCCCCGAGCTGTACCGACCTTCCCTCGACCGGCACGAGCTGGGCGACGCTTGCGCGGAGGGCGTCGAGCTCGCGCTCGAGCAGACCGTCCGGAATCTCCGCCTCGCCCTTGCCGACCTCGAGCTTGCGCCAGTCGGCCAGCTTGGGCAGCGGCTGCAGTTCGAACTCGGCGCTGAAGCTCCAGCCCGAATCGGTTGAGACAGGCAGCTCGTAGTCGAACTTCGGCTCCGACACCGGGCGCAGGCGCTTGCTCGCCACAGCCGCACGGAGCCAGCCGCCGACATGCGTCTCGACAGCTTCGGTGTAGATGCGCTCCTTGCCTAACCGGCGCACGAGTATCGGCATCGGCACCTTGCCGGCGCGAAATCCGGGCACCTTCGTGCGCTCGGCCAGGTCGGCGCCGGCGTGCTCGACTGCATGCTTGATGTCAGCGCTCGGCACTTCGACCGTCAGACGCACACGGTCCTGGGCGAGCTCGGCTACGTTCGTCTCCACGCACCGCATTCAAGCAGAGCCGGCCCGGCCGCCGTCGGATTCCTCGGCGCGGCTTCCTAGGCGAGCAACTCGAGGCGCTCGCCGTCGGACAGCTCCAGGTAGCCGCCGGCCTCGACCTCGTTGGTCAGGATGTTCTCGGCACAGCGCGCGCAGCGCGGGCAGAACTGCTTACCGGCGCCGAAGCGCAGCTGCTCGAGTGCCTCGGCGACCGGACGCTGGGCCTGATAGATGCGAGTCGTGAGTATCGAATCGAGCGCGTCGGCGACGTGGATGATGCGGGCGCCCAGCGGGATGTCCTCGCCGGCGAGACTGTCCGGGTAGCCACTGCCGTCCCAGCGCTCGTGGTGGTGACGGATCGCGGGCACCGCGTCGGCGAGGAAGCCGAGCCGCTCGATGATGCGCGCCCCCTCGTCGGCGTGCTTGCGCATCACTCCCCACTCCTCGAGGCTCAGGCGGGCTGGCTTGAGCAGGATCGAGTCGGGAATGGCGAGCTTGCCGATGTCGTGGAAGAGCGCGGCGTGACCGAGCAGGTCGAGCTCCGGCTCCGAGAGCTCCAGCTCGCGTCCGATGGCCAGCGCCAGCTTCTGAACACGGCGCGAGTGTCCGGCGGTGTAGGAGTCGCGAGCATCGACCGTGGCCGACAGGCTTTCCATCGCGGCGGTAGAGCGCTCGCGCAACAGCTGGTTGGCCTCGGCCAGGGAGACGTTCTGCTTCTTGATCATCTCGGCTGCCGTGCGCAGCCTGCGCGCGCTGCCTTGCGTGTGGTTCAGGTAGGCCTCCTGAGTGCGGCGGATGAGCACCAGCGGGAGCGCGAAGACGAGCAGCGCATAGGCGTGCATCGAGCCGTAGCCGATGACCATCGCCGCCGCCACCGCGCCGTAGACGAGGTAGTGACCGGTCATCCACGAGAAGCGGTCGCGCCAGAGCGCCCACCAGCTCTGTCCCGACTCCAGCGCCAAGGCCAGCGCCAGCAAGCCGGTGTTGAGGACGAAGTAGATGCCCGCGGCAGCCAGCGCCGCCGGAACCACTCTGATGTCGTGCGAGCCGAGCGGTAGCGCAAAAACGAGCTCGTAGGCGCCGACCGCTCCGAGCGTCGAGAGAGTGAGCGCACCGACGTTGAAGAGCGGCTGATGCAGCGGCGAGCGGCGAGCGCCCCAGTCGACGAGCGCCGCGACAAACGCCGCCGCAAGCGCGATCCGAGCGCCGAAAAGCGAGGCTCCGGCGATCGCGCCCACAGCGGTGACCGAGATCGACGAATCGTCCGTCTCGATCGCCAGCACCTGGCCAATCGCTATCAGGGCCACGAGCGCGCACATTCCGACCAGATCGCGGCTCGAGCCGAATACGGCGCCCGCTGCGCCCCCGGCAACGCCGGTGACCGTGAGCACGCCGATCAGCCACATCAGAGGGCGTGGAACATCGAGGACGCTCAGCCACTCGCGCGCCCGAACTCGCCGGCGCTCTTTTCGAGGCCTGATCGCCGCAGCCGCCGGTAGTGGAGTGACGTACTCGCCGTCCTCGGGGATCACGACGGCAGCGGCCTTCGCAGGCTCGATCAGCAACCCCAGCTCAGTCGAAGCGGCGACAACGCGGTTTCGGCCCTGGAGCTTGGCTCGATAAACGGCCAGGTCGGCATGGTGGATGAGATCGGTCTGCGTCACTCCGTCGGCGGGGAAGGAAGACACGCCGATCGACACGGTCGCCCGAATCGGTTCGGGCACCGTCTCTACCTGGAACAGTCGCTCGGCCACCTCGCGCCGGATTCGCTCGGCGATCTCGAGCGCGTCCTCGAGCGGCGTCTCCGGCAAGAGCACGCTGAACTCCTCTCCGCCGAAGCGCGCCGGCACATCCTCGATGCGAAGGCTGGCTCGGAAGACCTCTGCGACGCCCCTGATCACGCCGTCACCGGCCAGGTGGCCGTAGTTGTTGTTGACCTCACGCAGCAGATCGAGGTCGACCATCATCAGCGCCAGGGGCCGGTGTCGGCGCCGCGCCCGCTCCAGCACCTCGGCGAAGACGAGCCCGAAGTAGCGCGCGTTGTACAGGCCGGTCTTCGGATCGACGCGAACCTCCGCCTCCAGCGCCGGCACCGACAACGAACGCTGGATCAGCGTCAACGGCACGAGCGCGAAGGGAACGAGCACGGGGTTGAAGCGCCAGAAGGCGGCGACGGCGATCCCGACCGAGACGAGCACGAGGTCGGGCGCGTAGTTGATCGGAGAGAAGACGCCGAGCTCGCGGAAGCTGTGACCGCGAGCCAGGTGAACGACCTCGTCCAGGAGAAGGTGATTGACGATGACAAAGACGGCGCTCGCAGCGGCGGCCGCAAGCACGTCGTGCAATCGGCTGGAGATCATTCCCGTCTCGGGCAGGTAGCGGTAGACGGCGCTGGCGGCCAGGATCGAGAGCATCGAGTCGCAGGTGTTGAAGATCTGGATGTACCAGGGTCGTCGCTCCCTGAGCCAGTCCGGAACGAACTGCGCGACGGCCACGATCACGGCCAGCTCCGGCGGTAGGAGAAGCACGGCGGCGATCACGAAGACGATGTCGATTGCATAGCCCTCGTTCTTAGGCGTGACCACGACGAGCAGGTGCGCAATACCGGCCAGGGCGGCCAGGATGGCGAAGGTCGCCCAGGGCTCGTCGCGCCCGGTGCCAAGGCGGGATAGAAGCGGAGCCAGCACGACCACCGTGCCGCTCAGCACGAAGAAGAAGAAAACGGCGGCGCGCGGCGGCAACCACGCGCGGGACGCCTGTCCATCCGCCGCTGGGTTGCGGCCATCCATACGATTTATCGTCGTCGTCTGGCGGTTAATTCTTTAGGGCGCTGGAGCAAGAAGCGGATCGAGACGCAGGGCCGCGAAATCGGACTGCGTGAGCAGGTTGCCCTTCAAGCTCTTGTCGCCCTGGGCCACTGCCTCGTTACGCAGATCGGTCTGGCTCTGCGCCGTCCAGGCGGAGTCGATGATCGAGACCGAAGTCCACCACTTCGTCTCCCAGGCGACGGACGTCCACCACTTGGCCTCCTGAGAAGCCGACGTCCACCACTTCGCCTCCCAGCTGGCAGAGTCCCAGCTCGAATTGGCGGTTACCGTCTTCGTCCACTTGTCGCCGTCGAAGTAGGGAATCGAGCTGACCGACCAGTTATAGGCGAGGAAGCTGTTCAGCGCCGCGTTCGGGTTGGGAAGCGTGCCGCCGAGCAGGCTCGCGGACTTGCTGGCGTTGAGCTCACCCACGCCGAGCGAGCCCGCTATGGCAGCCGGCGTCTGTTCCGAGCCGAGCATGAGCGCGCCCTTGACCTGATCGGGCGTCAGCTCCGGATGCAGGGCGAGAAGCTGGGCGGCTGCGCCGGCCACCACGGGGGCGGCAAACGAGGTGCCCGACAGCTGGAGATAGCCGGGGCTGAAAACGTTGCCCGGGAACTCACTGAGCAGCGTCGAGGAAGGCGATACCGCGCCGATCATGTAGCGACCGGCGGCACCGATATCGGGCTTGGCGAATCCGTCGAGGGTGTAGCCCCAGGTCGACCAGGGTGCTGCGGTGTCGTCCGAGCGACTGAGGGTGCCCTTGTTGTCGAGCGCACCGACGCTGATCACGAAGGGATCGTTCGCGGGCGCGTAGCGCACCGCGGTCGATTGACCGCCGACGCCGTAATTGCCCGCCGCCGTCACGACGACGACGCCCGAGAACCAGAGTTTCTCGACCGCCTTGTCGAGCGGATCGTTGACGAAGTGGCTGGGTGTGGTCGAGTGCAGCGAGAAGTTCGCGACCTTGATGTTGTACTGATCGTGGTGATCGACGATCCACTGGGCCGCGGCGATCACGTCGCTCGTTGTTGCAACGCCCTGGTCGTTGATTACGTCGAGCGAAATCAGCTTTCCGTTCGGCGCGGCGCCGACATGATTTGCGCCGACACCGGCGAGGATCGAGCTCACGAAGGTTCCGTGGCCGTCCCCGTCACCGGCCGAGTTAGGCGCCAGGCTGCACAGATTCACCTGCGGGATAAGCAGGCGATTCGCCATGTCGGGAACGCGAGTGTCCACGCCCGAGTCGATGACGGCGATGGTCGGCGTCGGCGGCGCCGGGTTCCACTGGTAGGTCCAGAGATGCGCGATTCCGCTCTGGTACGGCCAGAGTTGAATGTTGGAGTAGTTGTCGAAGGCGGTCTTCTCGAGCGTGGCGTCGAGACTGACGGTGAGGCCAGAGACCTTCGCCAGCGTCGAAACGCGTACCGCCGGCAGAGTGACGGCGACGCCGCCCAACAGCGGAAGCTGCTTGCGCAGTGTGCCGGTTCCGTAACCGTCCTTGACCGCGCTCGCCGTCTTGAAGGCGCTGGTCGCGCCGGCGACGGCCTTGTCGCTGAGGATGATCATCAGCTCGCTCTTCGCGGGGCTCGACTTCGCGTCGGCGAGCAGAATCGGGTCTATAACGGTAGTCGCGGCGGCCGCATTGCCTATCCAGGAAAGCGCAACGAGGCAGACGGCGAGCAGGCCGATCGTCTTCGCAAGAAAATGGCGCGGAGCGAGTGCGGCAGAGGGCGTGCGCCTATCGATACCGTCGGTTATCACGGTCAACTCCTCCTTGAGAACTGCGGCAGCGAGGGCCTGGTCGGGGGGACTGCCGCTCGCTACGTACTCCTGTCTCGAAGGTACCCCGCAGATAACGTTCCCATACTCACCCGGAAGAGTGAGCGACCCGCCTACTAGGGGGAAATCAAGGCTGATCTACTCATTTCGAGGGATTTAGAGGCGGAACGAGTGGTTCGCACGGCAAGTAGGCGCAGTCCCCTTAACCGGCTCTCCTTCAGGCGCCGCCGCGACCGACCTGCGCGGGCGCGGCTCACAGACGCCATTCCCCGGCCTCTCCGCTCCGAACACTGATCACAACCACGGTCAGCCGAGAGCGTTTCTACGCGCCGAAGGCGCGGTGACTCGTGCACAGAGGTCATCCCGCGAAAAGTCTTCGCCGGCCTAGCCGGCGGACTTTTCGCGGACGAACGGCCCCGGGAGGAATCGAACCTCCGCGCACGGATTCGAAGTCCGTCGCTCTATCCACTGAGCTACGGGGCCCGAACGGGAGTATGCCCGAGCGCGAGCTTGCGCTTGCTTCTCGACCGCCCAGAAAACGCACGGCACTAGGGAGCCTGCCCGAGGTCGAGTGTGGGGATTGCCGTACCGACGAAGCAGTGCTCGCCGTTGATACTCGAGCAACATCGCCGGAAATGGGAGGAAGCATGGAAGCGCCCGTTCGTTCTAGATATCCCGCTCGCCTCGAGGGTGAGCTCGCGCCCGAGCTCAACCGCTGGCTGTGGCTCGTCAAGTGGTTGCTCTTGATCCCGCACTACATAGTGCTCGTGTTCCTCTGGATCGGATTCATCGGAGTGAGCGTGATCGCCTTCTTCGCGATTCTCTTCACGGGGCGCTATCCGCGCGGGCTGTTCGACTTCAACGTCGGCGTACTGCGCTGGAGCTGGCGAGTCGGCTTCTATGGTTACTCGGCTTTAGGCACCGACCAGTATCCGCCCTTCACGCTCAAGCCCGTGCCCGACTACCCGGCTACGTTCGAGATCGAGTATCCGGAGCGCCTCTCACGCGGGCTGGTTCTGGTCAAGTGGTGGCTGCTGGCGATCCCGCAGTACCTGATCCTTGCCCTCTTCGAGGGCGGCGGCGGCCCACGCTTCTGCGGCGGACTGATCGGCCTGCTGGTCCTGATCTCGGCAATCGTGCTGCTCTTCCGCAGGCGCTACCCGCGCGATCTCTTCGACTTCGTCATGGGAATGAACCGCTGGGTCATGCGGGTGATCGCCTACGCCGCGCTGATGCGCGACGAATATCCGCCCTTCCGCCTCGACATGGGCGCGAAGGAACCGGTGCCGGAATAAAACAGGGGGCGGTGAGCCCGGTTACGCGACCGAGTCGCCGAGCGAGGCGATCGGCCGGGCTCACCGTCTATCCTTCCAGGGCCGCGGGCGTGGCGGAACTGGTAGACGCGACGGGTT
Source organism: Actinomycetota bacterium (assembly GCA_003132665.1). GTDB lineage: Bacteria > Actinomycetota > Thermoleophilia > Gaiellales > Gaiellaceae > Fen-549. The sequence goes on from PKYN01000016.1 coordinate 68,719, forward strand.
TAGGTCCCGTTGGGCCAAGTGCCTGTGGAGGTTCGAGTCCTCTCGCCCGCAATTCTCCGCGAAGAGTCCGCCCGCTCCGCGGGCGTCGACTCTTCGCGGTATGACCTTGGTGTACGAGTCACCGCGCCCTTCGGCGCGAGTGCCTCGTCTGCTCCTAGGAGCGTGCTCGGCTCGCCGTGGTTGTGGTCAGTGCTCGGGGTGAGCCAGCCAGGGGATGGCGTTTTGTGAGCCGCGCCCGCCATGTCGGTCGCGGCGGCAAGAAGAAAAGCCGCTTTCCCACCGACACAAGTCGCCAGGCTTTTTTGCGGCTAGCGGTGGCACGCCCGGTCGCGGCGGAAGGGGGAGCAACCGCCGCGACCCGAGCGAGCTAGCACCGTTCTCGACTCGCCCGAGGAGTCGTGCCTTCGCACGAGTCGAAATGCCACCTTCCGGCGTAGTTGCCGCGGGGAAACCGCTCGGATTGACCGAGACAGGCTCGAGGGAACTTGGCGCTACGACGGGATGGCGACGGCATATCAACGGGTGGGCAGCGGAGCCGGTGCATGTCGAACCATGTCTGGAATTTGTCAATTCGCAATCCCCCGCACGAGTATTTCCCGATCACTAGCGGGCGCGACACGCGGGATCACCCCTGAATTCGCAGCGCGCTCTGAGGGGTGGGCCGGGCCGAAGGGCTATCGGAGGGTGCCCCGAAATGGTCGAGGCGTTACGCTTGAAGCACGCGCCTGTAGCTCAGCGGAAGAGCGGCGGCCTTCTAAGCCGCGGGTCGGGGGTTCGAATCCCTCCAGGCGCGCTCTCGACGCACTGGAACGACGCTGGACTGCAGGACGCTTCGGATGCATTGCTTGTTGAGTACGTGAGTACTGCCCTACGCTCGGCATCCTTTGCCTCCTTTGCCAGCGCCGCCCGGCCGAAGCCTCTATTCCAAGAATCGCTCTCGCTTTCTCGGGGCGCCGCTGGCGGTGCGAGCCGGAGAGCACAGTGTTTCCACACGGGCTCGTAGAGGATCGTGCCGCCAGCGGCGCCAGGCGGGCTTCGGGAGGCCAGTCGCGCCTGGCCGCACAGAGCTGCCGGCCGAGCAAGCGAGAGGGGTGACCGGTGGGATTCGAACCCACGACCACCGGGACCACAACCCGGGGCTCTACCAACTGAGCTACGGCCACCGCGCGTCGGACAGTGTAGTACGCGCAGGCCGACTCCTGGCGCAAAGGCCGGATTATCGGCGCCTATCCGACCAGTGCTAGCGGCGGACGCCGAAGTCGGCCGTCACGATCGTCGCGGCCTGGTCTTGGTAAGAGCCGGGTGCGTCCGACGAGTACACGGCAGAAAGGCCAATCTCGCGCCATTTCGCGCTGAGCAGGTTGGCGCGATGAGGTGGACTGTTCATCCACATCTCTACTGCTCGCTTGGCAGTCAGGCTGGGAGAGGCCCAGACGAGGTTCTCGCCGACCGCCCAGTATCTGTGACCGCTCGCTGAGTAATAGGACTTGATCCGCTGCCAGAAGACCGACCCGTTGGCCGACTCGTGGGCGAAGTATCCATCGGTCGCCATCGAGCGGGAGTGATTCGCCGCCGCTCTGGTAAGGGAGGACGATCGCACCAACGGCTTCAGGCCATGTTGTGCGCGGACACGGTTCACTTCGCGCACGACCTGGGAGTCGAGTCCCGAAACGGAAGTCACTCGGGCGCGGGACGAAGCCGAATTCGCTACCGGGATGGCGAGCAGGCAAAGCAAGACAGCGCCAACGGCGCACGTCGCAACTCGTCCCTTTCTCTGGACCATCACGAACGCAAGATCGGCGTCGAGGCGTCACCCTCGTATCCTCCGAAGCGGGCAACACGATCGCTCGAAAAGGGGATTCTTGCGAGCGCCCGAGGCGCCGCGTATCAGCCGCCAGACTGCGCAGGAGCCGGCGTTTTCTCGCTACGCGAGCCCGCTGCGGCAGTTCCGGAAGCGCGATTTTGCAGGAGATCTCTCAGGATGATCTGGATCGCCCCGGCGACGGGAATTGCTGCCAGAGCCCCGATGACGCCTCCCAGCTTGGCTCCTATCAGCACCGCGATCAAGACGGCGAGAGGCGAGAGCTGCACGGTCTTGCCGTAGATGACAGGCTGGAGCAGCTGATTCTCGAGTTGCTGGTAGATGACGAAGTAGACGAGCACGATCACGCCCACCCAGACGCCGGCGGTAAAGGAGATGCCGGTAACGATGACCGCGGCCACCGTTGCGCCCGCGAGCGGGATGAGGTCGAGGAGCGCGACGAGCAGACCGAGCGGAACGGGATAGGGAACGCCGAGAATCCAGAGCACGATCGTCGCCAGCGTGCCGGCGATCAGGCTGATCAGGATGTTCCCGGCCACGTAGCCGCCGACGGTGCGATAGACATCGCGGCCGACCGAGCGCCAGCGCTGCGCCTTCTTCTCGGACATGACTCCGAGGAAGCGATCGACCCAGGTGGGGCCTTCGAGCAGCATGAAGAGCGTCATGAAGATGATCGTGACGGTCGCGGCGATGGCGGATATCACTCCCTTGGTCAGCGACAGTGCAATGTTGGAAACGCCGATTACCTTGCCCGCACTGTTGTCCTTGATCGCCTTCTCAACCTTTTCGACGACGTGGTAATCGGTCTCGAGGAACCCGAGGCGCCCTCGCCCCTCGGTCAGGTCCCGGACATAGCCGGGAACGGCGTCGATGAACTTGCCGATCTGATCGATCAGGATCGGTACGAAAACCGCCGCAACGCCCACCGCGGCTATGAGCACCGCGCCAAACGCAATCGCCACGGCGGGACCGCGCCGGTGCACGCCGCGCCTTTGCAGCCATTCGACCAAGGGATTGATCGCCAACGCCAGGAACAGCGAGATAAAGATCCAGACGATCACCTGCCCGGCGATCAACACGATCTCGAGCGCAAGCGCGAAGGCCAGCACGATCGCGACCACGAGCGCGATCGAGCGCGGGCGCATGTGTATGACTCGCTCCGCAGGCATTTGTGAGGGACAGCATCGCGTTCGAATCGGACGAAACGCGAAGCTCGCGCCGGGAAGGCTCAACGACGGCCGGCGCGCGCCACGGGCGCTAGGCTACGCGTGCCCGCGGGTGTAGCTCAAGGGTAGAGCTCCAGCCTTCCAAGCTGGCTATACGGGTTCGATTCCCGTCACCCGCTTCTCGCTTTCTCGGCCGGCGACCCCTTCTGGCCGGGCGCGACCGGCCTCTCCGGGCTCGCACGCTCAGCGGCACCCCGAGAAAGCGAGAGGCAATTCCCTTCGTACGGCAACTTCTCTCTCGGCCGGCGACTCTGTGCGGACAGACGCGACCGGCCTCCCGGAGCCGCCTGGCGAGAAACCGAGCGCGATTCTCGGAGTAGAGCTTCGGCCGACCCTACTTCTCGCACTCTCAGCCGGCGATCCCCTCCCGGCCGGGCGCGACCGGTTGCGGACCGCCTGGCGCAGTTGAGCGCACGAGAGGCGATTCTCGTTATAGAGCAGCGGTAGCGGCCAACGAGCCGCGGAGAGATTGCTCAGAAGAGCCGGAAGGGACTTACGACGCCCGCGTCGCCGGCGTTGTCCCAAGCCACATCGCCGCCCGGCTCGACTTCGCCGTGCAGGCGCCCGGCCAGCGACTCGGCATCCTCGCGCGTCTCGGTGCCGATGATCAGATAGCGCCACTGCCGAACCGGGCGGTAGCCCTCGCCTTCGAGCCGCTCCGCCAACTTCTTTGCCTCGTGGCGCGAGCCACAGGTAACGCGCACTTCCCACGGAGCTCCGCCGTGCTCGACCTCTTCTTCCTCCCAGGTCTCGCCCTTCGGCTCGTCGTCCCAGCGCTCCTCGCCCACGAGCCAGTGCTCGACGCCGCTGACCGTCGCCTCGAAGCCGTGACGCGACAGCTCAGCCTCGATCACCGCTCGCGCATGCTCGGCTTGACTCTTGCTCGAGGCGTAGACAAAAAGCTCCGCGTCGCCGCGGGAGACGGCCAGGCGCTCGCCGCTGAGTGCTTTCACGAGCTCCTCGGCCTCGTCGCCGAGCGCGCCAGTTAGGCGCTCGAGGAGGTCGCCCTGCTCGGTCCCCTGCCCCAGCTCAACGTGGATTCGCCAGTCGTCGTGTGCCACCAACGCAGAATAGCGGCTGGGCCCACCGGTCAGGTCGTAGCGCCCGGAGAGATCGAAGAGCCTTCTCGCAACTCAAACGGAGCTTCTAGGAAACGCCGAGAAACCTGATCACATCCTTCGCGTCGCGCTCGAGCGCCGAGGCGTCCTTGCGAGGAAGGCGGCAGAAAGGTTCGAGCGCAACCTCGCCGGCGCGCAGGCTCCAGGTTGCCGCCGCGCGACCGCGCACGAGCGCGAAAGGACGGAAGAGCCCGTTCGAAGTGACGATGCCCTGGTTTGAGCCGAGCAGCAGCTCGCGCGAGGTCCAGCCCAACAGGACTGGATCGAACGCGCCGAGCAATCGCGGAGGCGGCAGCGGAGCCGCGGCCGGGCGTCCCGCGAGATCGACGAGGCCGTCGGCGCGAACATCGAGCGCGGAGGCGATTGCGATCAGCCCGGCTCGGGCGTCGCGCAGAGGCAGTCCGGCCCACTTGGCGAAATCGCGGTCGCCGGCAGGGCCGTGACCCGCTAGATAGCGGCGGGCGAGGGCGGCCAGTGCACGATCGCGATCGACCGGCTCGGAATCTCCCAGCCAGTCGTGCACGAGAACGTAAGCCTGCTCGCCACCGATTACCGGGCCGCGCACCGTATGCCCACGCAGACCGGCGAGCATGAGCACGTGCACGAGTGCCTGACCGTCGGTAGGGACGCCCGCAGAGGCGAGCCGCTCGCCAAGCTGTGCACGAGTGAGCGGCCCTTCCTCGCCCAGACAGCGCTCGATCACCGTCACGCCACGCTCGGCAAGGCTCGGCGTGACGCCTTCCTGAGCGAGACGCCGCGCGTTGCTCGCGAACAGAGGCGGCGCCGTGAGCGCATGGAGCCACGAGTAGTCCTCTCGCCGAACGAGATGTAGCGTGCCCCGGTTCAGCCACGTGACCAGAAGCGAGCGCTCCTCTGCCAATGCGCGATCGACGTCGGCGCTCGTCAGGTCCGTGCTGCGAGCGCGAATCGCCAGGCGCAGCCCGCGCCCATCCTGACCCTGCACGGCAAGCAACCGCTCGACGACAGCCACCGGATCGCGCGCCGGCGGCCCCGCGAGCAACTGCGCTGTTAGGCGTTTTTCGATCAACATGGCGTTGAGAGTAATCGTCGCCCGCCGGCGGCGTCAGGCGGCTACGGAGACTGGTCGCGCCTGGCCCTGTGGATCGCCGAAGACGAACCGGACGAAGTGGATCGCTATCTCGCTTTCTCGGGGCGCCGCTGGTTGTGCGCCGCCGGAGGGGACGCGCTCCTCGATCACGAGCGGAGCACCCCACCGTCGTCGAGGACCCCGGTCGACGAATGCCCTATCGGCGGCGTCTGCTGCGCGTTCCCGCCTCTCGCACGAGCCGGCCCCAGCGCCGCGCCTCTTCCCTGCACAGCCGCGCGTCTTGCCGGATCGCGGTCGCATGCAGCTCGCGCTGGAGCTTGCGCCAGCTGCTCAGCCGCTCGAGCGGAAGCTCACCCGAGTCGATCGCTGCGAGGACGGAGCAGCCGGGCTCGCGGGTGTGGCTGCAGTCGCGGAAGCGGCAGGCGCCGGCGAGTCGCTCGAGATCGGCGAAGGCAGCGTCGATGCCCGAGTCGCCGTCCCACAACTGCAGCTCGCGTAGCCCCGGCGTGTCGATGAGGGCGCCGCCGCCGGGAAGCACGACCAGCTCGCGCCGGGTCGTCGCGTGCCGTCCTTCGTCGTCGTCGGTCCGCGTCTCGCGAGTCGGCATCAGCTCGCGCCCGACGAAACGGTTCACGAGCGTCGACTTTCCCACACCGGAGGAGCCGAGCAACACGGCGGTACGCCCGCGCTCGAGCCTGCGCCGCAGCCGCTCGCAGCCGTGGCCGCTGAGCGCGCTGACCACGTGGATCGGGACGCCGTTGGCGACCGCCTCGACCATGCGCACGTGCGCCGACGGATCGTCGAGTCGGTCGGCCTTCGTCAGCACGATCTCCGGCGTGGCGCCGCTCTCCCAGACGACGACGAGGTAGCGCTCGATCCGTCGCGGCTCCAGATCTGGCCCCAGGGAGCTAACGACGAGCGCCAGATCGACGTTCGCGGCCAGCGTCTGGGGCCTCGTCGTCGTGCCGGCAGCCTGCCTGACGATCGCGGTGCGGCGCGGCAGCACAACCCGCACCAGGCCGTCGCCGAGCGCGACCCAGTCGCCGACTGCGACGTCGGTGCAGGCACGCAGCAGCCGGCCGGGAAGTCGCGTGCGGACGGCACCGGCGGCCGTCTGCACGTCGTAGCCGCCGCGGTGAGCGGCGATGACGCGGCCCGGCTCGAGGCCGAGCGGTAGCGTATCGGCGAGATCGGCGCTCCAGCCGAGCTTGCGCAAGTCGAATCTGGGCAACGGAGTCCCTCCTCCGGGTTCGGGAACGGCAGTGCGCGGCGCGGCGGCCGCGTCCTGCAGGAGGAACGCCGTCGCGCCGGCTAGACCAGGTCGTTCGAGGAGGTGACGGACGCGGGCTTCATGGTCGAACCTCCTCTCGCCGGGAACGGGACGGTCGAAGCGTAGGCCACCGCGTCGGGCGCGTCAAACCGCGCGTAGCTTTGGTGGGCATCGTGTCAGTGCGCCGTCGTAGTCGGCATGACGCTACACATCGAAGAACTGATCGACCTGTTCGCGCCCGATCCTCGTTTCCTCATAAAGGACAGCGGCACGAACGCCGCGGCGAGGGCCTTTCTTATTGCGCCGCGGGATGGTCAGTGCGATGAAATCCAGGTCGAGCTCATCGAGGTCGAGTCCGCTCGACGCGTCGAACGTGAGCTGGCCTGTCTCGAAGAGGTAGTCGAGCTTCGTACGGCTAATGTCGACTGCGAGGCCACGGATGGTGCCTTCGCTATAAGCCACCTGCCGCTTCTCCGCCTTCTCACGGATTTTGTCGATCAGTGCACGGAACAACGCGTCCCCGGAGGAGGTATCGCCAGGCTCAGAGATAACGATCGAACGTGCGGGGCCGCGCGTTTCCGGCTCAACGTGAGTGAACTCAACGGTTGTCGTCATCTCCCCCCCTTCGTGTTCGTAGCGCCAAACGGTGCCCGCCGCCTTCTCTTCGAGCACTGCAATGTCGGCTTGCAAACGGCCAAGGACGTCTTGGCCAGTGCGCAGGATCATGTCCTGGAGAAGGTCAGCGTCGGCTATTGGCCCGTTTACGGCTATGTCCAAGTTCGCGGCGTACGCGTATGGGATGTCCGCGTTCTTCAGCGCGTCCTGAACATCACTGAGCCAGTCCTCACGCCAGTGCCAACTGCGGGGGCTGTACACCTCGACGGTTGCCGTGAACCCGTCGGCCGTGATGTCGAGATCCGGGTTCTTGCCGCCGCGTGAGCCGCGCTTCGTAACCGCCAACCTTCGGGAGAGGAAGTGATCGGCAAGTAGCACCTCCGCAAGTAGTGACCCGAACTCGCCACGTAGCTTCGCCTCGCGTAGCTCCTTCAAGCTCATCCCGGCGGTTGCCACAGCCTCGAGCGCACGTAGCGCCTCGCGTAGATGCGGGTAGTGCGGGTTCGCGAGCAACCGGTAGACCGCTCTGTCCGAAATTCGCTGTCCATCGAACGCATCCGACGGCCTCCCTTCTATGTCAGGCGGTGTCAGCCGTGCCGCGAACGATGGCATGCACCGCAGAAGCCGGTCAACGCGGTCGGGTCGTAGATGAATGCCATGGCTTCAGTGTGCATCACTTGGATCAGAGACGGGTGCTGCCGCCCGCTGCTTAGCCTGCTACGGGAGACGTGCATCGCGAGCAAGATTCGTCGCGGCACCCGACTTAGGAGCGGAGCGCCGACCGACGCTTAGGATGAACCCAGGGAAGCCACTCGTCTCGGCGGTTAGAGGAAATCGCGAAAGCCAAAAAGGGGTGGAGCGATAGCGGGGGTCTGAAGATCATGACCTGCAGTGAGATTCGGCGCCGAAACAGCGAGCTTCAGGCGCACCTCAAGCGGAAAAAGCAAGAGGCGGACGAAGCAACTCGGCCAGAGTAGAAATCGTACGGTCGAAGAGCGGAAGTTCTCACTCTTCGATGATCTCTATGCTCAATGTCGGCAGGTTTTTATTCGGGATGCTCGGATTCAAGCCGATGCTTCTCGCTTTCTCGGGGCGCCGCTGGCGGTGCGAGCCCGGAGAGCACAGTGTTTCCACACGGGCTCGTAGAGGATCGTGCCGCCAGCGGCGTCAGGCGGCTCCGGAGGCCGGTCGCGCCCGGCCGGAAGGAGCCGCCGGCCGAGAAAGCGAGATCGGGGCGCCCGGATTCGAACCGGGGACTTCCTGCTCCCAAAGCAGGCGCGCTACCAGGCTGCGCCACGCCCCGCCGAGCGAAGTCTACGCTTCCGACGGTCGCGCCCATACCCGCACGCCCTGCGAATCGCTACTCGTGTACCAGCGATCGCAGCGCGGCCAGCTTCTCGCCGCGTAAGAGATCGAGCCCGTCGCGCCGGATTCGCTCCAGCAGGTTTTCGATCAGCGGCGCCAGCTCGAGCGGATTGAACGGCTTGGTAACGTACTCGACCCCCCCGATATCCAGCCCCCGGGCGCGATCTCGTACCTCGGCGCGGGCGGTTAAAAAGGCGATGGGGATCTCCTTGGTGAGCGCGTCTCCAACGAGTACTTGCGCCACGTCCCAGCCGTCGAGGCGAGGCATCATCACGTCGAGCAGAATCACGTCGGGCCGCTCGCGGCGCGCCAGCTCGATGCCCTTCTCGCCGTCGGAGGCCTCCAACACCTCCATGCCCTCGGCTTCGAGATTGACACGGCAAAGCAGCCGGATCGGCGCTTCGTCATCGATTATCAGAACTCGCGTCATCGAGTTACCCGCTCCCTATACCCAGGCGCGGCGCGGCTCACTCCTCCGCCACCGTCTCGCGTTCGAAGGGAAGCTCGAGCGCAAAGGTGGAGCCCTCGCTTTCGACCGATTCCACCCAGATGCGACCGCCCATTGCGGTCACCAGCCCGCGGGAGATGAAGAGACCCAAACCGGTTCCCCCGCTCAACACCGAGGACGACCCCCGATAGAACTTGCGGAAGATGCGCTCGCGCTCCTCTTCGGGGATGCCGACGCCTTCGTCACGCACGCGTAGTTCGACCGCACCGGAGCGCTTTTGCCCGACGACGCTCACGGTGCCGCCGCCCGGCGAGAACTTGACCGCGTTGTCGACCAGATTGACGAGCACCCGGCGCAACTTGTCGCGATCGGCCTCGGCGCTGAGCGGCTCGTCCGAGAGATCGGCGACAAAACTGTGCTCGTCCCCCTGAACGCTTTCCGACTCGGAGCGAGCGCTTTCAACGACCTCGCGCACGACATTGCCCACGTCGATCGTCGCCAGCTCGACCTGAAGGTCGCCGGCGTCGAGCTCGGCGACGTCGAGCAGAGCGTCCACGATCCCGGTCAGGCGCTCGGATTCTGAGGCTATATAGGAAAGAAACGTCCGCCGCTGGACGTCGTCGAAGAGCTCGCCCCGGCGCAGGAGCGTCTCGGCGAAGCCGTAAATGGACGTAAGCGGGGCGCGCAGCTCGTGCGAGATCGAAGAAACGAAGTCGGACTTGGCCTGTTCGACGAAGCGATCGGCCGAGACGTCGCGAAGCGTGTAGATCTTGCCGGCGATTTGACCTCCGGGATCGCGCATCACCGCTTCGGCCACCTCCAGCCAGAGCTCCCGCTCGCCGCGCCTGATCGAGATGGCGCGTTCCCCCACTCCGTCGGGCGCCTCCATCTCGTGGCGAAGCACCTCGCTCAAGGGTCGCCCCAGCGCCTCGCTCGAGGCGATGCCGGTGATTCGCTCGGCCGCAGCGTTCCAAAGCACGATCCGGCCGGCGCGATCAACCGCGACGATGCCGTCGGCGACACTGGAAAGGATGGCGAGGCTCTGCTCCCGCTCGAGCGACACGCGCAGGTAGAGCGCGGCGTTGGCCAGCGCGCTGGCGCTGTTGGCCGCGAGCGTGACGAGAGCCTCGATCTCCTTCAGGCGCCAGGCGCGTACGCGGCGCGAATAGACGATGAGCACGCCGCTCAGAGCATCGTCGAGACCGATCACCGGAACTCCGATCAAGGCCTTGAAACCGTGACCGACAACCGGATCGAGCGCGCCTAGGGGGCCTTCGTCACGAGCCAGATCTTCGATCACGAGCGGCTCGCGCGAATGGACCAGATCGCCCGCCAGCGAGACCGCCACCGGGAAGCGCCGCGCGTACATCTCCTCCAGGCCTTCACCCTCGCTTGCGCGCACGACGAGCTCGTTCGCTTCCAGCTCGAGCATCAGAGCCGCGTCGCCTTCGAGCAACTGGGTCGCCTGATGAACCGCCGCTTTCATCACCTGCTTCGAGCTCGATGGGCCGACCAGCTCGGCCCGACCGCCGGCCAGCTTCAGTGCGAGCACGGAGTCGAGCTCCAGTTCGTTGGTCATCGCCTCGGTCGCCACCAAGAGTGCGTTCTGCTCCTCGAGCTGGCGCTTGTTCTCTTCGATCAGACCCGCGGTGTGAAGCGCGATTCCGAGCTCTCGCGCGATCGCCTCGATGAACGCGATGTCGTCGTCCGACCAGCGCCGCACCGCTGATGTGTGCGCGGCGAGAGCTCCGATCACCGACTCGAAGAGGATGATCGGCGCCGACAGAACAGCGCGGCTTCCCAGCTCGAGCAGGGCCTCGCGCCCGCCGAGGGAGTCGTCGTCGAGCTGCGGATCGTTCTCCACGTCGGCGATCGCCGCCGTCTTCCGCTCGCGCAGCGCGAGGTTCGAGACCGAGAGAAACGGCGTCGCACTTGCCGTTATCGGCTTGATTCCCTCTCGGCGCCATTCGGCCCGCAGCGGCGCCGCGCTGCCGGGATTACCCAAACGAATGAAGCAGCGCTCGACGTCGAGAGCTTTCGCCGTCTCGGCAAGGGCGGCGTCGATCAACCTATCGATGTCGAGCTCGGCGCGAACCCGGCGCGAGATCTCCGCCACCAGGCGCTCCCGCTCCAGCCCGCGCTCGAGCGCGCTGACAGACTCCATCCGCTCGAGTGCGAGAGTTCCCTCGGCGGCCAGCATCCTCATCAGCGACAGCTGCTCCGGGCGAAAGGCCCGAAACTCTCCCGTCGAGCCGGCGGCCAGGACGCCGACGATCCGTCGTTCGCCCTCGAGCGGGAAGAAGACCAGGCTCTTCAGCCCCGCTCTCTCGACCAGCTCGGCGCTGACCTCCGGCGAGCCGGGCGCGTCCTCGACCGTGAAGAGGGCGCGAGTCTCGACGGCCCGCCTGACGCCCGACATCTCGTTTTCGAGATCCAGTCGGGTCGACGGGAACCAGTCCACATCCGTCCCTGCTGCGCGGCCTATCAGCCCTCTCGCCTCGCTTCCATCCTCATTGACGAGCAACAAGCCCGAGAAGTCGAAGTCGACCAGGTCGTTGAGCGTGTCCAGCACGGTGCGCGCGATGCTCTCCCTGTCGCCGGCGAGCGTGAGAGCAGACGAAAGCTCGGCAACCGCCGCGAGTTGATGCTCCCTGACGGCCAGCTCCCCCGCGCGCCGCCGACCGCGCAGTACGAAGATGTCGAGCAGCAGGTGGAGAGCGAGCGCGACGCCGAGGGCGAGCGCCAGAGTTTCGAGCACACCATCGAAGATCGCGGCATCGGATAGGCCAGCGAGCTGGATCAGCCGGGTTATATCCGAGAGAACCACCTGAAAACGATGATAAACCCTCTCCGCAGGGCGAAGCGGCAAAGCTACGATGGCTGAGTGATGGTCGAGTGGTTCAGCGCGTAATTTTTGCCTCGCCGCGTGGTTTCTGCGCGGGCGTCGAGCGCGCCGTTCAGACGGTCGCGCGAGCTCTCGATCTCTACGGCACCGTCTACGTGCGCCACGAGATCGTTCACAACCGGCACGTCGTGCGCGAGCTAGAGAAGCACGGCGCCATTTTCGTGCAGGACGAGCGGGAGGCGCCGGCCGGGGCGACGCTTGTGCTGTCGGCCCACGGGGTCGCACCGGACGTATACGAACGCTGCGCGCAGCTCGGTCAGCGAACGATCGACGCGACCTGCCCGCTCGTCACCAAGGTGCACGTCCAGGCGCGCCGCTTCGCCGCCGAGGGGTACCGGGTCGTCCTGATCGGTCACGCCGGCCACCAGGAGGTGGTCGGGACGATGGGCGAGGCTCCCGAGGCGATCGTGCTGGCCGAGTCGGTCGCCGACGCCGAGGCGCTCTCCTTCCCTGCCGGAACGAAGCTTGCCTACGTCACGCAGACGACACTCTCGCTCGAGGAGACGGCCGAGATCATCGCCGTGCTCGAGCGCCGCTTTCCCGAAATCCGCTCGCCCCAGCGCGTAGACATCTGTTACGCGACCTCCAACCGGCAGAGGGCCGTGAAGGAGATGCTGCCGGAGGTGCAGCTCTTGCTGGTGATCGGCTCCGCGAACAGCTCCAACTCCAAGCGCCTGGTGGACGTGGCCCGGGCCGGTGGCGTCGAAGCGCACCTGATCGAGGACGCCGCCGCGATCGACGAAAGCTGGCTCGAGCATGTTGAAACCGTCGGGGTCACCTCCGGCGCCTCGGCGCCCGAGCGGCTGGTCGAGGGAGTGCGCGACTGGTTCTGCGAGCGCGGCGTCCTTCAGATCGACCAGAGCCGCATCGTCGAGGAGCACATGGAGTTCCGGCTGCCGGTCGAGCTGCGCGAGGAGCTGAGCGCGAGGGGGAGCGCATGAAGCTCACGCCCGACGAGATCCTCGCCTACGTCGAACGCCTCTCGACACCCGGCTCCGCACAGCTCGAAGCGCTGGCGGAGGAGACGGTGCGCACGCTCGACTCGCCGCAGATGCTCTCGGGGCCGGTGGTCGGGCGCCTGCTCGAGTTCCTCGTCTTCGCTCTCGGAGCCCGCTCGGTGCTCGAGATCGGCACCTACTCCGGCTATTCCGCTCTGTCCATGGCCGAGGGACTTCCGCCCGACGGGCGCATCGTCACGCTCGAGATCGACGAGACCCACGCCGAGGTCGCCCGCCGCGCGATCGCAGCCAGCTCGCACGCGGAGAAGATCGAGATCGTGCTCGGCCCGGCGCTCGAATCGATCGAGAGACTGCCCGGCCCGTTCGACTTCGTCTTCATCGACGCCGACAAGACGGGTTACCCCGACTACTACGAGGCGGTGCTGCCGAAGCTCGCGCCGCGCGGCCTGATTGCGACCGACAACACCCTCCGGCACGGCAGCGTGCTGGACGAGAGCGACAGGAGCCCTGGTACCGAGGCGATCCGCGCTTTCAACGAGCGCGTGCGGGACGATCCGCGGGTGCGCTGCGTGATCCTGAGCGTGCGGGACGGCATGACGTTGATCCGCCGCGCCTGAGCCGAGCCGCTTCGACCGAGTTATCGGGTCGGCGAGAGCGCTCTCAACGCGCGATCTGCTCGAGCTTGGGCTCGCTCAATGAGGCGTCGAAGGCGAGCTCGAGCGCGAGCGTCTCGGACTTGATCTGGTCGGCGTAGGGCTCGAGGTCGCGCTCGGGCTCGGGCAGCGTGAGCCTGATGCGGTCGGTCAGCGCCAGTCCCTGCTCCTTGCGCAGGCCGTTGATCTCGTGCACGAGGTCGAGCACGCGGCCTTCGCGCAGCAGCTCCTCGTCGAGCTCGGTCGAGACGGCGACCGTGATTCCGCCCTCCTCGGCCAGCGCCCAGCCCTCGCGGGCGATCGTCTCGACCAGCACCTCCCCGGGCTCGAGCTCGTAACCGAGCACGCGGAAGCGACCGCCCTCGAGCTGCTCGAACTCGCCCCGCTCGAGCGCGGCGCGGACGACCGGCAGCTCCTTACCGAGCTTGGGACCGAGCGAGCGCAGCTCGGGCTTGACCTTCAGCTCGACCGCCTCGACCTGGGCGAAGACGACCTCCTTGGCGCGCAGCTCGTCGGCGATCTCGTCGGCGTGCCCCTCGGCGCGCGACGCGCCCTGAACGACGATCCGGCGCACGGGCTGGCGCAGCTTCAGGTCGGCCTGCGAACGCGCCGAGCGGGCCAGCTCGACCACGCGGCGCAGCTCGCCGACCTCTTCCAGGAGCTCGCGATCGGCGGCGGGCGCCTCGGGCCAGCCGGCCAGAAAGACGGAATCGGGCGCCTCGGCGCAGGGCTCGGCGACGAGGATCTTCCAGAGATGATCGGCTAGGAAAGGCAGCACCGGCGAGATGACCCGGATGCCCTGCACGAGCGCGAACCAGAGCGTGCGGAACGCCGCCTCGTCGAGCGAGTAGAAGCGGCGGCGCGAGCGGCGGATGTACCAGTTGGAGAGGTCGTCCACAAAGCTCTCGAAGGAGCGGATGACGCCGACCGTGAGTGAGGCTTCCAGGGCCTCGGTGGCCTCGACGACGAGCGCGTGCGTGCGCTCGACCAGCCAGCGGTCGAGCGGCTTCAGCTCGATGCCGCGGGGCCCCGCGGCGAGATCCTCGAAGCTCGGGCGGAAACCCTCGATGTTGGCGTAGGTGACGAGGAAGGAGGTCGAGTTCCAGAGGGTCAGCAGCTTGCGCTTGACCTCCTCGGCCGGGCCGAAGCCGAAGCGGATGTTTTGCGTGGGCGGTTGCTGGCAGTAGAGCCAGCGCATCACGTCGGCGCCCATGCGCTCGAACGCCTCGTCGGCGTCGATCGCGTTGCCGCGCGAGCCGTGCATCTCGTCGCCGTTCTCGTCCAGCAGCTTCTCGTAGGAGAGCACCTCGCGGTAGGGCGCGCGCCCGTCGAGGGCCACCGCCATGAACAGCAGCGAGTAGAACCAGAGCCTGATCTGCTCGCGCATCTCGCAGACCCAGTCGGCCGGGAACCACTTCTGCCAATAGTCGTCGTCGGGCAGGTCGGCGGTCGAGAGCCCCTTTGAGGCGCCCGTCGCGTAGCCGTGCTCGATCCACTCCGGGCTCTGCCAGCCGAGCGTCGAGAAGGGGACGATGCCGGCGTCCAGCCAGACGTCGCCGACCTCGCTGACGCGCTTGACCTTTTCGTTGCCGCAGGCAGGGCAGCGAAGCGAGACACCGTCGATCCAGGGCCGGTGCAGCTCCTCCAGCCCGTCGATGCCTTCGGTCGCCAGGTCGGCCAGCTCGGCCTTGGAGCCGACGACGATCAGGTGGCCGCACTCGCAGGGGAAGAAGGGCAGCGGCAGCCCGTAGTAGCGGCGCCGCGAGATGTTCCAGTCGTCCATGTTGCGCAGCCAGTCGTCCATGCGCTTGCCGAAGTAGTCGGGCGTCCATTTGACCGTCGCGTTCGCGTCGAGCAGCTTCTGCCTGATCTCCTTGACTGCGATGAACCAGTCGTCGGTGATGCGGAAGACGAGCGGCGTCTCGCAGCGCCAGCAGTGCGGATAGCGGTGGTGGATCTCTCCGGCCTGGATCAGCGCTCCGCGCTTGTCGAGGTCGCCGATGATCTCGGCCGCCGCCTCGTGCGCGCCCTTGCCCGCCAGCCAGCCGTACTCGGGCAGGATCTTGCCGTCCTCGTCGATCGGCGCCAGCACGGGCAGACCCTCGCGCTTGCCCAGCTCGAAGTCCTCGCCGCCGCAACCCGGCGCGATATGGACGATGCCGGTGCCCTCTTCCATCGAGACCTCGTCCCAGGCGACCACTCGGTATTCGACCTCGCTCGCAGCCGGCAGATCGGCGAAGGGGCCGGTGTAGCGCCAGCCGACCAGCTTCTGGCCCGGCAGCTCGTCGACGACCTCGCCCGAGACCGGAACCTGCTCGAGCAGCGGCTTGGCAAGCCAGAGCGCTTCCGTGCCGGTCTGCAGCTTGACGTAGTTCGCAAACGGGTTGACCGCCGCGGCTACGTTTGCCGGCAGTGTCCAGGGCGTCGTCGTCCAGACCGCCAGCGCCTCGCCTGGGCGTTCGAGCAGCGGGAAGCGCACGTAAAGCGAAGGATCGATCTTGTCGCGGTAGGCGTCGCCGGTGGTCAGCTCGTGCGCCGAGATCGAAGTGCCACAGCGCGGGCACCATTCGGTGGCGCGGTGGCCGAGGTAGAGCCAGCCGCGCTCGTGCAGCGTCTTCAGGAAGCGCCAGATGTACTCGATATTGGTGTCGGAAAAGGTGAAGTAGTCGGCGCCGAAGTCGAGCCATTGGCCGAGCCGCTTGGACTGGCGCGTGATCTCGCCGGCCGACCAGATCACCTTGTCGCGGCAATGGCGGGCGAAGGCCTCGAGACCGTACTCCTCGATCTCGCGCTTGGAGTTGAGGCCCAGCTCCTGCTCCACCCCGACCTCGATCCAGAGCCCCTGGCAGTCGTAGCCGTTCTGATAGCGCTGGTCGAAGCCCTGCATGGCGCGGAAACGAACGAAGACGTCCTTGAGCGTGCGTCCCCACATGTGATGAACGCCCATCTTCTTGTTGGCCGTGATCGGGCCGTCGATGAAGCTCCAGCGCTTCCCGCCCTGGTTTTTCTCGCGCAGGCGCGCGAAAGCCTGCTCGCTCTCCCAACGAGCCAGCACCTCGAGCTCGAGCGCGCTATGGTCGGGCTTGGCCGGTAGGGATGAGAAAATGCTGTCCACGCGGGCGAGATTCTATTGATAAGGCCGGGATGAATACTGCATGGGTCGGCGTTCTATTAAGCGAACAAGGCAAACGACTTGAGGAAAGGGTGAGCGGAGTGGCAAATGCCGTGACGGAGGCGACATTCGAGCAGGAGGTCCTGAAGAGCGACAAACCGGTACTCGTGGACTTCTGGGCCGAGTGGTGCGGGCCGTGCCACGCCGTCTCGCCGGTACTCGACCGCATCGTCGAAGAGCGGGCGGGCGCCATCAAGCTGGTGAAGGTCAACATCGACGAAGAGATGGCCCTTGCGCAGCGGTTCGGCGTCTCCTCGATTCCGACGATCATGCTCTTCCGTGACGGCCAGGCCGCCAGTACCGCCATCGGCGCCCAGCCCAAAGGTTCGCTCGAGAAGACGCTCGGCCTCAGCGAGGGATAGACGTTCGAGCTACCGCCGGGCTGGTCAACCGCGTCGTTCGCGCCAGCGTTGCACGATCTCGGCGACGCTGGTAAACGCGATCTCCTCCTCGTCGGGCAGCTCGTCTGCGGCGAACCAGCGAATCTCGGAGATGTCGTCGGCGGCGGCGGGCACCCCGCCCAGGATTTGGGCCGTCCAGTTCAGGCTGAGCACGAACTGGACGTCGGGGCCGTCTCCGTAGAGATCGATGACGACGCCGACGAACCGGCCCGGCTCGATCTCGAGCCCGGTCTCCTCGCGCAGCTCACGCCGGAGACCGTCGAGCGGCGGCTCTCCCTCCTCGAGGAAGCCGCCGGGGGTGTCCCATTTCCCTTTCCTGGGCTCTACTCCGCGGCGCACGAGCATCAAGCGGCCGAGATCGTCCTCGCAGAGTGCGCCCACCGTCGGCGCCGAGTTGGCGTAGTAGACCGAGCCGCAGCCCGAGCAGACGGCTCGGGTGGGCTCGACGGCAAGCTCCGCGCCACAGCGCGGGCAGAAACGCCATCCATGCAGCTCGGCCACGGGAAAAAGAATAGGCCGGATCGCGTCAAGCCGTATCGGCGCGCTCGGCGCGGTCCGCTGCTCGACTGTGGTCTTTGGCTCTCTAGACGGCCACCGGCACGGCCCGGCGACGCATCATCGTGAACAGCGTGCCGATCGCGATCATCTCGCTCTTGCCCCAGAACTGGCCCCAGAAAAAGCCCATCCCGCCGAATGCGATCAGCAGGAAGAGATAGGAGTCGACGGCGTTACCGATAGTTGCCGAGGCGGCCACACCGAGGCTCAGGTTCCGCTTGCGGATCGGCGTAAAGATCGCCGCCTCGATCGTCTCGGAGACGGTGAAGGCGACGACGCTGGCGATCGCGATCTTCTCGAGCGATGTCCAGCCGGCCAGATCGCCGGCGGCCCAGGAGATCAGGCCGGCCGCATACACGAGCGGCATCGTCCAGGTGAGCCCGCGCAGCTGCTGAATCCAGTCGCGCAGCACGAGCACGCCGCCGATGCAGAAGACTCCCGCCGGGGCCTGATACCGCGTCAGCGGCACGTCTACGACGTAGGCGCTCGCCAACCAGTTGGCGAGGATGACGAGCCCTAGGTAGCAGGCTGCAAGTGGGAAAAAGAGCTTCATCGGCTGACGTCCATTCGGCCGGTCAGCCTAGCGAAGAGAATCGCATTGCTGCCCTGCCAGCGCAGATACTGGCCCGCGAGCGAGACGCCGCATCTCGCTCGCGCGCTACATAGACAAGGAGACATCCCGACCTCTAGGCGCGCGATAGACGCTCGCCCTTCCTCCCCTCGAGGTCAGGCATCCGATCTTGCCAATCACCCTTATGACGCAGCCGCCGCGCGAAGGTTGGCGACTGCTCCGACGCTTGGCGCTACGACTCGCGTCGCGGCTACATGCCGACGGTGTGGTAGCCCGAATCGACGTAGAGGATCGTGCCCGTGATGTTGCGCGCGTCGTCGGAAAGCAGGAAGGCGCTGGCGGCCGCGACATCGCCGGCGTCGATCGGGCGGCGCAGCGGCGCTCGCTCGTTGACGATCGCCTCCATAGTCGGAAAGCCGGCAATCGAGCGCGCGGCGAGAGTCCTCACGGGGCCGGCCGAGACCGCGTTGACGCGGATTCCGCCCGAGCCGAGATCCCAGGCGAGGTAGCGCATCGACGCCTCGAGAGTCGCCTTGGCGACGCCCATGACGTTGTAGTGCGGAACGGTGCGCTCGCCGCCGAGATAGGTCATCGTCACGATCGAGCCGTTCGTCTCGGCCAGGTGAGACTCGGCGGCGCGGGCTATCGCCACCAGCGAGTAAGCGCTTACGTCGAGCGCCAGCCAAAACCGATCGCTCGGAGTGTCGATGAAGCGCCCTTCCAGATCCTCGGCCGCGGCAAAGGCAACCGAGTGCACGACGAAATCGAGCCCGCCCAGCGCTGAGGCGGCCTCGGCAACCGCGCGTGTGCAGTCCGCCTCCTCGCGCACGTCGCAGGACGTGACGAGCGGGCTGGAGACCGAGTCGGCCAGCTCGCGCACGTTCGCTTCGATGCGCTCGCCCTGGAAGGTAAAGGCCATCGCGGCGCCTTCGTCAGCGAGCCGCTTGGCGATCGCCCAGGCGATCGAGCGCTTGTTGGCCACGCCCAGGACGAGCCCGCGCTTGCCTTCGAATCTCCCAGCCATCGGCCCGAGTCTAGCGGGATGATTCTGGGAGCGCGTAGCGATGTGAGGCCAGGGGAGATCGGCCGCGCGACTCAGATCAGGAGCGAAATCGTCACATCACGGTGCGCTTTTCGTCGCTTCGGGGCGGTAGCTTGCATCGACCCCGCGGGCGGGCGGCTCGGGGGAGGGCGACAAAGGTGGTGCCCCGGCGCGAGCGGGTTTGGATGAACGTCTGGCGAACCGGAACTTCCGCCGGCGGCGCCTCGGAGGCGTTTCGCTACGCTCCAAGCAAGGAGCGTGAAACAGGCGATGAGCAGCGAGCAGCGTGTGGCCGTGATCACCGGCGCCTCGAGCGGCATCGGGGCCGCGCTCGCAGGTTCGCTCTCTCGGCGCGGTTGGCACTGCGTACTACTGGCGCGGCGAGCCGATCGGCTGAACCAGATCGCCGCCGAGATCGGAGCCGAGATCGAGATCTGCGACGTGTCGAGCGCGGCGGCGGTCAGCGAGACGGCAGCGCGAGTGCTCGAGCACCATCCGGCCATCGGCCTGCTCGTCAACAACGCCGGCATCCCGTCGCACGGATCCTTCCTGAGCGCCAGTCCCGAGCGAATCGAGCAGGTGATCCGCACCAACTACCTTGGCTCGGTCTGGAGCCTGCGGGCGTTTCTGCCCGGATTGGAGCGAGGGCGCCCTTCCGGCGTCGTCAACATCGTCTCCGTCGCCGGGACGACCGTCGTCCCCGACGCCGGTCCCTACTCGGCCTCCAAGCACGCCCAGCTCGCCTTCTCGCGCGCGCTTCGCGCCGAGCTCAAACCGCTTGGCATCTCGGTTCTCACGGTCAATCCCGGTCCGGTGACGACCGAGGGCTTCCCTCAGACGCGGCTGATCAACAAGCGCTCGATGCGCTGGACTGTGCTCACTCCGGAGCGTATCGCGGAGAAGATCGCCAGGGCGATCGCGCGAGGCAAGAGCGAGGTCGTGTTCCCTCGCTGGATGCGGATCGCCGGGATATCGACCGCGCTCTTCCCCTCGACCGTCACCCGAGTGGTGGCCAGGGGCGACCCGGGTCGTGACGTCGAGCTGCCGAAAGACGGCGAGGGCGAGTGATCGAGCTCCTCTACTGGGAAGGATGCCCTTCCCATCCGGAGGCAAAGGCGCTACTCGAGCAGGTTCTGGCCGAGCTGGGTCGCGACGATCAGATCGTCATGACCGAGGTGAGAAGCGACGAGGAGGCCGAGCGCCTACGCTTTCCCGGCTCGCCGACCATTCGCGTCGACGGCCGCGACATCGACGCCATGGGCGCGAGCGGGCGCCCTTCGCTCACCTGTCGCATCTACCACCTTCCCGACGGGCGAATCTCGCCCGTTCCCTCACGAGAGCAAATGGAGGCCGCACTCAGATGAGCATCGCGCTCGGCACCGAAACCCCGTCCTTCGAGCTTCCCGGCGTTGACGGCGACGATCACTCCCTTGGCGACTACGGCGACGCGAAGCTGCTCGCACTCGTTCAGTACTGCAACCACTGCCCCTATGTCCTGGCCTGGGAGGGCAGGCTGATGGCGCTGGCGAGCGACCACGCCGACCAGGGTGTGCGGGTAGTCGCGGTCAACTCGAACGACTCCGCCCGCTACCCCGAGGACTCTTTCGAGCGAATGAAGGAAAGAGCCGAAGAGCTCGATTTCCCCTTCGACTACCTCTTCGACGCGAGTCAGTCGCTGGCGCGTGCGCTCGGCGCGGAGCGCACGCCCGAGGTCTTCCTCTTTGACGAGCAGCGCCGGCTTCGCTATCACGGAGCGATCGACGACTCCCGTGATGAGAACGCCGTGAGCAGGAGCTATCTGCGCGAGGCGATCGATGCGCTGCTGGCCGGGGAGGAACCGCCGGTCGCAGAAACCGAGTCGGTCGGCTGCACCGTCAAGTGGAAGTAGCGAGCCAGTCCTCTTTACCAGTGCCGAGGAGCGTCCGACCTAGACGCGGCGCTCCAGCGCATACCAGCCCAGCTCGACCGTGAAGGTAGGACCGGGCGCGAGCCGGCGAGTTCGCTCGCGCTGCTCGCCTTCGCAGCCGGCGCTGTCGAGAAAAGCTTCCAGCTCTCGCTCGGTCGCCTCGATCTCCTGGCGTAGGACGACGAGCCCGTTCGCGGCGAATAGCTCGCGCATCTCCGGGTCGGAGAGGGTGCGCGCATGCGAGGCGTCGCGCACGCGCTCGAAGCGATCCATGTCGCGCGCACGCTGATGATCGAGCGGCGCCAGCTGGTCGATGATGAGCAGGCGCCCGTTCGGCTTCGCGACGCGAATCAGCTCCGCGAGCGCCTGCTCGGGCCGATCGAGGTGGTGGAGCGTGCGAATCGTGCCGACGACGTCGAAGCTCGCGTCCTCGAACGGCAAGGCGAAGATGTCGCCCTCGCTGAAGCTCACATTCGCCAGACCGGCGGCCAGCGTCCTGGCCTCGACCAGGAGCTCGGGCACGATGTCGCAGCCGACTACCTCGCCGACCAGGGGCGACAGTCCAAGTGCCAGAGCGCCCGCCCCGGTGCCAGCATCGAGAGCGCGCTCATCGCCGCGGAGCGGCGCCAGAAGCCGCGCTGCGCGCTCGCCGATCTGCGGCGCCAGCTCGCGCGCCCGCTCGGCGAAGTGCTCTGCGGCCGGCGCGAATCGAGCGCGAACGACCTCGTTCCACTCGTCCTCGTGCTCTCCGCCCGCGTCGGGCGGCACGCCCGGTGTCAACGCTGTCCTTCAGTTCCGAATCCGGCGCACATATACGCCATTCTGCTCGATAGGATCGCCTCGGGGAGGAGGTTGGGGCTTCCTTCGCTCGCGAATCGCCGAGGATCGGGAACAGGGGGAGCAAATACCGGCCAGGGTCTACGGAGTTCTCAGTCTGATTGCGTTTGCAAGCGCGATTTCGATCGCGGCTCTGGTTGGCTGGCGCGAATCCCCGGCGCTCGGGATCGTTTATGCGGCGCTCGCACTCGCCTCGCTGCTCGGGGCGGTCGCGATCTTCTGCACAAAGTGCGCCGATCGCGACCGCTGCGGACACGTCGTCCTCGGCCCAATCTCCCGGCTCGTCAGGAGAGAGCCGAGAGCGGGCCGCTACACGAGTAGGGAGCTCGCGTTGACGTCGATCCCGCTGGTCTTGACCTTCCTGCTTCCACTGGGCTGGCTCTGGCGCTCTCCGCTCGGCCTCGGCGGCTTCTGTCTCTTGCTCCTCCTCGGCTCTATCGATGTGGGAGCTCGCGTCTGCCCGGCCTGCGGAAACGCAGCCTGCCCTCTCTCGCGAACGAGCGGCTAGGCGTCGCCGGATCAGCCTACTTCGAGCTGGCGGCGCACCAGCTCGAGCGCTTCCTCACGTGTCGTGATCGTCCCAGCGGCGCGCTCCTCGGCGACCAGATCCAGCAACTCGCCGACGAGCGGGCCGGGAGCGATGCCGAGCTCGTCGCCGCGCAGAAGCGGCTCGTCGGGCTCCGTCTCTCGCGCGATGCGAACGTCTTCCGCGTACTCGTTCGCACCGAGAAAGGCGAGCGCGTCGATCGCCCAGGGCTCGGTTGCGCGGCGGAAGCGATGGATCTGACGCGGCGAGCCGTCGGCGGGGAGCTTGGCGCCGATTAGTTTCGAGAGATACCGACCGAGCTCGCCCGAAATCGGGAGGCGGCGCAGGCTCTCGCCGAAAACGGTCACCAGCCGCAGCCGGGGCGAATCGGCGAGCGAACGCTCGATGCGCCCGGTCAGCGCAAGCGAGCCGCCGAGCGGAGCGAGTAGGCCCAGCTCCTCGAGGCGCTCGTAACCCGGCCAGCCGAGCTTCTCCAGCTCGGCCAGGATGCGCTCTCCGGCGGGCTGACTCACTAGATGGGCGCGTGAGCGCAGGATCTCTTCGCAATCCTGCTCGAGCCTAAGGCCGAGCTCTTCCTCGAATCTGACCGCGCGCAGCAGCCGCAGCGGATCGTCGTCGAAGATGCTTTCAGAGACGGCCTTCAGCCGCCGTTCGGCGAGATCGCGCCGCCCATCGAACGGATCGACGACCTCGCCTCCTGCGAGCGGCTCGGCGATCGCATTGACGGTGAAGTCGCGTAGCGCCAGATCCTCGGCCAGCGTCCCGCGCAGCGGCGTGAAATCGACACATTCGCCGCTGGGGAAGGCAACGCGCCAGGCGCCGTGACGTTCAGATAGAGGGAATGGTGCGCCGCCGCTCTTCTCGGCGAAGGCGCGCGCGGCCCTTTTCGAATCGAGGCAGACGACATCGAGATCGACGAGCTCGCGGCCGAGCAGCTCGTCCCGCACTGCGCCCCCGACGAGATAGGCCTCCTCGCCGGCCAGGACCGCGCGAACGAGATCGAGTAGATCAGGCGTCGACGATGACACGGCGTGCGCGGCGGCGGTCGGAGCAGATGCCGCAGGTGATCTCGTAGTTGATCGTGTCGGCCACGCGGGCGTGATCCTCGACGAGCAGGCCGTCTCCGACGATCACGACCGGGGTGTCGACCAGCAGCTCGCGCCCGAGCGAGACGGCGAAGGAGTCCATCGAGACGGTCCCGATCACCGGCCGGCGCTCGCCCTCTACCAGCACCTCGGTGCCGGTCATGTCGCGGCGGAAGCCGTCCGCGTAGCCGGCGGGCACAAGCCCGATCCAGGTCGGCTCGGTGGCGACGAAGCGGCGCCCGTAGCCGGTGCTCTCGCCCGGCTGAAGCTGCTTGACCTGAGCCAGGCGACTCTCCCAGCGCAGCACCGGCTCCAGATCGTCGTCGGCGGGATTAGTACCGAAGGGCGACAGCCCGTAGAGCGCGATTCCGCACCGAGCGGCGTCGAAGCTCGCCTCCGGAATGCGCAGGACGGCCGCGCTGTTGGCGATGTGGCGCGTCAGACCGGCGTAAGGCTCGGTGAGCTGGCGGAAGCGCTCGACCTGCGCTCGCGCGAACTCGAGGTCGCAATCGGCGGTTGCGAGATGACTCATCAGACCGACGACGTTTCGACCCGGTGCAGAGAGAAGCTCCGAGAGGCCGAAGCGCCCCATGCCCGTGTCGAGCTTGAGGTGGACGCGCACGCCTTCGGGGATGTCCGCGTCGACGACGGTGATCTCCAATCCCGCCTCGCGAGCCCGCGCGATCTCGGTGGGAAGTAGCGGGCTCATCACGAGAATTCGCGCCGTCGGATACTCGGCACGCAGCTCGAGCGCCTCGGCGAGCGTGACCACGCATAGTGTTCGCGCGCCCTCGCTCAGCGCCGCGCCGGCCACGTCCACCGCTCCGTGCCCGTAGGCGTCCGCCTTGACGACCGCCCAGAGGTCGGCCCCGTCGAGCGTGGCGATCAAGCGCCTGATGTTGCGACGAACTGCGCCAAGATCGATCGTTAACTGCGAGCGGTGCATCGCTTCATCGTAGAAGGACGGGCGAGTTTACGCTCGTCTTCCGGCCGTTTGTAATCATGCTCCGACGAAAGGAGTGGCATGCCAGGCGAAGTTCTGATCGCTTACGCGACGAAGTACGGCTCGACGGTCGAGGTGGCCGAAGCGATCGCAAAGACGCTCGAGAGAGCAGGGATAGCGACCGATCTCCGCGATGCTCGCTCGGTTGGCGATCTGCGCGGATATCACGCCGTCGTCTTCGGCGCGCCGCTCTACAACGCACGCATGCTCCGGGCGGGAAGGCGCTTTCTCGCGCGACACCACCGCGAGCTGGCCGGAATGCCCGTGGCGGTATTCGCCCTCGGGCCGCTCGGTACCAGCGAGGAGGAGCGAGCGACCACACAGAAACAGTTCGACCGCTCGCTTGCGCACCGATCCGAAATCCGGCCGCTGTCGACAGCGCTCTTCGGAGGCGTGATCGACCAGAGCAAGCTCCGCTTCCCCGACAAGCTTGCGTCGCCGCTGAGGCCGCTCTTCCCGTTCACAGACGTTCGCGATTGGGACGCAATCGAAGCGTGGGCAACGGGCCTCGTCGATGCGCTCTCGCTGAGGAAGCAGAACTAACCGAACCGACCGCTGGATGCTGGGATAGCGCCGAGCCCGCGATTGGTGCTCAGCGCTCGCGCGAGATCGCCTGCGGCAGCATCCGCGCCACATCGCCGGCGAGGACGCCGACTTGCGGCTCGATCAGCTGAGCGGCCCGGCCATGAGCTACGGCTGCGGCTGCGGCTGCGAGCGCGGGCTCGAGCCCCTTGGCGAGGAAGGCGGCAACGACGCCCGTGAGGACGTCGCCCGAGCCGGCGGTTGCGAGAGCCGGAGTCCCCTCCTCGCAAACGAGCGCCTCGCCGGAGGGCGAAACGACGATCGTGTCGGCGCCCTTGAGCAGCGTCACCGCAGCGAAACGATCGGCGCACTCGCGCGCGGCGGCCAGCCGGTGCTCGTTCACCCAGGCCGAGTCCTTGCCGAGCAGGCGCGCGAGCTCGCCGGAATGCGGCGTCAGAACGACCGGCGAAGCCCATTTCCCGGGCTCGAGCCCGAAGAGAGCGTCGGCGTCCACGACCGCCGGCAGCGTCGTTCGCTCGAGCAGTTCCCGCACGAATGCCCGCGTCCCGTCCGAGCGCCCGATCCCCGGGCCCAGCGCAAGCGCCTGGGCGCGCGGTTCGAGCTCGGCGACGAGCGGCAGCGCCTCGCTCGTCAGCTGCCCGTTTTCATCCTCCGGCGCCGCGCGCTTGACGGCTTCGATCAGGTTGAGCTCGACCGGGGGAAGCACCGAGCGGGGAATCACGACGGTGACGTAGCCGGCGTCGGCACGGAAGGCCGCCTCGCCAACCATGCAGACGGCGCCGGAGAGTCCGGGCGAGCCACCGACGACGAGCACCGAGCCCGACATGAACTTGTTGCCTGACTCCTTCCGGCGCGGCAGCAGCGAGAGCAGCCCGGGCCTGGCCAGCCGGCAGACGGTCTCGCCGCCCGTGAGGCCGATGTCCACGACCTCCAGCTCGCCGCGGCGAAAACGGCCGGGCGCCACGACATGCCCGACCTTGCGCGCATAGAAGGTGACAGTGACGGCGGCGTTGACCGCCGGTCCGGCGATCTCGCCCGTCGAGGCGTCCACGCCAGAGGCGATGTCGACTGATACGACTGGCACAGCGGCGGCGTTGATCTGCTCGATCAGGGCTGCCGCATCGTCGCGCGGAGCTCCCGAGAAGCCGGTGCCGAAAAGGGCGTCCACGATCACGTCCGGGTTGCCCAACTCCTTCTCTCCGCTCTTCGCCTCGATGACCTTTACCTCTTGCCCGCCGAAGCGCAGCACGTCGGCCGCCACCAGGCCGTCGCCACCGTTGGAGCCGCCGCCGCAAACAACGGTGAAGCGCTTGGCGTCGGGGAAGCGGCGCATCGCCACCTCGCCCACCGCCGTTCCGGCCCGCACCATCAGCTCGCGCATCGAGTCCGGATAGCCGGGATAGGCCTCCTCGACCGCACCCATCTCGGCGGAAGAGAAGAGCGGCTCGAAGGCTGAGCGCTCACCGTTCATTTCGCGTCCTCTTCCTCGATCGACAGAATCGCAACCGCCGCGGCGATTCCCTTGGAATGAGTAAGCGAGAGATCAACTTGGCGGGCGCCCATCTTCTCGGCCCAGGCCTTGGTCTTGCCCGAAAGCGTGACGGTGGGACGCGGGCGCCCGGCGATCTCGATCTCCACCCAGGTGAAGTGCACGCCGCAACCGAGCGCCTTGCCTACCGCCTCCTTGCCCGCGAAGCGCGCCGCATAGCTCTGCGCCGGATTGGCACGCGAGTCGCAGTAGTCGCGCTCGGCCTTGGTGAAGCAGCGCTCGCGGAAGCGGGGGCGTTCGAGTGCCGAGCGAACCCGCTCGATCTCGATCAGGTCGAGGCCGACCCTCAGCGCGCCGTCGCCAGCCATTCGGGCAGATCCGCGATCGAGGAGAGAAGCACGGTCGGGCGAATCCCCGAGCGCTCGTAGACATCGGGGCGAAACTTGCCCGTTCGGACGAGCACGGTGCGCATCCCGTGCAGCTGGGCGCCGCGGATGTCCGATGCGAGGTCGTCGCCGACCATCAAGGCCTGGCCCGGATCGCTGTCGAGCGCCTCGAGCGCGGCGGCAAAGAAGGAAGAGCTCGGCTTGCCGAGGACGGTCGCGTGCACTCCGGCGGCGTACTCCAGTCCGGCGACGTAGGCGCCCGAGTCGAGAAGGGGCCCGTGCTTGGTCTGCCACCAGGGATTCCTGTGCAGACAGAAGAGCTCGGCTCCGGCCTCGAGCTCGGCGAAGGCGCGGGCCAGGTTCATGTGCGAGAAGACGCGCCCCGTTTCCTCGGTCTCGTCCGCTCCGCCGAGGAGCACTGCATCCGCGCTCTCGCCAACCAGCTCGATTCCCTTCAGGTCTTCGACGATCGCAGACATCGTCAGGGCCAGGACGCGGCGGCCGGCAAGCGTCCGGGCGGCCGCTCGCGGCGCTGTCTGCAGCGCCTCCTCGTCGACGTCGAAGCCCTTCGAGCGCAGCAACTCGGTCAGACGGGCGCGGGGGCAGGTGGTGTTGTTGGTCAGGAAGCGCAACCGGTGACCGGCCTCGCGCAGGCGGCGAACGGCGCCGGTGGCTCCCGGAATCGGCTCGTTCGAGACGCTCAGCACGCCGTCGATGTCGATCAGGATCGCGGCCACGTACGCGAGTCTATTGATCCCGGCGCGAAAACGGGAGTGGGCGCGCGAGTACCGATAGCGGAGCCGCCCGATCCGCTCCTTGCATCTCGTAGTACGTCTCTCCGGCGCAGGCAAGCTCCCGAGCGCACAGCATCAGCCGTCCGCCTTCACTTTCTCGACGCCCTCCTTGGTCTGCTTGAAGTGTCCGCCCTGTTCGCTGATGAAGCCCGCCGCGAGCAACTGCCGCAACGAGCTACGAACCCGGTAAAGAGGTATCCCGGTGGTTGCGGCGACATCCTCGGCGGTCGAATCCGGACCTACCGACGTGAGCAGCAGCCTGCCCGAGCTGCTGAGCGTCCCATCCGGCCATACGCACGGCATATCCCGCCTCCTAGAGCGACTTCTTGCAGAGGTACCAGTCGATGCACTCCAGGCCCTCGCCGGCTCGCTCGTCCGCGAGCTCGGTCGTGTTGGGCGCGGGCATGACGACCTTGTCGCCGGGCCGCCAGTTGGCGGGCGTCGCGACATGGTGCTCGTCGCCGGTCTTCAGTGCATCGATGAGGCGCACGATCTCATCCATGTTGCGGCCGACTGCCAGCGGGTAGTAGATGATCGCCCGCAGGATTCCCTTGGGATCGATGACGAAGACGCAGCGGCTGGCCTCGGTCTTGCTCTCGCCGGGCATGACCATTCCGTAAGCGGTCGCAACCTTGCGATCGAGGTCGGCGATGACGGGGAAGGGGATCTTCACTCCGGCCTTCTCCTCGATGTTGCGGACCCAGGCGATGTGCGAGTAGAGGCTGTCGATCGAAAGACCGATCAGCTCGCAGCCGCGCTTCTGCAGCTCGGGGTAGATCTCGGCGAAGGCGATGAACTCGGTCGTGCAAACCGGCGTGAAGTCGGCCGGGTGAGAGAAGAGGATCAGCCAGCTACCCTCGAAGTCGGCCAGCCTGAGCTTTCCGTGAGTCGTGACAGCTTCGAAGGCGGGCGCCGGCTCATTGAGGCGCGGCAGTGCGGCGCGAACCTCTGGTTCCTCGATCGTTGTCATAACCGCCTCCTTGCTGGTTGCCTGCGGCCGCTTGGACCGCACACGTCTCGCGTCGTCGCGTTCGCGCGTCGCTATCACCGTTTCCGCTGCGGAGTCCGCCAAAACATCAGCGAGCCCGGGAACGCCGCCTAGCTCTCAGCCAGCGGCAACCATGAGGAGGGATTCAACTCGAGCGCACGCGCGAGCCCGGCGACCAGCGGTTCGTAGCCCGAGCGAAGCTCGCTCAACCGGCTCTCGACCTCTTTCCTCGCTCTCAACTCGAGCCCGCTTTGGGCAGCAAGATCCCAAAGCCGGGCGAGGTCGCCGCCGCTGAGACGCGGCGGATCGAAGCGGCCGGGCTTCGCGCGCAGCACGAGCGAGATGTCGGCAAGAGCATGGCGGCCGATCGAGAGCGTGATCTCGGCCGAGTCGACATCGGTCTCGTCCGGTGTCGCGGCGATCGCGAAGGCACAGGTGTCGATGACCGTCGTCAAGGCGGCGAGCCAGTTCTGGCCGACATGCTGCGAGCGAAAATAGGCAAGCGCCGGGTAGGAGAGATGGGTCTCCATCAGCTCGGCCGCCCAATCCTCCCACTCGGCCAGGTAGGCGTCGAGATCGGGCCAGCCTCCGCGCCGACCGAAACGCACCAGGAGCGCTCCGGCGGTGGGCGGCGTTCCGGCGCGCGGCGCCAGCTGTGCCACCGCCACCTCGCGCCGCGAAGACGCCTGGTAAATCGCCGGCAGGTAGCCGATCGCAACGAAGAGCACGCCAAAGCCGCAGGCCGCCTCACCGAGAAAGAGCGAGCGAGCGAGCCCGGTCGAGGGCGAGAGTTGCATCGAGGCGCTCAGGAACCCTCCAGCGCTGAAGAAGAGATCGTCGTCGAAGCTGCCGCCGCCTCCATGCGCCACATGCGATCCGGCAGCCCACTGCAGCAGGGTGAAGCCGAAGATCAGGGCCACCGCCCAGAGAGCGATGGCAAAGAGCAGGAGCAGCGGCCCATAGAAGCCGAGCATGGTGTCGCCGGATCGCGCCGGCAGGCGGCGCGCGACGAAGCGCCAGACTCGCCAGCCGGCGACGAGAATCACTCGCGCGACGCGCGGCTCGCGCCTGACGCGACGCGGCAGCAGAAAGGCAACGAAGAACTCAGCCAGAGTGAGAACGATCACTACCGCCCCGACAAGACCAGCTAGGACGCGCAAGCGCTCAGGCTCCCAGCGGCCAGGAGGGGCAGATCGTCATCTCGACTCGATGCTCCTACTCGACGGTGACGGTCTTTGCCAGATTCCGCGGCTGATCGACGTTTAGCCCGCGTAGGCGAGCGATGCGATAGGCGAGGAGTTGAAGCGGCAGAACCGCCAGCACCGCCTGCAAATACTCGTTCGTCTTGGGGACGTAGATGACGTCGTCGGCATGGTGCTGGATGTCCTCGTTGCCGTCGGTGGCGATTGCGATCACCTGGGCGCCGCGGGCGCGCGTCTCCTGGATGTTCGAGACGACCTTGTCGTAGACGTGCGAGTCGGTGGCGATGACGACAACCGGGGTCTCGGAGTCGAGCAGTGCGATCGGCCCGTGCTTCATCTCGCCGGCCGAGTAGGCCTCGGTGGGGATGTAGGAGATCTCCTTCAGCTTGAGCGCGCCCTCGAGGCAGATCGGCAGACCGATGTTTCGCCCGAGATAGAGGAAGAACGGCTTCTCGTAGTGGCGTCGGGCGATTTCGTCGATCGGGTGCACGCCGTCGTCGGCGTCCTGGAGGAACCGAGCCACCTTCTCGGGCAGCTGCTGCACCTCGGCGATCAGCGACTGAATCTCCTCCTTGGGCAGCGTCTCGCGCACCTGCGCCAGCTTGAGCGCGATCAGGTAGAGGAGCGCGACCTGCGCCGTGAAGGTCTTCGAGGCGGCGACCCCCATCTCCAGGCCTGCGCGCGTGTAGAGAACCGAATCGACCTCGCGCGTGATCTGAGCGCCCATCATGTTGGTGATCGCCATCGTGCGCGCGCCTTGCTTTCTTGCCAGCACCATCGCGTCGATCGTGTCGCGCGTCTCGCCCGACTGCGAGATGCCGATCACCAGCGTGTTCTTGTCCAAAACCGGGTTCCGGTAGCGCCACTCGCTGGCGATGTCGTGCTCTACCGGCACGCGCGCCCACTCCTCGATCACGTAGCGACCGGCGACGCCCGCGTGGTAGGCCGTGCCGCAAGCGAGGATGACGATGCGGCGCAGGCCGCGCAGATCGTCATCCGAGAGAAGCAGCCCTTCGAGGGTGAGCTCGCCAAAGCGGATTCGTTCGGCAAGCGTCTCGCGCACCGCGGTCGCCTGCTCGTAAATCTCCTTGAGCATGAAGGTCTCGTAGCCGCTCTTCTCGGCCTGCTCCTCGTCCCAGTCGACGACGATCGTCTCGTGCACGACCTCGTCCACGCCGTCGAGTGCGCTCGTATAGGAGGCGCCGTCAGGAGTCACCGCGACGATGTCACCGTCGTCGGGGAACTGAACGTTGCGCGTCTCGGAAAGGAAGGCAACGGTGTTGGAGGCGATGAAGCCCTCGTCGTCGCCAACGCCGACCACGAGCGGGCACTGGCGCCGAGTCCCGACGAGCAGCCCGGGATTGTCGCGATGAATGACGACGAAGGCAAAGTGGCCCTCGATCTCGCGATAAGTCCGGCGCACCGCCTCGACCAGGTCGCCGTCGTAGTGGCGCTCGATCAGATGGGCGACGGTCTCGGCATCGGTCTCGGTGGTGAAGTGGTGGCCCTCTTCGATCAGCGAAGCGCTGAGCTCGCGGTAGTTCTCGATGATGCCGTTCAGGACGACGGCGATCTCGCGCTCGTCACAACCCGTGAGAGGATGGGCGTTCTCGACCACGACCTTGCCGTGGGTCGCCCAGCGCGTGTGCCCGAGGCCCTGCGTCGATTCGGAGCCGTTCGAACCGGCTGCCTTGATCAGATGCTGGAGATTGCCGACCGCGCGGATGTAGTCGAGGCCTTCGTCCTCGCGGAGGACGATTCCGGCCGAGTCGTAGCCGCGGTACTCGAGCCGCTGCAGAGCATTCAAGAGGAGCGGCTTACAGGTTCTCTTCCCGACGTATCCGATGATCCCGCACACCTGGAGCTCCTTCCCCGCCCGCGACGCTTCTCAATCCCCAGAGTGGAGTCTCGTACTGATCGACTGCGGTCCTGCGATTTACGACTCGGAAAAGCATAAAGCCCGGCACCTTGGCCGCCCCGGTCAGGACGACTGGCCGAGCTCTGTTCGAACTAGCTCCTCGATCCTACCACAGAGATCTTCGGCCTCTTCCGGCGTTTCGGCCTCGGCCAGCAGGCGCACGACCGGCTCTGTACCGGAGGGGCGGAGGAGCACGCGCGCTCGCCC
Organism: Actinomycetota bacterium; assembly: GCA_003132665.1. Lineage (GTDB taxonomy): Bacteria > Actinomycetota > Thermoleophilia > Gaiellales > Gaiellaceae > Fen-549. The sequence goes on from PKYN01000016.1 coordinate 100,815, forward strand.
GCCAAGCTCGCTGTTCAGCCGCTCCGCCGCCGCCACAGCGCTCTTGGGGAGCTTGCCCTCGATTGTGAGATTGCGCTTGACCTGTGCGAAGCGAGGCATGACGTCGGCCGCCTCGGCGAGCGTGCGCCCTTCGAGCGCCGAGCAGAGCAGCAGCGCCGCGGCCAGCCCGTCACCGGTGACGTGATCTTTGAGGTAGATGATGTGGCCGGACTGTTCGCCGCCCAGCACTCCTTCCTCGCGCCACAGCGCCTCGAGCACGTAGCGATCGCCGACGTCGGTGGTGACGACGCGAACGCCGCGCTCACGCATGAGGTTGTGAAAACCGAGGTTGGTCATCTTGGTGACCGCCACCAGATCGACGCCGAGATGCAGGGTGAGGATGGCGAGAATCTGGTCGCCGTCGACCGGCTCGCCCGCGGCGGTAACCGCCAGCATGCGGTCGCCGTCACCATCGAAGGCGACGCCGAGATCGCAACCGTTCTCGATGACCGTGCGCGCGAGTAGCGACAGATCGGTCGCGCCGCAGCAATCGTTGATGTTGACGCCGTCCGGAGTATTGGCGATGGCGATCACCTCGGCGCCAAGCCGAGTGAAGGCCTCGGGCGCGATATCTGAATAGGCGCCGTTGGCGCAGTCGACGGCCAGCTTGAGCCCGCTCAGATCGGAGCCGAAGCGCTCGAGGATGTGCTCGAGATAGCTGTCGGTCGCCACCTCGACATGGTCGATCACGCCGCCGCCGGAGGTCTTGGCGTCCATCAGCGCCTCGATCTCGAGCTCTACGGCGTCGGACAGCTTGCGCCCGTGGTGGTCGAAGAACTTGACCCCGTTGTACTGCGGCGGATTGTGCGAGGCGGTGATGACAACGCCGAGATCGAGCGCGAGCAGGGCCACTGCAGGCGTCGGCAGAACACCGCCGAGCACGGCCACGCCGCCCGCCTCGACGACGCCGCGCGCGAAGGCCTCCTCGAGCTCGACGCCCGACGCCCGCGTGTCGCGACCGACGAAGACGCGGCCGCTCGATGACCAGATTGTCGCGGCCCGGGCCAGTTGCTCGATCAGCTCGACGGTGAGATCCTCGCCGACAACGCCACGCACGCCGTCGGTGCCGAAGTACCGTCTCGTAGTGGCTATCTCGACCTGCGGCTTAGTTGCCATCGAAACCGGTATCTCCTTTCGCGCCTCGCCGCGAGAGCATCGTCTCGAGCGCTGAGCAGCCTTGGAGTAGGCGCACCATTCTAGGAGCTTCGGCGAGCGGAGATTAGCGCTTCGAGAACTGCGGCGCTTTACGGGCCTTGTGCAAGCCGGCCTTTTTCCGCTCGACGATGCGAGCATCGCGGGTCAGAAAACCGGCGCGCTTGAGCGGAATGCGCAGCTCGGGATCGGCCTCGATCAGCGCCCGGGCGATGCCGTGGCGCAGCGCGCCCGCCTGGCCGCTCGAGCCGCCGCCGCGCACACGCACACGCAGGTCGTAGCGTCCCTCTACGCCCGCCAGGACAATCGGCGACAGGGCCGTCTGACGATGAGTGGGACGGGGGAAGTAGTCCTCGATCGTGCGTCCGTTGATCCATGTCTTGCCGTCGCCGGGACGGAGGATCACCCGGGCTACGGACGTCTTGCGCTTACCGGTGCCTCGATACTGAAGCTGCTCATCTGCCACGGGTGGGATCCTAGTCCTCGAGTTTGAGTTGTTTCGGCTGTTGCGCGCCGTGCGGATGCTCGGCGCCCGCGTAGATCTTGAGCTTGCGAATCTGGGCGCGGCCCAGACGGTTGCGCGGGAGCATTCCCTTGACCGCCTTGCGCAATACCTCGGTCGGCCTTCGCTCGAGCTGCTCGCGCAGCGTGCGCTCGCGCAGGCCGCCCGGGTAGCCGGAGTGGCGGTAGTAGATCTTCTTGTCGAGCTTGTTGCCGGTGACCGCGACCTTGCCGGCGTTGACGACTATGACGAAGTCGCCGGTATCGACGTGAGGCGTGAACTGGGGCTTGTTCTTGCCGCGCAGCGTGTCGGCGATGCGCACGGCGAGACGGCCCAGGTTCTTGCCCTCGGCGTCCACGACGTACCAGCCGTGCTCGATCTCATTGGGTTTTGCGCTGTAGGTCTTCATGACACGAAAAACGAGCGGACACGTAGCGTCCGCCGGGCGCGGATTGTAGCAGTCCGGCGCGGGCGCGAACGGGCGTTAGCTGTAGGCGATCAGTGGAACGGCCCGTCTACCCACCGAGCGGGAGCGGCGGATCCAGCCCGAGCGCCGGCCTCTTTATCGGGACGCCAGCCGGGGCTGCGCTCCTTTTCCCTCGCCGTCGCGACCGACATACGCGGGCGCGGCTCACCAAACGCCATCCCCAAATCCCACAAACCGAACACTGCCCACAACAACGGCCAACCCTCGGCGTTCCTAGGAGCAGACGAGGTACACGCTCCGTAGGCGCGATAACTCGTAAGCGGGGTCATACCGGCGAAAGTCCAGGCCCGCTCCGCGGGCCGACTTTCGCCGGAGTCATTCCCACTCGATCGTCGCCGGCGGCTTGGAGCTCAGGTCGTAGACGACGCGGTTCACGCCGCGGATCTCGGCGATGATGCGGTTGGAGATGCGTTCCAGCAGCTCGTGCGGCAGGCGGGCCCAGTCGGCGGTCATGGCGTCGTCGGAGGTGACGGCGCGCAGCACGATCGGGTAGGCGTAGGTGCGCTCGTCGCCCTGGACGCCGACCGAGCGGATGGCGGGCAGGACGGCGAAGGATTGCCAGAGCTTGCGGTACCAGCCGCCGCGCCTTATCTCGTCCTGGAGGATGGCGTCGGCCTCACGCAGGATGTCGAGCCGCTCGCGCGTGACCTCGCCGATGATGCGGATGGCGAGGCCGGGGCCGGGGAAGGGCTGGCGCCAGACCATGCGCTCGGGCATCCCCAATTCCTCGCCCACCAGGCGCACCTCGTCCTTGAAGAGCTGTCGGAGCGGTTCGACCAGCTCCATGTCCATCTCCTCGGGCAGACCGCCGACGTTGTGGTGGCTCTTGATCTTGGCCGCGACGCCCGCGGTGCCGCCCGACTCGATCACGTCCGGATAGATCGTGCCCTGCGCGAGGAAGCGAATCTCGCCCAGCTTGGCCGCCTCTTCCTCGAAGACGCGGATGAACTCCTCGCCGATGCGGTGGCGCTTGTCCTCGGGCTCTTCGATTCCAGTCAGCCGCTCGAGGAAGCGCTGCTGCGCCTGCACGTGCACGAGCGGAACCTTGAAATGGTCGCGGAAGGCCTCGACCACCTGCTCGGCTTCACCACTCCGCATGAAACCGTGATCGACGAAGACGCAGGTGAGCTGCTCGCCGATCGCCTTGTAGACGAGCAGCGCCGCGACGGCCGAGTCGACGCCGCCGGAGAGACCGCAGATGACTCTTTCTGAGCCGACCTGGGCGCGGATGCGGGCCACCTGCTCGTCGATCACCGCCGCGGGCGTCCAGGTTGGCTCGATCCCGACGACGTCGTGCAGGAAGCGCTCGAGCATCTTCTGACCATTCGTGGTGTGCACGACCTCGGGGTGGAACTGGACGGCATACAGGCCGCGACCCGGGTCTTCGAAAGCGGCGAGCGGCGTCGTGGCGGAGCTGGCGACCACGCGGGCGCCGGGCGGGGCCGCCGTGACCGAGTCGCGGTGGCTCATCCAGACGGTCTGCTCGCCGGCCAGCTCCTTGCTGAAGAGAGCGCCCTCTTCGATTTGCATCTGGGTCTTGCCGAATTCCCCTACGCCGGTTCGCTCGACCTTGCCGCCGAGATCCTGGGCCATCAGGTGCATGCCGTAACAGATGCCGAGCACCGGCACACCCAGCTCGAACAACTTCGGGTCGACGCGGGGCGCATTCTCGACGTAGACCGAGGCCGGGCCGCCCGAAAGGATCAGTGCGCGCGGGTTTCGCGCCGCCGCCTCCTCGGGCGAAAGCTGGTAGGAGACGAGCTCGGAGTAGACGTGCGCCTCGCGCACGCGCCGGGCGATCAGCTGCGAGTACTGGCCGCCGAGATCGAGGACGAGGATGGGGCGCTCCTCGGGCGGCGTCTCGGGCGCCGGGAGCGGTCGCGCTTCGCTCACTTCTCTTTGTTCAGTGGTCGTGTGCCGATTCGAACGCCGAGCGCTATCACTCCGACAAGCAGAGCCAGCCCGACAATTGTCCCGAGAACCGCGAGGACGAGCATCAGCGCCATGCCGATCATCAGGATCCCGAGGTCGGGTAGTTGGGGGCTTCCTTGGTGATGGAGATTCCGTGCGGGTGGCTCTCGCGCAGTCCCGCCACGGTGATGCGGATGAACTTGGTGTTCTTCTTCATCTCCTCGATCGTGGTTGCGCCGCAGTAGCCCATGGCCGTGCGCACGCCGCCGACGAGCTGATAGACGAGGTTGGCGAGCGGTCCCTTGTAGGCGACTCTGCCCTCGATCCCCTCCGGAACCAGCTTCGAGACTTCGGTGACGTCGGCTTGGAAGTAACGATCCTTGGAGTAGGAACGCGCCTTCATCGCTCCCAGCGAGCCCATGCCGCGATACTCCTTGAAGCGCTCGCCCTGGTAGATGACGACCTCTCCCGGGCTCTCGTCCACTCCCGCCAGGAGCGAGCCGAGCATGGCGCAGTCGGCGCCGGCGGCGATCGACTTGGCCAGATCGCCCGAGTACTGGATTCCTCCGTCGGCGATCACCGGCACGCCGTGCTTCGCGGCCGCCTTGGCGCAGTCGTAGATGGCTGTGACCTGCGGAACGCCCGTGCCGGCGACGATGCGAGTCGTGCAGATCGAACCGGGGCCGATACCTGCCTTGATCGCATCCGCGCCGGCGTTGATCAGCGCCTCGGTAGCCGCGGCGGTAGCAACGTTGCCGGCGATGATCTGCACGTCGGCCCATTTGTCGCGAATCATGCGCACCGTCTCGATCACGGCCTTGGAGTGCCCGTGAGAGGTATCGACAACGAGCACGTCGACCTCTTCCTCGATCAGAGCCGCGGCTCGCGAGAGCGCATCGGGCCCGACCCCGACCGCCGCGCCGACCATCAGGCGTCCGTGCTCGTCCTTGGTCGCGAGCGGGTACTGGATCTTCTTCTGAATGTCCTTGACGGTGATCAGGCCCTGGAGCTTGCCGTCCGAGTCGACCACCGGAAGCTTCTCGATCTTGTGCTTGGAGAGAATCTCCTTGGCCTCCTCGAGGCCCGTGCCGACCGGGACAGTGACGAGCGGGGCGGGCGTCATCAGCGCCGAAACGAGCTGGTCGGTGTTCTGTACGAAGCGCAGGTCGCGGTTGGTGAGGATGCCGACCAGCGTTCCGTCCTCGATCGTGATCGGCACGCCGGAGATGTGGTAGCGCTTCATCAGGTCGAGCGCGTCGGCGACGAGGTCGTCCGGCCCGAGCGTCACAGGCTCGACGATCATCCCGGACTCCGAGCGCTTGACCTTGTCGACCTCGGCCACCTGGTCGGCGATCGAGAGGTTGCGGTGGATGATGCCGATGCCGCCCTCGCGCGCCAGTGCGATCGCCAGCCTGGCCTCGGTCACGGTGTCCATCGCCGCCGAGACGACGGGGATGTTGATTGTCATCGTGCGCGTCAGGCGCGTAACGGTCGAGACTTCGCTCGGCTGGACGGCCGACTCGGCCGGAACGAGCAGAACGTCGTCGAAGGTCAATCCCTGCTTGGCGAACTTCTCTTCCATCGAGAGGGCGTCGATCTCTTCGGCCCCCTCGATCAGCCGCTCAAGATCCATCTGACTCACCTTGCCCCTTCGATGCAAAAAACCCAGGCGCTTATGGGTCGCCTGGGCCAAGAAATCCGGATGCCAGCAAGTTCTTTCAAGTGGCGATCAATCGTAGCAAGGCGGGCCGCTATCTCGCTTCCTCGGTCGGCGGCCCATGCGGCCGGGCGCGGCCGGCCTCCCGGACCGCCTGGCGAGAAAGCGAGAGCGATTCTCGTTGTAACACAGTTCCGCGGCGGGACAGGGCGATTGGTATCGCTGATGCTGTGTTGACCGGCTTAGCGGGTCGCTACGGGCTCTAGCTCGCTGATCTCGACCTGGCGCGCGAACTCCGCGGCCTGCTCCAGATCGAAACAGCCCGCGCCGGTCTCGAGCGTGGAGGCGGTTGCGGCGCCGACGGCCTGGCAAAGCGCCTCTTCGAGCGAGCGTCCGGCTCTGCGTGCGGCCAGGAAGCCGGCCAGCAGCACGTCGCCGGAACCGACCGGCGATACGGGCTCGATACGGACGATCGAGGCTCGGTAGCGGCGCAGCTTGCGCTCTTCCTTGAGCAGCGCGTAGCAGCCGCCTTCGTGGCTGATCAGCACGTTGCGCGGTCCCATCTCGCCGATCGTCTCGAGCGCCATCAGGAAATCGTCCTCGTCGGAGAACTCCTGCCCGACAAGGCTCTCCGCCTCGTGCTGGTTGGGGCTGACGAGGTAGGGCTCGGCCTCGACGCCCAGGCGCAGAGCGGTTCCCTCCGAATCGAGCACGCAGCGCACCTTTCGCCGCGTCAAATCCTTGATCGCGTCGGCGTAGAAGCCGTCGTCGACTCCGCGCGGCAGCGTGCCGGCGAAGACGACCCACTCTGCGTCGGCTGCGAGGCTCAGGAGCTTCTCGCGCAGACTCTTGAGCTCGTCGGGCTCGACGTGCGGCCCCCATTCGTTGATCTCGGTGTGTGAGCCGGTCACCGGGTCGACGACGGCGGTCGACGTGCGCGATTCGCCCTCGATCCGAACGAAGTCGTTGAGGATCGACTCGTGACTCAGCTCCTCGATGACACGTGCACCCGTGCGCCCGCCGGCCAGTCCGGTCGCGACCACCGGTATGCCGAACACCTTCAGCGAACGCGCAACGTTGATGCCCTTACCGCCGGCCAGCGTCAGCGCCTGGCTGGCACGGTGACGCAGGCCCCGCTGGAAGTTGGGGACCGTTAGCGTGCGGTCGATGGCGGCGTTGAGAGTTACGGTGACGAGCATCTGGTGCCCTCCTCATCGGTGGGCGGTTGTCCGTCTGGGGAGAAGTGCGCCGGGAAGAGTAGACGGTCCAGGCCGCGAACGTGTAAAGAGCTCGTCTAGATCCAGCCGAACAGATTGCGCAGGGTCTGGCCCGAGTACCAGCCGGCCTTGCCGAGCAGGCTCGGCTTTCCGACTGAGCGCATCGCAACCAGCTCGCTCTTCCCGAGCAGCTTTCCGTTGGAGTAGATGCGCACCTCGCCCAGATGCTGCCCTTGCTTGACCGGCAGAGGGACGGTTCGCGGTAGAACGAGCTTCTCGACGGGGGGACGATCGAGGCGCAGCGGCACGGTGAGCGAGCTCGTGGCGGCGACCGGAACGGACGGGCCGCCGTACGCGCTGGCCACCGTCTCCAGCGGGCTCCCGGCCGCGACGACCTTGACCAGTTGGTAGCGAGTGAGAGCAAAGCGAAGCAGAGCAGCCAGATCTTGGTTGCGCTGCTCGCGGCTGGGCGAGCCGAGAATGGTGGCGTAGATCCGGAGCCCGCCGCGGACGACGAGAGCGACCTGGCACCAGCCGGCGTCGTCGGTGTGCCCGGTCTTGACGCCGACGACTCCGGGGAAGACGCCGAGCAGGTCGTTCCAGGTCGTGAGCACGCGACCGCCGGCGATGGTGCTCGTGCGCAGGCGAACGGCCTGACTCACCTCCGGCATGCCCATGACCCATTGGGCCAGACGGGTGATATCGCGGGCGCTCGAGTAGTGCCCAGGAGCATCGAGACCGTCCGGGCGCGCAAAGTGGGTGTTGGTGAGACCGAGCTGCCGCGCCTCCTCGTTCATCCAGCTCACGAAGAGAGGGCGATTACCGTTCGAGGAGGCGTCGGCGAGAGCGTCGGCGGCATCGTTTGCGCTTTGAATCAGCGCGGCGCGGACGAGGTCGCCAACCAGAATCCGCTCGCCGGGTTCCAGCCCGGCGCTTTCCTCGCCGACGTCGGCCGCCTGAGCCGAGACCGTGACATATCGATCGACGCTCAGATGCTGCAGGGCGACGTCGACGGTCATCAATTTGGTCAGGCTCGCAATCGGTAGGCGCTCGCTCGCGTTCTTGCTCAGCAGCACGTCCCCGCTGGCTCCGTTCATCACCAGGTAGGCGCGGGCGTCCACGCTGGGCGCGGGCAAGCGGGAGCCGGCGAGCGCCGCAGGCTGGAGCAGCAAGAAGGCCAGCGCGAGCAGCGCCGGCGCAAGGAGTAGCCGCCTCACGGTTTTGCCGGCGCCTTCCCGGCCTTGACCTTGATCTTCTGCCCGACGTGAAGCGCGGTCGGCTCGACGCCTGGGTTCAGAGCGAGGATGTCGTCCACGGTGATGCGGAAATGTATGGCGATGGCTCCGAGCGTGTCACCGGAGCGAACGGTGTAGAGACTCACCTTCGCCGGCGGCTGCGATGTCGTCGCCTGGCTGGTCGTGGTCTGTTTCGTTTTCGTCGAGGTGTCGGCGGCTTGAGTCCCGCCTGTGAAGCCGCCGCGCAGGATGAGGACGAAGACAGTTACGGCAAGCAGAAAGAGGATCGGTATGCCGTAGTGCGCGAGCTGGCGGTTGTCTCGGCGCATGACTCCTTCCTTTTTACCAGCCTGAGACCGCCCATATCTCGTCGCGTAAGCGTGCGGCCTCGCTTCCGGCGGCATCGCGCCAGTCGAGACCCTCCTCGGCGCGGTAGGCGAAGATGACCGAACGGGAGACGTTTACGAGCGCGCTGGCCGGGCCGCTGGTGAAAGCGCGGGCCACGTCGGCGGGAGTCGCTCCCTGCGCCCCGACGCCCGGCAAGAGGATGATCGAGCGCGGAAGCAGGCGCCTGGCCTCGCCTATCGCGCGCGGATAGGTCGCTCCCACAACCACGCCGAGGCTCGAGATGCCGCTCTTTCCGGCAAGCGCCTCGGCCGGCTCCTGGAGGAGCAGCGCGAGTTGGTGCCAGAGCGGGCTGCCGTCCGAAAGGGTCACGTCCTGCAGATCGGCGCTGCCTGGATTGGATGTCTTGAGCAGTACGAAGACGCCGCTGCCGTGGCGCTGGCAAGCGAGCAGGAACGGCTCGAGGGCGTCGCGTCCCAGGTAGGGATTGACGGTCAGCGCGTCGGCCAGCGGTGGTTGCAGACCGCGCGGCTCGAGATAGGCGCCGGCGTAGGCCCTGGCCGTCGAGCCGATGTCGCCGCGCTTCCCATCGGCCAGCACGAGCAGACCGGCGTCGCGGGCATGGGCGCAGACGTCCTCGAGCGCGCGCATACCGGCCGAGCCGTAGAGCTCGAAGAAGGCGAGCTGAGGCTTGACGCAGACGGCGTACGGAGCGACGGCGTCGATGATCCCGCGGCAGAAGCGCGAGAAGGCGTCGGCCACGCCCTCGGGACTGTGCTGCGCTTCGCCGCGCAACTCCAGCGGCAGCAGGTCGATCTGTGGATCGAGCCCCACGACGAGCTGGCTTCTCTTCAGCTCCACGGCCTCGACCAGACGATCGGCAAAGGCCTTGACCAGTGGCTGATCGGACGCGGCGCCGGCGGTGATCTCTTCCATTCCGGCCAAGGCTAGCGCCGAGAGCAGACTGTTGGGCGCCCGAGCGGTACCCGGCGCGGAAAAGAGTGAGGGCCGCTTGGCGCGGCCCTCACCTAAACCTTCGATTCCTACGGCTTGCGGTCCCTAGCGGACAGCCTGCTTCAGCGAGCTTCCAGGCGTGAACTTGGGCACCTTGGACGCGGCGATCTGCAGCCGCTCGCCGGTTCGGGGATTGACTCCCGTCCGTGCGGCGCGGTGCGCGACCGAGAACTTCCCGAACCCGGTGAAGGTCACGTCCTTGCCGGCCTTGAGAGAGTCGGCGATCACGCTGAGGACGGCGTCTACGGCATCGCCGGCATCCCGCTTCGTCAGACCGCTCTTCTGGGCGACCAGATCAACGAACTCCTGCTTCGTCACGTGCTCTCCTCCTCATCGACAGCTTTTCTACGTCAGACCCTAACAGGCTAAGCCATTTCGCTCAACCATGCGGGTTTGCGGGACTTTTTGCCACATTTTGAAGATCACTCGCGCGGAAGAGTGGCCACAAACGCACTCCGTGACGCGCGAGCTCATCGGATCCGCCCTCTTCGCGGTCGACAACACAGACGGCTGTACGGCAGACGAGACCGGCTTCCCGGACCGCCTCGACCGCCTGAAGAGCGGCGCCGCCGGATGTCACAACGTCTTCGACCAAACAGACCAGCTCTCCCGCTTCGCTTATACCTTCGAGCTTGTTCGCGGTGCCATACCCCTTTGCCTCCTTGCGCACAATCAAAAACGGCAGCTGCGAGGCGAGTGAGGCGGCGGCGGCGAGCGCAACCGCACCGAGCTCCGGCGCAGCGATGCGAGCGGTCTCGGGCTCGTGCTCGGCAATGGCGATGGCGATCCTCTCGCCGATGGCGCCCAAGAGCTCGGGCACCGTCTCGAAGCGGTACTTGTCGAGGTAGTACTTGGAATGCCGGCCCGAGCGCAAAACGAAATCGCCCTCGAGGTAGGCACGCTCGACCAACATCTTGATCAGATCCTGCTCGTTCACGATCCCTTCGGATGAGCGCGAGCGAGAAGCTCGCGACCTTGCTTGAGTAGCTCCTCGGCCGCAGCATCCTCGGGGCCGAGCTCCAGCAGCGTACCGTCAGAGAAGTAGAAGCCTGCTCGTTCACGCGGCTCCGACTGCAGTTGCTGACGCATGTAAAAGGCGCCGGCGACCGAGCCGGCGGCGACGACCAGACCGGCGATGACCTTATTGCGTCGCGTCATCGGCGTCCTTCCTGGCACTCGAACTCGTATCGTCGCCGCTCGCAGTGTCCTTCGCGACCGTCGCCTGAATAGCCTTGCCGATCCCGCGCCAGCGCCGCTTCGGCTTGCTCTCGTCGAGCTTTCTGAGACAAGCTCTGAGCTCGAAGAAGGCGAGCCCGGCAATGGGATCGGGAGAGGTAAATGCCAGGATGCGCAGATCGCCCTCGCGGACGAGAAGGAGGCTACCCTCGGAATAGGCCAGCTCGACCTGAATCGGCTCGCCCCGTTCGGGGCCGCCGACCTGCACTGTGCAGGCGAGCAGCGCGGCGGCGCCGAAGGCCAGCGACTCGGCCGTCGGCCGATCCGAGAGCGTGGCCTCGACCAGCTCTCCGCGAGCGTCGAAGATCAGCGCGAGCTCGATCTGCGATGAGATCTCGGTTAGCTCGGCGAGTGCCTGCCCGGCGTCCATACGCGCGCCGAACGTAGCAGCTAGTGGACGCCGCCGCGAGGACCGACTTGCCGGACCGCGCCCGCTTACCGATGCTTAGTTCGCGCCGTCGCCGAGCACGAGTTGCTCCCCCGAGAGGCCGCCGAGCAGGGATACTGATTGTCGATGCGGGTACGAAAACGCAGCCTGTTCCAGAAGTTCTTCGCCGATCGCGGCACACATCTGGCGGCGATGATCGCCTACTTCGCGCTGCTCTCGCTGGTGCCCATGCTCTTCCTCGCGCTGTCGCTGCTCGGGTTCATAGGCCAGCAAGGCCAGGAGAACAGCCTCGTCAGCGCGCTCAAGCACATCTTCCCGGGCAACTCGGTCGGGTCGATTAAAACCGCGGTCGAACGCATCCAGGACAGCGCCACCGCACTCGGCATCATCGGCGGCGCCGTGCTGCTGTGGAGCTCGCTCTCTCTTTTCAGCGTGCTCGAGTCGGCCTTCAACATCGTCTACGGGCGCCCGAACCGCTCCTTCCTGCACGGCAAGGCGCTCGCCTTCCTGCTGTTGGTTTCATCGCTCGTGACCCTCATCGCCTCGCTACTCGCCGGCTCGCTCGGCGTCTATCTGCTGCGGCGCTTCGCCGGCGACTTCCTCGGCAATCCCTATATCGCCTACCCGTTGAGCGCGATCGTGGAGTTCGCGGGGTTACTCCTGTTCCTCGTCACCGCTTACTACGTGCTCACGAATGTGCAACTAAAGCTCCGGGACGTCATCCCGGGGGCCATCACGGCTGCCGCCATCCTGGCCGCCACCTTCCAGATCCTGCCCTTCTTCCTCGACAATCTCGTGTCGCACGATCTTGTCGTGTTGCGCTATCTCGGCGGTCCGGTGATCCTGCTCTTCTGGCTCTATTTGATGGCCAACGTCTTCGTCTTCGGCGCCGAGGTCAACTGGTGGGTGGCTCAGCGTCGCCAGGCACAGGCAATCGCCTCGCCACCCCCGAAGCCGCTGGCGACGGATGGCGAGGTGACCGCCATCCTCGAGCCTGAGCCGAAGCCGCAGCCCGACGATGCACCCGCGTCGCCGGGTACGGAGCCGACCGCGTCCGATCTGCGCTAGGAGCCGAGCGCCTCGAGCAGTGCTCTCGCCGCCCTGGCCCGGTGTGAGTTCCCGCGCTTCCAGGCATTGCCGAGCTCGGCCACGGTTCGTTCCTTGCCCTCGGGGAGAAAGACAGGGTCGTAGCCGAATCCTTCGCTCCCGCGAGGCTGGTGGCCGATCCGGCCCAGGAGGGTGCCGCTACCGCGTAGCTCTTCGCCGTGGGGCGAGATCGCAACCAGCTCGGAGATGTAGCGGGCGCGCCGACCCTCGCCCTCGATACCCTCGAGCGCCGTGAGCATGCGGCCGACCGGGTCGTCGCCGCCGAAGCGCGCCGAGAACACTCCCGGCCCCCAATCGAGCGCGGCGACCTCGATGCCCGAGTCCTCGCCGATGACCCAGAGCGGCCGTTTCTCGAGCGAACGCCCGTAGTGAGCCTTTCCGTGGGCGTTCTCGTAATAGCTGGTGCCCGTCTCGGGCGGGAAGGTGCCGGCTATCAACGGCTCGACCCGCCAGCCCGGCAGCAGCTGCTCGAGCTCGCGGGCCTTGTCGGGGTTGCGCGAGGCGAAGACAGCGCTACTCAATGCACCCACTGGGCTCCGGTCACGCCCTCGATCGCCAGCAGGCCGTTGATGAGCTCGACCATGCGTGCGTCTCGCTCGAGCTCAACATCCGTGACTACTTTCCTGCGCCCCTCTTCGTCGCTGACCTGCACACCGATCAGCACGGCCCGGCTGCTCTCCAGATAGCGCAGCACCGTGGCGGCGTCCGAGCCGAGCTTCAGATCGACGACGATGTGGGCGGAGCTCGTCCTGAGCCGGTCGATGTAGCGGCGCTCGAAGATGCGCAGCGGCCAGAGCACGATCAGCGTCACTCCCGTGGCCAGGGCGGCAACGGAGTAGAAACCGGTCGCGGCGGTCATCCCGACCGCGGCCGACATCCAGAGCGTCGCGGCGGTCGTCAGGCCATGCACGCTGATGCCCTGGCGCATGATGGCGCCGGCGCCGAGAAAGCCGATACCGGTCACGACTTGAGCGGCGATGCGAGTCGGGTCGTAGCTGACACCGTTGCCGAACTTGAAGCCCGTCCAGGCGTAGGCCGAGACGATCGTGAAAAGGGCGGAGCCGAGTGAGACCAGAAGATGAGTGCGCAGCCCGGCGTAGCGATCGCGCAGCTCTCGCTCGATGCCGATCGCGCCGCCCAGTCCAGCGGCAAGTGCCAGGCGAGCCAGAGCCTCTGCCCATCCGAGGTGCGGGAGCACCCCGGTATCTTGACCCCGACGGCGGACACGACCGCCGAAAGTCCGCCCTCCCGCGGAGGGCGGTGCGCAGCGTCTCTCCTAAGGAATTCTCGGGGTTCGGGCGCCTTGACCACCCCCCCACCGAGCGCGGAACGGAATGAAGACCCGTCGACTGGGTGCGATCGGTGGATGCGAGGCTAGGACGCAGCGTCGCGTTCGTAGCCGGCGGCTACGGGCGCGACCGAGAACAACGCATCGCGCCGCCGAGCGCGGCCAGGCGGTGGAGTGTTTCGTTTCGCTCCGCGCTCAGACAGACCCTCCTACGGGGCGTAACGCGGTATCGAGAAGGATCACTCGCGCAAGTAACGGCTTCGTGCCAATTCAGCGCTCGGTGCGAGCGCACGCGGCGGTGGGGTACTTCCCCTCGGCTGGCCCTACGACGAGGCGGCGCGCAGTGTTTCTTCCTGCGCCGATTTGATCAGCTCGGCGCCGCGCGTGGCCAGGGCGAGAAGCTCATCAAGCTCCTCGCGGTGGAAGGGCGCGGTCTCGGCGGTCGCCTGCACCTCGATCAGGCGCCCGTCGCCGGTCATGACGTAGTTCATGTCCACGTCGGCCCCGGAGTCTTCGGCGTAGTCGAGATCGAGCAGCTTCTCGCCGCCAACTATCCCAACCGAGACCGCGGCCACCGAGTCGGTCAGCACGCGGCCGAGGCCGAAATGCTGGAGCGCGCGACTCGCGGCGAGATAGGCGCCCGAGATGGAGGCGCAGCGCGTGCCGCCGTCGGCCTGGAGCACGTCGCAGTCGAGCCAGATCGTGCGCTCGCCGAGCGCCTCGAGGTCGGCGACCGCGCGCAGCGAGCGCCCGATCAGGCGCTGGATCTCGACCGTGCGTCCCTTCTGCTTGCCCTCGCTTGCCTCGCGCGAGGTGCGCGAACCGGTCGAGGCCGGCAGGAGCGAGTACTCCGCGGTGAGCCAGCCGCGGCTTTGGCCTTTCAGCCAGCGGGGAACGCCCTCCTGAATCGAGGCGGTGCACAGAACGATCGTGCGACCCTGGGCGAACAGCACCGAGCCGTGCGGCTGCTCGAGGAAGTCGCACTCGATCTTGAGCGGCCGAAGCGCGTCCGAGCGCCGGTTGTCGGCTCTACTCACGCGGGCGCTCCCAGCCCGGCCAGCGAGACGGACTCGACTTCGGCGATCGGGAACTGCAGGAAGCGCTCGCCCATGAGCCTGAACTGCTCGGGCTCGCCGGTGGTGATGAAGCGGCAGACGCCGTCGCGCTCGCTCGTGCGGGCAAATCCCTTCCGAGCCAGCGTCTCGGCGACCTTGCGCGCCGTCTCCTCGGCCGAGAAGACCAGCGTCACCCCGCGCCCGAAGGCGCGTTCGAGCACGTGGCGGATGAGCGGGTAGTGCGTACAGCCGAGGATCACGGTGTCGACATCGTCCTGTTTGAGCGTCCCAGCGTAGGCGCGGACCGCATCGACGGTGCCGGCGCCGTAGGGCGTGTCGCTCTCGATCAGCTCGGCCAGGCGCGGGCAAGCGAGTGGAAAGAAGCTCACACCGGCATCGAGTGAACGAATAAGTGACGCGTAGCGGCCAGCCTCGACCGTGGCCTCGGTGGCGAGCAAGCCGATACGGCGATTGCGCGTTGCCTGCACGGCCGCCTCGGCCTCGGGCGCGATCACGCCGACGACCGGGACATCGAGCTCGGCCTGTAGGTCGGCAAGCGCCGCCGAGGTGGCGGAGTTGCAGGCCACGACCACCATCTTCACGCCCTGGCGCTCGAGAAAGCGCCCGATCTCGAGCGCGAAGCCGCGGATCTCATCCAGCGGCCGCGGTCCGTAGGGGAAGCGACCCGTGTCGCCCAGGTAGACGAAGTCCTCGTTCGGCATCGTCACCAGGCACTCGTGCAGAACGGTCAGCCCGCCCATGCCGGAGTCGAAGATCGCAATCGGTCGCCCGTCCATCGAGTTCGATTCTAGTGAACGGCTTTTCGGGGTACGGGCGCCTTTGCCCACCCGCCACCCCCACCCTCCCACGGGGCGGGGAACGGTATCAAGCAAAAACACCTGTAAATGCACGCATTATGTGCCGAGTCAACAGCTTTCGATAACGGCGCGCCGACGACAACTACGAACGAAAAGAGCACGAGCGGGCATATCGTCTACCCATGACCCCGGTGCGCATCGGAACCTGCTCCTTCGCCGACGAGGCGCTGCTGAAGAACTGGTACCCGCGCGGCCTGGCCTCGAAAGACAGGCTCCGCTACTACGCTGCGCACTTCGACACGGTCGAGGTCGACTCGACCTTCTACCGGCTGCCCGAGGCGGGCATGAGCGCCGGCTGGGTCGAGCGCACGCCGCCCGGCTTCACCTTCCACGTCAAGGCCTTTGGGCTGATGACCAGGCACCCGCTGCGCTGCGAGCAGCTGCCAGCGGATCTCCGCGCGGCGACCGACGCCGACGAGCGTGGGCGCGTCTTTCATCCCTCCGAGGAGCTCCGCGCCGAGGTCTTCCACCGCTTCCTCAACGGAATCGCACCGCTGGCCGATGCGGGCAAGCTGGGCGGCATCCTCTTCCAGCTCCCGCCCTACGTCGTCTGTAAGGAGTCGTCCTTCGACTACCTGGCCTGGGCGGGAAAGCGACTCGCGGGCTTCACCGTGCTGGTCGAGTTCCGTCACCGAAGTTGGCTGGAGGAGGAGAATCTCGCCCGGACGCTCTCCTTCCTCGAGGAGCACGGGATGACGCTGGTGATCGTCGATGCGCCGCGGCTCGAGGGCAAATCGGCGATCCCGACCATTGCCGCCCTCACCAGCAACGTCTCGTACGTTCGCTTCCACGGCCGCAACGCGGCCACCTGGCACAAACGCAGTGGCAGCGCGGCCGATCGCTTCGACTATCTCTACACGCGCGAGGAGCTGGCCGAATGGGTCGAGCCGCTGCGCGAGCTGAGCGGAAGCGCCGAGCAGCTCTTCGCCGTCTTCAACAACAACAACTCCAGCCCGCCGCCGGGAGCGCTACAACGGCCGCTCGCCCAGGCTCCGGCAAACGCGCTCATGCTTCGCCAGCTACTGCTCGAGGCGGAAGTGCCTGTTACGAGCGGGCTAGCCGATGCAGCGCTCGAGAAATCCGAGCAGTATCGGATTGACGGCATCGGGTCGCTGGACGCTGACCAGGTGGTTCGCCCCGGGGACAATCACTAGCTCGCCCTCCGGCGCCAGCTCGATCAGCTTTTTCGACTCGGCGATCACGCCCTCGTCGCGCTCGCCGGCGATCGCCAGCAGCGGGCAGGGAAGCGACCTGACGACATCGTTCGTGTCCTCGCGTCCGATCATGGCGACCAGTTCCTGAACAACGCCCTCGGCGTCCAGACTCGCGACGGAATCGGCCAGCCGCTTCGACAGCGCCGGGTCGGCGTCAGCGCCGATCGCGAACTCGCGCATCGCCCGCCACTGCGCGAGCGGGCCTCCCTCGCGCACTCGAGCGATCGACTCGTCGCGCCAGACCTTTCCCTCCGGAGGGTCGGCCGAGGCGTGCGAGCCGACGAGCACCAGCCCGCGCAGACGCTCCGGCGCGCGCTTGGCGATGGCGAGCGCGCAGTAGCCGCCCATCGAGGCGCCGATCAGGGCGAGGTCGCCGTCGATCTCGGCTAGCAGCTGCTCGGCCCAGCCGTCGATCGATTCGCCGCGCCCCACCAGACAGGGCACCTGTACGTCGTAGCCGCTGAGCGCCTCGAGCTGGGGCTCCCACATCTCGGGGCCGACGGGAAAGGCGTGAAGAAGAAGAACGGTCGTACCCATGCGTATCGCCTCCGTGCGTCTCAACTCGGTTACGGCTCGCTCGACCAGCGAAGGTTACCCAGCCGGGCGAGCGACGCGGAGGCCGGAGTGCCTCCCGGCAGCGTCCCGATCCAGGCGATCGCTCGGGGTATCAGGCCGGGCGTTCGAGCGCCGCGGCGATCTGGTGAAAATCGCCGAAGGGCTCGTAGGGCGAGCCGATGGTGTCGAGATAGCGAGCCAGCCCGCAGCGAGCGAAGACGCGAGAGGAGGCGAGCGCCGGACAGCGGTCGGAGTACCCGTTGCCGACGTAGACAACCTCGCCCGGCGGCAGCTTCGGACGCTTGCAGCGCTCGCCGCAGACCGGGCAGATCTCTCCGCCGAAATGGACGCGCCAGCCGGACTCTCCATCCGAGACGAGCTCGTTGGCGAGCAGGTCCGCCTCGACGCCGAAGTGATCGAGCAGCGGCTGAATCAACTGGCGAAGGTTGGAGGAAAGGAGCAGCGGCCGCTCGCGCTCGGCCAGCTCGAGAAAGCCGGGACGCAGCTCAACGTTCTCGAGCAACCAGTCGACGACCTCGTCGAGAGGCGTCTTGATCGTTGCCATCTCGCTCGCCACCACGTGCTGGAGCGTCACCGGCAGCGGCTTGGAGTCGTCGATGAAAGCATCCGAGAAGCGATCGACCAGATCGGCGTCACCGAACTCGCGCACGATCAGATCCATCGTGTCGGAGACGGTCACCGTTCCGTCCCAGTCGATTACGAGCCGCATGTCCACAGGCTATCCGCCGCGGTCTTTCTCGCGCCGAGCCTACCCGACTGGTTTGTCCGGCTCGGTGTGGATGACCAGCCGCTTGATTCCGGCGCACTTGCGGTGCACTCGCAGTTCGATCTCGGAGGCTAGCTTGTGGGCCTCAGAAAGAGAGATCTCGGGATCGAGCGCCACGACCACGTAGACGACGAGACCCTCCTCGGTGCGCACGAAGCGAAGCGCCCTCGGAGGCGCACCCGTCGTCTTCCGCACTACCGCCCGAATCGCATCGCCATAGTCACGTGTCTGAACGCGCGGCGCGGCGCTCCCAGTCACCTCTTCGTCCAGCGGCTCAAGATGAGTCACCACAGAGCTGATCTCGGAACGTGCATCCATGATCGCCTGCTCGACCTGCGAGGCCAGCTCGTGCGCGCCGGCGAGCGTGAGATCGCCCGGAAGCTTGAGATGCAGCGAGGCCTCGTGCCGGCCCTCCAGCTCGGCGATGGTCAGATTGTGAATCTCGCGCACCCCGCGCACGCTCATCGCCGCGGCGCGCACGGCCTCGATCAACCCGGTCTCGCTCTCGGGCTCGACGTGAACGACGACCTCGCCGCCGTGCAGCATCCCTTTCAGTGCCCGCTCGATCTGATCGGCGGCGGCGTGCCCTTCGGCGACCACGGCTTCGGGCGAGACGCCGATCACGACCTCGGCGTAGTAGTGCCCACCGGCCTCGCGCACGCGCAGCTGCTTCAGATCGACCGGAGGATCGAGGCCGTCGATCGCCTGCCTCACCGTCTCGGTGGCAGACCGCGGGCTGCGGTCGATGAGGATGTCGGCGTTCTTGAAAGCGAGCCTCGCCGCGGCGACGAGCACTATCGCGGCGATGAACAGAGCGGCGATCGAGTCGGCCTTGGGATAGCCGGCACGGACGACGATGAGCCCGACGAGCACCCCGCCCGAGCCGAGGAAGTCGCCGATGAAGTTGAGGGCGTTCGACTGCAGGGCCGCACTCCGGTGCTTGACCGAGGCGCGATAGGAGACGACCGTCCGGCCGCCATCGACCACCATCACGATCAGGATCACGAGGATGGCCCACCAGGTCGCGTCGACCGCGGGCGGGCTGGAGCTGGCGAGTCGCTGAGTCGCGGTGTAGGCGATCCAGATGCTGGCTAGGAAGAGAAGCGACGACTCCGCGAGCGCCGCGAGGTGCTCGACCTTGGCGTGACCCCAGGGATGCTCGACGTCGGCCGGCCTGGCGGCGAGACCCACCGCGAAGAGCGTCATCAGAGCGGTGACCAGGTCGAGGCCCGAATCGAGAGCGCCGGAGATGAAGGCCAGGCTGCCGGTGATCAGGCCGGTCGTCACCTTGAGCACGATCAAGCCCAGCGCGGCAACAACGGAGGTCAGAGCCGTTTTCTGCTGCGAGTTCATGAGCGTAAGGCTAGTACTCCAACCGCCGCGCCGAGCCCGGCGGTTACTGACCGACGAGGGCCGAGAGCTGGAACCCGCCCATCTTCTCGAGCGACTCGATGCGAGCGTCGAGCGAAGGGTGGGTGTCGAAGAGGCCGCTAAGGGCCGAGCGGGCGCCGCTCGTGTTGTTGAGCGGCGTCTCGATGTAGAGATGGGCGGTGGCGCGGTTGGCGTGGCGAAGCTCGGTCTTGTCCTCCTTCAGCTTCCAGAGCGCCAGCGCCAGGCCCTCCGGGTCGCCGGTGATCTCGGCCGAGGACTCGTCGGCCAGGTACTCGCGCCGGCGCGAGAGCGACATCTGGATACCGAAGGCGGCGATCGGCGCCAGGATCAACATCACGATCCCGAGGATCATCAGGATCGGATTGCCGCCGCCGCGGCGCCTGCCGCCGCCGAAGAAAGCAAGCCTCAGCGCGATGTCGGACACCAGCGCGACGACGCCGACGAGCACCGCGGTGAGGCTCATCAGCCGCACGTCGCGGTTGCGGACGTGCCCGATTTCGTGCGCCACGACCGCTTCGAGCTCGCGCTTGTCCATCATCCCGAGCAGCCCGCTGGTCGCGGCGATGTAGGCGCTCTTGGGCGAGCCGCCGGCGGCGAAGGCGTTGGGACTGGGATCGTCCACCACCCGCACCTGTGGCGCCTGCTCGAGACCTGCCCCGATCGACGCATTCTCGACCGCGCGAACCAGCTCGGGATACTCGTCCTTGGCCACCGGCCGCGCACCCGTCCAGGAGGCGATCATCTTGCCGTTGGCGAACCAGGAGATAAGCGCATAGACGAAGGCGATCGTGGCGATGATGATCAGCCAGGCGCCGCCGTAGACCGCCTGCACCGCGGCGCCGATGCCGACGAAGACGAGCCCGAAGGAGAGCAGCAGCATCGCCGAGCGGATGCGATTCGAGCGGACTTGTTCTTCGAGGGTCATGAACTCACTCCGGAATGAAGACCTGCCGACTGGGCGCGATCGGTGGATGCGATGCAAGGACGCAGTGCCTCGTTCGTAGCCGAAGCTACGGGCGAGGCCGAGGACGCAGCAGGGCGCCGCCGAGCGCGGTCAGGCGGTGGAGTGCTTCGTTTCGGAGGGAGTTCCATTATGGCGCAGGGCCGCTGGAGAAATCGACGTTAGGCAGCCCGGCCTCGGCAGGCGAGTCGAGCGCGAAGAACTCCCGCTCGTGGAAGCCGCCAAGCTTGGCCACGATCAGGTCGGGGAAGCTCTGCAGGCGGGTGTTGTATTGGTAGACGGTCTGGTTGTAGTAGCGCCGGGCGGCCGCGATCTTGTCCTCGGTGTCGGTCAGCTCGTCCTGCAGCTTCTGGAAGTTCTCGCTGGCGCGCAGCGCGGGGTAGGCCTCGCTGACGGCGAACAGGCGCCCGATTGCCGCCGTCGCCTGCTTGTTGGCCTCGCCGGCCTGGGCCGGGCCGCTCGCCTGCTGCATCGCCGTCCTCGCCGCGGTCACGTCCTCGAAGACCTGGCGCTCGTGCGCCGCGTAGCCCTTGACGGCCTCGACCAGGTTCGGAATCAGATCCGTGCGGCGCTTGAGTTGCACGTCGATGTTCGACCAGCCCCGCTTTGCCTCGTTGCCGAGACGAATCAGGTGGTTGAAGATCAGGACGGTCCAGATCGCGATCAGAACGACAACGCCGGCGATGACGTAAACGAAGATCACGATGACGGCGATTATACGAGGCGGGTTGGGTGGGGGCTGATTTTTCGCGCCATTTTGAAGAGGCGGGTTCCCCGCCTCCCATCCCCAACTCGAGCCTAACCGCGAAAAGCGCACCGCGCCGTATCGAATTCGAAACGAAACCTGGCGCCGGGGAGAGCGAGCCCGGAGTCGGAATCCGCCTGCTTCTTCGCTAGGGTTTCAGGCATGGCTGAGCCGACTCGCGATGACGTGGACGCGCTGATCGGTCCCGCCACGCCGCACTTCGCCTATCAGCTGCGCGCGCGCCTGCGCGAGCTCGTCGCCGAATTGCCCGCGGAGCATCCGGCGCGCGTCTACGCGGAGGAGCAGATCGAGCTGCTCGACCGGCTCGGCTACGCCTCATCCAAGGCCGAGCAGGGCGGGCAAGAGTCGCGATCAAAACCCGGCTGGGCCGAGATCCCGAGCTCGGCCACCGCTTCCGAGCCGCTGCCGAGAAAGCAATGAGCGGCACCGGTCGCGGCGGCAGCCCGGCTCCGCCGAAGGCGGGCACGGTGTTCGTAACAGGTGGCTCGCGCGGCATCGGCAAGGCGATCGCGCTCAGGCTGGCGCGCGAGGGCGCCGCGCGAGTGGCGATCGGCTACCTGCGCAGCGACCGCGCCGCCGAGGAGACCGCCGAGGAGCTGCGGAAGCTCGGCGTCGAGCCGCTGCTCGTCCGCGGCAACATCAGCTCCAAGCACGTGCTCGAGCAGGTCACGGCGCTTGGCCCACTCACGGCGCTGGTGCACAACGCGGCCAGTGGCGTGGCCCGCCCGGCACTCGAGACCGATACTCGCCACTGGGACTGGACGCTCAACGCCAATGCCCGAGCCTTTCTTCAGCTCGCTGTCGCGGCGGCGCCGCAGATGGAAAGCGGCGCCTCGATCGTCGCCATCTCCAGCCTCGGCTCGACGCGCGTGCTCGAGAACTACACCCTGGTCGGCACGTCCAAGGCCGCGCTGGAAGCGCTCGTTCGCTACCTCGCCGTCGAGCTGGCGCCGCGCGGAATCCGTGTCAACGCGGTCTCGGGCGGCCTGGTCGAGACCGGCGCGCTCGAGCATTTCCCCAACCGCGACGAGATGCTCAAAGCGGGCCGCGAGCGCACGCCGGCCGGGCGGATGGTCACGCCCGAGGACATCGCCGGCGTAGTGGCCTTCCTTCTTTCGCCCGCAGCGGAGATGATTCGAGGACAGACGATCATCGTCGACGGCGGATTCTCGCTTCCGGCGTAATAGGAGCCCCGGTGGAGCCAACCGAAGAGAACATCAGGGTCTGGGACGAGATCCACCAGCGCCGCGAGCGCGAGTACGAGAGCCTGCCGACGCGGGTCGCCGAGCGATTGCCGAACCTGAGGGAGCGTTCCGTCTGCCACCTGGGCTGCGGCACCGGCGGGCAGACGTTGCAGTTCGTCGAGCTCGGCGCGTTCCTGACCGGAGTCGATCCATCGGCCAACGCGCTCGTGCGCGCTCGCGAAAGCGGGCCGAGCGTGGCCTGGGTTCACTCGCCGCTCGATGAGTTGCCGCTGGAGCTCAAGCGCGGTCGCTTCGACCTCGTCTACGCCGGCGCGGGCTCGCTTGCGCGCGTCACCAATATCAACGAGTTCGCGCACGGCATCGCCGGTGCGCTCAGGCCCGGCGGCGGCTTCATCCTCTTCGACATCCATCCCGCCAGGCGCTGCCTCGACGCCATCCTGCACTGGCGCGAGGACTACTTCGCGCCGGTCACCTCCGAGGGGCTCGGGCTCTGGCGTATCGGGCAACTGATCATGGCGCTCACCGCCGCGAACCTGCATCTGCGCGCCTTCGACGAGTTCCCCGGTGAGCGCGCCTTCACCCGTTTCGAGCAACGCGTGCCCGCCGAGCTTCTCGTCCTCGCAGAAAGGAGGCTCCCGTGAGCGGCCTGCGTATCCTCGCGATCCCCGGCAGCCTGAGAAGAGCTTCGTTCAATCGCGGCCTGCTCGTGGCGGCGCAGGAGACGCTGAGCGGGCGGGCCGAGGTCGAGCTCTTCTCGCTTGCCGATATCCCGCTTTACAACGACGACGTGCGCCTGGAGGGCTACCCCGAGCCGGTGGCCCAGCTGCGAGGCGCTATCGAGCGGGCCGACGCGCTCCTGGTCGGCGCGACCGAGTACAACTTCGGCCCTTCCGGCGTGCTCAAGAACGCGATCGACTGGGCCTCGCGCCCGCCCGGCCCGCCGCTCGCCGGCAAGCCGTACGGACTGGTCGGCGCCTCGACCGGCGGCTTCGGAACCGTACGCGCCCAACTCGTATTGCGTCAGATCCTCTACATGCACGCGCTCGGCTACCCCGCTTCGCTGCACATCTCGGGCGCGGCGAAGCTCTTCGACGAAGAAGGACGGCTGACCGACGAGGAGACGCGACGGAGCCTGAGCGACTTCCTCGACGGCTTCCTCGCATTTCTGGCGCGGGTCGGCGCCGGTAAGTAACGGCGGCAGCCAAAGAGGAAGGGA
Source organism: Actinomycetota bacterium (assembly GCA_003132665.1). Taxonomy (GTDB): domain Bacteria; phylum Actinomycetota; class Thermoleophilia; order Gaiellales; family Gaiellaceae; genus Fen-549. The sequence continues at coordinate 124,422 of PKYN01000016.1, forward strand.
GTGAGAACGATCAACAAGGAGTGGCACGAGGCCAACAAGATGGCGAAGAACGCCAGTTTCGAGCAGCGCGTCGAGTGGCACAGGGCGCACTTGATGCACTGCGCCTGCCGCAGCGCTCCGCCGGATATCGCAAAGAGGATCGAGGCCGGCGACAAGAACGTCGCGCCCTAGCACCCCTCGAGCAGCTCGAGCGCCTGCTCGATCTCCTCGTCGGAGATGACGAGCGGCGGCGTGGCCGAGATCAGCTCGTTTTCCAGCCCGGCCGGAACGACGATGACGCCGCGCTCGAGCGCCCTCACGGCATCGCCCGGGCGGGCGCGCATCAGGCCTGCGCCCTGCCAGCCCGCGGCGGCGAAGATCTCGCCCTTGCGCAAGACCTGTGAGAGCAGCTTGGGCACCTCGTCGAGCACGACCAACGCGGCGGCGCAGGCAAGCGGCGTGCCCGAGTGCGTGTGCGTGTAGACGTCCTCGGGGCCCAGATCCCAGGCTCGCTCCAGCCCCGGCCGGAAGAGCGCCGCCGAGAGCGGCAGCCCGCCGCCGAGCGCCTTGCCCAGGCAAACGACGTCGGCCAACTGGCCCGAGACGAGCATCTCCCCCGCCCGGCCGAGCCCGCAGTAAATCTCGTCCGCGATCAGGAGCGCGCCGGCCTCGTTGCAGCGCTCGCGCAACTGCTCGAGGAAACCGGCGGGCGGCACGCGCGCGCCGGCGCGGCCCTGAATCGGCTCGACGATCACGCAGCCCGCGTCCTCCGGCAGCGGCCCGGGGTCATCTCCGAAGGGATAGCGGTACACGGGCCCGGGCAGCCAGGCGGCGAAAGGCGTCCGAAATCGCTCCAGCCCACTCGCCGCCAGCGCCAGAAGACCGGTCCCGTGATAGGCGCCGTCGAAGCTCACGATGCCGGGCTTGCCCGTTGCGAGCAGCGCCGTACGAAGAGCGATCTCCACCGCATCCTCGCCGCTCAAGCCGAGTTTGGCCGGACGCGGCAACACCTGCCGCAAGCGCACCGTCGCCTCGGCTTCGGCCAGGTCGCCGAGCGCATGCACCACCCGCTGCTCGCCGATCGCCGCCATCACGCGCGGGTTGCGATGCCCGAGCGCCGCGACGCCAAAGCCGCCCGAGAGATCGAGGTACTCGCGCCCCTCCCCGTCGATGACGCGGCAACCCCTGGCGCTCGCCCAGATCATCGCTTGCCGATCCTCGCCGTACGGCGCGAGACGTACGGATACCAATCCTCGCCGTAAGGAACGTAGACGCGCAGCGGCTCGCCGGCTTCGAGCAGTTCGATCTCGAGCGCGGGATCGACGCCGAGCAGCGTCTGGAATTCGTAGTTGGCCCGCGCGCGTCCGGCCAGCGAAAGCAGCCGCCGGCTCTCCGCGATCAAATCCCGATCGTGGGTCGAGATACCGACCAGCGAGGCCGAGTCCGCCGATCTGGAGACCGCGCGCAGGAATCGCTCGTGGACTTTCGCCGCCGGCACAACCTCCTGCGCGGCCTCCTCATAGCTGCCCTTGCAGATCGAGACGCGCGGACTCAGCTCGGCCAGGTCGCGAATGTCGTCGAGCGTCCGGCAAAGACGAGCTTGCAGCGCCAGTCCGACGTTGTCCAGCCCGCGCTCGCGTAGGCGCCGGTAGAGGCGAAGGGTCGCGCCGGTCGCGTTCGAGTGCTCCATGTCGATCAGGACGGCACTTCCCTTCTCGTCCGCGGCGGCAACGAGCGCCAGCAGAAGCTCGAAGCAAAGCTCCTCGTCCACGGCCAGGCCCAGCGCAGAGAGCTTCACGCTCAAAGCCGCATCGAGCCCGCGCGCCTCGATCTCCTCGAGCGCGCGCCGCTCCTCGCCGGCAATCGTCCGCGCCGCCTTCTCACTTGCCACATCTTCTCCGAGCAAACCAAGGGTCACCCGCTTGCCCTCGCTGTTCAGTTCGGCGCTGAGCTCACAGGCGCTTTCGAGCCCTTCGCCTCCGATCAGGCGCCGGGCCGACCGGCGCGAGAGCATGCGCCTGGAGCGGGGGCTGAGATGAACGATCGCGCGATCAAGCACCGCGCTGTCGATTCTACGAGTGTTGAGACGTCGCGCGCTCAGTCGTAGAGCGCCACGGCCGCCAGGATGACGTACAGCGCGATCAGCGCCACGCCCTCGAAGATCGTTCCCTCGCCGTCGCCGGTGATCTGCCAGACGGCGATCGCGGTCAAGAGCAGCGCCACGATGAGCACCGGCGCGATCGAGAAGGTGAGCGACTGGGCGAAGAACAGCGAGCAGAGAACGAGCAGCGGGAAGAGGAAGGCGGCGACCTGCGAGACGGAGTTCTTGATCACCGAGATGGCGAGGTCGTGCTGGCGCTTCCAGGCCAGGGTCACGCCGACGGCGTTCTCGACCGCGTTACCGGCGATGGCCACGATCACGATTCCGGCGAATGTCGCGGAAATGTTGAAGCGGTCGATGGTCGGTCGCAGTTCGGCCACAAACCAGTCCGAGACGAAGGCGGCGCCGACGCCCGCGGCGAGAAGCAGCATCGCGGCCGGCGCGAATCCAAGCCGTGCCCGCCCTCGTGCGCGCTCCTTGTCGGAGCGCAGGTAGGGGAAGAGCCAGGTCAGATAGACACCGAGCAAGCAGACGGCGCCGATGATGGAGATGGCCTTGACGTGACGGGCGGCGCTGTTGTCGGCCGCAACCGAGACCCCGACCAGAGCAATGATGAAGACGGCGACTAGAAGCAGCGTCGCGGTGTCGTTGGGAAGACGGCGCCCAAAGCTCATCACCTTTCCCTCGCTGCGGAAGGAGCCCGCCACCAGCGCCAGCCCCAGCACGAGCAGCGCGTTTGCCAGCACCGAGCCGATCAGCGACGTCTGCGCCACCACGACCTCCCCGGCCGAGAGAGCGAAGAGAACGACGAAGAACTCGGGCAGGTTGCCCAGCGTCGATTGCAGCACGCCGGTAACGGCCGGCCCGAAGCGCTCCCCAACCTGCTCGGTGGCAAACGACACCGTCCAGGCGAGGCCGGCCAGCGCCAGCGCGGCGATCGTGAAGGAGAGCAGGGATGCGGCGCCCAGGTAATGTGCGACGCCCGCGGCCACCGAAACGAGCGTGACGAGAACGAGCGCGACGATTTCCAACGCTCGGAGCCCGCTCCTGTCTTGCCCTTCCGTCACGCGGCGATGCTACGCGATCGACTCGCCGGACGCAGCCGATCGATGCCTTTCGCTCGCGAAGAGACCGCTAGCCGAGCTCGGGCAAGGCGCGCCTGATACCGCGCACACCCTGGGCGATCCGCTGCTCGTTCTCGATCAGAGCGAAGCGAACGTGATCCTCGCCGCCGGGGCCGAAGCCGTTGCCGGCGCTGACCGCCACCTTGGCTTCCTTCATCAGCTTGATCGCGAACTCGAGCGCACCGAGGCTCCGGTAGGGCTCCGGAATCTTTGCCCAGACGAACATCGAGCCACGCGGCTTCTCGATCTCCCAGCCAATCCGGTTGAGCCCGTCGCAGAGCACGTCGCGGCGCGACTCGTAGACGGCGCAGAGCTCCTTGGGGAAGTCCGGCGCCTCGTTCATGACCACCGTCGCGGCGATCTGAACCGGCTGAAAGGTGCCGTAGTCGAGATACGACTTGAGCCTGGCCAGCGCTTGGATGATCTCCGCGTTACCGAGCAGGAAGCCGACCCGCCAGCCGGCCATCGAGAACGACTTGGTCAGCGTGTAGAGCTCGACGCCCACCTCGTCTCCGCCCTCCACCTGAAGCAGCGAAGGGGGCTGGTAGCCGTCGAAAGCGAGGTCTGCATAGGCGAAATCGTGAACGAGCACGACCTCCTTCTCACGCGCGAAATCAACCGCCTTCTGCATGAAGTCGAGCTCGACTGTGAGCGTCGTCGGGTTGTGCGGGAAGGAGAAAACGATCACCCGCGGTCGCGGGCGGGCCTTCTCGAAGGCCTCGACCATGTTGCCGAAGAGGTCTTCGCCCTCCCGCATCGCCATGTCGAAGACGGTCGCGCCGGCGAATATGGGCGCGAAGCGGTGGATCGGATAGGTGGGCGTCGGGACGACAGCCGAATCGCCCGGCCCGAGCAACACCCACATCAGGTGAGAAAAGCCTTCCTTGGCGCCGATCGTGTTGATCGCCTGCGTCTCGGGATCGAGCACCACGCCGAACTTACGCTCGTAGAGGTCGCAGACGGCCTTGCGCAGGCGCGGTATGCCGCGGCTCTGCGAGTAGCGGTGATTGCGCCCCTTCTCGGCCGCCTCCTTGAGCTTCTCGACCGCGAGCGGATGCGAGGGAAGGTCGGGGTTTCCGAAGCCCATGTCGATCACGTCCTCACCCGCCCGGCGCAGCTCGATCTTGAGCGCATCGGTGCGAGCGAAGGCATAAGGAGGCAGGTCGACGACCCGCCTGAACTCGAGTGCAGACTTCGTGTTCACGCGCCTTAGCCTAGCGGCCGCGCATGAAACCCTGACGGGCAGCACTGACGAGCGCTACCGCCTCGGGGAAAAGGACGCGCATGGCATCGCGCATCGAGATCGCCTGCTCGTCGATCGCCCCCGGGGCCTTGATCTGCGACAGCGCCGCGGCGGTCAACTCCACGGCGGTGTTGAGCGTCAACGTCGCGAACTGCTCGCGCTGCTGCTCGGCAATTGCCTCTGTCTGCTTCTCTGTGAACTCCTGCAGTTGGCGCATGAGCTCCTCGGGGTCGCCCCCGAACGGGAAGTTGAAGCCACCTTCCAAAACGCCTCCCTTCGACGTGATCGAGATCACATTGTGACAAGAGAAGTCAAGCCGGCGCTTGCCCGGTTGCTCCTTGTCTTCCGACGCGGCGCCCGGCTGCCGTACGATGGAGGTCATGAGCCTGGTCACCGGCCTACAAATTGTCGGCGCTGGTGCGATCGCTCTGGCGGCGATCGCGCTACTGCTTGCGGCGTTCAGTCGCGCGACGCGAAGCATCTCGGTCTCCATAGCCGTTCTGACCGGCGTCCTCGCCACGGCCGGCTGGGTCGCGGTCGTGCTCCAGCCAGGGCGCGATCTCGCTATCAGCGCCGCTGTGACGACCGCCGCCTTCACCGCCTCGCTGGGAGCGATCGCAATGGCGGTCGGACTCGAGCGGACGCGCCAGATCGATCATGAGCTGGAACGAGGCCGAACGATGCTCAGGTCGGAGATCGACGGCGATGTCCGGTCGAGGATCGGAGAGCTCGAACGGATTCTGGCGCGCGCTCGCGCCGATTCCTCGTCTCAACTGGCCGAGCAGGAGCGAGCCCTGGCCGAGACGAGACGACATTCGGTCGCCGAAGCCGAGCAGTCCCTGAAAGAAAAGCTCGCGCAGATGCTTGCCAAGACTCAGCGCGACGTCGAGGAACGAATCGAGAGCTGGCAGCGCGACCTTGGGCACAGCGAGACCGCGATCTCGCGCGAGGTCAGCGAGCTCGTTCGCGGTGTACAGGGAATGGTCCAGGAGACGAGGGCCCGCATCGAGGTCGACGGCGAGCGCATCACCGCCGAGAGCGAGGAGCAAAGAGCCTTGATCGTCCGCCTGCGCGAAGAGATGTCGAGTTCGATCGAGCAGGCTATGGCCGGCAATCAGGACGAGCTCGAGAAGTTCGCCAACGAGCGCCGGCGCGCCATCCAGGACATCGTCGAGCGACTAACTCGGCGCGAGCGCGAGGTGATGGAGAGAGTCGAACGCGAAGAGGCCGAGATACAACGGCGCATCCAGGCGGGAGCCGCGGAGATCGAGCGCAAGCATCTCGAACAGCTACAGCGCTTCACCGAGCGCACCGTGAGCAGCGTGTCCGACGATCACGCGAGCCAGTTCGACGACGCGATGAGAGAGGCGCGTGAGGAAGCCGCACGGCGCCTCCACCGCGAGCTCGAGCGCGGCGTCGAGGCCTACGGCCGCCGGGCGCAGGCGATGCTCGACGACCGCTTGCGCGTACTCAGCGACGAGAGCGCGGGCAAGATCGATACGCGCATGAAGGGGGCGCTGCAGGAGATGCGCGAGCGCGCCGACCGTAGCTGGGCCACGCTCGAGAAACGAGTCGCCGACTTCGAGCTCGAGCTGCGCGCCCGCCTGGAGAACCTCGCCTCCGAGACCGAGGTGAGGCGCTCGCCACCCGAGGCTCGCGCTCGAGATCATCGCGTGGACGACCTGCGCGGGAGCTCGGGCGCCAACGAGACGGAGCGCTAGAGGAGGATCTCGGCGGCCGTCTCGTGACGGCAGCCGCGCAGGATCAGCTCGACTGCGCGATGGAGGTCGATCTCGCTGTGCGCCAGACGCTCGGCCAGCGGCATCGGGTATCCGGCCTCGATCAGCACGTGCAGCCGCCAGCTGGCGACCCTGGCCTGCTCGTTCTCGATCTCGACTGTTCTGGCCGGTTCCACCATTGGACACGAATCCCGTGCTGCGCAGTCTGACGGGGGCGGCGGCTGGCACCGGCAGCCGGCCTTTACGTCTCGTCCGAGTCTCCGGCGCCCGGTCTCTTCTTCACGTGTATCCGGTGTCGCGTCGGTTCGCTCTTCAAGTCGACCTGGCCGGCCTCCGGCATCTCCTTCAGGATCGCGTAGCTCAGACCCTCCCGAGCGAGGAAGATCATCCCGATCCCGATCCCGACCGAGGCCTCGATCGCCTGCAGCCCGACGCCGAAGGCCACGCCGCGCGAGGTGGCGACACCGTACGAGAGAAGCGGCGCCGCTACGGCGGCCTGGTACAGGCCCACGTTCCCGGGCCAGAGCGGAAAGAGGATCGCCACGTTCAACAAAAGCAAGACGAGCGCGGCCGCCGGGAGCGGCGCATGGATGCCGAAGGCTCTCATGGCGGTGTAGACCGCCAGCAGCTGCAGCGCCCAGCCGGCGAACTGGAAGGCGACCGCGATCGCAGCGGCCAGCGGCGCGTGCATCACACCGAGGCCCTGTCGCGCCATAGCGATCAGCCGGCGCACGGGCCCGAGCCCGTCCAGCGGCGAGCCGCCGCGCTGGCGGGCGACCAGGAGAGCCAGCACGAACAGCGCCAGGCCGACGATCACGAACAGCTCCACGGTCGTCACAGCCCACTGCGGCATGCGAGCGGTCGCAAACACGAACGCGATCAACGCGAGCACTGGGAAGAGATCGAAGACCCGGTGCGCGAAGACCGTTCCCAGCAGCGTCGCCCAAATGCCCTTCCTCTTCCCGGCGCGCCGCGTCAGCACGGCCACCCTGGCCACCTCGCCGATCCGGCCCGGCAGCACGGCGTTTGCGAACAACCCGACCGAGAAAGCCGATATGACCGCGCGGTAGCCCGGGCGCGGCGGCTCGATCGCCTGGTCGATCACGGTCTTCCAGGCCATCGCGCGGGCGACGATCGAGAGCAGATTCAGGCCGAGAGCGACGGCCACCCAACCCCAGCGCACCGAGTTGAAGGTAGAGCCGAGCTGCGACCAGTTGGGGCCGTGCAGCCAGAGCACGACTCCGGCCGCGACCAGGAAGAGAACGACGAACAGGGCGGCCGCAAGCACACGCGTTCGATAGCCGGGCGCCCTCACTGTTGAGCCGCCGCCTCGGCGTCAAAGCGGCCGTCGATTGACCGCTCGTATATCGAGAGCAGGCGCTTGGCGATGTCGCGCCAGTCGTAGCGCTCGCGAACGATCTCGCGCGCAACCTCGCCCATACGCTGCCGGCGCGGCTCGTCCTCGAGCAATCCGATGACCGCGTTCTTCAACGCCTCGTCATCGCCGGGAGGCACAGCCACGCCCGCACGCTCGTCGAAGACGTCTCGGTAGCCGGGGATGTCCGAGGCGACCACGGGCGTCGCGGAGGCGAAGGCGCGCGTGAGCACCATGCCGAAGCTCTCGCCGCCGAGCGACGGAGCCACCAGCAGCTTCGAGCTCGCCAGCTCGGCCGACAGCTCCTCCTCGCTGAGGAAGCCCGGCACGTCGAGTCCGGCCTCGTGCAGCCGGTGACGAGACAGCAGGAGTCGCACCGAGAGTGGATCGGCGCCGATCACGCGCAGGGTGGCCCCCGTGCGCCGGTGGATCTCGGGCCAGGCCTTGAGCAGCGTCAGCAGGCCCTTACGCGGATCGTGCCGGCCGATAAAGATGATCTTGTTCTCCCGCCCTCCCGCCTCCGCGTGTTTGGGAACGAGGATCCCGTTGGGGACGATCTCGTAGTGCGCCGGCGCCCAGCGCGAGATCGAGGCGCGCGCCTGCTCGGAAACGGCGATGCGGGCGTCGAGGCGGTCGAGCAGCCCGCCCCAGACCGGCATGCCGATCTTCATCCAGCCGAGATTGCCGGAGGCGTGGAAGGTCGCGACAGTCGTGCAGCGGGCGAGCGCCAGAGCGATCACCGCGATCGCCGGCGTCATCGGCTCGTGCACATGAATCAGATCGAAGCGCTCGCGCTCGAGCAGGCGCTTCATGCGCGGGTAGACGCCGGGGCTGAGGATGATGTTCGGGAGCGAGTCGTTCGCCGGCACGATCACCGAGCGGCCGACCGAGATCACCCCGTCGGGCGGTGGGTCGTGGCGGCCGCTGCGCGGATGGAGGATGCGCGTGAGCCAACCGGGCGGGTCGCTACCGACGATCGTCCTGGTCTCGACTCCGAGCTCGCGCAGAGCGACGGCCTGGTTCTGAGCGTGCTCCAGCACGCCTCCCCAGTACGACCACGAATAGGGCACGACGATCCCAACCTTCATCCCGTCGAACCCTAACCGAGTGCGAGAGCCGAGAGCGAGAATCGGATCAGCAAGCGAAGAGAAGATACGCCCTCGAATACTCCCTCGGAGTACTTTCTGCGCCTCGAGTCGAGCTCTAGGCTCACAGCCATGCATCTCCAGCTCATCCGCACGTCGCCGGCGATCACCGACCGACAGCGGCAGATCGTCGCCTTGATCGCCGCCGGCTGCTCAAACCAAGAGGTGGGACGGCACCTCGGTATCTCAGCACGAACGGCGAAGGCGCATTGCGACACGCTTCGCCGGAAGCTCGGCGTCGAGCGGCGACGGCAGATACCGGGCGCCTATTACCGGCTCACCGGTAATGATCCGTTCATGCAAGCGCTCTCCGACTCGATTCTTCAAGGAGGGTGATCGGCGCGCCCGCGGCCACTCGGTCGCGGGCGCATCTCACGGGCCGGCAGGCGCGATGCTCGTGAGGGAAGACACAAAGCCGGTTAGCGTACGCGCGTGAACCCCGTCAGTCCGACCGAGAGCGAGCGCCGGGAATACGAGCCGGAGCTGATTGAGCGCCCACGCCTGCTTCAGAAGCTGGACGATTGCGATGCCCGATTAATCGCGCTGATAGCGCCAGCGGGCTTCGGCAAGACGACGCTGGCCAGGCAGTGGACATCGCGCCGCGACATGACTGGCGCCTGGTACTCGGTCGGCTCGGAAGGGTTCGACGTCGCGGCCGTTGCCGCACGGATCGCCGCGATCGTTTCAACGGTTGTCAGCGGCGCGGGGGAACGGATGCTGACGCGGCTCGGCGTCTCGACCGATCCCGAAGCCGAAGCCGTCCTCCTCGCCGAGCTGCTGAGCAGAGAGATACCCGCCTGGCCCGCGAACGCACGGCTAGTGATCGACGATTACCAGTTGCTGTCTGTATCGCGAGCCTGCGAGCGCTTTGTCGGAACACTGGTGCGCGAGACGCCGCTGCGTCTGCTGATTACGAGCCGCAAGCGCCCATCCTGGGCCAGCTCGCGCCTGCGCCTCTACGGCGAGCTCTTCGAGATCGGCAGCGCCGAGCTCGAGATGACGCCGAGCGAGGCGCGCGAGGTTCTCGCCCCCGTCGTCGGCGAAGAGCAACGAGCGCAACTGGCCGAGCTTTGCAATGGCTGGCCGGCGGTGCTCGGGCTCGCCGCGCGCCTGAGAGGCGCAACGTTGCCGCAAAACGCGCTCCTGCCCGGTCTTTACGACTACTTCGCCGAGGAGCTTTTCAACAACGCGTCCTCCGACCTCAAGCGTCTCCTCTGCCAGATTTCAGCCGCGCCCCGCCTGACAAGAGACTTACTCGAACGCATCGGTGGAACACCGGCGCTCGAGCTCGCCGCCGCCGCCGAGCAAAGCGGGTTCTTCTCCAGCGCCGCCGCGACGGGAGAGCCGTCGCTTCATCCGTTGCTACGCGACTTTCTCGAGCACCGGCTCAAGCAGCGACCAGATCGGGCCGTCCTCATCGACGACCTTGCCGGAGCCTTGCTGGCGAGCGATCGTTGGGATGACGTCTGGCAGTTGATCCAGGATTGCGATCGCCCCGATCTGCTCCCGAGCCTGATCGAGCGTTCTCTTCCGACGCTTCTCGACGGCGGCCGCCTGCCTACCCTCACCTCCTGGACGGAGTTCGGGCGCGCGCGCAACGTGGTCTCGCCAATCCTCGATCTCGCCGAGGCCGAGATGGCCTTCCTCGCCGGAGAGCACGCGAAGGCATACGCGCTCGCGCTCCAGGCGACCCATCATTTCGATGAGTCGTCTTCACTTCGCTGGCGCGCGCACGCGATCGCCGCGCGCAGCGCGCACTTCTCCGACCAGCTAGAGGCCGGCATTAATCACGCGCGAAAGGCACGCGATCTGGCCCCGGATATCCGCGCCGTCCAACATTGCCTCTGGACCGAGTTTCTTTGTGCGTACGAGTTGGAAAATGAGGATTGCTCATCGCTACTCGCGCAACTCGAAAAACTTCAGGATGGAAGCCCAGATACGACCGCCAGATTCGTACAAGGGCGGAACATGCTATCGCACATATCTAGCTACGAAACGGTTGAAGAGACGTTATTCGAGCGCGTACGACCACTTCTCGACCGCGTAAATTCACAAATCCGAGCGAGCCTCGCCGCGAGTCACTGTGAATACCTAGGTCAGCTCGGCCGCTATTCTGAAGCCGAAGCTGCACTCGCCGCGGTATGGGACACCTTCGCCGAGTTCAATCTACTCTTTGCTTTGCCGTCTGTGTACTGCGTACGGGCAACCAACGCGATCGGTTTGCGCCGTTACCGACAGGCTGAGTTCTTCCTCGACGCGGCCGAGCGGCCTGCAGGTCATTCCAACGGATCCGTTTCGACACAAGCCAGCATTCTCCGCGAAGTCGTTTCGTTACTTAAGGGCGATATGTCCACCGATTTAGTCGAGGTCCGAGTTGATCGTAATGCCGCAAAGTGCTGGCACGGGTTGGGATACTCAGTCGACGCGCTCAAATGGGCGAGTCGAGGAGATCCGGATATTGCGTTCGCATACGCCTCACAAGCCGATACCGTAACCATTTCGACCGAAGCTCAATCGCTTGCGGCCTTCGCACGTGCAATAGCCGCCGCCCGATTGGATTCGACTGACGCGATTCTCCTTCTCACTAAGGCCATAAGATTCGCCGATGAGCGCCGGCGCTGGAATCAGTGCGTCTGGGCATACCGCGCTTACCCTGAGCTTCTCGGGCTTATCGCGTCGGAGCCTAAGCTCTCGCTCGCGCTCCGGTCCGTACTGCGATCCGCTCGCGATGAACAGCTGGCTGCGCGCTACGGTATCGACTTGAAAGGTTCTCGCAAGTCCCAACCCACGTCCAACGAGAGCCTTACCCGACGCGAGCGTGAGGTGCTTCGGCTCGTAGCTGAAGGGCTTTCGAACAAAGAGGTCGCTGACAAGCTCTTCATCAGCGAGGTCACTGTCAAAGTCCACCTCCGCCATATCTACGGGAAGCTAGGTGTGCGAAACCGCATTGAGGCAGCCCTCCACGCCGTCTACTCCGAAGACCGGACTAGCTAGAAATGGCGAGCGAAGGCCCTGACTCAAACGCTGCAAGCTCAGCCAGCTCGACCTCGAAATCTCGATCAGCGCCGGATGTATAGGCTTCGCCGGCTTGCTCGAGCACGGCCACGAACGCCTTCACGACTCTCGGATCGAACTGCTTTCCTGCTTCTCGCTCAAGCCGCTCCAGCGCCTCCGCTCCACTGAGGGCGATCCGATAGGGCCGCTCGGAGGTCATCGCGCTATAGGCGTCAGCGACCGCGACGAGACGAGCGAGCAACGGAATATCATCGCCCTGAACTCGATCTGGATATCCGCCGCCGCTGAAGCGTTCGTGATGGTGGCGAACCGCGAGAGCGATCTCTTCGTATCCTTCTATTCGCTCGAGTATAGAAGCCCCGACCTCCGCATGGGCCTCTATCGCCATCCGCTCGTCTCTAACAAGAGGGCCTCGTTTCTCAAGGACGCCGGTTGGCACTCCAATCTTCCCAATATCGTGTAAAAGCCCGCAAAGGTGCGCCCGCCTTACTTCCTCATCCGATAGTCCAAGGCGCTTTGCAATATCTCGAGCGTACACCGCTACGGCCGCCGAATGTCCTGCCGTATAGTGATCTCGAGCATCGAGAGCCGCCACGAGCACGGTCGCGAAGGAGAGGTTGACTTTCTCGAGCTGGCATACGGCGTCGTTTAGATCGCCAGACGTCTTGATTTGCTCTTTATAGAGAATAAAGAAACGCTGCGCCGCTATTGCGGGTCCGATGCTTAGCGCTACAGCCCACGGTGAAACGTGCACATAAATATAAACGAGTCCAGCAATCACCGGGATATTTGCAAGCATCCCAATAGAGCTGACCAGAAATATCTCGGAGAAGTACCCGTAGATACCTGACTCCCTACGTATCGAGAGGGTAATTGCGCCAGCCAGAGATTCGCCTACGAGTACCACTCCTGATGCGGCCAAGGCCGCGGCGAAGAGGCCTACGAGCGTATCGCTCGATCCCGCAGCAGTGGCTGCTAGCCCGGCTGCGCACAGAACTAGGCAACGCGAGCCAGTCCAGATAACCCATCTTTCCCATGGACGTCCCAGATCTCCTATCAAGCTCACTAAAGCGACAACGATGGCGGAAATCGGTCCAAACGCGACGACGGCAAAAAGCGCCGGCAAGAAGCTCACGGAGATTTCTAGGTGCGGATTCAGCCGCACATTCTGCTTCTCACTGATAAGAGCCACGAGCGCCATCACAGCCGTTGGTACCAATGGACCTAAGTGATAACCCTGTGAATAGAGAGCCGAGAATAAGACGATCGTCCCGAGCGCGAGAGCTGCCGCGTACGCTCGAAGCACTCGTGTCTGTTCCGTCGCCGTCTTTGGACGCTTTGTATTAGGGTCAGCGAGAAGGGGGACGCCAACCTCTCTCGTCGAGGGGGGTCTTCCCCCGGTGTTGTCGATATCCGAGGAGGTCGAAATGCGTTTTCGTGCGCTCAAGATCGTTGCTCTAGTGACAGCAGCTGCCAACATCGCTGTGCTTGGCGGACTTACCAAAGCCTGGTAGGAGTTCCGATACTTCCCCTTATACGATCACTGGGCATCCCCCGATTGAGGGATATCCACAGGTTGGGGAAAACTTACCGGATCTAGGTGATGAGCCCGCGCCGGAACCCAACGGCGACGGCGTGGGCTCGTGACCGAGCTTGAAGCTTGGCGAGTAGATGGCGGACATGCGACTTGACCGTCTCCTCTGAGAGGAAAAGGCGAGAGCCGATCTCGCGATTTACGAGGCCGTCGGAGATGAGCTGAAGTACTTCGAGCTCGCGACTCGTGGGCTCCTGCTCGACACGAAGTGGCGCGCCGAATGGAATGACTTCACCGCTGGTCGCTCCGGCTCGCCGTTGCGCAACCTCCTCGAAGCGTCTCGAGTGGTCGATATAACGACTCAGGATCTCCCGTCGCTCTGCAGCGTCCACGGTCCTGGTATCGGCCTTCTACAGCCCCGCCCTCTCCCTCCATCCAGGGATTACCTAGTACCCCGCCAGGTGGCGCTCCGGAACGAAAAGCCTGCACTGGGGCCCGCTCCGAGACGCAACTAGCGAGCCGCGGCCCCCCGTTTGAGGCAAAGCCTGCCGTAGTCGACGCCGTAGAGAGTGTTGGAGACATAGCAACGGGAATCGATCCGCGTGCTGAGAGCATCAAGCGAGCGTGTGTTCAAGAAGGGTGCAAGTGGCGCCCAGCGCATCGCCCTCCGGTCGAGTGCAGCCCACTGAGCGTTCACCTCGGCCGTGAGCTCCGGCGCGCGGCCCAGTCGATCGATACCGGCGTTCAATGCCGCCGAATCGGCAAAGGAGTAGTTCGTGTTCGTCAGTCCACTCGTTTCGTCACCGCCAAGCAGCGGCTCAAACCAGGCAAGCGGGTTTGGGATGCTCTGCGTCCAGAACGCGTAACCGATCTGGGCGTTCGTGTTCTTGTTGCCAACGGCCGTCCAGTACTGGGCGGGAGGCAGCAGCTTTGTTTGCGGGCGCGGCCTCAGACCGATCGCAACCAGCTGGTGAGCGAGGTAGAGGACGGCGGCGCGCGCCTGCACAGGCTGAGTTGGCGCAAACACCGTCACCCGCGCTCCTTTTGCACCCGCCTGGCGAACCAGCGCTCTCGCCTTCGCGAGGTCGTACGGATAGAGATCGTGCCTCCGGTACGACGGATAGACGGGCGGAAGAATGTTTTCGCTCGCCGTGGCCTGGCCACCGAATATCTCGACCAGTCGTTGGCGATCGAGCGCGTAGTTCACGGCCCTGCGAACGCGAACGTCGTTGAACGGCCGCAGGGTGGTGTTCATGAAGAAGTATTGGGTGCTGGCGTCGGTACGGGCATGCACCTGCAAACGCTGCTTTCGCTTCGCAGGCTGGAGCGCGGCGGGCGCGATCGGCACGTCGGCGTAGTCGGCACCCCCTGTCACCAACTGCCCGAGCGCAACTTTGCCTCCGTTGACGACGCTCACGACGATGCGATCGGGGTTGGTCGCCGGCACGGTTTCGGTCGACTTGAAATAGCGGTTCCGGGTCAGCGTGAACTCCTTCGGCCACCTGACCTGTGAGATCCGGTACGGGCCCGTCGAAGGAATCGGCTCGAGCGTCTGATCGCGACTCGGCGTGCTCGGCGGGATCGGCGCCGCAAAAAGACTCGCAAGCGCATTGATGAAGCTCGCGCTGGGCCGCTTCAGACGCACCGTAATCGATCTCGCGTAGTCGTCGGTCTTGATGCCGGAGATCGTTCCTCGGCTCGCCGCGGCGGCGCTGGCCCCGACGACGTCGTCGAACAGCGGCGCCCCCACCGAATCGAGCAAGTACAGCCTGCGGATCGCATGGGCGAAGTCGCCCGCCTTCACCGGCGTGCCGTCCGAGTAACGCAATCCCTTCCGTAGACGAAACTCGTAGACGCGCCCGCCGCTCGAGATGTCCGGCATCCCCTCGGCCAGGGCCGGCACGATCTGCGAGCTTGCTCTGCCCTTTACGTGCTGATAGCCGTACGGACTCAGGTAGACGTTCCAGAGGCTCTGCCAACACTCCGGAGAATAGGAAAGGCCCGGATCGAGCGAGTCCACGCCGGCACTTACATCGACCCTGAGGGTCGGAAAGCTACGCAGCACGAGCTTCCGCGCCTTCGAACCATTACCGGAGCCGCCGCATCCGGCTACGAAAACGAGTGCGACTGCGGCCAGTAAGACTGCTGTCCTTGTTCGTGTTACTGCTGCCTCCCCTGATCGCCGCCGACCGAGTGGAGACTAGCGACCGCCCACGAGATAAGGCCGCAGAACATCCCCCGGCCCGGCGTGCGATCCGGAATGGGTCGACTGGTGGATTTGGTTTTACCTAGGCCGCCGCAAGCGAAGACAGCTCGCGGAGCGCTCCGAGCCGCGCGAGAGCCTGGCCCTCGAGCTGACGCACACGCTCACGTGTGAGGTCGAGCTCATGGCCAATCGCCTCAAGCGTCCAGGGCTCGCCCTCGAAGCCGAAGCGAAGCTCGAGAATGCGCCGCTCCCGTTCGGGCAGCGCCTCGAGCGCCTTGCGCACGCCTTGCCTGCGCAGCGACTCCTCTGCCTCGTCGAACGGATCGGAAGCTTCACGATCGGCGAAGAGATCGCCGAGCTCACCCTCGTCGTCAGCGCCGACGGTCTGATTCAGCGACACCGAGGCCGAAGCCGCGCCGAGCGCCTCGTCCACGTGCTGGATGGGAAGACCGGTTGCCTCGGCAAGCTCGTCCCGCGTCGCCTCGCGACCCAGCTCGACCTCGAGCCGACGCGCTGCGCGCGAAAGCT
Organism: Actinomycetota bacterium; assembly: GCA_003132665.1. GTDB lineage: Bacteria > Actinomycetota > Thermoleophilia > Gaiellales > Gaiellaceae > Fen-549. The sequence goes on from PKYN01000016.1 coordinate 140,411, forward strand.
TCTGCTGGCGCTCGACAACGTGAACGGGCACGCGAATCGTGCGGGCGTGGTTGGCAACCGCGCGCTGCACCGACTGGCGAATCCACCAGGTTGCGTAGGTCGAGAACTTGAAACCGCGGCGCCAGTCGAACTTCTCGACTGCGCGGTTGAGACCTAGCGTACCCTCCTGGATCAGGTCGAGGAAGGGAACGCCGAGGCCGCGATAGCCCTTGGCGATAGAGACGACAAGACGCAGGTTCGACTCGATCATGCACCGCTTGGCGACCGGGTCGCCGCGCTCGATGCGCTTTGCGAGTGACACCTCATCGGCTGCGGTCAGCAGCCTGTGCTTGCCCACGTCTGCGAGGAAGAGCTGCAGACTGTCGGCGGCGCCAGAAAGCTCCGGCACCTCGACGGGAGCAGGTTCAACCGGCGCAACATGCTCGCTGGCAGGCGCGGCCGGCCGAGCGATTTCGACGCCGATCTTCTCGAGCTCGCGCATTAGATCTTCAACCTCGAGTTCGGTGAGGTCGTGCTCAACTACGAGCGCCTCGATCTCGGACGACTCGATCAAGCCGCGCTCTTCAGCGGCGTCCACGAATGCGCGGACGCTCTCGCTGCCTTCGAAAACTTCCTGAACATGATTTTGCGTCAACTTACCCTCGACGTCCTTTCTATCCATCTGGCTCCGCGGCGAACCATTTCGTTCGGTCTCTTCTCGCGGCTCGCGGCCCCTTTCGAGGCTCGCACACAACAAAACGGACTCCGTCTCTTCTTTATTCCGCAGCGGCCGGTTGGGCAGTTTGCGAGCGCGTGGGAAACTCGAACTCGATTTGTCCTTCGGCGTTCAAGACGAGGCGCGCGCGAAAATGTTTGCCGCCTCGGCTTCGGAATCCGGATATTACGTCATTTGTACGTCCCTGTGCAAGTAGTTGTCGGGCGAGCTCGGGTGTAATTGAGCGCCCGGCCACCTTTTTCCAGATTACGAAGCCGCACCCGGTCTCCTCCCTGCTCTTCCAGCTCGTGCAGCCATAAGCGCGCGAGTTCTCGCGGATGATCTCGCCAGTTTCGGCGCCACAGCGCGGGCAGGGGCCAAGCTCGACCCTCTCGGGACGCAGCTTTTCGCGGTCCAGCGCGGCGATCTTCTCGACGGTTTCGCGCGTGAAGCGCTCGATCTCCTTCATGAAAGCCGCTCGGTCGCCCGAACCGCGCTCGATGTCGCCGAGGCGCTTTTCCCAGGCGCCGGTCAGCTCGGCCGAGGTGAGCGGATGCGCCTCGAGCATGGTTATTACCTGCAGGCCTTTAGGTGTGGGCTGCAACTCCTTACCGGCGCGCTCGATGTACTCGCGCCGGATCAGCGTCTCGATCGTCTCGGCGCGGGTTGCCGGCGTGCCCAGGCCGCCTTCCTTCATCGCCTCGCGTAGCTCTTCGTCGTCGATCAGCTTTCCCGCCGTCTCCATCGCCATCAGCAGCGTGGCCTCGTTGTAGCGCGGCGGCGGCTTCGTCTCCTTGGCCTCGCTCTCGGCGCTGGAGCAGAGCACCTTCTGACCCTCGGTCATGGTGGGGAGCTCGCCCCCTTCGCCATCTTCGTCCTCGCCCTCGCGACCGCTACCGCTCGCGCCCTGGCCGTAGACGGAGCGCCAGCCCGGCTCGAGCGTGACCTTTCCGCGCGTGCGGAACCTCTCGTCCTCGACCTCGGTGACGATAGTCGTGTTCGCGTAGCGCGCCGGTGGATGAAAGACAGCCAGGAAGCGGCGTGCGATGAGATCGAAGATGCGCCGCTCGTCGTCGGAGAAGGCCTCGACGTCGTGTTCGACGTTGGTCGGGATGATTGCGTGGTGATCGCTGATCTTGGCGTCGTTGACGACTCGCGCCAGCGGCAGACTCTCGAGCCGGAGTACGAATCGGGCCGCTTCCGCGTACTCATGGACAGGTTCCAGCGTCGCGGCGGTGGGCTTGAGCAGTGACACCATGTCGCCCGAGAGGTAGCGCGAGCTGGTGCGCGGGTAGGTGATCGCCTTCTTGCTCTCGTAGAGAGACTGCGCCGCCCTGAGCGTTCGCTGGGCCGAGAAGCTGAAGCGACGGTTGGCGTCGCGCTGCAGCGAGGTGAGGTCGTAGAGAAGCGGCGAGCGCTCGCTTGCTTCCTTGCGCTCGACCGAGGCGACCACGCCTTCGGCACCGGCAACCTTGCCGGCGATCGACTCGGCGCGCTCCCCGTTCAGGATCCTCGTCTCGTCGCCCTCGAACCAGAGGCCTTCGTATCCGAGGTCGAAACTCGCGTGCACCAGCCAGTAGGGCTCGGGGACGAAAGCTTGTATCTCGCGCTCGCGGGCCACGATCATCGCCAGCGTCGGCGTCTGAACACGGCCGAGTGAGACAACGCCGCCAACCCAGGCGCGTCCGCGAATGGTGGCGGCGCGCGTGGCGTTCATGCCGACCATCCAGTCGGCCTCGGAGCGCGAGCGCGCGGCGGCCTCGAGCGAGCTCATCTGCTCGCCCGGACGCAGGTGTTCGAACCCTTCGCGGATTGCTTGTCTGGTCATGCTCGAGATCCAGAGGCGCTCCACCGGCTTCGGCTTCGCACCGCGCGACTCCAGATAGACCTCGTAGAGGTAGGCAAAGATCAGCTCGCCCTCGCGCCCGGCGTCGCAGGCGTTGATCACGTTGTCGACGTCGTCGCGCTTGAGCAGCTTGAGGACGACGTTCAGCTGCTTACGGGACTTGCTGTCGCGCGGCTTCAGCTTGAAGGCGTCGGGTGCGATCGGAAGATCGGCCATGCGCCAGCGCTTGAAGCGCTCGTCGTAGTCCTCGGGCTCGGCCAGCTCCACGAGGTGCCCGACCGCCCAGGTGATGATGTGGGTATCGGACTCGAGATAGCCCTCCGACTTGGCGAAGGTGCCCGGAAGCGCGCCGGCCAGGTCGCGGCCGACGGATGGTTTCTCGGCGATTATGAGTGTCTTGGTGCTCATTTCCCGCTCGACACCTTATCGGAGCAGCCCGAGGTCACTGAGAAGCGACTCGGCGGCGGGTAACGAGTCGCCGCTCTCTGCCTGCCTCCCTTCGGAAAGACCGAAACCGGCGCAAGCGGGATAGAATCGGCTTCTCGCTCGAGCAATCCGCTCGTGCTCGAAGAGAAGTCACCGGCATGAGCGGAATCTGGAGGGCAGCGCCATCGAAGCCTTGATCAACGAAGAGGACGTTCGCCTTCACATCGCGCCGGAGTATCACCCCGAGTCGCAGATGCGGCTGGAGGTTCTTCTTCCCGTCGCCGAGCACATCACGGCCGAGCCCGCCACGCGAGAAGACCTCGAGCGCGTTCATTCGCCCGCATACCTCGACAGCCTGTTCGAAGAGACCCCCGAGACGAGGTGGATCGATTTCGACACCTTCGTCACTCCCACCACTGCGAAGGCCGCCAAGCTCGCGGCCGGGATGACGCTCGAGGCCGTGCGCCGCGGCGGCTTCGCTCTTGTCCGGCCTCCCGGTCACCACGCTTCGCGCGAGAAAGCGATGGGCTTTTGCCTGATCAACAACATCGCCGTCGCCGCGCGCTACGCGCAGGCCGAGCTGGGGCTCAAGAAGATCGCGATCCTCGATTGGGACATTCACCACGGAAACGGCACCGAGGCGATCTTCTGGGACGATCCGAGTGTTCTCTACGTGTCACTTCATGCCTGGCCCTACTACCCGGGCACGGGCGGGCCAAGCCCCAAGACGCCAGGCGGGGAAGACGTGCCTGGCGGAGAGAACCCCACGACGCTGAACATTCCCCTTCCGGGAGGTACCGGCGACCGCTCCTACCTGCAGGCTTACGAGCAGTTTGCCTATCCGGCAGTCGAGGCCTTCTCGCCCGATCTCGTGCTGGTATCGATCGGCTTCGACGCTCACCGCGACGACCCGCTCTCGCCGACCATCCTCACCGACCGCGCCTTCTACCAGCTCGCAAGCCGAACAGCGAGCCTCGCCCCGAGGGTCGCGGCCGTGCTCGAAGGTGGCTACAACCTCCACTCTCTTCCGCGCCTCGTCGAGATAACTGTCGAGGGATTCAACAATCCGTCCTGAGACGCGGCGCCCGAGGCGCCGCTCTTCCAAATCGCTCTAGATAAGCGGCGACCGGCTTTCGCCGGTCGCGCTCGCCAATCATTGCAGCCATCCCGTTAGTCACATGATCGGACATCGGCGCGGGTGAATGCATCCCCCGCGCCTCCCTCGATACGAGGGATTTCAGGCTGGAGTCAGCCTCGAGCGCGCGAAAGAGCCTCGAGCGCCTGGCGCCGCGAAGACACGCCGAGCTTGTGCAGCAGGCTCTTGACGTGCGAGCGCACGGTGTGCTCGGAGATGAAGAGCCGGCGGGCGATGTCCTCCGTGCTCAGGTGCTCGTCGAGGAGAAGAAGCACCTCGAGCTCACGGGCCGACAGGAGCGAGGAAATCTCGTCGGGCACGGCGTGATCGTGGCGACCGTCGCGTACCTCCTCGAGTAGGCGACGCGCGATCGTGCCCGAGAGAGCGGCCTCGCCGTTGACCACTCCGCGTAGGAACTCGACGATGCGCGGCGGCGGCTCGGTCTTGAGGAGATAGCCGGAGGCGCCGCCCTTGATCGCGCGAAGAAGATTCTCTTCGGTGCCCGAAGCCGTCAGAACCACGACTTCGGAGCCTGGAGCGACCCGCCGAATCTCCGGTAGAGCCTCGAGCCCGCTCATTCCCGGCATCGAAAGATCGAGCAGAACGAGATCCGGTTGCTGCTTCGCCGCCTGCCTGATCGCCTCTTCGCCGCTGGAGGCCTGAGCGACTATCTCGAAGCCGTGCTGCGTCAACAGCGAGGCAAGCGCCTCTTGAGTCAGGGGGTGGTCGTCAACGATCAGTACGCGCTCTGGCATGGTCTCGTCCCTTATCGGCAGCCCCATTGTTGCCGAAAAGGGGATACGTGGATGCCGAGCGGCAGCAAAACGAGAGCGCTCTTCATTCCTGGCTGGCCGGAGAGTTCTTGCTCATCGCCCTTCTCAGCGCGGCGCTCGCGCTCTGGGGCGCCTACCCGAGCCTTCCGAGCAGCTTCGATCTCCCACGGCTTCTTCTCGCCCTCGATACCGCTATCGCGCTGGCATCCGCGCTGGTCGCGGTGCTGACAGGCGTTCGCTTCTCGGTCGAATCGAGCCGCATGGATCTACTTCTCTGCGCGGGCTTCAGCCTGGCCGCGATCTCGATATTCGCTTTCGAGATTGCGCCGACTTTGGGTGGATCCGAGATCGGCAAGCCCGAGGCCTGGGCCAGCTTGGTCGCACGCATCCTCTCGGCCATCCTGATCACCGCGGCGGCCTTTGTTCGCGGGCAGGTGCGAAGGCCCGACCGAGCTCTGCCAACGATGCTGGGCGCCTGCCTGCTCGTGCTGTTCGTCAGCTGGAGCGGTACACGGACGCTCGTTCAAGCGGTGGCCGGCTCCGAAAGCTCGAGCGGGGCGGAGCTGCCCATGACCATCGCCTTCGCGCTGCTCGCGCTGCTTTTTCTGGGAGCCATGGTCGGCTTCGGGCTGCGCTTCCGGCGTTGGCTGGAGGATCTGGACAGCTGGCTGGCGCTGGCTGCCACGTTATGGCTCTTTTCCAGCCTCAACTTCATCTTCAGGCCGATCCTGCCGGGAGAGCAAGCGGCGCTAGGCGACTTTCTGCGGCTACTCGCTTGCGTTCTGCTCGTCGTCGGCGTCTGGCGAGGTATTCGCGCCGCGGAGTTCGGCCGCGCGGTCGCGGAGGAGAGAGCCAGAGTCGCGGGCGAAATCCACGACGGGCTGGCTCAGTACCTGTTCGCCCTCTCCACGCACCTGAACATGCTGCGAACCGGCGCCGAGCTCGAGACCGTCTTGCCGCGGCTCGAGGAGGTTGCCGCGCTCGCGCAACAGGAAGCGCGTTTCGCGGTGCTCGCGCTCTCCTCGGCAGGCGGAAGCGCACCGTTCGACGCCGCGCTGCACCGCTATGTGGAGTTCCTCTGCGCCGACGGAAAGCTCGAAGTGGACGTCGAAATCAATTCGGACATCCGCCTCGCACCCGACGAGCAGATCGAGGTCTTCCGCATCGTCCAGGAGGGGCTGGCGAACGTACGCAAGCACGCCAACGCCACCTGGGCCGAGGTGAAAATCGGGGAGAGCAGCGGGAAGCGAACGGTCACCGTTCGCGACGACGGCGACGGTCTCGAGCAGGACGCCTCCAAGCCCAGCGCCGGACAGGGCCTGAAGAACATGCGCCGGCGGGCGGATTCGATCGGCGCCGACTTCACCGTCTCGAGCAAGCCCGGCACTGGAACGACGCTCGAGGTGGCACTAAGGAGTTGAACCGCGGGCAAGGCTAGCTAGTCGAAGCCGAGCCGAGGGACTACTCAGAGGGGCCTCGCAAAGCAGAGGCCGACAAGGCAGACCGAGGCGACAATCTCGACCATTCCAACCCCCTTCGGTCGCAACGGGTGCGCGGTATCCGCCAAGCGGCGCTCGGCAATTGGAAGCGCGAGCGCCCGCACCGCCAGCGCAACGAACAGCGCTGCGTACACGCCAGGTAGCAGCAGTAGCGCCGCGATCGCCGCGATCGTGTGGTATCCGATCGAAAGCGCCGCGAACCGCGAATTGCCGCGCTCTCGGATTACCGAGCGAACCGCGAGTACCGTTCCCGCGAGGTAGAGACCGGCCGCGAGAGTCGCGAGAGCCACCCGTGAGTCATTAAGCGGGCCCGCCAGGTAGGCGGCCGCAGGGATCAGAACCAAAGCTTCGGCCACTTGCGCCAGACTCTCGGTGACACCCTTCGAACGGCCCCGGCGCGATAACCAAACGGTGACCGCCGCCGCCGGGATAAGCGCAAGCAAGGCCAGACACAGTGCCGGATGCGAGATCGTAAGAGCCAGGCTGAACGCCACAAAGAGAGAGCCGTAAACCAGCAGCGTAGACCGGTACTTTCTGCGGCTTCGCGCCCGCCGCCAGGTCTGCGCTGTCGCCGACGTCAAGTACCCGCTGGCGGCGGCTCCCGCGAGGGCAAGCTGCCAACCGCTAAATCGACCGACCGATATCCCCAGCAGAAGCGGAATTGCCAGCATCGGCCAAGCACCGTGCTGCCGCGGGATCCATATTCTCGGAGCAGCGGCCTCGCCCTTTACGTTGTCCGCCAGCGCGTTCACCCAGGTCACGGTACCGCGGGCAGGGAGCCGCGCTCGCTTTCGATGGCCCGTTGTGGAAACCCGGCAAAGGCCGGCGATCGCTGGCGGAGACTTTGCTCCTATAGAGAAAGCCCCGTTTTACCAGGGCTTTCTCCTTAGCAGGCCTGTAAGCCGGATTCTGTCGAGGGTGACCATCCATCTAGGCCGCCGGTTGCCCGGCGGCTCGAGCGGCGCACCCGGTCCCTCGGCGGGCCGCCTGAGCGGGACCTACTTCGCCTTGCACCGAACGGGGTTTGGCTAGCCACCGCGTCACCACGGTGCTGGTGAGCTCTTACCCCACCTTTTCACCCTTACCGCCGGTTGCCCGGAGGCGGTGTCCTTTCTGTGCCACTTTCCGTCGGCTTTCGCCGCCTGGNNCCAGCGTTCTGCCCTACGGTGTCCGGACTTTCCTCGAACCGCCGAAGCGGCTCGCGGTCACCCGGCCTGCGACTCGCAGTTTAGCGCCGTACCCGCGGCCAGAAGTCCCGGCCAGGACGAGCCGCACTCCGAACAGACGATGTCGGTGCCCTGGTAGGAGACAAACTCGCCGCAGACCAGGCACTCCAGGCTTGCGCCACGCGCCAGCGCGCAGAGCTCTTGCTCGAGCGTCCGGTGAAGTGAGGTGACTGTCATGAACTCTCTATGCCCGGATTCCTCACATCAACATCCTGAAGACACCGGTCACCTTGCCGAGGACTTGCACGTAGTCGGCGTAGATCGGCTCGAACGCGTCGTTCTCGGGTTGCAGGCGTACGCGCCCGCTTTCCCGGAAGAAGCGCTTGACCGTGGCCTCGCCGGCCGATTCGTCCTCACCGGCCAGCGCGACGACGATCTCGCCGTTTTCGGCGCTCTCTTGCCGGCGAACGACCAGGATGTCGCCATCGAGGATGCCGGCGCCGGTCATCGAGTCGCCCTTGACGCGCAGCAGGAACTCCTCGCCCCCGCGCGAGAGCGGCTCTGGCACAGCCAGATAGTCATCGATGTTCTCCTCGGCGAGTAGCGGCGAGCCGGCCGCGACCTGGCCGAGGAGGGGAAGCTTGTGCTCCGCTTCGCGCTCGCGCGCGATCAGCTCGAGCGCTCGAGGCTTGGTTGGATCGCGCTTGAGCAGTCCCGCTCGCTCGAGGTTGGCGAGGTGCGCGTGCACGGTGGACGGCGAAGCGAGCCCGACCGCCTGCCCGATCTCACGCACGGTCGGCGGATAGCCGTGCTGCTCGACGTAGGCCAGAAGGTAGTCCCAGATCTCTCTCTGTCGCGGCGTTAGCAAGCGATCCTCCTTAGCGAGTCGATACGATCGAACATCTGTTCGCTATGGAGGCTAGCGCTCCTTCCGGATAGCGTCAACTTCTCGCAGACCGATTTCTGCCGATCGCTGCGTCCCGCTCCGTCGTTAGCTCGCACTCGAGCACGATGCCTTCTCGGCGCACTGAGGCGGCGCTGGCAAAGGAGGCAAGGATGCTGAGCGAAGGACAGTACATTTGTACGGACAAGCGAAGCATCCGCAGCATCCTGCAGTCCAGCGTCGTCAGCTGACCGGCCCACTCGGGCCGGTCAGCGGTCAGTGCGTCGAGAATGCGCTGGAGAGGACTTGAACCTCCACGGCCCATTCGGGCCACAAGGCCCTCAACCTTGCGCGTCTACCAATTCCGCCACCAGCGCGTGGCGCCGGGATTGTACCGGCTTTGCGTGAATGGATCCGGCTACTTGAGGAGGCGGAAGAGCGCGACGGTGTCCACGAACCAGATCACCGCGAGAGCGATCGTGTACCGAGTCAGCATGCGCTCGACTATGTGAGTGCCGCCGTGCGAGGTCGGGGTGAACCCGAGGCCCCCAAGACCACCCTCGCGCCCGGAGTGCATGAGGATGAGGACGATAAGTCCGATCGAGACCATGATGTGAAATGCGACTAGTACGAAGAGCATGGGCGTGGCCGAGGATAGCAGCGCCGGCCTAACCTCCGGCGCGGCGGGCGACCGCCTTTTCCAGCACGCGCTCGATCTTCTCGGCTTGCGCGGAGATGCTGTGCTCGGCCGCGGCCTCGCGCCCCGCCTCGTTCGGACAGGGAAGGTCGGCCGCGCTATCCAGCGCCCACACGAGCGCGTCCTCGTCCATCGGGTCGACGAGCACGCCGGCTTCGGCCGGCACGAACTCGGGCGGACCTCCGAGGCGCGTCGCTACGACCGGGCGGGCGCAGGCCATTGCCTCGAGCGGCGCCTGCCCGAAAGGCTCGACGAGGCTCGGCTGGCAGAGCACATTGCAGGCCGCGAGCCAGGTCGGTACGAGCTCGTGCGGAACGCGACCGAGCACGCGCACGCCCGCACAACCCTCCAACTCGCCGCGCAAGGGCCCATCGCCGAGGTAAACGAGCGAACCTTTCCCTAGACGGGAGAAGGCCCGCGCCAGGCGCAGCACGTTCTTTCGCTCGCTCAGCGAGCCGACGCAGAGGAAAAGCGGGTCGTTCCCGTCCCAGCCGAGCCGGACTCGAGCCTCGGCCTGGTCGCGCGGCTGGAAGCGCTCCAGATCGACACCGCAGTCGATCACGCTGACCTTGCCGCGCGCCTGCGGCAGTTTCGTCTCGAGCTCGCGGGCGAGGAAGCGAGAGACGGCGATTACCGCGCTCGCACGCTTCAGCGTCCAGCGCGTCAGGGCGCGCATTCCGGGCGCCGAGCCGATGTTGCGGACGTCCTGCCCGTGCGCAGTGACCACGAGGGGCGCCCTCGAGGCAAGTGCGCCGATCAACCCGGCGGGAACGAGGAAGTGGGCGTACACGACGTCGGGCCGAAATCGCCGCGCCTTCCTGCGCGCCTCGCGCGCAAGGGAAGCGAAGCGAAGCTTTCCGCCCGAGCGCCGGTCGAGCACCGCCCGCTCGATCTCGTGCCCTCGCCTTAGAAGCTCACGCTCGAGCTCGGCAACGAAGACGCCGAGATCGGGATCACTCGGGCCCGGATACATCTGCGAGACGAGCAGGATGCGCATCGTGTGGGGAAGATTGACGGTTTCGGAGCCGTCGCGTGACAGACAGGTGCGGCTTTCGTCGTTACGATCGCAGTGGGTGGTGGGATGGGCATCCTCCACGCGGGCGGCGCGGACACACAAACCCGAGCCCACGAGAGCTCGAACTAGTCGTCGCTCGAGGAGAGAGCTTCGCTCAGCATGCGGTGCGCGAGTGTCGGCCGGCCCTGGGCGTCGAAGATCCCGAAATCGCCCTTGTAGTCCCAGGCCGTCCACGGGATCTCGTGACGCTTGAGTGTGGCGAGCAGGTCCCGGTACCAGCGCTCGCGCGCCGGCTCGGAGGTCGTGCCGAGAGCACCGAACTCGCCGCACCAAAGCGGAAGACCGGTCTCTTTGGCAAGCGCGAGAGCAGGCGCGAGCACCCGCTCGATATCCGGCGCGGCGAATACGCGCTCGCTGCGGCAGGCGAAGCGCAGATCCGGCGAGAAGGCGTCCCATTTTTCCTTTGGGACCAGCTCGCCGGGGTAGTCGATGGGGCCCTCATAGACGCGCATCGCAGCCCAGGGCGCCCGGTAGTGCGTGAACAGGAGCGGATCGTAGAAGTGAAAGCTGAGAACGAGGTGCTCGTCTTTGGGGACGCGCAGCTCCGTGAAGGTGCGCGGGTCGGCGGCTCCGTTGGAGTCGATCACCACGATTCGCTCGGGCTCGCGGGCGCGCACTTCGGCGAGCGCGCGGGTGGCGAGCCGGTTCCAGTCGTCCGGATCGTGCGCGATGGGCTCGTTCAAAAGCTCGTACGCGACCCGGTCGAGCGAGCGCTGCGCGAGCGCCTCGGAGAGATCGCGCCAGAGCATGCAAAACCTGTCTTGTTCGGCGGGATCGGCGAAGAGTGGCGGCTCGCTGGCGGCGTTGAAGTAATGAGAGCGGACGATGTGCAGGTCGACAACCGTGCGGAGATCCGCCTGCTCGCACCAGTCGAGCGCCTGCTCCAGCAGCTCGAAGGCCTCGGGCTCGCGCCGCGCCTGCTCGTCCCAGAGCTGGACCTCATCCACGGGAATGCGAATGTGATCGAAGCCGAGAGCGGCGATGCGCTCGACATCGGCCTGGGCAAACCAGGCACGCCGCTCGGCGCCGCGCCGCTCCGACTGGGAGAGCCAATGTGAGATGTTGACGCCGCGCCCGAGATCGAAGCTCATGGCGCAAGTCTAGACGTGATCGAAGGTACCGAACTCCTCGCGCAGCACGGTGCAGATCTCGCCGATCGTGGTCTGGAGCGCCAGCGCCTCGCGCATCACCGGGAGCAGATTCTCGCTTCCTCGCGCTGTTTCGCGCACCGCCTCGAGCGCTTTCTCCACGGCGGCGCCGTCCCGCCCGGCCCGCACCGCCTGGGTGCGCTCGCGTTGGCGCCGCTCGATCTCGGGATCGATCCGGTGCAGCTCGACTGTCTTGGCGTCGGCCTCTTCCTGGAAGCGGTTGACGCCGACGATCACTAGCTCGCCCGCTTCGACCTCGAGCTGGTGTTGGTAGGAGGCCTCCTCGATCTCGGCCTGGACGAAGCCCTGCTCGATGGCCGCCACTGCGCCGCCGAGCGAATCGATCCGCTCGATCAACTCCATCGCGTGGCTCTCCAACTCGCTCGTCAGCGACTCGATGAAGTAGGAGCCGCCGAAAGGATCGGCGCTGTCGGTAGAGCCGGCTTCATGAGCCAGGATCTGCTGCGTCCTGAGCGCGATCCGCACGGCGTGCTCGGTCGGTAGCGCCAGCGCCTCGTCGAAGGAGTTCGTGTGCAGCGACTGAGCGCCGCCGCAGACGGCCGAGAAGGCCTGCAGTGCGACCCGAACGATGTTGTTCTCGGGCTGCTGCGCGGTCAAGGTCGAGCCGCCAGTCTGGGCGTGGAAGCGAAGCATCTGCGCCTTCGGATTTGCGGCTCCGAAGCGCTCGCTCATGATCTTCGCCCAGAGGCGCCGCGCCGCGCGAAACTTGGCTACTTCCTGGAAGAAGTTGTTGTGGGCGTTGAAGAAGAAGGACAGGCGCGCGCCGAAGCGATCGGGCGACATTCCGGCCTCGACCGCCGCCTGGCAGTAGGCGATGCCGTTGGCGAGCGTGAAGGCGAGCTCCTGTACCGCCGTCGACCCCGCCTCGCGGATGTGGTAGCCCGAGATCGAGATGGTGTTGAAGCCGGGCAGGCGCTCCTCGCAATAGGCGAACAGGTCGGTCGTGATTCGCATCGAGGGCCGCGGCGGGAAGATGTAGTTGCCGCGCGCCACATACTCCTTGAGGATGTCGTTCTGGACGGTTCCGCGCAGCTTCTCGGGCGGGACTCCCTGCTTCTCGGCGACGAGCTCGTAGAGGAGCAAGAGCAGCGCCGCCGGGGCGTTGATCGTCATCGAGGTCGAGACCTGGTCGAGCGGGATCTCCGAGAAGAGCAGCTCCAGATCGGCCAGTGAGTCGATCGCTACGCCGGTGCGCCCGACCTCGCCCTCCGCGAGCGGATGGTCGGAGTCGTAGCCAAGCTGAGTGGGCAGGTCGAAGGCCACCGAGAGCCCTGTTTGGCCCTTTCCGAGCAGGTAGCGAAAGCGCTCGTTCGTTTCCTCGGCCGAGCCGAAGCCGGCGTACTGGCGAATCGTCCAGGGGCGACCGCGGTACATCGTCTCGTAGGGACCGCGCGTGAACGGATAGGAGCCCGGCAGCTCGGCCTCGAGCCCCGCCACGTCCTCGACCGTGTAGACGGGCTTGATCTCGATTCCGGCTTCGCTGGAAAGCTTGTCGTCTGGCGCTGCCACGGCAACAATCGTACGCATCCGGAGGCGGCGGCGGGCGGGTAGGGCGTTCCCCGCGCCAATGGCTATCAGCCGTAGCGGGATGGCAGCCGATAACGTGGTGACTGCGCCCCTCGCGAGAGGGAGATGCGCCACGTAAGCGAAGCAAGCCGAATGACGCCGAGCGACACATATCGCAAGTGGCAAGGGCCCACCGAGGGGGAGGGTGCCCCTCAGCTCGAGCCGCCCAATTACGTGCCGAGCTCGTTCGAGCCAACGCTCGAGCCGGAGCCGGCTCACCGGGAAGGGGCTCCAAGCAGTTTCCTCAAGAAACTGGCGGCGCCCTTCGTTGCGCTCGGCGCCCTCCTGCTCAAGTTCAAGGCGGTGCTCCTGGTCGGGCTCAAGCTCCCGCTGTTCACGACGGCCGGTTCGATGGTCGTCTCGATCGGGGCCTACGCGATGATTTGGGGCTGGCGTTTCGGTCTCGGTTTCGTGCTGCTGATGCTCGTACACGAATCGGGCCACGCGCTCGAAGCCAGGCGGCAGGGCTTGCCTGTGAGCGCGCCGGTTTTCATCCCCTTCATGGGCGCGGCCATTCTTCTGCGAGAGATGCCGCACAATGCCTGGCGAGAGGCGCGCCTGGCGCTCGCGGGCCCGCTCGTCGGCTCAATAGGAGCATTGATCCTCTGGGGCTTCGCGAACGCGTATCACTCCCCCTTGCTACTCGCGCTCGCCTACGTCGGCTTCTTTCTCAATCTCTTCAACCTGCTGCCGATCGTGCCGCTCGACGGAGGACGAGTCGTGGCCGCTCTTCATCCGGCGATTTGGATCGTCGGTTTTGCCGCTCTTGCGGGGCTCGTCTACTTCGCGCCCAACCCGATCCTGCTCATCGTCCTCGTGCTGGCCGCCTACGAGCTTTTACATCGCTGGCAATCGCGACACGAGGCGCGCGAGCGTGAGTACTACAAGGTGACGCCCTGGCAGCGTTTGGGAATCGCTATTGGCTACTTCGGGCTCGCCATACTGCTCGCGCTGGCCATGACCCACACACACGTTCACCGCCACTTCTAATGCCCGACACCCCGAAAAGGCCCGACGACCGCGAGGTTCTCTCCAGCGGCAACGGCGAGCACGAGCGCCACGTGCAGATGATCGCCGCCGAGTTCCGGCGCGGCTTCGAGGCCGTGGACGAGATAGACAGGCCGGCGGTCTCGATCTTCGGCTCGGCGCGAGTGCCCGAAGGCGAGCACTTCTACAACCTGGCACGCGACGTGGGGCGCGAATTCGCCCGTGCTGGCTGGGCGGTCGTGACCGGCGGAGGGCCGGGGATCATGGAGGCCGCCAACCGCGGTGCGCAGGAAGCCGGCGGTCTCTCGGTCGGCTTCAACATCCGCCTGCCGCACGAGCAGGCGGCGAATCCCTACACAGACCTCAGCCTCACCTTCGATCACTTCTACGCCCGCAAGACGATGTTCGTGAAAGCGGCCGAGGGCTTCGTCATCTTTCCGGGCGGCTTCGGAACCATGGACGAGCTGTTCGAGTCGCTGACCTTGATCCAGGTCGGCGAGATATTCCATTTCCCCGTGGTGCTGATGGACTGCGACTACTGGGAAGAGATGGTGAGATGGATCCGCCGCGAGCTGCTCGGCAAGAGGATGATCTCCCCGGATGATCTCGATCTGCTCTCCCGTACGGACGAACCCGCCGAGGCCGTCCGCATCGTGCTCGAGCACCACGAGCTGAGCGAGAGCAAGAAACACCACAAGTCGCCGGCTCGAGCCGACGCGAGAAGCCGCAAGGGGATCAGCGCCTGAACGCGCTCCGCTGATTGAGGACGCGGCCTATGTCGGAGATCGAGATGAAGCCCACCAGGCCTCCGTCGTGGACGACGAGGCCGCGGTGGATCTCTCCTCCCATCAGCTCGGTCAGAGCGTCTTCGGCGCTGTCCTCCGTGTCGAGGACGGGCACCTGATCGCTCCCGAGCATGCTGTCTCGAACAAGCCGGCTGTCCCAGTCGCTGCGTGGGAAATGGGCGATCGAGCGGAAGGGGAGCAGTCCCAGAACATCGCCGTTCGAGACGACCGGATACGTGCTGTGCTTCGCCCGGCCGGCGAGCGAGTCCATGAACTGGCCCAGCGTCTCGTCCGCCGAGGCGGTCACCGGATCGCGCGTCATCAGATCGCGAACGTGCAGCCCCTCGAGAGCTTGACTCGCCTCCAAATAGCGAACCTCGCCGCCGGCGGCGCTGAGCAGGAACCAGCCGATCAGAGCCAGCCAGATACCGCTGGCGGAGCGATAGGCGACGAAGAGAAGGACACCGCCGCCGATCATCAAGTAGCCAAAGCCTTTTCCGATTCCCGCCGCGATCCTCGTGGCCCAGGCGAAGTCGCCTTTCGCCTTCCAGAGCGCGGATCTGAGCACGCGCCCGCCGTCGAGCGGGAGAGCGGGCAGCAGGTTGAAGACGAGCAAGAGCAGGTTGATGTAGCCGAGCCAGGCCAGAGTGCCGTCGACCGGCGTGGTGAAATTCACCATTACGGCCAGCCCGACGAAGATCGCTCCGAGCACCAGGGAGACGGCCGGGCCCGCAATGCCGATGCGGAACTCGGATCCGGGGCTCGAGAACTTCTCCTTGAACTGGGAGACGCCGCCGAAGAGCCAGAGCGTGATGCCTTCGATCTCCATTCCATTACGACGGGCGACGATCGAGTGGCCGATCTCGTGCAGCAGGATCGAGAGAAAGAAGACGAATGCCGCGACCACGCTCATGATCAGATAGGTCGCGTGCGAGAGCCCGGGATTCTGCGCCGGGAAGACGCTCACGTCCAGCGACCAGACGATCAGGGCGAAGATGATCAACCAGCTCCAGTTGAGGGAGATGCGGATGCCGGCAATGCGGCCGATCGTGAAGGTGGGATTCATCGCTTGGCGCTTTCTTCTGACCTTGAGAGCCTATTACCCTGGGCTTGCTTCCTCTCAATCGCGGCGAGCGCTTCTCAGGCGCCGGCCTGCCGCTCGCGAAATGCTCGAGCCTTGGCCCGGTTTCCGCAGAGCGCCATCGAACACCAAGCGCGCGAGTGATTCTTGGAGCCGTCGAAGAAAGCCCAGCGGCAGTCGTCGCTGCGGCAAGCCTTGAGCCGCGTCCAGGTTCCGCCTCGCATCGCCTCGGCGACGATTTCGAGCAGGCGCCCGTGTGCCCCGTCAACGCCCTCGGTGCAGGACATCAGACCGGCTTTTCCGTCGGCGCAGAAGTAAAGCCGAAGACCGGCTCGCTCGGCCGCCGCGTCGAGCACAGGCGGTGCCTTCGGATCGAGCTCGCCGCCGGCGTTGGCGTAGAGGAGGGCTCGCAACGCTTCGCGCAAGGCCCGCGTGTACTCCAGATCCTTCTCGCTCGCCGCCGTACCTTTCTCGATCAGAGCGTGTTCCGCGAGCCAGGCCACAAGCGCAGGCGGCGTATCGAGCTCGTCCGAGCCCGAGCCGACATCGGCCGTGTTCACGAAGGCCTGAACGATCTCTAACTGATCCGGCACAGCGTTCATCTGCTAACCACCGTTTGAGCTTGACAAGTTATGTAACCACTCATATTATAACGCCAGTTAGTCGTCTCCCGAGGAGTTTCAAGTGCTGATCGTGCATCCCGAGCTCGCCCGCATTGTTCTACGCGAGCAGCAGCGCGACCTCCTCGCCCGGGCAGCCCGGCGGCGACGCCGGACACCCTTAACGAGTCCGATTCGAACGAAGGAGAAGTCATCTTGGATAGCAAGTACATCGTTACCGACATCGACGCCGTCGAGTCGTTTGGAGGCGAGAAGCCCGAAGACGGCGGCAGCTGGAAGCCGCTCAGGGCCAAGCTCGGAATCGAGGCCTTCGGCGTCAACGCCTTCGTCGGGCGCGAGACCGGCTCCCGCGTGATCGAAGAGCACACCGAAGAAGGTAGCGCCCACCAGGAGCTCTACGTCGTGCTTGCGGGCAAGGCGCGCTTCGAGCTCGGCGACGAGAAGATCGAAGTCAAGACGGGCTCGCTCGTCTTCATCCCCGACCCGACGCTCAAGCGCACCGCCTTTGCGCTCGAGCCGAACACCTCGGTGCTCGCCATCGGCGCGCCGGCGGGCAGCGTCTTCACGCCCTCGAGCTGGGACAACCCGTACACGAGCTAGCGCGACCGCCTGTACGTCCTGCGAAAGATGCGCGGCCGGGCTCTCAGTCTCTTCCGCTCGCGCCGCGCATCTCATCGCTCAGCGCCCGGCCGCGTGCGTGCACGTCACGCCTGAGATTCTCCGCATCGCTCGAGGCCGGCTCGCTCGGTTCCTGATCGTGCTGCGCCGGCTCCGGCTCGGACCCGGGCTCGAGCTCGACTACTGCGCTGGCCGTTTCGGTGTCACGCGCGCGAGCCTCGGCTAACCTGAGTCGAAGCTCCTCGGCGGGATCGGGCGCGGCGGGTCGCCGGCGAAGCCGGGAGAGCAGTTCCCAGACCGTTCCGAAGGTGCGCGCGAGCACACGGGCAGCCCAGAGCATGGCGCGATGCTACACTCATCGCCGCTTCCTGCCTCGTGAACCGGCGCGTGTCCCGCGCGACGACTCGAGCGAGGCCGAACAAGACCGAAGGAAGGAGATACGGGAGCCCGTGACCGATTACGAGGTCCTGATAATGCTCGACCCCGAGCTGGCGGAAGACCGTCAGCAGGAGGTCGTTGATCGCATTCGCACGCAGGTTGTGGAGGGCGGCGGAGTCTGGGAGAAGCACTCCCCCTGGGGCCGCCGGCGCCTCGCCTACGAGATCTTGCACAAGAGCGAGGGCATCTACCACCTCCTGACCTTCTCCGCCTCGCCCGAGGTGCTCAATGAGGTCTCGCGCCTGCTCAAGATCGACGACGCCGTGCTTCGGCACATGGCGGTACGCCGAGTCAAAGGCTCGAGCACGTCGGCGTCGGTAGCGGCGCCCGTGAGCGCCAGCCCTGTCGAGCCCGATCCCGTCCAGGAGGACGAGTAACCTCAGCGAACGCTCGTTCGTTCAGGGAGGAGAAACCATGGCCAACATCAACCGCGTCGTCCTCGTTGGCAACCTGACCCGCGATCCGGAGCTCCGCCAAACCCCGAGCGGGACGGCGGTCTGCAAGCTCCGAGTCGCCGTCAACACCCGCCAGAAGGACTCGGCGACGGGGCAGTGGGGCGACAAGCCCAACTACTTCGACGTCACCGTTTGGGGCAACCAGGGCGAAAGCTGCGCGCAGTACCTCGCCAAGGGCCGGCCGGTCGCGATCGACGGCAGGCTCGACTGGCGCGAGTGGGACGCCCAAGACGGCACCAAGCGCCAGGCGGTCGAGATCATCGCCGAGAACGTTCAGTTCCTCGGTAGCCGCGAGGCGAGCGGCGAAAGCTCCAGCTTTGTCCCCCAGGGCACGCCGGCCGCGAACGCCGACTTCGGCCCGAACACCGACGACGACATTCCGTTCTAGAAGGAGAGACCTTGGCTCAGCAGGACAAGAAGCGCAAGCGCATGAGCCCCAGCTCGATGCCGACCCGGCGCAGGGGATGCAATTTCTGTAAGGACCACGTCGAGGAGATCGACTGGAAGAACCCGGGCGCCCTTCGCCGCTACATGTCCGAGCGCGGCAAGATCCGGGCCAGGCGCATCACCGGCGTCTGCCGTCGCCACCAGCGGCAGCTGGCGGTCGCGATCAAGCGAGCGCGCGAGATGGCCCTTCTCCCCTACGTGTCGGAATAAGGAGCGCAGAATGGACGTCATCCTCCTCAAGGACGTGGAGAAAATCGGGCTACGCGGCGACGTTGTTTCGGTGGCGCGCGGCTATGCGCGCAACTTCTTGTTTCCGCGCCAGCTGGCCGAGGTGGCAACCCCGGGCAAGGTAGAGGAGATCCGAAAGCGAGACTCCCGTCGGGCGCTGCAAGAAGCGCGGAGCGCCGAGCAGGCCGAGGCGATCGCCGAGAAGCTGCGCAAGACAGTGCTCCGCTTCGAGGTGAAGGCCGGCCCGACCGGCGCGCTCTTCGGCTCGGTCACTCCCAGCGACATCGCCGACGAGATCTGGCGCACGCGCAAGATTCGCATCGACCGGCGCAAGATCGAGCTTTCCGATCCGCTCAAGCGCATCGGGAGCTTCGCGGTGCCTGTCCACATCTTTGAAGAGGTGAGCGTCGAGGTGAAGACGCTCGTGGTTCCCGAGGGCGGCGAGCTCACTCCCGAGCAAGAGGTGACCGTGGCGCCCGGCGAGCCCGTGAGCGAGCCCGTGAGCGAGCCGGTCAGCGAGCCGGTGAGCGAGGAGCTCGAGGCGCCCCTCGCCGAGGCAGAGCCAGGCGAAGACGAGACTGCTGCAGACGAGTCCGCGGACTCCGCGAGCTGATCTCAACCGCCGAGCCGCGTTAGCCGCGCCGCTATCTAGTGTGAGCCTGCGGCGGACCGACTGGCTTACGCCATCTGTGCCAGAGCTGAAAGCGATGCTCCTCGCCATGAACCAGCCGCACGATATTGGCGCGATGTAGCCAGACGATGGCCAGAGCGCCGGCGCCCATGAAGATGACCACCGAAAGGTCCTGCCCCAGTAGGAGCGCGGCGGGAACAAGCGAGACCGCTGCCAGGATCGAAGCGAGCGACGCGTAGCGGCCCGCGAGGAAGACCAGCCCCCAGACGGTCAGGCCCACAACCGCAACGAGCGGAGCGATGCCGAACACCGCGCCGCCGCAGGTCGCGACCAGCTTGCCGCCGCGACGAAAGCGCATGAAGAGCGGTCGCCAGTGCCCGAGCATCGCGGCAGCCCCGGTCAAGACAGCCACGAGCGAGCCGTGCGTCAGCGAGGCAACCAGCGCGGGGACAAAGCCCTTCAGGATGTCGAAGAGCACGACCGGGACGCCAAAGCGGGCACCGAAGGAACGCCAGACGTTCGTGCCGCCGATATTCCCGCTACCGAGCCGGCGGATGTCCTGACCCCGCAACAGGCGCACGAGCCAGTAACCGAAGGGGATGCTGCCGGCGAGATAACCAGCGAGTACGAGCAGTGCGGTTCCCATGTTCACCTAATTCTCGTGTCGAGGAAAAGTCACTTACGTAGCCGAGCAATAGCCACTGTTTGGGAGTACCACAGTGCTTCGGACCTGACCTGAGCATAGCGCCACGACCATGTGTGCGAGTGCGAAGCCGGTCGTGCTATGACTCTGTGACTGTGCATCGGCCAGAATCCAAAGGGAAGCCGGCCGGTGGAGACGCTGCTTCTCCATCGGCGCGCTCAGAGGCGGATCGCAAGCGAAGCGAGCGGCGACGCGAGGTCGCGCTGCTCGGCCTCGTGCTGCTCGGGATAGCCATCTTCTTCGCCGGCTACGCGACGGGCAGGCACGACTCCACCTTCCGCACAAGCTGGTTCTCACCGCTGAGAGGAACCAGTGCGGCATCGGAGTCGGTCGGCAGCGTGCAGGGAGGGCCGAACACACCGGGCGACAACACTCCGCTGCTCGTGACGGTACGCGGCCTGCCTATCCTGCCAGCCGGCGAGCACTACTCTCTTTACGTGCTCAGCCGCAATCACGGGCTAATAAGCTGCGGCGCGTTTGCGGTCGGCGAGGGCACGACGCAGGTCAAGCTGAGCTACCCCGGACTGCTACTGAAGCCGCGCGGCTGGAGAATCGCACGCGAGCATACTGGCGCGACCGGTATCGGCAAGATCGTCGCTCGGACGGTCTAGCGTTCGCGAGCCCGTGACGAGCAAGGGCGTCTCGATTTGACGACCCTCGACTGGACTCAAGGAGCGGTGCGTCCCGCCGAGACGAAGGCGGCGTGAGTCAGCGGCATGCGCTCGGCGAACAAGCCCTCGATCACCTCGGCGTAGCGATGAATCTCCCGTTGCGCGGCCTCGGCGTTTCTGAGCGAGAGAAAGTTCATCAGCGAGCGGGCGTTGACCGTCCAGTAGAACTCGGTGTAGGCGGCGACGGGGAGCACCGTCCGCGCCAGCTCGCGTGCTATCCCGGCCTCGATCAGCCGATCGTAGGTCGCGTACGAGGCCTTGTTCGCCTTCTCCATCTCGGCCCGCGCCGTCTCGGCAAGCTCCGGCTCAACCGGCTCGAAGGAGTAAGAGCCGGGCTTTCCGACCTGCTGGCGCATGTCCTCGAGCGCCGGGATGTAGAAGTCGTCGTTCGCACGCGTGTAGCGCATGCTGAACTCGTTGAACGACGACCAGCGGTGCCTGATCCACTCGCGCATGACGAAGATCGGACAGCGCACGTGGAAGCGAAAGGAGTTGTGCTCGAAGGGCGTCCCGTGCCTGTTGCGCAACAGGAAGCCGATCAGCCCCTCGTCCTCGGACTCCATCTCCTGCTTATGGCGGGCGAAGCTAACCCGGGCCGCGTTGACCACCGATAGGTCGCTCGCCATCGCGTCGTCGAGCCTGACAAAGCCGTGGTCGAGGACGGGAATCGAGCCTTCGGGAACCTCGGGCGTGGACACGAAGGCAGTCTAGAGGGACCGGTGGATGGCGTTGCCGAGGCAAGGCGCGACTCGTAACGCGCTCAGGCCGGCGCCGAAGCACGCCGGCCGAGCGCTCGGATGAGGCGCTGAACGAGTGAGCCGAATTCTCCCGGGGCTCAGCGCGGGACGGCGCCTCCCGAAACCGTCATGCTTGTCCGCCTTGCATTCCGATTCTCGTTCTCGGATCGACGAGAACGTAGACGATGTCGACAATGAAGTTGGCGACCAGGACTCCGACGATGATGAAGAGGAAGATCCCCTGAATCACGAAGTAGTCCTTGTTTGTGATCGCCCTGTAGATCTGATAACCGAGCCCCGGATATGAAAAGACGATCTCGGTGACGAGAGCGCCGGCAAGAATCGTGCCGAGCGATAGCGCGAGCCCCGTGATCTGCGGGAGCATCGCGTTTCTGAAGGCGTACTTACGCACCAGTCGCCTTGGCGCGCCGAGCGTCTCCAGGTAGTGCGAGTAGTCCGACTCGAGCTCGTAGATGATCATGTTCCGCATCCCGAT